>NZ_CP016617.1 GCF_002741015.1 Microvirga ossetica | reverse complement strand
CAGCATATGCTTCCTGAACGGCCTTGTTGCCGACCGTGCCGTTGTAAAATTTGCACTGGATGACAACCCGCCGGTCCTCCTTCTCTGCAATGATGTCGGCGCCCTGATCGCCTGACCCGGGGGTAAGCGCAGCGCGCCAGCCGGCCTCCTGCAGGACGTCCCGGCAGTAGAGCTCGAATTCCCTGCCTGTCATAGTATCGTCCAACGCGTCCGCTGGCTCGGCTGGCTGGTACCGATCGATGATCCGGTTAATGCGGGTCCTGAGGCGGACAACGTACCGCTTCGGATCTTTGGCTAGGAGATGCTCGACTTTCCTACGCTGGAACTCCGGTAGAAGTGTCTTCTTGATGAAGGTGTTGATGTGCTTGTCCCAAGCCTCCTCAGAGACGTTCCCATATTCGTCAGGTGAGAGCATATGGGCGCGTTTGGTAGCCAGGGTTCGGACATGTTTTAGCGCGGCCTGGTCTGTCAGATCATAGATCAGCAGACGCGCGTGAACCTTGGTGAGGCGGAAGAACAGCAGCAGCGCAAGCCCGGACCAAGCGGCGATCGGCTTCAGATACAGGCCGACGCCGAATAGGAAGAGCAGTACGGCGCTGAACGCCTTATGTCTCCAGAGGTATCGAAACATTTCCTTCGCCGCGTCCGGCGGTCATCGCCATGCTTATCATTCATCTCTGATACCGTAGCGGAGTTACCGGCAGCTTCCGGCGGAGCTAACCTATGGGGAACCCACAGGATTATTTCGCCACCGCGCCCTTCCAAGAGCAGGCAACTACTTCGGCTTGATGCCGACCGCTTTACAGTAGCCGTAGAACGCATGCTCTCCTGCCTTATGGTAAATCTCCGCAATCTCCATTTTCTTGCGCCTATCGAGAGCGAAGCGGGATCCAGTACGCTGCAGGTGCAGGTAGGCCTTAGGGCAGGCATCGAGTTTGACGGTTTCGCGCAAACGCGGGAACTCCTCTGTCGACATTATGTCCGAGTAGCCGTCTCGGCCCATAAACATCACGAAGACGTTTAGGTGTACTTTTAAGAGCCGCTCATCTTTGAGGAATTCGGACATCGTGACCTCATTTGGAATTTGTTCAGCCGCGTGAAACCCAAACAATGAGCCGCCCCAAAATGGAGCGGCTCATTGTTGAGGCGGAGCAATCCGCAAATGTGCGAGGTCTTAGGCCTGCTGCAGGTTGGTCGCCGACTCTTTCCCCGAGCGACGGTCCTGTTCAACCTCGTAGGAGATCTTCTGACCGTCTTTCAGACTCCGGAGGCCTGCGCGCTCCACTGCTGAAATATGAACGAACACGTCCTTGCCGCCATTGTCCGGCTGGATGAATCCATATCCTTTGGTTTCATTAAACCACTTGACCGTGCCTGTCGCCATTCTCGTCTCTAGTCCCTTAAAGTTCCCTCCGGCGGAACGTCGTGTTCCGCCCTCCGGTGACTGATCTATCACGCGAAGGGGACCAGTTGGTCATGGGAACCGTGGCAAGAAAGTGGCGGAAGGCCCGTTAACGGCTGGAAGAACCTCGCAAGAGTTGTTTCCATACGGTCTGGACCTATCTCCGATGCCTGGGTGTGCGCCGGCTAAGGACCATGCCGTCATCAGTATGTCACCGATCCTTGGAAGACCAGCACCCCTGACAAGTAGACGGATTTACTGGAGGAAACATGAGAGCCCTATTCCTGGCCGCTGCCCTCGCCCTTGCGCCGGCGATGGTCTCTGCTGCCGACGTGAAGCCCCTTGCTCAAGCTCATGCTCACAACGACTATGAGCATCAGCGGCCGCTTCTCGATGCCCTCGACCATGGCTTTACCGGCGTCGAGGCCGACATTTGGCTTGTGAACGGCAAGCTTCTGGTGGCGCATGAAGAGGCTCATATCAAGCCTGAGAGGACCTTGGAGGCGCTGTACCTGGAACCGCTGAAAAAGCGCGTTACCGCGAATGGCGGGAAGGTCTACCCCGCGAGTGAGGGATTTACGCTTCTCATTGATCTCAAAACCGAGGGTGAGCCGACCTACAAGGCTTTGGCGGAGGTGCTTTCTAAATATCCGGACATCCTGACAGTCGTTCGGGACGGCAAGGTTCAGGCAGGAGCCATTACGGCGGTCGTGTCTGGCAATCGCCCGAAAGATTACATGCTTTCGGAGAAGGTTCGCTTTGCCGGGTATGATGGCCGCATGCCTGATCTGACCTCCGACATGCCGGCATCCTTCATGCCGCTCCTGAGCGACAACTGGACCAAGGTCTTTACTTGGAAGGGCGAGGGAGAGATGCCCTCTGCCGAGAGGGCCAAATTGCAGGATATTGTTAAGACGGCCCATGGAAAGGGATGGACCCTTCGATTCTGGGCAACCCCGGACCAGCCCGGGCCACAGCGCGAGGCAATCTGGAAAGAGCTGAAGGCGGCGAGCGTCGACAAGATCAATACCGACGATCTTGCGGGCTTGCAGAGTTTCCTGAGCAAGTGATTCAATGATCGGCTGAGGTGCGCGTTAGGTGAGGGTGCATCTCAGTCGGCTCAGCGCGAGCAGTTCCTAGAGACAGCCGAACGCCTTGAGACGCTGGCGGATGAAGAGGAACGCAAGGCTCACGCCAACAACTCCGGGCCGAAGCCTTAACCAGAGACATAGTCTTGGTCGCCGGTTATGAATGACCGGAGAGGAACCTTCCTCAGGGATCATACGGACGACTCAGAAACATGAGCCGTGCGTTTTTATGTTCTGGCCGGATCAGGGAAGCTGAAGCGATGCCATAGAGTTGGGCTGATCCGCGAATGCCGCTGCCTCACCCGCAAAGATTGAGCAGCGGGCTGCCAATTTCCGATATGACGCTTATGGACCTGCTAGTGGTATGTTCGGCAACGGCGTATAAGAGGCCATCGCCGGCTTAAATGATCCGGCCCTGAAGGCTGGGAGATGCGCATGCTCCCGCTTGCAAGGCTTAGGAGCTTCCTATGCCCCATTTTTATGACACCTGCGCAGGACACATTGAGGGTCTCTATCTGCCTCCCGTCGCCTGGGAGGTGCTGCGGAGAGAGAATATCCAAACCCTTGACCAACTTAGGGCGAATGCGGACCAGCTTGAGCAGTTCGATGGCATTTCGGTCAGGATCGCGCAGGTAATCAGACTAGCGCTCGCCTATGTCGCCCCATTCGAGGAGCAGACATCGAGCACAAAGCAGTATGACTCGTGGAGCGCATAGTTCCGATCTGTATTCTGGCTCACGATTGCAGCCATAGGGTCTGTAGCCCATCGCTGATGTTAGGAATGTCTGCCAAGACCGTGTTCTTGGCCCTCTTGGCTGCCCAATAATCTTTCCAAGCTTGCCGTCTCTGCTCGGGAGTGGCCACCCGGCTATATCGGCCGCCCTTCCAGTTGCCATTGCACTTGCCCTCCGCGCACCACTGTGAAGGCGGCACCGAATCCGCCTCGGACCGGAGGACGGTAGCATGGGGGCACATCCGCCGGTGTCGGCCGCACACATAAAGGATTTGTTAAGAGCTCATGGGGATGTTGTCTGACGTCGTGGCGGATGAATTCGCCATATGTTTGCAGTCGATCTTGCGCCTCCAGCAAAAGGCATCGCGCATGAGCCAGACGAAGCCCGATCCAAACCCACATTCCCTGCATCCGACCTTGGAGGAACTGCGGCAGATCCTTGCCCGAGAGCAGACCTTTGCAGAATTCCGGAAGCGCTACGGCTATGACCCTTCTGAACCCTCCAAATGGGCTCGGTCGCTAGATGTTTAGTCCCGGCATTTGGTGGAGCGGGTCGAGCCTGAAGCGTTGAGGCTCGCTTGTCCAGATCTTGCAGATGTACTCGTAGGGCGTGAGGCCGCGCAGGGTCTTGAGCCTTCGGGCGAAGTTGTAGGCGGCGAGGAAGTCGCCCAGGTGCCCCTGCAGCTGGTCGTGGGTGTCGTAGTAGTAGCGCCTGACGGTCGCGTCCTTGAGGGTCCGGTTCATGCGCTCAACCTGTCCGTTCGTCCAGGGATGGCGTGGTTTGGTCAGGCGGTGCTCGATGTCGTTCTGCGCACAGGCGAGCTCGAACGAATGGGCCCGGAAGATCTCGCCGTGGGCCATCGCCTCTTTGATCAGAGGGGCAGCCGAACTGGTGTTGCCGGGTGTGGTGAAGTGAGTGCCGTTGTCGGTGAGAACCGTGTGGATCTTGTAAGGCACGGCCGCGATCAGCGCCCGCAGGAAGTCACCCGCCACGCGCCTTGTGGCTTTCTCATGCAGTTGGGCAAAGGCGAATTTAGACGTGCGATCAATGGCCACGAACAGATAAAGCCGGCCTTCTTCCGTGTGCACCTCGGCGATGTCGATGTGGAAGTAGCCGATCGGGTAGCTCTTGAACTTCTTCTTGGCGGGCTTGTCACCGGTCACCTCTGGCAAGCGGCTGATACCATGCCGCTGCAGACAGCGATGCAGGGATGAGCGCGTCAGGTGCGGGATGGTGGGCTGAAGGGCGTAAAGGCAATCGTCCAACGGCAGCAGGGTGTGCTTGCGGAAGGCGACGACGATCGCCTCTTCCGAAACCGAGAGCACCGTGGAATGCGGTGCTCTCGGCCCCGTCGGGCGATCTGCGGTGGTATCCCGCTTCTTCCATTTGGCGACCGTCTTCGGGTTGATGCCATGGCGCTCGGCCAGGGCCCTCAGGCTCGCTTGACTATTTTGTATTGCTCGACGGACTGGATCGAGCGTTGTGGCGCTCCCATGGAGAACCTGGCCCATAGATGGAGTATTCGGCCTGCCATCCCATGGCTTGGGCTAGAAAGGCGCGCGCCGCGGGACGATGATGAAACCTGGTCTGTTGGATCAAGCACAAGCATCAGGAAAGGAAGCCTAGCATGAAGCACTATGCTGGACTGGACGTCTCGGTGAAAGAGACGTCGGTGTGCATTGTGGATGAAACGGGTAGGATCTGTCGCGAGACAAAGGTGCCGAGCCACCCAGACGATCTCGCGCAAGTCCTCCACGATCCTGCTTGGCGGCTCGAGCGGATCGGCCTTGAGGCTGGCCCTTTGTCGCAATGGCTGTTCAGTGGGCTTGCAGAAGCCGGTCTGCCTATCGTCTGCATCGAGACCCGCCATACGAAGGCATTCCTCAAGGCACAGGTGAACAAGAGTGACCGCAACGACGCACGTGGCATTGCGCAGATGATGCGGGTGAATCTGTTCCGACCGGTTCATGTAAAAACCCTGACCAGCCAAAAGCGGCGCGCCCTCCTGACCGCCCGCAAGTTGCTGCAGGAGAAGGCGATTGCATTTGAGAATGATATTCGCGGCCTGCTGCGCAACTTCGGCCTCAAAGTCGGCATCGTTGGCGCAGCCAAATTCGACATCCGCATTCGCGAACTCCTTGACTGTCTGCCTGACCTGGCAGAGATCATAGAGCCGCTGCTGGCCAGCCGGCGAAAGCTTCGAGAGGAGTTCGAGCGTCTTCATCGAAAGCTGCTATCGATTGTCCGCGACGACGGTGTTTGTCGACGCCTGATGACCATTCCAGGGGTCGGTCCCGTTGTCGCTTTAGCCTATGCCAGTACTATCGACGTTCCGGCTCGCTTCCGGAACTCCAAAGCCGTGGGTGCCTCCCTGGGGTTAACGCCGGTGCTTCATCAGTCGGGTGAGAGCAACCGGATCGGCCGCGTCTCCCTCTGCGGGGATGGCATGATGCGAACGCTGTTGTACGAAGCCGCTCAAGTCATGCTGACGAATGTTCACGTGAAGTGGTCGTGGTTGAAAGCATGGGCGATGAATATCGCCAAACGGCGTGGTGGGCGAAAAGCCATTGTTGCGCTGGCCCGGCGTCTGGGCGTGATCATGCACCGCATCTGGAGCGATGGCACCGTATTCCGCTGGACGAGGGAAAGCATACCCGCAGCTGTCTAAGATGCCATACCGGAACGGGCAATGAGATAACTCGAATTCCGCCAGAAGGCGGAAGAAAGACGTCCTTCGCAGGACGATGGATCAGGCGAGCTCGTGGATGCGCTTGTATCGGCCGCGCTGCCGCGGCCAGAACGCCCCATAGATTGAGCCACCTCATCCTACGAATCCCATGGTGGGAGGGCAAATGTGCCGATCCCGGAGAGAAGCAAGGCCCTGCGAGAGACGACTGCCTGGAGGTGGGATGGCCGATGCCTTAAAAGCGCTTGACTTGGAGGGGCCGAATAGAGAAGCGCATCCCTCCATTCCGGCGATAAGAATGCACCATCAAACCCTGGGATCAAACATCTACAGCGGCAGGCTCAATACTGTACTTCCGACGCAGCAACTTTGTTGCGCGCAACATAGGAATGGTTGCATGCGGAAGCCAAGGCTCAATACTGTAAATTTTGTGCGATAATTTTACCCTGTGTTTTTCCAGCTCAATCCCTAGAGCATCGGACGGTTAAACGGACGCATATCCGGCAGCCTTAAGGTAGTTCCAGCACTCTTGTGGTTCGAACAGGTTGCAGATCTCACCGAGCGCTCGCCAGAGCGCGTCGAACGTTCGGGCCTCGGCCTTGCGCAAGTGCGCTTTGATCTTGGCAAAGGCCTGTTCAATTGGATTAAGATCAGGCGAATAAGCAGGTAAAAACAGGAACCAGGCTCCGCGTTGCTTCAGACACTGAGCGGCCTTCTCGCTCTTGTGGACAGCCAGGTTGTCGAGAATCACCACATCGCCTTTGCGCAGCGTCGGCGCGAGCTGCGTCTCAATGTAAGCCTCGAACGCCAACCGGGTGATCGGGCCATCGATGATCCACGGCGCGCACAACTCGTTGCACCGTAGCCCAGCCAGAAAGGTATGGGTTTTCCAGTGTCCAAAGGGAGCTTTCATGCGTAGGCGCTGGCCCCTGCGGCTCCGCCCGCGCAGGCGCGTCATCTTGGTGTTGACATACGTCTCGTCCAGGAACACCAGCCGGTGCGTCTCCTGGCGCATGCGCGGCTGGCGCTGGGCATGCCAGACCCGGCGCTCATCCCGCACATCGGCGCGTGCGCACTCCGCCGCCATCAGGCATTTTTTTATATGAGAAGCCGTGCCGGCACAGGAAGCGCGAGAGCATCGCGGGAGCCGCAACGATCCCATGCTCAGTCAGCAGCCTTGCGGCCAGCTCGGGCATGGTGATGGCCGGCTCGGCCTCGACCGTCTGGATCAAGAAGCTCTCATAGGGCACCAGCTTGCTGCGTCCGGGCGGACGGCCTTGCCGGGCCGGTGCCGGCGAGCCGAACCGCCGCTTCCGCTGCACCAGCTTGATGGCGAAACTCTCGCTGACGTCAAAGTGCTGGGCTGCCGCCCGGCAGGAATGACCTGCATCGACAAAGTCGGCGACGCGCACCCGCAGATCCAGGGAATAGCAATGACCCATAATCCACCTCCCAGTCCAGGCAGTGAATCACAGCTCGGCCTCGCACAGAAGCCAGGAGTCTCATTTCCGGTCCGAGGCTCTAACACGCATAAAAAAGGCCCGGAGCGGTCCGGGCCTTTTCCTTGTTGTGTCGTGGGTGCTCAGTAGGTGCCGAACTTGAAGTTCAGCTTGGCGCGCGCGACGAAGAAGTCCTGCTCGTCATTGCTCCGCGGCAGGAACACATTGACCGGCGCTCCGCCAACCGGAGTAAAGGTCCCGGTGGGGCGAGTGCTGTCGTCGTCTTGATCGATGCTGACCCACAGACCCTCGAGGCCGAGGGTGACCGCCGAGGAGCCGAACCAGTTCACCGGCATGGCCCACTCGACACCACCGCCGAGCGCCCAGCCGGTGTTGTCCTCCGTGTAGGCCAGACCACCGGTGGCGTAGACCAGGACGCGGTCGAAGGCGACACCGGCGCGCAGGCGCACCGAGCCCCACCAATCCGCACCGTTCTCGAACTCGCCGGGCACAAAGTCCCCGCCAGCAAAGCCCGGACCGGGGATGAACACCACATTGGAGTTGTTGTCGTTATTGATCCCCTGGATGTCGGCCTCGGCACCGATCACCCACGAGCCGATCTGGTAGTTGTAGCCGATCTGGCCACCGCCGGTGAAGGTGGCGTCGTTGCTGTTGCCGAAGAGGAGCGTGCCGCCCTCCAGGCCGCCCGGAACGCCGGGCCCCGTCAGGATCACCGGGTCGTTGTTGCTGTCGCGCCAGCCCCAGCCGAGGTTGCCGCCGACATAGAAGCCGGTCCAGGTGAAGATCGGAGCCACCGCGATGACCGGCGGAGCCGCACGGACCGGCAGGTCGGCAGCGGAGGCAGCGGACAGTCCAGCGGTAGTGAGCGCCGTTGCGGCCAAGAGGCCAAGAATTCGTGTTCTCATAGGCTTGCATCCCTTGTGCGAGGAGTCGCACAGTCAAGTATGAAGCAGTGGCGCGTTCTGGCTATGGCTTAAAAGCAACACCGGAATGAAATTGCTGTTTTCCGTCAGTATTGCTGCCATGAATACATGCCTATGCCGTAACGTATGCATAGATTGGTTTGACTCCCGCATAGTTTCACGCCCTAATGGTCATGTTTTCGGAGACCCCGAAGGCGAGGAGAACTCACCCTGCCCTCCCAGAGGGCAGGGTTTTTTGTGTCTGATCTGCCGTTCTCAGAGTTTGCCCGGCCGATTTCCAGGGTTTTACCTGATGGTGCAGTTTGGCAGTCCTGTTAGTCTCGCGTTGACACTTAGGGACATGAACCTGCTTCCATTCTGCACCGTTGAAGGCCAGGGTTGGGCTGTTGATGGAGCCGCGAGTGTCCCAGGCACGAAGGTGTGACTGAGGATGTCGGGACATC
Organism: Microvirga ossetica; assembly: GCF_002741015.1. NCBI lineage: Bacteria > Pseudomonadati > Pseudomonadota > Alphaproteobacteria > Hyphomicrobiales > Methylobacteriaceae > Microvirga > Microvirga ossetica. Next base: position 1,334,631 of record NZ_CP016617.1, on the reverse strand, counting down.
ATCAGGTTGCTTGCGTAAGGGTATCCGATCGACTGGCATGAGGTTCTCATGACGCAAGTTGATGGCACCGAATGTCTGACAGGGGGTGACAGCCGGCCACCAAGCCAGGTGTCCCAGACTGTCCCGGCAACCATCAGGCGAACGCTGCCGCCCGGCTTCATTCACCTTGGCGTCTCCAAGGAAATCGTCCCGACCCTGCGCGAACTCGGCGTCGAGCCCGATCCGGTGATCCGGGCGGCCGGACTGGATCCGCATCTGTTCGACGATGCGATGAGTATGATCCCGTTCGCCGCCCTGGGCCGGCTGTACACCCTGTGCGTGGCCCGCACGGGCTGCACGCATTTCGGGCTCCTGGTCGGCCGGCGGGCGAGCATCCTGTCGCTGGGCCTGGTCGGGCGCCTGATGCGGCACTCGCACACCGTCGGCGAGGCAGTGCGCGCGCTCGTCTCGAACCTGAGCACTCAGGACCGGGTGGTGGTCCCTGCGCTGACGGGCCGCGACGGCATTGCCCTGCTCACGTTTGCGGCCTACCAGGCGGAGAGCCGGAGCGGGCCGCAAATCCTCGACGCCGCACTGGGCGTGACAGTCAACATCCTGCGGACGTTGTGCGGCTCTGGCTGGAGACCGGATGAGGTTCTGTTGCCCCGGGCCGCCCCAGCAGACCAGACGCTGTACCGGCACCATTTCAGAGCCCCGCTCCGGTTTAACCAGGAGAGCGCCAGCATCATCTTTTCTGCCCGTGATTTGGATCTGCGGATTGCGGGGGCCGATCCGATGATGCGCGCCCTTCTGGAAGAACGGATCCAGCAACTGAAGGGTGCGCAGGGCACCGAATTCTCGGACGACATTCGGCAGTTGCTGCGCACGCGACTGACGAGCAATCACTGCTCGGCCGACGACATCGCCCATTTGCTGACGATACACCGCCGCACCCTGAGCCGCCGCCTGAAGGAGAGTGGCCTGGGTTACAGGGCGATCACGAACGAGATCCGGTTCGAGATCGCGCGGCAGTTGCTGCAGGACACGCAAGTGCCGCTCGCCCAGATTGCGGCCGCTCTCGGGTATTCCGAAGCGAGCGCCTTCACCCGGGCCTTCCGGCGCTGGTCGGGCCAGACGCCGACCGCCTGGCGGACCGAAGGCGATCATGACTGATTGCCCCGGCGGCCTAAGCCGTCGAGGGATCGGCCCCAGTCGCCTGAAGCAGGCAAGCGGCTGCGGGATCGCGGTGGCGACGACCGCGTTGCCGCACTGACAATGTCCGAACGCCAAAGGGAGACCGTGTCATGAACCGCCTGCTGCTCAGCCTTGTCCTTGCCGCGCCATTGATCCCGGTCAGCACCACGGGCATGGCGCAGTCGCAGTTCGATGGGCGCTGGACTGTGACGACCATCCCCGAGAAGGGCGCCTGTCGCAGGAAGCATCATTATGCGATCGTGGTTGAGAAGGGAGTGGCCCGCAATGCATCCGGGCGGACGAGGGCCAATGTCACTGGCGGGCTGGAGCCGGACGGACGCGTTCGGGTCGGCCTCCAACGCCGTGGGGCCCAGGTTGACGTGACAGGGACTCTCGCGGGGCAATCGGGTTCCGGTCACTGGATCGTCGCCGGAAGGATCGACTGTTCGGGACGGTGGACTGCCTCCAAATGGGGCTGATGCCTGATGGTGGAGTCGCCCGCGAACCAGTCCTGCACGAGGTCCGAAATATACTGACACCATTCAGAGGTCGCGCCCGTCCGCCGGGTCTCTCTTATGCTTCATCGCACTTGGATCGCGCCGCAGCGCCGGTGTCCCGGGACCACGACCTGTGCTGGTGGCTCGGATAATAAGGACCGCTAATGGCACTTCCCCGAAAGTAGGGCGAACATGCGCGTTTGCGCGGCGTGCGGACCTTCACAGGCCACTGCTCTACATCACGCTTTACCACAGGGCCGACCAGACCCGGATTGGTATGGAGAACAGTGTTAGACTTCCCTGCGATCCGGATCCGGCTGACATTCCCGACGGAGCTGAAGCATGAGTGACCAGTGGCAGTACCAATTGCGGATCTATCTGGCTGATGAGCTTGCTGAGGTTGCCCGCCGTGACTTCGCCGCCCCCGCGCTCGGGCCTTTGCCCCGCGTGCTGGAGAAGCACAGCGCGACCATGAAATGCCAGCTCGATGCCTTTGCCGATTATGTGGCGGAAGCTGAAGCGGTCGGGATCGAAGACTATCCGCTCTACGCGTGGACGAAGGCGACGATCGAAGATCCCGTGAAGAGGGTAAAGCACCTCAGGTCATTTACCCTCCACATCAAAGGCGAGGCCGTGTATCCAGTGCAGGAAGCAGACGCCCTTGAGGCTGACTTGCAGCCCGTGGTGGACGGCACATCCATCCTGCGGATCTCGCGGCATGACACCAATCCGGCGAATAACCCGCAGGTGCCCGAACGCTACAGAGAACCTCAAGCGTAATTGGTTGCACTGGTCCTTCTTGGAACCAGCGCATGGGTCTGCTCGTCAGGGCCTTGGCAGGCTTTGAAAAGGTGGGACCTTTAGTCTGATCGATGCAGACCTTCTGCTGATCACGAACCTGCTCGAACAGTTCGGAGACAGGTTCCTGCGTCTTCGACTGCTTGTGCGTGCGAACCGAACGGCCATGTCGTCATTGTCATCGCTGAGGACCACTGCTCCTCGGCGGGGCCGGCTTGCGGCCACAGCAGACAAAGGAACGACAATGGCTACGAGCAAGAAGGACGGTACTTCACAACCCAGCAGGAGCCGGAAGGCGCCGAAGAAGTCGGCGTCGCAGGCTGCCTCCCGATCGGCCACCAAGAGAGGGACCGCCGCTCCTAAGCGTGCGCAGCCCAAGGCGAAGACCGGCTCCCGGTCTGCGCCGAAGTCTCAGGCTGTTCCCGCGACATCCCGGACCTCCGCAGAATTGCGCACGGCGGCACGCTCGACCTCCGGTGCCTCGCGGACGCGTTCCACGACACAAGCCCGCTCCATCTCTCGCTCACGGGCGCAGGGTGGCCTACTGAACCCGATGGCGTGGCTCGCGACCTTGGAGACAACACTCACCTCGCCGCAGGCCCGCGCGGTGATGGTGGAGGCCCTCAGGGCAGTTGCGAACGTGCTTGAAAGGCCGCAGGGCGGCGAGCAGGGACAGGGCCGCCGAACGCGGGAAGGCCGGGACGCCGTGTCGGCGGCCGGAAGTCTTGGCGCCGAGATCGTTGCCGCTCCGCTGGAGGTCGCGGCGGCTGCCATCGGAGCCGCAGGGGAGGTCGTGACGAGCGCACTCGGCGGTTCATCAGGCGAGGAGCGCGGCACCGGCAACAGCCGGAAGGGCGGCAGGCGATCCTCCTCGCGGCGGAATTCATCGGCGGTTGGTGGCTAGCCGCCGGATGATCGGTCGGGCGGCTCTGCATTCCATGAGAAAGAAGGCCGCCCTTGGTAGGCGGCCTTCTCGTTGTCGGGTGCTCTCAGACGTTATCAGGCCGCCTCGGCGACCGGCGCGGGACCGGCTTCGTCCATGGCCCGCATGTAGACGTCGAGCAGGCTCTCGTGCTCGTCGCGCTCGTCCTGATCCTGCCTGCGCAGCTTGATGATCTCCTTGAGGATCTTCACATCGAATCCCTCGCCCTTGGCTTCGGAGAAGACCTCCTTCTTGGCCTCGTTCAGCTCCTTGATCTCGTTCTCGATCTGCTCGATGCGCTCCACGAACGAGCGGATCCGGGTGCCCGGAATTCCAACGACGTCACTCATGGCTTCTCCTTTTGCCGTACCGTGACCGGCACTATCGGGCAGGCGAGTAAGCGACACGTTAATCCGGAGCAGCAACTGCGCAGGACGCCACCAGAAGGGAACGTCAGGAGCTGGCACTGAGCTACCTCTGTTCTGAGTTCCACGATCGCGCGCAGAGCGGACATTCATTCAATCCGCGTTACGTTACACATTGACCCACTCCGGACTATCCTGAGACCGGGACACGGGGCTGACGGAGCGATTGACCCCTTGGCCTTGATTTCAAAAGTCCATTCAGCGACACCGCTCGACTTGCTCGTCAAATCAAGCCGTCGCATTCAGAACGGGGGCGGCGGGAAATTCGCGCTCGCCCCCGGCTTCACATCACAAACCGAAGCAAGGCCCGCCGAAGACTGAGCGAATGCAGGACGATCCACCACGCCTGCCCCCAGAGGATGTGACGCTCACTCCACCCTGCGGCCCTCTTGGCACTCGGTGATCCCGCACGATCGGATCACTGCGATGGTCTCTGATCACTGGTTCTGCCCGATGATCTCGGACGATCACAGGCGCACGATGATCACGGACCACAGGTGGCATGCGATGATCGCGCACCACGAAGCCGCTGCCATCGTAGCCGCGGTCTCGTGCTGCAGCTCCGTCGTGGGTGGCAACGAAAACCAGACAGGCGGAGAGCGCGACGGCAACTCGGGTCAATGTTGTAGTACCAGACTTCATGGGAGGGCTCCTCTTCGACAAGTGAGGAGCTTACGATGTGCTCCATCCGGGATCTGTGAGCGACATCACAGGCAGAGTGGTTCCGTCTTCCACAAGCGTCAGGGCACAACGACGATCGGCTTCGCAGTTGGACCGGAGAGGGCCTGTTCGTCTGTGCATCTGGAACGTCTCGTTCTGGCACACCTGAGACCTTAGCCTGAGGGCAGCAATCCTCGCGGAACCAGACGTTCCGTCGGGAGTGGGAATTTCTATGCCTGACCCCGAGCTGACCTTAGCCGCTCCGAGGCAACATCGTTTGCGTACGGCACTTATGGCGTCATGTGTGTCTCTCTTATTGGAGGACCACATGCCTAAGACCAACGATACGGAGTGGCCTCCCCACCTGGATGCGCTGGTCGCCGCGCCAGCAAACCACTGCCTCCTCTTTGAGGATGGCACCATGCGGGTGCTGGAGGTCACCGTCGAGCCTGGCGAGCGCGAGAACCTTCATCACCACTGTTGGCCAAGCCTCATGGTCGTACTGGCCCGGCCGGACTATCGAAACTTCGACGCGGACGGCAATGAGATCCCTCCATCTGGCGGAACGCCGACCAGTCCTGCGCTTCCACGGGCTCTGCGCCTGCCACCGCAGCGGCTGCACGCCATTGAGGTCGCGGCCGACGCGCCGCACGGCTTTCGGGGCATCCGGATCGAGTTCAAGACGTCCGAGCCGTAAGGACCTCTGGGCGTCGGATTTTCGCCCTCATGAGGTGAGCGAGGCCCCGCCAGGTTTCCGCTTCAACTCTCATGTTGCCCCACTCCAGGGAATGAAGTCGGTGACTACCCAACGAACTTCGGTGTGATCTGGGGCTTGGGCCTGTTCACGGAAGGAGCCGAGCTGCTCTCCCGCGAGACTAAGCAGCGACAGGTCTGCCGGGAGAATGTTAGGTTACAGACGAAGTCGCCAGAACTCGGACAGCTCAAGGGAACCAGATGCGATGCGAGTGGCCGTAGTCGGCGTTGGCGCCATTGGTGGTTGGATGGCCTTCAAGATGGCCCAGGCTGGCTTCGAGGTGAGTGCCTTGGCCCGCGGCGCCACGCTCACCGCTCTGCGCGAATATGGGGTTCGCCTCAGGCGTGGCGATGAGGTGGGCTCCTACCCGATCAAGGCCAGCGACAACGCCTCGGCGCTGGGGAAGCAGGATCTGGTCGTTCTCGCCGTCAAGGGGCCGGCGCTCGCGGCGGCAGCTCCGGCGGCATCTGCCCTGCTGGGCCCCGACACGATTGTCCTGCCAGCTATGAACGGCGTGCCATGGTGGTTCTTCGAGGGGCTGCCCGGCCCCTTCAGCGGAAGGCGGCTCACCGCCATCGACCCCGACGGGCAGATCGATGTCGCCATGCCAGCCCGCCATGTTATCGGCTGCGTTGTTCATGCGGCCTGCACGACGTCAGAGCCCGGAGTGACTGTTCAGCGCGCCGGCAACGGCCTGATCGTGGGCGAGTCCCACGGCGGAGGCTCCGCACGCTTGGACCGCGTGACAGAAGTGCTGCGCGGCAGTGGCTTCGATGTGGAGGTCAGTTCACGGATCCAGCAGGCGATCTGGTACAAGCTGTGGGGCAACATGACCATGAACCCGATCTCAGCCATCACCGGTGCAACAGCGGACCGGATCCTGGACGATCCCTTGGTACGAGCCTTCATCCTTCGGGTGATGGCCGAAGCCGCTCAGATCGGCGACAAGATCGGGTGCCCCATTACGGAGAGCGGCGAGGACCGCAATGCGGTCACAAGGAAGCTTGGCGCCTTCAAGACTTCGATGTTGCAGGACGTGGAGGCAGGGCGCCCAATCGAGCTAGATGTCCTTCTGAGCGCTCCGAGGGAGATCGCTCAGTGGCTTGGCATTGAGACGCCTGCGATGGACGGCCTGCTGGGCCTCGCGCGGCTCTTTGGCCGCAGCCGCGGCCTGTACCCAGAAGCAGTCAAAGATATCCCGGCCGTCTCGGCGTAATCGACTTGCTGGAATGACTGGAATCGGATGTCTGGCGCCTCTCGCGTTGTTCATCGTGGGTGGCCCGCGTCGGGCATCTTGTCATGGAGGCTTCTGGTGTGCCCTGAGGCGCCGGTGCGGGATTCTTTCAGGGCTGGCGCTGCTCGGCCTTTTGGGTTGGGTTCTCGCAAAAATTCAGGAGACGATGAACTACAATCTCACCATGTGCGGACCTCATCTCGCGCGGTTCCCTTCGATGGGTCTTGCCGCTACAGACCTGAAGGCGATTCACACGAGGCGGCCGATCCGGAATGTCCACTTGGCGAGACGAAAAGAACCAGAAGGCGCGATCCCGACTCGAAAAGCGCCTCTCGGCGCTTTTTCCACCCTGTGTTCTCTCCCACGCCCTCCGGCAGCCGCTGATCCCGCCAACCCAGCGCCGGGCTGTGGAGTCGTACTGGCGGCACCGGCCGCTCCTGGCAGACCGGCTGGCGCGGGCGCTCGCCGCGAAAAGCGGACAGCCCACAGGATGGCAATGGCGACTGGGGTCCGACAAGGAGACGGGTCTGCCGCTCTCCTTCCGCACGCCGCCGGCGCCCTACCGGGAGGCCGCCTTCACCCGCGGACCGGGGCATTGCTGCGTCTGCGGCCAGCCGGTTTATCGGCTGGGCTGGCATTGCGACCTCTGGGACGACGGCAAGCCGAACCGGAATGCCACTTGGCATGCGGCCTGCGTCGTGGCTTGGCAACTCTGGACCGCTCCACCTGACCATCTGCGGGCGCTGAAGCTGCGCCAGAAGCGGAAATGCGTCACCACGGGCCGTCGCCTGCTCAAGACCGCCGAGGTGGACCACCGGGTTCCGCTCTTCGCCGTCTGGTCCGAGCACCGCTCACGGCCATGGCCCGAGCTGCTCGCCTTCTGGGGCGCACCCAATCTCCAGGTGATCAACAAGAAGGCGCATCTGGAGAAATGCGCCGACGAAGCTGCCGGGCGGGCCAAACTCCGCGTCGCCACATTAGGCCTGATAGAGAACGCATTAGGCCTGATAGAGAACAGTGTAGAGTAACCAGGACCCTAAGAGATCTAGGCATCTACCTGCAAACCTTTGACGAAGGTCTCCTTCTGTGAAGGGTTTCGGATGCCGGCCATCGCGACGTAGGCACATGCACTGGGGCCGGCGTCCGGAAGCCTCCAGGGAAGATGCTATGGGACCGGCGGCGAGGATATCATATCCATCGGCGCTGAGATGAACCGATGGAGTGTCTCCCATGCAGAAGCTGAACGACCTGAGCCGGTCCCTCGCTCCCCTCGAACCGGACAGCACACTGATCTGCGTGATCGAACTGAGCCTGAAGAGCTGGCTCGTCGCCGGCATCGTGCCTGGCGTCGAGCGCCAGCCGTTGAAGAAGCTCGCGATCGACGAGGACGCCTTGCTGAAGCTGCTGCATCGATGGCGAGACGAAGCAGAGAAGGCGGGCCGCAGGATCAAGCGCATCGCTGTCGCCTTCGAGGCTGGCCGGGACGGCTTCTGGCTGGCGCGCTGGCTCAGGGCGCGCGACATCGAGGCCCATGTCATTCACGGATCGAGCGTCGCCGTATCGCGTGAACACCGCCGCGCTAAGACCGACCGACTGGACACCGAGCTGCTCAAACGCGCCTTTCTCGGCTGGCTGCGTGGCGAGCGCGATCACTGCAAGATGGTCGCAATCCCGACCATCAGGGAGGAAGATGCCAAGCGGCCCAACCGCGAGCGCCTCGTGCGAGAGCAGAGCCGGATCATCAACCGCATGAAAGCCACGTTGATCCGGCTCGGCATCCGCAGCTTCAATCCCAAGCTGAAGAAGGCCGCCGAACGCCTTGAAGGACTGCTCACCCCCGAGGGCGAGGCGATCCCGCCCAATACCTTGGCTGAGCTCCGTCGCGACATCGAACGCCGGCGGCTCGTGCGCGAGCAGATCCGCCAGATCGAGGATGCCCGCCTGGACCGTCTCGAGCAAGCACCCTGCGACGGGCCCCATGCCATGGTGCGCCTGTTGGGGCGCATCATGGGGGTTGGCATTGAGACGGCCGACATGCTGGTGCAAGAGGTGCTGGCGCGGCACTTGCGCGACCGACGAGCCGTCGCGCGTTATGGGGGCCTCACAGGCTCGCCCGATGAGAGCGGCACAAGACGTCGGGAGAAAGGGCTGGCCCGTTCTGGTAACGCTCGCGTTCGGCGCGGCATGATCCAATTGGCCTGGCGCTTTCTCATCTTCCAGAAGAACAGCGCCTTGGCACAATGGTTTCGAGCCCGCACCGAGAACGCTCGCGGCACGCGCAAGACCATGATTGTGGCTCTGGCGCGCAAGCTCCTGGTCGCCCTGTGGCGGTTCGTGCGAGAGGGAATTGTGCCTGACGGCGTCGTTCTGCGCCCTGCACAATGATCGGAGGACGCTCAAAATCCCCAGCAATTTCAGCCCGGTCCGTCCTCTTGTGACGGTTCGCCGCTGACGGTTCGAGGTGGCGGGATCCCGATGTGGTTCCTTGGCTTTCATGCCGAAGGGAAGAATGGGTCCGCTGCTTTGGAGCTTCGCCGCCGATGCGCATGACTGCATCATGGTTCGGGGTCATTGGACCCACCGAATACAAGGCTGTGGCGCGATGACTCGGCGCCCGTGGCATGGCTCCGCTCTATCCTCGGTCGGTTTGACACGGCTGATCCCGTCGCGGGCAGATCGGCTGGGAATGCTCCGCATTCCGGTCCTGGACGCTTGGCCAAGGAGCAAGAAAGAGAGGCAGACCACGTCGCTCTTGACAACAAACGTCCCATACAAGGAACCTGCGGAACAGTTGGGCGCCGCGCGTGGTGCGCTCATCTATGGGGATTTGGGCGCTTTGGATCGGGGACTGGATCGGCGTCGACGCGTCCAAGCCAGCGGAGTGGCGGCGATGAGCCGGAGCGGGGCATCATCGCCGTGGCCGAGTTGGCGCGACGGTGACCATTGATGCTCCATTCGCGGGGTATACGCCTCATTCGGCCGAGTGCCCGGGTGGCTGGCGCAGGACCAACGGCGGTGACGAACAGCAGGGCGGCAGCGTCGTGGGGCCATCGGTTTCATGAGGTGTCGACCCGGATCACAGCACTCGGGGACGATGGCCGGTGTATTGGCGAAGACCCGCGCGCGAACCGCTCGATGATGATCATGCGCCCGCCGCAGCAGGGACAGGGCTGCGTCAGGCATGGTGGAGCTGTGGCGCCAGTCGGGTCTGCGGTCACCGTTGCACAGGGCTCACGCGCACCAAGCAGCGCGCGGGCTCGCGTCAGGTTGGCGGCGCGTGAGCCGTGAGCGAAGAGGCCATAATGCCGGATGCGATGAAAGCCGCGCGGGAGCACGTGAAGCAGGAAGCGGCGGATGAACTCGTCGACAGCCAGCGTCATCGTCTTGCAGCGGGCGCGACCCTCAACCCGATAGTCCTTCCAGGTGAACGTCACGCCGCTGTCGTCGGCGCGGATCAGCCGGCTGTTCGAGATCGCAACCCGGTGCGTGTAGCGGGCGAGGTAGGCCAGAACGGCCTCCGGTCCGGCAAACGGCCGCTTGGCATAGACGAACCACCTGATCTTGCGCAGACGAGCCAGGAAAGCTGCGAACGCTTTGGGACCGGTCAGATCCGCGTGGTCGCCGAAGAACCGCAGTTGCCCGGCCGCATAGGCCGTGGCGAGCTTCTCCAGGATCAGCCGCCGGAACAGCTTTGAAAGGATCCGCACGGGCAGGAAGAAGTTCGGCCGGCATGCGATCCATCGCGTGCCGTCAGGGGACAGCCCACCGCCCGGCACGATCATGTGCACGTGCGGGTGATGCGTCATCGCCGAGCCCCAGGTGTGCAGCACGGCGGTGAGGCCGATCCGCGCCCCGAGATGCTTGGGATCGGCCGCGATGGTAAGGGTCGTCTCGGCCGCGGCCTTGAACAGGAGATCGTAGATCACGGCCTTGTTGGGAAAGGCGAGAGCGGCGAGAGCGGCTGGCAGTGTGAACACCACGGGGAAGTAGGGCACGGGCAGCAGTTCGGCTTCGCGCTGTGCGAGCCAGTCCCGGGCCGCCGCGCCCTGGCATTTGGGGCAGTGCCGATTGCGGCAGGAGTTATAGGCGATGGTCGTGTACGTGCAGTCTGCGCAGCGCGCGACGTGCCCGCCGAGAGCCGCCGTGCGGCAGGTCTCGATTGCGCTCATCACCTTGAGCTGGCCGAGGCTCATATGCCCGGCATTGGCGCGGCGCCACGCCGGTCCATGGTCGCGGAAGATGTCCGCGACCTCCGGCCCTGGACGGGCCAAGACGACCTCGCCTTACGCGGGCGGCTGATGCTCCGGTCTCAGCAGGGTAAGCCGATCGAGTGGGCTCATGACGGCGCGGATCGTGGAGGTGGCGACACGGGTGTAGAGCGCAGTGGTCTCGAGTTTGGCATGCCCGAGCAGGACCTGGATCACGCGAATGTCGATGTTCTGTTCCAGCAGATGCGTGGCGAAGCTATGCCTGAGCGTGTGCGGGCTCACGCGCTTGGTGATCCCGGCCTGCTGCGCGGCCGCATGGAAGGCGCGGTTGAGCTGGCGCGTGGTGAGCGGGTTGACCGGGTTCTGGCCGGGAAAGAGCCAGACCAGGGGCCGCGCGATCCGCCACCAGTCGCGCAAGAGTTCGAGCAATTGCGGGGAGAGCATCGCATAGCGATCCTTGCGGCCCTTGCCCTGCTCGATGCGGATGAGCATGCGCTGAGAGTCGATATCGCAGACCTTGAGCGACACGACTTCCGACACCCGCAGCCCAGCGCCATAGGCCGCGCTCAGAGCTGCCTTGTACTTGGGGCCCGGGGCCGCCTCGAGAAGGCGAGCCACTTCCGCCGGGCTCAGGACGAGGGGTACTTTGCGCGGCTCGTGGACCAAGGTGAGACGCCGAGCCAGATCGATCCGATCGAGGGTGACGGTGAAGAAGAAGCGCAGGGCCGCGACCGCCGCGGTGCGGCTCGGTGGGGTCACGCCGCTTTCGGTCAGGTGCAACTGGAACTGCCGCACATCCTCAGGCGAGGCGGTCTCCGGCGAGCGGCCGAGGAAGGCCGCGAAGCGTCTGACCTGGCGGATGTAATCAGTGCAGGTCTTCTCGACGAAATGGCGCACCGTCATGTCATCGATCATGCGCTGGCGCAGCGGGCTGATGGCTGTCTCGGACATCGAAGGCTCCTGTCGTGAGGTGGAGGCACCAAACCCCTCGATCCTCAAGACAGGACCCAGCCCTGTCATCGTGTGCCGTTCAGCGGGTTACCGCCCCCAAGCCATGGCACCGCCCCAGCCGCAGTGCCCTCCCGCGCGAGCGGGTTCGTTCATTGGCACGAGGCGGAAGTAAACCGAATGGCAGCTCTGGAAGGGAACACCGGACGTTCCTGGCGGGCAGCAGAATTCGCGAGTTGGTAGAGTCGAGGTGTGGCGCGGTGGCGGTAGGATCGGCCTATCTGTTTCCGCCGCTTTCGCCTGGCGGTGCCTCACTAGCCGAGCCGTTGCTCCGTTTCCACACCCCGCTCATCGAACCGGACATGCAGATCTCCCGCATCCGGCTCTCGGACAAGACCTCACGCCTTCACCCACGGCACGTCGTGCCCAAGCCGGCTCAGGCGGACGAGCCCGAAGTGCCCGTAAAGATGCGAGAGGGGATAAGCCCCGCCCTTGCGTCGCCTGACCTTATGCTTGGAGCGCAACCACCGGCGCAACCGCACCGCTGTATAGGTGTCGAGCGCCCGGTACGCCGGGTTGACGGTGCCTACTGAGAAGTAGTTCGCCCATCCGCGTAGCGTGCGGTTCAACTTGCCCACCAGCACTGTGGTCTCTTGCCATGTTCCCGCTCGGGCGGTCAGCGCATGGATCTTCTCGACCGCGCGCCGGATGCTCTTCTTCGAGGGCCGTTGCGCCAGGCGGGCCTGGCCGGTTCTCGCCGAATACATCCGTCCGAACGTGTACCCCAGGAAGTCGAACTCGCCTTCCGGCACCTTGCAGATGCGTGTCTTCTCCTCGTTCACCGTCAGCTTCAGCTTGCCCATGATCTCGCGCAGCCGGTGCAAGGCCTCTTCGGCTTTGCCCTTCCTGCACAGGATCACGAGGTCGTCCGCATAGGTCACGATGCGACTGCCGAGGCTGTGCTCCAGCCCGAGCTTCTTCCATCCCAGCACAAACCGGCGCATGTACAGATTGGCCAGCAAGGGTGAGAGGGGTGAGCCCTGCGGGATGCCGCGCCGTTGATCGCGCGCCTCCGTTGTCCGTGTCGTCTGTCCTCGTGTGTCGGTTTCTTCCACGGGGCAGTCCAGCCACCCTCTGATCAGGTGCAGCACGCGCCGATCAACGATGCGGCGCGCCACTGACGTCATCAGCTCGGCATGGGGAATGCTCCCGAAGTAGTCCGCGAGGTCGGCGTCCACGACGTCCGGATGGCCTCGGAACAGCAGCTCTTCCACCTCGATCACCGCCTGCTGGGCATTGCGCCCGGTCCGGTAGGCGTAGAGTTCTGGTGGAAGGTCGGCCTCGAAGATCGGGTCCAGCACCAGCATCGCTGCCGTCATGCAGACCCGATCCCGCACGGTCGAGATGCCCAGCGGCCTGAGTTTGCCGTTGGCCTTCGGGATGAACACGCGTCTGATCGGGTCCGGTCGGTAAGTCTCCTGCCTGAGCGCCAGCGCCAGTTCACCCAGCCACCGCTCGACCCCATACGCCTCGATGTCCGCAAAGTCCTGACCGTCGCCACCCGGTGCGCCCTTATTGGAGCGGCACTGGGCATAGGCATGCGCCAGAATGTCCTCGCGGCTGATCTTGTCGTACAGGGCGTAGAAGCGATAACCGGCTTCTGCCTTCGCTTTCGCGTGCAACGCCGTCTGCAGTTTCTGAACACTCTTCGGAGTTGATAGGTTGCCCAATCTCCAGGTCCCTCACCACGTCGTGCGTCTGTCTTGAACTGAGGCCCCTTTCCTCCACCGGCATTACCCGGCTTCCAAGGTCCTACGAGCCTCTCCGCCACCCCAGGGCGCCCGGTCTGTCCCTCGCGGGCCTCCGGTTGGTCATCCCTGACCACGTCCTGGGGCTTCCCGTGTTGCGTGCGCTTTCCTTGTGTACATGCTGCCGCCACTACCCCGGTGCAGCGCCTGGGCGTACTCCTTGCTCATTCACCCAGCCGTATCAGCCTTCCCCGAAAGGGTTGTCGGGTCGGCCTGCACATCGTCCTTTTCGAGGCTTGCTCAGCGTTCACTCACGTTGCGGCCTGCACACTCGCGCGGTCACCAATTCGTGACCCGCTATCCGAAGGCTTCAGCCATTTCGTTACCTCCATGACTGCTCCGGTTGCTTCCGGCTGGAGCTTTTGCCGGGTGGGACTTGCACCCACTGGAAAGCGCCGCCTTGTCACGGCGCACACCCAACATGGACCTTCGAACGCTATCACTCATGAGATCGTCTGGTGCCGCAGTTCTAGGTCCGAGCACTCCTCGCAAATCTGCCGCCCCGGTACTTCACCGCTTCAGTAGTAATAACCCCCGAACAGGGATCCACCTACAAGCGACACCATCACGAAAAAGCTGATGAGCAGGAACATCGCGAGGATCACGAAGCGCATCAGGCAGCCGCTCAGCGCCGCCCCAACCGGTGGGGCCTCCGGAGCGGTGTAGGTTGCTCCTCGGGACATGCGGCCGGCGCGCGAAGCGGCCCTGAGGATCTCCAGCATTCTTGCCGTACGGATATCGCGTACCGAAGCGCTCTCATCGCTCGCACCTGGATCCGGATCGGGAGATCTCTCCCGTTCTCTGCGGCCCCAGGGTTTGGCACTGGTTCTGGGGGGCATCGGCGGAGGATCGGCGCGCGGCGGTGCAGTGGACGTGATCGTCGTCCGTGGACGAGGCGGAGTGGCAGGCGCAACGGGCCTTGCTGCCGGACGGATCGGATCGCCGAATTTCGCGCCGCATTGCGGACATACGGAGTCATCGAGCCATCGCCCGGGCTTGTGGTTCGTGCAGTAGTAGCGGACCTGCGCCTCGTGACAGGCTTCGCATTCGCCAGGAGTCGTCTTCGAGGTACCGCAGTTCGGGCAACGCAGGATTACGCCGGTCATCGATGAGGTTCCTGGATCGTTTCACTCTCAGGGTTGCCGGGGGTGAGTTCCGGATAGGTCTCGCGGATCATGTCCGCAGGAATGTGCAGCCGATACACCCGGGGGAGCGTCCCTTCGACAAATTGCGCCATGGTGGGAACGCGCTCGTAGGGGCCGAAGCTCTCACGGCTCAATCGGCGGGAGAGGGCCACGGTCGTCAGCACCGGATGAGCCCAATAGGCCGGATAGGCGGCGTATCTCTCCTCCACATGATCGTGGCCGCGCACCATGCGCGTGACGGGGCGTCCTAAACTGGTGCTCAGGACACAGAAGGCGGCGAAGTCCTCATACCCGAACTGGCTCCCCCGCGAAAAGCGGTTCGGGAGCTTCTTGCGGGCTTTCGGATGCGCCCTGGTCCACACGAAGTCCGACAGGCACTTTGGGTCATTCCAATCTCCCGTTTCGGCAAGCCGAGCGTGCAGATCCGCCAGCGGGAAGCCTCCATGAACTATCAGTAGACCGTCGGGAAAGAAGAGCGCACGGGGAGCACGCGCGAACAGACGCACGGCCACCTTGCCGGCCCGCTCGATCCATTCATGCGCGAGATTGGCGTTCAGGAAATCCGCGAAGTCCGACGGGGTCACGCTCGAGGCAAACCGCACGCCGTCATAGGAGAGCGCCTCGTCGTGGTTGCCTGCGATGAGGCACACGCGATCCGGAGCGTCCACGATCAGCTCGAACACGCGGAGAAGAACTTCGAGCCCGAAACCTTCATCATCGAAGAGATCGCCGAGAAACACGATCCGGGACTGGCCCCCGTTGGGTTGCAGCGGCAGATCGCGCATCGCCGCCAGTGCGGCCTCGAGCGCCAAGAGATCGCCATGCAAATCACCGATGATCCACAACGGACTTCCGGTATCCAAGTCAGAGACCTGGATCACCTTGTCGGCGGGATCGGTGCGGTCCTTGTCGAACAACAGGCCGGGTCCGTCGGCTTTATCGAGCAGCGCCTCCATGCACTCCACCGTCGATCGCATATTGGAGCGGATGGAGGACGGGTTGGCCGCATCGCGGACAGCCTGCCAGTCCACGTGTTCCACCTCCACGATCTGCAAGGGGGTTTGCGTCATGACGGCGGTCGGAGCCGCATCCGAAGACAGGCTGCCCATGCTCTGCGGGGGCTCTTCGCTGACTGGTGGAGGTACCGCAGCTTCCGATAACGATTCAGCGCCCACAACGGGAGCATCCGAGGCAAGGGCATCTGGCGGTTGTGCAGGATCCTGTGTCGCAGGTTCATCCTTGGGCACATCCGCCAATGTTGAAGCCGCTTCCCGCTTCTCCGGCTTCTCACCCGGAGGAACGGGCTCAGGCGCTTCAGGTTCGCCAGGCAGGCTCATGTGAGTGCCCGCGCTGTGAGCGGCATCTTGGCAATGCCTTTGGCCTGGCGTCCAACAGCGATCCGATCGCCCTGCCTGAGCGGGCGAGGAGCCGTGAGCGCTGCACCGTTCACGAGAGTTTCGTTGGTTGTGCCCGCCACAGGCGATATTACCCATTGCCGCTCGGAATGCCGTTCGAGGACACATTGGCGATTGTCCCAGAACTCGCTGTCCGGCCCGAACTGCCGCACCAGGGATTTTCCGAGTTCCGTCCTGACTCCGATTTGCAGGGAGCGTCCGTCCGGGCCCAGCAGCTCGATCCTGTCGGACAGGATCAACTCGGCGTCAGGTCGAGGAGCGCTTTCGCCCGCTGTCGTAGCAGAACCTTCTTTGGCGATGGACGACCCTGGGCCGCGCCCGCTCAAAATGGCCCGCAGTTCCGCAGCCGTCGGTCTGGCGGCGGGGTCCGGTGCAAGGCAGCGGTGCAGGAAGGAGCTGACCTCGGCATTGCTCGCCGGCGCCGGCATCACCCCGGCAAGCGTCGGAGGTTTGGCCGCATAGCTCTGCACGAGCTTTGCATACTCCGCCTGGTCCTCGACCCAGTAGGGATGGTAGCCGGCGAGCAGCTCGTAGAGCATTAGCCCACAGGTAAAGACATCGGAGGCAAGGCCGGGCACAGCCCCCCGCGTCATATGCTCGGGCGAGCGATAGTTATCGGTGCCGACATATCCTTGATGGCCGTGCCAGGGCGCACGCCGGTCAGCCAGGAGCGAGAAGTCCATGTCGATCAGCTTGAGCTGGTAGCCGGAGCTGATCGTCGGGTCCTGGATCAGATACGCATTCGCCGGCTTCAGATCGGCATGGACAATCTTGGATTCGTGCAGCGCCGCCATTCCGGTCATGAAGACCTTGGCCCAGGTGACGTGACGGGCCCAGACGGCGGGGTTGTTGGTGGCGGGCACCTTGGTGCGGCGATGCTGCTCCCGCTCCTCATCGAGCATTTGCTGGAGGTCGGCGCCGTTCTCGACGAACTCGAAGGCCTGGAAGTAGCAGGGTCCGCCCCAGACCTCTTCGAACGCATCCACCTGGCGCACCGCGAACTGAGCCGCCCGCCCATTCCGGACGCGGGCTCCGAGCTCGTTCTGGTAGGCAACGAATGCCTTGTACCAAACAACGCTAGGAGCAGGTGACTTGTACTGCTTCAGAAAGACCTTCTCTCCTGTCGGGGCCCCAGCTCCATAGGAGATCGCCATCATGCCTGGTCCGAAGACCTTCGTGACGCGGTAGTGCCGGATCCGATCCCCGACTTTCAGCTTCTTGGCCATGGCTTGCGCTCAGCGTGCCAGAGGCGGAGCGTCTACAGCGCCACAGTCGCTGCCGAGCGCGAGACGCTGGCGGCCAGTTGCTTCAGGGTGTTGCGGAAATTGACTGGATCGGACGTAAATTTCTGCAATGCTTCCTGCGGGTTCAATCCTTCGTACTCCACGACCTCCCATTCCGACTTGTCGATCTGGCTCAGGCGATCATAGCCCTCGAAGTTCGGGGCGAAGAGGCTGAGGATGATCCGATTGGCCATGACAAGGTTTGCCACATCCTGGAGCGAGCCTCCCTTCGCCTCGGGAAGGCTCATGGTTTCCTTGAACGACGCATCGGTGAAGACGATGACAACCCGTGCCGCATCGCTCCTGTAACGCCATTTTGCCGGATCTTCGCTTTGTGAACCCTTTGGAACCGCCTCCATGGAAGCAACCTTGTAGAGGGCATCGAGAAGCGACTCCGGTTCATCGCCGCCACCGTTCGCCTGCAAGGTGCCAAGCTGCGCCTTGAGTGCTCCGGCGTCGCGCACGAAGGGGTTGTCGACGATCCAGGGCAGCCCCTCGGCTTGGGCAGCTTCGATGTCACGATATCCGACGACCTTGCCGCGCCAGTCCCGGACAGGAGCGGCGTTGTTGGCATCGCCCCGGCTCAGGGAGTCGATGAATGCCTCAATGTTTCGGCGGAGCGCATCGATGCAGGGCGACATGCTGCCACTGACGTCAACGAGGAATACGATATCGGCCACACCCTTGGTCTTCGGTCGCTCCTGAACGCTCGGCGGAGTGGCGACTTCAGCGGGCGCATTTTCTCCTGGAGCTGTCTCCGTCGAGACATCCGGTGTGAATCCAGCCGCTTCCGTGGGTGTTCCGAGCGCTGCTTCCGTCGAACCTGTCGTCTCCGTTGAACGCGGGTTCCCAGGCGTCACCGGAGTCGGTTGGTCGGAATGCTCCATATCACTCATGCGTCAGCTCCAGTTAGCGTAACCTTGGTCTCGGTTCGATGAACCGAGCTATCCAACAACAGGGCGGCCAGACCGAAGTTCCCGGCTGCGCACAGGGCGCTCAGAGATGGAAGCCTGCCCAGGTGAGCCGCAGGCTTTTTCGAAGAAGGTAAGTTGTTGGGTGAGCCAATGTTACGAATGTCGCCTTCTAGCACGCGCCGGTCGTTTGTCTTGTGGCTGCTTGAGCCTCACATCCGGACCTTGTCTCGTAGCGAGCGTAGGCTGTGAGGCGGCTCGTCGGGAGCCGCCTCAGGCAGTTAGATTTCAACCTGCTCCGCAATCAGAAGGGCATCGTCGACATCGATGCCCAGGTACCGCACGGTACTCTCGATCTTGGTGTGGCCCAGCAGGAGCTGGACGGCGCGGAGATTGCCTGTTCGTCGATAAATCATCGAAGCTTTGGTCCGTCGCAGGGAATGTGGGCCGTAGGACAAGGGATCGAGCCCGATTGAGCGAAGCCAGGACCCAAGTAGGCGGGCGTACTGGCGCGTTGTCATCGACCTTCGCCGATTGATACGGCTGGGAAAGAGTGGCTCTCCTTTGTGCAACTCCATCTTCTCGAGCCAGCGTCCCACAGCCTCGCGGGTCTGCTCGGTGATCTCGAACTGAACGGGCCGGCCGGTCTTTCTCTGCATGATAGTGGCTCGGGATCGCACCCGTCCATTCAGGGCTACATCATCGACCCGGAGCGCGACCAGGTCACAGGCTCGCAGCTTGCTGTCGAGAGCGAGGTTGAACAGAGCCAAATCTCGGATGCGGTTGGCAACCTGGAGCCTGACCCGAATGGACCAGATCTCCTTGGCTTTCAGAGGCGGCTTGGGTCCAATCAGCTTGCCCCGGTTCCAAGGGGAGTTGGTTCGCCAAGGACGGTCAGCGATCCTGTCTTGCATTGCAGTGCTCCTGAAGCGAAACCCCCGCAATGAACCTTGGCAGTCTATGCCGACAGGAAAGCCAGACTGAGCATTCCTCCAAAGGTCTTCGTCAGCTTACCAGGGTAGGCCGGACGTCCCTTACTTTGCGCCGATCTCCTGCTCGTGACCCAGAGCAGTCCTTCCGCAGCGACCTCGTTCGGCGAAGCCGAGCTGAGCCAGGCACCTTGGTATCGGCGCATCTACCTCTGCTTTGACAGAATGAAATCCAGCACCGGTCGACTGACGGTGTCATCCTCTGTATTGAAGGAACTCCCAGCCGACCCGTGATTGTGAGCCTTCATCCATAGGAGGTCAGGGCAGGTATTCTGGGCTCTGCAAAGGGCACCAAACATTTCACCAGCCTGGATCTGCATCTGAGGTGGGTCGAGTTCCGCATAGGCGAGCAGGATTGGTGGCAAGGGAGCTTTTAGGCTCAGGACGATCGACATTGCTCCCAAGCGCTCGGGGTCAGTTCCGAAGTAGGCATCGTTTCGCGGGTCCGGTGTTGGAAGGCCAAGTTGCTTCTTGGCCCGAAACTCAAGATCGGCATCGTACACACCAGACAGGAGCACCGCACCTGCTATTCCCAACCCGTCTGCTGGCCTAAACCGGGGCATGGTCACGGCGCTCGCTACATGGGCAGCACCCGCGGACTCGCCCATCAGAAAGGTCCGGCTCGGGTCAATTCCCAAAGCATCCGCATTGGCTTTGACCCAGTTCAAGGCGGCGACAACGTCCTCAGGGCCCGCAGGCCATGGGTTCTTGGGAGCGAGCCGATAGCTGCTCAGGATTGCCACTACGCCATTGCGGGCAAGGAAGTATCCGATGTTGGAACGCTCCGCCTTATCGCCGCGGATAAAGCCACCGCCATGAAAGAAGATGACGGCCGGGCGCCTCTCGGATGAGGCCTGTTCAGGCTTGTAGGTATCGAGCTTGTGGCGCTCGTCAGGACCGTATGCGATGTCATTCGTGCGGGTGACATTTGCGGTCGGCTGCCGTGCCAGAAGCGGTTCGTAGAGCTTGTTTACCGCCGGCACGTTCACGACAGGGCCGAGAGCGCGGATCTGCGCCGCGATCTCGGGTGATGGCCCTGATGAGGCCTGCTGAGCATGGGCTTGGCCTGCGAGCGCCAAGACTGCCAGACACAATGCAATCACGGGCACTTTCGACGGTGACATATCTTGTCCTTGGCTAGTTGAGCTCTCAAAGGGGAAAGTCGCTCGGGTCTATGCCGTCACTATGAGCGTCCTGAGAGAGGACAGTTGAACTGCCCTCTGCTAGAGCATGACGCTGGTCATTGTGGCTCGATACCGAGCTCCCGAATGACCTTGCCGGTCGAGGCAAGCTCCGCTTCCAGGAACTTCTTGGCTCCGTCAGGCGTCACAGCCTCGCCCGGATCGACCTCGAAGCCCAGAGTTGGAGCCCGCTCCTGAACATCAGGCTCCTTCAGGACCCGGGCGATCTCCGAACTCAGTTTCTGAACGATGTCAGTGGGCGTGTTGGCCGGAGCCAAGACCATGAACCAGCCTTGGAGATCGACGCTCTTCAAGGTTTCGGAAATGGCAGGCACTTCGGGGAGCGAGGAGATGCGCTTGGTTCCAGCAACTGCGATCGGCCGGAGAGAGCCTTCCTTGATGAAGGGTTCGACCACGGATGCCGATTGGATCGTGACCTGGGTGCGGCCCGTGATGCTGTCCTGCACCGCGTTTGAGATGGTGTTGTAGGGCACGAGCACGAACTTGGTGCCAGCCTGCTTGTTGATCGATTGCGCAATCAGCCCCGAGATATTCCGCGGGCCATCAACCGCAAGGCTCAATGAACCGGGGGCAGCCTTCTCGAGCGCAATCAGCTCGGGGAGAGTCTTGGCCTTCACATCCTTATTCACCAGGAGCACATGATGGCTTTTCGCCACCATGGCGACCGGCGTGAAATCCTTGACCGGATCGTACGAGAGGTTCTTGAAGGTATAGGGATTGGTGACCAGCGAGGCCGAGGTCGCGAACAGGAACGTGTAACCGTCAGGTGCAGCACGCGCGACCGATTGTGTGCCGACGACGTTCGCGGCGCCAGGACGGTTCTCGACAACGAACTGCTGTCCAAAGCTACGAGAGAGCTTGTCGGCGATGATGCGGCAAAGAACGTCGGGGCTGTTTCCCGCGGCCTGAGGCACAACGACGGTCACTGGCCGCTGCGGCCAGGACTCGGCATGGGCTGTGGCCGTGGCCAGGAGCGCTACGCCCGCCAGAAGAACTCGCCGGGTGAAGGTGGTCATGTTTTTCCTCCTTGGAAATTGGCATGCGGTGAATTGATGGAATCGGCGCCTTCCTCGGACACCTTTATTTGAGCAGAGGTGCGGAAGCCCGGCGGATGCGGCCAGGCTTCGGTGGCGACAGGTCAGGCCTCGTCAGCGATGCCGTTTCGTAAAATACCTAAGCGGTCGATCTCGACCTCGACGGTGTCACCCGGTTTGAGCCACAGGGGAGGGGTCCGCTTCGCCCCCACGCCACCGGGAGTGCCGGTCGCAATCACATCGCCGGGCTCAAGCCTGGTGAAGGATGAGCAGTACTCGATGATGCGCGGGATATCGAAGATCATCTGCTCGAAGGTGGCATCCTGCACAACCTGGCCGTTCACCCGCGTCTGGATCCTGAGCGGTCCCAACTCGCCCAGTTCATCGGGCGTCATCATCCACGGCCCGAACGCACCGGTATCAGGGAAGTTCTTGCCCGGCGTGAACTGGTGGGTATGGCGCTGGAAGTCCCGCACACTGCCATCGTTGTAGCAGGCGTAGCCCGCAATGTGGCCCCACGCGTCTGCCTTGGAGATGTAGCGTCCGGCCTTGCCGATGATGATGGCGAGTTCGCCTTCAAAGTCGAGCTCGCGCGAAACACGCGGACGAACGATGTTGGCCAGATGACCCGTTTGGCTGTTGGCAAATCGGGTAAAGATCGTGGGGTTGTCCACTTCGGCGCGGCCGGTCTCCTTGCGGTGCATCTCGTAATTCAATCCGACGCACAGGATCTTGTCGGGATTGGGAATGACCGGGAGCCATTCGATTCCGGAGAGCGGGTACCGCTTGGCATCTCCCCCTCTTCCGGCGGCCTCTTGGAGGGCACTGGCAGCGATCGCCGACTTCAGATCCGGACAGCGATCCCGAAGAGTTGCCCCAAGATCAATGGCTTCGTCACCATCGATCAATCCCCAGGTAGTGGTCCGGTTGGCTTTGAATGTTGCGAACTTCATGAGGCGGTCCTTGCGTGAAGAGAAACAGGGGGCTGGTCGGAATACGGGCTTCCCGCTGCCGTGGGCCGAAGACGGGCTTGAAGATCCGCCATTAGCTCTGAGAGGGATTCCTCGTCGGACGCCGTGCCAAAGACGTAGTGATCGGGCCGGACGATGGCGGCATGGCATTGGTGTGCATCGAACCATCGGGCGAGTACGCCATCCAGCTCAATGGCGGAATCATGCGCATTACGGTCTGCGCCGGAGGAAGCATCGCTTGAAAAGCTAACCTTGATGACATGCAAGCCGAGATCTTCAGCTTTCTTCCATATAGATTGGGAGGTATGCGGCGAATGTCGGCCGTCGATGATCAGGCGCCAGCCAGCTCCAACCACAGCATCGAGCAGGTTGCGGCCAGCCTCAGTTCGCACCCAGGGCTGCGGGAACAGTGTGCCAATAGCCTTGCTGTCTTGCGACGACAGCAATCCCTTCTGCAAAGGCGGCACGATCTCCTGACGCGTGATCGTCTGGGGCTGTCCGCCACCCTCGGCAAGAATGCGTGCATCGCGCTCGCGCGCTGCTTCGGGATCGCGTTCGCAGATCACCTTGCCAATAGCCTTGATCCGGGTCGTGAGATGGCGAACATGCTCGCTGCGCTCCTCCTCGTAGGTGTCGAGGAGAGCATCGCCAGACTGGCCTTTGAGAACCCGGTCAAGCTTCCAGATCAGGTTTGAGACGTCACGCAGGCCCTGGCACATGCCCTGGCCGATGAAGGGCGGCTGCTGATGCGCGGCGTCACCGGCAAGGAAGATCCGACCACGCCGCCACTCCCGCGCGACAAGGGCATGGAAGCGATAGCTTGCTGCCCGCCACAGGGTGGCATCATTTGGAGTGAGCCATTTCGAGAGAAGCTTCCAAACCTGTTCAGGCTGCTGCGCCTCGCGGGGATCCTCATCTGGCAACAGCATGATCTCCCAGCGGCGGTGATTGCCGGGGCCGATGATGAACGTGGTCGGGCGTGCGGGATCGCAGTACTGGGCGGCCGTCTGCGGCAGCTTGCCGAGGGCCTCCCCGTTCACAAGGACGTCGACCACGAGCCAGGGCTCGTCGAACACCAGATCCTCAAGGACGATCCCGAGCTGCTCGCGAACACCGCTGGACGCGCCGTCGCAGGCGATCACGTAGCCCGCCGTCACGGTCCGCGTCCGGCCATCATCGCTGCGCAGGTTGAGCGTGACGCCTGTCTCAAACTGCTCCAAGTTCAGCAGTTCCGTGCCGAGAGAGATTTCGACGCATCCGTAGGAGGCTGCATGGTCACGCAGAGCCTCCTCAACAGGCGGCTGCGTAAACACCATGCTGGGGGTGTAGCCAAGCGGGTAGGGCTCCGGGACCATGTCGATGCGCCGGATCAACTGGCCCTCGGCCCCGAAGTGCTGCGAGGCCGGGAATGGGGCCACGTGGGGCAGGACGCGTTCAGCTACGCCGAGATTGTCGAAGAGACGAAGGATCTCATGATCGATGGCAATAGCACGCGGCTTGTCATAGACGGTCCGGAGACGGTCAATCGTCAAGGTGCGGATGCCATTGCTCCCGAGCAGGCTCGTTGCAACGGCGCCGGCCGGACCAAAGCCAACCACGACAACCTGATAGTCATTGGGGCTCTTGTTGCTCAAAGGGGTCACGCTGGAACTCCGGCCTGGTGGAGTGTGGATCTCATTGTGCGTTTTGCGACGGCGCGTCGGCCGTATAGGTGATCGCGGTCTGAGCCGCCTTCACATGTTCGGCTTTCGGCGGAGCAATGCCCCACTGATCGGTGCGGCCGGGCGGCCAGACCCATTCGTCAGGGCCACGAACCCTGTACGTATCGTCGACCCGAAGGACTTCGGCCGTGTACTCGATCACGAAACCAACAGGATCGATGAAGTAGGCGAAGACGTTGTCGCCCGGCCCGTGGCGTCCGACCCCCCACGCAATGGAATAGCCGGCATCGCTCATGCGGCCGGAGGCGCGCATTACGGATTCCCAATCCGGGACGAGAAAGGCGATGTGATTGAGGCCATTGACCTTGGCCTCCGCCAACACGACGGCATGATGATCGCTGTTGCAGCGCACGAAAGCCATCATCTTGGAGCGGTCGGTGAGGCGAAAGCCGAGAGCCTTCTCATAGAACGCCGCTTCCGCATCCACGTCGGTGCTGTTGAGATTGACATGGGCGAGCCGGAACGGCCGGTCGGCCACTTCCGCACCGGTCTCATGCTGCCGGTCGCCATGAACGAAGCGCAAAATCCCGCCCTGCGGCTCGCGGATCGTCAGGATCGTGCCGCCGTCGGGGCCCTCGTTCGGGCAGGGGCCGGACAGGACCCGCGCTCCGTGCTGAACGACGTTGTTGGCGATCATCACGAGATCGTCGGCCGACGCGGCTCGGAAGGTCACCGAGAGGATCTCGGGCCTGCCGCTGCTGTGGAGCGCGAGGACGTGGTGATCCGTCCCGCTCGCGCGAAGGTAGACAGCTTCTTCATTCCTGGCGACCACGTCGAGTCCCCAGATCGATGTATAGAAGTGCTCCGACAGCGCCAGATCCGGCGTGCCAATGTCGACGCTGCGCAAAGCAGTCACGGGAAAGCGCGTCATTGCGGAATGTTTCCTGGAAGACTGCATGTTACGGATTTCGGCATCGGGCGTTGTTCTCTCCTGCCGCGATTAGCCCCCTTAGATCGGCGCTCTCGGCTACAGATTCAGATCTGACAGGGACTATCAATACAAATTTTTCTCCTTGCAAGACAAATTTATAAATTTTTGCTTTTGGGTGAACATTAGTATAAACATGCAGCATGGAGATGGGCCCTCTTGTGATCGGCCCGGCAGGGACAAGAGCATGAGCAGAGTGTCGTCGGTCCGGCTTGTGGCGTCCCCACCTTCCACGCAGACCGCTAACCTGTACGACAGGCTGCGGGAAGATCTGCTGTCGGGGCACCTTAAGCCTGGGCGGAAGCTCCAGATGCGGTTCCTGATGGATGCCTACCAAGCCGGCCAGACCCCGCTTCGGGAGGCTCTCAACCGGCTCACGGCCGAGGGGCTGGTGGAGTCGCGGGAGCAGCGCGGCTTCTATGTCAGGGGTATCAGCCAGGCGGAACTTGCAGAGCTGACCCAGACACGATGCTGGGTCGAAAGCTTGGCGTTGCGCAAGGCCATGGTAGCCGCGACCCCCGAATGGGAGGAAGGCCTCATCGTGGCCCATCACAGGCTCAGCCGAGCTCCGCGGTCTCTCAGCGCCGAGCGGTTCGAGGACAATCCGGAGTGGGAGCGGCTCCATCGGACATTCCATCGAACCCTGATCAGTCAGTGCGGATCGAGGTCCTTGGTTGGATTTTGCGATCAACTCGCAGACCAGCTCTACCGCTACAGGCGATTGTCGATCAGGAAAGCCTTCCCAACCCGGCATGTGGCCGATGAGCATCAAGCCATTCTCAGTGCGGTTCTCAGTGGGGATGCCGATAAAGCAGCGGACCTCCTGAGCTCCCACTTCGCAGCGACCGCAGAGGTTCTCCTGAAGGACGAATCTGTCTTTCCCGGCGCGCCTGCCGAACAGAACGCGGACATCGATGACGCTGAGACCTGATGCATCGCGAGGGTTGCGCAGTCAGATCTGACTGCCGTCGAGATGCCCCTTGCCTTCATATGCTCGAAGGTCTCGATTTGGCACGCCTGAGACCTGAGCGCAAAGGCAGCAATCCTCATCGAACCGGACGTTCCGAAAGCGCAGGGAATCTCGGTTCCTGACCCAGAGCTGACTCTAGAGCAACGGCAGTTCTGACGGAGTCGTTGGGGCTATGCGGCGTGGCGGCTTCGTGATTCACTCCTCTCACCCTTCTTTCTGGGAGGAGATGAGCGATGACCAAGTCCTACTCGCTGGATCTGCGCCGCCGGGTAGCGCGCTTTGTTGAGGCCGGGCATTCCTGCCATGAAGCCGCCCGCCACTTCGAGGTCTCGGTCGCGTTCGTGGTGCGGCTGATGGCGGCGTATCGGGCCACCGGCAGCCTGGCCGCCAAGCCGGAGGGCGGCTGGCGCTACTCCAAGCTCGACCCGCACCGGGAGTTCCTGCTCCAGCGTGTCGCCGAGAAGGGCGACATCACCATGCCCCAACTGGCCGCCGAACTCCTGGCCCGCGGCACCAAGGTCACGCCCGCTTCGATCTCGCACTGGTTCCGCCGCCAAGGCTACCGCTTCAAAAAAAACGCTGTGGGCCAGCGAACAAGAACGCTCCGACGTGCGTCAGGCCCGCGAGCACTGGCACACCAAGCGCCAGCCGCGCATGCGCCACGAGCCGCAGCGGCTCGTGTTTCTCGATGAGACCGGCACCTCGACCAAGATGACGCGCCTGCGCGGCCGCTGCCTCAAAGGGCAGCGTCTGCATGCCAAGGCGCCGTTCGGCCACTGGTTGACCCAGACCTTTGTGGCGGGGCTGCGCTACTGTGGTCTGACGGCCCCTTGGGTGATCGACGGCCCGATGACCCGGCAGATCTTCGAGACTTATGTGGAGACCCAGCTTGCTCCGAGGCTGTCCACGGGCGACGTGGTGATCCTTGACAACCTGCCGGTGCACAAGAGTGAGAGGGCGGCGGACTGCCTGAAGCAACGCGGCGCCTGGTTTCTGTTCCTGCCGCCGTACAGTCCGGATTTGAACCCAATTGAGCAACTCTTCGCCAAGATCAAGGCGCACCTGCGCAAAGCCGAAGCCCGCACCTTTGACGCGCTCTGGCGGACCATTGGGGACATCTGCGATGGGATCGAGGCCGAGGAATGCCGAAACTACTTCACCAACGCAGGTTATGGATTCGTCTGAACCGCCGTTGCTCTAGCTGTTCCAACATAGTTCTCGTCTGCCATGGTTCCGTAAATGGGCTTATCGGAAGTTCGCGTGTAGAACCCCGTTAGAAAGGTCACTCCTCTCCCCGTTACAAATGTCACTCTCCCTGGGTGATGGTGCTGGGGAGATTGGGTCTGATGACGGTGATCGGGATGAGCCGGCCGGAGATCGATCGGGTTCACATTCTGCGGGACGTCGTGGCGGAGCGAATTACGGTGCGCGAAGCTGCCCAACTGCTGCGGATCACACGGCGCCAAGTGTTCCGATTACTCAAGGCCTATCAGACCGGTGGTCCCACGGCCTTGGTGTCGCGCCGGCGCGGCAAGCCCAGCAACCGCTCCTACCCGGCGGCGCTGCGGACCGAGGTGCTGGCGCTGATCACAGCCAACTATGCCGATTTCGGCCCGACGCTCGCCTGCGAGAAGCTCGCCGAGCGGCACGGCATCGATCTGGGTGTCGAGACGATCCGGCGCTGGATGATCGCGGCGGGTCTCTGGCAGGAGCGCCGGCAGAAGCTCAAAGGGGTGCACCAGCCGCGCTATCGGCGCGACTGCGTCGGCGAACTCGTCCAGATCGACGGCTCCGAGCACTACTGGTTCGAGGATCGCGGCCCACCCTGCACGCTTCTGGTCTACATTGACGATGCCACCAGCCGGCTGATGCACCTGAAGTTCGTCGAGACCGAGTCGACCTTTGATTATTTCCGATCGACCCGGGAGTACCTGGAGGCCTACGGCAAGCCGGTGGCGTTCTACTCCGACAAGCATGCCGTCTTCCGCGTCAACGGCAAAGGAGCGGTGGGCGGTGACGGCATGACCCAGTTCGGGCGAGCCCTGCATCAGCTCAACATCGACATCATCTGCGCCAACTCGCCCCAAGCCAAAGGCCGCGTCGAGCGCGCCAACGGCACCTTGCAGGACCGCCTGGTCAAGGAGATGCGACTGGCTGGGATCTCGACCCTTGAGGCGGGCAATGCCTTCCTGCCGGCATTCATGGCGGACTTCAACCGCCGCTTTGCCAAGGCGCCCTACAGCGACAAGGACCTGCATCGCCCGCTCAGCGAGGACGATGAGCTGGATGACGTGTTCGCCTGGCGGGAGGAGCGGACGGTCTCGCGCAATCTGACCCTGCAGTACGACCAGGTGCTGTTCATCCTCGAGCCGAACGCGATCACGCTGTCCCTCGCCCGCCAGCGGGTGACCGTCTACGACTATCCGGATGGGCGCTTTGCCATCAAGCACAAGGGCCTGGAGCTGCCCTACAGGCCCTTTGACCGACGCCAGCAGGTGGATCAGGCGGCGGTCGTCGAGAACAAGCGGCTGGGTCCGGTTCTGGCCTACATTGCCGAGCGGCAGAAGGAGCTCGACATGAGCCGGAGCAACAGCGCCCCGCGGCGGCGCGGCCAAGGCAAGAGCCTGTTCAAGGTGGGTTGAGCTCTCAGCAGTCACTCCCCGGAGGTGACATCTCTAATGAGGACAATCAGCGACTTGTCTAACGAGTTCTGACATCGCGCGGGCGATTTCTCTCCCGCGTAATACAGATGTGTCTCAGCACACATCCCGGACAGATTCGCAGTTCCCTACGGGAGCGAAGAGGCGTTTAATGATGGTGGTCGCTCCTCGTGTGAGTGGACTTCCCGACGCCGCAGCGTGGGTAGTGTCGCCCCGCCGCGCCGATAGCCTTCTCACCCCACGAGCGATTTGACGCTCTGGTTGGTTGCCCGTCTATCGGGGGAATACCGGTTGGAATCCCGAAACGGGAAAAACGCGGGTCCCAGAGCGGTGCCTGCGAGGGAGGAGATCTCCATGGCTGACCACCCCACCATTTCGACTGAATCCGATCTGGCATCGCCGGCCCTGCCGCACACCGCGGTCACTCGCCGCTCGCTGCTCGGCGGGGCAAGCATCGCGGTTGGCGTCGCCGTGCTTGCGTCTCCGCCGAGCATGCCCGGAATCGCCCCGGCCGCGGCGCAGCCTGTGAGCGCGGACCCGCGACCGCTCGATGCGGTGTTCAAGCGCCGCGCCTTCGAAGTCCGAGAGGTCTGCGCGAGCAACACCGAGAAAATTCCCATCGCACCCCATCCGACGAATGGCGATGAGGCGCGCTACCCCAACAAGATCGGTTCCGATTCACGGGGCCTGCCGCACGACAAACGCGGCGAAGTGGAGCAAGCGGCATGGCAGGCCCTCTATACCGCTTGCCAGTCGGGCGATTCCGCTGATTTCGAGAAAATCCCGCTTGGCGGCACTCGCAAACTGGTCAACCCCATAGGCACACTGGCCGTTAGTCTTAGCGGCATAAATCCTACTCAGATTGCGATACCGCCGGCACCAGCCCTTGCAAGTGCGGAGCGCGGCGGCGAGGCGGTCGAGGTATATTGGCAATCCCTGCTTCGTGATGTTCCGCTTAACGAATTGCGCGACGACACCTCCAATCGCGACGTGCTTGCGGCAACCGAAGAACTCAACAAGCTTGCCGATTTCCGGGGGCCGAAGTCTGGTGGGCGGGTTACGCCCGGGACGCTGTTCCGTGCCAATGTGCTTTATTTCGACCCGGCTGACCCGAAGGGCCGCTCCGTCACGCCTCCAGGCGTTTTGGACGGCCCGCTGATCTCGCAATTCCTGCTCCGGGACGTGCCCTATGCCGCACAGTGGATGAGTGCTCAAATCCGCACCGCGGTGCCCGCCAACGAATTCCTGACCGAATACGAGGATTGGCTGGCGATCCAGAACGGCGCCGCACCGAAACGCCAGTTGCAGTTCGACGCGACACCGCGATACATAACGACAGGAAGAGATCTCGCGGAGTACATCCACAGTGGTCCTGCCCTCGGGTGGGCGGCAGCACTGATCCTTGCGACCCCCAGTGGCGGGACGGACCAACACTACTCCGGAATGTATCCGCCGGCAGAGGCCGTGTCCTACCCATCGAACCCGTATCGGAAATCGAAAACCCAAACCCCTGCGGGTGCCACCTTCGGGTTGGGCTATGTGCAGGCACTACTCGCCACGGGGATCAGTAACTCCGTCCGCGCGTCCTACTGGCAGAAGTATTTCGTGCACCGGGCTGTGCGACCAGAAGCCTACGGCGGTCTGGCGCACCATCGCCTCGCCAATGGCGTGAGCGACTACCCGTTGCATGATAACTTCCTGAAATCGGAAGCCCTCAATCGCAGTAAAGCCAAATACGGCACCTATCTTTTGTCACAAACTTATCCAGAGGCCGCGCCCCTCCACTCTACCTATCCCGGCGGTGCCACGAGCGTTGGTGCCGTCACGGCTACCATATTGAAGGCGTTTTTCGACGAGAGCCGCGTCATCGCCAACCCGGTACAGCCTGATCCGGTTGACCCGACGAGGCTCGTACCCTATAGCGGCCCGCCGCTCACGGTTGGTGGAGAGTTGAACAAGCTCGCGGTGAATTTCGGGTTCGGACGGAATTGGGCGGGCATCCACTGGCGTTCTGACGCTTCCGCCTCAATGGCGCTCGGCGAGGAAGTGGCTATCGGCATGCTGCGGGACGAGCGCATGACCCTGCGCGAACCCTTCGACGGCTTCTCCTTTACGCGCTTCGACGGCAGCCGCGTGACAATCTGACCTGACCTTTGTCACTGGGCACTTTGGCGTGAGACAGGCGATCTAACCATTTCAGTGACTTAGCTTGGGTGCTGAGACGAAAGTTTGGGCACTTAACCTGAGATTCTCGTTGGCTTTGGGCAGTTAACGTGAGATTCCGGCTCTCAAACGTTGGACGGAAGAGACCGGCAGTCGGTTCTTCAACGCCGAATTGCTTCGTATACGGGCCGGTCTACTCCTGCTCATGCGGTGCACGGACGAGGCCGAATGCCGTTACCGGGATGCCCTTGAAGTCGCGCGGGACCAGATGGCTCGGATGTGGGAGTTACGAGCCGCCTGTGATCTGGCCGAGATGCTGTGTGAGTGGGGACGAGAGGCAGAAGCACGTGATCTCCTTGCGCCGATCCATGGCTGGTTCGGCGAAGGCTTCGATATTCCCGAGCTGCGCAGGTCGAAAGCCCTGCTCAAGCGCCTGTTGCCCTTGCACACCCATGGCAGCAGAGTTCCTCGGCGCTGAGAGCAGTTGCACGGCTAGCGGGAATAGTGAGAGGCCGTCATATGAGATGACTGTCGGTTCCTGGCACTCTTGAGACCAGAGCCTGAGGGCAGCAATCCTCGCGTAACCAGACATTCCTCAAGGTACGCGAATTTCCCTGCCTGACCCGTTCCAGACCTTTCCAAACCGTAGCCGAGTCGAAGTATCCTATAGAGCCGATCCGCTCCCGCCGCCGTATATGAGGTGTGACTTTATAGGGCAGGCGAGTTTTCTGACGATCGCGGACCCGGTTGGAGGTTTCCTGCCGGCATCGCGGCGCACCTCACCGAGACAGTCAATGCACGATCAGCCATTGGAGCCGGCACGAACAGGTTGGCTAAAGATCTCATCGACCCCGATCACCATTGCTCTATGTTAGGCTTTCGGGCCGATCGGATACCGATCATCACACCATACCTGGCGGACGGCATGGCGGGAAAATTCCCGCCATTCGGTTGTCCGTTCGTCCTGGAGTTGAGTCATGGATGACCTGTCCTCGCCGCGGAAGGCCCTGGAGAGATGGTTGTGGCATGGCTTGCGGGGCCGCCCGAGGGTGGCTCCGGGAGAGGTCGAGGACGCGAACGCCCGGCTCCGGTCCATCCTGGCCAGCGTCAGCGATTGTTACTTCACGCTGAATGGCGCCTATCGCATCACCGATCTCAACGAGGCGACTGTGGACTGGACGGGGTCCGATCCGAACCGGATCCTCGGGGCCTGTCTGTGGGATCTGTGCAGTCCCGATGCTGAGTGCAGTCTCCTCATCCGGGAGGGCATGGAGCGGCGGTGCCGCATTCGGCGCGAGGTGATGTCCGGCCTGCGGCCGGGCCACTGGCTCGATCTCCAGGTCCGCCCCGCGACGGATGGCCTGAGCGTGTTCTTCACCGACGTCACGGAGCGCCATGCAGCCGCGGCGGCCCTGGACGAACTCGCCGGACGCGTCCTGATCTTGCAGGACGAGGAACGGCAACGCATCGCCGAGGAGTTGCACGACTCGACGGCCCAACATCTGGTGGCGGTCGGCCTGAACCTCATGCGGCTGAAGCAGTTCGTCATCCCCGGTGAGGGCCAGAAGGTGCTCGACGAGGCGGCGGACGCGGTGGACGAAGCCGCCAGGGAGCTTCGCGTCTTCACCTACCTGCTGCATCCACCAGCCTTGGAGAATGGCGGTCTTGCCGGAACTGTGCGGACCTTCGTGGACGGCTTCGCGCGCCGGACCGGCTTGGACGCATCCGTCCGGATGCCGGAAAGGGCCAACGACCTTCCGTTCGATGTCCAGCGCTCGCTTCTTCGGATCATCCAGGAGGCGCTGACCAACACCCATCGCCATGCCGCCGCCTCCCGGATCACCATCGACCTGCGGGTCGGGGCCAATGCCCTGAAGCTGCGCGTGCTCGATGATGGCTGCGGGTTGTCCGGTGGGGTCCGGAAGGCGGCTGGGCGCGCGGCACTGCATGGGGTGGGTGTCACCGGCATGCGGGCCCGCATGCTGCGGTTCGGCGGCAGCCTGCGGTTCCTGAGTGGCGCCCGGGGAACGATGGTTGTGGCCAACCTGCCGCTCGGGTTGCGGCCGGCTGGCGGCGGTTGACCAGGAGCCGCAGGCTGTCGGCTGCCGACCTGGTGGAGGCAGATGGACAGAAGATAATGGATTTCAGGGTCTGACGAGGCCGAACTGCCCCTCGCTGAGGTCTTCCCCCGGTGAATTTCGGGGTTTCCTCTCAGTTCCAGAGCCGAGCTGTTGCTGTATTATCGCTCGTACAATGGTGCCAAGTTTCCGAATGCGGGTGAGGTTCCGACGGGCTTGAGCCCTCAGGCGTCGGAGGTGGCACTCGGAAGATGACTTCAACGTGGTTGCGGTCGATCTCGATCCGTCGCACCAAGGTTCGGATCAGGGCTTGCTTGCCAGCAAAGTCCAACTCGTCCAGTCCGTCACTCACCCGGGTGGCAAACTCTTCGAGGCGCCCAATCATCAGGGTCAATTCACGCTCGGCTTGGGCTTCCTCCACCGCCACCCGACGCTGCTCTTCGAGGCGGGCTCGCCGCGTCTTCAGGCCCGCGATGCGCGGCTGGAATTCGGCAGGTTCGATTACCCCCTCGGCGTAACTGTCAATCAATCGCCCGATTCCACGCTGGAGACGCGCGATTTGGCGTTCAAGTTGCAGTACGTAGTCAGAACTGCCTGTGCGGTCTTGGGTTTGCGTCAAGCGCCGGTGATATTCACCCGCCATCCGATCCGGGTCCTCCAGCAGCGCACGCACCCGGTCCCAGACCGCCTGCTCCAGATAATCGCCTCGGATCTGGGGATTGTCACACACCGCATGGTCATCGAACCGATACCCGTCCGTTCCGATGCAGCGATAATAGCAGTACACGCCCTTCGCCGGATCCCGCTTCGACTGCGGAGCCGTCTTGCCATAATAAGCATAGCCGCAGCGGCGGCACACCGTCAGACCCTGCAGCAGCCAACGCGGTCCTGCCCGGGATTCCCGCTTGCGCTGGCGGTTCTCCTGCAACTGCATCTGAGCGGCCTCAAACACCGCTGGGTCAACCATGGCCGGCACCGGAACCTCGATCCACTCCTCGCGCGGCACCTTCACCCGCACACTCGGCCGGCGGCATGGGTGAGGATGCCCCCGTAGGGGCCGCAGGAGCTTGGGTGGCCCGAACACATAGCGGGCATGCCCGTAGATGGCGCGCCCAATGTAGGTCGTGTTCGTCAGCATCCCGCCAAGCGTCGAGGCATACCAGCGGGTCGATCCGCGACGGGTGACGACACCCGCCTGCTGCAACCGGCGGCAGACCTCCCGCAGGCTGATCCGCTCCAGCCCGACCCAGGCAAAGATCAACCGAACCACGCGGGCTTCCTCCGGCACCACTTCAAAGCGTGCCACACCCCCACCGAGAGCCTTGGGCACGTAGCGGTAGCCATAAGGGCCGGTGGTGAAGGCGCTGACCAGGCCAGATTGCGCCGCGTGGCGCCGTCCACGGCGGCTGCGCTCGAGGATTTTGGAGCGCTCGTATTCGGCGATGACGCCCTGGATCTGCAGCAGCAAGTCGTCCTCGGCGGTGCCGCCAATGGCATGGTTCAGAAAGATCACCTCCGCTCCGGCCCGGCGGAACTCCTCCATCAGAAGCACCTGATGGGCATAGCGGCGGGCGAGCCGATCCGGCGCGAGAACATAAACCCGCTCGATCTCTCCGGTCGCGACCGCATCCCGCAAGCGCTCCAATGCCGGACGGACCAGGACGGACCCGCTGTAGCCCTCATCCACGTAGGCATCCTCCGGCGCGAGGGATTGTTCGTCGGCGGTGATCCGCTCGTGCAGGGCGGCGACTTGGCTGGCGATGGTGTGATCCCGGGCCTGCTGTTCGGTGGAGACCCGCGCGTAAAGGGCAATGCGGCGATCAGACATGCTTACCTCCCTGACTTCGGGTGGTGTGGACGGGAGTTTGGGATCGGCGGTGTTCGGCGGCTCTCCGGATGGCTTTGGTTTGGATGGGTACGACGCGGCGGTAGGCCTCGATCAGGCATTCGGGGCTGAACCGCGTGATCTCGAAGGACTCCTGCACCTGCAGGAGCGGATGACGCGTCTGCCGGGTCATCGGCGCCTCCCTTGGCGGCGCTCCCGACGTCCGCCGCCTGACGCGGCTTTAGCCTGCCACAACTCCCGTCCATGCGTCTCGCCGGACGCAAGTCACAGCGGTCCAGGAGGACAAACCAGTCAAAGCGGCTGTTGGCACCATTGTACGGGCGATCATAGAGAGACGTTGCGGGAGGCACGGGACGATGACGCGCATCCTGATCGCCGACGACTATGACGTGGTCCGCACCGGGCTGCGCGCCATCCTGAGCGGTCAATCCGGATGGGTGGTCGTCGCCGAGGCCGAGGACGGTCGGCAGGCAGTCGACCTCGCCGTCGAGACGCAGCCGGACGTCGCCATCCTCGACTGTCAGCTTCCCGTCTTGAACGGCGTCGACGCGACCCGCGAGATCCGGTCGTGCCAGCCCCGGACGGAGGTGCTGATCTTCACCATGCAGGAGAGCGAGCCCCTGCTGCGCGAGCTGCTCGAGGCTGGGGCACGCGGCTATCTGCTCAAGTCCGATGCCAGGCAGTTCCTGATCGCGGCGGTGGCGGCGCTGGCGCAGCACAAGCCATTCTTCACCGGTGGCGTCTCGGAGACCCTGCTGACGGCATATCTGTCCAGGGGGCCTGCCGGTGACGGCGCGCTGACGGCGCGGGAACGCAGCGTCGTCCAGCTCATCGCGGAGGGCCACAGCAACAGGGCGGCGGCCCAGATCCTGGGCGTCAGCCAAAAGACCGTGGAGGGCCACCGCGCCGCGGCCATGCGCAAGGCCAAGGTGAATTCGACGGCGCACCTCGTGCGCTATGCAGTCCGCACCAGGGTCGTGGAGCCCTGATGCGGCCGGCATGCCGATCCTGATGTTTTCACCTACGCGGGGGACGCAGGCCTGCCCCTGACCTGCCTCGGCTGACTAAGCCGATCCGGCAGAATGAGCTGGCCGCCAGCCTGCCAAACCTTGCACGGGCCTCCCAGGGCTGACGGCCGGCAGGATGATGCAGCCTTCGTGGTGACCCGTGCCTCGGCCAGGCGGGGGAGAGGCCGGGAAAACGTGCTCATCCCGGCCCCTTCCTTACCAAGCATTCGCCAGTATTCGCGTGCTGACTGAGGCCCTGCTGCGGAGCGGTTTTTCTGAGTATCCGGTGCGTCGGTCCATAAGGCGCCGCGAGGACTTCCTGAAACCTTCAAAACGCGTTCCACACGAGGGATTATGCGAAATTGAGCTGCCTCATGCGCGCGTGTAGACGCAGCAGCGTGGAACATTTGGCCTGCGTTTATCTTCCTATATCCGGTCGATGAGGCTGTGCTGTTGGAGGAGAACCGGTGAAGCCCCGAGAACGCGATGAACTCGCCAAGCAGCGGGAGCTCAAGGCGATCAACGCCCGACTGACCCAACATGAACGGAAAATCCGTGTCACTCTGCTCGTGGTCGTCCTCCTGAATGTCGTGATCGTCGCCCTGCTGGCCTACCTACTCTTCGGCCGCGTCTGAGCACCGTCTGCTCATCTTTCCATACTGGGCATTATGCGACCTTACCTATCCTGCATGAGCCAGTTACGGATGGCGGAAATCACACCGAGCACCAGGGCGCCGGCGAGTACGTAAATCACCACCCCTGACACGACATGAACGAATGGGTTGCCCTCGGGAATTGCGTCAACGAACGGATTGCCCTCGGGAATTGCGTCCCGGAAGGCAGCGTAGAAGTTATGCATGATGGCGGCGAACAGGCCCACGAGTCCCCCGAGGAGGATCAGGCTTGGGGTATCCCACCGATGCTTTGCCTTGGACTTGTGCCCCATGCTTT
Organism: Microvirga ossetica; assembly: GCF_002741015.1. Classification (NCBI taxonomy): domain Bacteria; kingdom Pseudomonadati; phylum Pseudomonadota; class Alphaproteobacteria; order Hyphomicrobiales; family Methylobacteriaceae; genus Microvirga; species Microvirga ossetica. The sequence continues at coordinate 1,297,930 of NZ_CP016617.1, read as the reverse complement.
GCATCATCGTGTTCCTCTAACGATGGCTGTGGTGCCACCAGTTACCATCGAGCAAGCATCCGGCGACGGCGCGCCTGCGCGACGCTCGTCCGGGGCCTTGCTCTTTCGTGAGAACAACCACTGTCTTGTCGCCGTTCTGGATGCAGCGCGAGGCGAAAGCGAACGCCGCCGAGAGCGCCTCGTGCTCGGTGGTATAGGCCGACAGGGTCTGGTCCTGATGCGAGACCAGGCAGAGGTCGTCTCGTATGTGGGTCACCACAATCCGTTCCATGGCGACAGATCCTTGCCTGATAATGATCAGCCTAGTTGGTTTCATGGGACCCGCAACAACCCTTTCGGGCGGTGGCAGCGGCGGATCGCCCCTCTCCTGTTCCATAAAGGCGCTTCTGCGAATTTGCGTTTCATGTAACCGGAATGTCTCCAATTGGCACGGGGCAGCCCTTACCCTGACTTCTGTGTCCGGCCGAAAAGCTGACCTTCACTGAGCCTGCTCTCCGGCATTCATTGACCCTCTCGCGACGTTTCCGCTGCGCAGCGGATGGCCGACTTGGGTCATCAGTTCCGGTTCCGAAAGGACATTCTTGCGCCGCCATTTCCCGACATTTCTGGTCCTATTAAGTGGACCTTCAGGCTGAGGCCGAATCGACTCTTGTCGGACCCGTTTTCACGTGTCCATGATGGGCTTTTGGTGTATTATTGTACTTTCATACAGGAGGGGGACCTGGACGTCGCCACCTGGCTTCGCGGTATCGGCCTGGGACAATACGAGAAGGCCTTCCGCGACAACGATATTAGTGAAGAGGTTCTTGCCCACCTGACGGCCGAGGATTTGACGGGAATCGGCGTGACCTCCGTCGGTCACCGGCGCAAGCTGCTTGATGCGATTGCCTCACTGGCCCTGGTTTCGAGATCGGCGCCCATTGGCGCATCCGCATCGCTGAAGACGGCGCTGCCTTTATCCGCCCCGACAGAGGCAGAGCGGCGGCAGCTCACGGTGATGTTCGTCGACCTCGTCGGGTCGACCGAGCTAAGCCATCAGCTCGACCCCGAAGAGCTGCGGGCGGTGATGCGGCGTTACCGAAGCGCGGTAACCGAAGAAGTGGACCGTTTCGGGGGGCACGTTGCCAAGTTCTTGGGCGATGGCATTCTTGCATATTTCGGCTGGCCGAAGGCACAGGAGGACGCGGCTGAACGGGCGGTCAAGGCTGCCCTTCGCATTGTGGCAGCAGCCGGTGGAATCAAGACGCAAGAGGTTCCTCACCTTCGTGCACGCATCGGCATTGCCACAGGGTTGGTGGTCATCGGAAGCCTCGGGGAAGGGGAGGCAGAGCGCCCGGACGAGATCGTCGGGGCGACGCCGAACCTCGCAGCACGGCTACAGCAGGCGGCAGGGCCGGACCAGGTTGTGATTTCCGAAACCACCCGGCATCTCGTCGGAGGGATTTTCGACCTGGAGGACATGGGAAGGCAGCCGATCAAGGGGATCGGCTCCTCGGTAGCCCTCTGGCGGGTCCACGGCATCGGGCGCAGTGAAAGTCGGTTCGAGGGACTTCACGGCACGATGCTCACGCCGTTCGTCGGCCGAGGCCGCGAGATCGATCTGCTGCTCGAGCGCTGGGGGCGGGTCAGGCGAACGATGGGCCAGGTTGTCCTCGTAACCGGGGAGCCCGGGATCGGAAAATCGAGACTGGTGCGCTTTCTCGGGGATCGACTGAGAGGGGACCGGCTCCAGGAAATCCATTTCGACGCCTCGCCGTACTACGCGAACTCGGCGCTACGGCCCGTCATCTCGGAAATCCGGCGCTCCGCGGAGTTTGCACGCATTGACCCGGACGAAACACAGTTCAGGAAGCTCGAGCTTCTTCTGGGAAGGGCTTTGTCCGATACCAGCGGCGCCATCCCTGTCATCGCCGATCTGCTCGGCGTTCGAACCGGCGAGCAGCATTCGTTACGTGATCTGACCCCTCAGCAGAGGAAGGCCATGACATTTGCAGCGCTGCTGAACTGGGTTGAGGGGCTCGCGACGCGGCATCCGCTGCTCATGGTCATCGAGGACGCACAATGGCTCGACCCGACGACGCTGGAACTGGTCGATCGGATCAACGATCGGATCGCCCAATTGCCAGTGCTGCTGCTCGTCACTTTCCGGCCGGAGTTCAAGCCGGCCTGGAGCGGCGCACACGTTGACTGGATCGTGCTCGAACGGCTCGATCCGATTGAGGCGGCCGCAGTGGCCGAGGCCGTTGCGGGCAAGCGTCTTCCGCAGGAAGTCTTGAACGAGATCGTCGCGCACACCGACGGCATTCCGCTGTTCATCGAGGAATTGACCAAGGCGATGCGCGATCTCAACGTCCTTGTCGACGCAGGAGATCACTTCGACCTTTTGGGATCTCTGCCTGCAGTCACGGTTCCCGTGACACTTCAGGACGCGCTGATGGCTCGGCTCGACCGCCTGCCGCCCTCCACAAGGCATGCCGCGCAAGTCGGTGCCGTGATTGGGCGGGAGTTCGATCGTGCGCTGCTGGCGAGCGTGAGCGACATGCCTGCCGGTGAACTGGAGACGGCGCTCTCGGAACTGATCGGAGCCGAGCTAATCTTGAGCGGCGGCACCGCGGCCAGCCCGGCACACATCTTCAAGCACGCTCTCATTCAGGACGCGGCCTACGAATCGCTCCTCAAAAGGCGCCGCCGGGAACTGCACGGCGCGATTGCCGACGCGCTGGTCAACAGATTCATGGACACGGCCACAGCTCATCCCGAACTCGTCGCCGGCCACTACGGCAGGGCCGGGCTCGTCGAGCAAGCAGTGCCATATTATCAGGCTGCGGCACGCACGGCGATCATGCGCTCGGCGACAAGGGAAGCGTTGAGCCAGCTCGATAACGGTCTCTCGCTTCTCGAAACGCTGCCGGAAGGCTTGGAGCGCAACCGATTTGAACTCGGGCTCCGCCTTGCGCTCGGGGATGCGCTCCGGGCGGCTAGGGGCACGGCGGCGGTCGAAACGGGCACGGCTTATGCTCGCGCCCGATTCCTGGCAGGGCAAACGGGAGCGGAGCACGAGAACCTCCGGGCCGGCTATGGCGAGTTTCTCTTTTACTACAATCGCGCGGAGCTCGATCGCGCGCGAAGTCGCCAACGAGCTGATGCGCGCGGCGGCGCGCGCATACGGCGAGGGTGGCCCAATCGGAGCGGACGCAGCCGGATTCGTTGCCCTTTGGATGGGCGATTTTGCCACCGCACGCTCTTTCCTGGCGCAGCGGGTCTCGACAAGGGCACCTGACCTGGACCCTCTGCTCGGTGCGGACATCGCCGACGCCGGACCGAACCTCTACCTTGCCCGGACGCTGCTCATTCTGGGCTACCCCGAGCAGGGGTACCGGCAGTGCCGGCAGGGTCTGGAAACTGCGGAGAAAACGCGCCAGCCCTTCGCCATCGTGTTGGCTCTCGTCAACACGTGCGTCTACTACCACTTGTGCAAAGACTGGCTCGCCCTTCGGCGCGACAGCGAGCGCCTGATTGCTCTCGCGTCCGAGAAGGCCATGCCTGCAATGTTGAACAAGGGACGGGGCTTTCGAGCTGCCGCACTCATCGCGGAAGGAAATGCAACCGAAGGCCTCGAGACCCTCAAATCCTGCTACGAGCACGACGTGAACGCCGGTTACCTGGTGATGATGCCGTACTACGAGTCCATTCTGGCTGAGGCTTACCTTAGTAGTGGCAACGTTGAAGATGCGCGACGCGTGCTCGACGACTCGTTCGAGCGTGCAACTTCGACCGGCGAGCGTTGGTTTGATGCCGAGCTGTACCGACTGAAAGGGGAGTTTGCTTTGCAAGAGCCTGGTCGCGACGGCGACTTGGCGGCGGAATCTTTCGGCAAATCGGTAGAGATTGCCGGGGCGCAGGCCGCCAAATGGTGGGAGTTGCGAGCTGCGTCGCGGCTCGCACGCCTGTGGGCAGAGCGAGGCGCCGGGGAGAAAGCCCACGGTTTTCTGACACACGTTCGCGACTGGTTCACCGAGGGTTTCGAAACTGCCGACGTTAGAGAGGCCGAGGCCCTGCTCAGCGAGCTGGAGCGTGCTACGCTATATGACACGCCCTCGGCTCGGCGGGAATAGCCTTGGCCGTTTGTTGGGGGAAGGGGCAGCGCGTTCAACGGGCGCGGTCGCGCCAATCGCAGTCTTTCCAGAACACACGTTTGACTTCCTGCTACTGGCACGAGGCGGAAGAAGCGCTTGGGTCTGCTCATGAGAAGTCGAGCGGACCTTCATTTCATTTGTTGTTCGTTACTCCTTGACCCTCAGCGGAAGTTCAACGCCTATATCTCGGCTGAAGGCCGACGCCGCCCGACTGCGCCGCCCTCCTCCATCCGGATCAATCATCCCGGATGATCGACCGGATCCTTTGCGCAAGCGCATCGACGGCGAACGGCTTCGTGATCATCTGCATGCCGGGCTCCAAAAAGCCCGCCGCCAGGGTGGCATTCTCGGCATAGCCCGTAATGAACAGCACCTTGAGGTCACGGCGGCGTTCCCGGGCGGCGTCGGCGAGCTGGCGCCCGTTCAGGCCTGGCAGACCCACGTCAGTAATCAGGAGGTCGATGCGCCGCCGGGACTGAAGGATCTTCAGCCCCTCTGGTCCGTCCGCCGCCTCCAGCGTCCGGTAGCCGAGGTCCTCCAGCACCTCGATGATCAGGCTGCGCACCACCGGCTCGTCCTCGACCACCAGCACGGTCTCGCCTGACTCGGCGCGGGGCGCCTCGGCAAGCGTCGACGCCTCGATTTCCGCGTCTGTTTCGCCGCGGTAGCGCGGGAGGTAGATCTTGATCGTGGTGCCTTGACCCACCTCGCTGTAGATCTTCGCGTGGCCCTCCGACTGGCGGGCGAACCCGTAGACCATCGACAGCCCCAGCCCGGTTCCCTGACCAATGGGCTTCGTCGTGAAGAACGGATCGAACGCGCGCTCTATCACGTCCTGCGGCATGCCCGTTCCCGTGTCCGTCACGCAGATGCAGACGTACTGGCCGGGTCTCACGTCCCGCTGCGCCGCGATGTAGGCCTCGTCCAGGTGAGCGTTGCAGGTCTCGATCGTGAGCTTGCCGCCGTCCGGCATCGCGTCGCGGGCGTTGATGACGAGGTTGAGAAGCGCGCTCTCCAGTTGATTGGGATCGCAGAGCGTCGGCCAGAGGCCTCCCGCCAGCACGACCTCCAATGTCACCGCCTCACCGACGGTGCGCCGGAATAGATCCTCAAGGGAAGCGACGAGTGCGTTTGCCTGCACAGGCCTGGGATCGAGCGGCTGGCGGCGGGCAAAGGCGAGCAGACGGTGCGTCAGGGCCGCGGCGCGGTTGGCGGACGTCGTTGCCGCCGTGATGTAGCGATCGACGGTCTCGAGGCGCCCCTGCGAGACGCGCGTACGCAGCATGTCGAGGGAACCCACGATCCCGGTCAGCAGGTTGTTGAAGTCGTGCGCGATGCCGCCCGTGAGCTGGCCCACTGCCTCCATCTTCTGTGACTGCCGCAGAGCCTCCTCGGTCTGACGCAGCGCCTCCGCCGCTGCCCGCTCCGCAGTGATGTCGCGGCCGATGGCGTAGAACAGTCCCTCCTTAGGCACTGCCGTCCACGAGATCAGCCGGTAGCCACCGTCCCTGGCGCGGAAGCGGTTCTCGAACCGGAAGGTCTGGGCACCCTGGTCAAGACCGGCAAGCTCCGCGAGTGTGCTCTCGACATCGTCCGGATGGATGAGCCCAAGAAAGTTACTGGCGAGCAGCTCCGCCTCGGACCAGCCGAGGATCGTCGTCCAGGCCGGGTTGACGGCAACCAACGTTCCGTCCGAGCGGCATACGTCCATCAGGTCCGTGCTGAGCTGCCAGATCTGATCCCTTTCCTTGGTGCGCTCCTCGACCTCGGCCTCCAGGGTCCCATTCAGGCGCCGCAGCGCTTCCTCAGCGCGCCGACGTTCCTCGATCTCGCGTTGGGCTTTCTGGAACAGGCGAGCGTTGTCGATGGCTACGGCACCCCCTGCGGCAAGCCCCGATATGAGCCGCTCCGAGCGCTTGTGGAAGACGCCCGCCTCCGCATGTCCAAAGAACAGGCCGCCGATCACCTCACCGGACCGGGACGTCACAGGCACAGCCAAGTAACTGCGGACCGGTAGGTGCCCTTCTGGCATGCCTCGATGCGGTTTCGAGTGTCCGTAGGCCGGATCCTGGGTGATGTCGTCCGAGCGAACAATGCGCTCACCGTTGAAGGTCGGGGCGAACACCTTCGTGTTGCGGGGCATCGGGAACTTCGAGAACGACTCGCGCGGAACGCCTGAGATGGCGTAGAGCATGTAGCTCTCACCGGCTTCGTTCTGCACGTTATAGAAGAATGCGCCGAACTGGGCTCCGGTGAGCTCCACGCCCGCGTCCGTCACACGCTGGACAAGCCGCTCGAGATCGTGCTCCGACGCTGCGGCGGCCAAGGCCGTGTTGAGGATCTCCAGAGCGCGGGTTTCCTCCCGCAAAGCATCCTGGCTGGACCGACGCTCTGAGATATCCTCGGTGCTGCCGTACCATTCGACGATCTCCCCGTCCGGACTGCGCCGGGGAAGGGCGCGCGAGTGCATCCAGCGGTAGGTGCCGTCGCGCATGCGTGCGCGATGCTCGATATTGTAGGGCTCACCGGTCGAGACAGAGTGGGCCCACGCCATCAGGGACGGCTCTAGATCGTCCGGGTGCATCGCCTGCGCCCAGGTCTCCCCCAATCCCGTGGTGCCGGTCCAGTCCTGCCAACGCTGGGCGACACGATCGAGTTGGCCGTCAGGGCGGGCAGTCCACGTGACCTGCGGATTCAGCTCGACCGTATGGCGATAGTGGTCCTCTGCCTCGCGAAGCTGGGCGTCCGCATGCTTGCGCTCGGTGATGTCACGGTAGAAGACCGCCAGGCCATCAGGAGCCGGATAGGCACGGATCTCGGTCCAGGCCTCCCGCCCGTCAGGCCACGTGTACCTGTTCTCAAACGTGGCCGGCACGCGCTCGGCCATGGCCCGTTTGTAGAACTTACCCAACGGCGAGTTCTCGGTGTTCGGCCAGACCTCCCAATGGGTGCGTCCGATGATCTCCGCCTCGGGCCGCATGTCCAGCCGCAACCCGGCCGGGTTGATTCGCAGAATGCGGAACTCCCGATCGAGCAGGATGAAGGCCTCGTCCATGCCGTCGAGCACGCCTCGGGCGCGCTCCTCGCTCTCCCGCAGCGCACGCTGGCCGAGGACCTTGCCGGTTGTCTCCGTCGCGGCACAGAACAGGCCGGCAACCGCTCCGACGTCGTCCCAGATGGGATTGTAGGAGAAGCTGAACCAAGCATCCTCGCGGTAGCCGTTCCGCTGCATTGGGATCAGCAGATCCTCGTGCCAACTCGCCTGCCCGGAGAGGGTCTGGTCGACCAGCGGTCTGATTTGTTCCCAGATGTCGGACCAGACCACGGCGAAGGGGCGCCCGAGCGCGTTGGGATGCTTGGCGCCGAGGATCGGGATGTATTCGTCGTTGTAGAGGAAGGCGAGATCCGGACCCCACGCAATGAACATTGGCTGCTTGGCATTGAGGATCATCCGCACGAGCATCCGCAATGGCCGGGGCCACGTCTCGGGCTCTCCCAGAGGCGATCCCGACCAGTCGTGCGAGCGCATGCGGGCACCCATCCCCCAGCCGCCCGAGAGGAAGTCGCAGTCGGTCGCGGCTGGGCGTGGGTTTCTATCGTGCATCGGGATTCCGGATGGAGACGGGACAAGGCTGGACTGATCGTGGCCGGACGGGCTCGACGACGGAATGCGATCTAGGGCGCCGCGCTGCGCACCGCAACAGGCGTCTTGCCGCTCCTCGCGGAATGGGCCGCCGTGAGTCTCCGTTAGCGGAACGCAACCGTCGTCCCTAATGATCGGGGCTTGAGATGATGCACTTCATCGACGGCACGATATAGGAGGCTAGAGCCACTTCCCGTTATTCCGAGTCAGCGGGGATTCCACCCTGAGCGCTGATGTGGCCTGCTTGTCTCCAGATATGGAGGCACGGCATGGCAAGCGCTTACCGTCAGGACTTACGTGACCCGTTGATCTCCTCAACCAGCCGCAGGCTCAGAGGAAACCGGAAGTCAGGAGGAGCTTGCCTGGATCATCCTGCCGATGCTGGAGGCCTGGCGCAGCGTGCGCAGCCGGGCATCAGCCCTGGGGCGCCAGCTTCTCGCCAGCGCCCGGCAGAGTGCGGCCTGTCAGCGGCTGATGGCGATCCCCGGGGTGGGGGCGATCACCGCCACCTCGTTTACGGCCGCCATTGAGGATCCGGAGAACTTCAAGAAGTCGTGCTCGGTCGGGGCCTGGCTGGGCCTGACGACCCGTCGCTACCAGTCCGGGGAAGTCGACTATGACGGCCACATCTCCCGGCGCGGCGATGGTCACCTGAGAGGGCTGCTCCATGAAGCCGCAACCGTGATCCTGACGCGCACACATGCCGACAGTTATCTGCGCCAATGGGGGTTGCAGGTGCGGGAGAGAATCGGCTTCAAACGGGTAGCCGTTGCGGTGGCGAGGAAGCTCGCCGTCGTCATGCACGCGATGCTCAAATCCGGCGAGCCGTTCACTCGGGCAGGCAATGCTATCGCCTGACCCACCCAAAACTCCGATGCGCCTGTTCTGAGGCGTGCTGAGGCGTCCCTGCCGGAACGTGGACGAACCATTCCGCCTTGGTTGGTGCACCGGCAAGCCTATAGGCCTGAAGCGTGCGTTTTACACCTTGGAAGGTTCCTCCTGCGAAGCCCATCATGCGCCGACTACTGTCGACCGCGAAGACGACACTGCTCCCGGCAAACCACAGCCTCGGCACCAAAAAGGGCTTGCGTTCAAATGAGCGATTAGACGACGACCAAGACCCGGAGCGGACCTTGTTAGGAACGTAGCGCCAAGTGAAGCGAGGGTGGGAAGAACGGTCGCCACATAGCGGCTACTCATTAGAGCGTCTGATGGCGCATCGTTTTGAACGGGGAAACCGATCCCCTTATTCGCTGACCCGGACCCTCGGTTCCGCACGATGCGCTAGCCGTGCGGCTTGTTATCAGTTCGAGAATTTACGATGTCCGGCCCCATGCAAGCCTCGGTTATCAGCGCCGACCGGATCGCCAGATCGACAGGATGATCCAGAGGCTATTGACGAATGCAATCAGATAGCCAACCAGCCCCACCAGAGTGAGCAGAGGCTGGCCGAACAGGGTTGGCCCGCCTGGGACTGTCATCACGATCGAGGAACCGATCACCAGCGAGGCCGTCATGACGCCGACCGTGACGCGGTCGATTGCGCTGTCGAGCCGGTCACCGAAGCTGTCAAGACGCTTGAGGTCAAGCTCGACCCGCAGGCGGCCCTGCCGTGCGTCTTTGATCAGTCGCGCAATGTCGCGCGGCATCGACGTGACAAGGCCAAGAAGGTCGCTGAACGTGGCCCTGCCCCGTCGCACGGCCTCCGCTGGCCGATAGCGTTCCTGCAGGGCCCGGTCGAGGAACGGCTTGACGCGTTCGATCAACCGGAACTCCGGATCGTACTGGCGCCCGAGTCCTTCAAGGCTGATGAGTGCCTTGAACAGGAGGGCAAGATCGGCCGGCATCATGATCGTGTGCTCGCGCAGGACGGCCGAAACCCTGTGCAGCAACACACCGATCCTGAGATCCTTCAACGGCACGTCGGCGAAATCGAAGGCGAGCTCGCCGAGATCGGCCGCGAGACGGACCTCGTCCACCGTGGCACCGCCGCGCCAGTCGAGCAATACCTCGAGCATGGCCTGCTCGTCATGATGTGCGAGCCCCGCCAGCAGATCGACGATTTGGCTTCGGCGCGTCGGCGACAGGCGTCCCACCATGCCAAAGTCGATCAGCGCAATGCGGTTGCCAGGCAGAAACATCACGTTGCCCGGATGCGGATCGGCGTGGAAGAACCCATCGACCAGAATCATTTTGAGCACGGCGTCGGCCCCGCGCGCGGCGAGTGCCGTTCGATCGAGACCGGCAGCCTCGATCGCCACCAGATCGTTGCCGCGAATGCCCACGATTTGCTCCTGCACATTCATCACGGTGCTCGTCCAGGCCCCATACACTTGGGGCACGAGGATGTTGGGATCGTCGGCGAAGTTGCGCCCGAAACGCTCCATGTTGCGGGCCTCGACCGCCAGATCGAGTTCGCGCCCCAGCGAGCGGCGCAATTGGTCCACCACTTGGATGGGTCGGTAGCACCGCGCCTCTGGCATTTCGCGCTCGACCAGACGAGCAAGGTACCCGAGGATCCTGAGATCGGCGTTGATTTTTGCCACGATGCCCGGGCGGCGGATCTTCAAGATCACCGGGGTGCCACTTGCCAGCTTGGCCCGATGCACCTGTGCGATCGAGGCTGCAGCGTAGGGAGCGCGCTCCAGGTCGGCAAACACCTCAAACGGAGAGGACCCGAGCGCCTGCTCGACCTGCGGCAAGAGCTCGTCGAAAGGGGCCGGCGGCACGTCGCTGTGCAATCGGGCGAGTTCAGCCGTCCAGGCCGGCGGTAGGAGGTCCTCTCGGGTAGAGAGCATCTGACCGAGTTTGACGAAGGTCGGCCCAAGTTCCTCGAACGCGAGTCTCACCCGCTGCTGTGGTTCGAGATCGGCGGCGTCACCGGCTTCTCGCCATTGCAGGATTTGTCCGGCGCGCTCCAGCAGCGTGGCCGTGCCGGTACGACGCACGAGATCGCCGAGTCCGTGGCGAATGAGGACCGAGCTGATCTCGCGCAGGCGCGGCAGATCGCGGACGGCGGTGAACACGGACTAACCTATTACCCCTTTCGCGTCTCTGCGCGATCGCGCAGCGCGTCGGCGACACCGGCCAGCACGCCACTGGCGAGCAACGCCATGCGGATGCTCGTGCCGCGCACCGTTTGCAGACCGGAGGTCGCGCTTTCCCCCATGCGGCCGGCAAATTCCCCCATGATGCCCGCGGCTCGGGCGCTCGCCTCCGCGCCGACCGCTTGAGCGTGACCTGCAAGCTCTGTCATCTCGCGGCGCAGATTGCCACTCATCGCCTCGGCAATGCAGTCCGCGGCCGCCACATAATCTTCTTCAAGTTTCCTCAGACTGGCCAGTGCTTCCTTCAGATCGTTGGTGGTGAAGTCTTTCCCCCGCGCAGCGAGTTGCTGGAGCGTGGCGTGCGTCGCGTTCGCCGAGTTCAGCAGTGCCTCGTCAAGCTCCCGCACGGCGTCGGCAAACACCTCCCGGGCCTCGGCATCGCTCGCGTGAGGTGGGGCATCCCTTTGACCAGTCACTGCTCGAACGATGTCTGCGACGGCCCCGGTGTCCACCCGGCCCTGCTCGAGAACCTGGCTGGTCAGGTCTCGAACCCGCTGCCTGATTGCGAGATCGTCGTCCGGCAGGGAGGATGACACCTGCCCCGAAGATGTGGTGGGCTCCGGCATAGACTGCTCCATGACTTCTCATCGCCAACAGCTTACCGCGAATCGTGTCCCTATGACAGCCAGAACGGCACTCCAGCGTACTCGTCAGCCGCGATGTACGTATTCGTCAGGGTCTGCCATAGCCGGAGCGCAGGCGTCGGCCCCTTTCTACCTTCGGTAGGCCGAGAGATACTCAGGCACGATGGTCTCGAGTGCTTTTGGTTCAATCCCCACATCGCCCAATGTTGGCTCGGAGCCGCTGACCACCTTGTCCGTTCTCAGCAGCCGGACCTGATCGTGGGTGAGCGGTGCACCGGGAAACACTTGCAGCAGCCCGCTGAGCAGCTCAGCCGCCCAGAACGGCACGGGCACCAGCAACGGTCGGGCCCTGATCGTGGCACAGACAAACTCAAGCAGCTCTTTGAAGGTATAGATCCGGGGACCTCCGAACTCATAGATCTTCCCTCGGCTCGCCGGGTTCGCCAGAATGGCCGCGAAGCCCGCCACGACATCTTCGACATAAACGGGCTGAAACCTGGTTTGGCCCCCGCCAATCAGCGGCAAGGCCGGCAGCCGTCGCGCCCGTGCGGCAAAGCCGTTGAAGAAGTGGTCGTCTGACCCGAAGACCAGGCTGGGCCGAACGATTGCCGCCTCGGGGAACGCGGCGCGCACCGCCTCTTCGCCGGCTGCCTTGGAGCGGTCCGCTAGCGCTGGTGCGGTGCGGCTGGCCCCAAGCGCCGACACATGAACGAGGTGCCTGACACCCAAGTGCTTGGCGCTGGCGGCCACCCGGCGAGCCCCGTCTTCATGGATGGCCGTGAAGGTGTGCCGTTGCGCCGGCGAGAGAATGCCGACCAGATTGATGACCGTGTCAGCCCCGTGGACCGCAGCCTGAACAGCTACATCATCGAGAATGTCGGCCTCGACCTGTTGGATCCGTGCCAACCTTGGAGGCTCTCCTGTTGGGGAAGGATGACGCGTCGCGACCCGTACGGATGCTCCCGCCCTGGCGAGATGCTCGACCAGATGCCGACCGATAAAGCCCGATCCGCCGAAAACCGTGACTTGCGTCATCACTTGGCTAAGTCCCGGAACATGGCCAGTCGACTGCAGTCACTCTGCCTCCTCCATACCATGCTTATCGCTTCAAAGGTCCAGAAGCTGCACGAGGCTGACCTTAGCCGTACTTCCGCACTACTGGGATGAGCGGACCTTCGCACCGACATCCGCTACTACTCAGTTTGACCCGCAGCGGAAGATTCGGTGACGCTGCACTCCATAACGTTCCGTTCTCCAAACTCCTTGGAACTTGCGTGCTAAGCAGGTTTCAGCGGGGTGGCCAACGGATGCTGTCTGTGATTCCATCTCATAGTTTGGTTCGGGATGCGGATCATGGCGGGCAAATCCCCTGTTGTCGCAAGCGCCGCGCAGCGGCGTGAGCTCATGGCTCTCAGCCACTCGCGCGATCGGGGCGAGGCGGATCGGGCGCGGGCGCTCCTGCTGACCCTGGCGGGCTGGACGAGCCCGCGGATCGCCGAGGCCTTCGGCGTGCGCGAGGATACCGTGCGGCTCTGGCGCAGCGCTTTCATGACGGGTGGGGTCGACGCGCTGCGGCGATCCGTTGCCCCGGGACCGGCACCGGTCAAGGCCGAGCGGGCGCTCGCGGTGGCCGAGGCGGTTCTGGCGGGATCGGTCGCAAATCGCCCCAATTGGACCTTGCCGCGGCTGGCCGACGAGATCGAGAAGCGCTCCGGCGTGCGCATCTCGCGCTCACGGCTCTCGGTCGTGTTGCGCCAAAAGGGGATTTCCGCTGGCGCCGGCCGCGCCATACCCTGAAGGGCCGCCAGGATGCAGACGCCGTGGACCGCGCTGGCCTGCGCCGCAAGCTCCTGAAGGCGCAGGCCGAGGCGGGCGATATCGTGCTCTTGTTCGGGGATGAATCCGAAGCGCTCACCCACCCCTATCTCGCCCATGCTTGGGCCAAGAAGGGCGCGGATCTGCGCATTCCAGCGCCCGGCCAAGCCGCCAAGGTGGCGATGCTCGGTCTGCTCGACTGGGCCCCGCGGGACCTGATCGTGCGCACCAGCCGGAGCAAGCGCAGTGCCGATTTCATCGCGCTGCTGGACCAGATCGACACGCAGTATGGCCCAACGTCCGCTCGTGCGACGAAGCCGATCGTGCTCGTCCTCGATAATGGCCCGATCCACACCAGCAAGGCGACGCGCGCCGCCCTCGCCGAGCGGGCGCCCTGGCTCACGGTCGAATGGCTGCCAAAGTACGCTCCCGAACTCAACGCCATCGAAGAGCTCTGGCGCGATCTGAAGCAGCATCATCTTGCTCACCAGACTTTCGCGGGTCCAGAGACCCTCGATGATGCCATCCACGAGGCGGTCGCGATGCTCAATTGCGAGCGAAGTCGCCATCCGTTGGCCAACCACCGAATCGCTGCTTAGGGTTTGTTCAGCACAAGCTCTGGCTTTATCAGGCGTCTTGACCAGGGGCGCGGCAACGGCTTGGGGGCGTCTCTGGCAACGGCGTTTCCTCCCGCGTCAGACGTGCGACGCACCAACATGATCCGCCATGTTGGCGCCGCGGGTACCTAGCGGCCTCGGCGTCCCTTCAGTGCTGTCGCGAGCCGTCTGGTGCTCCATCTCGGCATTGAGGTCGGCCCCAAGCAGGACGATCACCACCGACAGCCAGATCCACACCATGAAGCCAACGCCGGCACCCAGCGAACCGTAGGTCTTGTTATAGCTGTCGAAGTTGGCCACGTACCAGGAAAACAGCATCGAAGCGGCGAGCCAGAGCACGGCCGCCGTGACACTGCCCCAGGTCACCCAGCGCCACTTCGGATCACGGCGGCTCGGGCCGTAGCGATAGATGACGGCCAGCCACACGCCCACCACCGCGAGAAGAAGCGGCCAGCGCAGGATGGCCAGGAGCCGTTCGGCCGGCGTCACGAAGCCTACAAAGGTGAGAGCGACAGGTGCGACCACCACCACACTGATGGCCAGGATGATGAAGCCGATCATGCCCAGGGTGAGCAGGAATGTGGTCGCGTAAAAGCGCAACAGGCTCCGCTTCTCCTTCTCGCCGTAGACCACGTTGAGGGCATCGAAAAGGGCCGCAACCCCCGAGTTCGCGCTCCAGAGTGCCACTAGAAAGCCGATAATGAAGGCGACGCTGAGCGTATCATTGCCCTGGGTGGCGATCAGGGAGATCTGCTCCCCGATGAGCTCCAGCACCCCGCCGGGCAAAATGCCCGCCAGTAGGGACAGGTGGCCCCTGATCGTGCTGGTGTCGGCAAAGAGCCCGTAGAGTGACACGATGGTGGCAATCGCCGGGAAGACCGCCAGCAGGGCAAAGAAAGCAACCCCGCCCGAGGTCGACAGGATACGATCTTCCGAGATCCCCCAGAGCACACGCCAGAGAATGTCCTTCCACCCGCGGGCCGGGATCTCCCCGGGGGTATTCGCCTCCCGTCCCCGACCGGGCTCATGGGCGCGGTTGAGATCGTCCGGTTGCACACCGGGAGCGGCCTCCTCTTCGAGCTTGGAGCGCCAATCTTCGCCGTGTTCGTTCATGGGGCACCGTTGAGGTCCAGAAGGGTATCAGGTCGGCAGGTTCTTGCTGTGTGAAGGGACGTTTCCAGGCCTTTCCACATTAACCCCGAGACTGGTCTCCGGGCTCCTTTGAGGCCCGTGCTCCCAATCCGGATAGCTGTCCTGTGACATAGACGCGAAGCAGCAGGCTGAAATCAGGGAAAGACGATACTGGGTCTTGAACTTGCGACGCCCGCCATCCAGATACCATCCATATAGATGGTGAAAAGAGGGCGGCTATGGCGGCCAACGTGCACGAACTTCGACCTAAGGCTTCCGATAGCGAGAAGATTACGATCAACCTGGGCTATGTCGACCTTGGCCACATCGATCTGCTCGTGCAGGAGGGTTTCTACTCCAACCGGACCGACTTCATCCGGACCGCTATTCGAAACCAGCTTGATCGTCATACCGACGCCGTCAAGAAATCAGTGGACCGGCACCAGCTCGACCTCGGCCTGCGCCACTACGGTCGCCAGGACCTCGAGGCCGTGCAGGCAGCCGGAGAAATGCTGCACATCCAGGTTCTGGGTCTTGCCAGCATCGCCAACGATGTCACGCCCGAGCTGGCGCGGCAGACGATTGCCTCCCTTCACGTCCTTGGCGCCTTGCACGCCAGTCCGGCCGTGAAAGAGGCGCTGAAGGACCGCATGCGCTGACCACCGGGTAGCTCCGTCTCCCCGACTTTCGAACCTGCCCAACCCTTCCCGACGGAAGGGGCAGGCCCCGCTTTGCCCAACCACAGGACCGAAACCATGAACGCAAAAGCGAATATCGATATGCTCGAGGCAACCCGCCTCACCCGCGAAGGCCGGCTCGCCGAAGCCATGGCGGTCCTTCGGGGCGAACTTCCGGGCGCCAATCCGTCAACCGCCCCGAGCGATGCCGCAGGAGATGCAAGCAAGCGCCCACCGGGGCATTTCTCGCGGATCATCAATATGGTGCCCCCATCCTCCGGAGGAGGGGCGTGGACCCCGCCAAAATTCGACTCCTCGCATCCTCCTTCTAACGCGTTTGACAGTCTTGCCGGAGGCTTGGCCCATCCGCAGGTGCCGGAGGCGCTACGCGGCTTCCTCGACCGTGTGGGCCAATCCGGCTCCACGCTTGGTCTCGATGGATTGGTCGGGCTTGACCCGACCCGCGCGCCGGCCCCGCTGCCGGAGGGAGCCCGGTTTGAAGAGAAGTCCTTTGCCAATGAGGCGGGAAGCCGTGCCTACAAGGTCTACATCCCAAGCAGCTACTCGGGTCAGCCTGTGCCGCTCGTGGTGATGCTGCACGGCTGCACCCAGTCGCCGGACGATTTTGCCGCTGGGACGCAGATGAACGAATTGGCCGAGGAGCAGACGTTTCTGGTTGCCTATCCGGCACAGGCCCAGTCGGCCAACGTGTCCAAGTGCTGGAACTGGTTCAACGCAGGCGATCAGCAGCGGGATCGGGGCGAGCCCTCGCTGATCGCCGGCATCACGCGTCAGATCATGCGCGACTTCTCGGTCGAACCAGGACGGATCTATGTCGCTGGGCTCTCAGCCGGCGGGGCCGCCGCGGCAATCATGGGCTCGGCTTACCCAGACCTCTATGCGGCGGTTGGGGTGCACTCCGGGCTAGCGTGTGGGGCGGCTCGTGACATGCCGTCCGCGTTCGCTGCCATGCGACAGGGCGGAACGCTTCATCATAGTGGAACCAATCAGCTCGTGCCGACCATCGTGTTCCATGGCGATCGCGACACGACTGTTAACCCCGTCAATGGCGATCAGGTCATTGCTCAGTCGAAGGCGAGCTCGGATCTCCGCACGACGGTCAGCCGCGGGCAGTCTCCAGGGGGAGTAGGCTACACCCGTACAGTCGGGTGCGATGACAGCGGACACCCAATGCTTGAGCATTGGGTGCTCCACGGGGCGGGTCATGCTTGGTCTGGTGGAAGTGCGACTGGTTCCTACACTGAGCCACACGGGCCCGAGGCCAGCCGCGAGATGATGCGCTTCTTCCTTGAGCACCCAAAGCCGAAAGCTCCATCTCCCGTGTAAGCACAAAGAGCCCGCCAATCCTCGTTGTGATCTGGCGGGCTTTGATTTGAGAGCGACCATACGGGTGGGCCCAGATTGGACCTCATGAGTTTCGTTCGTCCAACTCAAGGGGCTACGCCATCTCGGACTGCACCATAGCGGAAGGTCTGGAAATGGCAGTGCGCCCCGAAGGCGCGGATCACCAGTGGAGGAAGATTCCACCCAGAGAGTTGTCGATTGATCTGGTAGCTGACGAGCGGTTCGGCCGGGCGACCGGACGGGCCGGAGCCTCGTGACAAAGGTCGCTGTAAGGCGGCTGAGCAATCCGGTGGGCCGTAACGTGAGTGAAGCCTGAGCAGGCCTCGAAAGTGACAATGCGGATGCCGACCCTCCTGCCATTTGGGGAAGGCCGTGCGAGCGGGGAAGCAATCGACACACGCACCCGCTCGATCCGCCGGGGTAGTGGGCACGGCACGTCGGAAGGGTGATGCGGGTAATCGGGGGAGACCCGTCCTACGCGAGGGTAGCGGCCTCAACGGTGTTGTAAGACGCCGGCCAGGGCGGGAGTCGGACAGGGTCATACGAGCGCTGAGGCCGGGTAACGCTGGCGGAGCAAAGGACCCTGACTTCTGGTGCGCTTTCGACGATGGTGAGGTGAGGGTGATTGGCGATGAGTCTAGCAACACCTGAGAAGATCCGGATCCTTCAGAGAAAGCTCTATTGCAAGGCGAAGGCGCAGCCCGCCTTCCGCTTCTATGGGCTCTACGACAAGATCTGTCGCGACGACCTCCTGCGTCACGCCTACGGGCTGGCCCGCGCCAATGCGGGTGCTTCAGGGGTGGACGGGATGAGTTTCGAACAGATCGAGGCGCAGGGCCTAGAGGCCTGGCTGGCGGGGGTGCGCGAGGAACTGGTCTCGAAGACGTATCGGCCCGATCCGGTGCGGCGGGTGACGATCCCGAAGCCGGATGGCGGCGAGCGAGCGCTCGGCATTCCCACCGTTCGGGATCGGGTCGTGCAAAACCGCCGCAAAGCTCGTGCTGGAGCCGATCTTCGAGGCCGACTTCGAGGACAATGCCTACGGCTATCGCCCTGCACGTGGGGCGGTGGATGCGGTCAAGGAAGTGCACCGGCTGATCTGCCGGGGCTACACCGATGTGGTTGATGCTGACCTGTCCCGCTACTTCGATACGATCCCGCACCGCGAGCTCCTTCAATCGGTGGCGCGGCGGGTTGCAGACGGTTCCGTGCTGCGGCTGATCAGGCTGTGGCTGAAGGCACCGATCGAAGAGCGGGATGCTGACGGAACCCGACGCATGAGTGGTGGCAAGAGCAGTTCACGAGGCACGCCCCAGGGCGGCGTCGCGAGCCCGCTGCTGGCCAACATCTACATGAACCGGTTCCTGAAGCATTGGCGGTTGACCGGATGCGGCGAAACGTTCCGAGCCCATGTCGTCTCGTATGCCGACGACTTCGTCATCCTCAGCCGCGGTCGTGCGGCTGAGGCGCTGACGTGGACGAAGGCCGTGATGACACGGCTTGGGTTGAGCATCAACGAGGCCAAGACCTCGCTGAAGGATGCCCGCCAGGAGCGCTTCGACTTCCTCGGCTACTCGTTCGGGCCTCACTATTACAAGGCGAACGGCCGACGGTATCTGGGTGCGAGCCCGTCCAAGAAGAGTGTGCAACGGCTCAAGACGAAGGTCGCCAACCTGCTGACGCCCGGCCACACTGAACCATGGGAAGAAGTGCGCGATAGGCTGAACAGGTCCCTGCGCGGCTGGTCGAACGACTTCGCCTATGGGACATCTCGTCCGGCCTTCCGCGGGATGGACCAGTACGTCACCGAGCGCGTGCGCGCTTTCCTCGCCAGACGGCATAAGGTGCAGGGGCGCGGCAACCGACAGTTCACCTACGACGTCATCCATGGTGAGCGCGGTGTGCTGGCTCTGGAACGCTTGCCCCGAACTGCCCCGCCGTGGGTCTTGCAGTGAAGCCAGTCGGAGAGCCGGATGCGGTAGCGCCGCACGTCCGGTTCGATGAGAGGGGATGGGAAACGGGGCGTTGCCGAATGGCCCAAGCTACCGCGCCCATCCTCGACTCTACCGAGGCTGACCTTAGCCGAATTTCTGCAAGAGGAGAGTGAAGCGGACCTTGGCACGTTTAAGCTGAGCGGCAGTACCTGACCCGTTACAGACCTTCCGAGGTCTAGATTCAGGAATGGGTCAGCTCAATCGGCAAGTCCCTGGCGCATCCTCGTCGTCCAGCCTCCACTCGGTCAGAACCACCGTCTTCTTTCCACTACATCGGGGGATTGGACCATCGGCTTAAAAGCCATACGTCATGGAGGACCACTCTCCAGGGGGCAGACCAGTGGGCAGTCATCGGCAGATTGTAGGGGCAGGGCGATAGGCGTACTATGACCCATGAGCATGCGGCCGTGCATCCGCGTCGGCGCGATATATTCCGATCGGCGCTTGCCGGTCCTGAACAGGGACAAGCGCCCCGTTGGCATCATCTCGCTGGGTGACGTCGCGGTGATATAGGACGGCCATTATGCCGAGACTGCTCTGAGAGGCATCTCCGAACCGGGCGGGCCGCACTCTCAGCCTGGTGGCCCTCGTCCCTGATGGTCCAGGAACTCACCTTCAAGGGGACAGGACGATACGCGTGCCCGCCTCGCCTCCGCAGAGGCTAAAGCTATGCCAGTGCAGGATCTAAATATCCAGGATCGCGCGAATGCCCGGCGGCAGCTCGCCAGGGCAGCAAGGTTCTCTCCGAGGCGGCCCCTACCGCCATCGAGAGAGCGAGCACGGCGTTGACCATCCGCCCGAAAACCGGCCGCTCTACTGCGGATCTGGACTGCGTCGAGCAGACCTTACTCATTCCCCTGGCCGCACGCGTGCTCGCTCGCCGCCTTTTTCCCAACCAGGGCTTTGCTGACCCGGCTGCCGAAGCGATCGCCGCGCGCCTTGCTTGCGACCTCACCCCGTTCGAAGCCGATCGCGAGATGCTGCGGGGCTTGGTCGAGCGCAGTCTGATCTTGGATCAGCTCTTACGCGACTTCCTCAACCACCACCCTGACGCTCAAGTGCTCAGCCTCGGGTCCGGCCTATCGACCCAGTTCGAGCGCCTTGATAACGGCCAGCTCCAGTGGCTGGATGTCGATCTCCCCGCGGTCGCGGAGTTGCGACGCACCCTGTTCCCGCCCCACCCGCGCAGGCGCCTCGTGAGCGCCTCAGTCGCAGAGGCAGGCTGGACCTCCATCCTCGGAGATCTGCAAGGCCCGACTTTCGTGGTGGCCGAAGGTCTCTTGATGTATCTTGAGCGCGCGCAGGTTTTTCAGTTGGCGCGAGACCTCGCCGAGGTACAAAATGGCGGCCCGGTGGAGTTCGCCTACGACTACTACTGTGCCCAGATGGTGGGACAGGCGTGGCTGAACTCGTCCATGCGCCGGCTCGGGGCCGAGTTCAAATGGGGTCTGGCGGGCCCGGAGGAGCTGTCGCTCGGCGAGCCGCACTGGCGTGTGATCGACACCCACCCGGTGATGGAGCGGCTGGGTTGGCCATACGACATTCTCTGGTCGTCGTTTCGCTTCTTCACGGGCGTTCGACCCTATGGCATCGCCCATTTGAAGCTCTTGGACGACGCCCCAGGGGCATGCGGATCGAGTGTTTGAAGGAAGCTGTGGCGATCGAGACGGGCCGACAGCCGTCTGAACGACGAAGCTGATCGTATGAGTGGCAACGGCAGGTGCCTCGGTGCTCAGCTCTTCACCCGAACATAACTGCCGGGCGCATCCTCGATGGGCGTGAGCTTACCGCCGCCGATCTCCCGGGCCAGGACCTGCCTCCTGTCCTGTGCCTCGCTCCAGGCCTGCCAGTCCGGCCACCACGAGCCCGGATGCTCCTCTGCGGCTTCGAGCCAAGTCTCGAGCTCTCCCACGGGCGGCCCGTCGGTCCAGTATTGGTACCGGTTCCGTGTCGGCGGGTTCACAACCCCGGCAATATGGCCCGAGCCGGTAACGACAAATCGGACGGAACCACCAAGGAACCGTGCCCCTAAGAACACCGACCGCGCCGGTGCGATATGGTCCTCCCGCGCCGCCAAGTGGAAGATCGGGATCTTCACCTTCGAGAGGGCGAGGGTGACGCCGCCGATCTTCATGCGTCCCTGCGAGAGATCATTGTTGATGTAGCAACGCCGCAGATAAAAGCGGTGGTTCGCTGCGGGAATGCGGGTCGAATCGGAGTTCCAGTACAGCAGGTCCAAAGGCAGCGGCGTCTGACCCTTCAGGTACACGTCGACGACGTAGGGCCAGATCAGATCGTTGGAGCGCAACAGGTTGAAGGCTGCCGCCATCTTGTGACCGTCTAGATACCCGTGCCGGGCCATGTCCCTCTCGATCGCGGCGACCTGTTCTTCGTCCATGAAGATCCTTAAATCGCCGGCCTGGCTGAAGTCGACCTGAGTGGTGAGGAAGGTGGCACTCTGGACGCGGGTGTCCCGTGTCGCTGCCAGATAGGCCAACGTGGCGGCAAGCAGGGTTCCACCGACGCAGTAGCCGAGCGCATGGATCGCCCGCTCGCCGGTGGCCTGCTCGACCGCGCCCAGCGCCTCCAGAATGCCATCATGCATGTAGTCCTCAAAGGACTTGTGGGCGAGTTCCTTGGTGGGGTTGACCCAGGAGATCATGAACACCGTCTGGCCCTGGTCCACCGCCCATTTGACAAACGACTTCTCCGGGCTGAGGTCGAGGATGTAGAACTTGTTAATCCACGGTGGCACGACCAGAAGGGGCCGTTTCAGGACTTTCTCGGTCGTCGGAGCGTACTGGATCAGCTCCATCAATTCGTTACGGAAAATGACCTTGCCGGGGGTGATCGCCAGGTTCTTGCCGATTTCGAACTTAGTCGTGTCGGTCTGCCGAATCTTGAGGTGGCCGCTCCCGCGCTCGATGTCTTCGGCCAGGAGCTGCATGCCCCGCACCAGGTTCTCACCATCGGACGCGAAGGTCTCGTGCAGCAGCTCCGGGTTCGTGAACACCCAGTTTGAGGGCGCAATCGCATTAATGATCTGCGTCAGGTAGAAGCGAGCCTTGTTCCGGGTGTGGGGTTCGAGATCTTCGGCCGTATCGACCAGGGATTCGGCCCAGTGCGAGGTGATCAGGTACGATTGCCGCAGCAGATCGAAATAGGGGTTTTCTGACCAAGCCGGATGCTTGAACCGGGGATCTTCGGGCAGCGAGACGGCAAGGGGCCTTACGTCGCCGTTCTCCAGTCCCATGAGCCGGCACATCGAGGAATGCCACAACTCCAAACAGTTATTCCAGAGTACAACTTGGGCTTCCAATACCTTGTGGGGCTGTTGCAGCCAGGCTTGTTGGAGTTGAGACAGTGTCTTGAGAGCTGGAGCGAGATCATCGTGCAGGGTGAAATGCGTCAGATTGATCGCATGGGGGTGCAGAAAAACTGCGGCGGCCTTGCCTGCTTCCTCACTCAGCCGTGCCATGTTGTGCGCAAAACGCTGCGGGTTCCTGATTTCGAAGCCGAGGGTTCGTGCTGCCTCAAATTGTTCCTGGCCCATTCTGAAGCCTCAAGTACAGGCTGTCACTGCCCACCGCAGGACGAGATCCCAGTCAATCATACCACGAGTCCTGCTGTAAAATATTAAACTTGACTTAACGGACCGTGTCCGAGCGAGTTCATCCCGGCCCAATGATCAATTGCTTTGGGCTTGGCCATGCCGCCAAGCTTTGTGCCCCTGGCGCACCGCTCCACGGCTATGAGGCATGACCGCCTATGTTGACCCGTTTCAGACGCTGACCTTCCGCGCTCCGGTGACGATAGGGGATCCGGTGCACGTTCAGGTGGAGGGCATCGGCATTATCCCTGAGCGGCTTCGCACTCGCCATGCTGGTACGCGCCACGTGGATGAGGAGATCGTCTTCGATGGCGAGGCACTTGTGAAAGTGCCATCCGCCGCAAGCAGCCTCCCAGATACCCGCGATGAGCCTCAAACCGCGGCTGACTCACAGGTGCGCAACCCATCACGGCCGGAGGGCTGGTCTGCGACTTTGCGCGCGGATGGACGCCAGACGGAGGCTTGGAGAACCAGCAGGAAGGCCACAAAACATGCAGCTGTGCCGCAGGCCAGAGATTGAAGACCACGGATAATCAGGTACAACTGAGTGATCCTTCGGTGGTAGCGGAGGCGCACATGATCTCCCTTGAAGATTTGATCGGCTTCTGTGATCTCACGCCCGAGGAGGTCCAGGTCGTGGCCGAGCACGAGCATGTCTCACAGGCCGCGGCTGCTGTGCTTGGCAATTTCCTGCTCCAGAGCCAGAGCGGGTGCGAACAGATCCGCGACATGGTGATGGATGAGATTCGCGCGGCCGTTCGGCAGCACGATGTTCCTCATGCTCGGCAGCTTGTCTCGACGCTGCGGCACTTCCTGCACGAGCACCCGAATGCCGCGTTCCGCGATGCTGCGTGAGACAACCACGGGATGCCTGAACCGGTATTCACGTTGTGTGGTCTCTGGGCTCCTATAGCCCGCGCAAGATACCGGTGTTGATCGGCGCCCCTGTCGGGGACTTCGAGAGTGAGCCAGTCTGGGATGCTGGTCTGAGGAGACCGAATAGTGGTAAGCCTCGCAATTAAAGATACTGACTTGGCATCAATTGTGCACGGATCGTCGGCTCACAAGATTAAGCTGGCATTGACCTCGTAGGTACCTAGTGCCGAACCGCGTATGTCGCCTTTTGTGTAGGGTTTCGGATGCCGGCCATCACAGGCGCAGCCAGATGCACCGGGGCCGGCGTCCGAAAGCCTCCAGGGAACGAACCCGCGGGATGACGATCGCAGGTTCCGGGTCTATGGGGATTTGACGATTCCGCTTGGCCCGCTGTGACCGGATAAACGCGTTTGGCGAGGTGGACGCAAGTCTTCGGCCGGTGGACAGGGCACGTGAGGCCTGCAGAGGGTGCGAGGCGGCCGTCGAAGAGCGGATGATTGCAGTGTTGTGGGTCGTGCGGCTGAGGCCCGCGACCTCAACGGCACGAAGCGCTCCGGCCGCCGATGGTGAGCTTGCTCGGCAGCGGTGCAATCCGGTGAGGGGTTCGAGCTCATGGCGTTTGCGTCCCAGGCGGCGCACGGGCATGGGGGCCACGCGCGAATGTCTCAAGGACGATCATGCGGCTGCCGCAGCAGGGGCATCGCGGCTTCGGGTCCGTCGGCGCAGCAGTGCCCGCATTATCTGTGCCACCGCAGTCCGCCTCAGGCTCCGGCGCGGCGAGCAAGGCGCGGGCGCGCAGGATATTCGCTTTGCGGCCGGCGCTGGCGAGAAGGCCGTAATGGCGAATGCGATGGAAGCCCTTGGGCAGCACGTGGAGCAGAAAACGCCGGATGAACTCGCCCGCATCGAGCGTCATGACCTGGTAGCGCTCAGTGCCGTTGCGGCGATAGTCCTTGCAGCGGAAGGTGACACCTCTCTCGTCGAGCGAGATCAGCCGAGAGTTGGAGATGGCGACGCGGTGGGTGTAGCGCGACAGATAGGCCAGCACAGCCTCAGGTCCTGCGAAGGGAGGCTTGGCGTAGACGAACCAGTTCTTCCGGCGCAGGGGCGCCAGGAAGGTGGCAAAGGCGCGGCGGTCGCTGAGGCCCTCATGATCACCGAAGAACTGGAGATGCCCGGCCGCATGGGCGTCGGCGAGCTTTGACAGGAACAGCCGCCGAAACAGCCGCGAGAGAACGCGCACGGGCAGGAGGAAGCCGGGCCGGCACGCCACCCACCGCTTGCCATCGAGCGAGATGCCGCCGCCGGGCACGATCATGTGGACATGCGGGTGGTGGGTCATGGCCGAGCCCCACGTATGGAGCACGGCGGTGAGGCCGATGCGGGCACCAAGATGCCTTGGATCGGCGGCGATGGTCAGCATCGTCTCGGAGGCGGCGCGGAAGAGCAGATCATAGATCACGGCCTTGTTCTGCCAGGCGATGTCGGCCATCCTGGCTGGCAGCGTGAACACGACGTGGAAGTAGCCGACCGGCAGCAGATCGGCTTGGCGCGCGGCAAGCCAGTCCCGGGCCGCGGCGCCCTGACACTCACATGGGCGAACTCGCGTCAACCGGATTGTGCGGCTTACGGGTTCATGGATTATCTCCTCGTGTTGTTATGGATCCGAGGCTGAGCCTATTTCCAATTCGAGCCTTTCTGGCTCGATTCAAACTCACATACGGTCGCCGCTCCGGGGCGGCTGCACCCTTATCCCGCATACGGCGGCTAGGCTCAGGAGGACGTGACCATTCTTGGGGGCGGTTGTTGAGACCATATGCCAGGCCGGTTCGTCCACCTGGATCCGCCGGGGCTGATCAGGCCCCGTCAGATGACGAAAGACGTTTGGTGAGCTTCAGGTCAGGCTGGCTTCAGGGCGGCACCCTCCATCACCACGCCGGCCGTCGCATACTGCCACAGGGCGACCAGCAGTTTACGGGCCAAGGCAACGATCAGCGATTTCCGCAGGCGCCCGCCGTTGCACTCGACCCGCTGTTTGAACCACTGGCTGAGGGCCGAGTTTGGTTGGTGCCGCAGCCGAAGCCAGGCCATCTGCACCATCGTTCCTCTCAGCCGCGGATTGCCCGCTTTTGAGACGCCCTGCTCGGAATCGATAGACCCGCTCTTCCAGGGCGTCGGCGCAAGCCCGGCGTACGCCGCAAGCTGCCTTCGATTATCGAAGTGACGATAAAGACCTTCAGACCAGAGTACGTTGGCGAACTCCGCGCCCACTCCTTTCAGTTGCAGTAATCGCACCACCGGCGCCAAGTCGTTCATCTCGGCCCGATCCAACAGCAGTTGGTCGCGCGCCGCCTCGACCTTTTGCAACTGCTCCAAGATCAGCTCAAGCCGGTCGAGCTCACGCACAATCTGTGCCTTCAGGTGGAAAGGTAAGGCGCGACCATCACCCGTCCGCAGATCCTCGAGGCTGGCGCGTCGGTCGCGACGCAGCGGCTCGTAGTCACCGACACCCTGGGCGAACAGCAGCCCTTTGATCCGATTGACGTGCTCCACCCGCTCGGCGATCAGCGTTTTGCGCTCCCGACAGATTCGGCGGCGATCCTCTTCCTCAGGGCTCGGTGGCTTGACCATGGAGCAGACCCGCGGCTCGCCGCGCTTGTAGGCCAGCAAGGTCCGCACCAGGGTCTCGCCGTCGATCTTATCGGTCTTTGCCCGCCGGCGGCGCCGTGACACCAGGATCGAGGCGGCGTCGACCACGTGGCTCTCGATTGCTTCGGCCTGAAGCACCCGATGGATCCAAAAGCCGTCTAATCCAGCTTCCTGGATGACAATAATCCGGAACCACTCACCGGTTCGGGCTCGCGTCTTTTCCTGGAGCGTCGCAAACAGCCTCAGGAGGCCTGCAACGTCCCCGCCTCGCAGAGAATGCTTGGACATCTTCTCCCCGGCACCCGGCGACAGTGAAGTAATCAGCCAATTTGATCGAGACAGCTCCAGCGAAACAAAGATCGCGCCAAGATCAATGCGGATAGCGGCCTGTTCCGGCTGATTTGCAAGCTGTTGCATTGTCGTCTCCAGAATGGGTGGGTTTAGCACCGCCATTCTGCCTGACGGCAGGTTGCTATCCACCAGCCCATAGGATCTTGGGGCAGTGCCGGTTGCGGCAGGTAATGGGCGTCACCCATTACCTGCCTTATGGGCAGATCCAGTAATGGGGAGCTGGCGTGCCGAGATCGACATTTGTCGGTGAATTGCAGCGCTTTTTGTCTCCATAACAGCGCAGTCCTGCGCCTCCGTCGGCTCGGCCACCGATTGCCGGTCACAAACGGAGACGACCATGTTGGAGACGTACTTCTCAGGCTCGAAGCTGCTGGGGCATCTGCGGAGCGGCCCAAGCGGACCACACCTTGACGGTTTCGCAGCCGCGCTCGTGCGGCAGGGCTATAGCGCCTGCACGGCCGTGCGATATTTGCGGGCGGCAGCTCACCTCGGCCATGTCGTGGCTCGGCAAATGCCCAGCGACATTGATCTGGCGCTGTTCAGCGAGCACTTGCGCACTTGTCGATGCCCGCGTGCCATGGGAGGGCGCCACAACCACCACACCATTTTTGGCGCCAGGCTCTTTCGCCAGCACCTTGTCGAAATTGGCATCTGCCAGTCCGCTGCTGCCGCAGGGCGGCGTGTCGAGCCGCGCCCGGTGGCTCACTTCAAAGTCTGGCTGCGCAAGCACCGCGGGGCGTCCGATCCCACCATCAAGCTCTACGCCCGCGACGCCGCCCACTTGATGGCGGCGCTCGGGGACGATCCAGAAAGGTGGGAACCAGCCGCTCTTCGCAGCTTTGTCCTGAACCGCGCGAGCCATTGCGGCAATGGAACCATCGCGAAGTTGACGACCAGCCTGCGCGCGTTCTTGCGGTATCTTGCTGTCGAAGGCCGCTGCCGAGCAGGTCTCGCCGATGTCATTCCTGGCTATGCCCATTGGCGGCTTGCTAACTTGCCGCGATATCTGGCGGCGGAGCAGGTGAACCGGTTGATCGCCGCATGTGATGGCGAAGTCGTTGCGCGCCGGCGTGATCGCGCGATCGTCCTGCTCTTGGTGCGCCTCGGGCTGCGGGCCGGCGACGTGGCGCAACTCCGCCTCGACGACATCGAGTGGGAAACGGGCTCGCTGAGGGTCTCGGGCAAGTCGCGCTACGAGGTGCGACTGCCGCTTCCGCAAGACGTTGGGGATGCGATCGCCGCCTACCTCGCGTGCCGCCCTTCGACCTGCCCGAGCGATCACGTGTTCCTCCGCAATATCGCGCCGCTTCGACCGTTCCGGAACGGTGACGGCATCTCGTCGGTGGTGAAACCAGATCCGGTCGAGGGGGCTCATGACAGTGCGGATCGTCGTGATGGCGACGCGGGCATAGAGCGCGGTGGTCTCGAGCTTGGCATGGCCGAGCAGGACCTGGATGACGCGGATGTCGATGTCCTGCTCCAGCAGATGCGTGGCGAAGCTGTGGCGCAGCGTGTGCGGCGTCACCCGCTTGCGGATCCCGGCGGCTTGGGCCGCGGCGTGGACGGCGCGGTTCATCTGGCGGGTCGACAGCGGCGTGACCGGATTGCGGCCCGGGAACAGCCAGCCCTGCGGCAGCATCAGGCCGCGGCGGCTTCCCTCCCGCCACCAGGCGCGCAGGAGCTCGAGCAGGTGCGGCGACAGCATGGCATGGCGGTCCTTGCGGCCCTTGCCCTGCTCGACCCGGATCAGCATGCGGGTGCTGTCGATGTCGCTCACCTTGAGCGACACGATCTCGGAGACGCGCAGTCCGGCGCCATAGGCTGTGCCGAGCGCAGCCTTGTACTTCGGACCCGGCGCCGCTTCGAGCAGTCGCGTGACCTCCTCGATCCTCAGCACCAGCGGCAGCGTGCGCGGCTGGCGGACGAGCGTGAGACGGCGGGCGAGATCGGGTCGGTCCAGCGTCACGGTGAAGAGGAAGCGCAGCGCCGAGACGGCGCTGTTGATGGCTGGAGGCTGCATGCCCGCCCAGGTCTGGTGCAACTGGAACCGGCGCAGGTCCTCGGCGGTGGCCCTGTCGGGAGAGCGACCGAGGAAGGCGGCGAAGGTCTTCACATGTCGGATGTAGTCGTGCTGCGTCTTCTCGGTGAAGCCGCGCACGGTCATGTCCTCGATCATGCGCTGGCGCAAGGCGCTGCCGGCCGGAGACGACGGGTGGACGGTCATGGGAGGCTCCTCTCAAGCTGAAGGTTGACCCTTCATGCTCGGAGGCGGAGCAGCGTCCGTCACCTCTGATCGATCACAGCCTCAATGACGCTAGAGGCTCAGCTTCAACCTTCAAACGCGCGCCCTCCCGCGCGAGCGGGTTCGTTCTCTGGCACGAGGCGGAAGTAGACCAAATGTCCGCGAAAGGCAGGAACACCAGACATTCCTAACGGGCCGGAGAATTCCCGGTTTCACCGATAATGCTCTACACAGGTGGAAGCCTTCGTGGAACCGTTACACCGCCATTCCCTTTGACCGTCGGCGCTTCTATGATTTCTCAGTTCAGGGAACAGCCGCCACGGCAGACGGGGAGGACATGGCCAAGCTGGTAGGGACAATCTCCATTACAACTCATGCCAGGCGCTCCGCGCCCGCAGCACGGTCAGCCAAGCGTTAGCGCCAATGCAGGCGCGGTCGAGTACGCTGGGGCGGCTTCGTGTGCAACTGCGGCGCCTGTTCTATGGCCACCGTCCGGCGGCAGTTGCCTTCCAAGCGGGTCTCCTTGCCATTGACCTCGCCGCGATCACCTACTTTGTGGCCACCACCTTTGTCGCCGACGCGACGTGGCTGCGGGTGGTGGATCTGCTGCTCGGGGTCCTTCTCGGCCTCGAGTTTCTCGGTCGGATGCTCGCTCACCGCCACCCCATGGCCTACCTCGACAATGGCGCTGCGCTGGTCGACCTTGTGGTGATCGCCTCACTGTTCGTCTCGGCGCTTGGGGTCAACCTCGGCTTTCTGCGGATTCTCCGTACGGTCCGGCTCGTGCGGTCCTACAACGTGCTCGGCCAGCTCAAGAGGCGCTTTGCCGCCGTGCGCCGGAACGAGGAAGTGATCCACGCTGCCCTGAACCTCGCTGTCTTCGTGTTCATGATCTCCGCGCTGGTCTACGTCAGCCAGCGTGAGATCAATCCGAAGATCGAAGACTATATTGATGCGCTCTACTTCACGATGGCGACGCTCTCCACCACGGGCTTTGGGGATGTCACGCTGATGGGCAGCACCAGCGGTGAAGTGCTCTCGATCCTCATGATGCTCGTCGGGATCACACTGTTTCTCCGCTTGGCGCAGGCTGTGTTCCGTCCCGGCGGCAAGGTGCTCTTCCCGTGCCCCCAATGCGGGCTGCAACGCCACGAGCTTGACGCCGTCCACTGCAAGGCCTGCGGCCACGTGCTGAACATCCCCAACGAAAATGAGTGATGTGCCGCAGCGCGAGGGTCGCACCCAAGCAGGTGCGAAACGGATGGCCTCTGCACGAGGCTCTCGCCGCAGATGGACCGTCGGGACCGATCAGCCATATGGCCTCTTCCAATGCCGCGACTGGACACTGGCGAGGCCGCACCTAAGCCCGATCTGATAGGTTGATGACTCAGTTTGCTTCCACGGAGTTTCGCGTGACATTCAGCGCTCTCGATGATCGGCTCTGGTACCTTGCTCTTGCCTTTGGCGGGTTGTCCGTTGTGGCCACGACAATCGCGTGGCACGCATGGAGGCAGTTCCAGGACGCGCTGAAGACCCCGCTGGCTCCCGACAATGGTGACGTGCCCTACTTGAGGGAATGGGACTTCAGGTACTGGCTTAGGATTGGGTGGGTGACGGCCGGGCTCTCGATCCTCTTCTCTATCCTGTGGCTCATTCCTTAGGTGTCTCTGCCGGCCGATGAAAGTCCTGTGGCGGGTTTGGGTCCCAAAGGCCCCGTGCTCTCTATGCGGAAGGTCTGCTAATGGGATGGTCCGGCCGTGCTCCTGCCCCGCTTGTTCGTAAGCTGTGGGGCTTCGAGCCACGCAAGGAGCACGTCTCATGTCACGGTCTTCTTCTTTCGCTGCGATCGCCACCCTGGGCATCGATCTGGGCAAGAACACGTTTCATCTCATCGGGCAGGACGAGCGCGGCGCCATCGTGCTGCGGATCAAGCTCTCCCGCGCCCAGCTCACCCAGCGGCTGGCCAACATCCCGCCGTGCCTGATCGGCATGGAGGCCTGCGCCGGCGCCCACCATATCGGCCGACAACTGCAAGCGCTGGGTCATGACGTTCGCCTGATCCCGGCTCAGTACGTCAAGCCTTTCCTCAAGGGCCACAAGAACGATTATCGCGACGCGGAAGCCATTGCGGAGGCGGTGCAGCGGCCCACCATGTCGTTCTTGGCGATCAAGACGCCCGAGCAGATGGACCTCTTGGCCTTGCATCGGGTGCGCTCGCGTCTGGTCAGCCAGCGCACGGGCGTGACCAACCAGATCCGCGGCTTCCTTCTCGAGCGCGGCATCACCGTGCGGCAGGGGCTCGCGCCCTTGCGGCAGGCCTTGCCAGGCATCCTAGGTTCGTACTCTGACGCCCTATCGCTCCGCATCGTTCACCTCATTGCTGATTTGGCTGAGGATTGGCGCCAGCAGCGGACCTTCCTGTTGCCTCGTCTGAATGTGCAACCGCTTAAGCCGTCCGCTACTGACGGCTCTCGTCGGGGGATTTGAAAGTCAACATCCTGCCAATGTCGGACAAGTATGTAGGGATTATCGGACATTCTCTTGAGACAGATACCGAATGCCTCGAATATCCATCTCAGGCTAACCGGAGGAGATTGTTATGAGCTTGATCCCTGCCGCCGCCAACGAGGACATCCTGTTGCAGGAAGATCTGGACGGAGTACTCTGACTCTTAACCGTCCAGTCCACTTCAATGCGTCGTCTGAGGAGATGCTGGCGGCGCTGCAATCGGCGTTCGATAACATCACCAGCGACGAAAGCGTCCGCTGCGTCGTTCTCGCTACGGCCGGCAAAGCCTTTTGTGCTGGCCATGATCTCAAGCAGATGCGCGCCAATCCTCGCCAGGATTACTATGAAGCCCTATTCTCGAGATGCAGCCGAGCCATGCAAAGCATCGTCAATCTGCCGGTGCCGGTCATCGCCCGTGTGCATGGCATGGCATGGCATGGCGGTAGGCTGTCAGCTGGTCGCGACATGCGATCTCGCGGTGGCGGCTGAGAGCGCCACGACCATCTCATGAGAGCAGTCCGGCCTCATGTGGTGCTACGCTAGCCTTTATGCTAAGATCCTAGTCACCGGGCGGTTGCATGCGGCATTTCGGTCTCGTCCCATCATGGAATCGTCAGCCAATGAAGGCGTCGACTGTAAGCAGTTGATCAATCCTCTTCCACTTACTCGCGCTTTGTCCCGGTCATTTGCGACATAAAAATCTCCTGCATCTGCTCAAACCCTTTGAGGGTGGCCGGCAGCCAGGTTCTCAACATGGCTTCAGGCTCCATAGCTCGAATGTTCGCGGTCATGCGGTCCTGCACCTCTCGCATGAGCTGCTCTTGCATGGGCTTCACGTCCGGGAGCCCCAGAAAAGCCCGCGCCTCTTCCGGCGTGCACTCAACATCCATAGTGATCTTCATCTGACATCTTGCTCCAGCATCGACCGATTGGCTGCCGATCCCGAGTGAAGTCAATCGGGCAGGATCACGCTGCGCGATCGACATTCCGATTGATCTCAGCCAACCTATTTTTCCAGGACATAAGTACCAGGTGCATCCTCCAATGGCGGATGTTTTGAGCTGCCGATCCGGGGCGGCGCACCTTTCGGGCCCGAGCGCGCCGAAAGCCACGCCGCCCAATCCGGCCACCAGCTGCCCTCGTGGCGCGTTGCACTCTGCAGCCACTGCTCGGGGGTGGTGGTCGGCGCATCACCGGCCTCGTTGGTCCAGTAGGCGCCTTTACCACCGGGAGGATTGACGATCCCTGCGATATGACCGCTGGAGGCACGCACGAACCGCACGTCACCGCCAAACAGTTGTGTGACGCGCCAGGCGGCGTCCCAGGGCACGATGTGATCCTTCTCCGCGCCCACCGCGTAAGTGTCCTGACGAATGCGGCCGAGATCGATCGCTTCGCCCTTGAGCGTGATCTTACCCGGCTCGATCAGATTGTTTTCAACATATGTGTTGCGCAGATACCAGCCATGGGCCGCCCGGGTCATGCGGGTGCCGTCGCTGTTCCAGTACAGGAGATCAAACGCGGGCGGCTTGTTGCCCAAGAGGTAGTTGTTGACTACGTTGGCCCAGATCAGGTCGTTCGAGCGCAGCAGGTTGAACATGTTGGACATCTCGCGGCTATCGAGATAGCCGCGCTCCATCATCTGCTGCTCGATCAGGTCGATCGCCGGCTCATCCATGAAGACCGCCGTGTCACCCACCCGCGAGAAGTCCTGCAGCGAGACCATGAAGCTGGCCGCGTTGAAGCGCTTGTCACCCTTGGCCGCGAGGGCGGCCAGCGTCATGGTCAGCAGAGTTCCGCCGATGCAATACCCCATCACGTTGACGGTGGGGCTTCCGGTGATCTCGCGAATGACGTCGCTGGCCGCGAGGGGGCCGAGGTCCATGTAATCCTCGATGCCAATCTCATCCATCGACGCATCCGGGTTCTTCCAGGACACCACGAACACGGTGAATCCTTGCTCAACCAGGTACCGCATCATGCTGTTCTTGGGTTGCATGTCGAGGATGTAGTACTTGTTGATCCAGGGCCCCAGGATCAGCAGCGGGGTCGTGTGAACCTCCTCCGTTGTGGGCGCGTACTGGATCAGCTCGATCAGGCGATTGCGGTAGACCACGTTCCCGGGCGTGAGGGCAAGGTTGCGCCCGGGAGCGAAAGCCTCCGCGTCGACCATGGTCAGACGGCCCGCATTGAGGTCGGTCATCAGATTGCGGGCGCCGGCGACCACGCTGGCCCCGCCCGTTTCAATCGCCTTGTGAAGGGCGGTCGGGTTCGACATCAGCATCAGGGTCGGGCTCATGGCGTCCACGAACTGGCGCAGATGGAAGTTGATGCGCTGCCGCTCGGCCTCATCCAGGTCGTCGTCCGCGTCGGACTGCTTCAGCAGCCAGTCCGACGCGAGAAGGTAGACCTCCTTGAGGGTGCGATAAGCGGGGTTCGTGTGCCACTCGGGTGCGGCGAATCGCTTGTCCGGCGAGCGAGCAGACTGCCCATCGTCCGACGAAAGGCCTGCCAGGCCCAGCCAGCGCTGTCCGGCCTCCTGCCAGATCTGCAACGCCGAGCGCCACAGGTCCTGGTTGAAGTCCACCACGGCCTGGGCCGCCCTGGGTTTCCCGAGAGAGCGGAGCCAGACAATCCGCAACGCCCGGGTAATTTCAGCCCAATCGACAGGGACGACCTCTCGCAATGGATTGGCGTTCCACACCTGATCGATGGAACGCAGTGTCGGATTCTTCGACAGACTCTCCTGGAACTGCTTGGCCGCACCGGTGAGGATTCCTGAAGCGGGGTTGCCGACCGTCATCTCCCACCACGACCGATCCTTCTCTGCAGGCGCCTGCACCGAGGTGGACATCTGGTCCATCCACGAGGCCCAAAGTCTCAGCATCACATCGGGCCCGGGCACGTTGCTGTTCATCTGCGTTTGTGTCTCGTGAGTGTCGTCGCCGGCCATCAGCTTCCTCCAAAGTGTCTTTGTGTCTTGAAACAGTCTTTCCCGCGGTGGCCTCGAGGTGCCCATTCCTGCTCTGCCATCCCGCAGTTACAGAGCGAGGTGGGTGAAAGAGAACTCCGCGATTGATGTTTCCCCTGCATCAACAACGGATGCGCGACTATTAGACAACGCACCAGCGCGCTGGACAGGTTCATGTGAGCTGAGCCTATTAAGTTCACGCGAAAAAGCCACCTTGTGCCGCTCCTGCAGGGCCTCAGGTTGATGAACTCGTGCAATACTGACGCGTTAGTCCGACAGTTCACAGCAAACGGGAGCACAGTGATGGCCAAGCCTCAGGATCAGCCGACCACGCAAGATAAGCCAAAACTGAGCCCCGGAGATGTGGCTGAACCCGGTACCCCAGGGACGGGTGAGGATGTCTGCCCTGAATGCAAAGGCTCGGGCCAAATCGGCTCCGCGCCCTGCGCCACCTGCGGAGGCACGGGCAAGGTGACTGAGGGGATTGGCGGCGGGTAGAATATCCTGAGCTGCTGGGGCCAACAGGTACTAAAGAATGCGGGCCACTCACGAAGAGCTTTCGCAAAAGTTGCTCTGACTCACCAAATAATAATCCGATTGCAGGCTGGAGGCCCCGTCACGGGATCTTTTTCGAGATGGACAGAGCAGCATCAATCTAGTCGATAGAACACGCCTTTGCGCTATCACATGACGCATAGTGTACTTTCACTTCCTCACAAATCTGCTCAATCACCTCGGATGACGCCGAGAACACCTTTGTTCTGATACCAGCGGCTCGCTCCGTCGTGAAACGGGAGAAAGGTATTGCGGGTGAAGTTCCCCGGCACCGTCTCAGCCGCGGCCGAGTGGACTTCAACCAACTCGTCATGGTTCGCGAAGACCGCCTCTAAGATCGCGTCGACGAGGTCGACCGGAACATCACGATGAGCGACCGCGAAGTTGTAAAGCCCGACCGTCCCGTAGTTGTTCCTCAGTGACGGGTAGGTGCCCGCTCCGACCACTGAAGCTCCGAGTTCCGGCATGGCGAGGCGCAAATCGAGGATCTGTTGCTGAGTAAGCGAAACGTAACGAACCTTTCCCTCTCGTTCGAGATCAATAAAGGAGGGGAATGGAACGCCAGCTGCCACTGCGAGTGCATCAAGGGTTCCAGCCTGTACCTGGTTCGCCACGTCAGCCCAGTCGCCATGAGCAAGTGAGGCGTCCACTTTCAAAACCTTGAAGAATTCGGGGATGTAGGCTCCCGATGTGCCCCCCTGCGGGCCGATCCCGACGCGCTTGCCATTGAGTTCGCCCACTGAGCGGATCCCAGATTCCTCGCGGACCATGAACTGGAATGGCGTGTCGTACATGGGGAACAGAGCACGCATCGTTCTCAGCTGTTTGCCTCCGGTCCAAGGAGCTGATCCGTTCCAGCCTTGCAGAGCGACACCAAGTGTAACGAACCCTATCTGGATCTCGCCTGTCTCCAGTAAGAGGATGTTCTGCCCTGGCCCTTCCGTTGCTCGGGCTGTGACTGGAAGGCTGAGGGCACGAGTCAGAATGCGCGCGAGCCCTTCGCCATAGGAGTGATATGTGCCTCCCGGTGAGGCTGTGCCGATCGTGAGCGATGGGGGCCAATGCGGCTCTACTGCTGACGCGGGCTGATGGACCGCAACCAGCACCAGAAACATCGCGAAGATTTTCGCAGCGAAGCGAAGCATGAGAACTTTCCTCACTTTCGATGACGCAGTACCGGTTCAAAGTTAATTCGCATTACCAGAAGACAGTCTCTCCGAAACGATAGGTATTGTGAAGCGACATTGTGCGGTAATAGCACGGACTTCGTATCGGACAGCCTGTTCATCATGGCACGCTGTGGCTATAAAGCCTAGCTTATGCGTGACTGGGGATATTGTTGGGTGGCTCTGCTTACCGTCCTGAATGGCTACGATACGAAAATATTCAGGGACGACTTGAATGATTGGAGAAACTTACCCGTTTGGGATTTCGCAACCGGAACCGAATGCTCTACTGCTGAGTTCCCCCCTCCAGCAGCGTAACCTCTGTTAATCAGAACATTTTTCCGGTCGAATCCGAATAATCAGCGTACCCGCGTCTTATCGATTAGCGCATCCGCATCTGACGGGAGGCGCTCGGGAGGTGACGGTGGACCGCAATCGCGACCTTGACCCGGTCGAGACCCAGGAGTGGCTCGACTCGTTGCATGGTGTTCTTGATGTCGAGGGGCCTGAGAGAGCTCACTTTCTCCTCGAGCAGGTGATCGACGGAGCAAGGCGGAAGGGCGCTCCTGTCCCATACTCGGCGACGACACCCTACATCAACACAATTCCCGTCGAGCGGCAGGAGCCCCATCCCGGCGACCGGGCCATCGAGCACCGGATCCGGTCGGCCATCCGCTGGAATGCTATGGCCATCGTGCTCAAGGCCAACAAGGAATCCTCCGAACTCGGAGGCCACATTGCGAGCTTCCAGTCGGCTGCAACCCTTTACGACACCGGCTTCATGCATTTCTGGCGGGCAACCTCCGATGAGCATGGCGGTGATCTCGTTTACGTACAGGGCCACTCCTCGCCGGGGGTCTATGCTCGTGCCTTCCTCGAAGGCCGCCTTACGGAGGAGCAACTCCTCAGCTTCCGTCAGGAGGTCGACGGCAAGGGCCTATCGTCGTATCCGCATCCGTGGCTGATGCCCGACTTCTGGCAGTTCCCGACTGTCTCAATGGGGTTGGGCCCACTGATGGCGATCTACCAGGCCCGCTTCCTCAAGTACCTGCATTTCCGGGGCCTCGCCCAGACCGAGGGACGCAACGTCTGGGCCTTCATGGGCGACGGCGAGATGGACGAACCGGAGAGCCTCGGCGCGATCTCGCTCGCCGGACGCGAGAAGCTCGACAACCTCATCTTCGTCATCAACTGCAATCTGCAGCGCCTCGACGGACCAGTGCGGGGCAACGGCAAGATCGTCCAGGAACTCGAGGCCAACTTCCGCGGGGCCGGCTGGAACGTCATCAAGGTGCTGTGGGGCTCGGGCTGGGATGCGCTGTTTGCGAAGGACACGAGCGGCATGCTCGTCAAGCTGATGGAGGAATGTGTCGACGGCGAGTACCAGGACTTCAAGTCCAAGGACGGCGCTTACATCCGCGAGCATTTCTTTGGCCGCTATCCCGAGACCCTAGCGCTGGTCGCCAATATGTCGGACGACGAGATCTGGAAGCTCACCCGCGGCGGGCATGATCCGAGCAAAGTCTACGCGGCTTATGCAGCCGCCGTAAAGCACAAGGGCCAGCCCACCCTCATCCTCGCCAAGACTGTCAAGGGCTACGGCATGGGCGAGGCTGGCGAGGGCCAGAACATCACCCATCAGCAGAAGAAGATGGGCGAGGCAGTGCTGCGCCAGTTCCGCGACCGTTTCCAGATCGACCTGACGGACGAGCAGCTCCAAGAGATGCCGTTCATCCGCTTTGCCGACGATAGCCCCGAGATGCGCTATCTAAATGCGCGTCGCGAAGCACTCGGCGGCTATCTGCCGTTGCGCCGGCGCAAGTCCGATCCTTTGAATGTTCCCCCACTCTCCGCCTTCGAAGCACAGCTCAAGGCAACGGAGGGACGCGAGATCTCGACCACCATGGCGTTCGTGCGAGTCCTCAACACGCTGCTGCGCGACAAGACCATCGGCAGGCACGTGGTGCCGATCGTGCCGGACGAAAGCCGCACCTTCGGCATGGAAGGGATGTTCCGCCAGTTCGGCATCTTCTCCCAGGTAGGCCAGCTCTATCGGCCTGAGGACGCCAACCAGCTCATGTACTACAAGGAGGACAGGTCCGGCCAGATGCTCCAGGAGGGCATCAATGAGGCTGGTGCCATGTCGTCGTGGATCGCAGCTGCGACGGCGTATTCCACGTCGAACACGCCAATGA
Source organism: Microvirga ossetica (assembly GCF_002741015.1). Classification (NCBI taxonomy): domain Bacteria; kingdom Pseudomonadati; phylum Pseudomonadota; class Alphaproteobacteria; order Hyphomicrobiales; family Methylobacteriaceae; genus Microvirga; species Microvirga ossetica. The sequence continues at coordinate 1,259,738 of NZ_CP016617.1, read as the reverse complement.
TCCCGTTCTACGTCTACTACTCCATGTTCGGCTTCCAACGGGTCGGTGATCTCGCCTGGGCGGCCGGCGACCTGAGGGCACGCGGCTTCCTGATCGGCGGCACGGCAGGGCGGACCACGCTCAACGGGGAAGGCCTGCAGCACGAGGACGGTCACAGCCATCTGTTCTCGGCCACGATCCCCAACTGCATCTCCTATGACCCGACCTTCTCGTATGAGGTTGCCGTCATTGTCCAAGACGGCCTGCGCCGGATGTATGCCGAGCAGGAGGACGTCTTCTACTACATCACAGTGATGAACGAGAACTACGAGCATCCCGGGATGCCGGAGGGCGCTCAAGGCGGCATCCTGAAGGGCATGTACCTGTTCCGGGAAGGGCAGGGGACGAAGAAAGCCCCGCGGGTGCAACTCCTCGGCAGCGGCACGATCCTGCGCGAGGTGATCGCAGCTGCTGATCTGCTGGCTCAGGACTTCAACGTTGCAGCGGATGTGTGGAGTTGCCCGAGCTTTACCGAACTCGCCCGCGAGGCGATGGCGGTCGAGCGCTGGAACCTGCTTCATCCGACAGAGGAGCCGCGCAAGTCCCATGTCGGGACTTGCCTGGAGGGCCGCGACGGACCCGTTGTCGCCGCGACTGATTACATGCGCCTGTTCGCCGACCAGATCCGGCCGTTCGTGCCGCGCCGCTACCGCGTGCTCGGCACAGATGGCTTCGGCCGCTCCGACTATCGCAAGCGGCTGCGCGATTTCTTTGAGGTCGACCGGCATTGGATTGCGGTGGCGGCGCTCAAAACCCTTGCAGACGAGGGGACGGTGAAGCCCACCGTCGTGGCCGAGGCCATCGCCCGGTTCGGCATCGATCCGGAGAAACCCGCGCCTTGGACAGTCTGAGCATCGCGTAGCGAAGTCATCGAAACGGAGACCCGCCCAATGAGGTCGCCTGATCGAAGGAGGAACGCCGTGGCAACTGAGGTGAAGATCCCTGACATCGGCGACTACAAGGATGTGCCGATCGTCGAGGTGCACGTCAAAGAGGGGGATCCCGTCAATACGGATGACCCTCTCATCTCACTTGAGTCCGACAAAGCCACCATGGAGGTGCCGGCGCCCTCCGCCGGGATTGTCGAGAAACTGCTAATCAAGCTGGGGGACAAGGTCAGCGAGGGCCACGCCATCGTGCTGCTGAAGGATGGCGACGCCACCATGCCCGAGCCACCGTCGCTGATCGAGCAGCAGGAGCCAGCCCCGCCGCCCGACCGTGCGCCATCGCCGCCGGCCACAGCCCCCGCGAAGCCGAACGGTCCAGGAGCCCAGGCGCATTTCGGGCAGGTGCATGCCAGTCCAAGCGTGCGGCGCCTGGCGCGTGAGCTCGACATCGATCTTACAACCATGCGCGGGACCGGCGAGAAGGGCCGGATCACCAAGGACGATGTGAAGGCTGCCCTCCGAGGCCCGGCTGCGCCGATCTCGGCGCCTGGTCCGGTGAGCGGGATGGGCATTCCGGAAATTCCAGCAGTCGATTTCTCCAAATTCGGCCCAACCGAGACGCGCCCGCTGCCGCGCATCAAGAAGATCTCAGGCCCGCACCTCCATCGCGCCTGGCTCAATGTGCCCCTTGTCACGCATCAGGACGAGGCGGATATCACCGAGACGGACGTCTACCGTAAGGAGCTCGACGCTGCGGCCAAGGACAAGGGTTATCGCGTCACCCTGCTCGCCTTCCTGATGAAAGCCTCTGTGTCGGCGCTTAAGGAGTTCCCGGAGTTTAATGCTTCGCTGAGCCCCGAGAAGGACGCCCTGATCCTGAAGCAGTACTATCATATCGGGGTGGCGGTTGACACGCCGGAAGGCTTGGTCGTGCCGGTGATCCGTGATGTTGATCGCAGGGGTATCGGCGCCATCAGCCAGGAACTGGGGGCGGTGTCGAAGAAGGCCCGCGACGGTAAGCTCGGAGCAGCCGACATGCAGGGCGCCTCCTTCACGATCTCAAGCCTCGGAGGCATCGGCGGCACGGCGTTCACGCCGCTCGTCAACGCTCCTGAGGTCGCGATCCTTGGGGTTGTGCGCTCCCGGATGGCGCCGGTCTGGAATGGCGAGACCTTCCAGCCGCGGCTGATGTTGCCGCTCTCGGTGTCGTACGATCACCGCGTGATTGATGGAGCGCTGGCGGCCCGGTTCACGCGCCATCTCGCTCAAGTGCTGGAGGACGTGCGCCGGCTGGTTCTGTGACCCAAATCGCCCCAATGCCTGACCGCTACGGGAGACAATGTGATGAGCACGACGACCGAGATCCACCTGCCCGACATCGGCGACTTCCAACAGGTCCCGATCATCGAGGTGCACGTTCAGCCCGGCAGCAAGATCAACGTCGATGATACCCTGATCACGCTGGAGTCCGACAAGGCGACCATGGACATTCCGGCAACGGTGGCCGGGACTGTCCGTGAGGTCAGGGTTAAGGCCGGCGACCGGATCTCGCAAGGCGATCTGATCATCACTCTGGACGCGGAGGGAGCCTCCGCCATTCCGCCCAAGGAGCGGATCAAGGAGGAGGCCGCTCCGTCCCCCGGCCCAGGCCAAGCCGGCTACGGCAGTCCCAGCGGGGTGTATGAGGCGATTGAGGTCAGGATCCCGGATATCGGCGACTACACGAACGTGCCGATCATTGAAGTCCATGTGCAGCCGGGAGCCACGATCAAGGTCGACGACCCGTTGATTACACTGGAATCCGACAAGGCGACCATGGAAGTGCCCGCGGCCCAGAGCGGCACGATCAGGGAGGTCAAGGTCAAAGTGGGGGACCGCGTCTCTCAGGACGACGTGATCGCCATTATCGAGACCAGTGCAGGGGCGTCCGTTGCACCGCTCGCCGATCACGCCCCCGGGCAAGGTCAGGCAGGCTACGGATCGTCAGCGCTTGAGGCCCGGGTTGGACCGCAAGGGGACGGGCATCGGGCACCCGCGCCCGCTCCAAAGCCACCGGTCGCAGCGGCAGGAGACTTCCATGCGGAGGTGGTGGTGCTCGGGGCCGGGCCGGGCGGCTATACCGCTGCCTTCCGGGCTGCGGATCTGGGCAAGAACGTCGTGCTGGTGGACCGCTGGCCGAGCCTTGGGGGTGTCTGCCTAAACGTGGGCTGCATTCCCTCCAAGGCGCTCCTGCACGCCGCCAAGGTCATTGACGAGACAAGGAGCATGGGCGCCCACGGCATCAGCTTTGCTGAGCCTTCTATCGACATCGAGAAGCTGCGTGACTGGAAGGACGGCGTGGTGAAGCGGCTCACGGGAGGCCTGGCCGGTCTCGCCAAACAGCGCAAGGTGACGGTCGTGCCAGGCGTCGGGCAGTTCTTGTCCATGAACCAGTTGGAGGTCAGGTCGGACGAGGGGTCAACAAAGATCGTGAGCTTCGAACAGGCGATCATCGCGGCCGGATCGGAGCCGGTGATACTTCCCTTCATTCCGCATGATGATCCGCGCGTGATCGACTCGACGGGAGCGCTCGAGCTGGACGGGATCCCGCAGCGGCTCCTGGTCATTGGCGGCGGTATCATCGGTCTGGAAATGGCGACCGTCTATCACGCGCTCGGCGCCAAGGTGACGGTGGTCGAGCTGATGGACCAGATTATCCCAGGGGCCGACAAGGACATCGTCACGCCGCTGATGAAGCGGATCTCGAAGCAGTATGAGGCCATTCACCTGAAGGCCAAGGTCACCAAAGTCGATGCCAACGGGCAGGGACTAACCGTGCACTTCGAGGGCGGCAGCGCCCCGGCCACCGACACGTTCGACAGGATCCTCGTGGCGGTCGGCCGCAAGCCGAACGGCAAACTCATTGGCGCGGAGAACGCCGGCATTGCAGTCGACGCGCACGGCTTCATCCCGGTCGACCGGCAGATGCGCACCAACGTTCCGCACATCTTTGCCGTCGGCGACATCGTCGGCCAGCCGATGCTGGCCCACAAGGCGGTGCACGAGGGCAAGGTTGCGGCCGAGACGACAGCTGGCAAGAACGCGTTCTTCGACGCCAAGGTGATCCCATCGGTGGCCTACACCGATCCGGAAGTGGCTTGGGTCGGGATGACCGAGAACGAGGCCAGGGCGAAGGGGCTCAAGTACGGCAAAGGGGTTTTCCCTTGGGCCGCGAGCGGCCGCTCCCTCTCGCTCGGTCGTGACGAGGGTCTCACCAAGGTTCTGTTCGACGAGGCCACCGAGCAGATCATCGGCTGCAGCATCGTCGGGCCGTCCGCGGGCGACCTGATCGCCGAGGCGGCGCTTGCCATCGAGATGGGGGCGGATGCGCAGGATATTGGGCTAACCATTCACCCGCACCCGACCCTGTCGGAAACGATCGGCATGGCGGCCGAAGCCTTCGAGGGCACGATCACCGACCTCTACATGCCGAAGAAGCAGCCAAAGACGGCGCACTGAGCCAACGTGGGGACGCACACAGAACGACATGCCAACGGAAGGAGATAGTCATGGCCGGAAAGCAGGGTTCAACGACGGGAAACACCAATGCCGCCGGCGTGCCTGAACAAGTGAGACAGGCGGCTGAGACCACCCTCGCCCAAGCTAAGCAGGCGGTAGACCAGTACCTGCAGCAGGCCACGAACCTTCAGGAGAAGGTCGAGTCCTCCGTGCAGGCGGCGCAGGCAGGCGCACGTGATATGAACCGGAATGTGCTGGCTGCGGCCGAGGCCAACATCAATGCCACCTTCGAGTTTGCCCAGCAACTCGTGCGCGCCAAGGATCCGCAGGAGATGGCCGCTCTGCAGCAGACGTTTCTTCAACAGCAGTTCGAGCGAGTGAAGACCCAGATGCAGGAGGTCGGTGGCGCCGCCGCGCGCACAGCAGCCGACATGGGCGCTGGAGCACGTCCAAAGGGCTAGCCTGCCGAGGGCGGCCCGATGCGGCCTGCGGGCCTGAAACCGCAGCCACCCCCCTTGATATCTCGCACTTAGAGAGGCGATCATGAAGCAGGAAGTGAACGTCAAGGCAGCAGGTGGCGAGGTTAGTCAAGCGGAGCCGAACGCAGATGAGCTCCTCGTCAAGGCAGCGCTCGACTATCATCGTTTCCCGACCCCTGGGAAAATTATGGTTCTGCCGACCAAGGACATGACCACCCAGCGGGACCTTGCACTGGCCTACTCTCCTGGCGTGGCGGCCGCATGCCTGGCCATCAAGGATGATCCGCTCGAGGCCGCAAACCTGACATCGCGCGGGAACCTGGTCGCCGTGATCTCTAATGGCACGGCTGTGCTGGGATTGGGCAATATCGGGGCGCTGGCCGGTAAGCCGGTCATGGAAGGCAAGGGCTGCCTGTTCCGCAAGTTTGCCGGCATCGATGTGTTCGATATCGAGATCGACGAGACCGACCCGGATAAACTCGTCGACATTATCGCCTCGCTCGAGCCGACCTTCGGCGGCATCAACCTGGAGGACATCAAAGCGCCAGAGTGCTTCGTGATCGAGACGAAGCTGCGCGCGCGCATGAAGATCCCGGTCTTCCACGACGATCAGCACGGGACTGCGATCGTTGCCGCAGCCGCCGTTCTGAACGGCCTGAAGGTGGTCGACAAGCGCATCGACGACGTCAAGCTCGTCTGCTCAGGAGCCGGCGCTGCCGCCATTGCTTGTCTCAATATCTTGGTCGGCCTGGGCGTGCGGAAGGAGAACATCCTCGTCACCGACTCCAAGGGCGTCGTGTACCAAGGTCGCACCGAGGCCATGGACGAGCAGAAGGCGCAGTATGCCCGTCCGACGTCGGCCCGGACCCTCGGAGAGATCGTTGAGGGTGCCGATATTTTCCTCGGTCTCTCGGCTGCCGGTGTCCTCAAGCCCGAAATGGTGAAAACCATGGCGGATAGGCCGCTGATCCTGGCACTCGCCAATCCCGACCCTGAGATCCGGCCGGAGCTTGCGAAAGAGGTCCGGCCCGATGCCATCATCGCGACCGGGCGCTCGGACTATCCCAACCAGGTCAACAACGTCCTCTGCTTCCCGTTCATCTTCCGTGGCGCCCTCGACGTTGGCGCCAGCACGATCAATGAGGAGATGAAGCTCGCGGCAGTCCGGGCGATCGCCGAGCTCGCGCAGGCCGAGCAGTCGGACGTCGTGACGGCCGCCTACGGCATTCAGGACATCAGCTTCGGCCCTGATTATCTCATCCCGCGCCCGTTCGACCCACGGCTGATCACGAAGGTCGCGCCGGCCGTCGCCCAGGCGGCGATGGACAGCGGCGTGGCGACCCGGCCATTGCCAAACGTTGAGGAGTATCGGCGGTCCCTCCAGCGGTTTGTCTACACCTCCGGAACGGTGATGCAGCCTGTCTTTGCCGCGGCGGCCGAGTCCGGCCGCAAGCGTATCGTATATGCGGAAGGCGAGGACGACCGTGTTCTTCGCGCAGCGCAAGTGGCGGTCGATGAAAGCCTTGCAACGCCAATCCTGGTGGGTCGGCCGGACGTGATCGCCCAGAAAATCTCAGCACTGGGACTTCGCCTGCAACCCGGCCGCGACATCGAGATCGCCAGCTTCGATGATCATGACGCTGTGGCTGACGCCGCAGAGGCCTATTATCAGCGCCGCAAGCGGCACGGCCTGTCCCGTGATGTCGCCGCGGCCGAGATGCGGCGCAACAGCACCCTGATCGGGGCAATGCTGCTCTGTGGCGGCCAAGCGGACGGGCTCCTGTGCGGCACATTCGGAGCCTACACCAATCATCTGCGCTACGTTGAGGAGGTGATCGGACTGGCCGAGGGAGCCCACAGCTTCGCCGCAATGAGCCTGCTCCAGCTGCCGCGGCATACACTGTTTATATGCGATCCTTACATCCACCTAGACCCCACGGCAGAGGAGATCGCCGAGATGGCTATCCTGGCCGCGGCCGAGCTGAGGCGGTTTGGCCAGACGCCACGCATTGCCCTCGTGTCGCACTCCAACTTCGGGACCGCCAGCGATCCGTCGGCACGCAAGATGCGGGACGCGCTCGAACTGATCAATCGCCGCACCCCGGATCTTGAAGTCGAAGGCGAGATGCATGCCGATGCGGCGCTCAGCCGGCCGTTGCTCAACCGCATCTTCCCGGACGCACGGCTTTCGGCCGAGGCGAACCTCCTGATCATGCCGAACCTGGATGCGGCAAATGCCACCTTCAACGCTCTCAAGATCGTCGCTGGGCAGGGAATCAGCGTCGGGCCGATCCTGCTCGGCGCCGCCAAGCCTGTCCACATCCTCACCCCCACGGCAACAGTGAGGGGGATCGTGAATATGACCGCGCTGACGGCCGTGGCCGCTGGATCAGCAGCGCAGACCGGCTGATCGGATCTCTTTAATGGAGGACACGACATGGCAACGGTAACCCCGACAACGGCGGTTCTGGGATCCCATCACCAAGGCCGGTGGTATCAGCACCTCTACGTCCAAGTACTCACCGCGATCGTGCTGGGTGTCCTCTTGGGCCACTTCTATCCCTCCCTCGGCGAAGCGATGAAGCCGTTGGGCGATGCCTTCATCAAGATGATCAAGATGCTCATTGCCCCGATCATCTTCTTCACGGTCGTGCATGGCATTGCCAGCATGAAGGACATGAAGAAGGTCGGCCGGGTCGGGCTGAAGGCGCTCATTTACTTCGAGGTCGTGACAACGCTGGCTCTTGTGATTGGGCTGATTGTCGTCAACCTATGGCAGCCGGGTGTGGGCATGAATGTCGATCTCTCCCGCGTCGACACCTCGTCAATTGCAACCTACACCACGAAGGCGAAGGACCAGAGTACCATCGGGTTCCTGATGGAGATCATTCCATCGACGGTTGTTGGTGCCTTTGCGACCGGTGAAATCCTCCAGGTCCTGTTCTTCGCGATCCTGTTCGCCTTCGGCTTGCAGGCATTGGGCTCGCATGGCGAGCCGGTGCTTCGCCTCATCGACATCGTCGGTCACATCTTCTTCCGCATCGTCGGCTTGATCATGAAGCTGGCCCCGATCGGTGCGTTCGGTGCAATGGCGTTCACGATCGGCAAATACGGCGTGGGAACCCTGCTGTCGCTCGGCAACTTCATGCTGGCCTTCTACGCGACCTGCCTGCTGTTCATCTTTGGCGTCCTGGGCGGCATCGCGGCGCTGTGCGGATTCTCCATCTTCAAGTTCATCAGGTATATCAAGGAAGAGTTGCTGATCGTCCTCGGCACCTCGTCCTCGGAGTCGGTGCTCCCGCGCATGATCGCCAAGATGGAGAACCTGGGCTGTGAGGCCTCAGTCGTTGGGCTGGTGATCCCCACCGGATACTCCTTCAATCTCGATGGAACGTGCATCTATCTGACGATGGCGGCGGTGTTCCTCGCCCAGGCAACCAACACCGACCTGACCCTGTCGCAAGAACTGGGCATCATCCTGATTCTCCTGCTCACCTCAAAGGGAGCGGCCGGAGTCACTGGATCCGGCTTCATCGTTTTGGCTGCGACACTTGCCTCGGTCGGCACAATCCCGGTCGCAAGCATCGCCCTGATTCTTGGAATCGATCGCTTCATGTCGGAGGCGCGGGCCCTCACCAACTTGATCGGTAATGGTCTGGCGACTGTCGTTGTTGCGAAATGGGAAGGCGCTCTCGATGAAAAGCGCCTCCACCAGCGCTTGAACCAGGAGACGGATCTTGAAGCCGATGAGCCAGAAACGGTGAAGGTAGAGGATGATGTCGCTGAGGCGGGTGTCCCACAGCCGATTCGGGTGTGACCACTCAACCCAAAGGACGGATGCTCATGTCCGAACGACATAGTTTGGATACACGCGCGGAACATCAGCAGGAGCCCACCTCGCAGCCCCGTGCGGAGCCGTCTCTCCATCAGATTGTGGTTGTTGGTGGCGGTGCGGCAGGGCTGCAGCTTGTGACCAAGCTGGGCGACCGGCTTGGCCGCCACAAGAAAGCCCAGGTGACGCTGGTCGAGCGATTCAGAACCCATATCTGGAAACCTCTTCTGCATGAGGTAGCGGCCGGCAGCATGGATGTCGGTCACCATGCCGTCGATTATCTGGCGCAAGCGCACCGCCATCATTTCCGCTACCGCATCGGCGAGATGATAGGCCTTGATCGCGATAAGCCGGAAGTATTCCTCGCGGCCAGCTTCGACAATGAAGGTCGCGAGGTCACCCCGGCCCGCTCCTTTTGCTTTGACACATTGGTGTTGGCGGTCGGCAGCGGGAGCAACGACTTCGGCACCCCAGGTGTGAAGGAGCATGCCATCGCGTTGGACACGCCGGATCAGGCGGTGCGGTTTCATCAACGCCTGGTCAACAGTCTCATTCGAGCCCATGCGCAGCCGGGCCCGGTGCGTCCCGGCCAGCTGCATGTGGCTGTGATTGGCGCTGGCGCAACCGGCACCGAGCTCGCAGCAGAATTGCACCGGGCGACCCGGCACGTTGTCGCCCATGGGCTCGACAGGGTTGACCCGGAGAAGGACCTCAAGATCACTCTCATTGAAGCGGCAGATCGCATTCTCCCGGCGGTCCCGGAGCGGGTTTCCGAGAGCGTTATGCGCCTGCTCGGGAAGATCGGGGTTGAAGTCCGGACGAAGGCGCGTGTGACGGAGGTGACCGATAAGGGCGTGCATCTTGCCGACGGGAGCTTTGTGCCTTCAGAGCTTGTGGTCTGGGCCGCGGGAGTGAAGGCGCCTGACTTCCTGAAGGATTTGGCTGGGCTTGAAACGAGCCGGAACAATCAGCTTGTGGTTACCCCGACGCTCCAGACAACGCGGGATCCCAACATCTTTGCCATTGGCGACTGCGCCTATCTCGTCACGCCAGATCTGCCGACGCCAATCCCACCACGCGCGCAGGCCGCCCATCAACAGGCATCACATCTCGTCAAACAGATTCAACGGCACCTTGAAGGGAAACCTCTGCAGCCGTTTCGCTATCGAGATTTTGGTTCGCTGGTGTCGCTTGGAGAATACAGCACGGTCGGCAACCTGATGGGGTTCATCCGGGGCAAGGACTTCTTCATCGAAGGCTTGATTGCTCGCTTGATGTACCAGTCACTCTACACGATGCACCAGAGGGCACTTCACGGCTCATCGAAGGTTGCCATCGATACGACCGCGCGCATGCTGACACGCCGGACCGAACCCCGTATTAAGCTTCATTGATAGGCAGGATCATGGGCGTGGATTGCTGCTCTGCCATACATTACCCGTCGAAATACGCCTCTGACCATCGCGTGCTCTGCGACGTTGAGTGTCGACAAACAACCCACTGGAGGAACCCATGACTAACATCGTCATCGTCGGAGCGACGCGCACGGCCGTCGGCTCGTTCAACGGGGCCTTCGCCAACACCCCGGCCCACGAGCTCGGCGCCATCGCCGTCAAGGCGGCCCTCGAGCGGGCGAAGGTCGACGGCGCGGAAGTGGACGAGGTCATCCTCGGCCAGATCCTGACCGCAGGCCAGGGCCAGAACCCGGCCCGCCAAGCCGCCATCGCCGCGGGCGTGCCGCAGGAAAAGACCGCCTGGGCGCTCAACCAGCTCTGCGGCTCGGGCCTGCGTACGGTGGCCATCGGCCTGCAGCAGATCGCCAATGGCGATGCGAACATCATCGTCGCCGGCGGCCAGGAATCCATGTCGCTCGCCCCCCACGCCGCCCATATGCGCTCCGGCACCAAGATGGGCGACTTCAAGCTCGTCGACACCATGCTGAAGGACGGCCTGATGGACGCCTTCAACGGCTATCACATGGGCACCACCGCCGAGAACGTGGCCCAGCGCTGGCAGCTCACCCGCGAGGAGCAGGACCAGTTCGCGACCGCCTCCCAGAACAAGGCCGAGGCGGCCCAGAAGGAAGGCCGCTTCAAGGACGAGATCACGCCCGTCACGATTTCCAGCCGCAAGGGCGACATCGTGGTGGACCAGGACGAGTATATCCGCGCCGGCACCACCGTCGAATCCCTGGCGAAGCTCAGGCCCGCCTTCTCGAAGGACGGCACGGTCACGGCCGGCAATGCGTCCGGCATCAATGACGGCGCGGCAGCCCTCGTGCTGATGACCGAGGCCGAGGCCCAGAAGCGCGGCCTGACCCCGCTCGCCCGCATCGCCTCCTGGGCGACGGCCGGCGTCGATCCGGCGATCATGGGCACGGGCCCGATCCCGTCCTCCCGCAAGGCGCTGGAGAAGGCCGGCTGGAAGGTCTCCGACCTCGATCTCGTCGAAGCCAACGAGGCCTTCGCGGCCCAGGCGCTCGCGGTCAACAAGGACATGGGCTGGGATCCGTCGATCGTGAACGTGAACGGCGGCGCCATCGCCATCGGCCACCCGATCGGCGCCTCGGGCGCCCGCGTGCTCGTGACCCTGCTGCACGAGATGGGCCGGCGCAACGCCAAGAAGGGCCTCGCTACCCTGTGCATCGGCGGCGGCATGGGCGTCGCCATGTGCCTGGAGCGCTAAGACAGCACCAGCAGCCCGGGATCAACCTGGGCTGTTTTGAGATCGGATCCAAGCCGATCCGACCGGATGGAAACCTCAGAAGGAAACGGCATGGCGCGCGTTGCATTGGTCACCGGCGGCACTCGTGGCATCGGTGCCGCAATCTCAAAAGGTTTGAAGGACGCAGGCTACAAAGTTGCGGCCAATTACGGCGGCAATGACGAAGCCGCCAACCAGTTCAAAGCTGAGACCGGCATCCCGGTCTTCAAGTTCGACGTCTCCGATTCCGCTGCCTGCGAGACGGGCATCCGCGCGGTCGAAGCCGAGCTCGGCCCCGTCGACATTCTCGTCAACAATGCGGGCATCACCCGTGACGGCATGTTCCACAAGATGAATTTCGATCAGTGGTCCGCCGTCATCCGCACCAACCTCGATTCGATGTTCACCTGCACGCGCCCGGTGATCGAGGGCATGCGCGAACGCGGCTTCGGGCGCATCATCATCATCTCCTCCATCAACGGCCAGAAGGGCCAGATGGGACAGGCCAACTATTCCGCTGCGAAAGCGGGCGTGATCGGCTTCGCCAAGGCGCTGGCGCAGGAAAACGCCAACAAGGGCGTCACCGTCAACGTGATCGCGCCGGGCTATATCGCCACCGAGATGGTGAAGGCGGTTCCCGAAGAAGTCCTCAAGGCGAAGATCCTGCCGCTCATTCCCGTCGGCCGCCTCGGCGAGGCGGAGGAGATCGCCCGCAGCGTGCTCTTCCTGGCCGCCGATGAGGCCGGCTTCGTTACGGGCTCTACCCTGTCCGTCAACGGCGGCCAGTATATGGCCTGACGTGATCCGCCGCGTTGTTGGGGGAGAGGGCCTCTGATGATCAGGTTGCTTGAGCGAGACCAGGACGGTGCCCGAGGAAGAATGCTCTACAGTCAGGGGCAGAGGGTAAGTCCGGTCTGCCGTGGGGCAAAAATTGACCCAAGGCACAGGTTCGGTGCGCACCACTTGCTGTCGTTCACCGTAAATGGCTCGGAACACCACTTAAGGTTTCTCGCCTTTCTGCCGATGCCGCTGGCTGCAGGCTTTCTCGATTGAAAGAGGTGGTGCCAGAATATCACAATTCCGAAGTGGGGGCGCGCCACAGGGATGGCCGCCATGAACAGTTTCGACTACATCCTGAATTGGAAATTGAAACAAGGCTCGCACGTGTTCCCAGGGAAAGACGGAGGCACCTGCATCAATGAAGCAGCCGTGGTCGCGGCCGGCTTCCCATACCGGCCAGTCCGTACCGTTGATGATATGCCAGGTTGCTTCTCGCACCCGATCTGCCGCTTGGCAATGCACTTGAATGACGAAGCCAGCGACGAGGAGCGGCAGCTGCTGCTGCTCTTTGTGACCCGTTTGGCCTGTGCCGACAGGGTAGAAGTAGAACGGACACGCGAGGTGTTTCTTTCAATTTGTGTGGTGTATCGAACATTCATCGCGCTCAACCGGCGCCACCGCCCCTCCAGCAGGTTCGTGTCCGCATCCCTGGCGAGACATTTCCCGCCGACCGGAATGGTTTGGTGATTTCGATTTGCGAACGGGGCTGTTGCGCCTGACCTCAAGCGGCAGCAGCCGCCCTGCCGCCGTGTCAGGGAGCAAGCTGGCTGGCACCGGCCCCTAGACCGTCGTCGGCTCAGATTCGACCACACGTCCCGTCCGGCGGCGGGCTCCTGGATCCGAGGACCATGGAGCGATCGACTTCCTCGTTCGGCTGCGTTGAGCAACGAAGAATACCCGGGGCACGCGCAACAGGACCTTTCCTTCAGTCTGAGCCGGATACGCTTTCGCGAGCGCTGCCTGGTACCGGCTCAAGAACTCCGGTCTTTCCTTGTCAGTAAGGAGTTTCAGGTAGCGCCGCAGATCCGAACCCTTGAACCACTCGACGATGGCACCGGGACCGGTGAGAGGATGAAGGTAAGTGGTTTCCCAAAGATCGCATGTACAGCCCATCTGTTGCAGGCAGGCGTAGTACTCGTCGATCGTTCCGGCGCTGTGCTTGCCAACGGATGCAGCCGACAACTTCCCTGCCCAGGGGCCATCGCTTGCCACCTGGTCCATCAACCGATGGGATGGCTCGTCGACGGTGTTGGGAACCTGAACGGCGAGGCAACCGCCATCATGCAGAAACGACACAAGACGGGTCACGATCCGCTGTTGGTCCGGCAGCCATTGCAGGACACCGCTCGCGAAGATCAGGTTGAATCGCTCGTCCGGCCACCATGTTGTCAGGTCGGCTTCCTCGAAGGTCAGTCCTCCCAACCGTTCCCGCGCCTTGGACAGCATACCGGGAGAGTTGTCGAGGCCGGTGACAATGGCTTCCGGGAAGCGACCGAGGACGAGCTCGGTGCTGTTTCCCGGCCCGCATCCGATGTCGATGCATCGCCGTGCCTCGGTCAACGGCACACGCGCCAGGAGATCAGCCGATGGGCGCGTGCGCTCAGCTTCGAACTTCAGGTATTGATCGGCGTCCCATTCGGACAACGGGATGTCCTCGTTCACTGTGCCGCTCCTTTTCGCCGCCTCGATCACCGCAGCAATCAGGGACCGAGGGCCTCCCCAGGACGACTGACGTGCGCCCACGGCGTGGTGTAATGGCTTCCCCTCGGGTTCATCCGGTCGGCAATGGACGGGGCCGTGACCCGCTGTCGATGGCCACGAACGTGAAGACCGCTTCGGTCACCTTGATCCGCTCGTCTCCGTCGCGAGAGCGGCGCCAGGACTCGACCCGGAACTTCATCGATGTCCGCCCTGTCGAGATCAGCTCGGCATGGACCGAGACCTCATCCCCAACGTGGACAGGGCTGTGAAAGGTCATGCCGTCGACCGCAACGGTCACGCAGCGTCCGCGGGCACGGCGGGCGGCGGCGTTACCGGCGGCCAAGTCCATCTGCGCCATCAGCCAGCCGCCGAAAATGTCGCCCGCCGGGTTGGTATCCGACGGCATTGCGATCGTGCGGATAACCGCCTCACGGACCTCCATCTTACCGGTTTCCATGGTTTCTCCCTCACGACAATCTTGGCCAGACTTCCAATGCCCCGCGGTAGATCATCTCGACGGCCACGTAGAGGATGACGGCGAGACCGACATAGGCAATCCAGTGGTGCCTCTGGAGCAGGCGGGCGATGAAGCTGGCGGCGATTCCCATCAGGGCAATCGACAGCCCAAGGCCGAAGACAAGGATGACCGGGTGATCCTGCGCGGCGCCTGCCACGGCGAGCACGTTGTCGAGCGACATCGACACGTCGGCGACCACGATCTGCCAGGCCGCCTGGGCAAAGGTCTTGCGCGGAGCATGCTCGGCGATCTTCCCGTCCCCGTCGAGGTCGCGATCCTCCAAGGCCTCCTCGGCCTCGAGATCCTTCTCGGCATGGCCCGCCCGCAGCTCGCGCCACATCTTCCAGCACACCCACAGCAATAGGATGCCGCCGGCCAGCAGCAGACCAACGATCTGGAGAAGCTGGGTGGTGAGAAGCGCAAACACGATGCGCAGGACCGTGGCGGCGATGATGCCGATCAGGATCGCCTTGTTGCGCTGCTCCTTCGGCAAGCCCGCGGCCGCGAGGCCGATGACGACGGCGTTGTCGCCGGCCAGCACCAGGTCGATCATGATCACCTGGAGGAAGGCCGATAAGGCCTCGGTGGTCAGAAGCTCACTCATTCCGGGACCTCCCTGTCATCCGCTCAGCTCTGGTCAGGATACGTACTGGCACTTGGACGCTGCCGTCCGCGTGTCCATGTTCCGGCCGCGGTTGAGGTGGTCGTCGACCTCGGCAGCGCATCCGAGCATCCGGGCATAGAGGAAGATCGTGAACGCGCTCGTCTCGAGAGCCTCCTGGGTCAAGGCACCGTCCCGATAGGGTTGCCACAGCATCTTGAGGAGCAGGGCTGCGATCACGGCATCGATGTTGACGCAGTACACGGTGCGCGAGACGCCGGTCTCGTACAGCGCCCTCACGAGTTCCTGGT
Source organism: Microvirga ossetica (assembly GCF_002741015.1). Taxonomy (NCBI): domain Bacteria; kingdom Pseudomonadati; phylum Pseudomonadota; class Alphaproteobacteria; order Hyphomicrobiales; family Methylobacteriaceae; genus Microvirga; species Microvirga ossetica. The sequence goes on along the minus strand of NZ_CP016617.1, from coordinate 1,244,330 downwards.
AGTACTCATGGAAGACGTTGTATTCCTCGCGGCGCCCGAACAACTCGCGCACGAAGACCTCGCGCGGGTCATGGTTCACGGGCTTGTCCTTGAACACCGGGTGGTTCACGCCGGGGATCTTCCGGATGTCCAGGCTGCCGGTTGTCTTCTTGTCCGCCTTATAGGTCGCGTATTCGGCCGCATATCGGTGGGCGAGGGCCGAGAGATCGATGCCATGATCCGGATCACCCGGATCGGCCAGATCGGCATCCTGGAACTGCTCGATCAGGAAGGCGATACCCTCGTAGCCGTTGCCGCCATGCGCGTAACCGGAATGGGTCAGGAAGCCGACCAGCGCCTTGTTGAGCTGCACCCGCTCGGGCGTCTCGGGCCCGTCGGCCGAAACCGCCCCCTTGGCGCCCTGGGCCGAGATCGTGCCCGGCCCGTTCGAGAGCAGCAGGCCGACCAGGGTCTGGAAGGCAAACAGGCTGTCTGGGGTGGGCTCGGTGCCGACCAGGGCGGCGAACGCGATCTCGGTCAGCGACCGCGAGCCGACGATCTCCTCCTTGGGGATGCCACAGAATGAATCCTCCTGGTGCTGGCCGGCATCGGCCGACGCGCCGATCAGCACCCCAAAAAGACGAAGCCACCAGGGCAAGGTCTCCACCGTCAGCAATGAGATGCGCTTGCGCATCAGGGGCTCCCACGCCAGTGTCGCCGCCGCCGCGGCCAGGACGGCATCGGCGGTCGGGTGGCCGTTGAGGGTACGCAGGTAGCGCACGAACACCGACTTCACGCCCCGGGTCTGCAATCCGTGCAACAGGGCTTCCGCCTTCGCGTCAGGTTGATCGGACACGAACAGGTCTGCGGGGTCATCGATGTCGATCAGACCGAGATCGAACTCCTCGTCGAGGGCGCTCCGCAATCCGGCTGCCGTAAAGCCTTCCACGAGGGCCCGCACGGCCTGGCGTGCCTGCTGCGCATATCGTGGACCCAGGATGCTGCACGCCGCAGCAAGAACCGTGTTGGGCGCATTGCCGCCCTCCCGCGCCGCCTGAGCCGCCGCCAGGGCTGGCATGCCGAACAGATTGAGCTCTGCCCCCACGGCAGCATTGATCAGCTTCCGGTCGTTCTCGCTGCCCGGTCCCCGCAGCAGCGACAGGCAGATGTTCGACTCCACCGGAAACTGCGCTGCATCCAGCATGGACGTGCCATGGAGGGACGTGATCTGGGTCTTGGCATCCATCTGCGACGCGCCGGACGCGTCCTTCATCGCCTGGCGCGGAAACACCGCCCCGATCTGCCGGTTCAGATGCGCGATCTGCCTGTCGTATGGGTTGGCGGCAGCGACAACCGGCAGGTCGAGTTCGGGTGGGAGCACGATGCCCTGGCTCGAGCCGAACCAGGGCTTGAGGGCAAGGCTGCCTTCGGGCTCGAAGTCCGGGCGGGCCGCATTGGCCTGCATCACCGCCGTCAGGGCCTGCGGGATATGGGCGATGTTGGCCACCACCGCACCCCGGGGCGAGAACACCGGGTTTTCCGGCGTGAAGATATCATCGACGCCGAACTTGGCCATGAACCATTGTTCCTTGGCCTCGGCGTCGTCATGGCCGCCGGCCATGGCGCCGGCATGACCGACCGCGCGGGTGAGCTTCGACTTCCAGCGCCCGACCACGCAGGCGACCACCGGCTTGGTGAAGGTGGCATCGAGCTCGTAGTAACCGCCGGGTTCGGCATAGAGGACGGCCGCCTTGGTGCGGGCATCATTGGCGAGCGCGAAGGCGAACTCGGGGGCGGCATAATGGATGTACACGTCCTTGCCGCTCGAGATCAGCGTGGTCGTGCCCCAGCCGGCCATGCGGAGGTAGGTGGCGATCGTGGTGGTGAAGTTGCCGGAGTTCGAGAAGATCGCGATCGAGCCCTTGCGCAGGGCCTCAGCCGGACTGTCCCCGCCGAGGGCGCCACCGATGCGCACCTGGCTCCAGGCATCCGCCACGCCGAGGCTGTTGCCGCCGAAGATGTCGATCCCGTTCTGCTGGCCCAGGGCGCGGATCTCGCGCGAGTCGTGCACCGACAGCTTCTCGGTGACGATGAAGATCTTCTTGAGCTCGGGATTGACCCGGATCAGCTCGGCGACGCCGTCCCGGGCGCCGGAGGGCGGCAGATACACCACACCGCAGTTGAAGCGGTGTCCCGCCTCGAGGCCCTCTCGGACGTTGCTGTAGACCGGAATATCACCAACCGGAGTTTCCAGGACCTGGCCGCTGCGGCCTGGCGAGGTGCCGAACACCACGTTGCCGCCAGAGTAGGCGTGCCCGACGGGAGTGACGTCACTCGACTCGCCGCCCAGGATGTTGAGCACGCAGACCCGATCGTCGCGGGTGGCGATTTGGTCGAGCGAGCTGATGCCTACGTGATACTTGAAGCTGCCGACGCCTTGCTTGAACATTGTGTCTCCTCCAGTCTGTTTGTATCGTCAGTCCCGCTCAGGCTGCGGTCGCCAAAGGAATGCGGAGCTTCGCCGCGACCTCGTCACGTCCGCCAGCCTTCATCCAGGCATCTGCGGCACGGGCGTAGTTGATGACCTCGCTCATGTCGGAGTCGAAGCCGAAGAGGCGATACGGCAGGCCGAGAGCCTCGATTGTGTCGCGCAAGACACCCATGCCACGCACCAGATTCGGCCCGCCGCGGCCGGCCACGACGTAGAGCGGCGAGGGGCCATGCTGGCCGAAATGCTCCCGCAGGGCATCGGCCATCGCCCGGAAGGTCTCGAAGATGTCGGTGTTGTTGGACTTGCCGCCGATGATGAACAGGACGTTCGACTGCTTGAGCCAGTGCTTGAAGCAGATCTGTGCGACTTTCTTCATCTTCTCATACGGAGGGTTGCCCCCGAAGTCCGACGAGATGATTGCATCGTCGCCCAGCATCTGGGTGACGAGAGAGTTGGCGCCGCCACCGAAGGTGGGCGCCAGGATGGTGCCCTGCGGGTTGATGACGTAGACGTCACTCTGGCCCTGGTAGGTGCGGAGCTGGTTGATCTCGAGCTCGAAGTCCGAGTAGTCGGTGGCAAACAGGTGGTTGGGAAGGTTGAGCCGCTCCCAGCGCGGATCGTCGCGGTCGAAGCCGCACTTGAAGTCACACGCCACCGGGGTCAGGCGCCCGTTCCGGTCCGGCCGCATGCGGATCGGGTTGAGCTCCAGCGTGGTCATGCCGAAGTTGTGGTAGAGCTCCCACAGCTTGGGCAACTGCTGGACGAGGGGCGAGATGATCGGCTTGGGGGCGTTGAGCTCCGACAGGGCGTTGGCGACCACGAAGGCCTTGAGGCCGGTCAGCGCATCAAAGGGGATCTGGGCTACGAGGCTTTTGTCGAGCTCCTCGATGTCCATGCCGCCATGGTGGGTCAGGGTCATGGTGGGAGCGCGAAAGCGGGTCGAGTCGGCGATCGAGAAGTAGACCTCGTGCTCGGCCGGCACCGCGCCCTCGAAGGTGACCCCGTTGGCCTTGGCCACGATGGATCCTACCCGGTGCTCGACGAAGTAGAGCCGCTCCTTCTCCTTCAAGGCGGTCTGTAGATCCGAGGCCCGGCCAAGGAGCCCGGCTTTGCCTTTCTTGCCGACCCCGCCCTTGAACACCGGCTTGATGAACACGCTGCCATGGCGGTCGATGAGCGCCCGGATCTCCTCCTCGCTGGCGTCGGGGCCAAGGACTTCCGAGGTCGGAAACCCGGCGAATTGCAGGAGCTTGGCTCCATGGAGCATGCCCGTGATCTGCATTGTAAACCTCCAATGTTAGGATGTTGACGCAAATATTGAATGGTTGCCCCTTGGGTTCAGTCCTCAACGAAAACTTCGTCCCGTCCTTTGCGGATCGTCGGCAGCAACGCGAGAACGAGGACGATCAATGCTACAACGAGCAGGCCGGCGCTGACGGGGTGATCGACGAAGGTCATGATTTCACCACGGGAGATGATGAGCGCACGCCTGAAGTTCTCCTCCATCAGCTTGCCGAGCACGAAACCGAGAAGCAATGGCGCTGGCTCGAAGCCCAACTTGATCAGCGCGTAGCCGACCAGGCCGAAGAAGGCGATGAACATGACATCGGTCGGCAACGAGTTGATCGAGTAGATGCCGATGCAGCAGAACATCAGGATCGCCGGGAACATCAGGCGATACGGCACCTTCAGCAGGCGTACCCACACGCCCACCAGCGGCAGGTTGATGATCAGCAGCATCAGGTTGCCCACCCACATCGAGGCGATCATGCCCCAGAATAGGTCAGGGTTCTTGGTCATCACCTGCGGACCTGGCACGATGCCGTGGATGGTCATCGCGCCCACCATCAGCGCCATCACTGCATTCGGTGGAATGCCGAGCGTCAGCAGCGGGATAAACGAGGTCTGCGCGCCGGCGTTGTTGGCGCTCTCGGGGCCTGCCACGCCCTCGATGGCGCCGCGGCCGAAGCGGCTTGGATCCTTGGCGAGCTTCTTCTCCACAGTATAGGCTGCGAATGGCCCGAGCACCGCGCCGTTGCCGGGCAGGATGCCGAGGATCGCCCCGATGACGGTACCGCGTGCAATCGGCGCGGCCGCCTGTCTGAAGTCTTCCTTGCTCGGAAGAAGACGGCCGATGGCCTGGCGCACCACGTCGCGGTGCTCGGTATGGTCGAGGTTGCGCATGATCTCGGCGATGCCGAAGATGCCCATGGCCAGCACCGCGAAGTCGATGCCGTCGGCCAGGAACGGCAGGCCGAAGGTCATGCGCTCTTCACCGGTCTCAAGATCAGTGCCGACCGTCGAGAGCAGAATGCCGAGAAGGATCATCGCAACGGCTTTCAGGATCGAGCCATGGGCGAGCACCACGGCGAACACCAGGCCCATGACCATCAGGGAGAAATACTCCGTTGGGCCGAACAGCAGGGCAAGGCCGGTGAGGGGCTTGCCGAGGGCCGCGATCACGAGGGTCGCAAAGGTGCCGGCAATAAAGGAGCCGATGGCCGCAATGCCGAGGGCTACGCCGGCGCGCCCTTGGCGGGCCATCTGGTGGCCATCGAGGGCGGTCACCACGGAGGTCGCCTCGCCGGGAATGTTGACCAGAATCGCGGTGGTCGAGCCGCCGTACTGGGCGCCGTAGTAGATGCCGGCCAGCATGATCAGCGCGCCGACCGGGTCGAGCCCGAAGGTGATCGGCAGCAGCATCGCTATGGTGGCGATCGGCCCGACGCCTGGAAGGACGCCAACCAGAGTACCGACGAGGCAGCCCAGGAAGGCGAGGCCGAGGTTCTGGAGCGACAATGCAACCCCGAAGCCGAGGCTCAGGTTGGAGAAGAAATCACCCATCAGATCCTCCCGGAATGGTCAGCTGCGTCGACCGACTGGTTGTGATGACGAGGGTAGAGAAGGAATACGAGAAGAGCGCCGCCAGCGAAGAAAGCTGCTGTGAGCCGCAAGATCTGTTTCTGTGACCAGGTCGCCGGGAAAAGTTCGGCAAACTTTTGCGGAAAGATCGGGATCGGAAGATTGAGGAGATCGCCGAAGAGGATCATGCAGAACGGTGTGAGTAGGAACGCAAGGATCAGCAGGTCCCGCAAGCGCGCCTCGGGAGTGGCATAGCCCCCGATGATGATCGCCAGCGGTCCGGCAACGGCAAGCCCAAGGCCCGGTGACGAGACAGCCCCGAGCGAGAACGGCCGGATGGTGACGGCGAACGCGACAATTGCGAGGATCACAAGTACAGGGCCACGCAGGCTCCAGCGATCCAGCCCGTGCCCATCCGAAGTGAAGCTCATCCCGACAAGAACAAGCCCACAAAGCCCGACGCCGATTGCAAGCCAATCTGGTAGGAGCGCGGGGCCCATAGACCGCAATGTACCCTGATCGAGATCCCTCGTCAGCCAGAGCGCCAAGGCCGCGAGCGTAATGAGCGTCAATCCGGCCACAAGACCCTGCGGCGAACGAAGGGGTCCTGCACGCGCTGGACCCGGGCCTCCTGGAATAGCTTCGGACATGTTTCTCTCCCTGGCGCATCACGTGATGCGCTGATTTCCCTCAATTTATTTGAGCGCCTGCATGCGCAGGTCGTGTGCACGGCAACCCACCCGGAGCCTGAAGGCGGCCTAAGGGGTGCTACCCGTACCTGTCGGCTTTCGGTCCGATCGCTTCGCGGGCGGTCGGATCGTCGAACCGCCTCGGGAGACCGTCAGTGTGCCGATCCCGGTCTTCCGTTCCGGCTTGCGATCCCCGCCCGGCGGCTTCGGTCGAAAGCGCCGGGCGGAGTTGTTCTCAGGCCGTCGGTCAGTCGACGGAGATCGATGCCTTCTTGACGATCTCGGCCCAGCGCGCGGACTCCGCCTTCATCATCGTGGCGAACTCCTCGGGATTGTTGCCGATCGGCTCCGCGCCTTCGTTCTCGAGCCGCTCCCGCACGACCCCCGTGGTGATTGTCTCGATGGTTGCCTTGCGGATCTTGTCGGCAATGTCCTTCGGCGTTCCCTTCGGAACGGCGAACCCGTACCAGGCGGTCGCCTCGTAGGTCGGCCAGCCGCTTTCCGCCACGGAGGGCACCTCCGGGAATTTCTTCGTCTTGGTCTTGCTCGTGACTGCGAGAACCTTCACGTCACCACTCTCGATGAGACCGAGAACGGACGGTACGGTGGTCACCATGAAGTCCATGCGGCCGCCGAGGAGGTCGTTCAAGGCCGGTCCTGCGCCGCGGTACGGCACGTGAGTAGCCTGGAAGTTCGTGACCTGGGCGAGCAGGACGGTGGCAAGATGGCTCGCCGAACCGTTGCCGGCCGAACCGTAGGTCAGCTTGCCGGGGTTCTTCTGGGCGTGCTCGATCAGTTCCTTGATCGTCTTGTGCTCCGAGTTCTTCGGCACCACCACGACGAGTGGCGCCGCCGTGATGAGCGTGATCGGGTCGAACGCGGTCAAGGGGTCGATCTTGACGTTCTTGAACAGGTGGGGGTTGACCACCATCGGTCCCTGATTGGCCATCAGGACGGTGTAGCCGTCCGGCTCGGCCTTCGCTGCCTGCTGGGTGGCAACGTTGCCGCCGGCGGAGCCGTTGTTCTCGACGATCAGGCTCTGTCCGAGCTTCTCGCCGACACCCTGGGCGACGAGGCGCGCGATCGCGTCGGTCCCGCCACCGGCGGCATACGGGACAACGAGCTTCATCGGCCGCACCGGGAAGCTGTCCTGCGCGATCGCGCCGCCGAAGGGTGTGGCGAGCGCCGTCGATGCCGCCAGGAGTGCGCAACTGAGCAGTCGGCGTGTGATGGTCTTAGGCATGGTTTCCTCCTTGTTGTATCCCTTCCAGAGGCGCAGCGACAGCGCTTGCCGGGACGATGACGTTTCCCTCGAAGATTCTGCGGGCGGTGCGGACGAGGCTTGCCCGTGAGACATGACCGGAGGCGTCGAAGCTCAGGTCGATCTCGGTTCGGCCGCTTGGGTGCTCGAGGTGCACCAATGACGTGAGGCTGGGAGTGGCGAGGTCGTGCGCGACGCTGCCGGGCAGGCGGCAGGCCGCGGCGATGCACAAGGCGCCGGTGACCGCGTGGCCCTTGTGGCAGCGTTGGGAGTTCATGAAGTAGCGGGACGTGATCGTCCCGCCGTGACGGGCCTGGGACAGGATCGCGAGCTTCGGCACGACGCTGCCCGACACGTCGCCGAGGCCCATGCGCAGTCCCGCCTCCAGCCGGATCGCCTCCAGGCGCGCCAGGAGGACTTGGTTGGTCTCGAGTTGATCGGGAGCTTCGTCCCCGGAGATCCCCAGATCGGATGCCCTGAGCAGCACCATCGGCATGGCGTAGTCGATGAGCGTGACTGGCGTGTTCTCGATGAACTCGCGAACGTGTCCAGTAGGCAGGAACATGCCGGTTTTGGAGCCGACGGCGTCCAGGAACGTCAGCTTAACCGGAGCAGCCGTGCCGGGCACGCCGTCGATGGCGGTTTCGCCCTCGTACTCCACGGCGCCGGCCGGGGTCTGGACCACGGCTTCCACAGTGGTCGAGGTGTTGCGGTTGAAAATCCTAACGGTCGTTTCGCCGATCTGGGAACGCACCAGCCCAGCCTCAATCGCGAAAGGGCCAACGGCGGAAAGCATGTTGCCGCAATTCGGGCTGAAGTCGACGGAGGCTCGGTCGGTTGCGACCTGCGCGAAGAGGTAGTCGACGTCTGCTCCCGGCTGTGACGAGGCGCTGACGATCGCGACCTTGCTGGTCAGCGGGTTGCCGCCGCCGATGCCATCCACTTGGAGCACGTGAGGAGAGCCAAGAGCCGCAATCAAGAAGCGTTCTCGTTCCCTCAGGTCACTAGGAAGATCTGCCTCAAGGAAGAAGGGACCTCGCGATGTCCCGCCTCGCATTAGCACGCATGGAACCCGCAGAGAACGGTCATTCGGAGTGGCAAGTATCGTTTGCACAGCGGCAGGTCCAATCGGTTTGAATTGCCTGGTATTGTACCAAAAATCCGTCGGTTCGAATTGGTTATTAACCATCTCAGATCTAGAACTTGCTGTGAAATGCAAAGATCGGTGCTATTAATGCGTGATGAGCATCAATTTCGAATCCCTTGACTTGCGTGCCTTTGTTGCAGTCGTGGACCTTGAGGGGTTCCATCGCGCGGCCGAGGCCTTGAACCTGTCGCAGCCGGCGCTCAGCCGGCGCATCCAGAAGCTGGAGGCCGCGGTTGGAGCAGCGCTGCTGGAGCGCACGACCCGGCGCGTGGCCTTGACGACCGTCGGACGGGAGTTCCTGCCGCTTGTCCGACGGATGCTCGACGAGTTCGACTCGTCGCTGTTCGCGATGCGGGATGTCGGCAGACAACGGCGGGGTTTGATCTCGCTCGCTTGTGTGCCGACGGCGGCGTTTTACTTCCTGCCGTCTGTCATCGCACGGTTCAACGAGCAGTACCCGAACATCCGCTTCAGGATCCTGGACCTGTCCGCGAACGAGGGCTTGGAGAGCGTGGCACGTGGCGAGGTCGAGTTCGGCATCAACCTTCTCGGCTCGTCCGATCCGGAGCTGTCGTTCGAGCCCCTGATCGAGGATCCCTTTGTCCTGGCTTGCCGACGGGACCACCCGCTGGCCCAACGGGACGTTGTCGCGTGGTCGGATCTCGAGGGCCAGCCGCTTGTGGCCGTGAGCCGGACCAGCGGCAACCGCATCATGCTGGATGCAGCACTCGTGCGAGCCGGTGTAAGCCTGAGTTGGTCCTATGAGGTGACCCACCTGTCGACATCCCTGGGTCTCGTGGAGGCTGGGCTCGGCATCTCGGTCCTGCCGAAGCTCGCAACACCCCAGGGAGATCATCCCATCATCGTCACGCGACCGATCCGGAACCCGGAAGTGTCACGCACGATCGGCGTGGTGCGGCGGCGAGGCGGTCGTCTTGCGCCCGCAGCAGAACGTTTTCTCGAGATGCTTCTTGGTACTTGGAAAAGCTCAACCGAGGCGGAACGCCGATCGGCACGCCTGACCGCAGGAAGCGATTGATCACGCAGCGGCGTGTTCGCTTGATGCATGTTCTGCAATAAACGGCCCGATCTTTGCATTTAACTATGAGCATTCTCGTTCATAGGCTGTGGGTGGCGAAAAGTACCGCCTCGGCCGTGAACTAAGGGAAATGCTCAAAATGACGGATAAAATCTCGCTGACCCGTCGGGCCATCACGCAAGGGCTCGCACTCGGACTACCAGCTTTCAGTGTCTCGGCCGCAGCCACGACAGCTCGGGCTCAGTCCGCACCATCTTCCGTACCTCCAGGCAAGGATTGGGAAGCCCTGGCACCGGAGGCAGCCGGTTTCACACGCGAGGGTCTGACCGCTGTGGAGCGAAGCATCTACGCGCTGCCGACGACTTCGCTCATGGTGGTGACCTCCGGCAAGGTGGTGTACCGCTACGGCTTCACGGCGCAGGTGAGCTATCTGGCCTCCGCACGGAAGAGCATCCTGTCCATGCTCTACGGGAAGTATGTGGCAAACGGCACGATCAACCTCGATCGCACGATCGAGGAGCTCGGAATCGAAGAGGATAAGGGTCTTCTCCCGATCGAGAAGACAGCGCGGGTCCGCGACCTCCTCATCAGCAGTTCAGGTGTCTATCACCCGGCTGGAAGTCCTGGAGGAGACGAAACAACGCCTCCACGTGGTTCAAAGCAGCCGGGCACGTACTTTCATTACAACAACTGGGACTTCAACGTCCTCGGCGCCATCTTCGAGAAGCTGACCGGCAAGACAGTCTTTCAAGCTTTCGGCGAGGATCTCGCAGCGCCGCTCCAGATGCAGGACTACGATCCGTCCCGCCAACGCATGATGGGCTATCAGAACCAGTCACGCTATTTGGCCTATCATCTCTTCCTGTCGGGGCGGGATATGGCACGCCTTGGTGTCCTCATGGCCAATAAGGGCCAGTGGTACGGGCAGCAGGTCATCCCTGCGCCGTGGATCGCCGAAAGCACGCAACTCCGCGTCAATGCGAGCGACATGGCCGACAAGGGTCCGCTCGGCTACAGCTATCTTTGGTGGATCCCGGAAAATCGCACCTCTCCCGAATGGGCTGGCTCGTTTTTAGCAAACGGGAACTTCGGCCAGTTCATCCTGGTCCTGCCTGCAATCGATACCGTCATCGTCCACAGGCGCGCTGTGACGGATGAATTCTCCGTCGCCCGCAACCTCGGAGAGACAAAATTCGAGCCCCCGAAGGTGTCGGCCACCGAATTCCTCAAGGTCGCAGACCTCGTCGTCGCGGCACGTAGGAAATGATCTGAAGCCGATCACGGCCACAAAGGAACTCAGGAGGAACAACGTGCCAACCAAGACCGTCATACGATGGACATCTGCCGCTGCTCTCGGGGCCGCATTCATTTGCGGCAGCGCGGGAACGGCTTCTGCCGCCACCGCATCGTCCGGGGGCAAGGAGAACTGCGAACGCCTAGCGGGCCTCAAGATCGATGCGGGGGCGATCAGTCTTCCAACGTCAGGAGCGGAGGTAACAGATGCAACCTTCGTGGAGGCTGCACGCGCCGACAACTCGAACGGCGAGTTTTGCCAAGTGAAGGGAGCCATCGATCCTGTCGACCGGAATGCGCCGAAGATCCTGTGGCAAGTGAACCTTCCGACACACTGGAACAAGAAGGCCCTGCAAATGGGAGGCGGAGGCTACAACGGCAGCATCCCCGATACCCTCACGAAGCCTACCCTCGGCCTGGACACCGTTCCGACACCGCTTGCTCAAGGCTACATAACCTTCGCCAGCGACTCGGGACATCAGGCGCCGAACGCCGATGACGCTTCGTTCGGCATGAACGATGAGGCCATGTTAAACTATGGCTACATGCATATTAAGAAGACGCTGGATGTGGCCCAGTACCTCGCGAAATCACGTTACGGGTCCACGCCGCGACGTGTGTATTTTTCGGGCGGTTCCACGGGCGGACGGGAGGGACTGACGGCAGCGATGCGGTGGCCCGAGGCTTATGACGGGATTCTCAGCAATTATCCCACAGCCAGTTTCGTGGGTCTTAGGCTTTGGGGAGCTGCATTGGCTCGCGCGGTCTATGACGACAATTCGGCCGGGTGGATTCCGCCGGGCCTCGTCAACAGGATTGCCGCGGATGCCGCTGAGGCCTGCGACGCGCTTGATGGCGCCGCCGACGGGCTGGTCAGCAATCTGGACGCCTGCCGCGGCCGGGCGGATACCTTCATCGAGGGCTTGAGGTGCAAGAACGGCGAGACGGGCCATCCCGAGCATTGTCTCACCACGGCCCAGATCGAGCGGACGATCAACATCTACCACAAAGGCTACTCCCTGCCGTACAAGCTCGCCGACGGCATCGACAACTACCAAGGCTACAACAGCCTCGAGGGAATCACGATGCAACTCGGCTCGCAGCCTGCCTACCGCGAGCCGCCCGTGTCGGGCCCGAACGCGCACCACTCGAGCCGGGCCCATGAGTTCATGCAGAGTTTTGTTGCCCGCCGGGGCGATTTCAGCCTGCTGGCCTTTGACATCATGAATCCCGGACCGCTCAAGGACAGGATCGTACAACTGTCCGAGCAGATCGGAGCCACGAAATCGGACTTCGAACGGTTCCGCGCACGGGGCGGGAAGATCATTTGGGTTCAAGGTAACGACGACCCCAGCGTGAGCCCCTTCGTGAACGCGAGCCTCTACAAGAGTGTCGTTGCCAAGATGGGCACGAAACAGGTGGACGGGTTCATGAGGTTCTATCTCATTCCCGGCCTGGCCCACGGCGGCGGCAAGTTTTCGCCGACTTGGGACAACCTGACCGCGCTGGACAACTGGGTTGAGAACGGAGTTCCCCCGACTGCGCCTATCGTCGTCGATGCGACGAAGACGGCGACCAAGGGGCGGACGCGCCCACTCTGCGAGTATCCCACGTGGCCCAAGTACAAGAAATCCGGGGACATCAACAGCGCATCCAGCTTTTCCTGCGCCTCAGAGTAAGGACCATGACGCAGACGACGTGAGGTCACTGCCCAGCCCCTCAAGTCTGCATGGGGAAAATTCCACTTGTGCGAGAGCCTCCGGCGAAGCGTCGCCACCGGACTGCCTCAGTGATATCCTGACCTGACGCTGTTGTGATATCGGGTAACCTGATGGGGCGCATCGATTGCGAGCGACCCCTTCGGCCGACCTCCCGAAGGAGAGGCAGCCATGGCGACTTCTTGGGTGGAGCGGCGGCTGGCGGCGATCCTCGCCGCGGATGTCGTCAGCTATTCCCGCCTTGTCGAGCAGGACGAGGCTGAGACGCTGTCGGCCCTAAAGGCTCTCCGCCGAGAGGTTGTCGATCCGCTGCTGGCCGAGCATCATGGTCGTATTGTCAAGCTGATGGGAGACGGGGCACTCGCCGAGTTCGGCTCGGTTGTCGATGCGGTGGCCTGTGCCGTTGCTGTTCAAAAGGCCGTTGCCGCGAAGCAGGTGGATGCCCCAACTGAGCGATAGATCGTCTTCCGCATCGGCATTAATTTGGGCGACGTGGTTCACGAGAACGACGGGGATCTCTACGGCGACGGGGTCAACATCGCGGCCTGCCTCCAGACCCTGGCAGATCCCGGAGGCGTGTGCATTTCCGGTACGGCCTACGATCATCTCCAGGGCAAGCTAGAGTGTGACTTCGAGTACCTCGGCGAGCGCGCGCTCAAGAACATGCAACGGCCAGTGTGTCAACGGCGGTTCAAAAGTCGACCACGGGGCGGCGCAAAACTGGGCCAGTGGCGGGCGCGCTGACCACATAGCTGGCGCGTGCCATGGCGCATTGGCCCCCTGGGCCAATTGTCATCGGGTTGATTTCAGGACGATGTTTGCCGTTTGCGCGATCGGCTATGAGCAAGACGGTAGCTCTCGCCGTTCATCTCGAGGATGCTGACATGGTGGGTCAGTCGGTCGAGAAGTGCGCCCGTAAGGCGTTCTGAGCCAAGGGTCTCGGTCCATTCGTCAAAGGGCAGATTGCTGGTTATGAGGGTGGCGCCGCGTTCGTAGCGTCGCGAGATCAGCTCGAACAGCAGCTCCGCCCCGGTCTTCGAGAGGGGCACGAAGCCCAGTTCGTCGATGATCAGCAGCTTGTATCCGGCCATCTGCCTCTGGAGACGAAGCAGGCGGCGCTCGTCACGGGCCTCCATCATCTCGCTGACCAGGGCAGAGGCTGTGGTGAAGCCGACGGACAGTCCCCTTTGGCAGGCGGCCAGCCCGAGCCCCAGGGCGATATGGGTCTTGCCGGTGCCGGAGGGGCCGAGGGCAATGACATTCTCGCGCCGCTCGATCCACTCGCCACGCGCCAGCTCTAGGACCTGCATCTTGTTCAGTCTCGGGATGGCGGCGAAGTCGAAGCTGTCGAGGCTTTTGACGGCCGGGAACTTCGCGGTCTTGATGCGCCGCTCGACCATCCGCCGCTCGCGGTCGATCAGCTCCATCTCCACGAGCCGGGCCAAGAAGCGGACATGGTCAAGCCCCTCGGTGGCGCATTGGCGGGCCAGCTTCTGGTGCTCGCGCAGGAATGTGGGCAGTTTGAGCGCCTTGAGGTGGTGGGCGAGCAAAATCTCGGGAGCTTCAGCGCTCATGCGGCATCCTCCGAGATCAGGCACATATAGGCCGCCGCCGATGTCTTCTCGACCCTGGCTTTCGGCAGATAGGGGTAAACATCGAGGTCCAGCCGCGGCGGTCTGCGCTCCACCCGGCACAGGACCAGATGCTTGACCGCATCGAAGCCGATCGCCCCCATCTGCAGGGCCTGCTTCACCGCAGCATGGAGATCCGGGAGATTGAAGAGTTCCAGCAGCCGCAGCACCTGCACATATTCGCGCCGGCCCTGCTTGTTCATGCGGACTTCCATCAAGCCGCGCAAGGTCGCGAACTCCTCGGGCAGGTCCCATCCCTGCAAAGGAGCGGCCTGATCGAGTGCGTTGATCTTGTTCTCGATCAACGGGAGGTAATGTAGCGGATTAAAGATCACCTCTTCCCGCTCGTAGCTGCGGGGATGGCGCGCAATGACCTCGCTGCGGCAGCCGATCACCACCTCGTCGACATAGCCCCGGATCCAGACATCCTGATGGCCCCAGGCCACGGGCACCGAGTAGTCGTTGGTCTTGTAGCGCACGAGCGACTGCGATGAGACGCGCCCGCTGGCCTGATCGCAGGCCTCAAATGGCGAGGCCGGCAGGGGACGCATGGCCGCGGTATCCCGCTGCAGGCGCTGGCCGATCGTCTCGGCCGGCCCCCGCAGCTTGTCATCCTGCCGCTTGCGGCATTGCCCCTCCAGCCAGGTGTTGAAGGTCTCCCAGCTCGGGAAGTTCGGGATTGGCACCATGAAGTTGCGACGGGAATAACCGACGAGGCCCTCCACATTCCCTTTGTCGTTCCCCTTGCCCGGACGACCGTAGCGATCCCGGATCACGTAGTGCGACAGGAAACCACTGAACAACGCCGCCCGCTTGCGCGTCCCGTCCGGCAGGATCTTTGCCACCAGGCAGCGGTCATTGTCATAGAGCACCGACTGCGGCACCGCACCGAAGAAGGCAAAGGCCTGGATGTGGCCGTCCACCCAGGCCTCAGACACAGCCGCGGGATAGGCCCGGACGAAACACGCATCGCTGTGCGGAAGATCAAGCACGAAGAAATGCGCTTTCTGCTCCACCCCGCCGATCACGACCACCGCCTCCCCGAAGTCGGCCTGCGCATGGCCGGGTGGGTGCGACAGCGGCACAAACATCTCCTGGCATCGCCGCTCGCGCTCGCGGATGTAGTCTTTGATCGTCGTATAGCCGCCGGTGAACCCATGCTCCTCCCGGAGCCGGTCAAACACCCGCTTCGCCGTATGGCGTTGCTTGCGGTGAACCGACCGATCGCCCTCCAGCCAGGCATCGATGATCGGGACGAACGTTTCCAGCTTCGGGCGCCGGACAGGAGCATGACGCCGATAGCCGGGCGGCTCCGCATAGGCCATCATCTTGCGAACGCTGTCGCGCGATATGTTGAAATGCTTCGCCGCCTCGCGCTGGCTCATGCCTTCAGAGCACGCCAGCCGAACCTTCCGGTAAAGTTCCACGGTGAAAATCCCCCAGCCCTCCCTGCAACCGGCAGAAAGGGAATAGGTGGACGACTTTTGCGCCGCCCGCAGCGGGTCTATCCCGCCGCTACCGTGGTCAAATTTTGCACCGCCGTTCTCACATTGGATCTCTTCGCTGCCACCATTGCTGTGGAGCCTGACAATGCAGCGGGCTGGTACAGCTATGCCAGAGCGGCGCTCGCGATCAATCCAGGCAATAACTGGGATGAGCGCTACAAGCTGCAGGAGCGTCAGGCCGCGGCAGCATATGCCGCTTACCAACGCGCAAGGACACCTAACGACGAGGCTATGTCTCTTGCGCTTCTTGGCGAGGTCTATGCGGCCCAGCAGGCGTGGCGTCCATCTCTCAACGCCTATGCGGCGAGCTTAAAACTTCAAGATAATCCTGATGTACGCTCGACCTACGAGCAACTCCGCGAGGAGCACGGCTTCAGGGTGACTGACTTCAAGGTGGACTCCGACTCGGCTTCGCCCCGTGTTTGCTTCCAGTTCTCCGATCCGCTGACGGCCGGCAAGGTGGATTTTGCTCCCTACGTGGCTGTCTCTGGCAACGCCAATGCGGCAGTATCAGCCGAGGGACAACAGCTCTGCGTCGATGGTCTGAAACACAGTGAGCGCTACGCCATCGTCCTCCGGCAAGGACTGCCGTCGGCTGTGGGAGAGAGCCTGATCAAGGCGGCGGATTACGAGGTCTATGTTCGGGACCGTGCGCCCCAAGCCCGTTTTACCGGTCGCAATTACGTGCTGCCGAGCACGGGGCAGGAAGGCATCCCGGTCGTGTCGGTGAACACGTACAAAGTCGATGTCGAGGTCTATCGGATTGGCGACCGCAACCTTCTGCCGACCGTGCGGTCCTACGATTTTCTTGGACAGCTCACCCGCTACTCCGCCGCCGAAATTGCTCGCGACAAGGGCTTAAAGATCTGGAACGGCACGCTCGATACGGGCTCCGCTCTCAATCGGGACGTGGTCACGGCCTTCCCGGTCATGGAGGCGGTCGGCAAGCTCGAGCCTGGCGTCTACGTGATGACCGCGAAGCCTCATGACGGCACGGCGACAGATAACGAAAGCGCCGAGGGCTACGAGAATATCGCCACGCAATGGTTCGTGGTGTCCGACCTCGGTCTGACGGCCTTCACCGGCAAGGGTGGCGTGCAGGTCTTCGTGCGATCGCTCGCTGGCGCCGAACCACGTGCTAACGTGGAGGTGAGGCTGGTCGCCCGCAACAACGAGGTTTTGTCGACGAAGAAGACCGACGCCATGGGGGTCGCCGTCTTCGATCCGGGTCTCGCCAGAGGCGAGGGCGGGCTTGCACCGGGCCTCGTGGTAGCGACGGAGGGGGTCGATTATGGTTTCCTCGACCTCGGCACCGCGGCGTTCGATCTGACCGACCGGGGTGTGAAGGGACGGGCTGCGTCCGGCGCTGTCGATGCCTACCTCTACACGGAGCGCGGCGTTTACCGGACCGGCGAGACTGTGGCGTTGTCAGCGCTCCTGCGGGACGCGAAGGGCGCCGCAGTCCCAGGAGTGCCACTGACCATCGTGGTGCGGCGACCCGACGGCGTCGAGTACCGTCGAGCTTTGGTCGAGGACCAAGGCCTTGGCGGCCGCGCCTTATCAATCCCCATCCTGCCGGGATCCCTACGTGGCACCTGGCGGATCGCCGCCTATACCGATCCCAAGGGTTCATCGGTTGGTGACGCAAGTTTCCTGGTCGAAGATTACGTGCCCGAACGGCTGGAACTGACCCTTACGCCGAAGGTGGATGCTCTGCGGCCGGGACAGCCGGCTCCCATCGATTTGGCGGCGCGATATCTCTACGGCGCTCCCGGGGCAGGACTCTCGGTTAGCGGCGAGGTCACGGTCGCAGCGGCATCCGCGAGCGGCATCAAGGGGCTTGAGGGCTACACGACCGGCCTCGACGACGAGACGGTCGATGCTTCCACGGCAGAGATCGAGCAGAGTGCCACGACGGATGCACAGGGACGTGCCAATCTTCAGATCCCGGTGCAGGACATGGCGGCACCGCGCCCGACCGAGGCGAGGTTCACCTTACGCGTGGCTGAGGCTGGGGGACGGGCAGTGGAGCGCAGCCTGACGCTGCCGATCCTGCCGAAGGGTCCGGTGGTGGCCGTACGTAAGAATTTTGCCGGACAGCTCGGGGAGGGGGCGAACGCCACCTTCGATGTCGTTCTTGCAGATCCGACGGGCAAGCGACTTGCCAGCGGCAACGTCACCTGGAGCCTGTATAAGATCGAACGACGCTATCAGTGGTACAATTCCGATGGGCGCTGGGGTTACGAGCCGGTCAAAGCAACACGCCGCGTGACAGATGGGCGTATCAATGTAACCGCCGATACGTCAGGGCGTATTTCGGTTCCCGTAGAGTGGGGCACCTACAGGCTTGACGTGAGTGCCCCCGACCTCGGCGAAACCGGGCAGACCAGTCTGTCCTTCACGGTGGGCTGGTCCGGAGACCAGACGGCCGACACGCCAGACCTTCTCGATATGAGCCTCGACCAGGCGAGCTATCGCGCCGGCGAACCCATGCAGCTGCGCCTCAACCCGCGTTTCAAGGGCAAAGCGACGCTGGCTGTCGTCAGCGACCGGGTGCACGACATCCGCGTGGTCGATGTGGCAGCGGAAGGCACGAATGTCAGCCTGCCTGTACAGCCCTCTTGGGGTTCGGGGGCTTACGTCATTGCCATAGCACATCGCCCCCTTGATCAGGCAGCGAAGCGGATGCCCGGACGGTCGTTGGGTACAGCCTGGTTCGAAGTCGACCGTGACGCTCGAAACCTCCAAGTGAGCCTGAACGCCCCGAGTAGTGCCCGACCTCGGGGAAGTTTGACCATGCCGATCAAGGTTGCCGGGCTGGCACCAGGCGAGGAAGCGCGGATCACCGTCGCGGCGGTCAACGTGGGAATCCTCAACCTCACGCGTTATGAGGCGCCGAACCCAACAACCTATTTCTTCGGTCAGAAGCAACTCTCCTCTGAGATCCGGGATCTCTACGGCTATCTTATCGACGGCATGCAGGGCACCCGCGGGGCCATCCGTTCGGGCGGCGACATGGAGCCGAAGGCCCTCGACGGCATCCCGCCGACCCAGGAGCCGCTGGCACGCTTCTCAGGTGTGGTGAAGGTGGAGCCAGATGGCTCTGCCGACATCAATTTCGATCTCCCTGCCTTCAACGGTACCGTGCGGGTCATGGCTGTCGCCTGGACGAAGGGCCGCGTTGGCAGTTCGAGCGCAGACGTGATCGTCCGCGACCCCGTCGTGCTGACAGGTACGCTCCCCCGTTTCCTGTCCGTCGGCGACCGCTCTCGCTTCTTCATGCAGATCGACAACGTGGAGGGGCCGACTGGAGATTACACGTTCGATCTCGACATCCGCGGCCCGATCATCGTAGCGGCGGATGCCCTGAGCTCCACCATCAAGCTCGAAGCAAAGGCAAAGGACAGCCTCATCATTCCGGTCACTGCAGGCGGTCAGGGGACGGCGGAAATCGACGTCGTCCTCAAGGGCCCAGATATCCAGGAGCTGAGGCAGAGCTTTGCTATTGCTATCCAGCCCGGGACTGGAGCCCTTGCAAGGCGAACTGTGCAGACGATGGCTCCGGGAGGGAGACTCACTATCTCGAAGGATCTCGTCGCTGATATCCTCGCAGGCACCGGAACAGTCTCCGTCTCAGTCTCGCCGCTTGCGAGCCTCGACGTGCCGGGCCTTCTCAAAGCCCTCGACCGCTATCCTTACGGCTGCACGGAGCAGGTCGTGAGCCGGGCCTTGCCGCTGCTCTATGTCAATCGACTTGCCGAGGAGGAGAACCTCTCTCTCGATGCTACAGCCGATGAAAGAGTTCGGCAGGCGATCGAACGCGTTCTGGCGCGGCAGGCCTCCAACGGGTCATTCGGCCTCTGGTCTGTTGGCGGTGACGATCTGTGGCTGGATGCCTACACCAGCGACTTCCTGACCCGAGCGCGGGAGCGGGGCTTCACGGTGCCGCAAGTGGCATTCAACCTCGCCCTCGACAGGTTGCGTAATTTCGTCGCCAACACGACCCAGGTGGAGGAAAATGCAGCCAGTCTCGCCTATGCGGCTTATGTGCTGGCCCGTAACGGCCGCCCGGTCATGGGAGATCTTCGTTATCTCGCCGATACGAAGATCGATGAGTTTGCGTCACCCCTCTCACGTGGTCAGATTGGTGCGGCGCTCGCTTTGCTTGGCGATGGTGCCAGAGCTCAGAAGGCTTTCTTGGCTGCTGTTGATCTCTTGCAGAGTGCTCAAGATACCGGGAGTTACCGTCCAGATTATGGCTCACGCTTGCGGGATGGGGCAGGGCTCCTGGCCCTTGCTTCGGAGGCGAGTAACTTGCCGGCGATCATGCAGCCGGTCGCACGAGTGATCGATGAGGAACGGGGCACCCGGCGGACCAGCACGCAGGAGGACGCCTGGCTGGTCATGGCCGCGCAGGCGATGGATCGCGGTGCGGAAAATGTCGTCCTTACGGTCGATGGCGCCGAGCATCGCGGAGCGTTTTACCGCACCTACAAGGATGCCGTGCTCGATAGCGCCTCAATTAGCCTCGCCAATGCCGGACGCACCCCGGTCCAAGCGGTTGTGACCGTGGCCGGAAATCCGGTTGAGCCTGAGCCCGCTCTGTCACACGGTTATACGGTGGAACGGAGCTATTACAGGCTCGACGGCAGCGAGGTCCAGTTCACTTCCGTGCCGCAGAACGAGCGCCTCGTGGTGGTACTGAAAGTCACTGAAGCAGAGGCGAAGGAGGCACGCTTGCTGTTGGTCGACCGTTTGCCTGCAGGGTTTGAGATCGATAATCCGAAGCTTGTGGACAGCGATACGGTGGCAAACCTTTCCTGGCTCAAGCGGGATGTGGAGCCGGCGCATACGGAATACCGCGACGACCGCTTTGTCGTGGCCTTTGACCGCAAGCCGGATCAGCCCGCTTTCTTCACGGTCGCCTACATGGTCCGTGCCGTGTCGCCTGGAACCTATGTTCACCCATCGGCACAGGTTGAGGACATGTACCGGCCCGAACGCTACGGGCGAACGGGCTTCGGTTCCGTCGGGGTCGTGCAGGTGCGCCAACAGTGACGGATAAGCGACAACGTCAGCAAGCAAAGTGGGGACTTATCCTCGCCACTACTCTTGCGCTTGTCGTTTCCATTCCGGCTCTCGCCCTGTGGCACTCTACTGAGAGCTTGGGGCCGCTTGATCTGACCGTTGTAGAGAACCGCTCAACAGTGGTCCTTGATCGCCATGGGCAGTTACTGCGTCCCTTCGCGATGAAAGGGGGCCGCTGGCGCCTTCCGATCGAGACAGATGATGTCGATCCACGCTATCTCGCCATGCTCAAAGCATACGAGGATGGGCGGTTTGACCGCCATTCTGGCATCGATCCCCTGGCGCTCCTGAGAGCGGCAGGGCAATTCGTCGCCAACGGCAGGGTTGTGTCCGGTGGGTCTACGTTGACCATGCAGGTGGCACGCCTCTTGGAGCCCAGGGATGAGCGTACGCTTTCTGCAAAACTTCGCCAGATAATCCGGGCGGTCCAGCTGGAGAGCCGCCTCTCGAAGAACGAGATCCTGCGTCTTTACCTCACGCTGGCACCGTATAGCGGCAATCTCGAGGGCATGCGGGCTGCAAGCCTATCCTATTTTGGACGCGAGCCGAAGCGCCTATCGTTCAGTGAGGCTGCCCTTCTCGTCGCTCTGCCACAATCGCCGGAGACGCGCCGTCCGGATCGCTTTGCCCAAGCAGCATTGATTGCCCGTAACCGGGTTCTCGACCGGGCTCGAGAGCGTGGCGTCATCTCCACGGCGGAGGCTGAGGCCGCGAAGGCCGCGCCCATGCCTGACGCCCGTCGACCTTTCCCGATGCTGGCAGCCCATGCGGCAGAGGCTGCTGTCGCGGAACGGCCAGATCCAAACACGCATCTACTCGCCATCGATGCCCGATTGCAGGCAAACCTTGAGCAACTGGCGCGAGAGCGGGTCGAAAGGCTCGATTCCAAGCTGTCCGTCGCGATCTTGGTGCTCGACAATGCGACGGGCGAAGTGCGTGCCCAAGTCGGCAGTCCCGATTACATGAGCAAGGAACGGGCGGGCGCCATCGACATGACGCTCGCAATGCGTTCGCCTGGCTCAGCTTTGAAGCCTTTCATTTATGCGCTCGCCTTCGAAGGTGGTCTGGCCCATCCAGAGACACTTCTCGACGACAGGCCCTCCCGATATGGGATCTACCAGCCAGAGAACTTCGATCTTGCCTTCCAGGGCACGGTGACAGCACGCAAGGCTCTGCAGATGTCCCTCAACCTGCCTGCGGTCGAACTCCTAAACGAACTCGGGCCGGCCCGTTTGTTGGCGCGTCGGCGGGATACGGAGACCGCTATTGTGATACCGAAAGAGGCGGCCCCCGGCCTTGCTGTCGGCCTCGGCGGCCTCGGCATTACGCTAACTGACCTGACACGACTCTATAGTGGCCTCGCGAGAGGCGGGGAGATGCCACATCTCGTGCGCTATACCGGTGAGCCAGCGGCATCGACGCAGGGGCGACGCATCGTCGACCCTGTCTCAGCGTGGTACGTCTTCGACATCCTGCGAGGAGCTCCACCACCGGACAATGCGCTTGCCGGACGGATTGCCTTCAAGACTGGCACGTCGTACGGCTATCGCGATGCTTGGGCCGTCGGATATGACCGGCGGTTCACGATAGGAGTTTGGGTTGGCCGGCCAGACGGCACGGCTGTACCTGGTCTCGTCGGCCGCTTGATCGCGGCGCCAATCCTGTTCGATGCCTACGCCCGTCTCGGTGTCGAGCCGGGAGCCTTGGCGGTACCTCCCTACGCCTTGCAGGCCACGACCGCCACCCTGCCGCCGCCCCTGCGCCATATCCGCCAAGATGTGCCGAAGACGATCGCCTCGACCGTACAGGCGCCTCTCAAAATTGCGTTCCCACTTGACGGATCGCGGGTCGATCTTGGCCTCTCGCATCCGTCAGATGAGAGGGGCAGCCTAGTCCTCAAGGTGTCAGGCGGGGTTCCCCCTCTAACCTGGATGGTGGATGGCGCTCCTGTGGAGATCGGCACCCTGCGACGCGAGGCATTCTGGCAACCGGAGGGGGCCGGCTTCGTTCGCCTTTCCGTGATCGACGCGAGAGGCGCCACGGACAGTATCGTGGTGCGGCTGGAGTAGGCCATGTAGGACCTATCGCCTCCAGAGGCAGGCCTAGGGCAACTGGATCGTATGCTCGACAGGCTTATCCCGTTCTGCATTTTCGAAGAGCACTAGAATTGAGAGTGTACGGCCTGATACGCGGAGCACTGCTATCCCCACAGCCTTGGCGTCTGAGCTCGGCGGAGTGATCTGCGTCGGGATAATCTGTGCTGGCCAGATGGGTTGCTCGCTGGGAGTGACGAGAAAAAGCTCTTGCAGGACGCTCGGATGCTGTTGCAGAGATCCCGAGAGGATCACCAGTCGGCCGTCCGGCGGGGCGGCCAAGTCGCGGATCCCCGCCTTTCCACTGAGCCGAACTCGGGCGACCCGCACTGAAGGAGACTGCCCTGGAACCACGGAGAAGAGCTCAGACGCCCGTATGCGCAGGATAACGGCGTCTTTAGGGGCCTCTGATTCCCCCAGGATCGGGGCCTGCAGGCCGAGCGCGAGATCATCGTCCGACAACGCGCGATGCCTTCAATGTCGAGGCCTTGCTGCTCCGTAGTGGGAGGTAGCCCATAGTGGGCCCTGACTTGGTCTGCCTAGAGCAGCGCTTCACCCAAGCGCCAAGTAAGTTCAGCCGACTCGGAAAGAGTGCCCGTTTCATCGACCCGGAACCGCGCGAGCAAATGCGTCGAGCGCCGCCTAGTATGTCAATCAGCTCTGAAGTTTGGCTCTGACGCAGTTTTGGTGCACCAGTCGTCGTGACTGTCATTCCGCTCCGATCAATCTGGCTTGCAGGAGATCGAGATGGCCTCTGCCGTACATCTGACGCTTCACAAGCTTGAGTTTCGTGATCTGGCCTTCGGTCTGACCGTTCGACCACGGTAGCGTGATTGCCGCACGAACGGCCGCCTCATCCTTGGCGATGCCATTGGCAAACGAGGTCACGAGGCTTTGGCGCGCTCGGGCATTCCATGACGTCAGGTCAGCCTCGCGGCCACTCCGGATCAGGGTCTGGAAGTCCGCAATCGTGTCGCGGGCACTGGCGAGAGCTGGCACGCCGCTTTCGATGGCGGCGATGGTCACGGTCTCCGTCTTAGAGAGCATGTCTCGTCCCGTGCTCATCAGTCGGGCGATAGTCCTGGCGGATGGAACGCGCTGAAGCTGTTCGTCTCCGATCCGTTCAGCACGCATCTGTAGCAGCTCGCGCTCGCCATCGTGCACCCGAACCACCGGCGCCATCTGGTCAGGGAAGACCCCAGGAAGGGGCGGCATGTTGCCGGCGTTGTCGCGGGCGATATCGAAGGCCCGCCGGATCATCGCCTGGGTGGTGTGGACGCTGTATAGATTGCACACGCGAGGGGCTCCGTCCTGATTTCAACGTTAAGCCTATAGCTTCCCTTCCCCAAGGCCACGGTCCAAATTCATCATGAACCGAATGCCTCTGATCGCGCGGTAGATACCGTCGAGACGCCATACACCATAACCGACACCGAAAATCACCGCGACTGCTGCTGCCTCAAACATAGTTGGCCCCATTTCTAGGAGAGCTATTTGTCTTGCTCCCCCATCAACCATAGCGGCTAAAGCATCGGACGGTTAAACGGACGCATAACTGGCGACCTTACTGGCGGCCTTGAGATAGTTCCAGCACTCATCTAGCGCCTGTCACAGGCCGCTAAATTTTGCTAAACTCGGACCTCCCAAGAAAGGGAGGATGTCATGGCGCATTGCGTGAGGTATCTTTTCGTAACTGTCGGGATGCTTGTAGCTGGCGCGGCTCACGGCCAGGATTTCAAGAGCCAAGTGGCTACCGCTGCGGCAAGTTGGGACGCTGCTTTCAACGCTGGTGATCTTTCAAAGCTCGCGACGTTCTACACAAAGGATGCCGTCATCATGTCTGCTGGAGGGCAGCAGGTTACTGGTCATGAAGGTGTCCAAACCCTCTATGGCAACATCCTCAAGAGCGGCGTGAAAGCGCACAAGCTTGCCGTGGAGGGCGCGGAAATGGACGGCAGTATGGGCTATGCCTATGGCACTTGGCAGGCTGAGTCGGGTGGCAAACCGATTACTGGACAATTCACCAATGTTTTCATGAAGGATGGAAGCGGGTGGCACCTCGTGCTGCATACATGGACGCGAAAACCCTCCTCTTGAGCATCGGACGATTTCACCGACACATATCCAGCCGCCCTGAGGTAGTTCCGGCGTTCAGGCGTCTCGAACAGATCGCATATGTCGCCGAGGGATGACCCGCCTCAAGGAAGGCTGCGACCCGCACCCGAAGATCGAGGGAATAGCAGTGACCTATGATCCACCTCCCGTTTCAGGGATTGAGTCACAGATCACACAAGCCCAAGCCCCCAGGAGTCTGATTTCCAGTCCGATGCTCTAGGTCTAAGGGTACGCGCATGTTGAATCCGCAATCGACGATGACTGTGAGCCAACTCTCTTGAAACATTCTGATAAATTCCGTGATGGAATAAGTTCGAACGGCTAACGTTTTCCTGCCGTCTGACATTTCTTGATAGGCTGGATAGGCTCATGGAACCCGCACAAACTTCTGAACCTTGTCAAGACGCCGTTTCAGATCCAAAGGAGTTTGCCAACACCCGCCCCTCGTTCCAGCGCGCCTCGGTACTCTTCGTCACCTCGCTCGGCTCGTTCATTGGAGCGAGTCTTCTGCTCGCCAGCATTGCGCCGAATTGAGAGCTCTCGAGCCCTCTCACATGCGGACCGGGTCGTGGCCGTCGGTGGAACACAGATGGATTATAAGATCGAGCTGGTTGCTCAGACGCTTCATCAAGTCGAGCAAGGAAGCACGTGGGATAACGAGACTGCAGGCCGCAAGGAGCGCTTCCGTGAGTACGCGCGCAATGCGATCAAGCTTCTCGGTAACGATATTGGTGTTCTGCTGCTCGCCTTAGAGAAGTGTAGCAGCAAACGCTGATCTCCCCAATATGGTGGGACTCTTGCGCATCTCTAAGCTAGCCCCACTGTTTTGGGCGTGCTGGCTTCCACTTCAAGGACTGTCGGCTGCTCAGCCTCTAGTTCCTTTAGGGCCAGCGCTCGCCAGTGCCTGAACTCGGCCGTGTCCTTCCCGACCCGCTCTTCTGTTGCGATGGCCTCCCAGCCCGGCCCTTGCTCATTGGCAAGCTGCCGAGCTCGGGCCGTGATCTCCTCATCCGTGAAATGTGGTGTGGCCATTGAGGATCTCCCTGTCGCGAGCACCGGGATGATGCAATCGGCTTCCCCGTGAATTTGAAAGGGGATAATGGACTTAGGCTACGGCCTGTTATGACTTGAACCCTTTGCACCTGGAGGCGTTTTGCTCGTCCTGTCTGAGGAGGAGCCATGCTAACGGAAGCACAATGGGCCATGCTGGAGCCACTGGTGGAGCAATGCCGTCCCAAGGGCAAGACACCGCCACAGGATCTGCGTCGGACGTTCGAGGCCATTCTCTGGCGCCATGAGAACGGCGCCAAGTGGCGCGCCGTGCCGGCTGAATTGGGGCCGTGGTGGCGCGCCGCTCAGACCTTCATCCGCTGGGCCCGTCTGGGTGTCTGGGAGCGCCTGCTCAACCTGGTACAGAAGTGCGGCATCCAGCTCGGGATGACCTTCCTCGACGGCACCAGCGTGCGCGCGCATCAGAAGGCCGCCGGGGCTCGTCGAAAAGGGGCTCTCAAGCTCAACGAGACCATCGTGAAGCGCTTGGTCGGTCTCGTGGCGGCTATGGCACCAAGGCTTGCGTGATCGCCGACGGGCTCGGACGCGCCATCGCGTTTCGCATTGCACCCGGTCAGGCGCACGAGCTGCCTGACGCCATTCCGCTGCTTCACAGTTTGCCGAGTGTGCCCAGCTGGGTGGTGGCCGATCGCGGTTATTCAAGCCACAGCTTCCGCGAGCACATCTGGAGCATCGGTGCGAAGCCGGCGATCCCGGCTAAGTCCAATGAGGCGCCGGTGGCCTGTCCGGACTGGATCTATAACAACCGCAATGTCGTCGAGCGGCTCTGGGCCAGGCTCAAAGAGTGGCGAGCCGTTGCAACCCGCTACGAGAAGACCGCACGATCCTTCATGGGCGTGCTCTGCCTCGCCGCAGCAATCGACTGGCTCAAGCGCTAACAGGCCGTAGTATTGGAACGAGTTGGTCGAGGCCAAGTCCGAGCGCAAGGAATAACGCATGCACGATGTGTCCTCCGCCTGCAGGCAGCTTCTCCCGCACATGTTGGAGGTGTCGTCTTAGCTCAAGTGCAATGGTGAAGATCACTTCTTGCGAGGCATCGGCGATTTCCAAATGCCAGCCGCGCCAAGTCACATCAACGTCCTCATGATCAGCCCGAATTTCGTGGATCGCCACAAGCGCTTCCGCCTTAGCCGCCTCGAAGCAGGAGGCTTCGATTCCAATCTCGTCGGGGAATACGTCGTCGTTAGGCCCGACGAGATGAAAATAGTACCGCATAGTTGCCCTCCATCAGAACAGGACAATGGAGAGGCCGCACCTCTTCACACCGACGTGAAGGCTAGCCGGGTTCGCGGCGAATTAAGGGCAAGGTTCGATTGGGTTCTACCCCTTACGGGGTATCGGATGCATTTATCTATTTGCTGTGATGCCAAATTAGGAAGGAACTGGCGACTGCGGCCCGGTCTTGGGGCTGGCTCGCTTGGGTGGACTAGAAGCCCTCGAGCTTCGTGCCACAGCAGGTCATTGCGATGGCGGGAGGCGAGGATGCATGAGTTTTTCCCTGCTTGCCGATCAAGTACCATATGGTCCTGCACCGACCCGTCCTGGAAGGCATACCTCTTAAGATCATTGCGGGAACAATGCTAAGTCGCCGGTGGTTGAGGCTGCCTAGTGTGTCTCACCGGAGGGGTCTGCTTTGTCTCTCGCTCTCGACAGTCACTCAAACAGATTGGATTTGCTTCGGTTTAGTGGAGAGCGGTTTGGTAGCTATCCGGCCAGCCTTTCGAACTGAGCCGGACTGACATAGTCCAGTGTCGAATGACGCCGGACGGGATTGTAGAAGCCATCGATGTAACGACCGATCGCCTTCCTGGCCTCGGCTCTCGTCTGGAAGACGGTGCGCCAGACCAGCTCGGACTTCAAGGTCTTGAAGAAAGTCTCGACCACGGCATTGTCGAAACAATTGCCTGTCCCGGACATTGAGATCCGGATGCCGTGCTTCCGCAACTCGGCCTGATACTCGATCGAACAATATTGACTGCCGCGGTCCGCGTGATGGGTCAGCCCCTCACCGGGTCTTCGGATCGCCAGAGCCTTGCGCAGCGCCTCGAGCGCCAGTTCCTTGTGCAGCCGGTCGCTCACCGCCCAGCCAACCACCCGGCGCGCGAAGAGATCCAGGACCACGGCCAGGTAGAGCCAGCCCTCGCTCGTCCACACGTACGAGATATCCGCGTTCCATTTCTGGTTCGGGCGCTCGGCCGAGAAGTCCTGCTCGAGCAGGTTGGGAGCAATAGGAAAGGCGTGGTGGCTGTCGGTGGTGCGCTTGAAGCGACGTTTCTGCCGGGCCTTGAGCCCATTCTCGCGCATCAGTCGGGCCGTCCGACGGCGCCCGATCGGCAGGCCCTGATCCTGGAGTTCGCGCGTCATCCGTGGGCTGCCATAGGTGCCATTCGATTCTCGAAAGGCGGATCGGACATGGGCGAGCAGCACCAGATCGTCGCGCTGACGCTGGCAGGCCGGACGACTTCGCCAGGCAAAGTAGCCGCTCTGGCTCACCTCAAGAACCTGGCACAGGCGCTGGATGGGGAATTCCGCTTTCGCCGCATCGATGAACGTGAACCTCATCGACTTCCCTCCTTGACGAAAAAAGCGGTGGCCTTCTTGAGGATGTCGCGCTCTTGCCGCAGCACCTCGTTCTCGCGACGGAGGCGCTTGAGCTCGTCCATGACATCCTCATTGGGCGGCGGGGCCGACGAAGGCCGCATATCCTGGTGCTCCGCCATCCAGCGCGCGAGCGTCGAACGGTTCACCCCAAGATCGTCGGCGATCGCGCGTTGCGAGCGCCCACTCGTCAAAACGAGGCGGACGGCCTCATCCTGAAACTCTCTCTTAAAACGGGTCTTCGGCATGGAGATCCTCCTGCTTCATCAGAAGCTCTCCATTTTTTCGAAGCAAGACCAGATCCACGGCCAGCAAGAAGTGGGACACCGAACTGCTGGCATTCATCGGGGCGCTTCTGGGCGTAGCGTTAGGCTGCGTGTACGAGATAAACGAAGCCATCTCTCACGACATGAGTGAGGTTGAGCCATTTGCCCAGATCCTAAGTAGGCCGCCATAAGTCTTGCAACGCGAGAGCTGCGGGTGTTTTCTGGGGAGCATGCAACGACATGATCACTCTCCCGAGACGTGGCTCGACGAGGCGGATCGCAAGCGGCTGGCCGCCGCGCTTGCTGGCGCCCGTGAGGCCCGTGTGTATCGCCGCCTCGAAGCGCTGCTGCTGGTGGCCGAGGGGCATTCTATGGCGGAGGCGGCCCGCCGCTGCCGCGTCAACCGCTCCAGCGTGCACCGCTGGCTGGCCCAGTACAGGGCCGAGCATGAGGCCACGGCACTGATCGACCGGCCGCGCAGCGGGCGTCCGCGCCTTCACCACACCCTCACGCCGCGGCGGCTGGCGGCGGCCCTGGCGCGCGACCCGCGCCGCTGCGGCTATCAGGCCACGAGCTGGACGGTGCCGCTGCTGGCGCACGACCTGGCCACGAAGGGCCTCGCGGTCAGCCCCCGGACCCTGCGGCGCCGGCTGCACGAGGCAGGCTATCGCTGGAAGCGCCCGCGCTACGTCTATGTCGAGCGCGCGCCTCATCTGGCGCAGAAAAAAGGGGCATCACCCGGCGTCTGAAGGCGGGCTGGCACAGAGGCGATCGGCTGCTGTGCCTCGACTGGACGCTGTTGCGGCTGTTTCCGCCGCTGCGGGCGACCTGGGCGCTCAAGGGCACTCAGGCCACCGTGCCGATCACCGGCCGCAACGCGAAGCGGGTGCTGTTTGGTCTTGCTTCGAAAAAATGGAGAGCTTCTGATGAAGCAGGAGGATCTCCATGCCGAAGACCCGTTTTAAGAGAGAGTTTCAGGATGAGGCCGTCCGCCTCGTTTTGACGAGTGGGCGCTCGCAACGCGCGATCGCCGACGATCTTGGGGTGAACCGTTCGACGCTCGCGCGCTGGATGGCGGAGCACCAGGATATGCGGCCTTCGTCGGCCCCGCCGCCCAATGAGGATGTCATGGACGAGCTCAAGCGCCTCCGTCGCGAGAACGAGGTGCTGCGGCAAGAGCGCGACATCCTCAAGAAGGCCACCGCTTTTTTCGTCAAGGAGGGAAGTCGATGAGGTTCACGTTCATCGATGCGGCGAAAGCGGAATTCCCCATCCAGCGCCTGTGCCAGGTTCTTGAGGTGAGCCAGAGCGGCTACTTTGCCTGGCGAAGTCGTCCGGCCTGCCAGCGTCAGCGCGACGATCTGGTGCTGCTCGCCCATGTCCGATCCGCCTTTCGAGAATCGAATGGCACCTATGGCAGCCCACGGATGACGCGCGAACTCCAGGATCAGGGCCTGCCGATCGGGCGCCGTCGGACGGCCCGACTGATGCGCGAGAATGGGCTCAAGGCCCGGCAGAAACGTCGCTTCAAGCGCACCACCGACAGCCACCACGCCTTTCCTATTGCTCCCAACCTGCTCGAGCAGGACTTCTCGGCCGAGCGCCCGAACCAGAAATGGAACGCGGATATCTCGTACGTGTGGACGAGCGAGGGCTGGCTCTACCTGGCCGTGGTCCTGGATCTCTTCGCGCGCCGGGTGGTTGGCTGGGCGGTGAGCGACCGGCTGCACAAGGAACTGGCGCTCGAGGCGCTGCGCAAGGCTCTGGCGATCCGAAGACCCGGTGAGGGGCTGACCCATCACGCGGACCGCGGCAGTCAATATTGTTCGATCGAGTATCAGGCCGAGTTGCGGAAGCACGGCATCCGGATCTCAATGTCCGGGACAGGCAATTGTTTCGACAATGCCGTGGTCGAGACTTTCTTCAAGACCTTGAAGTCCGAGCTGGTCTGGCGCACCGTCTTCCAGACGAGAGCCGAGGCCAGGAAGGCGATCGGTCGTTACATCGATGGCTTCTACAATCCCGTCCGGCGTCATTCGACACTGGACTATGTCAGTCCGGCTCAGTTCGAAAGGCTGGCCGGATAGCTACCAAACCGCTCTCCACTAAACCGAAGCAAATCCAGTTTGGGGCGATCGACCTGCGAAGCGCGCGCCGGGTGGTGCTGATCCGTTCCCACGCCGGTCAGGCCGATGCCCAGGCGTTCCTGCGCGCATTGCGGCGCCGCTACCGCGGCGCCGGCTGGCTCTGGCTGCTGAGCGACCGGGCCAGCGCCCACACCGCCCCGCAGACCCAGGCGCTGGCAGACCGGTTGCGGATCCGCTTCGTGTGGCTGCCCCGGCAGGCACCCGAACTGAGCCCGATGGATCAGCTCTGGCGCGAACTCAAGCGGCTGATTGCGGCCAACCGGCAGGCCGCATCCATCGATGCCCTGGCCGCCGATGCCGCAGCCTGGGTTCTGGCGCTGACGCCACAACAAGCGTGTCGCAAGGCGGGCATGGCCTCCAAACACTTCTGGCTCAGAAAGCTGTTGCAGAACTTTTGGCGACCTACTTAGCGGAAATCACAGCAGTCGCTCTCGCAAGCGCGGTCTTGTTCGCTGCCGCCTCCGCCATTAGCAATTGGCGTCCGGCTTCCTCCTGAACTCATTTCGGGATATTTCTCAGAGTTACCATTTTATGGAACTGATGCGGTCAAGTACATCACCCCCGAGAACATTCGGCAGCGCATTGCTATGCGGAGAAGCACATCCTTGACTTAGCGGGCATAAGACATGGTCGAGATGTGCAAAGGGCTCTGGAGGCCCGTCGGGAGTTGATCTTAGTTCGATCGAAACGCCTCGCAGGCGCGTAAAGCCCGCCGCATAATCCCTAGTATGGAACCGCGAACAAAGGCTACTACCTGTCGTTAACAAGGCTCGGTGAGGTCGATCCGCCATGTCGAGAACGCCCATGAGCAGCGGCTGGGCCTCGGTTGACACTGCGCCTCAAGACGGCACACCTGTGATCTTCTGGATGATCGAGAACGAGACCCCACCTAAGGTCCCGCTGACCGTGGGGTTTTGGACGCTGAATTCCAAGGCTGGTATTGGCTATTGGCGTCTCTTCGGAAATCCGCCGCGTTTCTGCTCTAGTCGGCAAGTCCGGGGGTGGAAGCGACTTCTTGCCGGTTGAGATGACTACCCGCAATTTCGCGCAATTGTTGGTATCGAACGGCGAACAAATCGAGAAGCTGGCGAACCTGTAATACCGATGGCCGAGAACATTAGCCCAAACGGGGATGAACATCGACACGCGCGAAAGAGACTGCGAAGCGTCAGGTATCTTAGGATTATCGGCCCGTTGCTGTCAGTAACCTTTCCATAGTGGCCCGGATCTCCTCGGCGGCCTTCACGCCCCGGACGCCGACGACGCCCCTGTCAATCGGCTTGCCGTCGGCATCCTTCCGGCCGTTGAAGAAGGCGTCCCGCTGCTCCTTGGACATGGCCAGGATGGCTCGGGCTTCGCACTCCTCCTTCCATTCCTCAGACCAAGTGCTGACGGGCTGGCCAGTGGGCTCGGAGATGGCGGTGGTGTCTTTAGAGATGTCCATGGCCTGTGCACCGCATATGAGGCTGAACAAAGGGTGCACTCTGCGCATCTCGCGGATCGTGAGCGCTCATTTCGTGGGATCGTGAGCAGGCATTTCACGCGATCATGAGCGGTCGCGTCGACCGATGGGGTGATGGAGTCAGGAGATTTGGTCGCCGTCAAGAGGGCGGGCTCTGGCGTTCTGCTTTCTCATGCTTTCTCCGGCGAGTTGAAGGCGGTGGGCATTGTGAACAAGACGATCCAAGATTGCGTCTCCAAGAGTGGGATCCCCAATCAGGTCATGCCATGCGTCCACGGGAACCTGGCTCGTGACGATGGTCGATGAGCGGCCGTGACGATCGTCGAGGATTTCCAGGAGATCGCGCCGCTCGGACCCGGTGAGCACTGACAAGCCCCAATCATCGAGGATCAGCACCTGTACGCGACCGAGGGCCTTGAGCAGGCGGCCATAGCGCCCGTCGCCGCGCGCGAGCGCCAATGCCTCGAACAGGCGCGGCACGCGGTGGTAGAGCACCGAGCGGTTATCCCGGCAGGCCTTGTGGCCGAGCGCGCAGGCGATCCAGCTCTTGCCGAGGCCGGCCGCCCCTGTAATCAGCACATTCTCATGCCGGTCGATCCAGTCGCCAACAACCAGCCGGGCAAAGACCGCGCGATCGATGCCGCGCGGGGTTCGCCAATCGACGTCCTCGACGCAGGCGTTCTGGCGCAGCGCCGCGAACTTGAGCCGCGCGGTGAGACGCTTGGTGTCGCGCTCGGCCGCTTCGCGGTCGACCAACAGCCCGATGCGCTCCTCAAAGGACAGAGCGTCGAGATCGGGCAATCGTCGCTGCTCCTCGAAGGCTTTGGCCATGCCGGTCAGGCCAAGCGCGATCAGGCGCTCATGGGTGGGATGGGTCAGCATCGGTTGGGTCTCCTGGGTTCAGTGGAAGTAACCCTGGCCGCGGATGTTGCCGTGGCGCAGGGGTTCGTGGTCGGGCGTCTCGTCAACGACGGCGCGGTCGAGGCCATTCTTGAGAATCGACCGGATCGAGGCGACGGAGCGTGCCTTGATGAGGAGGCCGCGCCGGCAGGCGGCCTCGACGCGGGTGTCGCCATAGCTCCTGGCCAGCGACAGGATGCCGAGGCAGGTGCGGAAGCCCTGCTCGGGATGTGGACGGTCGGCGATCACCGCCTCGAAGAAAGCCGCGACGGAGGGCCCAATCCGTTCACCGGCGGCGATCAGGCCTCGTGGGGTCCACTGGCCGTGGCGGCGATGGGCGCTCGGCATATGCTCGGCAACGGTGGTGTGGCCGCGCCGGTTCGGCGCCCGGGCATGGCTGGCGACCCGCTGGCCCTTGTGGAAGATCTCGACCGTCGCACCGGCAAGGCGCACGTCGACGAGTTCCCGGATCAGGCGGTAGGGCACGGAGTACCAGTGGCCGTCGACCTCGACATGGTAGTCCGGCGCGACGCGGCAGCGCTTCCAGCGGGCGAAGACGTAGGGCTCGTCTGGCAGCGCTCCCAGCCGGGGCCGGTCGATCTCGGCAAAGAGTTCGGCCCGGCTGGAGCCGAAGCCGCGCATCTGGCGGGCGTTGAGTTCGACGACCAGGCTGCGAATGGCGCGATTGAGCTCGGCGAGCGCGAAGAAGCGATGGTTGCGCAGCCGGGCCAGGATCCAGCGCTGGGCGATTTGGACCGCGACCTCAACTTTGGCCTTATCCTTCGGGCGTCTCGGCCGCGCCGCGAGAATGGCGGTGCCGTAATGGCCGGCCATCTCGGCATAGGTGCGGTTGAGGCCGGGATCGTAGCGGTCGGGATTGGTCACCGCCGCCTTGAGGTTGTCGCAGATCACGAACTTCGGAACCCCGCCCAGGAAGGCAAACAGGTTGGCGTGCACGGCAATCCAGTCCGGCAGGCTCTCGCTCGCGCAGGCCTCGGCATAGGTGTAGTTGGAGGCGCCCATGGCGGCGACGAACAGCTTCATGGGATGGGCTTGGCCGGTCAGCGGATCGAAGACGTCGATGGTGTCGCCGGCAAAATCGACAAACACCTTCTCGCCGCCCCTGTGGGTCTGGCGCATTGTTGGGCGAACGCGCCCCTTCCAGGCCTCGTAGGTGGTGCAGAACCAGGTGTAGCCGAAGCCATCGGGATGGGCGGCGCGATATTCCTCCCAGAGCAGCACGCGCGTCACGCCACGCCGGCGCAGCTCCTTCTCGACATAAACCCAGTCGGGGACCGGGCGCCGATCGGTCTGAGCCGAGGATGGTGCCGGAAACAGCAGGAGTTCGAGCGCGTCGTCATCGAGCCCGTCCGGCAGCGGCCAGCTCAGCCCTGCCAGACGGGCGCGGCGCAGGTAGCCATGAACGACGCCATTGCTGATCCCCAGCGTGCGCGCGATGACGCGCTCGGTCAGGCCTTGGACATGTCTTAAACGAAGTACTTCTCGGATCCGGCGCATCGACAATCTCTGGGTTGGCATCGGGCCTCCTCGTGGGTTGAACGAGGCACCCGTAGCCGGTTGAGTTGTCGGCCGAAGCTCCCGGCACCTCCGAAAAGGTGCTCACGATCCTCTGAAATCGTTGCTCACGGTGCCGCGAAATCGCTGCTCACGATCACGCGAAACACGCATGCACTCCCAGGTTGATAGCCACAGATCCTGAATTTTGGAGTGCCGATGCCCCGCTATTTCTTCGATACCTTCGATGGTGAAAATCTCCACTCAGATGAAACCGGCGTCGATCTGCCCGATATCGACGAAGCCAAGCGCGAGGCGCAGAAGGCGCTTCCGGACATGGTGAAAGATGCTCTTCCCGATGGTAACCATCGAACCTTTGTCGTGAATGTCCGGGACGAAACCCGGCAGACTGTGGTGAGAGCGGCGCTCTCACTGGTCGTGGAGGAAGGGACGTTCGACGACTAGGGTTCTCCGTTCGCCCAAAAAGAAAGCGCCTCCCTCAGGCGGCGCTTTAGGTACGATCCACGGGGCAAACCAGGACCGGGACCTGTGAATGCCTGCGGCTGGCTAATAGTTCAAAAGTCGTTCGAATTTATCCGGATATCGTGAGCTTGGAGATGGAAGTGGAGTTGCGAGAGTAGGTCATATCGCCGTTTTGCGCTCAGAACGTAATTTTTCCCTTTATCCAGGGCGTGTCGACCGCCTGTGACGCATCTCACTGATCAGGCGTCGTGAAGAGGGCCAAAGTGACCGTTCGCCATCGGAGAGCATCCTCGGCGGAAGCGAGCAGCCTAACTTGAAAGGACGTCTCATGAACGGCTACAATATACCTTACGATTCGAGCGGCAAAGAACCGCCTGCAATTGCTGTGGGAGAACCCAATCCGGGAGAACCCATACCTGTGGAGCCGAACGGCGGTCCTGGTGGCGACGCGGGCCCGCTATACAGCGGAAATCCGTTGTCACACCTGTTAGAGGGGCATCGTCAGCTTAACCGAAGAGTGACCAGGATCGAGCTATTTGTGAGGGATGAAACCGATCCGCGCCCCTCGTTATGCCCGCCACCGCTTTCCGGCTGAAGTGATCAGCTACGCCATTTGGCTGTACTTCCGGTTTCCGCTCAGCCTGCGCATGGTCGAGGAGATGCTGGCCGCCAGAGGCATCCTGGTGAACTATGAGACCGTGCGGCAGTGGGCGCTCAAGTTCGACCAGGGCTTTGCCAACCAGATCCGCAGGCGTCTTCCGGCAGCCGGAGACAAATGGCATCTCGACGAGGTTGCCATCAGCATCGCGGGTCGGAAGAACTGGCTTTGGCGTGCGGTCGACCAGAATGGGATTGCTCGACATCCTGGTCCAGAGCCGGTGCAATGCCAAAGCGGCCAAGCGTTTGCTGCGGAAGCTGCTCAAGAAGCACGGCATCGGCCCACGCGTGTTGATCACGGATAAACTGGCCAGCTACGCAGCCGCCAAGAGGGTCGTGATGCCCGGGGTGGAACACCGGCAGCACAAGGGCTTGAACAACCGTGCCGAGAACAGTCATCAGCCCACCCGGCGGCGCGAGCGGATCATGAAGCGGTTCAAGTCAGCCGGACAGGCCCAGCGCTTCCTCTCAGTTCACGATCGGGTTGCCAACCTCTTCCGCCGTCCTGCAAGCATCACCGCTGCCGCTCATCGCACATCCCGAGCTCAGGCCTTTCAGGCCTGGAATGAGATGACTGAAGCTGTCGCTGGCTGCTGATCTGACGGTCCTCACCAACCCGATCTATCTCACCTCGTTAAGTTGACGATGCCCCGTCGGGTCGTCTCCGGAGTTGCAAAGCGTGGGTCGAGCGCACAAGACAGAGCCAAGCGCGATCCTATGACTCGTCAATCACCGACTATGGCTCGTCACTCGCCACCGCCTGGGTCAAGGCACCTCTGAAGTCTGCGCTGCAAAAGGTAAAGCAGCCGGCTGCTCATAGGATGCGGTCACCGGTGCCGGCTTCGTGGGTTGCGGGCACAGGCCTGCCACCTGGATCAGGCCGAACCCGTACGTCGGATCCCACCCGGGCTTCCCAAGGTCGCGGGTGCGCGCTTCCAGGCCGGACTGAACCACTTTAGGGTCCAACGTGGGGTTGGACGCGAGCAACAGGCTTGTTGCGGCGGACACGAAGGGGACAGCATAGGATGTGCCTGACTTCAGGGTGCCACTGCCCTTCGACGATGCTGTCCAGATATTCACCCCGGGTGCAGCAAGGTCAACATATCCGCCCTGCGTGGCGCGCCGGTACACATTCAGTTCCTGATCCACTGCGGTGACCGCGATGACTCCAGGATAGGCGGCTGGATATGACGGTTCGGCGCCGGGGCCATTGTTGCCCGCGGCCGCAACGATCACGATGCCCTTGGCCTGGGCGGCCTCGATGGCGTTCTGGAGGACCTCATTCGGCGGACCTGACAGGCTCAGGTTCATGACCTGCACACCACGCTCGGCCAATGCCTCAACGCCGGCCACAAGGGACATCACGTCCGTCCGATCAGCAGTGCCGCCGTCGCGGTAGAAGGCATCCACCGCGACGAGCTTCGCGTCCGGCAGGAGACCAGGCGTTTGGCTCCCCCGCCGTCCGACAAGGAGGGCCGCAATCGCGGTGCCATGATCCTGCAACGAGGCATCAGCATGGGATGCAGGAGCTGGCAATACCTCGATCGCCTGGTCCTTCAAGGCTTCGTGCTCGAGGTTGATGCCCGTGTCGATCATGCCAATGAGAGGCGTCGGACCGCACTGAGCTGCGTTGGACGCTGACCAGTTCACGAGAGCAGTTGCCCTGCAATCAGGACCAGTGCACGTACCTGCGCCTTCATCGAGATAGTAGTAGTGATCGAAATCCGCTGAAGCCTGGGCATCGACGAGACGGACTTTCTGCCGCGCCTGCGTCAGGGAGGCGCCTTGGGGAATGCGCAGCCTGACCACCTGTGGGGTGATCCGGCCTTGCGTCCGGGTTTCGACGTGAAAGCCTTGAGCGGTCAGCTTGGTCAAGTCGTCCCGCGACAGGCCTGATGCCAGGATGAAGCTGGTGGATTGCCGCGGCTTGGGGCGGGGGTCGACAGCATCGGCCACACTCGCGGAGGCACTGGCGGTTTGCACGGACTCTGCCTGGGTCGATGCCCGTGAGGGAGCCTGCGCTGAAGCGGCTGCCTTAGAGGCTGCCTGAGCCGGGCTCGAAGTCTGCTGGTCCGATGCGGCGGCCACACCTTGGCTCGTCGGCGTTGGACTGGTGCTCGCCGCTGCCGGCGAGGGAGCTGGCGCCGGGCTCCCGATGGGCTCGGAGGATGCAGGGGCTGTGCTCTGGCTCGTCGGCGTTGGGCTGGTGGAGATAGCTTCTTGTGCAGTCTCTGTCTGGGGTGAAACGTCAGATGCTGCCGGTGCCGGTGAGGGGGCTTCGGTCGGGCTTGATGTTTGCTGCTCGGGTGCGGCAGCTACGCTCTCGCTCGTTGAGGCCGGGCTGGCCGGAGCATCCGCTTGCACGGCTCCTGATTTGTCTGTTCCCTGGGATGTCGCCGGGCTCTCGCTCGTTGAGGCTGGGCTGGCAGGGGTGTCCGCTTGCACGGATCCTGACCCTGAACCCTGTGATGTGGAAGCTTCCTGAGAGACGGCCTGAAGCTGGTCCGCTGTCGGCTGGGCGGGTGCCGTGGCCGTGACTTCGCTCGAGGGTGTCGGAGATGCCTCCGGAGTTGGGCTCGGTGTTGCCTGAGCAGGCGTGGGAACTGGGGCTTGGCTCGGGGTGGGGCTGGCGGAAGAGCCTACTTGGACAGCCTCCGTCTCGGCTGGTTCCTGTGAACTCGTCGGGGCCGGCGCGGGGGCTGGAGCAGGACTCGCTGCTTGCTCTTCAGGTGCAGCAGCCACGTCCTGGCTCGGCGGGGCCGGACTGGCGTTCGCTGGGACCGGAGAGATATCGGAGGGCTGTGTCCCTGTCGGTTGGTCAGGCCCGGGGACTGTATTCTGGCTCGCTGGGGTGGTGCTGGTCGGGGTGCCTTCCTGTGCGGTCTGCGTCTCGCTTGGCGGCTGTGATGGTCCCTGTGCCGCGGGTGACGCTGGCGCTTGGTTCGTCGGCGTCGGGCTGGCGCTCTCGGGTGTCGGAGATGCCGTGGGGGCCTGACCCACCGCCGCCTGCTCGGAGGCAGGGGCTGAGCTCTGGCTTATCGGAGCGGAGCTGTTGGGGGCATCTGCCCGTGCGGCCTGCGTCTGGGTCGAAGACTGTGGAGCCGCAGGCGTCGGGGCGGCTGTTTGATCGGTCGCGGGGGCCGGGCCTGCTGTTGGCTGCCCGGGTGCCGTGGTCGTGACTTCGCTCGTGGGGGCAGGGGAGGCCTCCGGAGGTTGACTCGGTGATGCCTGATCAGGCGCGGGAACTGAGGCCTGGCTCGTCGGGGCCGGCGTGGATGCTGGGACAGGGCTCGTCGTTTGCTCATCAGGTGTCGCAGCCATGTCACGGCTCGGCAGGGTTGGACTGGGGCTCACCGCGGCCGGAGGGGTTGCGGAGGGCTGTATCCCTGTCGGTTGGTCAGGCTTGGGGACCGTACCCTGGCTCGTTGGAGCAGCGCTGGTGGGCGCCTCTGCCTGTACGGTCTGTGTCTCGCTTGACGGCAGAGATGTTTCCTGCGCCGGGGTGGCGGGTGCCTGGTTCGTCGGTGTCGGGCTGGCGCTCGCCGATGTCGGAGAGAGCGTAGGGGGCTCTCCCACTGCCTGCTGCTCGGATGTGGGGGCTGAGTTCTGGCTTATCGTGGCGGCGCTGTTGGGGGCACTTGCCTGTGCGGCCTGCGTCTGGGTTGAAGCCTGTGAAGTCGCCGGCATCGGAGCGGCTGTTTGATCGATCGTGGGGGCCGGGCCCGCTGGTTGTTGGTCGGGTACCGTGGTGGTGTCCCTGCTCGTCGGTGTTGAGCCAATGGGGGCACCTGCTTCAGCCTTCGCCTGGGATGAGGCCTTTGATGTCTCTGGTGGTTGAGAGGCAGTTCTGGTCCGACCGGTCGTCTGCTGGTCGGATGCGGCGGACTTGCGCTGGCTCGACGAGGTTGGGCTGGTGTTCGCCTGCGCCGGGGAGGCAGTTGTGGTCTGGCTTGATGTTGACTGAGCCGATTTAGCGGCCCTGCCCTGATTTGTTCGGGTTTTGCTGGCGTTGGCCTGCGCCTTCGCGCTGCCGCGTTCGCTGTGGCCTGCCGTACTTGTCTTGGCGGAGCTTTCCGTACTGCTCGCAGAGGTCGCCTTGTCACCAACTCTCTGGGCACCGTTGGCTCTTTGCGCCCCAGCCTTGTTCCTGCCAGCGTTATCCTTGTTGGATCCTGCGCTGGCGGTGCTGCCGGCTACGTTTCTGCCTTCACGTGTCCTCGTACCGCTGTTCCCGCGAGCGCCATCGCTTTTGTCTCCGGCTTTGCCGCTGCTGCCGTCAGCATTGGTGTTGCCATGACCCGTGCCGTGTCCATCCCCGACGCCGCCAGGACTGCCTTTCGAGTTCCCTTTGGTGGCGCCGTTGCCTTTACTGTTCCCCAGGCCGGATCTCGCGTCGGCCGAGCCGGTTCCCTTGCTATCTCGGGCACTCCTGTTCCCGCCCCGTGCGTTGTCAGCCTTGCCTGGCCCTTTGCCGCCTCGTCCCTTGCCGTTCCCGTTGTTGCCTGACTTTCCGTCACCGGAGCCTGCGGACGAGTTGCCATCCGCGTTGCCTCCTTTGCCCTGGCCCTGGGAGTTGCCTCCGGCGCTGCTGTTACCGGCACTCGCCCCAGGGCTGGTGCCTCCTCCGGCACCACCGCCTGGACCTCCGGAAGGGCCGCCGCTTTGACCGCCGTGGCCAGGGTCGCCTTTGCCCCCGCCTTGACCGTTACCGCGCTCTCCGCCTTGGTTGCCCGCGCCTGGGCCGCCTGCGCCTGCATTGCCTCCGCCCGGATTGCCCCCAGCTTGGTTGCCTCCAGGCGAGCCGCCCTTGCTGCCTCCGGCATTCCCGTTCCCGCCGCCTGCTCCTCCAGCGTCGCCCGACCTGCCATCGCTGCCTTTTCCGCCGCGGTTTCCATCGGCACCGCCTTTGCCACTCCCGGCGCCTTTCCCGCCGCCATTGCCATCGCCACCGCGGCCTCCACCCCCGTCGCCACCGCGGCCTCCACCGCCATCGCCGCCATGTCCTCCACCCCCATCGCCCCCGGAGCGGTCACCGCCCTTGGCGAAGGCTGCCCCATCCAGGATGGGCACGCTGGCGCTATGGCCGAGGTCAAGTTGAACCCGAAGGGGAAGAGCAGCAGCGGTGCTTGCTACCGCAACGAGGATATGTCGCCACCAACGTGCCATGATCACCTCATGACGGCTTCAAATGCCCGGCTTCGCAAATTGCAGCGCGGCGGAGTAATGAACAGGGGCCGGCTCGTTGGTGCGCAGCATGGGACGCTGAAAACGCAACCTCCAACAAATCCGAGATGAATGAAAGCGATCTAATCCCTTATTGCATCAAGCGATAAGCTGAGCAGTATACGTGCTGTACTTAAAGCAATCTTCCTCAAATCTAGCACATCGGCTCCCATCATTAGGCATGTTGTCGTTTCTTGATCAATATTAGCCTAGCGATCCTTGATCGGCCCTATGCCGTCCGCTTACTCGGACATACTGATCCGTAGTTCTTAGGTATCAAACAGGCCTTCCGAACGGATCTTGGTGGTGACAACCAAAAAATGTCCTCAACTCGCCATGTGCGGGCCGAAATTCCTCCTTTGCGTTGGCCGGACATCTTGGGTTGAAGGATGTCACATGCAGCAGGACGAGTTCTTTCCCTTGGACGCAATTCCGCCTCGAGTGCGCAGGGCGATCTTGCAGGAGTTTCAGGGACGCCGACCCACCGTTCAGGAAGTCGCGCAAATCTCCGATCGCCACTGGTTGGCAACGCCCGAAGTCGGCCCCTCGACGCTGGAGAAGATCCACGAGGTCCTTCAACCACAGCCATATCAGGGTGATGGTGCCTTACCCAAAATGACTGATGCCGAATTGTTGGCTCGGCTTGAGTCCCTCCAGGAGGAGCTTCGGAGCATTCGACACATCCTGAAAACACGGATCGGTAAGACCTCGGGAAAGCTCCTCCGGAACCAAGGGCGTATGCGTTCCTTCCCTGATGAAGAAGCTGGTCTCCGGTCAGTTTGAGGGACCGTCTGGCCGTAGAGGTGTTCGATCTCGAACGCCCTTCGCATGGTCCAGAATTACTTCGAACTAAGCGCCCTGAACGGGAAAAACTGTCCCGAAGTCGACCATCAGCGTGGCGAGGTCAGCTCCCATCGCGAAACCGATAAGATTTCCGGCATCCGATTGCGAACGTCACCAGCTTTGAGGCGGCTCCGCCGCTCAATCAGGGGATTTACGGCAGGCAGGCATCTTTCGAATATCGCCAGGTTGCACTCATTTCGGACATCAACACGAAAGCTTGGATTGTCTCGTCAATCCGCTGCTACCGAGGCCGGATCGCTCAAACGCCGCCCGCCGGTCGCGGACTCAGAATCAACATGGATTTACCCCGACAGGCGGAACCCCGGTCGATATCTTTGCTCCCGCCGTTGGCAGCGACGACAACGACTTCTTCGTGGCGCGCGCCAAGCTGAACTTCAAGTTCGGCACCTACTGAGCACCAAGGACAGCAACACAGGAAAAGGCCCGGGGATCTCCTCGGGCCTTTTGCGTTACGGCCGAACCGCTTCCGACATAATCATTCGGGAGTACGGAGGTGCTGAGTGAACGGCCTGAAGCAACTGCGAGACCGTCCATCCATCCGCCGCATGCCCGAAAAATTTTCGCAAATATAAGGAATAGAACGATGGATGCCGACGTTTGCTAACAATCAGCGTCACTGAAGCCAGGACAGGGTCATGTCTCTCGATAGCGGATCACAAATCATCACTTCCGAGCCTGCGACTGTTCCCAATGCTGGGCCGTCGTTCCATCGTGCATCAATCCACTTCGCCGCCTCCCTTACGGCTCCTTCATCGGAGCAAGCCTTATGCGAGCCAACCCATGACACGATGGCGGCAACAACGACAGCAGACGACATGAAACGACGCATTGAGTTTGTGGCGCAGGCCATCCATGACGCCCAACCAAGTGCCTTCGCCTGGGACGCGGAGCCCGCGTTCGACAGGGAACGCTACCGGGAGTACGCCCGCAATGCGATCAAGCTTCTGGGCGAGGACATCGGCGTTCTCCTCTTCTCGTTGGGCGAGGCCGCCGCTGAGCAATACGTGGGTTAGCGATTGCCACGTCAGGCTACCGC
Organism: Microvirga ossetica; assembly: GCF_002741015.1. Taxonomy (NCBI): domain Bacteria; kingdom Pseudomonadati; phylum Pseudomonadota; class Alphaproteobacteria; order Hyphomicrobiales; family Methylobacteriaceae; genus Microvirga; species Microvirga ossetica. Next base: position 1,201,197 of record NZ_CP016617.1, on the reverse strand, counting down.
CGCCGGACCTGTCAGGAGTGAGGCGCGCGGGGTACGGCGTAGGGGCTGCGCCGGTAGGTCAGGCGCCGAGCTGGAGTCAGCCGGCGCCTGACCAAATTCAGACTTCAAGCAGGGTAGGGGACTACGTACGTCGCTGGCGGCTATTTTTCCGGCATTCGGTAGCAAACGCCACCAGACTTGAGCGGACCAATCCGATAGGTTCCAGCTTCATCTCTGGAGCTGGACAACGTGAGGATTGAAGAGGAACTGAAGCGGAAGCGCGCCGATATGATTGTCGTAGTCGAGCAGTTGACGCTCAGGATCGAGACGGTCAAGAAGCAGGTCTCGGCCATCGATCAGGTGATTGCGATCTATGACCCGGCGCATCAAGCCTCATCAGCAGTGAAGCCGAATCGGAAGCAGGCAAGTCTGGTTCTCTCCGCGGCTCGGGGTCGGCGTGTCGCCCGTGGAGGGCCAAGGCTTCGCGCGGCCTACATCGAGGATGCGCAGTCCTTCCTGGCCTATTCGCTGGCACCGACAACCACCGTCGGGTTGATCCCGGCCGACGCTCCCGCAAACGGGCCGACGAAGGGCCTGGTTCTGCGCTGGGACGCGGAATGGATGCCGCACGTCTTCACGGCCCTGGAGTACCAACGGCAGACGCTGCAAGACCTCAGCACCCCGAGGATCAATACCTTGAGCCTCATCGAGGACATCGACGAGGCTCGTTCGGAATGGCTGGCCGCCACCGTCAACGTCTGGCTCGGGCATGGCATCGGTGTCTTCGGCACGATCGGCGGAGTAACCTCGGAAATTCTCGAAGGACGGGGACAGGGCGAACCGGTGCCGTACATTCCGGATCGGTTCGCGCGGGCCGGCGTGACGTTCGTCCATCCGAGCCGCCTGCGCTTTACCCTGACGCAGAACTACATCGGCAAACGCTCGGGCTCCTATGAGAACGACAGGCTGGATGCCTACTGGACGACCGACGCCGCGATCACCTGGGAGACGCCGGATCGGCACTTCCAGTTTGGCGTCACGGCGCTGAACCTGCTCGACCAGGATTATGAGTTCGGTTTCTACATCCCCGCCCCGGGCCGCACGATCGCCGCGACCATCAAGGCCCGGCTCTGAACGGATCGCCGATCCATTGAGCCCGCCAACGGCTTAAGGAATTCAGGCGAGGTTCAGCGGATCGCCGTCTGACGTGGAGTGCTGACGCCTCCGCCCTTCGGATGGGGGCATTGGCTGCCCTGTTTGGACCTTATCGTGCAACCTCGCGCAACGCATTTGCCTCAGCATCACCTACAAGGGGTTCTCCTGCTCCAACCGCTTGTAGATAGGCCGCCATCGGATCGCCGGCACCGCTCGGCACATACCCGGCATCTGTGGCAGCACCCGCCAAAGCGAAAGTCACATTCCATCCATCCCGAAGGCAGGCGACAGCATCGGCGATCTCCTTGGCATGGGCAAGTCTGAATTCGCGGCACAGGGAGCCATTTTCAAGTCGATAGGACGAGATCACACGCAGGCGGCCGAACGGCAGCTCCACTTCCTCGCCGGAGGCAACTCGGCTCAGTTCGCGATGGATCGCAGAATCATCCAGCCGTGCTACGAGATCGTCGGTTCTGTCGTTGCCTTGCCGACCCGCCCAGTAGCCGATGCCGCATGCGACGACGGCAATGGAGGCTGCCAGAGCCATGCGCAGGAGCCGCGGTTCAGCCCGAAGCCTTCGCTTACGCTCCTCCGCGAGGTTCGTGATGACGGTGCGATGCTCCTTCGCCTCATAGGCCTCGATCTGGGCCGATACAGCAGCGAGCAGGGCGGGCGGCACCTCCGGCATGAGCTCGCCGGAATAGGCGGTGCGCGTGAGCCGCCGGCTCTGCTGAAAGTCGACGATCCGCCTAGCGACCCTGGGATCGTCCGCCATCGCCCTTGCAACTGCCGCGGCAACGGGTTCGTCCAGTTCGCCGTCGGCGAAGGCCATCAGGACCTCGTCGCTGAGATGCAGCTCTGACATGATCATTGCTCCATGCTCGCTCTAAGCAGCCGCCGTCAGTTCCACGAGCCGCCTGCGGGCACGCGCGAGACGGCTCATCACCGTGCCGATGGGAACGTGAAGAATGTCTGCCGCTTCCCGGTATGTGAGGTCTTCGCCGCAGACGAGAACGAGAACCTCCCGCTGGTCCAAGGGCAGGCTGTCGATGGCACGCTGGACCTCCGACAGGACCAGCCTGCTGAGGATCGGCCCTTCGCCCGGGTCGCCGATCAGTTGCGTATGGGTCGTGATATCTTCCGCCATGCCTTCGGCTTTCGTTCGTCTGAGGTGGTCGATCCAATGGTTCCGGAGGATTCGGAACATCCAGGCGTCGAACCGGGTCCCCGGCGTCCAACTGTCCGGATTGGCCAGCGCGCGCTCGCATGCCCCTTGGACGAGATCGTCCGCAAGTGATGGTGAGCGGCAGAGCACCAATGCGAACCGCCGCAGCCGCGGCAGAAGCGCCACCAGTTCCTGTCCTATGGCTGTCGGCATTCCTGCTCCGAAGAGCCCCCTTGGTGCCATAACGGAGGAGCTAGTCGTTTTATTCCCGTCTCAAGAGAAAATTCGAGTGCAATCGCAACTTACTTGCATCATGTGGTGGGCCAAAGGTGGCCCGTCACTTCTGCTAGGGATAGCCGTCGCCGGACATCCCGGCCTGCACAGCCGCCAGGTTCGGGGGTTCCCTCCGACCTGAGCCATGACGGAGAGCATGAGGTTTTGTGGGGCAGACTGGTAGGTTCTGTTGCAAGCCGCGAGGTAGGTTGATCGGAAGCCGAATGAGGCCTCAGATCAGGCAACAGCGCTGAACAGAGCAGCAATGAAGTCGTTCTGGGCCTTCATGTCGTTCACTGATACGCTCGCCACTTGACCCTTGCGGACCATCGCCATGATTTCGTAGCCCGCAATTGTTCGGGAGGCCGTCATGAAGCTCTTGAAGCCCAGCCCGGGCCTGACCAGTCGCTTGATGCGCCGGTGATCCTGTTCAACGATGTTGTTCAGAAATTTCACCTGCCGGAACTTGGCAAAGCGCCAGAGTTCTTGACTCTGCTTCATAGCTTTAGCCGCGATTGGATAGGCGGCATTCTTGTCGACCGTGATGGTCCTCGGATTGACCGTATGCGGTTGTCGCAAAGCCTTGCGGAAGAAACGTCGGCCGGCAGCTGCATCCCGCTTGGGCGAGAGCAGAAAGTCGATCGTCTGCCCGACTGCATCGACGGCACGGTACAGATACACCCACTCGCCCTTCACCCGAATGTATGTCTCGTCCACGCGCCAGGATCCATTTGTCATCTGGAGATGCGGACGGATGCGCTTGTCCAGCTCGGGTGCATAAGCCTGGATCCAACGAAAGAGGGTCGTATGATCCACCTTGATGCCACGATCGGCGAGCATGCGCTCGAGATCGCGATAGCTGATTGGGAACTGCAGATACCAGCGGACCGCCCACAGAATGATCTCCGCCGTGAATTGTCGACCCTTGAACGGGTTCTTGCTTCCTTGCTTCACCGCCAGCCCCTCTTTACACCCTCACTTCATAGCGGGGGTAGACGAAGCCTCAAAGCTGCAACAGAACCACCGGATGGTCCTCGTCGAACAATCGCTCAACATCCAGCATGGTCCAGCACAGCTGGCGGCGATCAACGTGCACCAGCCGAACGCGCTTCCGTCGCGATAGGTCTGAGCAGGATGCTTGAACCGTCTCACTTGAGACCTGCGGATCGACAGGGGCCACCACCTGATCTCCCTCGAAGACTCTGGCTATTGTAGCACGTTCGAGCTCCCAGTGGATTTTCTCACAGGTCGAAGATCGTGGAAGGGTCAACGGCGACACCGCGTTCCTGCATCATGTCGGCGAGATCGCGATAGCTGATCCCATACTTGCAGTACCAGCGCACGCACAGCAGGATGATCTCAACCGGGAAGCGACGGCGCTTGAACAGAGACACGGGAGCGGATCCTTGATGAACCGCTCCTCGCTATACGGCCGGAGTTAATGCAACAGAGCCGCTTGTAGAGCCTGAACTCGCGTTGCAAGATATGACCACACCCAGCACAGCCCAAATCTCAGAATATACTGGATTCGACCGAGAGTAGATTCTCCGTCGTCACTCCTCGCTTAGGTTCGTGCATGGCAGTTTAGGCAAAAGATGCCGGAGTGTGAGTGAGTTCTGATCTTCAAGCCGGTGGGAGGCAACTTCGATGACGACAGGCATTCTTTGCGCGACTCCGGAGGAGTTAGACGCTCTTCACCACCGATTTGAGTTTGACGGGGAGCCGACCACGCTTGCTGGGTTTCAGTTCTGGAAGGGCAATGTCCCGGACCGCTCCCGACCTATCGTCCTGTCCCAGTCTGGTATTGGAAAGGTCAATGCCGCCACGCTGGCGACGATCCTGTTCACGACCTTCGGGTGGGATGATCTAATATTCTCTGGCGTTGCGGGAGCGCTGACCGATCTTGAAGTTGGCTCCGTGGTGCTGGTCACCAAGGGAGCCACCATGACTACGGGCTCATCAGCAATGGCGTTTTCACCTGCGTCCCAGTCGGTGACCTCCCGCTACCGGGTATTGCCCAGCCTTTACAGGATCTGCCGATCGTGTCCCGTGGCGTGGTGTAAGCGCGCCAGTCCTCGGCTGAGCCGGATTGATCAGGCGGTCACGGCCGACAGCCTGCGGACGGGATCATCGCTCAACGCGCTCAGACTTTCCAGCGACATGTAGCGCCGGCTCACCGCCCACTCGTCATTCTGCTCCAGCATCAGGGCTCCCACGAGCCGGATCACCGCCCGGTCATTGGGGAAGATCCCCACCACATCCGCCCTCCGCTTGATCTCGCCATTGAGCCGCTCGAGCGGATTGGTGGACGCAATCTGGCCCCAGTGCTCACGTGGAAAGCTCATGTAGACCAGCACCTCCTCGCGCGAGCGGTCCGTCAGCTCGGTGAGCTTGGGGCAGCGCTCGCGCAGGGCGTCTGCCACCGAGGCCCACTGCTCTCTGGCCGCCTCGGCCGTGTCCTGGGCAAAGATGGTCTTGAGCATGGCCACCACGGCTGGGCGTTGCTTCGGGGCGAGATGCGCCATGGCGTTGCGCATCCAATGAACCCGGCAGCGCTGGAGCGAAGCATGGAAGACCCGGTAAGCTGCCGCCCGCAGCCCCTTGTGATCATCGGCGATCACCAGGCTCACGCCGCGCAAGCCGCGGTCGGCGAGAGAGCGCAGGAAGGCGGTCCAGAACGGCTCAGCCTCCGAGGCCCCGGTGGCAATGCCCAGCACCTCACGCCGGCCATCCGTATTGACGCCCACCGCCAGTATTACGGCCGTGGAGACGATCCGGCCGGCCTCTCGGGTCTTCAGATAGGTGGCATCGATCCACAGGTACGGCCACTCGCCCTCGATCGGGCGCGAGAGGAAGGCGTTGACGCGCTCGTCGATCTCCTCGCACAGGCGCGAGACCTGGCTCTTCGAGATGCCGGACGCCCCCATGGCTTTGACGAGATCGTCCACGGAGCGGGTCGAGATGCCATGAACGTAGGCCTCTTGGATCACGGCCGTGAGCGCCTTCTCGGCGGTGCGCCGCGGCTCGAGAAAGACAGGAAAGTAGGAGCCCTTGCGCAGCTTGGGGATGGAAAGATCGATCCGGCCGGCGCGGGTGTCCCAGGCCCGCTCCCGGTATCCATTGCGGTGAGTGAGGCGCTCCGAGCTGCGTACGCCGGCGGGAGCTCCGGTCAGGGCCTCCACCTCCAGGCTCATCAGGCGCTCGGCGGCAAAAGCGAGCATGTCGCGGATGAGATCGGCATCGGCCCCCTTTTCGATCAGCTCGATCAGGGCCATTCTCTCGTCGGTCATCGTCGTCTCCGGGGTCAGGGTCAGGTGTCGCTACCCGAACTCTAACCGAAGACTGGCGATGACCACCTCATCGGTAGCCTGCTCCTACACCACGTCCCGGGACGCCACGTGTTCCGACCCAGGTTGAGCAAACGATGGAGCATCTCCGGGACCGGATGGCCGACAAGCTGACCATCCGGCTCGGCTCTGTACTGTCAGGGGACGTGTTCATCAACTGTCAGGACGCCCGAGCCCGCTTGAAGGCCCTTGGCGGGGATATCGTGGATATGGAGTCTACGGCGGTGCTCGAAGTCGCCCACCGTTTCGGAAAGGGAGCCTATATCATCCGCACCATCTCGGATGGGGCAGGGGATGACAGTCATCTGTCCTACGCCGAAATGGTGGCTATGGTGGCTCACAACTCGGCGCTCTGCGTCGAGGATCTGCTCAGGATCATGCCCTGACAGGAGCATCAGGCAGGCGCGGATATCACAGGAAAAGCAAAGTCGGCTCTCGTGCGTACCGGCTTGTTCGGCTTGGTGACTGCAAAAAGCCTTTGGCGCATGCTTTAACAGACTGAGACGAGATCGCTGAGGAGCGTTCACCATGAGAACCAATCTCTGTGAGTAGTTAGGCATCGACGTTCCGATCATCCAAGCCTCCATGGGCGAGGCGAGTTGCCCTCAGCTTGCCGCCGCCGTGAGCAATGCGGGCGGGCTTGGAATGCTGGCCCTCTCGTTCGTTGATCTCGATGAAATCCGCCGCCAAGTCCGCGAGACGAAGGCGCTCTCGCAGCGCCCGTTTGGGGTCAATCTGATCCTGGATTTTGATCAGCAGGAGCAACTGGCGGTCTGTCTGGAGGAAGGTGTGCCGATTATCTCCCTCTTCTGGGGTGATCCGACCCCGCTGGTCAGCCGCATTCATGGGGCCGGAGCGGTGGTCTTTCATACTGCGCCAGACGCTGCCGATGCTCGCCGAGCCGTTGATGCAGGGGTGGATATCATCGTGGCGCAAGGCTGGGAGGCGGGCGGGCACGTGCGCGGACAGATGTCCTCCCTGTGCCTGATCCCCAGCGTGGTCGATGCGGTTGCTCCAACCCCTGTCCTGGCTGCGGGAGGGATCGCAGATGGGCGAGGTTTGGCAGCGGTGCTCGCTCTCGGCGCATCCGGTGCGTGGATCGGCACCCGGTACCTCGCCGCTAAGGAAGCTGCCATCCACTCCCACTACCGCGAGCTTCTGCTTCGGGCGAATGGGACGGACACGGTGTATACGCAAGTGTTTGATGTGGGCTGGCCGAATGCTCCCCACCGGGTCCTCCGGAATACGACCGTTCGGGCATGGGAAGCGGCGAGTCGCCCGTGCTCTGGCAACCGGCCCGGCGAGGGAGAAGTGCTGGCGACCTCGCCATCGCGCGGTGAATTCGTGCGCCACCGGTCCGCGACACCGGGCGCGGATGCCAAGGGCGACATCGAGGCACTGTCGTTGTGGGCTGGCCAGGGCGTTGGACTGGTCACGCGGGTTCAGGGGGCAGCCGAGATCGTGCAGGAGATCATCGACGAGGCGCGTTCGGTGTTCCGATCCTGTGCGGCTCTAGCAGCCTCATAGCAAAGTAAATTGGCTGTCTCGGGCTTCTGATCGGGCTATACGGCGCACTTGTTTAGCTCTTTCGAGCGGGTTCAGCCCTGTTCTGCTTCTGCTCGCCTCTCGGAGCGGCGCGAGCCTTGCCGATCAGCGCCGCTGAGCGCTCCTTTGTAGCAGGTCGGACGGGCTGGCTCTGCCGCAACTGAGGCTCAAAGCTCTGTCTATTGAAAGGAAGAGCCGTGGCGGTGCATAAGGGCGGGTGCCTCTGCGGGCAGTGAGATACAAGACCCAGAACGACCCGCTTCGCGTTACGATCTACCACTGCAAGTTCTGCCAGCGTGCGACCGGTGCGGCCTACATGGTAGAGCCGATCTTCCGGGAGACTGACCTTCAGATTACAAAAGGTTCTTCAGCCGCCTATGATCATTGTTCCGGAGGTAGCGGCAAGCTCGTCCACATCCACTTCTGCGCCGTGTGCGGGACGAAGCTTTACCTGACGTTCGAAAGATTCGCCGATGTCTGCGGTGTCTTCGCCGGTACTTTCGATGATCCCAACTGGTTTGACATCAAGCCGGAGAACTCGAAGCACATCTTCATTGATGTGGCGAGACACGAGACGATCTTGCCGCCCAACGTTGCTTGCTTCAGCGAGCACGCGATGCGGAATGATGGCACTCCTCTCGAACCAGTCGTATTCGATCAGCCACAGATCGTCAGCAGTCGGCCTCTGTGATCGGGCCAGATCTCTTCGCCTGTAACATCGTGCGATCAGACGCGGCATTGGGTGGTCGCAGGGTCAAGGCATCATTGCGTCAGCAGGATTTGCTGGTGTCACGCGCGGTCAGTAGGCAAGCTATCAATCACCTCGCGACCGAAGACCGCTAACACCAGACGAGATGAGACATAGACTCGCTCTTATTTTCGCGCGTGACCTTTGCGGGATGCCGTGGCTCTGCTCGCACCTTCTTAATTTGCGTCTCATCAACGACGCACTCGGCTGCGCTCGATAGCGCCCTGATCCGGTACTGAGGTCCGTGCGATGTGTCAGGCAGTGCTTGGACAATCACGTAGGTATCAGGATTTGCTCGCCTGGGATGGGCTGGGAGGACCGTCTGTCCAACCTGAAATCTGTGCGTCATGGGACACCTCGCCTCGAAACCTCACCGCACAGCATTCAGGCCACCACCATCGCGGCGGGCAGATTCCCACTTTTCTGAACCTATGTAAACAGCTTCGCCGAAACTGGAGCGCCCGCTAAGGGCATGGCTGATCCCTCAGCCGCAAGAACAATGGAATCGCTGTCATCGCCGAAGGACAGGGGAAGGTTCCATGGTGTCTCAGGCGGCAGTCCCAGCGGCTGCGACAGAATCATCCTGACCAGGATAATGGAACGGCCTCAGTGATGGCACGGTTGACGGGGCTCGTAACCCGAGCAGCCGATTAGCCACAGATGCGCCGTCTGATGACCACCGGTTCCCCGAAGCGATTAATGCGCCGCGTGACCACCACCCGGCACCCCGGCGCGTAGTATCGCCGACCGTAGTAGGGTCGGCCATAGTACGGCCTCCTATAGTAGGGCCTGCCATAGTAGGGTCTCACGATTCGGCGCTCCACAGGCGGGCCGTAGCGATAGCCAGGACCGTAGTACTGCGCCTGGGCCGGAACGACCGTCGCGAGCGTGGCTCCGCCGAGGACCAGCGCAGCCAAGCCTGTCGGCAGCCATCCTCTCATCTTTGTGGCAAACGTCGTCACGATGCAGTTCCTTCCACCAATGATTGCCGAAGCGGGTAACGCACCAGCGCTATGAAATGCTCCTGAACGGCGCACTCGGGCGCGGACGGTTACGGGTCAGTGGTCCGGCTCAGGATCTCGGTCGTCCCGCCTTCCGTTCTGGATGATTGTAAGCCTCCGCATCGTAGCGCGAGGGGAAGGTCCAGTGGACTGTACCTTGGTGCTCAGCCCTTCCTCCCTGGAGGATGGTGAGCTTCCGCATCGTCGGCGGGAGGTTTGGGGAGGGCGGCTAACTTAACACAAGGAATCGTCAAGCACGCCTGTTCAGGATAGATTCAAGCTGGATGGGCGAAGGCTGATCGGATGACCAAGCAGGCCAACGGCAGACCGCTTGTCCTCGTCTTGGAGGACGAAGCCCTGATCGCGCTCACTCTCCAGGATGATTTGCAGGATGCGGGCTATGAAGTGGCTGGCCCCTTTACCACCTGTGCCGCTGCCCTGGACTGGCTCCAGACCGAGACGCCCGACACAGCCATTCTGGACGCGGCGCTGAAGGATGGCCCCTGCCGCGAGGTTGCTCTGGAGCTTAGCCGCCGTGAAGTGCCGTTCCTGATCTATTCGGGGCATCATGAGGACCGCCAGCTTCTGTCAGAGTTTCATCATGTGACTTGGATCGAAAAGCCGGTCCCATTTGCCGTCCTGGTTCGAGCCTGCCAGCAGCTTCTGGTCGGCGACGTCTAAATTGCTTGGGGACATCAGCCACTTCACTTGAACCTACCCGAATCAAGCACGTTCTCACGAGTGATCCCAGCGGACGGGCTCGTGTTGAACGATCAACGGCATCCCACCTGGACAGAGCGCGACCGGCTCGCAACGTTGCGCAGCTACCGGGTTCTCGACACGCCGCCAGAGCCCGCATTCGACGATCTGGTACAGCTTGCCGCTCAGTGCTGTCAGACCCCCATTGCACTCATCAGCCTCATCGACGAGCGCAGGCAATGGTTCAAGGCCGAAGTGGGGCTTGGGCTGCGCGAGACGCCGCTCGACCGCTCGATTTGCCTCAGCGCCATGCTTGAGCCTGGGCTAACCGTGGTTCCGGACCTGATCGAGGACCATCGGTTTGCTAGCAACCCTCTTGCGACAGCGGAGCCGCGCCTGCGCTCCTATGCCGGGGCGGTGCTGAGAAGCCCCCGATGGGGTTCCCTTGGGAGCCCTGTGTGTGCTCGATCATGTACCGCGTGACCTCACAGAGGAGCAGGCATCCACCCTCACCATGCTCGCGCGACAGGTGATGTCACAGTTCGAGTTGCGCCGTGCCATTGCCGAGCGGGATGAGCGATTGGAGGCGAGCCACAAGGTCGAGCAGCGCCAGTCTTTGCTGGTCCGCGAGCTTCACCATCGGGTGAAGAACACCCTGGCGACGGTTCAGGCCCTCGTCGGAGCCACAGGCCGGTCTACTGGCAGCTTCGACGAGTTCTATCGCTCGTTCTCCAAACGCATCTCGTCCCTGGCGAAGACCCACAACCTGTTGACCGAGGACTACTGGCAAACCGCGCCGCTGAGGGAGATCGTTCTCAACGAACTCAAGCCGTTTGCTGAAAGCCGAGTGCCCCGCTTCATGCTGTTTGGTCCGCCTGTTGAGCTATCGGCGGATCTGGCCGTGCCGGTCGGCATGGCGCTCCACGAACTGACCACGAACGCCATTCAGTACGGGGCTCTATCTGCTCCTGATGGCTATGTCGAAATCCGGTGGGATGTCGTTGCGGTCGAGGGCGTCCGAAAGCTCCATCTGGAATGGCAAGAGCACGGCGGGCCTCCAGTGAGCGAGCCGCAGCATTGTGGGTTTGGCTCGACTCTGCTTCAGCGGGTTCTGCCCATGCAATGTAATGGCAAGGTCGAGGTTCGGTACGGCCGGGCCGGTCTGCGATTTCAGATGGATGCCCCTCTGATCGAGCACCGGTTAGTCCCAGACTATTAGGTGCCCGGCTCTCATGATAAGTCTGTCACTCGCGTTGGCCATGAGGCGACTGAAGACGGATAAGCTGGCTGATATAGAATATAGACTGTACGAATCCCTCCTCCCGGTTGGAGCAGGATTATCAATGCAGCGTGATGCGCAGGCAAAGTGATATCCTCCCTCTTAAACGTCGGACTGGAAATTGGAGGTCACGGCTTCTGGGCTGGGCTGATCTGCGGTTCCTTCGCTATAATGGAGGTTGGGTCATGGGTCGCTCCTGATCCCAGGAATTGGTTACGGTGCTCACGATGGAGGCCCGAATGCCAAAGGTTCTTGAACCAAGCGCAAAGTGGTCAGCCGCACTCCAGGACGAATTCACAAGGAACCAGTTCAATCCCTGTATAGGGACGCGCCTCCTGTCACAAGACAGCCGGGTGCGGGTTTGGGAAGTGCGCCTGAAGCCCTCAGAGCGCCTCGGCTTCCATCGCCACGTGCTGGACTATTTCTGGGTCGCCACAACGCCCGGCAAAGCTCGCTCGAACCAACAGGACGGCTCGGTGGTCGAGGCCATCTATGCGGCGGGCCAGACGTGCCATCTCATCTACGGACCAGGACAGTTCAAGGTCCACGACCTGGAAAATATCGGAGATAGTGAATTCGTCTTTACGACGGTGGAGTTTCCCGACAGCGCAAATCCGCCTCTCCCTTTGTCAACCGAGATTGCGCTTGAGCCTCAAAGAGCTTGATCCGCGTTTCGAGCATCTGCTGCGCATCATGCGGAAGAGTCGGTCCAATCTTAGATCTGTTGCTTTAGAGGCCAAGCTTGGTGGCACGGAGGATTTTGGGAGAGCGGTCGAGCAGAGGCTGGATCTGGGCCTTATCTCTTCCCGCCCAGGATCACCGTCAGCTTTCGCAGCATCGGAGGGAGGTCCGGGGGAGGGAGGCTGGTAGCCTCCAATTCACTGAACCGAACCTCGCACTTGGGATCGTACTGGTTCGGAGGCCGCTCCCACGGGAGGGACTTCCTCGGGCAGTCGAGCGAGCCGGTACTGACCCCTCCGTTTAGGGCAAAAGGGACAACCAATCCGGACAACGACCCATGGAAAGTCGCTTAGTCGTTTCACCATCGCCGTCCCATAGTTAATTTGGAACAAAATGAGAACGACGGCTGACGGTTCCACTGGTTCCAATAAAGGCCGGGCACGGTCAACGGACACAGGCTGCGGAAGGTTGGATCAGGGGGAGATTGGTCCCTTGGCTCGCGTCTCAATCAGACCTGTCCTTCGACGGACTCAGGAATCGAGGAAAACAAGGGTCTGGGCATGTGTGGGGAGCGCGTGAATCGGGCCTCCGCTACCATAGGCCCAAGGCCTTTTCGGGCCTTTCCCCGAGTTTCCGACCAGACCCGGTACCAACCGGCTCGCGCCGAACGGCCGAAAATTCCCTCTCCAAACACCGCCTCGAAGGATCGAGCGCTCCATCCTTCTTCGGATGATACCCGATTCTTCCAGCGAGCTTGGCAGGTCACAAAGAATCAGCCCCGAAATCCACGATCAGCTTTCGCATCCAAGTTGCCGAGGCTGTTTCCTGATCCTGAACTCGTTCCTCGGCGCCTGATCCTTCCCGCTGGCGCTTCCGCCGATCTGCAGCACCTCCCGATCCTACGAGGCGAAGGTTTAAGTCCGCGCGTTCGTGCGGATTGCACCCTCCGTCCTTAGCGGTCGCCCAGCCTCTCTGCTTCAGGGGCTGAACGTGCTAAACATAAGTGATGCAGACCTCCGTCATGCCTGAGAGCATTCGGACCTTCATCCCGCCACATCCGGATCCCGCCCCGGAGAATCTCTCGCCGCGGCAACTCGCAACGCTGATGCGCACCAACAACCTCCGGGTCTGGTCGCAGCGAGCCTACGAGGAGGAGGTCGTCGTTCGCCGCTTCTTCGGCCGCTCCTCGGTGCTGTTCAATGCCCCGGAGGCGATCCGCCATGTTCTCGTGGATCACCCGGAGGCCTATGGCCGAACCCGCGCCACCCTCCGGATCCTCAAGCCGTTGCTCGGCGAGGGGCTGTTCACCAGCGAGGGACCTGTCTGGCGGCATCAGCGGCGGACCCTGGCGCCAGCCTTCACGCCGCGGTCGGTCGAGCTTCTCATTCCGCATATCCGCTCAGCCACGCACGAGATGGTCACCCGCCTTGCCGCTGGCGAGCAGCAGCAGGTGGATCTCTTTCCGATGATCCAGCACCTGGCGCTTGAGATTGCCGGCCGCACCATGTTCTCCCTCGAGACGAGACAGTACGGCTCAGCGCTCCGACGCCAGATCATGCACTATGGCCAGGGGCTCGGCCGACCTCACCTGCTTGATTTCGTTGTGCCCATCGGCATTCCCACGCCTTACGATCTGGCACGGGCCTGGTTCCGGCGGGGCTGGATCCGGCTGATTGAACAGATTATGGCTGAGCGGCTGACGGCCAAAACCCATGCGAGTGGTCCCCGCGATCTGCTCGACCTGCTGATGGCGGCGCGAGATCCGGAGAGCGGGGAGGGGTTCTCGCCGAGCCAGTTGCGGGACCAGATCGCCACCATGATCCTGGCTGGGCACGAGACCACGGCAGTGGCGTTGTGCTGGTCGGTGTACCTGCTGGCCCACCTGCCGGAGGTGCAGGAGCGGATCGCCCACGAGGCCGCGGCGGTGCTATCGGACAGCGGGGCGGAGCCACAGCTCAGCAAGCTGACCTACACGCGGGCGGTGCTGGATGAGGTCATGCGCCTCTATCCGCCTGCCTATGTGATCGTCCGGGCGGCCCGCCAGTCGGACGAAGTCGCGGGTGTTGCGATGAAGCCGGGTGATCTCGCCATCATCTCGCCTTGGGTGCTGCACCGGCATCGGACACACTGGCACGAGCCGGATGCGTTCGTCCCGGAACGCTTTCTACCCGGCGCCTCGGCGATCGAGCGCTTTGCCTACCTGCCCTTTGGTGTCGGGCCTCGCGTGTGCATTGGCGCTCACTTCGCTCTCACCGAGGCCACCCTCGTGCTGGCCGAACTCATGCGCTCGTTCCGGATCGAGCTGGTTACAAGTCGACCGGTCTTGCCCATCGCAGTGGTGACCACCCAGCCCGATCACGCGCCGCTGTTCCACCTGCATCGCCGATAGGCCTCGCCTGCCGGGATTATGAGCTTTCCGTCGTCGGATAACTCGCTACGTCAAAGAGCAGATATCAGTTGAGAGGAGGAAGTCATGGCAAGAGCCACCAAGTCAGTCAGCCGAGCCCGCACGACGGAGCGGGGAGCTTCCAAGAAAGGCACCGGCAAACGAGCAGCCACTCGGGGAAGGAGTGCGGAAAGAGGTGCTTTGAAACGGGGAGCCGCCAAGAAAGGCGCGACTAAGCGGGGATCCCGGGCCGCAGTCGAAGTTAAGGGTTGGACCGTCAACTTTGTCTCCGGGGAAGCTCTCCAACTTGAGGCGGATGCTGTGAACATCGACAGCAGCGGAACGGTGACGTTCTCGCTGTTCGGGAACGACGTGTTGTACGTCTTCGCGGCCAACTACAATTTCATCATGGAAACGAGTGAGCCTCTCGAGAGCCGTGAAGGAGGAGGAGAGGAGTTTGAATCCGATCGATAGGTCCATGGTGTCAGATCAAGGTGTGCGTGGACGGAATCTCGGTTCCCCACCCGGCAGATGACGTGGCACTCCGACCATGCCTCTTGGCTCTCCCCGTCAGATTTGATGGGAAGGTGAGCGGCGTGAATTCAACCGCGCCAATGAGACAAGTGAATGAAGCGCCTCCAGGGCAAGGACGGATTTATCGGCGATGATGACTGCGGTCGGAAACATCCTTGAACGCGTCCGCCGCGATGCGGCGGACGAGGAATTCACGGAGCTTGTTGCCGCGGAAGGCATCAGGATCGAGCGCATTGTCTCTACAGGACACGCAAGTCCGCCCGGGTTCTGGTACGACCAGGAGTGGTCCGAGTGGGTGCTGTTGCTCTCTGGATCCGCTGGCCTTCTGTTCGAGGGCGAACCTGCTCCCAGAGAGCTGAACAGAGGGGATTACCTGCTGATTCCGGCGGGGAGACGCCACCGGGTGGAATGGACAGACGCGACGAAGCCGACGATCTGGCTTGCAGTTCACTATGGCTTGTTGCCCCGCAGTGAGTAGCTCAAGGCGTAAAGCAGCTTGACACCCTCATTGACACCAGGATCACGCACTCTTTCGATCTCTTGGGCAGACGTGTGGGGCGACGCTTATCGTGATGGCCGGGTAGGACTCGCAGGACGCGCTCGTGCACGGCCTCGGGTCGATCCACCCTTGGCTGCTATTAATCGCTTGTTTGCGGGAGTTTCAGTACGACTCTTGCGAGGACTATCGCTCGCAACCGCAGGTGAACGGTTCTTGCGGATTGTGGTTTTACTTCCGTCCTCTGCTTTCATCGCATGACGTGAGGCATCTTCGTCGAGAAAAGCCCTGCAGGCTGCAAAGTCTGTCGCGATCTCTGGTGGGCACTCTACACCGTATTCTTCAGCCAATGCTCGTGCATAGCGCACCATCGCTTCACTTGGAGAGCGAGGGCCATTCTGAGGCCTCTGTTCTCCCGACTCCGATGATCGTGCTGGCGCATGCTGGTCCAGGAACGCCCGGCAGATGGCGGTATTGCTCTTCAAGCCTCGAGGCAGCTTTAGTCCCTTGCGTGCCGCAAGGGACGCGGCAAAGGCAATCATCGCCTTGGTTGGTGGCTTCCCAGTCGGCGCAAAACTCACAGCAACTGTCGTAGGATCAACAGCAACAGTCTGCGACTGCGCGATCGCTCCGATCAATTCCTGCACGCGGGCACGCGTCCGCTCCTGATACGATGCGGCCCGTCGACCGGCCTCACTCCGTGTAGCGGCGCGACCAATCTCGGCGAGATCGGCCTCGAACATCGCTCGCCCTACAGGATCTCCATAGCTGGGAAAAACGCGGCGAACGGCTGCAATGAATGCAAGCCCGACTTCCGTGACCTGGATCGGCGGATCCTTGCCCTTCAACAGGTCAACATACTGGCTCTTCTGGAGCTTCGGCAGGATCGTGTCGCGGGTTGCCGCCGTCCCGAGGCCTTTGGGTTCATTCGGGTTTGCCGGGTTCTCTAAGGCTGCCTTGAGTGCCGGGTCTTCCACCTGATCAACGAGGCGGCCCATGACGACAGGCAGTTCACCACGGGTGATCCGGCGTGGCGGCTCGGTCTTGGCTGTCTCAATCCGGGCATCGGCTGCTTTCCCAGGCTCATTGTCACGGACGAGCGGCAGGCGTCCGGTGGTGGGCTCTTCGTCCGGCTTGGCTTTGCCCGGAACAGCCTCGGTCTCCTCGTCGGCCTCGGCCCCATAGACGGCGCGCCAGCCCGGCGACTTGATCACGCTGCCGCTGATCGAAAAGCGCTTAGGACCAAATGGTGTCGGGACCTGCACAGCGACCGTGGTGCGAGCATCGATGCCGTCGGGCAGGTGGGCCGCCAGGAAGCTCTTGGCCACAAGCTCCCAGAGACAGAGATGATCTCCGCTGGCGCTCCCCGGCTGAGGCACCTTGCGCAGTGGCACGATGGCGTGGTGCTCGCCCGGATCCTTGACGTAGTGGCCCTTGCTGCCCTTGCGGAACACGAGGTCACCCGTGGCTGGTACGAGACTTGCAAGATCCGTCAGGATCCCGACGACGCTCTCAATGACCGTGCTGGCATCGCCTGTCTGACTCTCGGGCAGATGCTCGGACTCGGTGCGGGGATACGTCAGGTAGCCCTGATCATAGAGGTCCTGGGCGAGTTTGGCCGTGTGCTGCGGATCCCAGCCGAACCGCTTGGCGCAGCGGCGAGCGAGGGTGTCTTTCGAGAACAGGCGAGGGGGCGATCGGCGCACATCCTTCTGCTCGACGCCCAGCGGACCTGACCAGTCGGCGGCTGCTTGCTGAATGGTCTCGGCAACCTGTTTGTCGAGGATCTTGTCCTTCGGTGCGTGCCAGAGAGTGAGTTCGGCGCCAGTCTCTGTCGTGACCAACAGGGCAATCTTGGAATAGTCCTGCGGGACGAACTCGCGGATGCGCTGTTCGAGATCAGCCAGGATCGCAAGCGTTGGGGTTTGAACCCCGCCAAAGCGCCAGGGCTCCCGGAACGCAGGCGGGCGCAGCCGCAGGGAGATGGCGCGGGTGCCGTTGAGCCCTAGGTGGTAGTCTTCATATTGGCGGCACAGGGCCTCAAGGTAAGCCGCATAGTCCCGCTCGCCGGAATCCGGCTCCTTGGCCATCACCGCAAAGGCGCGGCGGATCGAGATCTCGTCGAGGGCACCCAGTTTGAGACGGTCCACACGACCTCTGTACCCGAGATGCTCGAGCACCTCCCAAGCGATCATCGAACCTTCCCGGCCCGGATCGGTGGCGATGATCACCCGCTCCACACCCTGAAGCGCCTGCTTAATCGCCTCGACCTTTGGCTTGTGCGACTGGCCGGAGCGGCTGGTGCCATAGGTGACCGGAATACGCTCGAGCACGATCGGGAGGGTGTCAAACCGCCACGACTTCCATTCGTCCCGCACGGTGCCGGGCTCCTCCGCTGCCAGGAGGTGCCCCTCGGCCGAAACACAGATCGTGCTGGGCGATTTGAAGAAGCGCTTCAGCTGACGCATGGCCGAGGGCTTCTCAAAGAAGAACAGCGTGCGCGATGCTGAGTGAGCGGTCATGACCCGGGGCAGCTTGATCGGAACGAAAAGAGAACTCTACCTTCAGGGCTGAGGTCGGTCAATGACTGCGGTACTCCAGAGAAATGGCCCGCCAGCACTCTTTTCAGCAAAGGGGGCAACCGCCATATAAGAGCGCGGGCGGAGCTAGCGACCCACTGTACCTTGGGAAACCAGGGGAAAAACAGCTGCCGGGGCTCTGATCCCGCGGTGTTCTAGACTCCACTGCGGGTCATCCCTTGAACAGGCCCGCTCTGGCGCAGGCCGGGGTGGGCCTTCCTGCATTCAACAATTGTAGCCGTCGCATGGTTGTCTGAAGTGAACGCGACAGGATTCTCGCTTGCTTGACTTGCCGTCGGGAACGAGGATTGTCTCATGCTCAAACTCCTTCATCGCATCCGACAGTTGTTCCGCCGGCGGCCTCCCGCTTCCGACCTGACAGTGATCGAGTACGAGGCTATCTCTCTGATTGCGTATGAGGGGAGGGCTGCTTACGAGCGAGCGCGGGAGCAGGCAGAGTACTGTCTCAACCGAGGAAGCGAAGCGGGCTGCCGGTTCTGGTCAGAGGTCGCCGTTGAGGTCGCCCACCGGACGGGCAAAATGAACACGGGAAGGGCGAAGGAACAGCCGCGGTAAGTAAGCCCTGCCTATGGGACTCGTCTACGCGAACATCAGCTTCCCAAGCTGAATGTCGTGGGTTCGATTCCCATCGTCCGCTCCAGACTTTTTCCTTGTGAATCAGCGCCTTAGTGGGTTCTCGCCGTATAGGGGCTGAGCATTTGCTGCGGCGGATACAACATTCATACAACAAGGGAATGCTGTACCCGTCCGATGGGAACTATCCCGAATCCCTAAGGCTCCCGTGAAAATAGTTATAATATTGCACGGAAGTGAATGTGTGGCAGGACCGAACCTTGCCCGTGTTGCCAAAAGGTCCCGGGAATCCAATCCCCGCCGGGAGGGAGATAAGCCCGGGATCAACCACTTCCTAGACGTCCCCGCCGCTACATGAGCACTTCTGAGGCGGAACACCCCAACGTAGGACTCGGCTCCCGGGTTTATCGTTTCATAGCATTCGTGCTCTCTGACAAGGTTGGTAATAATGACCTGGACCCTTCGTAGGTGCCCTCAGAGCCATAGCCAGGCCTTCGGGACCTTGCAGTTCGATCCTCTCCGATGGGCCGTGAGCCAACATTCCATCAATGGGATATCGCTATCCATTCCGTCCTTGGTCACGGAGAAGCAGTTTTCGGTGTATGCCAGGATTCGGAGGCAGGCGCGAAAATCGCAAGACGCACGGCGCCGTATGATCGACATCAATCGAACAGCCAAGCCTGCCATTGTGTGCCAGACGCAACGCGGTAATCGAAAGCCAGCCGCGCGTACTCTTGAAAGAATTCCATAGTGCAAGGACGGCTGGATTTGATCCTGTTGATTCCAGTTCCGGGAATTCCGACCGCACTGCGGGAATCCTTGCAAGGCGCTGGGAAGATCGACCCGGGGGAAATGTTGCCAACCGCCCAGACGGTCACCTCTTGGGGTTTCATGCCAAAGGAACGAATGCAGGCGCTTGCTTCGGCAAGCGTGGCTTGCGCCCGCTCGATCTCGAGCGAACTTGGGTTTACCAGATCCAAGCAGCCGGACAGGTTTGCCGCTGCGCGATAAGCCCTTGAGCCTGTGTCAATCATAAATTGGTTGGCCGTAGTCCGAGAGACTCCATGAGCGAAACGTCTGGGTAACCCGCGTATAGATGAACGTCGTGAAGTGGCACGCCTGAGACCTAAGCTCGAAGGCCGCAATCCTTATCGAACCGGACGTTTCGAAAACGCAGGGAATCTCGGTTCCTGACCCTTTTCAGACCTTTGCGCTGCTCGGAGCAGTCGATGAAGCGGTCCATGGAGCTAGTCTAGTTTCCGTCCACAAACGGCAAACGTTTGATTTCATTACGTGAATCATATCTTTGCGCGAGCAAGGCCCGGCGGTTTCAGGTATCTTGGATCATGCCACTGAGTCCAAAGCCCTGCCCCCGCCGGAGCCGACAATGCGCCAAGAACGCACCGTCCAAGCCAGCATATTCGATCTTTTCGCCACGCACGAGATCGGCTGCGAGTTGAAGGCGATGTCGCAATGGCTGGATGAGCATTGCGATCTGTTTGCCGTGGTGGCGCGAGACCTGTGTCGGGGCGGCATCAAGGCGACCGGACGGCAAGGTCTGCCAGCCGAAGCCGTATTGCGCTGCGCGATCCTCAAGCAGTACCGGCAACTGAGCTACCAGGAGCTGGCCTTCCACCTCGAGGACTCCGCTTCATTTCGCGCCTTTGCCCGACTGCCGTGGTCGTGGAGCCCGCAGAAGTCGGTGCTGCAGAAGACGATCAGCGCGATCCGGCCCGAGACCTGGGAGCAGATCAATCGGGCCCTGCTGTCGGTCGCTCGGCAGGCGAAGCTCGAAGACGGTGCGGCGGTTCGGCTGGACAGCACGGTGACCTCGGCGCTCATGCACGAGCCGAGCGACAGCAGCCTGCTGTGGGATGCTGTGCGGATCATGGTGCGCCTTCTGAAGCGGGCCGATTCCTTGGTCGGCGGCGCCGGCTCATGGCGCAATCATTGCCGCGCAGCCAAGAAGCGCGCTCACAAGATCCAGTTCACGCGCGGTCGACCCAATCGGGTCCGGCTCTACCGCGAGCTGATCGCCATCACGCGCGCGACCTTGGCCGATCTGGAGCAGGCGAGCGAGCGTTTGGCCGTGGCAAGCACGCCGCTCATCGCCCTGTGGCAGGTCCAGGTTCGTCACTATCGGGCGTTGGTCGAACGCATCATCAGGCAGAGCGAGCGGCGGGTGTTGGCCGGCGAGCCGGTCCCCGCCGACGAGAAGGTGGTGAGCCTGTTCGAAGAGCATGCTGATATCATCGTCAAAGGCAGTCGCGACACTGAGTATGGTCACAAACTCAACCTGACCACCGGCAGGAGTGGCATGATCCTCGATCTGGTGATCGAAGCCGGCAACCCGGCCGACAGCGACCGCTTGCTGCCGATGCTGGCGCGCCACGTCGCCTTCTATGGCCAAGCGCCGCGGCAGGCGGCAGCCGATGGCGGCTTCGCCACGCGCAACAACCTGGCCACAGCGAAGGCGTGGGGCGTCTGCGACATGGCCTTCCACAAGAAAGCCGGCCTCAGGATCGAGGACATGGTCAGAAGCAAGTGGGTTTATCGCAAGCTGCGCAACTTCCGCGCCGGCATCGAAGCCGGCATCTCATGCCTCAAACGCGCCTACGGCTTGGCGCGTTGTACCTGGCGCGGCCTCGATCATTTCAAGGCTTATGTCTGGTCCTCGGTCGTGGCCTATAACCTCGTTCTCTTCACCCGCCTCAAAGCGACCTGAACCGAGCAGGCATCGCGATTGCGTCACGCCGGCCACAGTCGGCCCTCGGGACGTGCGCCTAACCGCGCCCACGACACCATTTTTGTCGACACTCAGCGCTCTTCACCCTGCCTATCCTCGTCAAAGCCGCTCAAACTCGGCACAACCTATTGTAAATGCTCCGAAATGCGCACGTTTATGGACGGAAACTAGTCTAGGCCCCTGCCGTCCCTCTGGCTGACAGATCGAAGCGTTGACAAAATCCGGCGACAGGTTCCTACTTGCGCCATGGGGGCTGCGATCCCCTCATGAGGCGACATGCCCAAGCATCGCGTCCAGCTCACCTTCAGCAAGGACGCATCGTCATGTCGTCGATCAACACCATCTCCATCGACA
The DNA here is from genome assembly GCF_002741015.1 of Microvirga ossetica. NCBI lineage: Bacteria > Pseudomonadati > Pseudomonadota > Alphaproteobacteria > Hyphomicrobiales > Methylobacteriaceae > Microvirga > Microvirga ossetica. Next base: position 1,179,636 of record NZ_CP016617.1, on the reverse strand, counting down.
AGCTCGCCCGCCTGATCGGCACGCCCCGGTGCCCGGTCCTCATCGATGTCCAGACCGACGAGGACTTCGCTGCCGACCCGCGCCTGATCCCCGGCGCCATCCGCCGCCCGTGGTAACGGGTTTCCGAATGGACCGGGGATTTCGCTGGGCAGTCCGCGATCGTCATCTGTCAAAAAGGTCTCAAGCTCAGCCAGGGCGTGGCCGCCTGGCTCCGGCACGAGGGCATTCCCGCGGACTCCCTCGATGGCGGGGCTTTGGCCTGGGCGCAGTCCCGCCTGCCGATGGTACCCGAGGCCGTGCTGCCGCCCCGGGACGGCGAAGGACGGACCGTCTGGGTGACCCGTGCCCGCCCGAAGGTCGACCGCATCGCCTGCCCCTGGCTCATCCGGCGCTTCGTCGATCCGCGGGCCGTGTTCCTGTTCGTGATACCGTCCGAGGTTCCCGGCGTCGCGCAACGCTTCGGCGCTGCCCCATTCGACATCGAAGGCGAGGACGTGTTCTGGAGCCATCGCAGCGAGCGGTGCACCTTCGACACCATGGTCGAGGAATTCGGCCTCGCGACGGAGCCCCTGCTGCGGCTCGCCACGATCGTGCGTGGCGCCGACACGGCGCGTCCCGATCTCGCCCCCGAGGCGCCGGGCCTGCTGGCGGCCTCGCTCGGGCTGTCGCGCATGTATGCCGACGATCTCGAGCAGCTCGAGGCCGGCATGGCGCTGTACGACGCGTTCTACCGCTGGTGCCGCGATGCCACCGACGAGACCCACAACTGGCCCGTCAGGAAGCAGGGAGCCTGACATGGCGGATGCGTCAACGGTCTCACGGCTGCGGCAGCATCGTGAGGCGGCCTCGCACGGCGTCGGCTTGCGGGAGGCCTTCCGGGTCTGGGCACGCGTCGCGATGCTCAGCTTCGGCGGTCCCGCCGGCCAGATCGCGGTCATGCACCGCATCATCGTCGAGGAGAAACGCTGGATCGGCGAGAACCGCTTCCTGCATGCCCTGAACTACTGCATGCTCCTGCCCGGACCCGAGGCGCAGCAGCTTGCCACCTACATCGGCTGGCTCATGCACCGCACGCTCGGCGGTCTCATCGCGGGCGTGCTGTTTGTCCTGCCCGGCGTCGTCTCGATCATGGCGCTGAGCATCGTGTACGCCCTGTTCGGAAAGGTCGGCCTCGTCTCGGCCCTGTTCTTCGGCCTCAAGGCCGCCGTGCTCGCGGTGGTCCTTCAGGCGGTGGTGCGGATCGGGTCGAAGTCCCTCAAGAACAGAACCATGATCACCCTGGCGGCTGCGGCCTTCGTGGCGATCTTCTTCTGCGGCGTGCCATTCCCGGTCATCGTCCTGACAGCCGGCATAGTCGGCTTCTTTGGCGGACGTGCCGGGATGCCGGCTTTCCAGGTCGGGGGAGGGCACGCCGCCGCCAAGGGTGGCAAGCAGGTCGCGGATGCGGACACCTTGCTCGGTGAGGAATTGCCGGCGCGGCGCTGTCATGTCTGGATGGCGCCCGTTTGGCAATGTGATTGTTGTTGACGTTTAGGCCTAGCGGGGCGGGTGCAGTCATGTCTCCGGCCTTTGAACGCGGTGCTTCATGACCGCCGGCCCTGATGTTTTACGCTGGAAGCTGGTCCCTCTCACATTATCGCGCTCGACTGACGCAAGACAACGTCACGGGTTTGCCAGATCCGGCGGTCCATATCCGCTTTGGCTTCACATCATCTCATCGTCACCGTGCCAACTGGGATGCCCTATGGGCAGATCGTTTGAACTGGTCGCCTATGCCGCCGACGCTGCAACTCCCTTGCTCCCGGGCTCGTAAGTCGTGCTCCTGGCCATCACCGCCCAGGCGATCCGGGCCATCTTGTTGGCCAAGGCGACGGCGACCACCTTGAACGGCTTCTTGGCCAGCAGAGACCGGGCCCAGTCAGCCATAGCCGTCCTGGTCTTGCCAGACTTCATGCTGTAGAGCGCAGCGTGCGCACCGACGACCAGCAGCTTGCGCAAGTGCCGGTTGCCCATCTTGGAGATGGAGCCCAGCCTCGCCTTACCGCCGGTTGAGTGCTGCCGCGGCACGAGGCCGAGATAGGCTGCGAACTCCCGGCTGCCCTGGAACAGGCTGGCGTCCGGGACGCTGGCCGCGAGACAGGAAGCGACAATCGGACCAATGCCGGGGATGGCGGCCAGTCTCATGCTGACCGGATCGCTGCGATGGGCCGCCAGAATGGCCTTATCGAGCTTGGCAATCTGCGTCTCGATCCCGAGCAGCATCGTGGCCAAAGGCTGAAGCGCAGTTCGAGCTGCCGCGGGGAAGTCTGGATTGGCCTCCTCGTGGAGGAAGGCGATCAGCTGGCGCGTGTTGCGAGCGCCTTGCGCCACCACGATGCCCAACTCTGCAAAGTGACCGCGCAAGGCATTGATCAGGGCAGTTCGCTGCCCGATCAGGAGATCGCGGGCTCTGTGTAGCATGAGAGTGCTTTGCTGCTGTGGACTTTTGACCGGGACGAAGCGCATCGACGGCCGCGCGACGGCCTCACAGATCGCCGCCGCGTCCGCGGCATCATTCTTCTGCCGGCGCAGATAGGGTTTGACGTAGGCGGGCGGGATCAGACGGACGTCATGCCCGAAAGCCATGAGCGTCCGAGCCCAGTGATGAGCCGTCGCGCAGGCCTCCATCCCGATCAGGCAAGGCGGCAGCCTGCTGAAGAACCCCTGCACCTGGCTGCGCCGCAGCGCCTTGCGCAGGACGATCTTTCCACTCCTGTCCACCGCGTGCAGCTGGAAGACGTTCTTTGCGATATCAAGGCCGATCGTGGCAATCTCAGACATGGAAGTGATCCTCTCCGGTTCTTCAACATGCCCATTCTGGCACGTCGACGCTGGTGGAGGGCGCCATCCACGACATCACGTTAACTGCGACCACGCGCACTGAGGTCCGATTTGGTCGCCGGAGAGGCTCAAGCAGCAATGTTGGCCACAGATTTCCATTCCGCCATGGTATTGAGGCGGTGCAGACGCATGGCTAGGGCAGAGCGGTGGGAGCGTGGTAAAACGAAGAGATTGCGGATGGCCGAGAAGACACTGATGAACCGCTGCAGGTGCCTGGGCGACCGAAAGCCTTGCATCACCCGCTCTCGTCGACGGAACGGCAGATGCGAATTTTCCGCTCGGTTGTTAAGCCTCTTCTGCGAGCGGTGTTCGACTTCTGGCATGATCTGACGCTGTGCAGCAGCGTATGAGCCGAGCTTGTCGGTGATCATCCGTCGTGGAGGGCAGCCCTGCTTCCGCAAGAGACGCTTCAGCAAGCGCTTGGCGGCCTTGGTATCGCGGCGCGTCTGCACGACCTCATCGAGCACGTATCCATCCTGATCAACGGCTCGCCACAGCCAGTGTTTCTTGCCAGATGTCGTGGCGGCTCGGTGCCTTGCGCCTGAGGCGGCGGGTGTAAGCCGGCCCGAACTTCAGCGCCCATCGCCGGACGGTCTCGTAGGACACGACGATGCCGCGCTCGAGCAGCATCTCCTCGACCAGCCGCAGGCTCAGAGGAAACCGGAAATACAACCAGACCGCATGGGCAATAATCTGAGGCGGAAAGCGATGGCGTTTGTAGCTGTAGCTGACGGGTTTGCTCATGCCGGACCATCTACACCGCTCGATCTCATGTCCAGGTTAACGTGACAACCCCGCAAAAATACCGGCAGCACGGTTGCAGTCATGCGCATCATCGACTTGCTGCCCGCATAGCATCTCCCTGTGCTGATGTTGCATAAGCCATCTGTTGAAGGAAATCATGACAGAGCTCATGAGTCGCAGATCGACGACAACTCTTAGTTTATCAGCCGTCGCCGCGGCACCGCTCTTTGCGTCGGCAACATCCGCCAGGGCGCTGGGGTGTCTGAGCACACCGCACCGGGTGATACGCTACGCACCCGACAGCACTACTGTGAAACAGCTAAGGTTAGAATCCTGATCACAGATCATAGAAGCTCACCCGTCCGGAGAGGGATGTTCCTCCGCTCAAGCTGACATGGTCGAGCCATATTGCTCCGTTGTGCTGTCCCAGTAGTGCACGTGATACTTTTCATGAGAGGGCCTGATGGCTTACATCAACTGGGAGCGAACGTTTCCTGTCGACCCAGCGACAGGCGAGGTCTTGCCGATAGGCACGGAGGGTGCCTTGGAACTTCCAACCTATGGAAACTACGGGGGTGGAGGTTATTCTGCTGGCGAATTTGGAGGGTAGCTTCTCACGACGTCTTCGGGGAGGCCGCTCAGTCAAACCCGTCTTACGAAATTAGGATCTGAGTCTGAGGACCCGCTAGACCGCCTAGACTACCTCTTCTACAAGCACGATGTGGCATCCAACGATGTTGGGGAAGCCTACACCCGAGGACAGGCGAAAGCGGACGCATCCTTGGTCAAATCACTTATTAAGCTCGATGCCAGTTATGATCCTGAAGCCAGTCTCTATGCTGGGGGCTCAACCTTCGCGATGATTGGACGGCTTGCTATCAATGATAAGCTGCATTTCCTCCCACCCAAGGTGCTGATTACCGCAGTTGAGGATGCTGTTGGCGACATCCAGTATGGGCTTGAGAACCTGCCCCAGCAGGAACTCGTCGCAGCACTCGGGACCCTATTCGAGCCGACTTCCGAAACGGGCGTGTTTGCGTTCGACTTTGAGGTTGAGACTACGTCCACTGGGCAGGAGTTTATTGAGTACATTGCATTGACCGTCTTGAATGATGCTATTGATTTCGATGAGATAGACGACGCTCCACTTGACACCGGATTCCCGGTGAGTGGCGTAAGCGAGTACCGGCTCACGTTCGAAGTGGCTACCCGTGACCTGGATTTTCTGTCGGTGTAGCGCGTGGGTCAGTGACGATAACCCCTCTCGGACGGCGACGAGAACTTCCGGGAGGGGCCGCGACCAACCAACCACTTTCCGCGCCTCACCATTTGCCAGTCCATCCACCCGCTCATTCTCAGGATGACCGGCGTGATCCTTCGCCCATATCCAGTTCATCTCTCGGCCAGCTATCAGGGCATCCATCTGCATCCAAAGATCCTGATTCATGACCGACTTACCGTCAGCCTTGCGCCAATCCATGGCCTTCCACCCACGGAGCCACTCCGTCGCACCCTTGATCACGTACTGGCTGTCGCTGTGGATCACAATGGGGAGTTCCTGAGGGACAGCTTCAAGCGCCTTGATGGCTGCCGTCATCTCCATCTTGTTGTTGGTTGTGGTTCGGCCCTGGTTGCGCTGGGTTCAAGTTCCCGTGACAAAGCCAATGCCTTTGCCATCCCGTTAGGCAGCAATTGCACCTTGCGGTTCAACTCGATCATCTCCGGCATCGTGAAGCCGGAGGGGCGCAACAGTGCCTGCGGCCGATCCAAGGCACTGTCCCTCCGGATTGGGAACGTTGAGCACAGCCATACGGTTGTTTAATCAATGGGCGGACTGCCTGAGCAGAACCACGCCCGCGGAGCAGGAGGAAGTGTCATGGACCACAGATTCCAGATCGGCCAGCTTGTGCGGCCGCGCGAGAAGCTTCTCGAGAATGCCGGGATCTACGAGATCTTGCGCCAGCTTCCGAGTGGACCGGATGGCGAGCCGCTCTACCGCATCAAAGCCGCAAGCGGACCGGTTCAGCGCATTGTGCGTGAAGCTGACCTCCTGCCAGCCTGAGGCTCCTCAAGGGCCGCGGATTGAACAAGCTTTGCCTGTGAATCAGCTTGGAAACGGCGATCTGTATCAGAACGAGCGCAATCTGTTGATGCTGCGGACCAACCGCCAGCACCAGAGGGGTTACAGCCGACGGCGGTCGTGACCCTCCTGGTCTGAGCAAAAACCGAACGCTCCTCAGACGTTGAGGCCGAGCCGGTGACCAAGTCTGTGTTCCAGGCCAGAATTACAGCCAAGCGGCCAAACCTGCCTCAGATCCGATGGTCTGGCGCCACAGCAGGTAGCTCAGATCTCGGCTCAATGGTCCTCATGCTCGGTGAAGCCGAAGCTGGCTGAGGATCGGTTTGTCCGGATGCCAGACGTTTCTCCAAGGCAGCAACCTGCCGTGCCAGATTGTCGATGGCTGCTTTAAGGGCGAGAACATCAGCCGCATCTGGAATGGTGGAGATTGTGCTTGCCGCCTGTGGCGGGGCTGACTCAATGTGGCTCGTGCGAGGCTCGGGCTGCACTTCACTGTAGGGCTCTTGCCTCTTTCTGCGAGATGATCGGAGCCGCCGGAGCACCTGCCAGATCAGCCAAAGGACACAGAAGGCGAGGAAGAGTGCAAGCAACGCTGAGGGCAGATTGTCGAACATACTTGTTGTCATCCCTAAACAAGTGGGTCGTGGTTTGAGGCAATGCCCAGCGATGTTGAGCGTTCCGGTGATCTGCATCCAAGGCGCTTACGTTCCACATTGGATCAGATTGCGTCCCACCCTAAACTGGCTTAACGGTGCGGTCGGAGACGCGACGGGATCCCGCCATTCGCTCCGCAGCCCGGGCTTTTCCATTGATCGATCCCTCATTGATTGCCGCTGGTATTTTGACAACGGCAATCTCTGAACAGGGCTAAAGATCTGCGTCCCATTCCAAGGGCGGTTTTGATCTTGGTGTGGGGTGCAGCCATTGCTTTTCTCCTCTCGCTCGTGGCGGTCGGGCTGCCGCGGGAGAGTGCGCCATTCTGGTTCCAGACCGGGGCTGAACTGGTGGCCGAGATCAGCCTCTTCTCTATGGTGTGTTTGCTCGAACCCAGCGGCAGCAACACCGACTGCTCCAATCCGGCGTCCTGTTCGATTTAGTAACGAACCGCAGACGACTGTGCTGCGGCCTCATTCCTAGGGCCGGAGACAGAACCATGAGAGGCTTTCTGCTTGCCGCGATCGAGACGGTTGTTGTGTCCCCGCAGCTCTGGCTGACGACCTGAGTCTTGCAGGCTCGCTCTGGCAATGCACGCGCTCCACCGAAACCTGTCCTTGCCGGAGGGCAAATTCGATCCGGTTAGGGCGAGGGCCTGGACGGCCTGTCGCGTGAAAGCCGGTCTTGGCCAAAAGCCTGATTGAGGCCGCATTGTCGGGTCGACATTCAGCAAAGATGAGCGGTGGGCGAGATCAGGGTCAGTCGCGATCTGATCCAACGTCGCTCGAAGTGCTTCCGACGCATAGCCCTTGCCCTGGTAATCGACGCCGAACCAGTTTCCGACCTCAATGGTCCCGTCTGGATGATCAGAGCAGAAGCGCGGCGGATCTCTGAAAAGGCGCCAATAGCCGATACTGGCCTTGGGATTCCTGGTCCAAGGGCCCACGGACAGCGGGATGTAATGCTCTCGTGGAACGCATCAGGCATCCGGAACCCTAGAACCTTTGGAGAATTGAATATCCTCTTGCCATTGCGAAGCTCAACAGGATGACCCACCGAAACGACGCCGACCAAGAGGAGTTGCTAGAGCAGCAGCGGGTCTTGGCAGAGTTTGGGGACTTCGCGCTCAAGACCGAGGCCATCGATGACATCCTGAATAGGGCCTGCGAGCTCATCGGCCGGGCGCTCGAAACCGACCTTGCCAAGCTTATGGAACTCCTGCCTGACGGTCGTACCTTCACGGTCCGTGCGGGCGTCGGATGGAGATCAGGAATCATCGGCGAGGTAAGTGTCACGGCGGCCGAGAACTCACCGGAGGGGCTGACCCTCAAGGAGGGGGCGGTCATCTCGGCGAACATCGCTGAGGAGGATCGCTTCGAGTACCACGACTTCATGAAGGAGCATGGGGTCAAGGCGTTCGTGAATGTGCTGGTGCTAAGCAGCAAGGGGCGTCCACCCTTTGGTGTCCTTCAGGTGGACAGCCGCAGGCCCCGGATCTTCACGCAATCGGACATCGAGTTCCTCCGTAGCTACGCTAATCTTCTCGGGGCTGCTATCGAGCGCCTGCGGGTCGTGGATGAGCTGCGAGCGGCCGTAAGGGAAAAAGATCTTCTAATCGGCGAGCTCAATCACCGGGTGAAAAACACGCTGACGACGGTGCAGTCCATCGCCTCACAGACACTGCGGAACGCACCCTCATTGGACCATGCCTCGGATGCCATCGAGAGCCGGCTCATCGCGCTGTCGCAGGTTCACAATGTTCTGACCGACCGAAGCTGGGCGCATGTGGCGCTTCACGACATTGTCGCACAAGCTGTCGAGCCGTACCGCAGCCGCGGCGAAAACCGGATCCATGTGCAGGGCCCGAGCGTACAGGTGCCGCCGCGCATGGCCCTGCCGCTTGCAATGGCGCTCCAGGAACTGGTGACAAATGCCGTGAAATACGGGGCCCTTTCCAACGGAACTGGACAGATCCGGGTACACTGGGCACTGGATGGCACGGAGGCTCCACAGCGCCTGCATCTGATGTGGGAGGAGGTGGAAGGGCCCCCCGTCCAGCGGCCCGTTCGCCGGGGCTTCGGCACGCGGCTCATTGAGCGCAGCCTGGCTCAAGAACTTGCGGGCGAGGTGCGGATTGAGTTTTCCGATACAGGCGTCGTATGCTCAGTCGACGCTCCACTGGTGAGCTAAGGCGAACGACCGCTTTTGGCACTGGGCTGACCTTATCCCAAGCTCCGCAGTTACGCGCAAAGCGGGCCTTTATTCGATCCGCTTACGTTACACTTTGACCCGGTGCTGACTAGATGTTCGGTTCCAGACTTGATCAAGCGCGTAAGGGCGAGGCTCATACGAGCCTGGATTGCCTACGGTTGATCAGCCCAGTCCCCAGCAGAACCAAGCGACTGCCGCTGCGTTAGCCGGACATGCTCGTCGGAAGATCGTCCATGAAGGAGATCGTCCATGAAAACAAAGTTGCTTGTCAGTGGCCTGCTCTCCTCCACTCTGCTGGCCTCCATAGCCATTGCTCAGGGGCAGCCTCCAGCTCCTCTCGCAGGCAATGCGCAGCCCCCCACCGGTTCAAAGGATGATCGACCCGCGGACAGTCGGTTCATCACTCAGGAAGGGAGCCAGGGCGTTCTGCGCCTCACTGATGTCATTGGCCTGAATGCCGTTGGAACCGGCAACAAGACCATCGGTGAAATCGAGGACGTTGTGCTGGACCATGACGGCAAGGTTGCCGCCTATATCGTCAAGGTGAGCGGCACTCCAGGCATTGGCAGCCGGGCAGTTGCGGTTCCGGTCCACGCGGTTGAGATCGACCCTGTTGGAATGACGGCAACGACCGGAACAATCCAAAGTGAGGGATTGCCTGCGAGCACAGCCGAAGGACAGAAGACGAGAAGCGAGATGCAGATCAGCCGCGTTCTCACGCCCGGCAAGATCATTGTGACGATCCCCGTGGATCAGCTCAAGGCGGCTCCGGCCTTCGACAGAAATAGACCCTGACAAAGTAGATCAAGTCTGGTGGCTTTTGCTACCGAATGCCGCTTCGGTTCGCCGTCAAAAATGCGGCACAGCAAAGACAAAAGCTGTTTCCATGCCAGTGGAAAAGCTCTGGGCATGAGGACGAAAGCAAACTCGGAGGCGTGAAAGTGCGGAGCGAGCCGTCACATGACAAGGACAGATGCAGGCATGGGTCGTACCAATGACCGGCGGCCGAGGCGCATAGGCGCCGCTAGTGCCGCTGATGCGATCCAGGACAGAGCGGAGAGGGTCTCACAGGACCAAGCCCCGGACCGCTCGCAACTGGAGCAGATCATTGCCGGCCTAACCGAGGGCGTGATCCTGGTCGAGCCGGACCAGACCATTACCTACGCCAACGAGGCCGCGCTGGCGATGCACGGAGTCACGACCCTTGACGAACTCGGCCGAACTGTTGACGAATACCGCAACAACTTCGTCCTGCGGCATCAAAGCAGCGATCTGCTCGAACATGGCCGCTACCCCATCGACCGTGTCGTCGCCGGCGAGGCCTTCGACGATGTCGTGGTTGTGGTGGCCCACAAAACCAACCAGGATTGGGATCGCACCCACCGCATTCGCAGCCTTGTTATCACTGATCATGCGGGCAATCCAGATTGTCTGGTTCTCATTGTTCACGACGTCAGCGAACAAATCGAGGCCGAGCAGCGCTTCGAGCGGGCCTTTGCGGCCAACCCGGCGCCCGCCGCCATCTGTCGCCTCACGGACCTGCGCCTGATCAAGGTGAACGAGGGTTTCCTGGAACTCACCGGGTACAAACGCGAGGACGTGCTGGGCCGAACCGTCTATGAGATTGATGTCCTTGAACGGGCCGACCGTAGGGACCTTGCTCTCGAGCGGCTGCGCGCAGGCGAAGCCATTCCTCAAATGGAAGCCTGTCTCACTGTGCCGAGCGATCCTGGCGGGCGCCAAGTGGTGGTGGCAGGCCAACCGATCGAGGTCGGCGACGTCCGTTGCATGCTCTTCACATTCGCTGACCTGGAGCCGCGCCGCAAGGCTGAGACGGCCTTGCGCCATTCCGAGGAGCGGTTTGCCAAGGCCTTCCGTCTCGCCCCGGTGCCGACCACGATCAGCACCGCCGACGATCATCGGCTTGTCGAGGTCAACGAAGCCTTCACGAGGGTACTCGGCTATCAGGCCCAGGACGCGGTTGGCTACCCCGCAGATGACATCGGCTTCTGGGTTGAGGATGAGGAACGCCGCCGCTTTGAAACCGAGCTCACCAAGGCCGGCACCGTCAGGGACTTCGAGGCGTGCCTGCGGGTGAAAGGCGGCGGATACATCGACTGCCTGGTGTCAGCCGAAATTATCACCTTGAGCGATCGTGCGTGCATCCTGTGCTCGTTCCAGGACATTACCGCCCGCCGGCGCTCGGAGGAGGAGCTCGTCAAGGCGATCGAAGCAGTGATGGCGGACGCGTCCTGGTTCAGCCGGGGCGTGGTCGAGAAGCTTGCTGCCATGCGCCACCCCGCCCGGCCGGCACAGGCCGCGGCCAGTGTGGCTGATCTGACGGCACGCGAGCGTGAGGTGCTCACCCTCATCTGCCAGGGCAAGAGCGATCCCGAGATTGCGACAGAGCTCAAGCTCGCCCGCAATACGGTGCGCAACCACATCGCCTCCTTGTACCAGAAGCTCGGGGTCAACCGGCGCAGCGCCGTGGTTGTTTGGGCCAGGGAGCGCGGCATTGGAGCTGAGGGTGTCGCAGACAAGCGTCCGAAGGTCCCAAAAAGAGGTGCAGGAAAACCAGTCCGGGTAGTGCGGAATAACCACTAAAAAAATAGATGAACTTTAATGATTTGAGTGGGTTAGCAGTCGTGATAACAGGGTCATCGTACTGGTTGTCACGTGCATATCATCCTAAGCCAGAGGCGATCATGGACAAGGATCGGATTGCGGGTAGTGCTAAGCAGACCAAGGGCTCTGTCAAGGAAGCCATTGGCAAGATCACAGGCGACAGCAAGACCCAGGCCGAAGGGGCTGCCGAGAAGACGGCAGGCCGGGCGCAGAATGCTGTCGGCGGCATTAAGGACACGGTGCGCGACGCCACCAAGCCTCGCTGACGTACCTGTTGTCGTCGGCAGAACCGATGCAGCTTGGCTGACACCGCGCAGACTTGGCGACATCAAGTTCGTGAAGACCACAGCTCACAGGCTGCCCCGGCGAGCACGGGCACTATTGCGTGCAGATCTTTCACGGCGCGCCCGCGGCGGCCTCTGACTCAGATTCAGGACGGGCCACCACATGGTCCGAGAGGTCGGTTTTACAGGAGACCAACCATGGTGACACTGTCGAACCATACGGCTGATATACGACATGACGGGACCTCTCTCCAGCATCCCGTGAGCCGGTCGAGCTCTGTTGGCCTGGACAGCAGCATTCAAGCCCATCTCGGCCAGCAACTTCGGGCTTGGTATGGCAACCCGGCCGAGGGCAAGCTTCCGTACCGCCTGACCCGGCTCCTCAACCGATTGACTGAAGTGATCCGTGCGCACACGGAGCCGATCGACCAAGCGTTCGCCGATGGAATTCTAGCGAGCGTGACCTCGCTCAGGGCGTTCGCAATCTCACTCACGCGGGATGCCGATCAGGCTGAAGACCTCGTGCAGGAGACAGTACTGAGGGCCATCAGCAAGCAGCCACAGTTTGAGGCCGGCACGAACCTCCAGGCCTGGCTCTTCACCATCCTGCGCAACCAATTCTGTTCGGAACACCGCAAGTCACGGCGCGAAGTCGAGGATGGGGATGGATCCTATGCCGCCACGATGATCGCCCAGCCGGACCAAGAGGACAGAATCATGATGCATAAACTTGAGGCAGCCCTCGGCAAGCTGCCTGAGGGACAGCGTGAGGCGATCCTGCTCGTGGGTGCGGACGGGCTGTCCTATGAGGAAGCGGCCCAAGCTCTCGGATGTGCGGTCGGCACCGTCAAGAGCCGGGTCAACCGGGCCCGGAACTGTCTGGCTGAACTGATGAGGCTCGCTGATGAGGACGGCATCATCAGGTTCCATTCTGCGGAGACGTAAGCGCAGGAACGGCGGACGTTGGCGGGCGGAATAAACTACACCACTTCTAAACTACACCACTTCGTCGTCCCTCCTTTTCCTGCGGGGACTGAACGGCTTGTGGTCGGCCGAACTGACGCGGAGCAAAGGGTAATCGTCATGCCGCAGTTCTTCTGTCAGATCAGTAGCAGCAACGAGATTTCGAAGAAGCGCCTTCATGGAACGGGTCGCAGACCAAGAGGCGGCGAGGCGATCGGGATCTGTGAAGCGGTCAGACTGAAAATCCCTCGAAGTACCGGGAATAAAGCGTGCCATGAAACGTCCTGGGCCAATGGCCCCACCGCATCCTTCACTTTCTGTTCAACAGCCAAGAGGCGTGCCAATGCCCCGAACCCTGTCTCAGAACCTGGATGATCCCTTCGACGGACTGCTCCTGCCCATAAGCGCCTGGAAAGCGCTGGAGGCTGCGAAGATTACCAGCCTCGGACAGCTCAAGGCTGTGGCTCCCCAACTCAGACAAATCCGGGGCATGGACCCGGAGGCCGCCCAGGTGATCAACGACAGACTTGATCGCCTGGCTGCCCGAAGAACCGTCCGGGTCCGGCTGATCTTCCCCAAGCAGCCCCATCCCAAAACGGAACCAGGAGAGCCGGAGGCCGGAGGCGATGGCGCGCATAATTCGCCGACCGATGGAGGCCGGTCAGATGGCGTTATCACATCAATGGGCTTTACTGATCTATACTGACGTTGGTGCGTAATTCGGCCTGAGGTGTCGCGCTAAGGCAGGGGTGAGGTATAGAGGCGCTTGTCTGAAGCCGAGAGCTGCATGCCCTACAAGGTCAATCAAGAGCGCCGCCACAGGATTCCAAAGGCTCGCTACCGTGCAAAGAATTGGCGCGACTATGATGCGGCACTGTGTCGGCGCGGCGACCTGACGGTGTGGGTGACGGCTGAGGCGCTGACGCGTGGACCCCGGCAAACACGGGCCGGCGTGGTCGACCACGGCGATACTCCGAGATGGTCGTCGAAACTGGCCTGATGCTGCGGCTGGCATTTGGTCGGCCCTGGCGCCGGCCCGAAGGCATGCTGGCCTCGATCCTGCGTCTGCTTGATGTTAATCTCCCGGTCCCCGATCACACCACCTTTTCGCGCCGCAGCGTCGACCTGCCGTCGCCAAGGCAGTAAGAACAGCAACTGATCCAGTGAACGTGGTGATCGACTCCACTGGCCTGAAGGTGTTCGGTGCCGGCGAATGGCGGCGCCAGAAGCATCGAGGCAAAGGGCGCCGGACCTGGCGCAAGTTACACCTCGCTGTTGATCCCGACACTGGTGAGATCGTCGCCTCGGAACTGACCAGCACGGAAGACGGCGATGCCTCGCAGGTCGGACCTTTGCTCGATCAGATCTCAGGCCCGATCGCTTCGGTCACAGCCGACGGGGCGTACGATGGTGATTCTGTGTAGCGCATCCTTGCCGAACGGGATCCTGCCACAGCCGGGATCATCCCACCGCGGTCAACGGCAGTGCCGAGCAACAATGCCGAGACGGCGCGCAGCGCGACCGGCACTTCCAGATGATCCAGGAGCGTGGTCGGCGCGGCTGGCAGAAGGCGGTCAACTACGGCCGGCGGTTCTTGGGCGAGGTGGCGATGATGCGCTACAAGTCCCTGATTGGTCGTCGCCTCCACGCCCGGACTCTGCCGGCACGGAAGACTGAAGCTGCCGTCGCCTGCAAGATCCTCAACGTCATGACCCGCCTTGGCATGCCGGTATCCCGGCGCATCACCTGAGCCCCGACGTCAGAGCGTCAACGCGGTCCACATCTGAATTATGCACCAAACTCGAGCTGGAGATGTGGCAGGTCAGCTGTTGTGTCAGAGCCCGGCAGGCCTAAGCGGTTCGGGTCACACAACCTCACTCCCACGCGACGGAGAGTCTAAGCAAGTCAAATGCGTTGATGTGACAAAGCCGGCTTCAACATCAGCCCTATCGCGCCAAGTCATCCGTCATCGCTGGAAAGCTGACACTCGCCCTTCATGTGGCTGGCGATGCCTGACATCACGCTGTCGAGCGAGGGGAAGCTGGCAGTGGCCATTTTGAACAGCCCGGAGTTGCGATTTGCATTGATGACGAATAGCGATGGAGAAGTTTCGGTGATTGTTCCGAGAGGTCGCCCGAGCCTGTCGCTCAACGTCCAGGTGCCTGGTTTGAACTTTGCAGGTGTCACGACTACATCCACGGCAGCCTCTCCGTCAATACAGCATAATACAACTTGTCTTACGCTGAGAAAGCAGCTGTCAAGTGATGTTCCGGAAGGCTCCACTCTGCTGTTCTCAAAGCACACCGACATCCGCCTATGAGAATTCAGCAACGGCTTTCCCTGCACCTTGCATAGGGCTCGCCAGTCAGAATGGCTGGGCCTTAGATCAGCTGATCCTGAGGCACTTTGAGGACCGTTGAGCCCGCATTTCCCAAATGCGCACACGATGAGGTGATTTGAAAGGCTGAATTTTGGTTATCCTTCAGGGGAGTAGTACGCATCAACGAGGCTGGAGATGGACGATACAGCGGGTGAAGCAGACGGTGCCGCTCTCCGGGTCGCCTTTGATCCCCGTCTGAAGCTGGAGTTCCACGGTTCGAAGGTGACATCCGACGCTGGGCTGCTCCCCTTTCGAGACCTCGATGATGCCCTCGGCCTGACGGACCTCGCTGGAGAGGTTCTCGCCGACCCCAGGACGGGCCAGAACAGCCGCCACACCCTGATCGCACAGCTTCGCCAGTCCGTATTCGGGCGGCTGGCCGGATACGAGGACGTGAACGATGCCGAGCGCCTTGGCCGTGATCCTGCCATGCGCTGGGTGGTAGGTGGCCGGGCCGTTACGCAGAATGCAGCTTCCGCCAGCCAGATGGGTCGGTTCGAGACCGAGGTGCTGGTGCAAGTGGCGAACCTGTCCGCGCTGACCGACTTGTCCGGGCGCTGGATCGATGCTGTGCACGCGCGCCGCCCTGTGAACGGGATCGTGCTCGACATGGACTCCAGCGTCAGCCCCACTTATGGCGAGCAGGAAGGGAGCGCCTACAACGGCCACTTCGGCTGCACCTGCTACCATCTGCTGTTCGTGTTCAACCAGTTCGGTGACCTGGAGCGATGTGCCCTGCGGCCCGGCAACGTCCACTCCGCCGAGGGCTGGCGCGAAGTGCTAGAGCCAGTGGTCGCCCGCTACCGCAGCATGATGAAGCGGCGCTACTTCCGAGCTGATGCAGCGTTCGCCTCGCCTGAGGTCTACGAGTTCCTGGAAGCGGAGGGCTATGGCTATGCCATCCGGCTGCCTGCCAACGCTGTTCTCCAGCGCAGGATTGCTCACCTGCTCACGCGCCCGGTGGGGCGTCCACCGCACGAAGTCCGGCGCTTTTACGCCAGCTTCCGCTACCAAGCCCAGACCTGGAGCCAATTACGCCGGGTCGTGGCCAAGGTCGAGTGGCACCCAGGCGAACTCTATCCGCGTGTCGGCTTTTTGGTCACAAACTTGAGCCGCCCGCCTGAGCGCGTTGTGGCCTTCTACAATCAACGCGGCACGGCCGAGCAGTGGATCAAAGAAGGTAAGAACGCAGTCCGGTGGACGCGCCTGTCATGCCGTTCGATGACGGCCAACGCGGTCCGGCTCCAGCTTCATGCTCTGGCCTACAACCTGGCCAACATCTTTCGCACTCTGGTGCTTCCAGAGGAGATTGAGCGGTGGTCGCTGACCTCTCTGCGCGACAAGGTGGTGAAGATCGGCGCGAAGGTCATTACTCACGCCCGCTACACGGTGTTCCAAATGGCCGAAGTGGCGGTCCCACGCGAGCTGTTCCGGCGCATCCTGGACCTGATTGATGGTCTCCGACCAAGGCGGATCGCACGATGTTGAGCCTGGGAGCGGAAGCGGTCACTGTGGAGCCCGACGGGAGAGGTGCGCCTAACGCCTCGCTTCATGCAGCGGAAATGGTCCTGCCGGGCAGGTGTGAACGGCGGTCGGGGTCGGTACAGGCAGGAAACCGGCCTTTTGATGCTGTTCAGAGGTGGCCCACGGGGCTATTCTTCCCTCGGAGCCCTGCTGGCGCGCCTCCGATCTGGGGAATGTCGGGTAACGGATCCAGGTGCCGTCCTCGATCTCCGCCAGCGCCTCGGCGCGGCCTTCCAGCGGCGACCTCCGCGACGTGGGCCTCGTCCGTCGACAGCTGGCCCGCGAGGGCGTCCAGGCACGCCTGGAGCGTCGCCGCGGGTGACGGCTGATCTTCTATGTTGTAAAAGACGTAAGATGAGCGACGTCGATCAAGCAGTAAGTCGCTCAAGCTCACCTTGAGCATACGGCCGAACATGCTGGTGAACGCTCAAGGCGTTGGGGATGAGCGGTGAGCCCAACCACTCCAGGATGGAGCTTCCGAGATGTCTCGATGGAAACACCAATCAGCCTGCTCTGCGGATCACTTCGCCAAGAGGCCGCAGGCACAGGACGATACCGCCACCGGCGGCGAGGATGCGGCCTTCAGCATCGATGTGCTGGCCAATGACCGGGGTGGCCGCGCCAGGTCGCTCTACTCAGTCGATCAGGACAATCCAAGCCACGCCCTGACGTCCACGACGCTCGCCAGCGGTGCCACAGCCTCGATTGTCGATGGGCAAATCCTCTATGACCCGGGCAGCGCGTTCCAGTTCCTTGATGCCGGTGAGACCGCAACCGACACGTTCACCTACGCGATCCGGCTCGGCAAGGGCACGATCAGCACCGCAACCGTGACGGTGACGATCGAGGGCGCTGACGATCAGACGGGCCTCAGCGTCGAGCGCGTCTCGGTCAGCTCCACGGGCGAACAGGGGAATGACCTCAGCTTCGATCCGTCGATCTCAGCCGACGGACGCTATGTGGCCTACTGGAGCCTTGCCTCCAATCTGGTCGAGGGCGATACCAACAACGTCGTCGACATCTTCGTCTTTGACCGCGAGACCGGCACCACCGAGCGTGTCTCGGTCAGCTCCACCGGCGAACAGGCGAATGCTGGGAATCCTGAAGCCCCTGAAGCCGGGGAGCCTGGTAGCGTCGAGCCTTCGCTCTCGGCCGATGGGCGCTATGTGGCCTACCGGAGCCTTGCCTCCAATCTGGTCGAGGACGACACCAACAACACCACCGACGTCTTCGTGGCCACCACCCAGGATTTCCTGCTCGTGTGACGCTCCCCAGTAGGCCCGCTCGGTGCGTGCAGTTCGAGCGGGTTCCTGTTTCTCAGCACACCGCTCCTTAACGTCGGAGATCTTTTTCTGGGCGTTTATGACGAAAAGGGCCTAGAGGGGCAGGTGGAACCTCTAGAGCCTCGGACCGGAAATGAGACTCCTGGCTTCTGTGCGAGGCCGAGCTGTGATTCACTGCCTGGACTGGGAGGTGGATTATGGGTCATTGCTATTCCCTGGATCTGCGGGTGCGCGTCGCCGACTTTGTCGATGCAGGTCATTCCTGCCGGGCGGCAGCCCAGCACTTTGACGTCAGCGAGAGTTTCGCCATCAAGCTGGTGCAGCGGAAGCGGCGGTTCGGCTCGCCGGCACCGGCCCGGCAAGGCCGTCCGCCCGGACGCGGCAAGCTGGTGCCCTATGAGAGCTTCTTGATCCAGACGGTCGAGGCCGAGCCGGCCATCACCATGCCCGAGCTGGCCGCAAGGCTGCTGACTGAGCATGGGATCGTTGCGGCTCCCGCGATGCTCTCGCGCTTCCTGTGCCGGCACGGCTTCTCATATAAAAAAATGCCTGATGGCGGCGGAGTGCGCACGCGCCGATGTGCGGGATGAGCGCCGGGTCTGGCATGCCCAGCGCCAGCCGCGCATGCGCCAGGAGACGCACCGGCTGGTGTTCCTGGACGAGACGTATGTCAACACCAAGATGACGCGCCTGCGCGGGCGGAGCCGCAGGGGCCAGCGGCTGCGCATGAGCGCTCCCTTTGGACACTGGAAAACCCATACCTTTCTGGCTGGGCTACGGTGCAACGAGTTGTGCGCGCCGTGGATCATCGATGGCCCGATCACCCGGTTGGCGTTCGAGGCTTACATTGAGACGCAGCTCGCGCCGACGCTGCGCAAAGGCGATGTGGTGATCCTCGACAACCTGGCTGTCCACAAGAGCGAGAAGGCCGCTCAGTGTCTGAAGCAACGCGGAGCCTGGTTCCTGTTTTTACCTGCTTATTCGCCTGATCTTAATCCAATTGAACAGGCCTTTGCCAAGATCAAAGCGCACTTGCGCAAGGCCGAGGCCCGAACGTTCGACGCGCTCTGGCGAGCGCTCGGTGAGATCTGCAACCTGTTCGAACCACAAGAGTGCTGGAACTACCTTAAGGCTGCCGGATATGCGTCCGTTTAACCGTCCGATGCTCTAGGCCCAAGTCGTGGTCCCCTTCATGATAGGACCGGGGTCGAGAATGCTCTCTCAGGCGGCCGCTGGCATCAGCTGAACCTTAATCACGTCCTTAGCGGCACCGCATAGTCGGGCTAGAAGCTCAAATCCTTATGGCGTAAGGCTTTTGAGAGGATTTCGAGCATCTCCTCCTCGACATCCTTGTTGCCTTCCTCAATTGCTTTGAGTTCGTCCTTGGAAATGCCGCTCTTTTCAGCGAGGTCATCGCGCGAGATGTTCCTCCATCGGCGATAAGCCATCAGGGCGGGCTCACCGCCTGCAAGCGCATAGGTAACATCCATCGGGACTCGGAAGACATCAACCATCGTCGCCTCCTCCAGACTCCCAACTTAACACAGAACGAGCTGCCCATGTGGTGCAGCTGTCACAGTAACTGAGGGTGCTCGCAGTGATGCGCGCTCCTGCCTTTTCAGGGAACTTTGCAGCGTGAGCCCAAGCGGGTGGCGGTATGTGTCCAACACGTGGCTGAAGCAGAACGGCTGATGTATCCCGCACCACTCAGTTCACAAAGGGATCGGCGTCGATGCTTGTCCTCGGATACGGGATCATTCCTTCCTTGACGAGGATTACAACACAAGCCCTTCATTTCAGATGATTTCGAACCGAGAGGCTCTGGCATTGCCGGAGACAGAAGGTCGACCCATTGATTTCCTGATGTAGTTGAAAGCTTAACCGCGAAGAGGACTCGTAACTTATCTGAGTTCTTGCTTTGTTCTGGCATTCGGAATTCATATCAGATAGAGTCAATACTCAGAAAATCACACAAGCGGAGCCGTGATGAGCATGGACAAGAACAAGGCTATCGAAACAGCGGTGGCCCAGATCGAGCGTGCCTTCGGCAAGGGCTCGATCATGCGCCTTGGTGGCAGTCAGGTCGTTGAGGTGGAGACGATTTCGACCGGCTCTCTGGGGCTCGATATTGCTTTGGGTGTCGGTGGCCTCCCGAGGGGCCGCGTCGTCGAGGTTTATGGACCGGAGTCATCAGGCAAGACGACGCTGGCACTCCAGACCGTTGCAGAGGCTCAGAAGGCGGGTGGCGTCTGCGGCTTTATCGATGCGGAGCATGCGCTCGATCCAGCCTATGCGCGAAAGTTGGGCGTCAACCTCGATGATCTCCTGATCTCGCAGCCGGACAACGGCGAACAGGCGCTTGAGATTGCCGATACCTTGATCCGCTCGGGCTCTGTCGATGTGTTGGTCATCGACTCGGTGGCCGCGCTAACGCCTAAGGCCGAGCTTGAAGGCGAGATGGGCGAGAGCCGTCCCGGTCTTCAGGCCCGCCTGATGAGCCAGGCCCTGCGCAAGCTCACCGGCTCGATCAGCCGCACCAAGACGATGGTGATCTTCATCAACCA
Source organism: Microvirga ossetica (assembly GCF_002741015.1). Lineage (NCBI taxonomy): Bacteria > Pseudomonadati > Pseudomonadota > Alphaproteobacteria > Hyphomicrobiales > Methylobacteriaceae > Microvirga > Microvirga ossetica. The sequence goes on along the minus strand of NZ_CP016617.1, from coordinate 1,159,444 downwards.
GATCCGCATGAAGATCGGCGTCATGTATGGTTCGCCGGAGACGACGACGGGCGGCAACGCGCTGAAGTTCTACGCCTCCGTGCGGCTCGACATTCGCCGCATCTCGACCCTGAAGGACAGAGATGAGCCGATTGGCAACCAAGTGCGGGTGAAGGTGGTCAAGAACAAGGTCGCTCCTCCCTTCAAACAGGTGGAATTCGACATCATGTTTGGCGAGGGCATCTCGAAGATGGGTGAATTGATCGATCTTGGCGTGAAGGCCGACGTGGTGGAGAAGTCTGGCGCTTGGTTCTCCTATGACAGCCAGCGCCTCGGCCAAGGCCGAGAAAACGCCAAGACCTTCCTGAAGGACAATCCCGAGATTGCGGCCGAGATCGAAGGCAAGATCCGCCAGAACGCTGGTCTGCTGATGGATGCGTTGCAGGCCAACGATACAGTCGATGCTCCGGTGGATGATGTGGCATAAGCTTGAATCAGGAACGCCGGTGCCGATAGACCGGCGGTTTGCATTGCTAGCTCACATAGGCCATCGTGATGAGATCGAGTTGGCACCGTGATAGGTAGCGGTAGGCGAAGATGCCTGTCGTCTTCCCGTCATTGCCCTGGACTCGAACGCTCCCTCGGACGGTGGCGTTCAACAGGCGCTTTGTGAGATGGCTACGAGCAACGAGACGCAGATCATCGCCTTCGGCAATGTGCGGAAGGACGGTGCGATGCCGAACACCGTGTAGATCGCAATGCGTGGCTGCTAACAGTCCTGGCGGGACTGCCATTTGGCGAATTGAAGGCAGCGATCGTTTAATCCGCTTGATCAAAACGGATCACTCGCGGGCGCTCAGGCGTTCTCGTTGTCCTATGGAGGTACAGATGGCTCAGTTTCCTATCATGAAGACCCTCGCCAACATCGCCGTCACCCAGGTTGATGGAGAATATCGCATTCGGATCGAGGATGAGACCGGCGACACTGCGGTTTATCGCGCGGTGCCCGATCAAGTCGTGGAACTCGCGGACATGCTCGACGACCTCCTTCCTGACGAAAGCGAGAAGGAGACGGCTGGCTAAGGTTTGCTGAAACGATCCGTGCCAGGAGCGTCTTGAACGATCCGGGACCTTGTTTGAGCTTCGGACCCACTGAGCCAAGGCACCCAACGATGCCCCTTCGGAAAGAGCGCTTGCCTTTTCCCTGCCAGTTTCAATCGGACTGGCAGGGCAGCGACCGCAAAGCACATGGTATGAGCTCAGGGGATCAGAAATCCGATCCCATCACTTCCTCGGTGGTCACGCGAAAGTCGATCAGGGTGCTAGGACCAAAAGTGAGGGTCAGCGGCACGTCGGCAGCATCGCGGCCGCGGGCGATCAGGATCCGGCCGATCCGCGGATCATTGTTGCGGGGGTCGAATGTGTGCCAGCGCCCACCCAGAAAGACCTCGATCCAGGCGGCAAAGTCCTGCGGCGCATGCGGCGGCGGCAGGCCGATGTCGCTGATGTAACCAGTACAATAGCGCGCTGGGATGTTGAGGCATCGGCAGAACGTGAGCGCCAGATGAGCATAATCACGGCACACACCTTGCTTCTCCTCAAACGCCTCGAATGCCGTACGTGTCGCGCGCGAGTGCTCGTAGCCGAAGGTGATATGATCGTGCACGTAGTCGCAGATCGACTGCACGCGGGGCCAACCCAACAGCGTTGCTCCAAAGAGGCTCCAGGCGACGTTGGAGAGACGGTCGGTCTCGCAGTAGCGGCTGCCCAACAGGTAGAGCAGAGTCTCTGCGGGAAGGTTCTGGATTTGGGTCTGCTCAGCACCTGGATCTGTTGAATCCCAACGACCGCTGTCGCGGACCACGGTTTCGGTTTTGAGGGTGATCGCACCGGCCGGGGCAACGAGACGGTTGCACCAGTTCCCGAAGCTGTCCCGGTATCCCTCCACGGGCACTGATGGCATGGTGACAAGGTAGTCTGGCCGCTCCAAGTCGGACACTCGCGACGAGTGCACATTGAGCATTGCGATCATGGGCGTGACTTGCCCGAGCTCGTACGTCATCTCGCAGCCGACACGGATCCGCATGGTGTCTCCTCATCCACGAGCAGGGCGAGATTTGGACTACTTCCAATCATGGGTGATCCTCGCCCGGACGATGCCGGCAGACGCCCCGGGTATGCCTCTCGATGGCCGCCAAGGCGGCGTCAAGGGAAGTGAACGGTCTATGGTCGATGCCGGCCATGGTCTCCAGAGCATGGCCATCCGGGAGGATTGTGAACTGCTTGGCCGATGCTTCGGTGATCCGACCCATGGGACGGCCGAGCAGGTCGGTCAGATTCCACGCCTTGCCATCAACTATCGGTGTCACGATGACATCCAAGCTTACCTCGCGTCCCAGCGCCGCGGGTCGAATTGTCTGAGCCGTCGGACTCACTACAGGGCTTGCAAACGCGGGGTGTTCCAGAGAACTCCCAGCTTCGCCGGTAAAGCAGGGAGCCGCCGCACCCCAGCCGCTTTCTGCTATGGAAACGGCGCTTGCCGAGTGTCCTTTATCCAGCGCTCGGTTTTGCGAAAATCACCCCAGCAGGCTGGTCGTCCGATCAGACATCGTGAGATCCCGAAGCATCCCGCGCCAGTGCGGCGTCGAGAGATTCCGGCGTGACAGGGATCGCTTGGAAGGACCCTATCCCACGGTGGGATAGGGGGAGAAAGATCACGGTTGCAACACGGCGGTAGGCTATGAAGGATAAACCCTCGATAGGTTCCTCGTCAGTCTGGACCGTGTAGCTCCCGGCTGGTTGGGCTTCATCCAGTCCATCCAGCGAGAAGGGCCGCGCGAATGTGATCGTCCTGGATGTGGTGCGCAGACTCACGGCTATTCTCCGCGGTGCACGTGGGAGTAGCCTAGATCCCGACCTTGTCGGCGCACGCGACGGCGACGAGGCGATTGCCCTCGGTTGTTCCCGGCATGGTCGCCCAGCCATTCTGCAACACGAGGTCGCCACGCTGATAGGACGAGGCCGCTTTCAGGAGCGCAACCCGCTCTGTGAGCTGCGGATCTCGCTTAGACTGATCGAGGCAGATCGTGGTCAGCGCCGCGACCACGTCGGTTCGCGATTGCTCAGTGGCCATCTGCCGCGCTGTGCCGCCGGTCACCCAACCGCCCCAGTTGAAGCCGATCACCGTCACAGCAATTGCACCGCAGGCCGCGCCGTAGAGGCCTGGCTTCAACCATTCCGGGGTTTTCATGAGATTGTCTTTCGGATCAGGCAAGAAATTATCTTCTCACCAGAAACAAACGGTAGCACGTAATATTACTCTAAGTGTTGGTTTTATTTTAGCTATTAATCGCAGGAAGCTTCTTCATTCGGCTCTGAGAGGGCAAAGAATCAGCTTTTAGCGCCGATTTCAGTGAACAATGCTCAACTCCATGATTTCCGGCATCCTCCGGCTGCGAGTGAGCAGCCCTTGAGGCTGACAAGGATCAGGGTGACTGGCCGTCAAGGCTGGCAATGCGGCCAAGTTCGACTGTGATCGCCAGGGCTGTCTTTACCAATGCCTGGGAGCCGCTCGTGCCAGTGCGCGATGGCGCCTAGATGGGGGAGCGTCGCAGACGGAGGCCTCGAATAGGTCCCTCGCAGTCGTCAATCAGCCCCTTAAGCATCTGTTTTGCGTTCCGGTTTGACGATGGGTTCATGTGAGATTTGAATCGGGAGAGGACGACCCGGATATGCACGGCAATCCGTGCGGCTTGCGCGTCCTTGATCAAGATTGCGATGTCGATCGGAGGATTGGGGAGAGGGCTATCAGGCATCTATGCGCTCCGCACGACAGGCGGGAGCACAGAGCCCTCAGCCGCTGACGCCCGTGAAGCACAAGTCAGCGATCAATCACACATGGGCCTCGATCGAGCGCATTACCAGTGCAATTCCGGAAAGGACCTTTTCTGCTCCTTCCGCCGCCCCGACACGGTCGCCAACAGAAGAGAGCCGAGGCGGTACCTCAGCCCTCATTCCGCTTAATCTGCCTCTGGACCTCAAAAGCCCTAGGCGACGCGCTGGGCCTTTATCGTCTGAGCCGTGAGGGCTTGGTTTGCCTCGTTGGCCACCCGCGTGGCGACCTCGGCAATTCGGCGCGTGCTCTCAACGGCAAGAAGGCCAAGCGTCTGCTCAAGCAGGGGAGACCTGACGTTCCTGAATGACGCTGGATCTTCGGGAGGTGACCCGAGGCGACCCTCAGGATATCAGCCAGGTGCCTCTCAGGAGCGACTGTTCCTCACGACCGACAAGAAGCGAAGTCTTACTAGAGGGACCGTTGAGAAAGGTCACAGGCTACACTGGACGAGACGGCGCAACCGGATCTGGGATCAAACATCTAGCGCAAAGTGATTGGTGCCGAGGGGGATGAGGCGTAAGCTTGAGCAATTCGCGATAACCCAACGCCCTCTGGGTGAGACGATGGATATGCCGGACCACGGAAGTGCCGCAGAGGTCTCCCCGCATCAGGCGCTGCTGCGCATGATCACCGGCTCCTGGGTGGCCCAGGCCATCTATGTTGCTGCGAAGCTTCAGATTGCTGATCTTCTCCGAGATGGCCCTCAAGCGCCGACAGCGCTCGCTGCGACGACAGGCGCCCATCCGCGGGCACTCTACCGGGTGCTGCGCGCGCTCGCGAGCGTCGGCATCTTCTCGGAGGACGAGCAGGGGCGGTTCAGCCTCACACCTTTGGCCGAGCCGCTCCGCAGTGACGTGCCGGGATCGGTTCGCGCCTTTTCCATCATGCAAGGCTCGGAATGGGCGTGGCGTTCCTGGGGCGAGATCATGCATAGCGTGCGCACGGAGAAGCCCGCCTTCGAGCACGTCTTTGGGATGCCGTTGTTCGACTACTATGCGGCCAACCCGGAGGCTGGCCGCGTCGGGGCGGAAGGATTGACCAGTCGCAGCGAGCCTGAGAATGCCCATGTCGTCTCTGCCTACGACTTCTCCCGTGTCGGAACGGTGGTGGATGTCGGCGGGGGGCAGGGCACGCTCCTGGCTTCGATCCTCACAGCGAATCCAAAGACAAGGGGCATCCTCTTCGAGAAGCCCCACGTGATCGCCATGGCTCAGCCCATCTTTGAAGGAGCCGGGTTGAACGAGCGCTGTGAGTTGGTAGCAGGCGATTTCTTCGCCTCTGTGCCAGCGGGCGCGGATGTTTACCTTCTCAAGAAGGTCATTCACGACTGGGACGATGAGGAGGCCCGTTCGATTCTCTCGAGGTGCCGGGCAGCGCTTCCCGATGGGGGCCTCCTCTTGCTGATTGAACTTGTGATCCCGCCAGGCAACGAACCCTCGTTCGGCAAGCTGCTTGACCTTCATATGCTGGTCTCGCCTGGGGGACGGGAGCGGACGCAGGCGGAGTATCGCGACCTGCTCGCGTCGGCCGGGTTCGCGCTCGGGAGGGTCATCCCGACGGCATCGCCAGTTAGCATTGTGGAAGCGGTGCCCGCTTGATCAACGGTGTGCTGCACCGCTTGGCATACACAGGTTCAGCTAGCAGTGCAATTAAGGACGTTCACAGAATTGCGTACAGTTTCGTCAAAGGCGCTGCCTACACTCGCCTGAGCCTTTCAGAGGGGATATGGCATGAAGAGGTTGGTCACAGTCACCGGTCCTGTAGCCGCCGCCCAGATGGACGGGTATCTCATCGAGGAGCGGCTCCTCGATCACATCATGATCCAGGTTATGGACAAGGGCGACGGGAACCTCGAGATCGCTTTTGATGAGAGAGACCGACGCTTTCTTTCGCAGTTTTCTGCGACGCAACTGGCCGAATGGCTGCAGGAAGCGATGCTCCACGTCGAAGCGGCATGTCCGCTGGAGACACGCGATGGAAAAGCCGCCTGGATCGCTGACGAGGCGCCACCAAGAGCTAGATCGTCCATCAAGGCCATGCGACCGGCACGGCAGGAGCACGATCTTCCGGCTGGCCTGGCGTTCTTGCGGCGGAGCTAATTTGTCTTCGGCTCATTTGTGCGATCGAACCGAACGGCGACGCCGTCATTGTCACCGCGGAGGAACGCTGTTCCTCGGCATGGCCGGCTTGCGGCCCCAGCAGATGAAAGAATGACAATGGCTAGAACCAAGAAGGACGACACTTCCCAACCCAGCAGGAGCCGAAAGGCGCCAGCGAAGTCGGCGTTGAAATCCGCCTCCCGGGCTGCCACGAAGAAGCAGACTGGCGCTTCCAAGCGTGCTCAGTCCAAAGCGTTGGCGGGCTCCCGGTCTGCAACGAAGTCCCAGGCTGTTCCCGCGAAGTCTCGGTCCTCCGCAGGATCGCGTGCGGCAGCACGCTCGTCCTCCGGCCCATCGCGATCGCGTTCCACGACGCAGGCCCGCTCACGGTCCCAAGGCAGCATGCTGAACCCGATGGCGTGGCTCTCGAGCCTCGAGACAACGCTCACCTCCCCACAGGCGCGCGCGGTGATGGCGGAGGCCCTCAGGGCCGTCGCCACCGTGCTGGAGAAGCCGCAGGGCGGCGAGCAGGGACAGGGCAGCCGAACGCAGGAAGGGCGGGATGCCGTGTCGGCTGCAGGAAGTCTTGGCGCCGAGATCATCGCTGCTCCGCTGGAGGTCGCGGCGGCTGCGATCGGAGCCGCAGGAGAGGTCGTGACGAGCGCACTCGGCGGTTCGCGGGGCGAGGATCGCGGCAACGGCGACCGCCGGAAGGGTAGCAGGCGGACCTCCTCGCGGAAGAAATCAGCGGCGGGCAGCGACTAGCCGGCCAGATATCGGTCGGACGGCAAGCCGGTCCTCCAAGCCTAGCCCGTCCGGCCGGCGTCGTCTCATGTCCAAGCTGATTGGCTTCACGCGGATGTCCTGCACGCCCACAAGCAAGGTAAGCTCGGCTTAGTTTGCCGTATGCCGCACCGCCAAGGAGAACCTGTCCACAAGGGTTAGTCCTTCTGCGGGTCTACCTGACCGTGGGCCAGAAGAGCAGGATCGCCGCCCGGTCAGCATCGGGCCGTGAGGATACCAGCGGGAGGGCCTCCGATGTCACGTTCCCAACCCAAACAGATCCTGCTCTCTGCCGGCTATGCCGTTGTGACGGCCGTCGGCCTTAGCATCGTCTCGATCACCGGCGCTGTTGGGTCTCCCGAAGACGAGATCGCCCGGCTCAACCGCGTGCGCGGCAACCTGTTCGAGGAACTCGTGAGGACGCGTGCGGAGGCGGCTACGGCCCGTTCCGAGCTGGACGCCGCCCGCAAGGCGCGCGATGCGGCCGAGGCCGAAGTCATGCGCCTGAAGCAGGAGGCAGCCAGCGCCAACCCCGCGAACCCTGTGCCAAGCGCCGCGACGAAAGCCCCGCCGCAGCAACACCCCGCGACCACAGCATCACCCGCGGCTCGTCGCGAGAGCGTGCGCCCTGCGGCACCAGCGGCGACCGGCTCAGTGCGGAGAACAGCGACAGCGGCTGCACAGCGACGCGTCGTGCCGACCAATCAGGCTTCGCGCCAGTCAGCTGCCCCGGTCGCACGTGTGCAAGAGCTGCCTAGCGTGCTGCGGCTGCAAGATCCGCGATAGTCGCCTGCCCGCGCCGGTCGACCCGGCATTCGATGATGCCCTGGCGGGCTTCGCGCCCGCCCAGGCGTGAGTAGACAATCCCAACCTCCACCGGTGCCCGCAGACCGCTTCGGGTGCGGCGTATTTCGCCGGCGCTGGTCGCATCCACGCGCGTCACCTGCGCGCCCATCTCGCTTGCGTGGGTGCTGGCTGCCGCAATGGCGGCCTGCCGACAGGTTTCGACGACCTCATTGGGTGTCCCGGGACGATACTGGAGTTTCGGGATGATGGCCCGTTCGGCCGCGTAGCCTCCGGCCATCCCAGCGGCGCCAAGGAGAAGAATAACCCACAGCATATCTGTCCACCAAGACGACCCGATCAGCAGAAAGATCAGGCGTTCATAACGACTGTATTCACAAGGCCTGATCTTGGCTGCTGGTTCTGTCATCCTTGAGGCTCAGAGCGACACCATCGCTGCACGGGTGGGGTGCCTCTCACGGGGGATTGCCGAGCCGACCGGGCAAGCACGAAGCAATAGAAACAGCGGCTCTTTTCTATTCGGCGGGTTGAGGTCAAGCGTTTTCAGGCCTTCCACATTCCCGACGTTTGAGGTCACTCGCGGGTCCCTGCTTCTTTTCGGGATCAGCTCTGTGGCTCTCCCAGGATGGGATCAGAAGAACGAGGCAGTCCAATCTGTCACGCGTTCTGATCACGCCAGACGCGACCGCCACAAGTACCCTAGCGCTGTCCTGTCCGCTTGCCGCCAAGGTCGTCTGCATCCAGTCGGAGTATTTCGGCCAGCCTGTTCCTGGCACGGTTGACCCGGCACTTCACCGTGCCGACAGCACAGCCCAACGCTGCTGCCGTTTCTTCATATGAGAGACCCTCCATTCCGACGAGCAGAAGAGCCTCTCGTTGCTCCTGGGGCAACCTGGCTAGCGCGGCTTCCAGTTCCTGGAGAACAAGTCTGCTCTCCTGGTCTGCACCCGTTGCCATCTCACTGGCAAGGCGACCGTCAGCATCCTCAATCTCGCGCCTGGCCCTACGACGTTCCGAGAAGCAGGTGTTGCGCAGGATCGTGAAGAGCCAGGCCTTCTGGTTCGTACCCTTCTCGAAGCTCTCTCGCCGGCGGAGCGCGCGCAGAACTGTGTCCTGAACCAGATCCTCAGCGCGATCGAAGGCCTTGGTCAGCGAGATGGCATAGGCGCGGAGCGGGACAAGATTGCCCATGACCCCATCGAGGAAGGCTTGGTCGACCGGCTCGGTGTGCGCAGTGTGCGCACGGATGGTCTGTGCCACCGTCGGGCGAGCAGGCGCAACTCATAGGGAAGCTTGCTCTCAGAGGGATCGCCGTAGAGAGCACGCAGCTGCACGCCGAGGTGTTCTTGGACGGAAGCGTCAAGACTGCCACGAGGAGCCTTCGACTGGCTGTCTGGCATACTGGGAACCTGTATCGCGTGGTATTCCCGACAAAGTGACGCTGGCAGATCCTAAAGCGCTTTTGGGATCAGTGTAGGGCATAGCCGGCATGCCTGATCCAGCCTCGGGCATCCTTTGCGGTGATGGTGTCGAGGGCGGGTTTGAGTTCCGCTTCCAAAGCTTCAAGAGTGCGAGGCGCTTTCGCCTTGAGCCGCTCTTTCATCTTGGCCCAGGCGGGCTCGATCGGGTTGAACTCCGGGGAATAGCGCGGCAGGTACAAAAGCCCGATCCCGGCCTGCGCGAGCAGGTCTCGCACTTCTGTGGCCCGATGCGGGCGCAGGTTGTCCAACACCAGAATGGCATCCGGCTTGGTGCGTTTGAGGGCCGGTACCAGGATTTGCTCGAGATAGGCCAAAAGCACGGAGGTCGAGGTCGAGGCCTCGATGCTCATCGTAGCGACCAGGCCCTCACAGGCGAGTGCGCCCAAGACCGTCAGCCGCTGCCACGAGCCGAGCGGGATGGAGCCATAGGCGCGTTGCCCACGTGGCGCTCGCGCATGAGTGCGGGCCATCTTGGTCGTCACTCCGCTCTCATCGAGGAACACCAGGCGTTCCACGGGAAGCTCGCTCATCTGCTGGCGATAGGCCTCGCGCTCGGCGGCAATCTCGGGCCGCTCCTGCTCGGCCGCCCGAAGGGTCTTTTTTTCGGACGCAGCTTGAGCCGCTTGAGCGCCTCGCAGATCACCGCCAGACACACCGTCACGCCCGTTCGCTCGGCCAGGCGCTCGCGGTACTCGCGCAGCAGCGCGTCATTGTCTTCGGCCACGAGCTGACGCAGCACCTCCAGAGCTGCTGCATCCAGGCGCGAGGGCACGCCGCCGCTGTGCGGCTTGGGACAGCGTCGGCCCTCCTCGCGCTCTTGGCGGCGCCAGTTCGAGACGGTGGCGGGGCAGACCTGGAAGCGGCGGGCAATCTCAACCTGAGGAAGGTCGCCACGCGCACAGGCGACAAGAACACGCTCACGCAGATCAGGAGAATAGGGCTGGGGCATGGTTTGCCTCCCGGGCCATATCCCAGTCAACGCACAGACCACCCGAAGCGATTCAAGTCCAGATCAAAAGCGCTTTAGCAGTCAGCGAAACGCCGAGATCAGGAGGCGAGACGGATGCAAGGGCGATTGTTGCATCCCGTGAAGGTCCAACAGGAAGCCCCCTTCACGGAGGAGCTTCCGTTCGACCGTTGGGGGCTGACGCGGGTCAGCTTGCATTCCGCTTTCGGGTGGCGGCGGCCTTCTTTGCCGATGCCGAGCGCGCTGCGGCGGGGCGCTTGGCCGAGGCCGCTCCACCGACGGCGCCGCCCTTTTTGGCCGACGTATTCGTATCCTTCTTGCCACGGCCAGAGCCGCTCTTGTTGCCGCCCCCGCTTTCCTTGTTGACGGTTGCCCAAGCACGCCGCTCAGCTTCCTTCTCCGGGACGCCCTGTTTCTCGTAGCCTTCCTCGATGTGCTCGGCTTTGCGTTTTTGCTTTTTGATCCACGTTAAATCAGCGACCGGGCCGGATGTTCCGGACGATTGCCTCCGTATCCGCGAATAAGACCATGCAGAGCAAAAGCCTTGCGAACTATCGCCTACGAGGTGGGTTAATCAGCAGGGTTGGGCAACGGCTGATCGATTCTCAGGAGGAAACGTTCATGGTCGACACCTATCAGGCCGGCAGGTCTCAGGAAGGCTTGGGAGCCGGACCTCGGTCTTATCGCTCAGGAGCTTCGAGCCAGCCAGCCTACCCAACCCGTGATTTGGAAGCCCGCACTGACGAGTACCGCAGACGCCGGCGGGCGGATCTGTTTTTCGAAGACAGCATTGTCCTGCTCGGAATCCTCCTTGGAGGGGCTGTCGGGTACGCCACTGCAACGACGGTGCGTCGTACAACCCGGAGCAGCGCCCCGACCCATAGATCGTCTCAGAGAGCGGCTCCCGATCGCTCCTTCGGCCAGCCGGCCCGGGCTCCCAGGTCCAGCTCGGTCGAAAAGGATGAGACAACGGACCTGATCGCCTCCAACAAGGTCGAGGGCACGACGGTATACAACCGTCAGGGAGAAAAGCTCGGCGAAGTCTACAACTTCATGGTGGGCAAGCGATCGGGCGAAGTGGCCTATGCCATCATGAGCTTTGGGGGCTTTCCCGGGATCGGCCAGAAGTATCATCCGATGCCTTGGAATGCCCTGACCTATGACACCAGTAAGAAGGGCTATGTGATCGATGCCGATCGGAAGCGGCTGATGGGCGCGCCAAGCTATGCTGCCGGTGAAGAGCCGTTCTCCGAGCCCGAGTACGGGCAGCAGGTGCAGGACTTCTGGTCTTCGGTCCCAACGTGATCCTTAACCGTGAAGCGTCAGATCGTTGGAAGCCCTGCTGCTCGCAAAGGCCGTAAGGCTTCCAGTGTTCGTGAGGTCCGTTAAGCGATGCCGGCCTTGAATCAGATGAGCGAGCACGAGCTGATTGCGGAGCTCCACCGTCTTGCAGACGCGTGCGAAAGGCTCAATCGAGAGTTCGCGCGCGCCGCCCAAAGGCAGCGCTTCAGCATTGACGCCCAGGCGATCGCCTTGGCCACTCACGACGCGCAGACGCTCCTGGCCGAGATGAATCAATTGATGGACCGCAGGCGGGCTGTCGAATGGCATCTGATGCGGGTCCGAGGACAAACTTGGCCTTTGAAGGTGTATGAGCAGATACTATCCTCTCCAGCACAGCCTTAAGGAAGTAACTTTGGATTTGAAATGGGAATGGTCCACTCCTGGCACTCCCCGGGAGTTGTCTGAATGTCAGGCTGGAGAATGCAACGTCGGACGCTCCTTAAGAACCGCAAATCTTCATAGCCTAGCCCGATATGGCTACGGGCGGGATGACAGGCGTGCGGGCGCATCGCACACCAAGCGGTCTATTAAGGGCTGCAGAGATCCGGCCGCCTAGATGTTGGCTGGTGGGCCTTCTTTGAACCAAATTACCCGTTCAATTATTTCTTTATGCCAGAATAGAAGCGGCGTAGTCACGTCGTTAGTCGGGCTTATCAGTCACGCTGGCCTGTTGGAGAGCATCATGCGAACTCAATGGAATCGAGGCTGGATAGGGACTGTCATTCCGGCGGTGCTCTTAGGCTCGGCAGCTTTCGGACAGACGAAGGGAGGGTGGGTCGATCCGCCAGCCGATCTGCTTGCGCGTCCAGCCCAAGCCTTTGAGTCGAGCTCAGCAGTTCAGGCCAAGCCCGCGCAGACAGAATCCCCATCTGCTCTTGTGACTGCAGCTCCTGCATCGGGGGCCCCGCCAGCATCATCACTCAGTGAGGTTCGGTCGAAACCTGTCAGTCGAACAGAGCGCGCCTCTTCTGGACATTGGGGGCAGCAGGGTCCAGCTGTTCCATTTCAGCCTGGGCCCCGAGAGCAGAATCCTGAGCTTGCCGCAGAACCCGTGGTGGCGCCAGCAAGCGGCTCCAGCGTGGCAGTTCGGCCAGGCTTCGTTCGAGCCCGGCCAATCCCTCGGCAGCAAGAGGCGCAGAGCTTCGCCGTCGATTACCTTAACGCCTGGTCCTCCTCAAATCGTCAGGCTCTTCAGGCGACACCAGAGTTTTACGGTTCCAGAGTGCTGTTCCATGGGCAGAGCAACAGCTTTGGTGCGTTACTTGCGAAGAAGCGTCGCTTCGCTCAGCGGTGGCCTGACCGAAACTACCGCTATCGCCCAAACACAATGAACGTGCGATGCAGTCCCGATGGCGACACGTGCACCGTGCGATCAGCGTTTGATTTTGAAGCTGCCAACCCCAAGCTAAATCGACGCTCACGCGGTGTTGCGACACACGAGCTGCTTGTTAGCTTCGCAGGGGAGCGGCCGATAATCATCTCCGAAAATAGCCGTGTGCTGAGCCGGAGAGGGCGGCAGTGATCAGGAACGTGTACAAAAGCTTGCGAGAACGGTACCGCACGTGCGGTATCACGTATTCCAAGTGGGACTGCGGGTCAACCCGACCAAATACCTAATGATGAGGCGAAATTCTTGCGAGGTCTCTACCAAAAGTGGCTATATTGACCACAACAATAGTTGGCATAAAATTCGCATCGCCTTGCTTCAGGGCGGCTTGTTGCTAAAGCGTCCTTTGCCGAAATGAATAACTGAGCATCGCATTGTAAGAAGTTCGAGAATGGGCGCTGCAGCGGCAGCCAAAGAAAGTTTTGTGATACCAATCAAACAGCAGCAGAAGTTCTCGCCTACTGCTTATAAGAGCGCTACCGCGGGAGGTCTGACATGGGCGGACGAAACTTTGCAGGACTCAGACGAAGATCTGCAAGGCGGCCAATCTTGCCGTTCGACGTGCCGCTCGGCGAAGCTCATAGGAACGTTGCAAAGACGTGTGCAGTGGCCCTGCTAGGGGGGCTGCTGAGTGGCCCAGTGATGGCCGAGCAACGGCCCCTAACAGGAGAGGGCGACCCTAGGCCGGAGTTCGTTCGCACTTTCACACAGGAAAGGCGCTCGGACACCCAAGATTTACAGACAACGGACTTAGCCGCTAAGCCGGTAAGTCAGACAGAGAATAGTCCTACCAACACTCTCTCTGGGATCCTGCCTTTGATTGTTACGTCACCGGAGCGGCGGCAACTCGCAAGGGACCTTGAGAGGCTCCTGCGCCAGGGTAAACTGGGAGAAGCCGAAAGCCGCCTCAATACGGCAATCGAGGTCGGCACGCTTGCCCTTCTGCTTCTCGATCAGATTCGAGCACCAGACATTTTAGCTGAGCTGCAAACAATTGACGGCGAAGATGACAATCAGTCCACGGCGTCTTTAGCTGTCGCACCAGGATCAGTGTCACTACCCGTAGCCGACTCAGACAAATCTGTTCATGTGCCACCCCGTGATGAGCTCGCGGAACTGAAAGGTGCGACAGAGCGAGAGCAGCAACGAGCTGATGCGATTTCTCGTGACCTTGCAACTACTACGGAGGAACTGCGGACGCTCCGAGCCCTTCGTGCGCAAGATGCCGCTTCTGCGGCATCAAACGCTGAACAATGGGCAGAGCTGAAAGCGTCCTTTGAGAAGGAGCGGGAGCGCGCAGATGCTGTGACGCGCGACCTTGCAGTCATGGCGGAGGAACGTCAGGCGCTCCAGAAGCTGCGGGGGAAGGATGCGATCCTAATGGCATCGAACCGCCGAGAACTACAAGAAGCGAAACAGGAGCTTGAGCGAGAACGCCAAAGGAACCATGCCACAGCCACCTTGGGTCAGAAGGGAGAACAATCATCGAGCAGCAAGATGAGTGCTCCGCTGCCGCGTGAGCCGCTAGCCCTCACAGGCCGCACTCCAGCTTCTAGCCCTGACGCGCCGACGTCAATACCAGTCCAAGTGGCGGTGGCTGTTCCGGCTAACTCGGGTGGGCTTCGCGGCACTCCAAGCGTCCTTGATACCTCAACGCTTTCACTGCAGGGGCGCACCATTCACCTGTTCGGAGTTGAAACCGATGGTAAAGCAAGCAGCACAGATGAATTGGCCCAGTATTTAGATGGTCGTGAAGTGGTTTGTGAGCCTGCTGGTCCAGCAGACGTTTACCGATGCCAAGTCGAGCAAAAGGATCTATCCACAGTCGTGTTGTTCAATGGTGGCGGGTGGGCTGCCCCGGATGCAACACCGGAACTTGTGCTTGCCGCGGGCAGAGCACGATCGGCTCGCGTCGGAGTGTGGAGCAAGTAGCCTGGTTGCCTCATGCTGGTGTTGTCATGTCTGGAGTAAGGTGGAGATTGGTTGAGGCGTCATGGCTCATCCTCCGATAGCCAGACAGCCTGTGCCGTCGTCGCTTCTTCCCAGCACAGCTGGCTCAGTGCCGCCGGGCATTGTCCCCAGGAGAGCGGCTGAGATATGGCTCCAAGGGCAGGTTGCTCCCTGGGCCTGGCACCGGGCGGGGCTGCCCTGCGTTGATTGTTCATGGCGAACCCTCTCAAACTCGTATCTAATCAGCCCAAGGATACCCCAGGTGTCGTCGCCTCGGCAGCTTACGCGGGTGGGCGGCGCGTGGCCGAGGTGCCCATCGACGAAGCCGGGGAATGGTCGCGCAAGCCCGGGCATGTGGTCTGGATCGGCCTGCACGAGCCCAGCCTGGAACTTCTGAGGAAAGTCCAGGGGCAGTTTGGTTTGCATGAGCTTGCCATCGAGGACGCCCTCAAGGCCCATCAGCGGCCCAAGCTCGAACAGTATGGCGAGGCGCTGTTCATCGTCGCCCGCACCGCTCAGATGGTGGACGGGCGCATCGCCTTCGGCGAGACCCACCTGTTCGTGGGGCGCGGCTACCTGGTCTCCGTCCGACACGGCGCTTCGACCTCTTACACGCCGGTGCGCGAACGCTGCGAGGCGGCCCCAACTGCGTTCTCCGAGGGCGAGGACTTCATCCTCTATGCCATTCTCGACTTCATCGTCGACAACTACATGCCGGTCATCGAGACGATCCAGGCGGAGGTCGAGGAGATCGAGGACAGCGTTCTGGGAGCAAACCCGTCCAAAGACCAGATCAGCCGGATCTATCAGCTCCGGCGGGATCTGTTGCGCCTGCGCAATGCCGCGATCCCGCTGGTGGAGGTGTGCCGGCGCCTCGAAAAGCCCGGGCTGCCAGGGATCGATGCCGCGATGTCTCCGCTCTTCCGCGACGTTTCGGACCACATCCGCCAGGTGCAAGAGGAGATCGAGTCCCTGCGCGAGGTGCTGTCGTTCACGTTCGAGACCAGTCTGATGACGGGTCAGGCGCAGCAGAACGAGATCACCCGCAAGCTGGCCGCCTGGGCCGCCATCCTGGCGGTGCCGACGGCAGTGGCCGGGCTCTACGGCATGAACTTCGACGTGCTGCCCGAGCTGCACTGGAAATACGGCTATCCCTTTGTGCTCGTGGTCATCGCCGTGGTTTGTGGATGGCAGTACTGGCGCTTCCGCCAGAAGCAGTGGCTCTAGGCAGCGATGTCAAGGCTACCCTGAGCCGCTTGCACAGGGCAGCAGCGAAGGGTTGGCCACACGGAGGGATCCCACGACTTTGGAGACCATGGAACGCGGCTCACCCGAGTCGAAGCCGGTCGCGGCTCCCCACGCGGTGACAGGGCACTGAGCCTAGAACAAAATCCTTGTCGGCGAGGGGCCTGGGGATGCTTCGCAAAGGTTGGATTGTGTCTTGCTAGATTTGCCGTCGTGGCCGCCAGATCGGACCTGACGGGTGCTAGCCTGCGTTTTCTTACTGATCATGGCCCAATGCCCCTGGACCAGCGATCCTGCTGAAAGGGAGGTGCTGATGAGACGGACAGCATATTACGTGTTCCAATCGGAAAGTGTCCCTAACCTGCGCGGCATCACCAGCGATCCGGACGGTGCGACGCTACCTGCGACGGATGGAGCTTGGATCCTCAAACGGCAGATCGCCCCGGATGAGCCCTGGGCCTTGGATATCAATCAAACCGTCGTCGAATTCGGGATCGAGGAAAATGGTTTTTACCTGTCGGGTCCGATCCTCCAGCACACCTCTCCCAAACCCGTCATCGAAAGCGATCGTGTCGAAGGCACGGCGGTGTTCGACTCTCAAGGGCATCGGATCGGCACGATCAAGCGGCTGTTGATCGAGAAGGTGAGCGGCCGGGTGGTCTACGTCGATGTGACCTTTGGGGGCTTCCTGGGCGTCGGCATCCACCATCACACCATCCCGTGGGAGAAGCTCGCCTATGACAAGCCGCTTGAGGGCTATCGCACCGACATCACCGAGGAGCAGGTCCGAGGCGCCCCCGCCTTCTACGGCGATGATCAGGTCTGGCCCGACAGGAAACGTGAGCAGGAGATGTGGGACTATTGGCGCGACTTGCCCAGACGCTGAGCCTTGGTCACGACCCTTTCCCAGGCTGGCGTCGCTCGGCACACGATGGCCCAGCGAGCTGAGAGGCCGCTTGGGCTGGTGACATGCTGACGATCTACCGTGATGAGGCCGGATCGGTGCGCGAGAGCGCCTCCCTGGAGCTACCCAGCGAGGTGATCTGGATCGACCTCCTCGATCCGTCAGACGAGGAGAAGACCTTCGTCGAGAGCCGGACCCATATCCAAGTGCCCTCGATAGACGCCCTGAGCGAGATCGAGGCCTCAAGCCGTTTGCAGGTGGACCGTGGCGTGATCTATCTCAGCATGCCCATTCTCGCCCGCAGCGACACCCCCGAGGCTTTCCTGTCGCCGGTCGGGTTCATTCTGTCGCCGACTGTGCTGGTGACGGTCCGGTTCGCCAAGCTCTCCACGTTCGACCAGGTGGCGGAGCAGATCCACCATGACCCATCCCTGGCCACACACGTCGGGGTGTATACCGCCTTACTCGAGGCGATCGTCGACCGTGGAGCGGACGTGCTGGAAGGTCTGCGCGGCGAACTCGACCAGATCTCCCACAAAGTATTCCGCGGCAACCCCACTCACCGGAGCCATACGGTCCGTTCCACCGATGCCCTGCGGATGACCTTGGGCGCCGTAGGAGCGATCGGCGAGCGTGTCTCGCAGGCACGGGATGTGCTGCTCGGGGTCGGCCGGATTGCGTCGTTTGCCGGCGATATCGGCGAGGAGTGGATCACCCCGGAATTCCGGGTGCGGCTCAGGGCCGTGTTGAAGGATGTGGCTTCGCTGAACGAATACGAGGCGCATCTCTCGGGCAAGGTGCAATTCCTGCTCGATGCGGTGCTGGGCTACATCACGATCGAGCAAAACGACCTGTTCAAGGTGCTGACCATCGCCTCGGTGGTGGGGATCCCACCGACGCTGATAGCCGGTCTTTACGGCATGAACTTCAAGTTCATGCCCGAACTCGACTGGACATGGGGCTATCCGTTCGGGTTGGCCCTGATCCTGGCCAGCGCTCTCATTCCCCTGATCTGGTTCAAGTGGCGGGGCTGGTTCTAGCCTGCGGTTCATCACCGTTCTCGACCGCAGCCTCAGGGTTGCCGTACGGGTTATGAAGATGAACCACCTTGGCGGCCCGGCGCCGCGCAACCGTGTTGAGCGCCTCGACCGCAACCGAGAAGACCATCGAGACATAGATGAAGGCATGATTGAAGTGGACGCCGAAGCCGTCGGCAACGAGCGTGGTGCCGATCATCACCAGGAATGAGAGCGCCAGCATCTTGGTGGTCGGATGGCGTTCAACGAACTCGCCAACCGGCCGCGCCGCCGCCATGAGCACAATCATGGACAGAACAACAGCAACGGCCATCACCCAGATCTCGGTCGCAAGGCCCACCGCGGTGACAATCGAGTCGATCGAGAACACGAGATTGATCACTGCGATTTGAATAACCACAGTGGCTACCTTGCCATACATCTTGGCCGTAGCTTCCCCTTCGACGCCCTCGAGATTGGCATGGATCTCCTGCACGGCCTTGTAGACCAGGAAGAGCCCACCGGCGATCAGGATCAGATCCTTGCCCGTGAAGCTCTGGCCAAAGGCCGAAAACAGCGGTTCGGTGAGGCTGAGAACCCAACCAATGGCAAAGAGCAGAACCAACCGAGGCACCAGGGCCAGGGTCATTCCGAGCTTGCGTGCGAATGGCTGCTGCGGGGCAGGCAGCTTGCCGACCAGGAGCGCGATGACGACCAAGTTGTCGACGCTGAGCACCACCTCCAGGGCGGTCAGGGTGAGAAGGCTGAGCCACACCTGAGGGTCGAACAGCGTGTTCATTGTCGTGATCTCCTCAATCTAGAAGGCCCGCAGTCTTAAGACACAAACTGGCATTTAGATGCCGCCGTCCGCGTGTCCATGTTTCGGCCGCGGTTGAGGTGGTCGTCGACCTCGGCAGCGCATCCGAGCATGCGGGCGTAGAGGAAGATCGTGAACGCGCTCGTCTCGAGAGCCTCCTGGGTCAAGGCACCGTCCCGATAGGGTTGCCACAGCATCTTGAGGAGCAGGGCTGCGATCACGGCATCGATGTTGACGCAGTACACGGTGCGCGAGACGCCGGTCTCGTACAGCGCCCTCACGAGTTCCTGGTAGTACTCATGGAAGACGTTGTATTCCTCGCGGCGCCCGAACAACTCGCGCACGAAGACCTCGCGCGGGTCATGGTTCACGGGCTTGTCCTTGAACACCGGGTGGTTCACGCCGACGTGCTAGACAATGGTGCAAAGTTTGCGATCAGCTTTGTTCATACAGTCGCTCGCGAGGCGCTTCGGCGTCACACGACAGGTCCTAAGTTAAAGCCTTCAACCGGCTCTGAACGAACCAGGCCGATGAAGGACGAGGACCGCAATGGCCAAGCTTTGCAAAAGGCGCCATCCTCTGCGCCTTGAGGTCGGCTTCGAGGTCAGACGGGGCAGTCAAGAAGTCCTGGGACGCGCCTACGAGCGCCTCCTGCCCCTGCGCACCTGTTCCCTGCCATCACGGGCGCAGGCCGCCATGTCCAAGGGAGCGTACGATGAGAACTCCGCACCTGAGAGCCGTTTCGGCACCGCAGACCCTGCAGGTCGCCCTTTACGCCCGGGTCTCTACCGACCAGCAGGCTGAGCATCACACCATCGACAGCCAATTGGCGGAACTGACCGCGCGAGCAGAGCAGGATGGCCACGACTTGCGGGATGATCTGCGGTTCATCGACAACGGCCACAGCGGCGCCAGCCTGATCCGTCCCGCGCTGGAGCATCTACGCGACCTCGTGGCACTGTCGGCGATCGACCTGATCTACGTCCATGCCCCGGATCGCCTGGCTCGCAGCTATGCGCATCAGGTTCTGCTGATCGAGGAGTTCGCCCATGCCGGCACCCAAGTCGTTTTCCTCAATCACCCGATCGGGACCACGCCCGAAGACAGCCTGCTGCTGCAACTGCAGGGTATGTTCGCCGAGTATGAGAGAGCCAAGGTGCTGGAGCGCAGCCGGCGTGGCAAGCGCCATCGCGCCCAGACCGGTGCCGTCAGCGTCCTGTCCCGTGCGCCCTTCGGCTACCGCTACATCACGCGTGAGGCTGGTGGGGGAGACGCACGCTACGAGATTGATGAGGAGGCCGCCCGGATCGTGCGCCAGATCTTCACCTGGGTCGGGCACGAACGCTTGACGCTGGCGGGGGTCTGCCGACGCCTGCACGACAGCGGACTTCCGAGTCCGACTGGGCGGCGACACTGGAGCCGGGCGATGATCCATAGCATGCTGCTCAACCCCGCCTATGCGGGACAGGCGCTTTATGGTCGCCGCCAGAGCGTGCCGTGGCGGCCGCCGCTTCATCCGCCGCGCGGCCACGATGGCCTGCCGCGACGGCCCTGGCGGCAAGTGCTCGCCACGCCCGAACGACATATCAGCATCGCGGTGCCAGCGATTGTCGGCGAAGAACTCTTTGCGAGTGTCGCCGAGCAGTTGGAGGAGAACCGCAGACGCAGTCGCGAGCGGCTTGCGGGCGTCCAGTATCTGCTGCGCGGCCTGCTGGTCTGCCAGAAGTGTGGCTATGGGTTCACCGGCCATCACCATCGCGGGCAGTGGCGCTACTATCGCTGTTGCGGCACCGACCGCAGCCGTTTCCACGGTGCGTTCCGGTGCGATGCCCGGCTGGTCGCCACGGAGTTGCTCGATGAGGCGGTGTGGACCGAGGTCTGCCGGCTGCTCGACGATCCGGCCCGGGTCATCGCGGAGTATCAGCGGCGCCTGGACGCGGTGCAGGCCACGCCGCATCGGCTCGAACTTGATGCCCTTGGCCGTCAACGGGCCAAGGCCCGCCGCGCGATCGAGCGACTGATCGACAGCTACACCGAGGGGCTGATCGAGAAGCCTGAATTCGAGCCGCGCTTGGCCGCGTTGCGCCGCCGGACAGCCCGGCTGGAAGCCGAAGCCAAGGCTCACCAGGAAGCCGATGAGCAAGTCCGCTCGCTGCACCTCGTGATTGGCAAACTCGACCTGTTTGCCGCGCTGGTGCACGATCGGCTCGCGGGGGCGGATTGGACGACAAGGCGCGACATCATCTGTACTCTCGTCAAGCGCATCGAGGTTGCCGATGATGTGGTTCGGGTGATCTTCCGGGTCGATCCTGGCGTCTCAGGTCCATCTGAGGCAGGCCGAACTTTGCACCATTGTCCAACACGTCCTCCGGAGTTTCCAGGACCTGGCCGCTGCGGCCTGGCGAGGTGCCGAACACCACGTTGCCGCCAGAGTAGGCGTGCCCGACGGGAGTGACGTCACTCGACTCGCCGCCCAGGATGTTGAGCACGCAGACCCGATCGTCGCGGGTGGCGATTTGGTCGAGCGAGCTGATGCCTACGTGATACTTGAAGCTGCCGACGCCTTGCTTGAACATTGTGTCTCCTCCAGTCTGTTTGTATCGTCAGTCCCGCTCAGGCTGCGGTCGCCAAAGGAATGCGGAGCTTCGCCGCGACCTCGTCACGTCCGCCAGCCTTCATCCAGGCATCTGCGGCACGGGCGTAGTTGATGACCTCGCTCATGTCGGAGTCGAAGCCGAAGAGGCGATACGGCAGGCCGAGAGCCTCGATTGTGTCGCGCAAGACACCCATGCCACGCACCAGATTCGGCCCGCCGCGGCCGGCCACGACGTAGAGCGGCGAGGGGCCATGCTGGCCGAAATGCTCCCGCAGGGCATCGGCCATCGCCCGGAAGGTCTCGAAGATGTCGGTGTTGTTGGACTTGCCGCCGATGATGAACAGGACGTTCGACTGCTTGAGCCAGTGCTTGAAGCAGATCTGTGCGACTTTCTTCATCTTCTCATACGGAGGGTTGCCCCCGAAGTCCGACGAGATGATTGCATCGTCGCCCAGCATCTGGGTGACGAGAGAGTTGGCGCCGCCACCGAAGGTGGGCGCCAGGATGGTGCCCTGCGGGTTGATGACGTAGACGTCACTCTGGCCCTGGTAGGTGCGGAGCTGGTTGATCTCGAGCTCGAAGTCCGAGTAGTCGGTGGCAAACAGGTGGTTGGGAAGGTTGAGCCGCTCCCAGCGCGGATCGTCGCGGTCGAAGCCGCACTTGAAGTCACACGCCACCGGGGTCAGGCGCCCGTTCCGGTCCGGCCGCATGCGGATCGGGTTGAGCTCCAGCGTGGTCATGCCGAAGTTGTGGTAGAGCTCCCACAGCTTGGGCAACTGCTGGACGAGGGGCGAGATGATCGGCTTGAGGGCGTTGAGCTCCGACAGGGCGTTGGCGACCACGAAGGCCTTGAGGCCGGTCAGCGCATCAAAGGGGATCTGGGCCACGAGGCTTTTGTCGATCTCCTCGATGTCCATGCCGCCATGGTGGGTCAGGGTCATGGTGGGAGCGCGAAAGCGGGTCGAGTCGGCAATCGAGAAGTAGACCTCGTGCTCGGCCGGGACTGCTCCCTCGAAGGTGACCCCGTTGGCCTTGGCCGCGGTCGGGCCGACCCGATGCTCGACGAAATAGAGCCGCTCCTTCTCCTTGAGCGCCGTCTTCAGGTCGGAGGCCCGACCGAGCAGCCCGGCCTTGCCCTTCTTGCCAACCCCGCCCTTGAACACCGGCTTGATGAACACGCTGCCATGGCGGTCAATGAGCGCTCGGATCTCTTCCTCGCTGGCATCGGGGCCGAGGACCTCCGAGGTCGGGAACCCGGCGAACTGAAGCAGCTTGGCTCCGTGGAGCATGCCTGTGATCTGCATCTGTATCCTCCCTTTGACAATCGCTCTCGCTGACGGCAGGTGGTCGCAGTTGGACCACCACCCTCGTCATCCTGCTACAGCCATGCGTGATGGCTCTTCGTGCGAGCCGTTTAGGAGGCCTGTCGGGCGGACCTCGAACATTCCCTTGGCGGCCTCATGGGAGTTGCGTACCCTGTGAACCTGTCATCAACCTGACAGCGGCCGTTGATGAGAGGCGAAGATGCGGATCCTGCTCGTCGAGGACACCGTGGACGTTGGAGAGGCGATCGTTGCCCGGTTCGAGCGGATCGGCCACACGGTCGACTGGGAGAAGGATGGAAGCGTGGCGGACGAGGTGTTGGAGGTTCAGGCCTACGATCTCCTGATCCTCGACGTGAACTTGCCGGCGCTCGACGGCTTCTCGATCCTCAAACGGCTCAGGCAGCGCAAATCAAAGACCCCGGTCCTCATCCTCACGGCGCGATCACAGGTCGACGACCGTGTCGATGCTCTCGATCTTGGTGCGGACGATTATCTGGTGAAGCCGTTCGATTCCCGTGAGCTGGAGGCCCGGGCCCGGGCGCTTCTTCGGCGCAGTGTCGGGGAATCCACCAACCAGCTGGTCTGCGGACAGGTGACCATTGATCGGGGCACAAGAGCTGTCGCGGTCAATGGGACCCCGATCGATCTGACCCGGCGGGAACTGACGCTGCTCGAGATCCTGGCGACACGACCAGGCCGGATCTTTGGCAAGGACGAGCTTGTCGACCAGCTGTTCGGGTTTGACGACGAGCCCAGTCCGAATGCCGTGGAACAGTATGTCGCCCGCCTGAGAAAGAAGCTGGCCGGGTCCGGCGCGGAAATCCGGACGCTGCGGGGGCTTGGCTATCAGATCGTGTGCCAATGATCAGGCCGGGTCGCTCCCTCTACTCACGCATTATTCTGATCATCGCTGTCGTCTTCGCTGCAGGGTCCGTCGCGCTGGGAACGGCAGCGTGGTTCTACGCTCGCATTGCCGCCGATGATGCCTATGACCGTCTCCTGGTGGGAGCCGCCCTCCAGATCGCAGAGAGCATCTATGCCCAAGAAGGGGCGATATCTGTCGATCCTCCGGTCTCGGCCTTCGAGACCCTCTCCCTCTCGGTCAACGACCGCATCTTCTACAAGGTTGTCGACCCACGTGGGGAGGTTCTCACGGGATACGATGATCTGGCCCCGGCCGGGTCCTTTGCCGACGCGCGCGAACCCCTGATCTCTGATGGCGAATACCGCGGCTTTCCGGTGCGTGTCGCCGTCGTCGGCCGGCTCGTCTCAGATCCAGTGGCGCCCGGCTGGACCCACGTTATCGTGGCTCAAACGCGTGAGGCTCGTGCCAGCCTCACGCGAGACCTGACGCTCAAGGCTCTGCTGTTGGTGTTCGCCATGACCAGCTTGGCCTTCATGGGCGTCCTGTTCGCTGTTCGACGAGCCCTGGAGCCCTTGACCCGCGTGGAGCGGGAGCTGCGATCGCGCGACCCCAAGGATCTGACCCCGCTCGATCTTGAGATCCCCCGCGAGATCCAAACGCTCGTGTTCACGATCAACCGCTTTATGGATCGGCTCTCCGGCCGGATTGCTCTGATGCAGCGGTTCATTGCGGACGCGGCGCACCAGATTCGAACCCCTCTGGCGGGACTGGCGTCGCAAGTGGATCTCCTCACCGAAGAGACCCGGCCTGAGCGCCGCGAACAGCAACTCAACAGAGTCAGGGAGCGAACCGCCGAACTCGGCCGCCTGACAAACCAGCTGCTGAACCATGCCATGATCATCCACCGGGCCGAGATCGCAGAATTTGATACCATCGATCTCGCTGTCCTCGCGCGGCAAATGCTGATCAATGCGGTTCCCCTGTCGCTCGATCGTGACGTGGACATCTCCTTCAAGGAGCCACCTGACCCCGTTCTCATGCGAGGAGATGCCGTCAGCCTGCGCGAAGCCCTGTCGAACCTGATCCACAATGCGCTCAAGCACGGGGCGGAGACACGCCTGGAGGTTCGCGTTTTTGCGGAGGACGACGCCGCCATCGTCGAAGTGGTCGATGACGGGCCAGGGATCCCAGTATCCGAATGGCAGCAGGTCCGGGAACCCTTCCATACAAAGAGCGCCACCGGCTCCGGCTTGGGCTTGTCCATCGCAGGAGACGTCGTTCGTGCGCATGGGGGTGAACTTCGGTTTCGCGAGCGCTCGGAGGATGGATTTGCAGTCATCCTGCACTTCAGGAGACTGCGTGATGCTCCGAAGCCGCCCGACAGCGGAGATGCACTTTGAACCCGAGAATAAAGGCTGCCCTGGTTGCTATCTGGGTTCTCATTGGAATGTGGCCTGGCCCAATCACAGCGGCTGGGAACACGGTTTTTCCAGCTCCGGGCGGGGAGCAGATGACCCTGTCGGTTCATGGTGCGACGGATCTTGCTGCCATGGAACCGTTGATCCGTGACTTCCAGGACCTGTCGCCGAACGTGACGGTCGAATACAACGAGTACCTGACCAATGATCTGTTCAGCAAGGCGACCACCGAGTGCAATGCAACGCACGGAACGATGGATCTGGTCCTCTCATCGTCTGTCGACCATTTGGTCAAACTCGTCAACGATGGCTGCGCTGTAAGCTATCGGTCCCCCATAACCCTTCAGCTGCCGCCTTGGACGAGATGGCGCGATGAAGTCTTCGGCTTCACGTTTGAACCGGCGGTCATCGTGTACAATCGTGACCTTGTCCCGCCTGAGGACGTACGGCGAACCAGAGCGGAACTCATCGATCTTCTCCGGACAAAGCCCGAGAAATACAATGGGAAGGTCGGCACCTACGATATCTCCCAAACCGGAGTCGGATATCTCTTTGCGTCCTATGACGCGCACGGCACGACCACCTTCGGGCGACTCCTTGAGGCGTTCGGGCGAGCAGGGCTGGTGGCAAGTTGTTGCACGACGGATCTCGTGTCCGACCTGACTTCCGGGCGTCTTGCCATTGGCTATAACCTGATCGGATCCTATGCCGTGGGTGCCGTAAGGCGCGGTGCCCACTTGGCCATCGTCATTCCGCGCGACTACACGGTTGTCCTCAGTCGTGCAGTGTTCATCCCCCAGTTCTCAAAAAATCCGGTGAGCGCCTTCCGGTTTTTGGAGTACCTGCTCTCGGAAAGAGGCCAGAGGAAGAGCCGCGAGGCCTCATTCTTCTTCAGTTTTGAGGGAGCTCTTCCGGAGGAGGTCGACGGTCCGCTCTGGCTTGCCTCATCAGGGCTTCTGCGGCCGATCACCATTGGGCCTGAATTGCTGGCCGTTCAGGATCGCGCCAAGCGCCAGCGGTTCCTGAGCGAATGGCGCCGTTCCACTCACATCGAGCCCGAGAATCAATAGATCAACGATCCAGGGTGCTCACCAAGTTAGCTGGGTGGGATCGGGCGCGGGCGGGAGCCGCTGTCGATTGCCACGAAGATAAAAACTGCCTCCGTGACCTTGATCTGTTCATCACCGTCGCGCGAGCGGCGCCACGCCTCAACCTTGAACGTCATCGACGTGCGGCCGACGGACATCAGATCCGCATATACGGAGACCTCGTCACCGACATGTACCGGACTGTGGAAGGCCATGCCGTCGACTGCGACGGTGGCGCAGCGGCCGCGCGCCCGTCGCGCGGCTGCATTGCCGGCGGCAAGATCCATCTGCGCCATCAGCCAGCCCCCGAAGATGTCGCCCGCCGGGTTCGTGTCGGAGGGCATCGCGATGGTCCGGATCACCGCTTCGCGAATGGGTGGCGTTGTCGTTTCCACGGGCTTGACCTCCTGCCATTGAAAGCGCTTGCGAGACGCGCCAGACCTTTACTGTGTTCAGATAGGGCATCCTCGACTCCTGAGGTGGGGCCGAGGATGCTGCGGTCGGATCAGTCCTCGACGGCTTTGAAGCGTCCGAGACTTTTGAGGGCGAAAGGTGCGACGAGGGCGATCAGCGCGATGACGAGGAGCGTCGCCGAGATCGGGCTCTGGAGAAGCACCATCGGATCGCCGAGGCTGATCGAGAGGGCGCGACGCAGCTGGCTCTCGGCGACAGGTCCCAGAATGAGGCCCACGACCACCGGGGCGATGGGGAAGTCAAACCGCCGCATCAGGAAGCCGAGCACGCCGAAGATCGTCAGCATGACGAGTTCGACCGGCGACGGGTTGGCCGCGATGGTGCCCATGGTGGCGAAGACCAGGATGCCGGCATAGAGCCAGGGCTGCGGGATCGCGAGCAGCTTCACCCACAGACCGACGAGCGGCAGGTTCAGCACCAGCAGCATGACATTGGCGATGAACAGGCTGGCGATCAGGCCCCACACCAGGTCCGGCTTTTCGGCAAACAGTAGCGGTCCGGGATTGAGACCGTATTGCTGGAAGCCGGCCAGCATCATGGCGGCGGTGGCGGAGGTCGGGAGGCCAAGCGTCAGCAGCGGCACGAGGGTGCCGGCGGCGGACGCATTGTTGGCAGCTTCCGGACCGGCCACGCCCTCGATGGCGCCCTTGCCGAATTCCTCGGGATGCTTGGTCAGCCGCTTCTCGGTCGCGTAGGACAGGAAGGTCGGGATCTCCGCGCCGCCGGCGGGAAGCGCGCCGATGGGGAACCCGAAGGCCGTTCCGCGCAGCCACGGCTTCCACGAGCGCTTCCAGTCCTCCTTGGTCATCCAGAGAGAGCCGCGGACGGCCTCCAACTTCTCCTCGTGCACGTGCCGGCGCGAGGCGACGTAGAGCGCTTCGCCGACCGCGAAGAGACCGACGGCGAGCGTCGTCACCTCGATGTTGTCGTAGAGCTCCGGCACGCCGAAGCTCAGGCGCGACTGGCCCGAGAGGATGTCGATACCCACAAGGCCCAGCAGCAATCCAATGAACAGGCTGGTGAGGCCGCGCACGGGGGAATCGCCGAAGGTGGCCGAGACGGTGACGAAGGCCACGCACATGAGGGCGAAGTAGTCCTCGGGGCCAAAGCTCACGGCGATGTCGACGAGATAGGGGGCGAGCAGCGCTAGGCCCAGCGTCGCGAAAGTACCCGCCACGAAGGAGCCGATGGCCGCCGTGGCCAGCGCCGGGCCGCCGCGGCCGGCCTTGGCCATCAGGTTGCCTTCGAGCGCCGTCGCCATGGAGGCGCTCTCTCCAGGGGTGTTGATCAGGATCGCAGTGGTCGAGCCGCCATACATGCCGCCGTAATAGATGCCGGCGAACATGATGATCGAGCCTGCCGGATCGAGCTTGAAGGTGATCGGCAGGAGCAGGGCCACGGTCAGGGCCGGGCCGATGCCGGGCAGAACGCCGACGGCGGTGCCGAGCAGGACGCCGATGAGGGCGAAGAGCAGGTTCATCGGCTGGATCGCGACGGACAGGCCGTTGGCGAGAGAGACGAAGGCTTCCATGGCGGGCCTCAGAAAAGCCGCTCGAGCGGCCCTGCCGGGAGCGACAGGGTCAGGAGCTTGGCGAAGAGCAGGTAGATGATGACGGCGAGCACAGCCCCGATCAGCAGATCTATCAGGAAGGCCTTTCGTCCGAACGCCGCAGACGTCGTGGCGAACAGGATGGCAGTGCCGATCATGAAGCCGCCGCCAATCGCGATGAGAGTGATCAGGGCCACGAGCCCGCCGAGGATCAGGATGATCGGCCTCCAGTCGAGGCTGTCGCGGGCCGGCAGGTCGCCCCGGACGGCGCTGATCCCATTCCCTATGGCCAGCAGGGCAAGGCCGGCTGAAACAATCACCGGCATGGCCTTTGGGCCGACATCGTAGGGGGACAGAAGCTGAAGCTTGGTCATGTCCCACCAGACCAGAGCCGATAGCAGCAACAGCCCGCCGGCAATCACGAGTCCGGCGACGTCCAGGCGCGTGCGGCGTTGTATACTGGACATTGATACCTGTTGGACTTTGGACATTGGCATCTCCGCGATTCATGCGATTCAAGCGGGCGCGCCGAAACGCGCCCGTCGGCTGTTGACGATCAGGGCTTCACAAGGCCGATGGAGGTGAGAACCTCATGAACCCGAGCATTCTCCGCTTTCAGAAAGGCTGCGAACTCATCGCCTGAGAGATAGGCATCGTCCCAACCCTTCTGCTTGAGGACTTCCTGCCAAGCGGGAGACGTCACCAGCTTACCGATGGTCTCAGTCAGGGTCTTGCGCTGCTCTGGGCTGATGCCAGGAGGAGCCACGACGGAACGCCAGTTGGTGATCTCGAGATCAACCCCCTGGTCCTTCAGGGTGGGCGTTGCCATGCCCTCGCGCTGGGTCGGCGCGGTAACCGCGATCAGGCGCAGCTTACCAGCCTTGATCTGGCTTTCGAATTCGCCGAGTCCCGAAATGCCGGCGGTGACCTTGCCACCGAGGATTGCTGCGAGGGCTTCGCCGCCGCCAGAGAACGGGATGTAGTTGATCTTGGTCGGGTCGGCCCCTGCGGCCTTGGCGAAAAGACCTGCGGCGATGTGATCGACACCGCCAGCCGAGCCGCCGGCCCAGGTGACCTTCGACGGGTCGGCTTTGATGGCGGCCACGAGGTCTTGGACCGACTTGATTGGCGAGCCTGGCGGAACGACGATGGCTTCGGCCTCAGCGGTGAGGCGGGCAATTGGCGTCACCTGCTCTAAGGTGACCGGCGATTTGTTGGTCAGGAGCGCGCCCATCATGACGAACCCGTTGACCATGAGCTGGTGGCCGTCGCCCTTGGAGTTGTTGACAAGTTGGGCGATGCCGATCGAGCCGCCGGCACCCGGCACGTTGGTGACCTGCACGCTCTTGGCGATGCCAGACTGCATCAGGACCTGCTGCATCGAGCGGGCCGTCTGGTCCCAGCCGCCGCCCGGCGCCGCTGGCGCCATAAGTTTCAGTTCGGATTGAGCAAAGGCGGAGGTAGCGAATAGGGCCGTTGCAGCGACAATCAATGCCCGTGACAGGCGTGGGCGAAAGTGGATCATGGATCATCCTCCCAGGATGGTGAAGGTTCACTCCGGCTGCTTGATGCAGTCGCAGGAGCCGTCCTAAGGGATGAACCTGACAGCAACCTGACTAACTTCTGGGGCGAACAAGAGCAGGGAAGCGTAGGCGGTTATCGGCTAGAAGGGCGTTCTCAAATGGGGAGGTTTGCGACCACGCTTATGGTTCGTTGCGCGGCTGCTGACGCCGGCGAATGCGGTGGATGACGCGAGAAACGGATTGTAGGCACAGATCTTTCTTCAGGAAGAAGCTAAGCGTTTCAAAAGATCGTCTTAAGCCCTTAGCCATGCCCAAAATGCCAAGCTTTGATGGCCTCACTGGCTTTCTATTCGGCGGGCCGGCCGTCTCCTCAAGCCGCGCAGCGATAACTGAGTCGAGGAAGCGTTGGATCGGAGCGGCTGTATTCCGCCTGATATGGGCGAGGGCCTCGTCTGTCTCGGTTTGGGTCTGCTTCATCGGTTCACCTGACGATCCTGGAGCTGGATAGGTGCCCGAGCGCTTCCTTGAGCGTCTGACCCGCCTTTCCGGGTCCTTCTTTATGGATGATAAGGCTTCTGCTTGATCGGAGGCTTGGTGATTGGACCGGAGCTTCGCCTTTCTCCAGGGTAGGACATATGCGACCTGTCGCTGGAGGCAACCCTGAAAGAGTTACGTCCATGCATAGCTCCCCTGCAGAAATCCATCATGTTTGTCAGGTTCGTGTCAGGTGAGGCGTCTACAGGCTCATCGTCATGACATGACGGTTGTCAAATCCAATTGGCTGATTGCTAAGCCTTTGACGGAGAGCTTCGATGAATGTGACAGGCACAAAGACGTTCAATCAGAGTTCGTCACCCTGGTGTCTCGATAACGACACCCGTGACAGCGTGATCGCGCGTCGAAATGTGCTCGCGGGCCTGTGGGCCGGCCGCCTCCTTGGTTTGTCGAACGCCGATCTTTCGTCCTATGCTACCGACGTTCACCGGGCCGACTTCGAAATGGACGGCGATGGTGACATCGTCGGGAAGATCACTCGCGATCTTTCGCTTCACGGCTTGTCATGTTCCGAGCGGCAGGTCCGGGACAAACTCCGCGCCTATCACCGTGAAGCGTTTCGTCAGGTAGCAGTTACCGATTGAGCCTCAGGTACGATGCAGCTGCCTTTCGCAAGGCAGCTTCTTGGGCACGACTGTGCTGTTAGCAGGGCGACCGTATGACAGCACAAGCACGATCCGATACGCTACCGAGAGCAGACTTCAAAATGAATGATCCACATCGCTGAGCCAGCAACATGAATCGTCTGGCCTAGGATAGGTCCGGCAGCTACGTGCCGGCACCATAAAGCAATCCCTGAACAACACGAAAGAGGAACCCATGACTAACATCGTCATCGTCGGAGCGACGCGCACGGCCGTCGGCTCGTTCAACGGGGCCTTCGCCAACACCCCGGCCCACGAGCTCGGCGCCATCGCCGTCAAGGCGGCCCTCGAGCGGGCGAAGGTCGACGGCGCGGAAGTGGACGAGGTCATCCTCGGCCAGATCCTGACCGCAGGCCAGGGCCAGAACCCGGCCCGCCAAGCCGCCATCGCCGCGGGCGTGCCGCAGGAAAAGACCGCCTGGGCGCTCAACCAGCTCTGCGGCTCGGGCCTGCGTACGGTGGCCATCGGCCTGCAGCAGATCGCCAATGGCGATGCGAACATCATCGTCGCCGGCGGCCAGGAATCCATGTCGCTCGCCCCCCACGCCGCCCATATGCGCTCCGGCACCAAGATGGGCGACTTCAAGCTCGTCGACACCATGCTGAAGGACGGCCTGATGGACGCCTTCAACGGCTATCACATGGGCACCACCGCCGAGAACGTGGCCCAGCGCTGGCAGCTCACCCGCGAGGAGCAGGACCAGTTCGCGACCGCCTCCCAGAACAAGGCCGAGGCGGCCCAGAAGGAAGGCCGCTTCAAGGACGAGATCACGCCCGTCACGATTTCCAGCCGCAAGGGCGACATCGTGGTGGACCAGGACGAGTATATCCGCGCCGGCACCACCGTCGAATCCCTGGCGAAGCTCAGGCCCGCCTTCTCGAAGGACGGCACGGTCACGGCCGGCAATGCGTCCGGCATCAACGACGGCGCGGCAGCCCTCGTGCTGATGACCGAGGCCGAGGCCCAGAAGCGCGGCCTGACCCCGCTCGCCCGCATCGCCTCCTGGGCGACGGCCGGCGTCGATCCGGCGATCATGGGCACGGGCCCGATCCCGTCCTCCCGCAAGGCGCTGGAGAAGGCCGGCTGGAAGGTCTCCGACCTCGATCTCGTCGAAGCCAACGAGGCCTTCGCGGCCCAGGCGCTCGCGGTCAACAAGGACATGGGCTGGGATCCGTCGATCGTGAACGTGAACGGCGGCGCCATCGCCATCGGCCACCCGATCGGCGCCTCGGGCGCCCGCGTGCTCGTGACCCTGCTGCACGAGATGGGCCGGCGCAACGCCAAGAAGGGCCTCGCTACCCTGTGCATCGGCGGCGGCATGGGCGTCGCCATGTGCCTGGAGCGCTAAGTCACCAGCAGCCCGGATCAACCGGGCTGCTTTCGACACGGGATCCGGAGTGATCCTATCAGGATGGAATCTCACAAGGAGCAAGACATGGCGCGCGTTGCATTGGTCACCGGCGGCACTCGTGGCATCGGTGCCGCAATCTCAAAAGGTTTGAAGGACGCAGGCTACAAAGTTGCGGCCAATTACGGCGGCAATGACGAAGCCGCCAACCAGTTCAAAGCTGAGACCGGCATCCCGGTCTTCAAGTTCGACGTCTCCGATTCCGCTGCCTGCGAGACGGGCATCCGCGCCGTCGAAGCCGAGCTCGGCCCCGATCGGGGCCATGCTGCTGCGTCATCACGAGACGGACGGACTTCTCTGCGGCACCTATGGGACCTATGAAACCCATCTGAAGCCGGTGGCCGAGGTCGTTGGGCGGAAGCCCGGCATCAACACGCTGGCTGCCATGAATGTGGTGATGATGCCAAACCAGACAGTGTTCATCACTGATACCTACATCAACGAGAACCCAACCGCCAAACAGATCGCTGAGATCGCCCTGCTGGCAGCCGACGAGGTCCGGCGCTTCGGCGTGATGCCACGAGTAGCACTGCTTTCACATTCGAGCTTTGGGAGCGCTCAGACGACTTCGGCCGTGAAGATGCGGCAGGCTCTGGAACTGATCCAGACGCAAGCGCCAGATCTTGAAGTCGAGGGCGAGATGCACGGTGATGCAGCGCTCAACAAAGGCATTATCGATCGGGTGTTCCCAGGCTCGCGCCTGACCGGGGCAGCCAACCTGCTGGTGATGCCGAACCTCGATGCGGCGAACATCACCTTCAACGTGCTCAAGGCTGGCCGGGCAGGGGATTACGGTCGGCCCGATCCTGTTGGGGGGCGAGGCGACCAGTCCATATTCTGACGCCCACCAGCACAGTACGGCGGATCACGAACATGACGGCTCTGACCTCGGTAGAGGCCGCCATCGCTGAGTGACCGCTGAAACGCATGAAGAGATTATGCCGATAGGGTTGCTGACGCCGCTTGATGGGACAAGGCCGCAGGATCTCGCTTGTCACGGTTAGCGAGCTGTAAGCTCAAAGTGCGACCAACCCGTATCCTTGCACTCGCGGAAGTGGTGACCCCAGCGGATCGAAGCTCCTAATGCCGCGGTAGCCCTCTTCCGCGCTAAGCCGATGTTGAAGCTGGCCGGGAGCGGCGACTTCATCAGCCTCAACCACGCGAAGTAACCATGCTTCCCTGTACAGTTCCAAGGGATCGTAGAGGGATCTGCTCTGGATTCCTCATTCAGCATCTTCCCGGGTATCTCGCCCCGATCATAGTGGCCATGTCCGCGTATTATCTGGTGATCGCGGCGTTCACACTCGGTTGGATGTCGGCACAGAACTCTAATTGCCAGGGGCTGTCACCTCAAAGGCGCGGCGCGGAGATCGCGGAGGCATAGATCACCGGACGGTCAGGCCAGATGGAGCTGAAGGTGGTGCCGACCTCCCGGCCGGGGACCGCGATGGTGCAATTCAGGCTGTCGAACTTGGCGGCCGCCAGAAGATCGGGCACACCCTCGCCGGAAGACGCCGGAGTGGCCTCGCAACCGGCCTGCGTCACGGCGTCATTGCTGAGTCCAACGCCGCTCTTCGCCAGCAGTCTCCGAGGGGGCGGAGAGGCCCGTCACCGCAAGTGGGTAACACCGAAGCCTAGATGTTTTTAGGTCGGTCGACATGCGGTCACGTGCCAGATACCGGAGGGTGGGGACGTGTAAGGCTCTAGATTGCGGCGCCCCCGCAGACGGAAGTCAACGAACGTCCGTCCGAGATCGTAGAAGGACATATGGCCGATCTCTCCCATCGGGACGGTCCTCAGGCCCTTGCCATCCAGCAGCCGAAAGCCCGTCCTGATCCCGGGATCGTGGCCGGCTCCGTCGGGAACGGAGGTGATTGTTCCTTCCCCCGTGCTCCCGTCGACGTCGACTCGAAACCGAAAGGTCTCGTTAGTCTTCCGGACGATGAGATCAAAAACGGAATCATTGCCGATGCGGCTGCTGTGGATCTCGAAATGCTCGGGCGCGTATTTCGGCCGGAACGTGGCGTGCTCCAGCTTGCAGGCTGCAGCCTCTGCCACGACAGGTGACAGCGCGAGGCTGGCGATTAGAACGGCAAGTCGCATGCGCATCATCAGGCCGCCTCCTGGCCCTCAACCCGGGTGGCCAGCACCTTATCGATCCGGCGGCCGTCCATGTCGATGACCTCGAAACGCCATCCCATTGTCTCAACAGCTTCGCCCGTGCTGGGCAGGTGCTGGAGTTCGCCGATCACCAGACCGGCGACGGTCTCGTAGTTGCGCCGCTCCGGCAGGGCGATCCCGAGTTGCTCGGCCATCTCGTCGGCCGGCGTCCAGCCGGCAAGGAGCCAGGAGCTATCTTCCCGCTGCACCGCCTCGGGCTCGGCTTCGCCTTCGTCGGAGCGGAAGGCCCCGGCAATGGCATCGAGAATGTCGGCCGGGGTGATGATGCCGTCGAAATGCCCGTACTCGTCGTGCACGAGCGCCATGGGAACCTCGGCCTGCCGCAGCACCTCCAGGGCATCCAGCGCATCAAGGGTGTCGGGGATGATCGGCGCCTTGCGAATGTGCTTGCGGATGTCGAGGGGCTCGTCCCGCAGCGAGGCGGCCAGGAGTTCCCGGGCCTGCACGACGCCCAGCATGTTATCGGGATGCCCCTCGGCCACGGGAAGGCGGGAATGTGGGGTCTTGATCAGGGTCTCGCGGATCTCGAACTCGTCATCGTCGAGATCGATCCAGTCAACGTCGGTGCGTGGCGTCATCACCCCGCGCACCGCCCGGTCGCCGAGGCGCTTGACACCCGCGATCATCTTGCGCTCGTCGGTCTCGATCACGCCGGCCGTTTCCGCCTCGGCCATGATGGTCTTGATCTCCTCCTCGGTCACGGCGCTGTCGGATTCCGTGCCTTGGCCGAAGAGGCGGAAGATCAGCTTGGTCGAGGCATCGAGCAGCCAGACGACCGGAGCCCCGATCCGGGAGATCTGCGCCATGAGGGGTGCGACCGTACAGGCGATACCCTCAGCGTTCTTCAGCGCCAGATGCTTGGGCACGAGTTCACCCACCACGACGGAGAGATAGGTGATGGTCCCGATCACGAGGCCGTAGCCGAGTGGTTCAGCCGCGCGCTCGGGCATGCCCTGATCGAGCAGGATCTGGGTGAGGCGGTCGCCAAGTGCTGCGCCGGAGAAGGCGCCTGCCAGGATGCCGACGAGGGTGATGCCGATCTGGACTGTCGACAGGAACCGTCCGGGATCCTCCGCCAGCCTGAGGGCTGTGGCGGCACCCGCGCGTCCGCTGTCGGCCATCGTCTTCAGGCGGGCCTTGCGGGCCGAGACGATGGACAGTTCGGACAGGGCGAAGAGGCCGTTCAGGCCGATCAGAAGGAAAGCTATGCCGAGTTCGAGCACGGGATCTTCCGGTGTTTGGGGCACCGCTCCGAAGTCCTAAATGTGGTTGCCGGACGGTTCTGCACGAAACGTGTCATCCGATGAGAACCCACAACTGGTCGAGAAAGGCGCGGATTCCGGCAAGGATCGCGGACGAAATCGCGACGAGGATCAGGATGCTGCCGACCGTCGCGAGCCAGCCGATGATCGTGGCCATGCCATCCCGCTCGAGGATGCCAAGCGAGAAGGCCGCGATGGCAAAGGCCGGCGGAATGTTGCCGAACGGGATCGGCAGGAAAAGGATGAGGGCAAGCAGCAGGCAGGCCGCGCCGACGATCCGCTCCGGGGCGCGATGCAGGAGAAACGGCAGCCTAGGTTTGAGGAACCGCTCGCCGCGGGCAAGGACCGGACTGAGCTTGGCTGTCAGCAGGGCGAAGGAGTCGCGCTGGATCGAACGCTCGCGAATGAAGGCGGGCATCCAAAGGGTCGGGCGTCCGAGCATCACCTGCGCGGTGATGAAGAGAAGCGGCGCTCCCAGGACGGCCGACGTACCCGGTGGGAGCGGCAAAATGTTGGGGGCTGCGAAGACGAGCATCAGGGCTCCGAAGGCCCGATCTCCGAAGGCGCCCAGCACATCGTTGATGGCGATGGTTGGGCTGGGGCGGCTGGCGAGATCACTCAGGACCTCGGAAAACCGTTGTCGAGGTTCGGGGCCCTCATCCGGGGATGGGGCGGCAGCGAGACTACTCGAAGGTTCGGGCATGGTCGCGTGTGTAGCGATCCCGGACGGTCGGGGCAAGTCTGATCGGGTACCAGTGAGAACCAAGGACGGCCGACAGGAAAGGATGATCCCGCATCTGCGGGTATGACAGCTCCAAACTCTAACCTGGATCATAGACGAGTTCCAAAAACCACAGGACGGTGGTGGCATGACGCTGGGAGGCTCCATGCCCCGCTACTTCTTCCACCATCGCGTGGGCGATCGGATGATGTAGGACGCCGTCGGGCTCGAGCTGCCTGACGTGAAGATCGCCCCCGACCCGGATCGGGCTGCGGCGGTGTGGATGGACATCATCGCAGGCCGCATCCAGCCGGGCCAGATCCTGGTGATCACGGATGCGATCGGGAAGGTGCCGTTCGTCACTGCCCGATGATGGCTACCTGGAACGGTGGATATCGGATTCCGACCCTGGCGACGATGACCGCTACGTCACGGAATCAAACCGCATGGCCCTGAACTCCTGGCCCGTCTCCTCCACAATCTCGATCGTCAGATCCTCCCGGCGCAGGGTGCCGGGCAGGTAGGCGCGGAACTGTCGGGCCACCCTGTGTGCCTGAGCGCAGGCGGCATCCAGGTCAGGCAGGTCGAGGATCTCGAAATCCCGCGCATGGCACAGGCCGCTGTAAGCGTTGAAAAGGTATCGTGGCATGGGCGCCCTCGCTTGAGCCAAGGCATCCGTGCCGCTCTTTCGGAGGTGCTGCTATCATCCAGGTTAAATTTCGGGATGCTCCGCACAGAGAAGGGATGCCTGGCGCCTGATTTCGGTGGCTCTCTTTGACCTGGGTTAAAGCATCTCCGTCAGAGGCGGTGCAGGCTGACAGTTGGAGTGGGGTGGCTTTCACCCGTGGGTTCCTCAAGCAGCCCCGCTCACGCACTCGCCTGAACCGCGCACCCACCACGGCTTGGGCTGAAAGGGAGGCTGCAATCGATAATCCGCCTGGGCTGCGAGCGCCTCTCCCAGCTTCGTGCGTTTGAGGCGCCTGTCTCAGCTCCACAATTTGAGCCTTTTGACCGGATCATCCGGAACATCGTCAGTGACGTGTGACCTGCGGGTCACCACGGGCCCGTCGTCCAGCGACCGGGCCCGTTCCATGTCCGGGCATTGGTCGACTTGTGGTGGAGGACGTTCTGGAACGCGACAACCATCAGCTCACCAAGCGTCCCCGATGAGTTTCGGTGCTCCTGCCGGGGAGTGCATCTCCTGCGCAACAAAGGTCTCCGCACGTCCAAGCGCCGCCAGATGGCCCGCGTCTTCCTGACGGGGAATCGGTGCTCCTGACTGAGCCTGAACGGGACAAATCTTCGGCATTCGGTAGCAGGCACCACCAACACCAAGTCGGTGTCGGGGCGAAATAGATAATCGTCCTGCATTAACTTCATCAATGATCGGGACATGGACTGCAACGAGTGGCTCTCATACCGACTACTCGGCCCTATAGGAGCGGCAGACTTGCGATGGCACCGTTCTCAGTGGTCGGGTTCCGGTTCGGAGCCATCAGCGAACCCGATGACGATGTCGTTGATGAACTTTCGAGTGAGGATTCGGGCCATCAACTCGCTTGAGGGCACGTGTTCGACAAAGGAGCCGGGACCGCCTACGACTTTCTGCTGAAAATACTCGATCACATCAGGATCCTGCCCCAGCACGACCCCGTTGATCGTGAAGCCAAGAGCGAGCGTCGCATTCCGCGCTCCTTGAGCGTCAGCACCCACATTGTCGGGACCATTCCCGATGATGTTGATGACCGAGCGTGTAGACCGGAAGGGCGCAGCCTTGAGCATGTCCGACGCGGACGACAAGGCACGGGAGAGATCAGTGGGCCTGCCGAAGCGCTGCTCCACCCGGCGCAGGGTCGATTCGGTGGCGATCTGTTCGGAGAATGCTGCCCTGATCTGTTGGACGGCTACCCTGGCATCGTCCGCCGAGCCGATCAGCATCCACGGCAGCATAGGCAGGGTCTTGGTATGCCAGCCGAACAGGGCGAAGCCGATCCGGCCATGATGGCCATGCTGAATGGCGCGGATGACCTCGGGCGAAAGGAGCGCCTTGGCGAGCCCCTCCTGTACGATCCAATGTTCGTCCAGGCTGACGGAATGGGAGAAATCCAGGCCCGTCACCACGTTGATGTCGGTCTCGGTCTCGATCGAGGTTGCCGGGCCTCCCTCCAGCAGAACGTACGCCAACGCCACGACACCGAGCGTTCCAAGCCTGTTCATAGCCGCCTCCGAGAAGAGAGGTAAGGCGATCCGCCGGGCGAATGGCGATCATACGCCCGGCCGGCGCTGC
The DNA here is from genome assembly GCF_002741015.1 of Microvirga ossetica. Classification (NCBI taxonomy): domain Bacteria; kingdom Pseudomonadati; phylum Pseudomonadota; class Alphaproteobacteria; order Hyphomicrobiales; family Methylobacteriaceae; genus Microvirga; species Microvirga ossetica. The sequence goes on along the minus strand of NZ_CP016617.1, from coordinate 1,120,877 downwards.
CGCAAAGCTGACCAGCCCAGACTGCGGGTCGACCAGGCGCCTGCCACGTTGGGGGCCCGATTCTGCCGATCAGCCCTTCACCAAGGGACAGCCACCTTCGTTGAGAGGGCGGATCGCTTGGTCGGCAGGAGCGGTGGCGAGGAGCTTGTAGAGGCCCCTCTCGCCCTTGGAACCGCCGGGCTTCTTGACCTCGACCAGGTGCATGTCATGGATCTTGCGCCCGTCCGGCCGGATGCTGCCGTTGCCGAACACCGGGTCGTCGGTCGACACCTCCTTCATCCTGGCCATGACCTTGGTCGGATCCTTGTCCTTCAGGGCCTCAACGGCCATGAGATAATGAAGGGTCGCGGGATAATCTCCATTAAGTCTGGGGGCGTTTGCTACCGAATCCCGCAAATCTTGCGAGCACGGCTCGCGGGACCATCGTAACCACGGACGAGTCGATGAAGACACGCCGTCGATATCTGCCATCAGCCAGTGCCAGGACCGGTCATCGGGAGTTCACCAGAAGCTTGAGGTGGGCTGTCGGTGGCGCGATCCCGGTACTCGCTCACCAAGCGCGCAACTCGGTTGAGATGGCGGTCCTGGATCTCGAAGCCTTCCAAGCCGTGGATCGTGTCGAAGAGATAGTCCCGGCAGGAGCCGAGCGCCCCGCAAGCGGTCGCAATCACCTGGGCCGTGGCATCCTCCGATACGGGACGCACGTAGTTCGGCGCCGCGCGGTTGATGGTGAAGGCAATACCGGGCGTGTCGTGGATCAGGCCTGGACCGTGCAGCCTGACCCAGCGGGGGACGTAGGCTCCCGTCACCATCTCACGCCGCCAGACCAACTCAAGCTCAGCCTTCGCCTCGGCGCAATCGATGCGGAAGGCCACGCCCTTGCACGCGCCGCCGCGATCCAGCCCGAGAACCAGGCCGGGGCGCGCAGGCGTTCCTCGTCCGATAGGCGTGGACAGGCAGAACTGCCGATGCCAGCCCCGGATCAGGACGGGCTGCCGCTCGATGTAGTGGAAGGCTGGGTTCCAGATCAGCGAGCCATAGGCAAACAGCCAGACATCATCACCCTGAGTGGGTTGAGCAGCGAGCGTCGCGTCCAGAGATCTACGGCGTTCCTCATCGCTCAGCACCCGAAGGCTGGTTCCCGAGCGCGCGATCAGCTCACTGACGAAGCCGTTCTGAATGGCTTCCCGGCTGAGGGGATGGCGTCGCTTCTCCCCCATCGATTCGTCCATTCCATCCTCCGCTTGGGCGTCCAGAACCGAGCCGCGAGCACCATGTAGTCAGGACGGGATCCAGCCCGGGCACAGTATATGGATCCTGCACCAGCCCGGTGCACATGTCTGTGACGCAGGACAGGGTCACGCCGCGGGCAAAATGTCCGCTTCAAGCGAAACACCTGCCATTGCCAGACGGCAAACATCGATCACTCGCCATCCGGTGGGTCAGGGGGGACCGGCAGCCAATGCGAAGGCTCAAGCACGACACTCGTATCCAGATAGGCCAGCCACTTGCCGCGAAACCAGACGCCGGTGTGCCAGCCGCCCTGATGGGGGCAGAAGAGGAGGAGAGGGTGGTCGTCCTCGTGCGGAGCGGTGGCGATGGGTCGTGGCGTCATGGATGCATTCTACCGTAGCCGCTCAGCCTGTGCCTTAGCCGACACCTTCCGGCAACACCACGGCCTGAGCCGCCGGCGGTTGTCCTCAGGAGATCGGCCAGGGTGTTACACCAGGGTGAACGAGCGCCCGATCAACCGAAACCCCTTTCAAGGATTAGGCAAGACGGCACCGAAGCTGTCGGCGGTGAAATCCAAGGGCGGCCGACAGGAAACGATGATCCCGCACCTGCGTGTATCAGCGCGCCGATGAGCACCCTGAGGATACCCACCGTGACGAACTTCCCGCTCTCGGCACATCCCGGAAGTATGCCGAAATCAAGTGCGAGGCGTTAAGGGGAGGGGTACCGTTCCCTCCAACCAGGCATGGGTTGCGGCCTCGCGGGCGGTCCGCTCGTCCTGGAAACCATGGTCAGTGATCGTCTCGAAGCCGCAGACGTGGCACTGAACGGTGGCGGCGAAGCCACCATCATGCGTGGCGAAGCTCAGGACGGATGCTGCGTCGCAGGAACATCGTGGGCAGCACGTCTCGCCCATATGGCCTTTCCTTTCCAGAGCGATTGCTGCCGGGGACTTCAGGTTAACGCATCCGGAGCCGCTCTTGGGCCCGTAAAGCCGCGACAAATTCGATGCGACCCCAAACAGCCGAAGGCAAGTTCTTGAGCTAACCCCCAAAACGCGATATGCTGCAAATGCTTTGCAAGAGCGACAAGGTCGTGCGCCATGCGCAATTGGCTGCGAGAGACCGTCAACCGACGTCACCTTCTCTGGGGCAGCCTCGCCACGGCAAGCGGCTTCCTTATCGGGGGAGCAGCGGCGACCGGTCAGAGTTCGCATGCAGAGCGTGGTTCCGCACCACCCTACGATGCGAATGGGGCCGGTCATCACGGCGCGCACGGCCATATGATCACGGTGGGCGACGTCGGCAACGCCCGCAACGGCTTCGACCCAACATCGCTCCTGACGGACTGGAACACCGGCGTGGTCTCAAGTCTGCCGGACGGGCGCACGCTGCGAACCTTCGAGATCATCGGCGAGGACAAGGAGATCGAGATCGCGCCGGGCATCCTCTTTCCGGCCTGGACCTACAATGGTCGGGTCCCCGGCCCCAGCCTGCGGGTAACCGAAGGCGACCGCGTTCGCATCATCTTCCAAAACAACGGGTCGCACCGCCATTCCATCCATTTCCACGGCATCCACTCGGCCCGCATGGACGGCATTCCCGGAGCGGGCGAAATCGGTCCTGGCGAGGAATTCATCTACGAGTTCGATGCGCTTCCCTTCGGCTGCCATCTCTATCACTGCCATGCCCTGCCGCTGAAGCGGCACATCCACAAGGGCATGTACGGCGCCTTCATCATCGATCCCGATCCGGCGCGTCATCCCGAGCAAGCCGACGTAGCCCGCTCCCGCCTCCTCGGTACGCCCGAGAACCGGGAGTGGCAGGAGTTCGTCATGGTGATGAACGGCTTCGACACCAACTTCGATGGAGAGAACGAGGTCTACGCCGTCAACACGGTCGCGCATCACTACGCCAAGCACCCGATTACCGTCATCCGCGGCAGGCCGGTCCGCATCTATCTCATCAATGTGGTTGAGTTCGACCCGATCAACTCGCTGCACCTGCATGGCAACTTCTTCGACTACTACGACCACGGCACGACCCTGACGCCGACGCTGCGCACCATCGATACGGTGATGCAGTGCCAGGCGCAGCGCGGCATCCTGGAGTTCACCTACCGCGCGCATGAGACAGGCCTGTACATGTTCCACGCCCACCAGGCCGAGTTCACCGAGCTCGGCTGGATGGGCATGTTCGATGTGGTGGAGGCGGCCGCATGAACGATCGCGCGGGTCCTGAAACGGTTGTTGCTTCGCCACGTCCGCCCACGGTACGGCCGGGATACGCATTCGTGCTGTGGATCGCATTGCCCTTGTTCCTGCTTGGACTGGTAGCCACGTGGCTCGCGGTGTCCGATCCGTTGCGGGCCTTCAACAACGGCGCGCCGCCCGTCGAGCGGCTGACGTTCGAGCGCCGCATCCTCGACAATACCGGCATTCACCTCCGCGTGCGGGCCGGCGGCTCCGAGCCGATCACCATCGCGCAGGTGCAGGTGGATGACGCCTACTGGACCTTCGTCCAAGATCCGCCCGGCGATCTTGCCCGGCTCGCGACCGCCTGGATCCACATCCCTTTCCCCTGGACCCTCGGCGAGGCGCATGAGGTCCGGGTCGTGACGAAAACCGGGACGACCTTCGACCATGAAATCCCGGTGGCCGTGCGCACCCCGGAGGCTCACTCGAGCCAGCTCGTGCCGCAGGCCGTGCTGGGCGCCTTTGTCGGCATCGTGCCGGTTGCGATCGGCCTGATGTTCTACCCGGTGCTGCGCGGGGTCGGGGCACAGGGCATGAGCTTCCTGCTCGCCCTCACCATCGGCCTGCTCGCGTTCCTGTTCGTCGACTCGCTCGAGGACGCACTCGAGCTGGCCGGGGAGGCGGCCGTCGCCTTTCAGGGTCATGTGATGGTGGTGCTTGCGGCTATCATCAGCTTTCTCCTGCTGTGGGTCATCGGCCGACGCCGGGGCACCCCGACCGGGCTGGGGCTGGCGACAGCCATCGCGATTGGGATCGGCCTGCACAACCTCGGTGAGGGCCTCGCGATCGGTGCCGCCTTCACGGCCGGAGCCGCAGGGCTCGGCACCTTCCTCGTGCTCGGCTTCACGCTCCACAACATCACCGAAGGCGTCGGGATCGCCGCGCCGCTGGTGAAGGAGCCTCCGCCGCTTTCCGCCTTCGTCTGGCTGGCCTTGCTGGCGGGAGCCCCGGCCATCCTGGGGATGTGGTTCGGAAGCCTCGCCTACAGCCCGCAATGGGCGGCCCTGGCGCTGGCGGTCGGAGCCGGGGCCATTCTTCAGGTCATCGTCGAAGTTGGGGTCTATCTCTGGCGTCTGGACGACCGATGGAAAAGCGGGGCGGTCCCTGTCAGCGTGTTCGGCGGGCTCGTGGCTGGTCTTTCGCTGATGTATGCCACCGCCGTCCTGGTGAAGGTCTAGCAAGCGAGGGACGGGTTCGATGACGGCTCGCGGGACGAAGCATACTCGCCCGGGAACCCCGGGCGACAGGATCAGGGCCAACCGCCGGACACGGGCGTGGGCCGGAGGCTCGCGGGGACCCGCTGCATTATCGGGGGCAAACCGCATCGAGTCCCAGTGTCGGGCGAAGGGGATGAGACTGACGGATCAGCGCCGCCTGATCGCCCGGGTTCTCTCGGAGGCCCAGGATCATCCCGATGTGTTCGAACTGCACCGCCGCGTGGTGACGCAGTGCCCGCATATTTCACTCGCCACCATCTACCGGACGGTCAGGCGCCTGGAGGCGGAGGGCATCCTCGAGCGGCGTGAATTCCGCGACGGCCATGCCCGGTACGAGCCGGCGTCGAAGACGCATCATGATCACCTGATCGATCTCGAAACCGGCAGCGTCATCGAGTTCCGGAATGCCGAGATCGAGCGGTTGCAACACGAGATCGCGCGGCAACTCGGTTACCGGCTGGTCAGCCATCGCCTGGAACTCTACGCCGTGCCGATCCCGGTCGACCCTCGCTCGAACGAGGACGAGTCCTGATCCAGTTCCGGCTGTCAGTCCCTCGGGCCGAGCAGAATGATGACCGCACCGGCCAGGCAAACACGGCGCCGGTGATCCCAGCGGTCGGGCTGACGGTTCTCTACAAGCCATAGCCAACCAAGCGACGCGGCGATGTAGATCCCACCATAGGCTGCATAGGCGCCCCCCGCAGCATCAGCGTCAACCAGGATCAGACATCAAGCAAACACGATGAGCGATGCCATGCCGGGGAGCAGCCACCACACCGATTGTCCGAGACGGAAATAGGACCGAAAGGCAAAACAGCCGGCGATCTCAGCCAGCGCGGCACCCACATACCAGAGCCGGTTCGCGGGGTCGCTGCTGGCCGCAACCATTCTGCCGGCCCAACGCCCCACAATCCAAGCGCGACGATCGTCAACCCAGTTGCCCATCAAATCTCAACGAGCATCTTTGGCCCGGACACCGTGAACTCCCGACGGTCATGAAATGGCACTTCCTGGAAGAAACGCTTTGGTCAGCTCATGACGCGGTAAACGGACCTTCATTTCATTTGCTGGTCGTTACTCTTTGGTAGAGTCGAGGTGTGGCGCGGTGGCGGTAGGATCAGCCTATCTGTTTCCGCCGCTTTCGCCGAGCGGTGCCTCACTAGCCGAGCCGTTGCTCCGTTTCCACACCCCGCTCATCGAACCGGACATGCAGATCTCCCGCATCCGGCTCTCGGACAAGACCTCACGCCTTCACCCACGGCACGTCGTGCCCAAGCCGGCTCAGGCGGACGAGCCCGAAGTGCCCGTAAAGATGCGAGAGGGGATAAGCCCCGCCCTTGCGTCGCCTGACCTTATGCTTGGAGCGCAACCACCGGCGCAACCGCACCGCTGTATAGGTGTCGAGCGCCCGGTACGCCGGGTTGACGGTGCCTACTGAGAAGTAGTTCGCCCATCCGCGTAGCGTGCGGTTCAACTTGCCCACCAGCACTGTGGTCTCTTGCCATGTTCCCGCTCGGGCGGTCAGCGCATGGATCTTCTCGACCGCGCGCCGGATGCTCTTCTTCGAGGGCCGTTGCGCCAGGCGGGCCTGGCCGGTTCTCGCCGAATACATCCGTCCGAACGTGTATCCCAGGAAGTCGAACTCACCTTCCGGAACCTTGCAGATGCGTGTCTTCTCCTCGTTCACCGTCAGCTTCAGCTTGCCCATGATCTCGCGCAGCCGGTGCAAGGCCTCTTCGGCTTTGCCCTTCCTGCACAGGATCACGAGGTCATCCGCATAGGTCACGATGCGACTGCCGAGGCTGTGCTCCAGCCCGAGCTTCTTCCATCCCAGCACAAACCGGCGCATGTACAGATTGGCCAGCAAGGGTGAGAGGGGTGAACCCTGCGGGATGCCGCGCCGTTGATCGCGCGCCTCCGTTGTCCGTGTCGTCTGTCCTCGTGTGTCGGTTTCTTCCACGGGGCAGTCCAGCCACCCTCTGATCAGGTGCAGCACGCGCCGATCAACGATGCGGCGCGCCACTGACGTCATCAGCTCGGCATGGGGAATGCTCCCGAAGTAGTCCGCGAGGTCGGCGTCCACGACGTCCGGATGGCCTCGGAACAGCAGCTCTTCCACCTCGATCACCGCCTGCTGGGCATTGCGCCCAGTCCGGTAGGCGTAGAGTTCTGGTGGAAGGTCGGCCTCGAAGATCGGGTCCAGCACCAGCATCGCTGCTGTCATGCAGACCCGATCCCGCACGGTCGAGATGCCCAGCGGCCTGAGTTTGCCGTTGGCCTTCGGGATGAACACGCGTCTGATCGGGTCCGGTCGGTAAGTCTCCTGCCTGAGCGCAAGCGCCAGTTCACCCAGCCACCGCTCGACCCCATACGCCTCGATGTCCGCAAAGTCCTGACCGTCGCCACCCGGTGCGCCCTTGTTCGAGCGGCACTGGGCATAGGCATGCGCCAGAATGTCCTCGCGGCTGATCTTGTCGTACAGGGCGTAGAAGCGATAACCGGCTTCTGCCTTCGCTTTCGCGTGCAACGCCGTCTGCAGTTTCTGAACACTCTTTGGAGTTGATAGGTTGCCCAATCTCCAGATCCCTCACCACGTCTTGCGTCTGTCTTGAACTGAGGTCCCTTTCCTCGACCAGCGTTGACTGGCTTCAGCGGTACTACGGACCTCTCCGCCACCCCAGGGCGCCCGGCCTGTCCCTCGCGGGCCTCCGGTTGGTCATCCCTGACCACGTCCTGGGGCTTCCCGTGTTGCGTGCGCTTTCCTTGTGTCCATGCTGCCGCCACTACCCCGGTGCAGCGCCTGGGCGTACTCTTTGCTCATTCACCCAGCCGTATCAGCCTTCCCCGAAAGGGTTGTCGGGTCGGCCTGCACATCGTCCTTTTCGAGGCTTGCTCAGCGTTCACTCACGTTGCGGCCTGCACACTCGCGCGGTCACCAATTCGTGACCCGCTATCCGAAGGCTTCAGCCATTTCGTTACCTCCATGACTGCTCCGGTTGCTTCCGGCTGGAGCGGTGGCCGGGTGGGACTTGCACCCACTGGAAAGCGCCGCCTTGTCACGGCGCACACCCGCTGCGGACCTTCGGGACACATGAGCTTTCAGGTCTAGTCTGTCTCGATATCAGGGTTTCACCCGATACCTGACATCAGCAAGTCACCTATTTTGGAAATGATTGAGCCGGGCACCGAGGCACGCTGGTCTCCTCGCATGCCGTGATCCGATGAACGGAAGAGGTCCGCGATGATCAGGGACTGCTGGACAGGACTGGTGGGCGCCGTCCTCGCCATCGTTGGCTTCGCGACGGTCGTACAAGCGCAACCGTCAGGGACATCCGCCGATCTGGCCTCCCGCGCCGTCGAGCGCCGTGCCATCGAGGCCATGAATTGGGGCATGGCGGCGGTCAACACCGACCTGATGCTTCAGGAGATGCTCAACAAGACGACCGGCAAAATGAACCAAATCGTTTACTGGTCGCGCCCACTGGATTGGCGCAATCAGACACTCACGCCCAATCCGGACGCTATCTATCTCATGGCGTTCTTCAATACCAAGGATGCCGGACCGATCGTGCTAGAAATTCCAGCGGCGGGCGAGGACGGATCGCTGAACGGCAACATCGTGGACTTCTGGCAGGTGCCGCTGGAAGACGCCGGCCCGTCCGGCGCCGACGCCGGTAAGGGCGGGAAATATCTGGTGCTGCCACCGGGGTACACGGGTTCAGTTCCTGTCGGCTACATCGCGCTGCGTTCCACCACATACGGCGGCTATGCGCTGCTGCGCTCGAACCTAAAAAGCCACAGCGAGGCCGACATCGCCCGATCGGTGGCCTACGGCAAAAAGGTGAAATTATATCCGCTATCGCAGGCCGCCAGTCCGCCGCATACGGTCTTCGCCGACGCCGCGGACGTTCTGTTCGATTCCACAATTCGCTACGACGCGAGCTTCTTCACCTCGCTCGACCGCGTGGTACAGAGCGAGCCGTGGCTGTCGCGCGACCGCGCGATGATCGATGTGCTGCGCACGCTCGGGATCGAAAAGGGAAAAACCTTCAATCCGGATGCCAAAACCAAGGCGGCGCTGGAAACCGGCGCCAGGGAAGCGCAAGCATGGCTCGAAGCGCGATACGACACCGGACTTCCACCCTTCTATCCCGGGAGCCATTGGAATTCGCTGGCGTCGCCTGAGATGATCGCAGCGGTTCAGTCGGATTTCGATGATCCTGACAAATACCCGGTCGATGCGCGGGGCATGACTTATACCTATGCGTTCGTCGGTCTTAAGCGCCTCGGCACCGGCCAGTTCTACTTGGTCAGCCTCAGAGACAAGGACGGCAATCCGTTCGACGGGGGCAAGACCTATCGGATGACGGTTCCAGCGAATCCGCCTGTTGAGCAATACTGGTCGCTGACGGCGTATGACCGGCAAAGGCACACTCTCATCCGCAACATGCCGCGAGCCAGCCGCTCATCGCAGATCCCCGAAATGCAGAAGAACGCCGACGGCTCGGTCGATGTCTACCTCGGCCCGGCAGCGCCGGCGGGCAAGGAGCCGAACTGGATCCCGACCGATCCGCAGCGCGCCTTCGAGGTCATGTTCCGCGCCTATGCGCCGACAAAGGCATTCTTCGACAAGACGTGGAAGCTGCCGGACATCGAGAAGGTCGCGGCACAATGACCTGAGGACACGCTATGCGAAAACTCATTCTACCAATCGCGGCAACCTTCCTGCTGACGGCATCGGTCGTGCCTCAGGCCGTCCAGGCCCAGTCCGCCCCGGGAGCTGGCACCGCGCTGTCTGCCGAGCAGGCCCGCGAGGAGAATGCCTACGCGGTCGGCCTGCAAGCCTTCCTGTGGGGCTATCCGCTCCGCTACTACGGCCAATCGACCCCTAAGTCCGTTGCCGTCGGAGGAAGCTACCTCAACGACTTCCGGCGCTATCCCGAACTCAAGACCGCCAAGGACAGGTTCGTCGTCACGCCCAACAACGTCACGGTCGATGCCTACGCGACCCTGGATCTCACGGCTGAGCCGGTCGTGGTGTTCGTGCCCGCCCTGACCGAGCCACGCTGGTACATCGTGCAGATCGGCGACAGCTTCGACGAGGTCGTCCGCAACATCGGCGGCACAAAGGGGGCGCAACCGGGCGTCTACCTCATCACCGGCCCGGACTTTGCCGGCACCGTGCCTGGCGACATGACCGAGGTGAGGATGCGCACTAAGATCGGCGTGGCGGCGGTTCGCATCCTGACCAAGGGCGCGGCTGACCTGCCCAAGGCCGTGGAGGCCCAGAAGGGCTTCCATCTGATGCCGCTCTCGGCCTACCTGCGCGAGGGATTGGCTCACAAGCCGCCGGCTGAGCGGCCGATGATGGCGGCCTACGACAGCAAGGCCCCGGAGGAGATCCGCTTCTTCGACGAACTCGGCCATGCGATGAGCCAAAGGCTTCCGGCCTCAGCCGACTTTGATGACGCGCTCGTCGCCTCGTTCCGCCAGATCGGGCTGAGCGTCGGCAAGGGGTTCGAGTGGCAGACCTTGGATGAGCCGACCCGGCGCGGCCTAGTCCGTGCCGCCAAGGCGGGCGAGCAGATCGTCGATCGCAAATGGGAGGCGGCGGGCGAGACGGCCAACGGCTGGAAGTACACTTTTGCCGGAGGGCGGGCCGGCTACGATCCTGGCCTGCGCGCCGCGCTGATCAAGTACGAGCTGGGCGCCCAGCTCTCAGACCAGGTGCTCTATCCCAACACGGCCGTCGACGACAAAGGCGAGGCTCTGACGGGAGAACGGAAATACGTCTTGCGTTTCGATGCCGGCAGGCTGCCGCCCGTCTCGGTGTTCTGGAACGTGGCGATGTACGGCTCCGACATGCTGTTCGTGGAAAACGACTTCGGTCGCTACAGTTTCGGCAGCATGACGGAGGGACTGAAGCCGGACGCGGACGGGTCGCTGACGATCCTGATCCAGAAGGAACGCCCGGCCGACACCTCGAACTGGCTGCCCGCGCCGTCCGGCCCCTTCAATCTCACCATGCGCTTCTACGGGCCGGAGACGCCGGTACTCGATGGGTCCTATAGGCTGCCGGCGGTTAAGCGGATGCAATAACCCGCCTTCTGGACCGGTGCTGTGCGCGTCACGCCATGAAAGCAAGGGGAGGGGGATAGAAAGCAGAGCGAAGGACTGCTCCTGGCACGGGGCTGACCTTAGCCGTACTTCCGCACTGCTGGGATGAGCGGACTTTCGTTCGAACGTTTGCTCCTACCGAGTTTGACCCACTCCGGACCATCGTGTGGTTGCGACACATGCCAGACAGAGCGCCGGATCCCATTGGCATGAAGATTCATGAGGCCTTTTGCGCGTCACCGCTTCCTTTGCCGTCGGGTGCAAGGATTTGCAGACCTTTGACCGCTCTGCCCCACTCGGCAGATGAGCCACTGCCGGCCGTTGTCCTAAGAGTGGGATAATCGCCCTGCTGCCAGGACCCTCAAAGCCGACTATGGTCTCTCCGCCTTGGAGATGCGGCAATCCCCTGGTGTTCGGGACCGGGCAGGAGGGGTCGGAAGGTGGCGCCGCCGATCCCTCTTCACCCGCTCGCTTTAAGGACAGCATTCGCCAGGATTCGCAGTCCCGCCGAGGCGTCTTCCCGAGCCGGTTTTACTGAATAGGCTGCGCGGCATTCCACAAGCCCGCACGAACACCTTCCGAAATCTCCAAATCGCGTTCCATACTGGAGATTATGCGAAAAACGCGGCGCGGTTTTTGAGCCTACTTTCTGGCCATTAGGACCGCCACGCCGAACAGCCCTATTGCACCGAACAAGCCCAGCCACCTGAGCAGATGAGCCAACCTGTCGGTCGTTGGAGACGGCCGATGGTGGTCGAGCCAGTCGTCGAAATCATCATCGCTCATGGGTCAATCGATCCCGGTTTATTTCTCACGTCCATGAATAGAAAAGGTTGTCGGGGCTGAAACGACCGCACTGCGTGGATGTGCTTTCATTGTCTTATCGACTGACCTACCCGAGGTCCTCCGGCGGGGCGCCGTTGGCGTGAGCCTTGCGCTCCTCTTCCTGCGCGAGCTGCTCAAGGTGCTCGGCCGCCTCAAGCAGTTGCTCGCGGGCCTCGTCGATCGCAATCTTCTCGACAATGGTCCGGATTTCCTGCGCCTGCCGGCGATAGTCGGCAGCTTTCTTAAGATGATCGACAGACATGGTTGATCGTCACATGCGCAATGAAGGCATCAGCGCCTCGTGGTCGACCTGGATCGAGACCGTCACGGTGAGAACCGGCTGTCGCTGCTCATCCTTCACCTCGACCCGAATGTCCTCGGAGGTTGCACCCTGCACCTGGAGCAATCGGTTCCGCGTCAGCTCACCCGCGGTGCGCCGGGCCTCGATCTCGGCCATGTGAAGGCTGTCGATCTCGTAACCAACCTCGTCGCGGTTGGGAAAAGCACCCAAGACAAGGTCGAAGTAGAAGCGCGGCATCGGCGATGTGACCGGTGAGAGAAAAGGCAGTCCGCCCGCCTGCTGGCGCTCTTGCCAGGCTGCCTTGCAGGCGAGCGGATTCGGCACCGGGATTGCCCCCACGGTCCGTGGAGCCGGATTGTTAGCGGAAAAGAATCCGGATGCCTTGCTACTTTGGGCCAACGGCTTATTGGATCGGGCCAGACCGGCTGCGCCAGCGCCTGTTCCATACTGAGGGTTATGCGAAATTGCGCGCGGCTTTAGGTGCGGGCGCGACAGGACCCTTATTCGGGAGTAAAATGACCGCAGTAGCGTTCCCGACGCTCTGACGAGCGCCGCCTGCCCATCATGAGGGAGAGCGGCCTATGTCTCTCAAGCTTGATCTCTTTACGGCGATCGCCCTGCTCAGTTTCGACCCACCCACCGAAGCCCACGACATCTACGCGCCCCTGAAGGACCGATGGGGAAACAGTTGCTGCAACGACCAGGATTGTCGCCCTGTCCCTTACCGGGTGACGCCGGCCTGAGTGCAAATGCTCGTCGATGGCAATTGGATCGCCGTGCCGGACCACGCGATCCAGTATCGGGCGCTGCCCGGGGATAGAGGTGAAACAGCCGACGGGCATTGGTGCGGAGAAATCCGCTTATTGCAGGATGAGACAGTGAGATATTCAACTCACTGCGCCATCCTACCGCCTAACGGAGCAGCTCTCTTTGGAGCGCCCTCTGCTCTTCGTGAAGGTCGCATCCAGCCTGTTCCCTAATCGACGTTATGCGAATTACGGTGGCGGTGCGCGCTGTGAGGCGTGACCTTTCGGCGGCCAGATCTGGACTACGGAAATTCCAAGTTGCGCCTTGTGGTCCGGATCGGGGGTAAGCATGGACACGGTGGCGAGATGGGTTTGTGAGCTGCTCGGCTTGTCAGGCTGCACCGTGTGGTCCCCGGCCGATGTGGCCTTGTTCGCCTGGGCGACCACAATGGCCGGGCTGATCATCGCGGTACTGCTCGTCGGCTTTGTGCTCGGGCGGCACTGACGTTCGCCCAAGTGCCATGTTCTCTGTTTCAGAACAGGGCATTATCGGACATTCGCAGCCCTAAAACGCCAGAAGCCCCGGATCGCTCCAGGGCCTCGGCTGTGGGCGGTACCTTGCACCCGGCTTGCACCAGGGCCAGATCCCTCTCTCCACGCAGGCCTTCATCATGTGCCGCCTTGAGCCGGCATCAACTTGCAGCATCGCGACGATGGCCAAGGTGCCCCACAGCCGCGCGCGGCCGGTTTTCACGCCCGGGGTGAGCCACGGGTCCCAAACGGTCACAAGGCTGTCCCAAGCGATCAAGCACGGCCCTCCGGCCGCGCTAAACTGATGCGATGGAACTGCCGTCCCCCCACCGGGCAGACCTGCCCCGATCGCGTCATGGCCGACGACCGCTCACCGAGGAGGTGCAGCGCTCGCTTCGGGTCAAACTCATCCGGGATACCTGTACGTCTGACATGGTCGCCAGCCTCTACGCGGTGTCCCGCCGGACCTTGTACCGACACCTGAAAGCCGAAGGCGGCACGTTTCGGCAGGTGGCCAATGAGGTCCGCTGCGAGATTGCCTGCATGCTGCTCGCCGAGACGGACCTGACGCTCAGGCAGATTGCTGAGATCCTGAACTACTCCGAGATCAGCGCCTTCAGCCGGGCCTTCCGGCGCTGGTCGGGTCAGCCCCCGTCGGTCTGGCGCAGCAGTCATCGCGCGCGTGCAGGACGGTCACGGCGTCGCCGAGCTTGAGCCTGGCTTCGTCCAGGAGGGCGACCAGCCCTCAAACGGGCCTTCTGCGAAATTTCGCTCATGTACCCGGAACGTCTTCAAATGGCAGATTTCGTTGAAAAAGTCCTCGTGACCGGCGCCGGATCGTGATTCCCTGATGAGGCATTCTCGGCAGGAGGATCGGGCCATGATGGGCGAGCGTCTGGTGATGCAGGAGAGCCTGTTCTACACGTTCCGGCTCGAGGATCATGTCCCGCCCGATCACCTGCTGCGTTCCATCGACTGTTTCGTCGACTGCTCTGAACTTCGCCAGCATCTGGACGGCTTCTACAGCACCACCGGACGGCCCTCCGTTGATCCCGAGCTGATGATCCGCATGCTGCTGATCGGCTATTGCCTCGGTATCCGCTCCGAGCGACGTCTGTGCGAGGAGGTGCACCTGAACCTGGCGTATCGCTGGTTCTGCCGCCTGGGGCTGGAGGGTAAGGTGCCCGACCACTCCACCTTCTCCATGAACCGGCACGGGCGCTTTCGCGACAGCGATCTCTTCCGCCATCTATTCGAAGCGGTGGTGCAGCGCTGCCTGGACGAGGGACTGGTGGGTGGCGAAGGCTTTGCGGTCGATGCCAGCCTGATCCACGCCGATGCGAACAAGCAGCGCTCGCTGGCCGGATCCGACTGGAGGGCTCAGGACCACCCGCAGGCTGCCCCGCGAGCGGTGCAGGAGTATCTCGCCACCCTGGACGAGGCCGCCTGGGGTGCAGCGACAGACGTTGAGCCGAAGTTCGTCTCACCCTCCGACCCGGCGGCTCAATGGACCGGTGCGATGCGCGGCCCGGCGTTCTTTGCTTATGCAGACAATTACCTCATCGACCTCAAGGCCGCCGTGATCGTGGATGTCGAAGCCTCCCGGGCCGTACGCCAGGCCGAAGTGGGGGCTGCCCGCACCATGCTGGAGCGCGCGGCCGAGCGCTTTGGCCTCAAACCCGAGCGGCTGGCCGGCGACAGTGCCTGTGGCTCGGCCGAGATGCTGCATTGGCTGGTGGACGAACAGAAGATCGACCCGCATATCCCCGTCATCGACAAATCCGAGCGCCAGGACGGCACCTTCTCGCGATCAGACTTCACGTATGATCTTGAGACGGACACCTACATCTGTCCTGAGGGCAAGATCCTGACCACCAGCGGCCGGATTCTGAATGAGGGCACGAACAGGCTTTTTCTGGGCAGCACCTTCGACTGTAGTCCGTGTCGGCTGAAGGAGCGCTGCTGCCCGAACACGCCAGCCCGCAGGATCACGCGCAGTATCTATGAGCATGCCCGGGAGGTCGCGCGCTCATTGAGAGGCACGCCGGCCTTCGAGCGGTCGCGGCAGGGTCGCAAACGCATCGAGATGCTGTTTGCCCATCTCAAGCGGATCCTGAAGATGGGACGTCTGCGGCTGCGTGGTCCGTGCGGGGCTCAGGATGAGTTCCTGCTGGCAGCAACCGCCCAGAATCTGAGAAAGCTCGCCCAGCGGATCCTGCCAACAGGGCCTCAGATGACCCAAGGAGCCTGAGAAGACCCGAAGGGCACACCTCACCTCAGGCTCAACTTCAACAAAGCAACCTTCGTCGCTGTCCCAGCCCGTCTGAATGCCGACTTTTTCAACGAAATCGGCACACCTGAGACGTTAGCCGGAGGGCAGCAATCCTCACATAAGCAGACGTTCAGAAAGAATCAGGAATTTCGGCCCCTAACCCTTTGCTGACGATTGCGGCTGTTCAGATCGCCACGGATGGTGCCAATGGACATTGGCGGACGAACCACCGCAGCTTTCGAAGGCTTGCTCCCTTCTTTCGATGAATGATCGTCGGCGTCCCCACCGATGCTGCCGCGCTCAAGCAGAAGATGGCACGCAGGTTATGCGCGCCGGACTTTCAGAGTGATTTGACAAGTAAGACGAAGAGAGCATTCACCAATGCTTTGAGGCCTACTCTATCCTCCGTCGCACTTAATTCCGTCCGATCGAGGGGCCGTCATAGCGTAGTCCAAATAGGCGCGACAGCCGCCTAGTGGCTCGATGGGTGGCAAGCCAAGTTCTCCGCCGTGACCAAGCGAGTAAGAGCGGCAGAGAGACGCCCGCCGGCGGAACCTTGATTAATCGCTTGAATTCTACCTCACTCATGGCGCCTTTCAGGCCATTGCAGTCTGCGCACGCGGCCGCCAGGTTGTCTCGGCTGTGCTTTCCGCCCTTCGCCTGCGCGATCCGATGATCGGCTGTCGCCACGCGGACTGTGAGCGGGCAATAGCAGTAGAAGCAGGTGTGCCTTTGAGCCCTTAGAGCGTCGCCACGATGCATCACGTAGAACGCGCGGTTGAGCCCAGTCGGCTTCTTTGGCGGAGAAGGGGCCTGTGACGGTGTTTCCTTGGACTGCGTCAGCGCCACAGACGGGGCGGACGTCTTTGCCTCCTTCGATCGCTTAGGTAGTCGCTTGACGATGAAACGATCCCCAGCCTCGGCCATCACGAGATCAAAGTCGTACGAAGGCTTGTGCCGCTTGACGATATGGGCCCAGAGAGACCGGAAGCCACCTGTGTCGACAGCACAATACGGGCATCGGTAGATTGTCATGCTGTAGCGCTTCTCGCGTTACCGGAGCGTCTAGAAAAATTTCATGTCCACTGTCTCTCCTTTAGCCTGATCAGATCCGCTATGCCAACATCCCGCCTCGCATCAACAGCGCCTGTCACTCAGTGAAACACGCCACGCACCTCATCGCGAATGCGAGCCAGCAATTCTCTGAGTGGGTCTAAGATGGGGTTTCGTTACACGAGCTTTCGTCTCCGCATCGCCAAGAGGTCCGCCTGAAGATCGATTTCTCCTCTCCCGATCATCCGCACAACCGACCGGTAGTATCCACCGGCATTTCGGATGCGGTTTCGTCCGCTCGTAACATCATCGTCATAGAGTTGTAGGACGTAGATGACAGCGGCTGCCGCTGAAAAATCACCAATGGTCCGGACAGCCTCATCCCATGTGCTGGGATGGGCTCCTAACGAAGCTCGCAAGTAGCGGCCAGCCGAAACAACATCGGCAGCATCTCTGATCGGATGCCCATAGTAGGAGATCACGGGACAAGCCTCGGCCACCAATCCCGGTGCGATCTGCGGAGAACACGATGGAGCGCTTACGTCATGGGTAGGCGCGCGAAGAGCATTGTCACAAGTTTCACTAGGAAACCCGTTCTCTGCTTCAATGTGCCGGCATTTTGTGCCGTCACAGCCTGCCTTGTAGAAGGCTTCCTCAGCAAGGTGTCTTGCCTCCCTCCAAGCGTCGATCAGGCCGTCAGGAAGAGACGATCCGGATCGTTTGGGGGATCTCGCTTTCACGGTTTCCAAACGGTACTCCAGATCCGAGCGGTCAATGTCGGGGTAGTGTTGGGCAAGGGCGCTCAAGGCCTCTTCCGTTGCTCGGCGGCAAATTGTGATCTCGTCGAACCGCCGTTTGAGAGTGTCCTTGAGCCGCTTCTGCTCTGCAAGGCTCTCCGCCCATTCTTTGCGTCTGGCATAGACCGGCGTCAGGTCGAAGCCGAACGCGTCAATGACTTCACCGGCTTCATTGCGGATGGCGTATCGCTTGCCGTTCGGCGAGTCCTTCGGGATCACGAGCTGCAGGTCGATCATGGCGCGGATGGCGTTGCGGATCGCGCGCTCGGACAGCCCGGTGGTCGCCACTAGACGGGCGTTGGATGGCCACACTAGGAGCCGGTCTGCCGTTTGCTCACCCCAGCATGCCACCAGCTGACCCAACACGATGCGCTGGGTGGCGCTGAGCCGGAGCGCCTTTTCAGCGTCCCGAGCTGCGGCCGAGAGTTCCTTGCGCGTCACAGTGTGCTCGGTTTCGAGCACGAGTCTTCTCGCGGCCAGAGCGGCATGTCTCAGCCGCCGGCCTCCTGACGATGCGAGTTGCATCGCGTCCCTCCAATGTGAGGGCAAAGCGGGAGCGTTCACCGAAACCGATGTTCTTGACAGTCAGCTTGTCGGGATGGCATAAGGAAGGTGCTTAAGTTTCCATACGCCCACCCCTCGGTGGGTCTCCAAAGGCCCTCGAAGTTTCCAGCTTCGTGGGCCTTTTGCTTTGCCTGGCCTTAGTTCACGGGTTGCTTCTCCTGTTCGAAGAGGGCTGCGGGAGTTTCGGAGCAGACTGCCTAGGCGGACGGAGCCTCAGTGAGGACGTTGGTCCCGCCATCGACGTTCGTGAGCGCCAACACGTCAGGCTCCCACCGACCTACCGGGACGATAGGCCTGTGGGAGCGCTGCTCTTGTGGCGCAAAGAACTGGAGCCTGCGCACCCGCTCTTCTCGCAACCGTTCAAGAGATGGCTGATTCGATGTTGCGTGTGGAGTCGATCTGAAATGATTGAGCGATTGTTAACGCAGATCGCATTGGAAAACTGAAACTGCAGGATTCTTGAGGTCGAAAGCGGCGAGTCGAAAGAAAGATAAAAGTTCTGCCTTGACTCTGCGAGAATCGCTTTTGACTCTGGGGGGCTGCTGGATGCGCTAAGATCATTGTCACTGCGGCAGTGCCACACAGACTCGAAATCATCATTCATCATCTTGAATACTATCAGTGTCGATGAAGGCCGATTGGGGCTACCAAGCGTCAGGCTGACAGCCATCACTTGCGATTGCAGGCGAGGAGCTCTGTCCGTCTGCTTGTCTCGCCGTGGTCATTGTGACGCTAGAGCATCGGACAGGAACGCGGATTCAACGGGTTCACTTTGGGCGGGAGCTGTGATTCCCTTCTGACCAGGAGGTGGATCATGACCCAGAGCTACTCTCTCGATCTACGCGTGCGCGTGGTGGCGTTTGTGGAAGCGGGTCACTCTTGCCGGGCCGCGGCGCGCCACTTTGGGGTCAGCGACAGCTTCGCCATCAAGCTGCTTCAGCGCCAGAAGACGTCCGGATCGCCCACTCCGGCGCGACAGGGCCGTCCACCCGGACGCCGGAGGCTTTCGCCCTACGAGACGTTTCTGATCCAAGCCGTCGAGGCCAAGCCGGACATCACCATGCCCGAACTCGCGGCTCGGCTGCTGGAGGAGCATGGGATCGTCGCCGCCCCGGCCACTCTCTCGCGGCTGCTGTGCCGGCACGGCTTCACCTATAAAAAAGCCCAGATGGCCGCGGAATGCGCACGCGCCGACGTGCGTGAGGAGCGCCGGGTCTGGCACACGCAGCGTCAGCCGCGGATGCGCCAGCAGCCATATCGGTTGGTGTTCTTGGATGAGACCTACGTCAATACCAAGATGACGCGCCTGCGCGGCCGGAGCTGCAGAGGTCAGCGCTTGCGCGCTGCAGCCCCCTTTGGCCACTGGAAGACCCACACCTTTCTGGCCGCGCTGCGCTGTCATGAGCTGAGTGCGCCGTGGATCATCGATGGCCCGATCACGCGCTCGGCGTTTGACATCTATATTGAGACGCAACTGGCGCCCACGCTGGTGAAGGGTGATGTGGTGATCCTCGACAACCTTGCGGTCCACAAGAGTGCGAGGGCGGCGGAATGTCTGAAGCAACGAGGTGCCTGGTTCCTGTTCCTGCCTGCATATTCGCCCGATTTGAACCCAATTGAGCAGGCTTTCGCAAAGATCAAAGCACACCTGCACAAAGCCGAAGCCCGAACCGTTGACGCGCTCTGGCGAGCTGTCGGCAACATCTGCAATCTGTTCGAGCCGCAGGAATGCTGGAACTATCTCAAGGCCGCCGGATATGCGTCCGTGTAATCGTCCGATGCTCTAATGGACCAACACTTTAGGCTTGACCAATGCTGGACGCTCAGATGAGTCTCTTTAGCAACAAAGCTTCGTTCGAGGGGCTAGGAACGAAGCAAACCAAAGAACATGATGTCTGCACCTGATACCGTCGCACCTGCCGCTGAGCGCCTTCACAATCTTCTGGGATACGTCGAGCAAGTGGTCCGGCTGGATGAGCGGCCAGCCCTGCGGCTGTCCGAGCATCGGCTTCCAACCGGACAGACCTTTGTGCTGCACCAGCACGAACTGCATGCCATGCCTGGGGTTCGTCACGATCTGGTGGACGAGGATGGCCCGGTGTGGCTTGCCGTGGAGCGGCTCCGGCGCAGTGATCCTCCCGCACCGCCAGAACAAGCCGCAGACTGGCTGGAGATCTCCCCCGATCCAGAGCGGGAGCCGAAACTCCGGGATTACATGCTTCGGACGGTAACGGAGACGGAACGGGACGACCTTCTGGCCTCCGGAGCCGTGCGCCCGGAGGATGTGGCGGAAGCCATCAAGAAGGACGAGACCATCCCCCGCTGGGATGTGCGCCTGCGCCTGGAGGATCGTCCTGACGTCAGGACCGCCGCCGAGACGTGGATCACCGAACAATGGCTGCCCTGGTCGGTGGCGGAACGTCCGGTTCGCCGATCGCTGGCGCTTTATCAAAAGCTCTTCGAGGTCACCCAGCTCGCCGAGCTCGGAGGCGGGGACAAATCCTTCGAGCTCGTTTGGGGCATGGGGCTCTCCCGCTGGCTCAGGGATGGCAATGAGGTCGACCTGCCTCTGGTCGAGCGTCTCGTGGAAATCGAGATTGACGATCTTGCCGGCGGTGAGATCAAGGTCCGCCCCCGCGCGGCAACAGCCAGCGTTAACATGCGTCCGTTTGAGGAACTCGGTGTCGAAGGGGCTTCCCTGGCCTTAGACGCGTCGCGCCGGGCGATCGCAGCGGTGGATGCGGATGAAGGTGTCTCACCTTACCGACGCGACGGGTTCGAGCCAGTCCTTCGCGCCTGTCAGGCCCGTCTGGATGCCGAAGGCGTGTATTTGCCCGATCGCCAGGCACTGGCACCCGACCAGCCGATGCCTGCGGCCAACGAACACCTCACCGTCTCAGATCGTTGGGTTCTGTTTGCCCGCAGACGGTCTGACAGCTTCATCCTGGCCGACCTCGAGAACCTGAAGAAGTCGGTGGAGAAGGCAGCCGAGGAAGGCTCTTTGCCAGGTCCGGCTCAGACCCTCGTGATGGGGCCTTCCACAGCACAGCCGAATGATATCTGGGCTCCATTGGGAAATCGCGTCGGCGAGACCGTTGGCGGCACAGCCGAGGCCGCACCTCAGACTGAAGCCACGGACCTCTTCTTTCCCAAGCCCTTCAACGATGACCAGATCGAGATCGTCCGGCGTCTGGAAGGCACCGATGGCATCGTTGTCCAGGGACCACCCGGCACGGGCAAGACGCACACGATCTCCAACATCATCTGCCACTACATGGCCACAGGCCGGCGGGTCCTGGTCGTGTCGCATGGCGAGCCCGCCCTTGCGGTCCTGCGGAGCCAGCTACCTGAGGGTGTTCGGGATCTTGCAATCAGCATCACGGCGACAGAGCGTGAAGGGTTCAAACAGCTTGAGACAGCCGTGCGCCTCCTGCAGTCGGTGGTCGAGAGCATCAGGCCCAGCGAGCAGTCGCGTCTGATCCGGGACCTGGAAGCCTCTGTTGTTGGCCTCCGGACCCGACTTGAGGAGGTCGACAAGGAAATCGAGCGGTTCGCGCTGTTGCAGCTCGCCCCAACCGCGGCTGACGAGCGGCCGGCGGAGCTTGCAAAACGGATTGTCTCCTCGGCAGAGCAATACAGGTGGTTCGAGGATCGCCCGGAGCAGTCCGCGCAGGATGCTGGTCTGTCGGACGATGAGATCTCCGCCCTCCGAGCGGCACGTGTGGCCCTCGGCTCCCGGCTCGAGCATCTGGATGCGGTGCTCCCGTCGGTTGAGGATCTGCCCGACGGAGAGGTCATTGCCCGGCTGCATGAGGACCTCGTCCGGTCCGAGCGCTTCGCGGAGGCGGCCGCACGGGATGGCTCGCTGACGATCCGCATTGGTTCGGCTGGTGCCACCGGGCAGGCGCTGCGAGGAGCCGAAGCCCTTGAGACCCTCCAGCGTGTTCAGACGCTCGCCAAGGCCAATCCCTGGCTTGAGCCGGTGGCTCAGCATGCGATTGCTGGTGAGCGAGGAGCCGGCGCGCTGGAACTGCTCCTGCAATTTGCGGAAGACGCGAAGCCGATTGTCGAGGAGCGGAAGCGCTACCTCGCCCAGCCGGTGGAACTGCCCGATACCTTCGAGCTCGCGGCCGTTGAGGCGACCACGTTGATCGGCCGCCTCGCCAACGGCGAGGAGGTGTTTGGCTTCTTTGCGTTTCGCGAGAAGGCACTCCGGCCGGTTGTGCAGGCCATCAAGGTGCAAGGGCGCACACCAGCGGCTCGGGAGGACTGGGATCACATTCGCCAATACCTCATCTGGCGGGAGCAAGTCACTTCATTGAGCGTACGGTGGCGGGCGCTGGCCGAGGAGATTGGCGCTCCGTCTGCAGGATCGGCGCGGGAGATCGAGCAACTCGTCGGCCTCCTGAATGCCATCCTCGTGGAGGGGGCCGGCGCTATGCGTGCGCTCGAGGAGGTATTCAGCCAAGTCGTACCTGGGGCGAGCTCGCCTCGGGAGCTCTGGCACGATCCTGCTCGGATGGAACATGCCGAGGCAGCGCTTCGGAATGCGGCGGCCTCCGCACGGCTCGCTGCCGCGCGCGTTGAAGTGTCCCGTCTTGAGGGGCTCTTCTCGGACGCATCAGGCAAGATCGGGAAACTGGCTCGTGACCTGCTGGGCGAGGCGATTGGCCGATCCGATATCGAGACGCAGAACGTCGCCCGCCTTTGGGGTGTTTTAAGGCGCCAGATCGATGACCTGAATCAGCACAAGAACCATCTGGCGCTTGTCCGTACCGTCACAGGCCGGATCCGCGAAGCAGGGGCTCCTCTTTGGAGCCGGCGTCTGGCCACAGAACCAGTCGAAGGCGAAACGGATACCTTGATCCCCGTCGACTGGCGTGAGGCATGGGATTGGGCCGCAGCCTCGGCTTATCTGGCGCGGATCGACGACCGGTACCGGCTGCGTAGCCTGGCCGAGGAACGGGTCCGCCTTGATGCTGAAATCAGAAAGACCTTCGAGCGGGTGGTGCGCGAGCGAACCTTCTATGAGCTTGGTCGGTCCATGTCTGGGCCTGTGCGGTCTGCCCTGATGATGTTCGCCACAGCCCTGCGCAAGACTGGCAAGGGCACCGGCAAAGGGGCTGTCCGGCACCGCCGCGACGCCCGCAGCGCCATGGCCCAGTGTTACGACGCCATTCCGTGCTGGATCATGCCGACATGGCGCGTCGCCGAGCAGTTACCGGGTGAGGTCGGCTCGTTCGACCTCGTCATTATGGACGAAGCCTCACAATCGGACATCCGTGAGGTCCCAGCGCTCCTTCGTGGCAAGAAGATCCTCGTGGTCGGTGACGACAAGCAGGTGAGCCCGACGGCTGCCTTCATCGAGAATGCGAAGATCGACCGCCTGGAGCACGGCTTCCTCAAAGGGCAGCCGTTCAAGACGCTTCTCCTTCCAGGAGCCTCGCTCTACGACCTCGCCAAGGTCATGTTCCCGGACAAGCTGGTCATGCTCAAGGAGCACTTCCGGTGCGTCGAGCCGATCATCCGGTTCTCTATGCAGTTCTACCCTGAACCCTTAGTGCCGCTGCGCGTGCCAACGGCGCATGAGCGGCTCAACCCGCCGCTCGTCGACATCTATGTGCCGGACGGGCGCCGCCAAGGGGATAAGCAGAACCCGCGGGAGGCGGAGATCATCGTCAGCGAGATCCGCAAGATCGTCGATGATCCCAGCCTTGCCCGCATCGAGGCACAGGACCGCTGGCGCACGATCGGCGTGGTATCGCTGATCGGAGCAAAGCAGGCTGCCCTCATTAACCGCATGCTTCTCGATGAGCTTGGGGAAGATGTGATGATGCGTCACCGCATAGCCTGCGGTGACAGCGCCACCTTCCAGGGCAATGAGCGCGACGTCGTCTTCCTGTCCATGATTGCTGATCCCAACAGCAAGCAGGCGCAAACGGCCGCCCAGTTTGAGCAGCGCTTCAACGTGGCGCTCTCCCGTGCCCGCGACCGTCTTGTGCTCGTTCGTTCGGTTCGTGAGCAGGAGCTAAAGCCCGATGACCTGAAGGCGCGTGTGATCCGCCATTTCCGTGACCCGATGTCCGGCGCGGCTACGCCGACGGGTGACCTTGAGGCATTGTGCGAGTCGGATTTCGAGCGCGAGGTGCTGCGCCGCCTTCTGGAGCGGGGATACCGGGTCACTCCCCAAGTCGGAGCTATGGGATACCGCATCGACCTTGTTGTCGAAGGAGCAAACGGACGGCGCTTGGCCGTCGAGTGTGATGGGGATCAGTATCATGGTCCGGAGCGCTGGGCGGACGATATGCGCCGTCAGCGCATTCTGGAGCGGGTTGGCTGGCGCTTCTGGCGCTGCTGGGCGTCGAGTTTCACACTCGATCCCAATGGATGCATGGACGATCTGTTCTTAACCTTGGAACGCAATGGAATTGAGCCAGGCGACGGTGCTGCCAATGGTGGTGTTTTTACAGCTCACATCACGGCGCCGGAGGCACATGCGAAAGGTGATACGTTCAAGTCAAGCGAGCCCGAGCAGAGAACCCAGCCTCCCACTCAGAAGTACAATGAGATAGACGGCAAAAGCGCTGAAGGGTTCACTGGCTTCTCCAATGGGATCCGCGTTGGTGATCGAGTTGTGATCAGATACCTTGATGACAACAAGACAGCGACATTCATGTTGAGCCCCACCCGTGACGATCTCACGAATGGCTTTCTGGCTGTAAACTCTCCGCTAGGGAAAGAGTTGGTCGGCCTGACTGAGGAGGACGAGACCGAATTCGAAGTGAACGGCCGTATGAGGCGTGTGCTCATTGTGCGAACCGAGAGGACGGTCGCAACTCACTAACATCCCAACCAGATATCCTCCTAAGTTCGTGTAGAACCGTTCCCACAAGGGCTGAGGTCCCGTAACAGGCTTCTTATACTCTCACATCCAATTGCATAATGATCATTAAAGGAGCACTGCGAGAATACCGCTGTATATATGAGTTGGTTTACAAATTCCGGTTCAGTTTAAACCGTCATAGTTACTTACGGAACCGGACTAGGATTGGTTTCGCTGAACCGTACCCTAACTGAACCAGGCGCTTGGCAACCTAGCGCCCGACTACAGGTTGCGGATCTGCATGTTGGAAGCCATGATGGCCTTCGGCCACCGTGGAAAAACCATGAGTTTCAGCAAGCGCTTACTCTTCGACAACCTGCCAGAGGATGCTCCGCTCAGAGAGCAGAGAGTTCAGATGGTACGGGCTGACATCGACCCATTCACCATCCGGGCTCGCGAGCGCCCAACATGGCCAAAGCGCAAAGTAGGTCGTGGAAGGCCAGATCCAGTTTGGAAGGGCGCACTTGACGCTGCGATAAGAGAGCTTGGGATCGATCATCGAAACATCAACGGGGTTCACCGTTTCAAAACGTTTGAGGATCGCGACCGAGCTCATGAAGCGGCGGTTCTCGAATGGAACGCCAGGTGGGAGGCCCGGGAGAAAGCGTATCGGCCAGCCGACGCTGTGGAAACTTGATCTTGAGGTCAAGGACGTGGTGTCGGTGCCTGCCCATGCCCTACTTGGCACCCGGACCCTACCCCCTGGGTGGCAGTGCGCCGTGCCGTGCCGGGGCCACGTCCGACCCCGCTAGAAATTTTCGGCCGCGCCGAACTTTTGACCCTTACGCCTCACAGGTCATTCGCGGCCCGCAAGCCCCAAGCCACCACAACGTTCGAGCCCGATAGCCGATCGAGCCGCGCCGCATAGGCCTTATCGTCCTCATTGGCCTTTTGAGGATACTTCCCGACTTTGAGCAGGTATTTCAGCGCCACCTCATCGGGGCACCCGTACTGACGGATGAACTCCCGCACTAAGCCCATCGTCTGAGCGTCGATAGGCGGATAGCCTTTTATCATCGTCCCGCTGCTCCCACCGCCGGCTGATTCGGTGAACGACTATGCGGGCATTCAAAGTGAGTGGGAAGCGCACACTCCCTCTGACATGTGCGAATTGGAGCCCTATTAGCCTATGTTTTTTCGCACACCGAGACGGCCTAACCTCACGATACCGATCAGTGAGGAACTCAGGCGCAGCCGATATGGCCGAACTATTTCCCAACTACGCCGACGAAGATTTCTCGCCCGATCCTCCGACGCACGAGGAGATCGGGTTCGACCACATCGTTGAGTTCGACATCAGCCTCCTGAACCAGGCGGCCCGAGGTGAACACATTGCGTGGGCCCTCTCGAGCGCGATGGCTTCGATCATGTCGCGATACAGGCGGCGCAACGGCCTAAGGCCCTACCAGCGCCAACGGGACCGACTCCTGGCCGCTATCACCTCCGCTTACCTCACAGCAGATAGAACGCTTCCGCCACTCTGCCGACGGTCCATGATCTTCACGGGCATGGAAGCCCTTGCAGGCATAGTCACCTACTGGGCTGCGGACGACGAGCAGCGGGCCGTCTGGCCGCGGGACACATACGCCGACACCTGTGCCCACGCCCGGATCTTCCGAAACCAGCTCCACAACATCAGCCTGGCCGAAGAGATTGAAGAGCGCGCCCATCGGCGCCGCGCCGAGGTGATCCACTCGCTGCTGCAGACCGACAGCAACCCTTTACTGAAGGAAGGCAACGCAATGGCACCATCTGAAATGGGTCCCGAAAGTCACGCCCGCGAGCAATGCGACTTCCAAAATTCAGAGCCCGAAGGCCGCGCCGGCGCATCGGCAGCAGAGGACCCCATGCAATCCAAGGCTCAACTTTACGATTTCGATCTCGGCAGTGAGGCCGACGACGCTGATTGGAACAACAAATGACCCCGACAAAATATCAGCGCAGCTACAGCTTCTCCGGCTACCAGGCCACGAATCCGCGCCAGCCGCTCCCGGCACCGAAGGTCGACAACGAGCTCGAGAACATCGAGCAGTCGATCGGCGGGGTCATCGACGGCCTCAATGACGTGCGCCGATCCG
Source organism: Microvirga ossetica (assembly GCF_002741015.1). Classification (NCBI taxonomy): domain Bacteria; kingdom Pseudomonadati; phylum Pseudomonadota; class Alphaproteobacteria; order Hyphomicrobiales; family Methylobacteriaceae; genus Microvirga; species Microvirga ossetica. The sequence continues at coordinate 1,094,006 of NZ_CP016617.1, read as the reverse complement.
ACGGAAAGCTCAAGAACGGCATCGTGGGGCCCGAGGCTTTAGCGGCCGGCCTGAGTATCGGCTTCACTATGCGTGGAACATGGGGTTCGGGCGTGGCCTATTCGGCGGGTGACGGGGTCTACTTCGACAACGCGCTGTACTCTGCCCGTCAGGCCCATACCTCCGAGGTTGGCAGCACCCCGGCCATCGCGACGGAGCTGTGGCGCTTCCTTTTCAGTCTGGCTGATATCGTGATACCGGACGTAGCGCTCAGCGTGTCCGCTCAATATCCAACCCGAGCCGTCGCTGCAGCCTCCGCAATTCCCGAGGCAGCAGAAGCTATCCGGCTGGGTGGGTATCACAGCGCTGGCGACGGCGGCGAGGCCAGTTACAAAAAGCTCGGAGCGGCGCCGTCGCTGGCCAAGGCCTGGCACTTCCAGAGCGCAAACGGCGCCTGGTGGGAGCTGATCGGAACCAACATCAACATTCGCATGTTCGGCGCGATCGGAAACGGCACCGTCACTCCTATTGATGCTTCGACGGCAACCGCGGCTAACGACACTGCGGCCGTAAAGGCCGCGATCGATTTCGTTTCGGCAAAGGGTGGCGGCTACGTTGACATCCCGCCCGGCGTCTACTGCTGTGGAACTCTGACCCTCCGCACCAAGGTCATTCTGCGTGGCTCCGGAGAGGACGTCTCAGTCCTGCGCTTACGCAACGGGACCAATACGTCGCTGATCAAGGGCGAGAACGCAGATGCGCTTTTTGCTGCTCCGACAGCCGGCGGTATCTACAGCGCCGGCCTTATCGGCCTGACGCTGGACGGCAACTGGTTCAACAACGCTGGCGGATCCGGCGTCGAAGTGTTCGGCTACAGCAATATCTTCCGTGACGTCTTCATCACCATGTTCCGGGACCATGGGCTTCGGACAGAATGGACCCAAGGCGGGCCGCGGGGTGGTATCGAGAATCTCTACGACAATGTCTACATCGACACCGTAGGCAAGTACGGCTTCTGGAATGCCGGCCCGAACGACAGCAAGTTGAACAACGTCGTGGTGCTCGATGCCAGCCAGGCTGCCGATCACACCTACGAGGCCTTCCTGTTCGAGAAGTTCGCGCCGTCCCGGCTATCCAACTGTCACGCGAACAATCGCATGTATGGGATTGTCCAAACCCATATGGCAACGAATGGGTCTCTGGCCTTCCGGCATAATATCGCGCTTCACGATAAGTCTGGTGGGCTTCATATCTCATCCTCGCACTTCGAGGGCGCTTGGTACTGCAACGCGCTCTTCAAGGGGCCTGATACCTCTGTCGACGCGAGCTGCTATTTCTATGCGCCCTGGAATGGAAAGAACGTCATCATTAAGGGCGGCATCGTCTTCAACGGCAAGGTCAGCGGGCCGGCCTCGGGAGCGAGACGGCCGGCATCGAAGGGCATCCAGCTCGGCGACAACGAGAATGGCGCTAACAACGTCAACTTCGCGATCATCAATTCCCAGGTCAACGGCTGCGACCTTGGGGCGGTCGACTTCACCTACTGTGGATCCGGCAATCACGTCGTTATCCGCGGCTATGCCGAGGCAGGTCCGGGGAAGATCGGAACGGCTCCTGCTGGCAACTCGGTGAACATGGTGATCGGTGGCGCCGGAGGCGTGACCTACACGGCCTAATGCCGGCTTGGCGTGCCTTTAGCATCTGTCTATACCCACGGCATGACCAAGAACCGACTGCTTCCATGGCGGGTGAAAGCCTCCCGCCACATCCACAAAGATCGTTGGATCAGCGTCCGGGCCGACGATTGCGTTACGGCCGACGGCGTCGATGTCGCGCCCTTCTACGTGCTCGAGTACCCCGACGTGGTGCTGGTCCTCGCCATCACAGCCAACGATCAGGTCGTTCTGGTCCGGCAGTACCGGCATGGCCTTGGCGAGGTAACGACGGAGTTCCCGGGCGGGATTATCGATCCGAGCGACCCCGACCCGATCGCCGCGGCAGCCCGGGAGTTGGCCGACGAGACGGGCTACTTCTCCGACGATCTGCGCATTGTGGGGCAGCTATCGGCTGGAGCAGCTAAGTAGGCCGCCATAAGTCTTGCAACGCGAGAGCTGCGGGTGTTTTCTGGGGAGCATGCAACGACATGATCACTCTCCCGAGACGTGGCTCGACGAGGCGGATCGCAAGCGGCTGGCCGCCGCGCTTGCTGGCGCCCGTGAGGCCCGTGTGTATCGCCGCCTCGAAGCGCTGCTGTTGGTGGCCGAGGGACATTCCATGGCGGAGGCGGCCCGCCGCTGCCGCGTTAACCGCTCCAGCGTCCACCGCTGGCTGGCCCAGTACCGGGCCGAGCATGAGGCCACCGCGCTGTGCGACCGGCCGCGTAGCGGGCGGCCTCGCCTTCACCACACCCTCACGCCGCGGCGGCTGGCGGCGGCCCTGGCGCGCGACCCGCGCCGCTGCGGCTATCAGGCCACGAGCTGGACGGTGCCGCTGCTGGCGCACGACCTGGTGTCAATGCCGTGTGAATCATCCCCAGAAGCGCCGAAGTAAAATTCCCCACTTCTGCCGCTTACGTCCCCAGGGGCTCGGGACCATTTTTCGGAGGCCGACCTCGCGGACGGGAGACGGACACCGGATTGGGTGGCGTGATCAGCGCCTTGGAGCGCACATGCTCGGGCATCAGTTCGGCGTGTTGCCGCAGCCGGTAGCTCGAGCCTTCGATCTGCACCACCACAGCATGGTGAAGAAGGCGATCCAAAAGCGCCGTGGCCACAACGGGATCGCCAAAAACCTCGCCCCATTCCGCAAAGCCGCGATTGGAGGTCTGGATTTGCTTCGGTTTAGTGGAGAGCGGTTTGGTAGCTATCCGGCCAGCCTTTCGAACTGAGCCGGACTGACATAGTCCAGTGTCGAATGACGCCGGACGGGATTGTAGAAGCCATCGATGTAACGACCGATCGCCTTCCTGGCCTCGGCTCTCGTCTGGAAGACGGTGCGCCAGACCAGCTCGGACTTCAAGGTCTTGAAGAAAGTCTCGACCACGGCATTGTCGAAACAATTGCCTGTCCCGGACATTGAGATCCGGATGCCGTGCTTCCGCAACTCGGCCTGATACTCGATCGAACAATATTGACTGCCGCGGTCCGCGTGATGGGTCAGCCCCTCACCGGGTCTTCGGATCGCCAGAGCCTTGCGCAGCGCCTCGAGCGCCAGTTCCTTGTGCAGCCGGTCGCTCACCGCCCAGCCAACCACCCGGCGCGCGAAGAGATCCAGGACCACGGCCAGGTAGAGCCAGCCCTCGCTCGTCCACACGTACGAGATATCCGCGTTCCATTTCTGGTTCGGGCGCTCGGCCGAGAAGTCCTGCTCGAGCAGGTTGGGAGCAATAGGAAAGGCGTGGTGGCTGTCGGTGGTGCGCTTGAAGCGACGTTTCTGCCGGGCCTTGAGCCCATTCTCGCGCATCAGTCGGGCCGTCCGACGGCGCCCGATCGGCAGGCCCTGATCCTGGAGTTCGCGCGTCATCCGTGGGCTGCCATAGGTGCCATTCGATTCTCGAAAGGCGGATCGGACATGGGCGAGCAGCACCAGATCGTCGCGCTGACGCTGGCAGGCCGGACGACTTCGCCAGGCAAAGTAGCCGCTCTGGCTCACCTCAAGAACCTGGCACAGGCGCTGGATGGGGAATTCCGCTTTCGCCGCATCGATGAACGTGAACCTCATCGACTTCCCTCCTTGACGAAAAAAGCGGTGGCCTTCTTGAGGATGTCGCGCTCTTGCCGCAGCACCTCGTTCTCGCGACGGAGGCGCTTGAGCTCGTCCATGACATCCTCATTGGGCGGCGGGGCCGACGAAGGCCGCATATCCTGGTGCTCCGCCATCCAGCGCGCGAGCGTCGAACGGTTCACCCCAAGATCGTCGGCGATCGCGCGTTGCGAGCGCCCACTCGTCAAAACGAGGCGGACGGCCTCATCCTGAAACTCTCTCTTAAAACGGGTCTTCGGCATGGAGATCCTCCTGCTTCATCAGAAGCTCTCCATTTTTTCGAAGCAAGACCAGTCAGGATCATGGCGCCTTTCTCATAGCGGGCGTTGACCAGCTGGAAGATCAGGTTGCCCCCGCCGGACACCACGGGCAGGTACCCGATCTCGTCAACGATCAGCAGCGAAGGCCGGCAGAAGAACCGGATCCGCTCCGGCAGACGCCCCTCACGCTCGGCGCGGGCCAGCATGCCGATCAGATCCGCCAGCGTGCAGAAGTACACGCTCTTGCCGGCCTTGACCGCCTCTACCCCCAGGGCGATGGCGAGATGGCTCTTGCCGGTGCCGGGCGGGCCAAGAAAGTGCACCACTTCGCAGCGGGCGATAAAGCCCAACTGCGCCAGGGTCAGGATGCGGTCCCGGTCGAGCGAGGGTTGGAAGGTGAAGTCAAAGCCCGACAAGGTCTTGATCGTCGACAGCCGCGCCATGCGCAAGCCGGTCTTGATGCGGCTGTTCTCGCGCAGGCTCAATTCCTCGGACAGCAGCGTGTCGATCGCCTCCAGCGCACCGATCTCGCCCTGCTCGAGGCGACGCACGATGGCATCGAGCGCCTCCAGGGCGCGCGGCATCTTCAGGCCAACCAGATCCTGACGGATCCGCTCCAGGGTCGTGGGAATGAGCTCCAGGGGCGCACTCATGCGCGCGTCTCCCGGGCCAGGTGACGGGCGACCGCGTCGTAGAACGCGAGCGAGCGCTGGGCGACCACGTCGCCGGTGCGGCCGACCGGAGCGACCTTGGCTTCACGCCTTTGCGGTGCGGGAAAGCTCTTGCGGTGGCCCGGCGCGACCCGGCGCTGGTGGCGGCCCTCCAGAACGGGATGGGCGCCAATCAGCTCACCCTCCTCGAAGATGCGGATCTCATCAGCCAGGGTGTGGACCTCGACCACGCGCCGGCGTGTGGCATCGGGCACGCTATAGAAGTTGCCGCCGACACTGACCATGCCGTCGCGCGAGATCCGCCGCTCCAGCCGCAAGACGGACCGGAAGGGGGCCAGCGGCAGAGGCCGCAAGAAGGGATGCTCCTCGGCAAAGGCCTCCATGACAACGCGGCGCGTGGTGGCATGAACGCGCGGGTTGGCCACGGTGGACAGCCAGTGCTGCAGCTGCCGGTTCAGGTCCTCGAGATTGCGAAAGGAGCGGGCCAGGAAGAAGTCCTCGCGGATGTAGCGGAAGGGCCGCTCGACCTTGCCTTTGGTCTTGGCCCGGTACGGGCGGCAGGCTTTGGGATGGAAGCCGAAGTGCCGGGCCAGGTCGATCAGCGCGCGGTTGTAGATAATGCCGCCGGGAGAGGTCTCGCCGGTGACCACGGTCTTCATGCGGTCGTAGAGCACCTCGTGCGGCACTCCGCCCAAAGCCTCGAAAGCCGCCACGTGACAGCGCAGCACGGTGGCCAGATCCTGATGCAGCACGAAGCGGGCCCAGATCAGGCGGCTGTAGCCGAGCACCAGTGAGAACAGCCAGACGATGCGCGGGGTTGTAGGCTCGTCGGCGAACACGACCTGGAACTGGGCGAAGTCGACCTGGGCCTGCAGGCCGGGCGCGGTCTCGAAGCGGACCTCGAAGGAGGATGACGGGGTGGGGCGGATCTCGCGCAGGAAGTCGGTGACGGCGGTGTAGCCCCCGGCATAGCCGTGCTCCTTGATCTCGCGGAACAGGCGGCTTCCGGTCAGGCCCGGGAAGGCGCTCACCCGCTCGCGCAAGTAGCCGGTGAAGGGATCAATGACGGTCTGACGCGGCTTGCGTGGGCCATAAGCCGGAGCCTCCAGGCCGCGTTGGATATACTTGCGCACGGTTTTGCGATCGAGGCCGCTCTGTCGGGCAATGGCTGAGACCGACATGCCCTGCCGGTGCCAATCCAGGATCATGACTAACTCCCCAAGCTGGATCACCGCATGCCCTCCTGATCATCAGGAGCAGCATCAGCGAAGAGGGCCTGCCCGTCTTCCCCGAGACGGCCAAACCAACTGGCCACCGCTCTCACCTGGGGAAAATTCAATCGGCAGGTCTGGGGAGTTTTACTCCGGCATCAACACCTGGCCACGAAGGGCCTCGCGGTCAGCCCCCGGACCCTGCGGCGCCGGCTGCACGAGGCAGGCTATCGCTGGAAGCGCCCGCGCTACGTCTATGTCGAGCGCGCGCCTCATCTGGCGCAGAAAAAAGATCTCATGGGCCAGGGACCGCCAGATTGGTGAAGTAAGGCGGTCACCTCACCTCTGGAGGTCGCTCATGTTCCACTCTCCATCAGCCGACGCTTCATTCTCGGACAGCACCCACACGATCTTTCTGGCTCTCGAACTCAGCCGCCGCTCCTGGCTTGTGGCGCTACATGCGCCCGATGCCGCCAAGATCGAGTTGCATCGGCTCCCCGCCGGTGACGGACAGGCGGTGCTCGACCTGCTCGCCCGCATCCAAACCCGTGTGGAACGACGCACCAGCGCAAGCCCGCACGTGTCATGCTGCTACAAGGCCGGCCGCGACGGGTTCTGGCTGCACCGCCTTCTCGAGGCGCACGGCGTCAGCAGCCATGTCATGGACCCAAGTTCTCTGCAGGTTGACCGCCGTGCGCGGCGGGCGAAGACAGACCGCCTGGATGCCCAGGCTCTGCTGCGGGCGCTGATGGCCTGGTCCCGCGGCGAGCCGAAGGTCTGCTCCATGGTCCGCCCGCCGTCGCCGGATGAGGAGGATGCGCGTCGTCCGAGCCGCGAGCGCGCCACGCTGCTGCAGGAGCGCATCCGCCTCGTCAACCGGATCCAGGGGCTGTGCGCCACGCAGGGGATCGCCGACTACGAGCCGCTGCGGCCGGATCGCCGTCGGCGCCTGCCGCAGCTAATCACGGGGGATGGTCGGCCCCTGCCACCGCGACTGTCGGAGGAGATCGCCCATCAGCTCGACTGGCTCGAACTCGTGCTGCGGCAGCTGGCAGAGGTCGAGACGAGGCGCGATGCCGAAGCGGCGGCGGCGAAAGCAGCGACCTCATCCAAGCTCGGGGCCTTGCTGCACGTGAAGAGCATTGGGCCTGAGCTTGCAACTGTCCTCGCCAAGGAGGTGTTCTACCGATGCTTTGCCAGCCGGCGCCACGTGGCCTCCTATGTAGGGCTGACCCCCAGTCCGTTTGCGAGCGGCCGCAGGTCACGCGAGCAGGGCATCACCAAGGCCGGGAATGCCCGCGCCCGCAAGGCGCTGATCGAACTCGCCTGGCTGTGGGTGCGCAACCAACCTGACAGTGCGCTCGCGGGCTGGTTCCGCAGCCGTGTGGGTTCAGCCACCGGTCGGGTCCGACGCATTGCGATTGTGGCGCTCGCCCGCAAGCTGCTGATCCTGCTGTGGCGCTATGTCGAAACAGGCGCCCTTCCGGCCGATGTTGTCGTGAAGCCCTGAACCTCGTTGCGCGCTGGCGCTGGATTGTCAGCGCGTGATGTCTGAGGGGAGCGCGACCGCTTTCGCCCCCTGGCTGGAAGAATGCCGCAAAAAAGAATGGTCGCGCTCACCTTGGAGCCCGTGCCCGTCGCATGCGGGATCATGGTCAGGGCTATGGCCCAACCGGATATAAGGTGATGCGGACGACCGGTTCGCATGAGCGCCATCGGGCTCAACCTCGGAGATCACGGCAACATCTGCGACCAGCACTTGACTGACGTATCGGCCCATATAAGGGGCATCACCCGGCGTCTGAAGGCGGGCTGGCACAGAGGCGATCGGCTGCTGTGCCTCGACTGGACGCTGTTGCGGCTGTTTCCGCCGCTGCGGGCGACCTGGGCGCTCAAGGGCACTCAGGCCACCGTGCCGATCACCGGCCGCAACGCGAAGCGGGTGCTGTTTGGGGCGATCGACCTGCGAAGCGCGCGCCGGGTGGTGCTGATCCGCCACCGCGCCGGTCAGGCCGATGCCCAGGCGTTCCTGCGCGCATTGCGGCGCCGCTACCGCGGCGCCGGCTGGCTCTGGCTGCTGAGCGACCGGGCCAGCGCCCACACCGCCCCGCAGACCCAGGCGCTGGCAGACCGGTTGCGGATCCGCTTCGTGTGGCTGCCCCGGCAGGCACCCGAACTGAGCCCGATGGATCAGCTCTGGCGCGAACTCAAGAGGTTGGTAGCGGCCAACCGGCAGGCCGCATCCATCGATGCCCTGGCCGCCGATGCCGCAGCCTGGGTTCTGGCGCTGACGCCACAACAAGCGTGTCGCAAGGCGGGCATGGCATCCAAACACTTCTGGCTCAGAAAGCTGTTGCAGAACTTTTGGCGACCTACTTAGCCGCACGAACCTCTTCCATGTCGTTCTGGCGATGAACGCACGGCCGGATGGGGCACAGAGGCCAGACCCTGCGGAGACAATTGACGTTCACCTGGTGAGCATTGGCGAGGCCGTCAGAATGAGCCAAACGGGCGGGCTCATCCAAGCGCACGACGTTGCGTCTCTGCTTCTCGGGCTCAGCGCCGCCGCCAAATTGGATTTAGTGGTTGGAGGCGATTAAGACGCGTCAGGCGATCTGGGGGAGTACAGCATCCGCGCGATGCAGACGATCAACCTGCTCGACGAAGCCCACGAGACGGAGTCGGACCCGGCGAAGGTCGATATACTGGAGAGCGTCAACGGCCGCTGAGTTAGCGCACTATTAACCATACCCGGCCTAAGATGATGGTAGCCAAAAGGTAGGCGGGGAGAGTGCGGATGTACCGCCTTCCCGCCTTTTGGCTTTTGGTCACGTCTTCACCCGAAGGAGCTAAGCGTGAACGCGATCCTGAAAGAGCGCATCGGAGAACGCGTGACTGCGCTCAAGATCTCGTGGCGCCGGGCTTCCCTAGAAGCGGGCTTCGAAGCGGGGTTCATTCAGGACATCATCACGGGGCGCTCCCAAGTTCCAGGAGAAGATGCCCTTTCGAGCCTCGCAACCGTGCTCAAGTGCAATCCGGCCTACCTTATGGGCCAGAGCGACGACCTTGCTGGCGCTATGGGGGCTGCCGGCGCGACCGCAATAACATCAGATGCGGGCCAGCGACCTGATGCCGTGATGGCTCTCAGGATCGTTGATGAACTGCTGGCTGCAGGACACGTTGAAGCCGCCAAGGTTGCCGTCAGACGGGCGCTCAAAGCGATCGCTGTCGAATAAGGAGTTCGCGTGGCGGTAGGCCTCTGAGAACTGAGCGAGCCAGATTGCGTTATCCAGCAACGATGTCAGTCCTGGAAGGGACGCTCCCATGAACATCTCGATCAAGCTCGACAACGAGGCGAGACAGACCTATGCGGTCTTTGTCGACGGAGTTTGCATCGCCCGAACTCTGCCAATGGCCGAAGCAAACAGGGTAAGGCTGCAGGCCTTAAATGGTGAGTTAGGAAAACCGCGCCTGAGCTAGGCGGCTGGGACGGCGTTCATGCTACGCCGTCCCGAGGCATTCCGGTCCTACTCGATTGTCTTGCTCTTGGCAGGTCTACCGCGCTTCGGCTTTGCGCCCTCAACAGGCGTCGCGACTTTCTCGTCCGCAATGACAGCTGCCTTTGGCGCCGCTTTTCTTCTCAGATGGCCAAGGCCTATGCTCTTGGCGAGTTCCGAGCGCTTCGCAGCATAGTTCGGCGCAATCATCGGATAATCGATTGGGAGCTCCCACTTCGCCCGGTACTGCTCCGGGGTCAGCCCCAACCCTCTGAGATGGCGCTTGAGGGACTTGTACTTCTTCCCGTCCTCAAGACTAATCAGGAAATCAGGGGTGACGGACTTGCGGATCGAAACCGCAGGCTGTGGCTTCTCAGGTTCCGCCGACTTGGGAGCGACTATGCCTTGGAGCGCCGCATGCACGGCTGCGATCACGTTCGGAAGGTCGGCGCGATGGACCGAGTTATTCGCAACGTAAGATGAAACGATGTCTGCCGTAATGCTGGCAAAGTCTAACTGCTGTTCAGGCTGGTCCATAACTCGTCCAATACATGGGAAATTGTCGTGCGTTAGATCGTACAGGTGCCGTTTCGGGTCAAGCTCCTCGAGGCGTAGCAGGAACTCCCCGGCCAAGTGTGCCGACGCTGAGGAGTAGAAGGGCTTACCAGCGTTCGGAGACATGGTCCACGCTGGCCCCCAGGGCGATACTTAGCGCAATGCCGATTGCGATATGTCCAGAGCCGCACCAAGAGCAGCCCCAACACCGACGCCAATTGCAATTCCCAAAGCTATCCTTCGATCCTATTGAGTGGATGCGGCGATACTTTGCCCGGCAAAAAATTAAAGTCGCGGAATGTTGGGGTAGCCCACGAGTTCAGTTGTTTGGTGTCGAATGCTGACTATCCTCGATGCATTGCGGGTGAAGCAGGCAACGGCAAGGGTCGACCTTGCACGGCGGCGGGGCAGCACCGCCCGCCCGCTCCAAAGTTTAAGGGTCCACAATGTTCGCGTGGGCCCTTTTCATGTTGGGCGTTGCGGAGTGGCTGAGACTAACCCGGGAATATGAACCATCACCCTTAAGTGAGCGATCAACTGCGGAATAGACGTCCGTGCTGCGCACATAGACGTGCTAGGCTTGGGTATCAGGTCCCTCCTAGCGAGCAGTTTAATGCGCATCGTCACCGCCGTCACTGTCCTTGCTCTCTCCCTTGCTTCCCACGCTGCACAGGCCCAAGGACAGGCGGCAAAGGGGTCTGCTTCTGGCTCCGTTACCGCTAAGCCCTTTAGCCACGAGGATGGGGCCGCCATGGCTGAGACCCAACGCAAGAAGTCGGAGGCTCTGGAGCGCACTCGCGACGAGAAGCTGAGAAGAACGACTAAAAGTATCTGCAGCGGCTGCTGATCCAGACGTCCCCTGGCCGATAGACGCAAAAGCCGTGGAGGCCCTGGCCGCCCTTAAAGCTCCTATCCCCACTCTGTTCACAAGATTTCCACTTAAGCGGCATCAGAGCCTCCTCGGCGGCATGGGCAGTTCCTTGAAAGTGTAGCCGAGGACAGCTTTGGTGATGGTAGAGCGCCCGACTCGGTACTCTCGAGCGAGCTTCTGGAACTCCCGCTCGCCGGCCGCATAGCGCAGCCTAGCCTCCAAGACCTGCTCCACCGTCAGTTTGGTAGTCCGCCGCATGTACCCGCTCGACTCGTGAGGAACGAAACAGGAACAATCTGCCTATAAGCCAGAAAGCCAAGATGGCGGGGGATTTTTCCCCGATGTTCACAGGGAAGCGAGCGCGAGGCCTCCGAATCCTATGCCGCCTCTGGCTGATCCGACCTTTGCCCCTCTGCCACGATCTCAAGCATATCGTCAGGCAGCGGGCGCTGCAGCTTCAGGGCCTCCTCGGTCGGCGCTGTCAGCCAGGTCTCGTATTCCTCAGGGGTCGTCAGGATTACCGGCATGGCCTTGGGGTGGATTGGCCCGACGATCCCGTTCGGCTCTGACGTCAGGAACGAGTAGAGCAGGTGCTCACCCTCGACCGGATCGGCCTTGGTGCCGCGCACACCTGTCCAAGGCCGCCAGATCCCGGCGAAGGCAGCCAAGGGCCTCTCCTTCGACAGGGCGAACCAGATGGGCGTCTTGCGCGGCTTGGTGTCCTTGTACTCGCTGAAGGACGTCAGGGGCACGAGGCAGCGGTATTGCGGCTTGAGCCAGGCCCGCCAGAACGGGGAGGCGACGTTGCGGACGTTGGTGACCGGATGGTTGCCGACGTTCGGCGGCGGTGGGAAGCCCCACCGCATCTGCAGCAGTTCACGCTCGCCATCGTGGATCCTCACCACGGGCGCCATCTGGTCAGGGAAGATCCCGGGCAAGGGAGGCAGATTGCCGGCATTGTCCCGGGCGATGTTGAAGGCTCGCCGGATCATCGCCTGGGTAGTGTGGACGCTGTAGAGATTGCACACGCGAGGAGCTCCGTCCTGATTCCAGGGCTCGGATCTTAGCCGTAGCGGCTGCGGGCTTCCTCAAGTTTCTGGTATCCCCGGATCTCCACGGCAGCCTTCACGTCACGGATGCTGACCAAACCGTGGAGCCCATGTCTCAGAAACCACAGCTTGGGAATTGTGGTGGCCGGCAGGCATCTACCCCCAAAGAGTAGTAGCCGGAGGCTAGGAATTAAGTGACTACAGCCGGGAGGGGTTAACGTTTGGTTAACCACAATTCTCTGGATAGCGGGGGCTGAGGTGAGCAGCGCGGGCAGCACTACGGCGTATGGACTTAAGCAGGGCGAGAGCCTGGCCATCAAGACTGCCACTCCTCATAAACTTTGACGTTGCCGATGATCTTGCTGATAAGGGTCTTTGCTCCTTCTGAGCGTGGGACACGCCACGGATCGAAGAACCTATCGCTCTCGCCCTCCTGCGGTACATCTGGTTCGATGGCGAGGAGGGTCATTCAATGTCATCCAAGGTCTGACGGAACGCGAGCAACGCCTGCTGTTCCTTCTCATGATCCTTGCGCTCAAGTCGAGCGAACATGATCCCTGCGGGACCAAGAGCCTCAGCGATCCATCCGCCCATGATAATCACGGTGCGTTGACTCAGGTCACGATAAACAAGCTTCCTTTTCCCGGTCTTGGCGTCAGTCCATGCGTCAGCGTTGAGCCTGGTTAGTCCTCGGACTCTACGAACCAACTGTGTCTTGAAAGCCTGATCACTCTTGAACCGTCGCGGCTCTTGATCCTGCATGACGTACATCGCCAGGACTGTCTCAATCACATCCCTTGCGTTGACGTTCTTACCGATCCTCAGCGTCTCAACGGCGGCCTCACGCCTGTAGCGAACTATAGGCTTGGACCGTGCCTCGTCACGGACAGTCGCGGCATAGGTTTGGACTACTCCCCAACGGGCTTCAAGTTGGGTCAGAAGAGGCTTGTCCCTATTCTTTTCCAGACGTGCGCTGACGATGCGGCCGTAGGCCTTTAGTTCGGCCTTGGTGATCCCGGTTTGACCGATAGCTCCATGTCGTCTGAGTTGGGCAACGTGCGGTCGGCAATATCGGCCGAACTTCGTTGATGCCGGAGAAGAATATCCCGACGCAATGCAAGTGTAATTCATTTTCTATTTCCTGTGTCCATACCCGAACAGACAGGAAAGCCAATAATCACAGCAAGTGGGCTGAGGTCAATATAGAAAATATAGCTGTTATGAAGATTAAGCTTGTGCCTAAGGATCGGAATTACTTCAGAAGTGCTAATTATCCGTGAGGAAATTGCTGAGCCCTTGCATTCTGGATGAAGTCATAACTAATATGAAATAATAGCGGATAATTCAGGGGTTAGTCATAGGGCTAATACTCAAACACATAGTTATGCGGTTGATCGAAAGCCCATCAGATCAGCTTTGGACTGAGCCAGAGTATCATTTGGGCGCTTAGGGCTTAGCTGACGCCGTGTTATATGAGTGCTGAAAGTCAGGCTAAGATAAGTACTGCGGGAATGGTTAGTGTACTAGTATGGCAGTAGAGCGAGCTATTTATTGGTGCTCTTAGGTAATTTTTGGCTTTGATCTAGGGCAATATCCCATCATTAGGCCAAAGCTTCCTATTCTTCTGTTTCTATTTTGGTCATGAATGACTGAGACAATGGGTGTGCGTCTTATCAACTTAAGAGGCACCTATGAGAACCTGCTACGTCTTCCAGTCTGACGCGAACCCCAACCTCTACGGCTTCACTGACGGTGCTACAGACGAAAAGCTTCCAGCCGACAGTGGACCTTGGAAATTCGTAAAAGAGGTTGGCCCAACCGAGCGGTGGACATTTGGAGTTGGTCGAGCCTTCGTTGCAGCCGGGATATTAGAGAATGGCTTCCTTGTATGGGAGGCAAGCGATAACATAGCCATATTTCATCCAGTCATTGAGAGTGATCGGGTGGAAGGCACGGCGGTGTTCAATCAGCAGGGTCGGCAGATTGGGACCATCAAGCGGCTGCTAATCGAGAAGGTGAGTGGTCGAGTCCTCTATGTTGACGTGACGTTTGGCGGCTTTCTTGGCATCGGGGTTCACCACCGCACGGTCCCTTGGGGCAAGCTCTCTTATGACAAGGCGCTTGAGGGCTATCGTACAGAGATTACCGAGGAGCAGGTCCGAGACGCACCATCGTTCTATGGGTACGAAGGTGACGATCTGGTCTGGCCTGACCGCAAGCGCGAAAAGGAGTTGAGGGACTATTGGCGCGACGATCCAAGAGGTCCGATCTAGCGTCCTGCGGGAGCCGCCCCTTGATTAATCTTCAAGTTCTTAGGGATTTAGCGAACCGGAAGCACAAGAATAGCGTTAATTTCTGTGCTTGGCGGTCTTAACTCCCTTTGGCATAGCTAGGCAGCAACTCCTGACCGAGTGGGAGCCTCAGGTCGCGACTTCCTAGGGCTCTTTGGTTTGTACAGGGTGGTGCTCACAGACGGCTAGAGGGATCGGATGGGGTGCGGGTACGGTCCAGGCTGTAATGCCATGGGTCTGACGAAGGGGAGCGGCAAGAAAGACACACCCAGATAGGATAACGGGCTGCGCAAGGCAGTCCTGCTCGAAACCCTCGTTACGTCCGTTGACTTCGGGAGCCGCTGGGTTAGCTCTTGGTCAATTATACTATTATAAACTCGATTGCCGGGGCAGATCCGTGGTCAAGCAGCTTTTTCATTTCGCTGTTGCGCGTCATTTCTCGATTGAGCATGGACTTGCAGCGACAGCCTTCACAGCAGCAAGTGTCGCGCTGACTATCTGTGCGCAACTGCCCTAACTGGTAACGGATCGAACCCTGAGCGGACGCGGGGCGATACTGTAAAGGGGGTTGCCTCTGAACCTCTCACTGAGGCCGGGAAGCGTCTGCCTGAATGGTTGCCAAGACAATTACAGAGGCATGCGTTACCGCACTAGAGTCTTCAAGTGGTCGCCTTCGCCTGAGCTACCTATGCTAGCCTCCGGCAAATGTGCTGGCTTTGGATCATCTAAGCCTAATGTTTCTCTGTCGACTGTGTTGGCTGAAGGATAAACCGGTCTGTCAGGAAGCTAACGATCTGAGCGATCTGGTCTCTTGGCAGGGTAAACCCAACCGGCCCAAACTTCGGATGATCGAACGCAAGCAAGGCACCTGCGGGAGGAAACGCCCGGAGATGCCACTTGGTGTTGGCGACGGTGCTGATGGAAACTTCCTCGCTCTCGAAGTCAGGGGGTGATTGCCCCTGCACCATCGCGCTTCTTGCATTGCCAAGTTCGCCAATCAGCTTATCAAGTTCATCAAGCGCCAGGATGAGCCGCTGTGGTGATTGCCCGAGAGGCGCAATCTCTATTGCCGTTACCTTCCTGTCTTGAGCGACTTGGATGGTCATTTCAAAATCAGGCATGGTCTTAGACCCCCACCGGACTTTGCAAGTCTAGCCTGAAGCGACGGCTTTCTGATGCCTAAATCAGTAGCTTAAGGGCCAATTCACAGGCAGCATCGAGCTATAAGTAAGTTCTGCATTGGTTCTCATACCGCTCGTTCTTAACGGTTGAACAAGAATGAGGTTGCCTCGCCTCTCAGTACGTATCCGGAAGCTACTGGACGCTCATGCCGAGGGACTTCCTGCAATTGGAGCCTTGGCTCTCATTGTGCTGGCGCTGCTGGTAGCAAAGTATCTTGCCGATCTGTGAACCAAGAAGGAACTTGCAGGAGGCTTGGCCGTTGGCCTCATGAACTTCATAGGTTCCCTCTGATAAACTCAAGAGCCTGGCGGATCTCCCATCAGGCTCTCTTGTTTTGGGATTAGCCAAGGGTTGCCTTCGCCGATTTCTCAGCAACCTTTTCCGGTCTCAGGTGAGTGTACCGGCTCAGCATCCTTGGATCACGATGCCCACTGATCAGAGCAACCTAGGTACGACGAAGTGCGGAACACATCGACACGTAGAACCTAGTGTAGTACTTTGAAAGCTGGGTTGCTTAGATTTCACTAGCTTCTGTCAGTAACTGGTCAAGTACCTGTTAAGAGCCCCCTTTAAAGTGTTCCGAGGTTTGTCCACCTGCTTAACAGCGGAGCGAGAAGCTATGCCCAAAGAACCACATGAGCCTAACGGAAACCCGCCGGTAACGGTGGAACCTAGTCCGGATAATCCGCAAAATCCTTTAAATATTTCAGGTCTGCTCGAGGATCTCTATGGAGAGGACTATCCTGAGCTAGACTTTAACTACACGCTTTCAGTCTCGGGAAAGTCGAAAACGATCGACCTACCAGGAGATCGGCAAATTATCACGTCTCCTGGTGGAGAAGCGACCTTCACCAACTTAGACACGGGTGAAACAGTCACGGTCAACATCACAGGTTCATTCCACACCACTGAAAATGAGGATGAAGTGACCGAATGGGTTTCAACAGGTCGGAGTCTCTTATTGGATCCGGAGGCTGGCTTCGTTCTTGTATCAGGGCGCTTCACATGGACGGACAGTGGTGGGGTAATAACTGAAACGTTGAGCGGTCATGGGCAAATCACCCCGGTCATTGACCTGCTGCTCTGACGCAGCGAAGGGCGACCATCACGGCTGAATAAGGTTTGAGAGGTGGTTTCAACTTTCCTCCCAAACCTTCCTCTTCATCACCTTAGGTGATCACCCTCGCCATCTTCTCAGCCCCTTTTCCGGCCCCAGGTGTGTGTTGCTGCCCAACATCCTTGATTTAGGATGACTGCTCCTCACTGGTTCAGCACCTTGTAGACAGCGCCCCTTGAACAACCCATCTGCTTCGCAATGGCTGTAGCTCCAATGCCCTCGGCATGAAGAGCTTTGACCTTGGAGTGATCCAGCGTGATAGGTCTTCCCTTGTAGACCCCCTCAGCCTTCGCCTTCTCAATTCCGGCCTTCTGACGTTCCTTGATGAATCCAAGCTCCATCTCAGCAACCATGCCAAGCACGGTCAACATCACCTTGCCCATGGGTCCAGCCGTGGAAATCTCAGGCTCCAAGACCCTCAGGGCAGCACCCTTCTGATCCAGTTCATGAACAAGGTTGAGAACGTCCCGCGTGGACCTTCCAAGCCTATCCAGTTTCACCACAACGAGCGTGTCACCTGGACGAACAAAGGAGAGGATTGTCTCAAGTTCAGAGCGTCCGTCCCTGCTCTTACCTGACGCCTTCTCTTCTCTGACGATATCGCAGCCAGCAGCCTTGAGTCGCGCGACTTGGGAAGCAGTGTCCTGTCCTGCGGTGGAAACTCTGGCGTAACCGATGCTGCTCATTGCGTCTCTCGTTCTGTTCACTTTGGTTCTAGACTTATGGCTTGTTTGTTCATTAAATCCATTTGTCAATCCATAGTGAACACTTTTGAGCGTGGCAGTAGACGTTTACCGTGGGTGCACCCATCGTAGACACACAGGGTAGTAGCGAGACCGTGATTGGACGGTAGTTAAGATAGGGAACATCCTAGGTTTGAGGGTGGGTGCCCTCCCATTCCTTGACCTCCAAGATGCTGACAGGGAAGAGCCTGGGGATTGACCCTCTTCAGGTTCTTTTCTTTTGAGCTGCGTTGGGTGCTGCTGGTGTTCTGCGACTATGCCAATAGGAGAGCAGGGCATGGGTCAGGGGGGACAACGCCTCGCAGCCATAGACGTATAGGGGAGCACGGTTTTTCAGCATTTTTCTGAAGCCCTTCATCCCCGCTCTTCACAGGCTTCCCAACACCCCATCGACGAACCTTCCTAACCTATGACATGTTCCCTATTCGTTCTCATGGAGATTCGTCGTGTCGTCGTCCCAACGCAAACTCACTACTGAGCAGGTTCTTGAGGCTCGTTGGCGGTATGCGACAGGTGAGCGGGAGTTCAGCAGGTTTGCTCGCGACTATGGCGTGACCCGAGGGGCCATCAAGAGCGCCGTCATGGGCGAGACGTTTAAGGAACTCCCTATGCCGCCAAAGAGGGCGCTGAGCGACCATCCATTCCCTTATGGCTAGGTTGCCTATAGCCCCTTATTCGACACAAATCGGGGCAAGCATGAGGTCTCTTAAAGGGAAACTGAAGGAGGGACGGCCATGCTTCCCGATCCGAAATACTTCCACATCGGTGATAACGGGATCTATTACGGCCTCTACGGTGGCCTCGATTATTCAGCAGGGGTTGAGGACGGAAAGGTCACGGGGACTTCCGCTGATCCACCGCCGGTCGATGCCTTCGATCAACTATTTTATAATCATGATTATACTCTCCAGCAGGCCACGACCCGTGAAGAGCGCCTCGAAGCACATGTTGACGTTGTTAGAGGTGTTTACGAGCTTGTGACTGGAACGTCGCCCCACTGGGATATCTTCTAAATCCGTTGTGATTGCCTTACGGCCTGTTATGACTTGAACCCTTTGCACCTGGAGGCGTTTTGCTCGTCCTGTCTGAGGAGGAGCCATGCTAACGGAAGCACAATGGGCCATGCTGGAGCCACTGGTGGAGCAATGCCGTCCCAAGGGCAAGACACCGCCACAGGATCTGCGTCGGACGTTCGAGGCCATTCTCTGGCGCCATGAGAACGGCGCCAAGTGGCGCGCCGTGCCGGCTGAATTGGGGCCGTGGTGGCGCGCCGCTCAGACCTTCATCCGCTGGGCCCGTCTGGGTGTCTGGGAGCGCCTGCTCAACCTGGTACAGAAGTGCGGCATCCAGCTCGGGATGACCTTCCTCGACGGCACCAGCGTGCGCGCGCATCAGAAGGCCGCCGGGGCTCGTCGAAAAGGGGCTCTCAAGCTCAACGAGACCATCGTGAAGCGCTTGGTCGGTCTCGTGGCGGCTATGGCACCAAGGCTTGCGTGATCGCCGACGGGCTCGGACGCGCCATCGCGTTTCGCCTTGCACCCGGTTGTCAACGGCGGTTCAAAAGTCGACCACGGGGCGGCGCAAAACTGGGCCAGTGGCGGGCGCGCTGACCACATAGCTGGCGCGTGCCATGGCGCATTGGCCCCCTGGGCCAATTGTCATCGGGTTGATTTCAGGACGATGTTTGCCGTTTGCGCGATCGGCTATGAGCAAGACGGTAGCTCTCGCCGTTCATCTCGAGGATGCTGACATGGTGGGTCAGTCGGTCGAGAAGTGCGCCCGTAAGGCGTTCTGAGCCAAGGGTCTCGGTCCATTCGTCAAAGGGCAGATTGCTGGTTATGAGGGTGGCGCCGCGTTCGTAGCGTCGCGAGATCAGCTCGAACAGCAGCTCCGCCCCGGTCTTCGAGAGGGGCACGAAGCCCAGTTCGTCGATGATCAGCAGCTTGTATCCGGCCATCTGCCTCTGGAGACGAAGCAGGCGGCGCTCGTCACGGGCCTCCATCATCTCGCTGACCAGGGCAGAGGCTGTGGTGAAGCCGACGGACAGTCCCCTTTGGCAGGCGGCCAGCCCGAGCCCCAGGGCGATATGGGTCTTGCCGGTGCCGGAGGGGCCGAGGGCAATGACATTCTCGCGCCGCTCGATCCACTCGCCACGCGCCAGCTCTAGGACCTGCATCTTGTTCAGTCTCGGGATGGCGGCGAAGTCGAAGCTGTCGAGGCTTTTGACGGCCGGGAACTTCGCGGTCTTGATGCGCCGCTCGACCATCCGCCGCTCGCGGTCGATCAGCTCCATCTCCACGAGCCGGGCCAAGAAGCGGACATGGTCAAGCCCCTCGGTGGCGCATTGGCGGGCCAGCTTCTGGTGCTCGCGCAGGAATGTGGGCAGTTTGAGCGCCTTGAGGTGGTGGGCGAGCAAAATCTCGGGAGCTTCAGCGCTCATGCGGCATCCTCCGAGATCAGGCACATATAGGCCGCCGCCGATGTCTTCTCGACCCTGGCTTTCGGCAGATAGGGGTAAACATCGAGGTCCAGCCGCGGCGGTCTGCGCTCCACCCGGCACAGGACCAGATGCTTGACCGCATCGAAGCCGATCGCCCCCATCTGCAGGGCCTGCTTCACCGCAGCATGGAGATCCGGGAGATTGAAGAGTTCCAGCAGCCGCAGCACCTGCACATATTCGCGCCGGCCCTGCTTGTTCATGCGGACTTCCATCAAGCCGCGCAAGGTCGCGAACTCCTCGGGCAGGTCCCATCCCTGCAAAGGAGCGGCCTGATCGAGTGCGTTGATCTTGTTCTCGATCAACGGGAGGTAATGTAGCGGATTAAAGATCACCTCTTCCCGCTCGTAGCTGCGGGGATGGCGCGCAATGACCTCGCTGCGGCAGCCGATCACCACCTCGTCGACATAGCCCCGGATCCAGACATCCTGATGGCCCCAGGCCACGGGCACCGAGTAGTCGTTGGTCTTGTAGCGCACGAGCGACTGCGATGAGACGCGCCCGCTGGCCTGATCGCAGGCCTCAAATGGCGAGGCCGGCAGGGGACGCATGGCCGCGGTATCCCGCTGCAGGCGCTGGCCGATCGTCTCGGCCGGCCCCCGCAGCTTGTCATCCTGCCGCTTGCGACATTGCCCCTCCAGCCAGGTGTTGAAGGTCTCCCAGCTCGGGAAGTTCGGGATTGGCACCATGAAGTTGCGACGGGAATAACCGACGAGGCCCTCCACATTCCCTTTGTCGTTCCCCTTGCCCGGACGACCGTAGCGATCCCGGATCACGTAGTGCGACAGGAAACCACTGAACAACGCCGCCCGCTTGCGCGTCCCGTCCGGCAGGATCTTTGCCACCAGGCAGCGGTCATTGTCATAGAGCACCGACTGCGGCACCGCACCGAAGAAGGCAAAGGCCTGGATGTGGCCGTCCACCCAGGCCTCAGACACAGCCGCGGGATAGGCCCGGACGAAACACGCATCGCTGTGCGGAAGATCAAGCACGAAGAAATGCGCTTTCTGCTCCACCCCGCCGATCACGACCACCGCCTCCCCGAAGTCGGCCTGCGCATGGCCGGGTGGGTGCGACAGCGGCACAAACATCTCCTGGCATCGCCGCTCGCGCTCGCGGATGTAGTCTTTGATCGTCGTATAGCCGCCGGTGAACCCATGCTCCTCCCGGAGCCGGTCAAACACCCGCTTCGCCGTATGGCGTTGCTTGCGGTGAACCGACCGATCGCCCTCCAGCCAGGCATCGATGATCGGGACGAACGTTTCCAGCTTCGGGCGCCGGACAGGAGCATGACGCCGATAGCCGGGCGGCTCCGCATAGGCCATCATCTTGCGAACGCTGTCGCGCGATATGTTGAAATGCTTCGCCGCCTCGCGCTGGCTCATGCCTTCAGAGCACGCCAGCCGAACCTTCCGGTAAAGTTCCACGGTGAAAATCCCCCAGCCCTCCCTGCAACCGGCAGAAAGGGAATAGGTGGACGACTTTTACGCCGCCCGCAGCGGGTCTATCCCGCCGCTACCGTGGTCAAATTTTGCACCGCCGTTCTCACCCGGTCAGGCGCACGAGCTGCCTGACGCCATTCCGCTGCTTCACAGTTTGCCGAGTGTGCCCAGCTGGGTGGTGGCCGATCGCGGTTATTCAAGCCACAGCTTCCGCGAGCACATCTGGAGCATCGGTGCGAAGCCGGCGATCCCGGCTAAGTCCAATGAGGCGCCGGTGGCCTGTCCGGACTGGATCTATAACAACCGCAATGTCGTCGAGCGGCTCTGGGCCAGGCTCAAAGAGTGGCGAGCCGTTGCAACCCGCTACGAGAAGACCGCACGATCCTTCATGGGCGTGCTCTGCCTCGCCGCAGCAATCGACTGGCTCAAGCGCTAACAGGCCGTAGTCAAAATGCAGTCAAACCGAGAAGGCCCAAGGCAGGGATGTAAGTTTGTCTCTGTGCCTAGGCTTTCTTCCCCGCACGGCCTAAGGCAGCGACGTGATCTTTACGATCCCCTGAGAGAACTCCAAGTTCCGCGCTTGGGGTTCCTTCTTTATGGGGAGGTGACACTGATGCCTCAGTACCAATGCTTATCCATGGGCACTGTCCACCTAGTGTCCTACTGCGGCCTAGAGGTATCCGCTTGAAGAGTGGCCAAGACCAGAGCAGAGGCTCGGGCCAGAGCGTGTCTCTCACCGTCTGTGAACGTCGAGATATTCATGCCGCCGACTTGCGGAGCACCGCTCAGGGCTTGTGTGGCGAATTTGACGAGGGCTTTTTTGGCGAACCTCTGGCCATCCTCTGAGCCCATTTCAACGAGCATCTGTGAGACGCTCAGGGTCAGGTCGCGAGCCACCAACTCAACGAAGTCGCTGTGATCCATTGTGCTCCCCTTTTCCCTTCACGTTGGGATGGCCAGGTTCAACGAAAGCAAGGCGACGATGAGACATGAGGAGTTGAGCTCGGGTTAAGGATATTCGCGGACAGTCAAACCTCTGATGGCTAAGCAACAATCTGTCAGTAACTCAGCTTGACCAATGGCGACCTTAACCGCAACATTGTAAGCTCCTGCTCAACAACGTGAGGGTAGGGCATGTTTCGGGTCAGGGTTACGTCACTCGACAAACGGGAGCTAATGGTTGAGCCACGTTTAGAACGGAGGCATCTACAGGGTGACGTTTGGGAATACTTCAGCATAGCTGGCTGGTTTGACACTCAAGCTGAGGCTGAGGCAAAGGCTGCCTCTTACTGCCAGCGAAACCTTCGTGTTGAAATCATTTGGCTCGGCGTAGACCCAAGAGAGCAACGGGTTGTACGCTTAGTCAGAGAGATAGAACCGCAGGAGGTCTACGAGGCTAAACGCGCGTTGAACCCGCCTCCAACTGAGAAGCCTCCCTTACTTCGCTTAATCGGAGTGGCCTTCAGCAAGTTAGGTACAGGCTTTCAACTGCTCTTCTTTTTCCTGCTCGCCATTGCTCCTCTTGCTGGTACGAACGGTGAGCGTTGGGATATTGCCTTGATGATTGGCGTAGCGGCTGTCGTGGTGTTCATGCTTGGGAAGCATATGGGTAAGGAAAAGGCAAAGGGCAGTCCACGCAGGGCTTAGTCTGGCGTCTTAGTCTTAGAGACGGTTGGGCAGGCTTGAAACCAGCTAGCCATACTAGTATTGCAGGTCCAATCGTTGTAAGCGATCCAGCCCTGTACAGCGCCTCCAATTCCTCCGGCTATTGCTGATAGCCCAACGAGGAAAGCTCCAATGGCTTGAGGCCAAGTAAGACTGAGCCGCTTCCTTGTCTCTACTGGTTGTCCATCCCAATAGAGATTCCCCTTTTCATCAAGGGCAAATAAGCTGACCCCATTTATGGAAATAGGTCGTAGAGACTGATCCCAGTCAGAGGGTGGCTTTGCGTTGGACCATTTGAAACGCCTTATCTTATCCCAATCAAGTTCCTGCCGGTCATCATTCACTTTGATTGCCTCATACAAAACTCAATGACTGCTAGGCATATTGTAGGTCGGGAGCTTGTTAATCTCCTCAACCAAACCCCGCATATCCCCGTATGTGCTGCCGAGGCCGGGAAGCGTATGGCCTAAGATATACTCACGTTTCTCGTGGTCCATACGGACTGCTCTTGCGAGCGTTGTGAAGCGATGCCGCCAGCCATGATTTGGCTGAATCCTTGGGTCAACGATTCCAAGCTTGCGTACCCACTTGGCAAGCTTCTCTGATTGAGACTGAGCGCCTCGGCCTCTTTGGTCTTTCTCATTGTAGAAGAGCGGTCCAGTGTGAGAGGCTTCAACGAACTGAAGCAAGCCAATCTCCACTAACTGAGGATGGAGCGGCACATCTCGATACTCGCCTGTCTTCGTGCCCATGATCCTTACGAGAGGAACGCCGCTGATCGTCTTAAAGCTTTCCCGCTGGAGGCTCGTAATCTCTGTCACCCGTGCGCCGGTAAAAGCGCACAGCCAAGGAACCCACTTCTTTGCACAAGCGAGGGCGGCGCTTTCCTTGCCAGCCTTAGAATAGGTGAGGGCAGTCTTGAGTATGGTCAGCGATTCCTCATCATTAAACCCGCGCTCTCGCTCAACCTTCTGCTTAGACACTCGGATCGTAACATCAGCAGCGGGATTGGAGCGAAGGAGCCTGTTCTCAACAGCCCACCCAAAGATAGACTTCAAAGCAGCTAGGTCAGCGTCTTTAAGGGTCTTGCCTGAGATACCTTCGGCAAGCCTCGCATCCTTGAAACGAATGATATCCTCTGTTGTAACTGCTCTTGCATCATCGTGACCAACGAATGCCCTGAGATTGGCAAAGACTGACCGATACCGGTTAGGAGTAGCCGATGCTCTCTTGAGTTGAAGAGCTTCCTTTTCCCAAGCCTTAAACAGGGCGGTAATGGCGAGAGAATTGGACTGCTTCTCAAATGGCTTCTCGTAGACAGGGAAGCGGTTTGCCCTGGGATCGGGGGAGAAGTCCCCATCAGCGTTCTTCTTGAGCTGTGAGGCTGCTTGATCGAGGCTCTTGCTAACCTCCTGTAGGACGCGCTCTCGGCTCTCCCTTTCGAGGACTAAGCCTTTCCCTCTTAGCAGGGCGTCAGTCAGAGCGCCAAAGCGATCTTCCATCGACCTATGAACCTTGGAACGATGATCGATCATCAAAGCGGCCCTGCCGTAACTTCCGGCCTTAGCCTGATCGTTCATCTCAAGGACGTTGGCCCACCGTTCGTATGAGCCTGGATTTTCCTCAAAGGTTTGTACGAAGGCCCGATAAATCTCACCGGCTAGGGCAACCGAATCTTTCTAAGAGAGCCTTTGCGATCCTTTCCGGACAGCCTCCCAATAGTCATTCAGGGCTGTGAGGGCCGTGGAGAACCTTACCTTGGCTTCGCGAGGGTCGCGGGTTCGAAGGGAGGCTTTGACGGTTTCGCCAGCTTTGGCTTGAACGATCTTATCGCCAATGGGGAGGCCGATGGTTTGACCCTTCACCTTCGCTCTAAGATCGGTCGGAACACGAACGCGAAGGTAGAAAACGCCTGACTTTGGGTCTTTCCAGGGGGAAGCCATCTTGAGAACCATGTGTACCGCCTGTGTGTACAAGTGAGGCGGTCTCAAAGTCTTGTTCTACAACAAGCTCTTGGTTTCTCAAGAGATTGGCTGGTGCTGCCAGAGAGGATCGAACTCTCGACCTCTCCCTTACCAAGGGAGTGCTCTAATTCCATAGATCAATGGGTTGCCCTTTGCGGGAGAGACCGAAGAAGCAGGGCCTTTCCTGAGGCGGACGTGAATCCGTTCGCCGAAAGTCGCCGGGCAAAAATTAATGCGAGTGCAACGGAATCAAAAATTCTAGAGATTGCGGCCGGAGAGAGATAAATTTACGTTTGTTGCTCTCGTCTGCGAATTCGCTCGGCTAAATAAGCGGTACAGTGATTTACGACCTGCCTCCTGTCGAAATGATTGATGGAGTCGCGTGTCGTGGCGCGAGGTCTATGCTCGGTCTGTCGCAAAATGAGCTATGTGAAGCCGCAGGTTGTGCTCGGAAACTTCTAAACGATTTTGAGAATGATATTCGTGTTCCCGGTCAGGAAAAGCGCAATCAGATTAGGCGTGCCCTCGAGACAGCCGGTGCACGATTTTATTTATCGGACACTGGGATTGTGGTTGGAGTCCGTCCAGGCGCAGCGTCAGGCAAATCAGCAAGGGCAAAAGCATTCATTTAGAGCATCGGACCCAAAGGCGAACGCACTTTTGGAGACGTGAGGAAAGCCAGTTCCGCTTTTCCGTATGATGCTAAGATCAATCTCGGCCAAAAACAGGGAAGTGCATGGAGGCAATTCCCTGTTCGCGTTTAACTCGCCGTCTCGGTCGGGCAGCAGATCACCAATGGTGGATTAAATAGCAATGCGAAGCGCTATTTTGTTCCAAAACAGGGTTTAAGCCGAACTTATATTGTATCGGACAATGGCCCCGATATGATCGTCTTGCTCCTGGGCAGTCTCGTTTCAGATGCAATCCCGCGGTATTTGCTTTCAGCGACCTGCCTAATCGCTTTAAATCCGCGGATAATCACTTTTATCCAGACAGAATCTATCGCTTGTTCTCGGGGTTCTGGAGGTTGTTGGCCTTGATGTACTCCCAGACCTTGCTCACCACCGCAGTCCGCGGCAGCGGGGTCGATCCGACAACGGCCGCCAGTTCGTTCGAAGGTTGCAGCGGCTTCGCTAGAGCAGGATTCGGCTTCTTGGCGGCTTTGGCTTCAGTCATTGTCATACTCCTAAACTACGCCTCGCTGCCATCGGCAGGGGCAAAGGGGCGGGACCATGGCGAGCAAGAGCTGAACACTTCCTTAATCCCGCTCTGACGGTGCGTATGTGGGAATGATTGTCACAAATGAAAGCACCGGGTCTTTATCGTCCGCGCCGTTTGCTTTGGGGCTTTGACATCATCTGCCGCATCGCTTCCTCTGCCCGAGCTCTGGCTTCTGCATCGCTGCTGAGGTTGCGGACTTCCGACGGCTCCTCTTGTTGATCAATGCCATTCTTGCGAGCCCGCCACTGCCTCGCCTGCGCAGCGGTGGCAGCCGCGTTGGCCAGTTTCTCCAGGCGATCCAGTTCGGGGGTGCTGGCTCTTGCATTAGTTTCAGGTTGTTCGTCCTCTTGCTCGGAGCGCTTTGCCATCGCTGTACGTCCTTCAGATCAGCATCGCGAATTGCGATAGGCTGTTTCGTGCATCTATTTCGGGCGGTATCGCTTAACGTCGTCTTAACCATAAAGGTCCGAGCTATGCTGATGCGGAAAATCCACCCCGGCTTCATAGCTAGCTATCGCCATCCTCTTAGGCTCGGCCACTCTCATTCTTGCCCATGAGAAGATCACTCGTACACCTGCGCAGGGGGTCTTTGAATCGTTTGATCCGCCACCGATCGTGCGACAGGCATATACGCGGTGCGCTGAGGCTCCGAAGCAGCAGCGCTCGGCGCAGTGCGACGAGTATGTCAGCTTCTTCGAGCACTGCGCTATTCGAAGGAATGAGTGCGGAGCACAATCCGTCTATGAGGTCCTCACCAAGCTCATACTCTCAGCGGCACCGCAGAAACCGACAAGCAAAAAAGTTGCGATTCCGGCTGAAGTCTAATCGTGTATCCATTGGCAATCCCTTTTCACCGACGTGCGCGTTGCCACAAGAATGATCTATTCTCACGACGCCGGTACCAAATGGCGTGCGTAGCTACACATCGGTTTATCAAGGGCGCATCTTACATGGATCGGGCGATGCCGGAACACATCGCGCCCTCTCGCGAGGGTCTGATGCTCATCCGTTCGCTAGGGCGTTTGCACTTGTACACAGCGTTCAGTTGCACGATTAGCGTTCCTGAGGCATTGTGGCGGCGTGGTGTTGCAACCGGCATCACACAAACGCCCTGACAGTGAGATCCGCACGGCTAACTCTGTCAGGTCGTTTTCATGTGTGAAGGATCTTCGCTCGTTGGTGAAGAGCCTATCCTCAGGGCATAGTCTCCCTGTTGGACGACCAACGCCTGCGTATCTCCCTCTCAGGCTATAGCTGGTCGATGACATCTCACTGCGTGGTTCGGCGTAGAAGATTGTAGAGCTCGGCGAACCTGCGCTGATCAACTGTTTCTCCGAAATCGAACTTACCTGATCCCAGCAGATCAGCGAGAACCGAAGGTGGCAGGCTCAAGGCTGGCGGCCGATCGGAAACCATAGTGCGGGGTTCAGGGTTGCTTGCCTCTTCCTCTGCCATATACGAATAAAAGGCTTCTCGATCCCTTACCGGCTTTGGGTTTCATGACCGTTCACCGCCGTTTTCTCCTCACCCCGTCCTTCGCCCGCCTAATCCGGCGTGAGAGGGGCGGGCTGCGCCTCGTCGAGGGCTTCTTCCCTGAGCAGGAAAATCGCTCTTCCTGGGTTCGTCTGGAAGAGGAGAGGAGCTTGCTGTTCCTCAAAACGGTCGGCGCTCACGGCGAGGTTGAGGATCAGGCGGAGATCCCGCTGGGCCATGCTCACGCGCTACTTGATGTCTGCGCCGCCAAGGTCGACTACTCCCGGACAGCCCTGCCGATCGGTGAGGGTCACGCCCTGGTCGACGAGATCACCCGGCCCCGTGTCCTGCACCTCGTCACTGTTGAATTCGCCTCTGACGGGAAGGCGAGGGGCTTTCGCCCGTTGGAGTGGTTCGGGCCTGAGGTGACGGCGGATCCCCGCTATACCAACCAAGCCATCGCTCTGAGAGGCCTCGACGAGGCTCCGGAGATCCCGCTGTCCGATGAGGCGCTCAACAGCCTGATCGATACGCTGGAAGGCCGCTTTCCCGCTCAGGCGCAGGTGGCCGTCAACCGGCCCAAGACCAAACAGGTACCGGTGACCCGAGCCAAGGCCCAGGCCAGCGGCGGCACCGTCAAAGTCAACCTCGATGAGATCGAGCAGGCCATGATGCGCGAGATGGAGAAGACACTCCAGAAGGGCAAGCCCGAGTAAGGGATAGCCAGCCCGATGCCCGACGCCCGCTCGCCCATACGGTATCACCTGGTGCTCTACCGGCGTGATCCGGAGCAGGGTAGAGCGCGCTTCTTCAGCCAGATGATCGAACGCGACCTGTTCGGCACAATCCGGCTGGTTCGCAACTGGGGCTTTGTTGGCTCCAAGGGCCGAGAGCAGGTGGAGATCTTCTCCGATGAGGCCGAGGCAGCTCAGGCATTGGAGACGCGGGCCACAGCCCAGCGGCAAAAGGGCTATACGGACCTTTGATCTCACCATTCACCATGGTCGACGCTCGTTTGAAATTTCCTGCCTCTCGAAGGATCTACCGTCGACCGAGATGGATGCGCACGAGAGGATGACCGCCCCCAGGTGCTAGGCCAATCATTAGAGACGGCCCGAACTTTGACCCTTTGGGGACACCCTGTGAACCGCACGCGATCGCAAGCGTCTGGAAGCCGCACGATCGCAATGCACGGGAGCGTCAGTATCGTTCGTGTGATAGTCTGTCGCTGCCACATGAAGTGCCGTCGTCACGCCCCTGCGGCTTGGGCATCTACTGTGTGCTCATCATTGAGCGGGTGAAGGTCGCGAACCATCTGGTTAAGGCGGGACGTATCGAGATGGGTGTAGATTTGCGTGGTCTCGATGCCGGCATGGCCGAGCAGCTCCTGCAGTACGCGCAGATCCGTGCCCCCTGAATGCATATGGGTAGCGAATGCATGGCGCAGCACGTGAGGAGAAACCCGCTCCGGGCTCGCCAGTCCCGCCGCAACTGCAGCTTCTTTGATCTCAAGCAGGGCGGCTTGGCGCGTCAGCGCCTTCGTGCCGTTGCGCACCGAGTGGAACAGCCACTGGCTCGGCTTGCCACCGGAGTACCCGGCGGCCAGTCTCTGCCAGTGGGCAAGGGCGGCAATCGCTCGCTCATGCAGCGGCACCAGCCGCTGCTTGTCGCCCTTGCCCCGCACCAAGAGCATGCGGGTGCCGTGGGGTGCGGCATCGGAGGGCAACGACAGGGCTTCGCTGATGCGCATGCCTGAGGCATAGAGGGTCTCGAACAGGGCAGCCCTTCGGGCATAGCCGGCCTGCCGGTAGAGGCCGACCGAAGGATCGGCCGCAAGCCTGTGGGCGGTCTCCAGGAGCGTCTCCGTTTCGGCGATCGACAGGACGAAGGGCAGCTTCCTGGAGCGGCGCATTGCAGTTAGATTGGACGTAGGATCGCGGGAGCCGAGTTCCTCCGCGATGAGGAACTTGTGCAGGCCCCGTGCCACTGTGATGCGTCGGGCAATGGTCGATCCGGCATAGTCCCGCCGATCGAGAGCGGCGACGTAATCTCGGATGTGCTCCAAGCCGACCTCGTCCAAGCCGAGGCTGTTCTCATCGAGCCAAACCAAGTAGCAGTTGAGATCGTCGGTATAGGTCGCAATGGTGCCAGCCGAGGCTCCGAGCTCCGTCGCCAGGGCATCGAGCCAGAGTTCGGCCAGCCGTTGATTGGAACGCATGAGATCCTCCTGTAGGAGGACCCTGTCACGGCACTGGTTAGAGACTTCTTGTCAAAAAATGTTAACGAAATTCGTGCGCATCCGCAAAGTTAGAATGTCCTGATCCTCCCTCGCATTGATGGCTCTCCCGCACTTCGCGTGCTGTCCCTGCTCTTCATACTGCTTCGAGAACGCGCTGCCGCAGCAAGGCGAATGCAGTCGAAGCACCTGCCTTCTCACCTTTGGTCTAGCTTTGTGGCTGCGGCTCCATGCCACCGTCGCTCTCCCGCGGGCGGCCGGGGCGGGTGGTCGGAACAGCGGAGCCGCGGCTCGGAGTCACCGTGTCGCCGGTATCGCGCACGGGGGGCTGGCCGTCGAGGAGGTTGCGGATCTCCTCGCCCGACAGGGTCTCGTATTCCAGGAGGCCGCGGGCCAGGGCCTCGAGCTCGTGCTGCTTCTCGGTCAGAATGCGGCGGGCATCGTTGAGCCCGTCCTCGACCAGGCGGCGGACTTCCGAGTCGATCTTCTGGGCCGTCGCCTCGGACACATTCTGCTGGCGCCCCATGGACATGCCGAGGAAGACCTCTTCCTGGTTCTCGCCATAGGCCACCGTGCCGAGCTCGGGCGAGAAGCCCCAGCGGGTCACCATCATGCGGGCAAGACGCGTCGCCTGCTCGATGTCCGACTGGGCGCCGGAGGTCACCTTGTCGTGGCCGAAGATCATTTCCTCGGCGATGCGGCCGCCCATCATGATGGCAAGCCGCGAGGTCATCTGCTCGTAGGACATGGACAGCTTGTCGCGCTCAGGGAGCTGCATGACCATGCCGAGCGCGCGGCCGCGCGGAATGATCGTCGCCTTGTGGACCGGATCGGTCGCCGGGACGTTGAGCGCCACGACCGCATGGCCGGCCTCGTGATAGGCGGTCAGGCGCTTCTCGTCGTCGGTCATGACGAGAGTGCGGCGCTCGGCGCCCATCATCACCTTGTCCTTGGCGTCCTCGAACTCCTTCATCGTGACGATGCGCTTGCCGCGCCGGGCGGCGAGCAAAGCCGCCTCGTTGACGAGGTTCATCAGGTCCGCGCCCGAGAAGCCGGGAGTGCCGCGAGCGATGATCTTCAGGTCCACGTCGGGAGCCAAGGGCACCTTGCGCACATGGACGCGCAGGATCTTCTCGCGGCCGACAACGTCCGGGTTCGGAACGACGATCTGGCGGTCGAAGCGGCCCGGGCGCAGCAGCGCCGGATCGAGCACGTCGGGACGGTTGGTGGCGGCGATGATGATCACGCCCTCGTTGGCCTCGAAGCCGTCCATCTCGACCAGGAGCTGGTTGAGGGTCTGCTCGCGCTCGTCGTTGCCGCCGCCGAGGCCGGCGCCGCGATGGCGGCCGACCGCATCGATCTCGTCGATGAAGATGATGCAGGGGGCGTTCTTCTTCGCCTGCTCGAACATGTCGCGCACGCGGGAGGCGCCGACGCCGACGAACATCTCGACGAAGTCCGAGCCGGAGATGGTGAAGAAGGGCACGTTGGCCTCGCCTGCGACGGCTCGCGCCGTCAGGGTCTTGCCGGTGCCGGGAGGGCCGACGAGCAGCACGCCGCGCGGAATGCGGCCGCCGAGGCGCTGGAATTTCTGCGGATCGCGCAGGAACTCCACGACCTCCTGCAGGTCCTCCTTGGCCTCGTCGATGCCGGCGACGTCGTCGAAGGTGACGCGGCCATGCGCTTCGGTGAGGAGCTTCGCCTTGGACTTGCCGATGGACATCAGACCGCCACCGCCTTGCTGGCCCATTGCCCTGCGGGACAGCCAAATGACAATGCCGATCATCAGCGCGAACGGCAGGAGCGACAGCAGCAGACTACCAAGCAGGCTCGGCTGCGGCGGTGGCTCTGCTTTGATCACAACGCCCTTCTGCTGCAGTTGGGCGATGAGGCCAGCACCTTGCGGAACGTAGGTCGTGACGACGCCGCCGGCTGAACGCTCGGCGATCACCTCCTGCCCTTGGATGGTGGCAGAGCGGATCTCTCCTTGCTCGACGGCCGTGATGAACGCCGAGTAAGGGAGCTGATCAGGTTGCGGTCGCGTCGTGTTTTGGAAGTAGAACATCGACAGCAAGGACATGACCGCAGCGGCTATCGCAAAGTTGCGAAAGTTAGCTGCGGCGTTGGGGTTGTTCATTGCTATGCTTTCTGAACGGCAGAGTTCTGGCTGGGATACAAGGGCAGCAGCAAGACCCGGCCCTCTTGCTGAGCAGTGTCATCTCTGGAAGGTGTTCTGCCCCGGATGGACACGGTCGAGGTGATCGCGCAGCAGCGCCATGTTGCGCAGGTTCGATCGGAAGAACACGTCACCAACCCAGCCCACGAGCGGAACGGCGCTGATCGCGAAGTCGACACCGACGTTGCCAACCATGCGCATAAGGGTCCCGGTTGGCACGCCGAGGCGTCGCGCTTCCCAGATCAGATAGGCCGACAGGCCTTTCGACGTCGGCAATCCGACGCCGGGAATGAGGTTCAGGAGCGCATCGGCACCGAAGCGGATGTTCGTTCCTGGCACGCGGACCGCGCTGTCTAGCAACCGCGACAGGGCATCGAGCCGCGAACGCGTGTCGCCGGCACGAGATGAAACGCCGTGGAGAGAGGATGCGTAAGCGTAGGGCGTCACAGTGGTCTCCCAGATGCAGAGCGCACATCATGGCGCTCCTCAGGTGAGAGAGTCCGACATCGCAGCCTGTATAAAACTGCCAGAGGGGCCCGGACCCCCGATAGCTGACATGTGGGTGTGGAGCGGCTTCGGTTCAAGATCTGGATCCTAACCCGTTTCCCCGCCCGTTTGCGTCCGAGCCTGAGCGTTTTCATCGGTGAAGTGTTGCCGCAGATGCAGCGATGGAAGATTCAGCGACGGATTTGACGGATGATGAGACTCACAAAGTCCTGACCGCAGTCGCTGAAGGAGGGGCTTTAACTCACACGGAACGAAGACATGAGCGAGACAGGCACCTGACGCGCGAAAGTGCCAATTCCGGCTGCGGGGACATACTACGGAAACTGGCCACTGCTCCAAGCGGTACCAAGCAACTGGAACAAAGCTAATACCGACTTTATTGAATTGGCACGACTGGAAATCCTTGGTGGGTTCTATCTTTGCGATCAGGCGGCCATCAGCCCCGGCGAGATAATCGACGCCGCTCTGGTTAAGGCTGCTAAGAAGACTCGCAAAAGTCAGTAAGCGAAAGCCAGAATCCTCTCGGTCGGCAATTTGCCAATTGAATATCGCGGCCCGTGCACGGCGGTCGAGTTATAGGCGAATGAGCGGTTTCGCCCGCCTATAGGTATCAAGGTTCAGCGGAACAAGGTGATAAGAATGCGCCCATGTGCCGGCTCATGTACATGAGGCAGATCCCAAGTAAATGCCTTCTTGGGTGGCATTGGGACTTTTTTGAAGGAAAATTCCAAGACCAGCACCTAATCGCACGGTCAACCCAACACTGTAAGCCGCTCCGTCAGGAGCGGCTTGAAGAGCCAGCATTGACCTGACGCTTTGACAAGTTCAATCAAGCCTTTTGCAGCTTGGTTGCAGACTCTTTGCCGGTACGGCGGTCAGCTTCCACCTCATAGGAGATCTTCTGGCCCTCAACGAGGCCACGCATGCCAGCCCGCTCGAGCGCTGAGGCATGGACAAAGACATCCTTGCCGCCACTATCCGGCTGAATGAAGCCATAGCCCTTCGTCTCGTTATACCACTTCACAGAACCAGTCGCCATTCAATATTCCTCAAATCCCGTCAGGTGTGCTTCCGCCAGGCCATCCTGCCGTGTCGGGCCGAGAGGTCAAGCCCTTGGTTACTGTTGGATCGTAACATAAATCCTGCTTCATGCGCCCAGCGTGAGGCCGCTGCGGCTTCGGCTGCCCTAGCACCGATTACAAACTTCGACCCGCACTACTTGGTGGCAATAGGTTCCATAAAAATGCTCGACGAAATTCTGATGTAGCCGCAAAGTTAGAATGTCCTGCTTCTGCATCATCAGGGCAGACGGCGGAAGCTCTCGAAAATCACATCGTAAAATCCGTCGACATCAACATCACGGACGATGTAAGCGTTCTTTCGCCGATTGGTGACACCCCACCAATCAATCACAGTCATCCCCGCTGTCAGAGGAGAGGTCGTCTCGATCTCGACATTCACAAGGAGACCCGAGAACAACTCTGGCCGTAGCAGCCAGACAACTGTCATCGGATCGTGCATCGGAGCGCGGTCGGCTCCATACTTCTGCCAATCAAACTGCTTGGCGTAGGTGAGGAGTTCCGCGAAGATCGGGCCGACCTTGTTCCCCATTGTGCGAAAGCATTCGATCCGATCAGCCGTCACGTGAGCCTTGTGGGTGACATCCAATGGCATCATCACGACTTCGGCACCCGAACTCAACACTCGCACAGCCGCCTCTGGATCCACGTAGCAGTTGAACTCGGCTGCCGGGGTCACATTGCCACCTTCCGACAAAGCACCGCCCATCCAGACGACCTGTTCGATCCGCTCAGCTATGCGTTCTTCCCGTCCCAGGGCAATTGCTATATTCGTCAAGGGGCCAAGAGCACAGATCGTTATTGTCTTCGGTGGCCGGCTCATGACCTCTTGAATAATAAAGTCAGCCGCATGCTGAGGCTGAATAGGCATCGTTGGTTCCGGCATGTCGTATCCGTCGAATCCGGTCTTGCCGTGCACGTACTCAGCCGTGAACAGAGGACGGGCCAGAGGAGCCTCGGCTCCGGCGAATGCCTTGACGTCCTGACGCTCGGCCAGTTCTAAGATCGTGCGAACATTTCGGACGGTATGATGAAGCGGGACGTTGCCGGCGACAGCACAGACACCAAGAACTTCGATCAGGGGAGAACCGAGAGCCGTTAAGATGGCGACCCCATCATCTGGGCCAGGATCAGTGTCGATAATAACCTGCTTCTTCATCCATTTGCACTCACGAGCACCTCTGGCCTCTGCTTTCAGCAAATGTCACGCCAAAGTTTCAGTGCAGCGATCCCTGCATGATTGTGACCGCCCACCCAGACCTGTAAGGGGCCGGATTGGCGACGCTGCCAGCCTTCTTACTTCGGAACTCCAGCACTCCAGTTCTGCCAATCTGCTACAATCGTATGAGCGAACTTGCCACCGACCCGGTGTGCGTTCGTGACGGAGGGAATATAGCCGCCCGATTTTGCCGTCAGGGACTCAACCGGGGTCTGACCCGATCCTTCGCGATCGAAGTTTGATGCAGTCCTAAGGATGGCGACCCTGTCGAAGTTAAGAAGGTTGGCATCGGCACCGCGCCGAAGGGCCGTCAGCGTTGCGTTGTCTTCCTGTTGCGTCGTGCAGTAGTTGGCCTCGCCGTTGGTGATCAGTCTCGCCCATGCCTCCATTGCTGTGCCCAGCTTTGTGCCGTGCCACCACGTATCCATGGAGATTGTATCACAGATGCTCACACGCGGTGCCGCATTCGCCGGTGCGGCCGTGTACCGGCTCCGATAAGCCTTGGCGGCATCACCGTCGGCCAGTTCCACGTCCTTGGTCAGGCTGTAAGCCTTTTGTAGAAGCTCCTCGTTCAACCGGTAAACTTCGCTTCCGTACCTGAGCTCGGCCTTCTCCCCCGGCCGGCCCGCGCCGATGGCGACATAGCCGGTGCTCCAGTCACTGGGAATTTCGCGGGCATCGATCACATTCTGCAAGCCACCGTCGACGGCAAAGCGGGCCCAGTGAGCCGATCCCAATGTCCCATCCACAGGATCGACACCAGCAATTCTGGCAATGAGAAAGTAGGTCCGTGAGAGGTCAAAGCGGTTGCTGTAGATAAGGACTGAGACGGAGCTGGCCGCGTTAGCATAGCCCATACTGGTGGTCATCAGGCAGAGACCCGCATCCGTGCACGAGACATCCGGGAAGGTCTTGGACAGGCCCGGAACGGCTACTTTCTGAGCTATGACGGAATTTAGGTGACGGGGCCGATCAGGCGGCGCTGTTTGTCGGCATCGGAATGACCTCGCTGCCGTCCTTAAACCTGACACCGGCGATCACCTTCGGCAACTGGTTTTCGCCCATCAGCCGCCGCCAGCTTTTCGCGGCTGCCATCACGAGCTTGAACACCATCAGTCGCGCCGTTGTCGGCGACAGCGCGCCCTTGGTGCGCACGGTCCGGTGCCGCACTGTCGCGAATACACTCTCGATCGGGTTCGTCGTCCGCAGATGGATCCAATGCTCGGCTGGCCAATCATAGAAGGCCAGCAGCGCCCGCTGGTCCTTGCGCACGCACTCCACGGCTTTCGGATAGCGCGCCTGATAGGCTTCGGCGAACAGATCGATGGCGACCTCGGCCTGGGCTCGGGTCGGCGCGAGATAGATCTCCCGCAGGGCCACCTTCATGCCGGGCTGCACGGATTTCGGCACCTTGTTGAGCACGTTGGCGGTCTTGTGCAGCCAGCAGCGCTGATGATGCGTGCCGGGGAAGAGCTCGTCGAGTGCCTTCCAGAAGCCGAGCGCCCCGTCTCCCACCGCAATGCGAGGCGGGATGGACAGGCCCCGCCGCTTGATCTCGACGAGCAGCTCGCGCCAGCTCTGGGCGCTCTCGCGCACGCCGGCCTGGAAGCCGACCAGCTCCTTCTTGCCTTCCGGCGTGGCGCCGATCAGCACCAGCATGCATTCAGCCTGGTCCTCCATCCGGGCCTGCAGGTAGACCCCGTCGGCCCAAACGTAGACGTAGTGACGCGCTGAGAGATCGCGCGCCTGCCAGCGCTCGTACTCGGCCTGCCATTCGCCGGTGAGCCGGGTGATGGCGGACGGCGAGAGGTTGGGCGCATCCCTGCCGAGCAGGGCTGAGAGCACCTCCTGGAAGGCGCCGGTCGAGAGCCCGCGCAGGTACAGGATCGGCAGCAGCGCATCCAAGCTCTTCGTCCGCCGGGCCCATTTCGGCAGGATCGCCGAGGTAAAGCGGATCCGATCCTCGCCGGTGGCGCCGCGGTCGCGGATCTTGACCCGGCTGACTTCGACGGGACCGATGCCGGTCTGGATCAGGCGCTCGCGCCCGTCCGGCAGCTTCAGCTCGCGCATGCTGGCAAGATAAGCCTCAGCCTCGATCTCGATGGCCTGGGCCAGAAGCTTGCGGGCGCCGGCTCGCAGAATATCGGTCAGGGGATCGTCAATCGTATCGGGCTGACGCAGGTGCAAAACATTGGTAGTACTGTTCATGGCGTATCGCTCTCTCGAAGAGGTTCTGGCAGGCTCGACACCCGCCTCGATACGCCGCCCTTCTCACACCGTCATCACCCAGTTTCCGCCATAGCTCCTACTTTCTGAGTGAACCGCTCATGATCCAGCCAGGGCTTGGCTTCACCAGCAAACATGGTGATTACCATGACCTTGGGACTGATGCGTTGCGAGGCTTCCTGTGCGGAGAGTGCCAGCGGAAGGCTACCCGCAATAAGGCCTAAGAGACCGGCTCCAAGTTGACGTAACATCATCAGCTCCTCACGTCGGCGACCTCAATTCCTAACGAGCCGCCGGGAGTGGCAGCCGGAGGGGTCAGCCATCGTTGGTTTATCAAACTCGCGGGACGGGACTACCAGAATGTTTGACCTTCGTTGCCCGTCATGCAGGCATAGGGCTCGTTCAGACCACAAGGCTGGTCATCGGGCGTGCATCTCAACATGCGACGATGGGTGATTCAGGCTGCTAAGCTCCTGCGTAACCTAGCATCCGGTAAGGAGCCAATCTCGGTGAGGATGGTGGACTGGCCGGAGCCTAAACCGAAGTCCAGGATTTGCAACCTAAGCTCTCGCCTGTGTCGGTGGTTCAAGACGGCGTCTGTACTCCGCCGCCGTTTGCCACTGAACAGGCATGATTGGAGACCTGCCAGTTGAGGACATCGCCGAGGAGCCGCCAAATGCGCGATCAGCAGCCCAAGAGCCGTGACGCAACCCTGACCCTTCACGCTGGGGCAGCACCCCGGGAGGTCGGGTTGCCGGTATCCTCCCCTCCGGTGATGGCGACCAGCTTCTTCACCCATCCGGACGCCATCGGCTTCTCAGCCAATGACCTGAAAGATGCCGCGCCGCACTTCTACTCGCGCTGGAGCAACCCGACCCTCGAGCTGCTGGAAATCCGCCTCGCGGCACTCGAAGGCGGTGAAGCTGCGCTGAGCTTCGCCACCGGCATGGCGGCGGTCAGCGCGCTGTTCCTGGATCGCTTGGGGAGCGGCGATCACCTGGTTCTGTCCAATGTCTGCTATGCGGGCGTCGCAGAGCTTGCCCACGATATCCTGCCCAGGCACGGCATCGCTGTAGACGCCGTCGACACGTCGGACCTTGAGGCTGTGGCTGCAGCAATGCGGCCGAACACCAAGCTCGTTCACATCGAGACACCAGCCAATCCAATCCTTCGTCTGTCGGAGATAGCCGCGATCGGCGAGATCGCCCATGCTGGAGCAGCTGAGCTCTCGGTCGATGCAACCATTTCCACCCCACTCGGCACCAAGCCGTTGTCGCTCGGCGCCGACTACGTGGTGCATTCGTTGACCAAGTACATCGGCGGCCATGGCGACGCATTGGGCGGAGCCGTGATCGGCCGCCAGGAGCGGATTGCCGCCTTGCGCAAGGGCAGCCTCATCCATCTGGGCGGCTCGCTCTCGCCCTTCGCCGCCTGGCTCATCCTACGCGGCATGGAAACCCTGGCGCCCCGCATGATGATGCATGAGGCCAACGCCCGCCGGGTCGAGGCCTTCCTGGCCAATCATCCGAAGGTCCGGTCGGTGTTCTGGCCGGGCTCTCCCCGGCATCCGCAGCATGAGCTCGCTCAGCGCCAGATGCGCAACTTCTCCGGCCTGCTGGCTTTCACGGCCAAGGAGGAGGGCGGAGCATTGGCGCGCCAGCTCGCCGAGCGGCTGCGGGTGGTCTCGTATGCGGTCTCGCTCGGCAAGACCAAGAGCCTGCTGTTCTACATTCCAACAGAGGACATCCTGCGATCCTCCTTCCACCTGGACGGGGAGGGGGCCCGCTCCTACCGAGAGTGGGCGGTCGATGGGGTGTTCCGTTTTTCCGTCGGACTCGAGGATCCGGACGACATTATCGCCGATTTGGAGCAGGCCCTTGGATGAACTACCCGAGCCGTCCTGAGCATATTCTACAGCGAGAATCATTTGATGGAGAGGATCAAACAATGCCCACACGCACGTTCCAGCCCGTTGGAGCACTGCCGCTACCGGACGAAGTGCTAAGCGGCTGGGCCGAAATCCCGACGACGATCGCCTCCGACGTCTCGGGCGGTCGTCTCCTGATGGATGCTCAGATCCGGCCGCTGCGGCCCCTCGGCAGTGCTCGGTTGCTAGGCCCGGCCGTGACCGCCTGGTGCGAGCCTGGCGATATTGGTGCCGCTATCCATGCCATCGAAACCGCCAAAGCGGGAGAGATTGTCGTCATCGACGCCGGTGCAAATGTCCAGACAGCTGTTGTTGGCGAGCACCTGTGCGGGGCTGCGCGCCGCAGAGGGGTTGCCGGTCTCATTGCAAATGGCGCAGTTCGGGATATCGCGGCCCTGGCAGCCTGGTCGGATTTTCCGGTCTTTGCCCTCGGGCATACTGCCCGAGGTCCGGTTTCGTTTGAACGGGGCACCGTCAACGACAGTATCGTCTGTAGCGGGGTTTCGGTCAGGCCGCGTGATCTTGTGCTCGGGGATGATGACGGCCTGATCGTCATTCCGCGCGACGAGGCAGAGCAATGGCTGGCCAAGGCTCGTGAGAAGGTAGCACTTGAGCAGGAATGGGATAGGCGGCTGTCAGCGGGTGAATCGATGCTCAGGGTGTTTGGAATTTCTGAGCCCTAGTCTCCCTTGCCAACATGGTCCAGTTTGGAAGTGTAATCTCAGATGTGCTCCAAGCTGACACCGTCCGGGCTGCGTTTGGTCTCATCCAGCCAGACAAGATCGCAGTTCACGTTGTCGGTAGAGTATTAATCGTATCAGCCGGGGCCCTGAACTCTGTTCTCATAGCATCGAGCCAGAGCTGGGCCAGCCGTCGGTTCGCGCGCATGAGATCCTCCCGCGAGAGGATCCTGCCACGGCACCGGTTACCGACTTCTTGTCAAAATTCTTATTATGCAGAATGTTATAATAGGTTAATTAACCCCATTCAGGACCCCCTCCCGCGGTCAAACCAGCACGGATTGATCGTAATCCGTCTGTTTCATAAATGAGTCCTAGATGCACTCGGGATGCGACATGGCCTCAAAGAAGACTCTGAACGCGAAAAACCTTGAGGCGCTTGGGGCCGAACGCTTGGCTGAGCTGTTGATCGAGATCAGCCGGGGCAACGCGGTGGCCCAGCGCCGACTGCGGCTGGAGCTGGCCGGCGCCGCTAGCCCTGCCGACATGGTGCAGGAGATCCGTAAGCGCCTGACAGCCTTTGCCCGATCCCGCTCCTTCGTCAATTGGCAGCAGCGCAAGGCTCTTGTTGTGGATCTCGAGACCCAGAAACAGGCCATTGCCCAGGTGGCAACAGTCGACGCCGCCGAGGCTCTTGATCCCCTCTGGCGCTTTAGGGCGCTTGCTCATCCGATCTTCGGTCGATGCGACGACAGCAGTGGAAACGTGATTGCCGTCTTTCAGGCCGCCTGCCGTGATCTTGGTGACACTGCCAACTTAGCCAATGCCGCCCCCAACGTGCTGGCCGAGCAGGCGTACCGTGCTCTGATCGAGAACGAATATGGTCAGTATGACGGCTTGATCGAGGTTCTGGCTCCGGCCCTCGGCCCGACAGGCCTTGACCACCTCAAGCAACTCATCCTCAAGTTGTCACAGGAGTCGCGGCAGAAGCCTCGTGCTGAAGAGCGGAAGGTCGTCGGCTGGGGGATGGTTGGTCCCTTGTACGCCGATGAGCTGGCTGAGCGCCATCGCAGCAGCATGGTTCGAATGGCGCTGGAGGCGATTGCGGATGCGCAGGGGGATGTGGACGCCTTCATTGCACAGCAAGGTGAGAAGCCAAGACGCGTTCCAAGTGTTGCCGTGGAGATCGCACAACGGCTCCTTGCTGCAGGCCGCACGGAGGAAGCTTGGTCTGCCATCAATGCAGTCGATCAGGACCGGCCTGGCTGGATCCCCGTCGAATGGGAGCAGACCCGGATTAAGGTTCTCGAGGCCCTCGGGCGAGCGGATGAGGTGCAGGCGTTTCGCTGGGCCTGCTTCGAGCGCTCGCTCAACCCGGAACACCTGCGCTCCTATCTCAAGCGCCTGCCCGATTTTGACGATCTCGAGGCTGAGGAACGGGCCATCGCCCACGCGCGGAGCCATCCGAGCGTGCACCAGGCATTGAGTTTCCTGATGACCTGGCCGGCGCTGGATCAAGCCGCGCACTTGGCACTCACCCGTGTCGACGAACTCAATGGTGATTTCTACGAGATCCTGGCACCAGCCGCGGCTGCGCTGGAGGCAAAATACCCCCTTGCGGCCACCGTTCTTCGCCGGGCTTTGATCGACTTTGCTCTGGAGCGGAATCGGACCCAACGGTATCAGCATGCCGCCCGCCACCTCGAGGAATGCGAGAACCTTGCTGACCAGATCGAGGATTTCGACAGGTTCGAGGCCCATAATGTCTACGTGAGACGCCTCAAAACCCAACATGGCCGCAAAAGCTCGTTCTGGAGCTTGGTCGTGTGAGAACGGCACTGCTGCGCTGCCGTACCCAACGAAGGGCATGTGAGCGGGATTCGATCAGTGACTAAAGCAACTGTGTAGGGGCGATCCTTGACGCAGAAACATAGCTTTGCTGAGGTCTTCAACGAAGTTCGCGAGAAGAGTAGCCCATGAGCTCATCGTCACACTGGACCCTCTTCATCGCCCGCCCTGGACGGGATCGGCAGCACGTCATTCGAGATCCCCGAGGCGAGCCCCGGATCATCTTTGGCGAAGACGATGGCACGCGGATCAACGATCGTCTCGCCAGGTATCTTGTCGAGAGCCTCAATGCGAGGCTCGATGTAGAAGACCCCAATCCGGCTGAAGGCTGGTTCCTGGACAGCTCGGGAGACGGTGACGAACAGGATCCGGCCATTCTCATTTGTGACCCTGATTTCGAGATCCGGCTCGAGATCCTAAACGCAGAAAGCCCTGAAGAGGATGGGGAGCGCGCAAGGTTTGTGCAATAAACCGCGCCAAACCGGACATAGCGGGAACGATATCGGTCAAGCGCTGCTGACTTATTCGTAATGGCAAAGCCTGAGGCAACCGAAACCGCAAGCGATCTCAAAGCCGTAACCACCTTGCCCGTCATTCAGTCAGCCATCCGTGTTGTCGGGTGGTGGACGTCATTCTGAAGGCCGACTATGAACAGCATTGAGGGGCAATCCCAAGCAAGATTGGCCGTGAAATAGCGTCAAACCAGACACTGCCAGACTGATGTTCTCCCTTCGTCCAAGGTGCCGAGGTTTATTGCACAAACCTTGCGCGCTCCCCCACTTCCGCCGGGCTCGGGACGAGGGGTACTTTGCGCGGCTCATGGACCAAGGTGAGACGCCGAGCCAGATCCGCCCGATCGAGGGTGACGGTGAAGAAGAAGCGCAGGGCCGCAACCGCCGCGTGCAGCTCGGCGGGGTCACGCCGCTCTCGGTCAGGTGCAACTGGAAATGCCGCACATCCTCGGGCGAGGCCGTCTCCGGCGAGCGGCCGAGGAAGGCCGCGAAGCTCCTGACGTGACGGATGTAGTCGGTGCGGGTCTTCTCGACGAAATGGCGTACCGCCATGTCTTCGATCATGCGCCGGCGCAGAGGGCTGATGGCTGTCTCGGTCATCGAGGGCTCCTGTCGTGAGGTGGAGGTCGCGAACCCCTCGATTCTCAAGACAGGACCCGGCCTTGTCATCGTGAGCCCTTCGGCGGGCTACCGCCCCCAAGCCATGGCACAGGCCCATGCGCAGCACCCTCCCGCGCGAGCGGGTTCGTTCATTGGCATGAGGCGGACCTTGTCGGGAGTTCCGTGTTGGGGCTGTAAGCCGACCTCTACACGGCCACGCTTAAAGGCCGTGTTTGACCCCTGAACGGGAGTTCCTCTCGGTACTGGCAGCGGCTGACACAGCATCGCTTCCCTGCCGGACAAGGAAGGCGTATCCTATTCACAGAAGTCAAAGTCCTGCGTTGGTCCTAGGCTCCCGACGAGCCGCTTTCGATCGCCACTTTGTCGACGTCGCTCCTGCACCGAGTGATTGCGTAACCCAATAGTAATCGGTTCGACTGCGTGCCTCTGCGGTGATTCACGCGCCTAGACGTGTGCTGCCACTCCGGAGGCACCTCAAACGCAAGGAGCCGGACATGAGCAGTGCCCACGTGCACAGCGAAACTGCCATTGAGTCCCCTAGAGCCCGGACGGTCGACATGAAGCTCAAGGTCGTCGTCATCCCTGTTTCGGACGTCGATCGCGCTAAGAGCTTTTACAGCAACCTTGGTTGGTGGCACAAAGCTGACGCCGGCCTCCTGCTTACCTGCGTTCTTTCTGCTGTCGGGCAAAGCGGCAAGCAGGAAGGTCGGGACCTTCAAGACAAACGATGCTGAAAGCCCAGCCACGAGGGCGATCCCGTGGTTCAGCACTTCCTACCCGTAAGTCGGCCATCCGAGACAGCGAT
The DNA here is from genome assembly GCF_002741015.1 of Microvirga ossetica. Lineage (NCBI taxonomy): Bacteria > Pseudomonadati > Pseudomonadota > Alphaproteobacteria > Hyphomicrobiales > Methylobacteriaceae > Microvirga > Microvirga ossetica. The sequence goes on along the minus strand of NZ_CP016617.1, from coordinate 1,050,720 downwards.
TGAAACGAACGGATCTCGTCGGCTGAGTAGCTCTAAGTCAGATTTAGGAGGATAGGCGATGCAAGGCTCAGATAATCGGGGTCAGCGTAATCGTTCAAATGAGATGGATCCACGCGCCGTTCCTGCCAGCTTCGCAACCATCGCTAACGGCACCGTCGTCCCTGCGCTCGGAGAGGCCTTGGCCGACGCTGTAGGCGCCCGAACTTCTGCGGCAGGCGAGGGGAACCGCGCCCTTGCGATACACGTGCGCGTGAATGGACAATCGCACTCCCTCTCCATAGATCCACGCACCTCGCTGCTCGATCTTCTTCGCGAGCATCTTGCATACACCGGCGCGAAGAAGGGATGTGATCATGGACAATGCGGTGCCTGCACGATTCACCTGGACGGGCGCCGCGTCGTCTCGTGCCTGACGCCCGCTGTCCAGGTTGACGGTCGGGAGGTCACGACAATTGAGGGTTTGGCTTTAAGTGACGGTGGTCTCCATCCAATGCAGCAAGCCTTCATCGATCATGATGCATTGCAGTGCGGCTACTGTACACCGGGTCAGATCATGGCTGCGGTTGCCTGTGTGCTCGAAGGGCACGCTCACTCGCCGGAACAGATCCGCGAATACATGAGCGGAAATATCTGCCGCTGCGGCGCATATGTCGGCATCGTCGCGGCTATCGAGGATGCTGCGCCGAAGATGAAGAGGACATAACCATGCACCCCTTCACCTATATCAGAGCAGCGACAGCGGCCGAGGCCGTGAGTGGCGTGATTGCCAGCGGACCTCGCGCGCAATTTCTGGCCGGCGGGACCACCATCTACGATCTTATGAAACTAAATATTGAGAGGCCTACACACCTCGTCGATGTGACTCGCCTTGAGGACCTGAACGGCATCGATACCGACGGAGCTGAGCTGGTCTTCGGCGCTCTCGCGCGAATGAGCGATGTGGCGGCCCATTCGCAGATCGTGGCTGAGTATCCGGCGATCTCTGAGTCGCTCTGGCGAGCAGCCTCACAGCAGATCCGCAACATGGCGACGCTCGGCGGCAACCTCCTGCAGCGCACACGCTGTGCCTACTTTCGCGGCGGCGAGCCGTTCCCCTGCAACAAACGTAAGCCCGGTAGCGGTTGCGCGGCTCAACAAGGAATTGACCGCGGCCATGCGCTGCTCGGGGGCAGCGATGCCTGCATCGCTGTTTATCCGGGCGATCTGGGGATCGCTCTTGTTGCCTTCGACGCCAGGATCGATGTACTCGGGCCGGAGGGGCAACGCACAATCCGGGTAGAGGAACTCCACCGCGAGCCGGGAATTTCGCCCGACATTGAGACCACACTCGGGCCCGGCGAGCTGATCTTGCGTATTCGTGTACCCAAAACCGCAGCCGGCCGCGCCTCCACGTATCACAAAATCCGTGACCGGGAATCTTATGCCTTTGCGCTCGCATCGGCGGCTGTCGCACTGGATATGGAGGGTGACACCGTGCGTGCTGCACGCATCGCAATAGGGGGCCTCGCTACACGGCCCTGGCGTGCTCGCGCCGCCGAGCAGGCACTCCTCGGAAGGGTGCTCACACCGCAGGCCGCCCGTGAAGCTGGCGAGGCTGCGCTGCAGGGTGCAAAACCGGGGCACGAGAACGCGTTCCGCATTGAGCTCGGGGCACGCACTATTGCTGACGCCCTGATGATCGCCAAGCAAAGAGCATGAGCCATGAGTGACCTGTCCTTCCCTGACACTCCGCGCGTTGATGCCTATGACAAGGTCTGCGGCAAACCGCTCTTTGGGGCCGACGACGTCCGGCCCGGACTACTGCACGCGGCCTTGGCCGTCTCAACCATTCCCAAGGGGCACATTGTCGCTCTGGATTCAAAGGCGGCGAGTGGCGTACCAGGCGTCCGGCTGGTGCTCACCCACGAGACCATGGGCGCTGTAAAGTCGAGCGGCTTCATCATGGGCGGCGGCTACGGCTTCCAGAGCTTCCAACCCATGTTGTCGCGGGCCATCGCTTACCGCGGCCAGCCGATCGCGCTCGTCGCAGCCGATACACTCGAAGCGGCGGTGGAGGCGGCGCACCTCGTCACAGCCGAGTACATCGAAGAGCCCTTTAGCGTCACGCTCGGCGCGAAGGGCACGGAGATCATCAATCAGGCGGATACGCCGCTGAAGAATTTCATCCCCGAGATCATCGCGGGCGATGCCGACAAGGTCTTCGCGCAAGCGCCAGTCAGGATCGACGCGACATACAATTGTCCACCACAGCACCAGAACCCGATTGAGCTGATCGCCACGGTCGCCGAATGGAACGGCGACAAGCTCACCATCCACGAAGGAACCCAGAACGCCGAAGCCATACGCCACGGTGTTGCGTTGGGGCTAGGGATCAGTCCGGAGAACGTCGCGGTGATCTCGCCCTTTGCCGGAGGGGGGTTTGGCCAGAAAAACTCCCTGCAGATGCAGACTATCCTCGCCGCTGTTGCCTCGCGTGAGACGGGACAGCCGGTGAAGCTTGTCGTTCCACGTGCAGGCGTCTTCCATGACGCGAGCTTCCGCCCGGCAAGCCGACACCATATCCGACTCGGGGCCGATAAGTCCGGCAAGATGATCGCAGCCATTCACGAGGTTGACGCTCAGACGTCGCGCCATGACCTGTTCCCCGGAGAATACACCGCGACCAGCGCCCGCCTTTATGGGTTCTCGAACTTTCGCGGCGTAGAGAGGCTTATCCGCACCGACGTCCAGACGCCAGGCTACATGCGTGCGCCCTTTGAGCATCCAGCCTGCTTCGCCATGGAAACCTGCGTGGATGAGCTGGCCTATGCATTGGGCCGGGATCCGGTGGAGCTGAGGCTGGCAAATGACACGACTATTGATACGGCCACTGGGCTACCCTTCTCATCACGCCACGTCGCCGAGTGCCTGCGCCGCGGCGCAGAGCGCTTCGGGTGGACGAACCGCTCCATGGCGCCCCGTTCCATGCGGTCTTCGGACCGCACTGAAATCGGCTGGGGAGTAGCGATCGGAGCCTACCCTGGCCTCATCGTGCCCGCTGTCGCGCATCTGAGGGTCACCGACGAGGGCGATGCCGTCATTAGCGTGGGTGGCCATGAAATGGGACAGGGGATCCGTACTGCGCTCGCCAACGCCATCAGCCGTAAGCTCGGTGTTCCTGCCGCAAAAGTGAGTGTCGTGATTGGGGATACCCGTGCCGCTCCACAGCACCTCACCGCCGGCTCCTGGGGCACGGCCTCCGCCATCCCGGCCGCCGAGGACGCAGGCGATGCGATGCTGACAGCCCTTGTCGAGGTGTCGCACGGTCCCCTAGCCGGTCGCACGCCCGCGGAAATCCTGAAAGCTGCGGGCCGCCAATCGCTGGAGCTGGAGGTCCAGCGAAAGGCCCCTGGCCAGCCGGATGCCATCTTCGGGCGGCTCCGCGCGGGGTTGCCCTCCATAGGAGGCCCGGTCTTCGGGAGCTACGTCACCTGCAGCTATATCGCTCATTTCGTGGAGGTGCGGATCGAGCCTAACACACGGCGTATTAGGGTGCCGCGCGTGGTGAGCGTAGCCGATTGCGGTCGGGTCATGAGCCCACGCACAGCTACCAGTCAAGTTCGTGGTGGTGTTGTGTGGGGGATAGGTGCTGCCCTGCGTGAGGCGAGTGAGGTCGATCCGCGGTATGGCGGCTTCCTAAATGCCGACCTCGCAGAGTACGTGGTGCCGGTGAACGCTGATATTGGCTCGATCGAGGTGGAGTTTATCGACGAACCTGACACCACATTCAACAGCGCCGGCGCCAAGGGCCTCGGTGAGGTTTCCATGGTTGGGGTCGCGGCAGCGATCGCCAATGCGGTGTTTCACGCCACAGGGCGACGCCTCCGCGACCTGCCGATCCGCATCGAACACCTGCTGTGACAAGCGCTGTGTGGGAGCATGCCGGTGTCCAGCAGCCTGCTAACTTGTTCCACCCGAACAAGAGACGAGGATCATGGGCATGTTTACGAGAACGGCGCGACCCAGATCAGGAACTGATCTTGCGCTGACGCCACGTATGGACACTTCGTGCAGGCCCGGCCGCGTGGCCGGGCCTGCAACCTAAGTTCACGCCATGACAGACGCGGCAGCGGCCGCTTGCTGGTCTGCCTTCACTTCCTCCCCGCGAACGAAGGCCAGGATCTCCGGATTCACGATCTCCGGATGGGTCTGACACAGGCCGTGTGGCAGGTCCTTGTAGGTCTTGAGCATGCCATGCTTCAGGAGCTTGACCGTCAGTGGCGCTGAATCGGCATAAGGCACGATCTGGTCGTCCTCGCTGTGGATCACCAGCACTGGCACGTCGATCGCCTTCAAGGCCTCGGTGAAGTCGGTCTCGGAGAAAGCCTTGATGCACTCATATCCAGCCTTGACGCTCCCCATCATGCCCTGCCGCCACCAGTTGCGGATCAGAGCCTCTGACACGTTCGCGCCTGGCCGGTTGAAGCCGTAGAAGGGGCCACTCGGAATATCGAGGTAAAGTTGGGCGCGATTGGCGGCAAGTGCGGCACGATATCCGTCGAACACCTCGATCGGCGTCCCGCCCGGATTGGAATCCTTCTTGACCATCACCGGAGGGACCGCGTCGATCAACACGGCCTTGGCCACGCGTCCCGGTTCCGCGCGCGCCACATAACGTGTGACCTCGCCGCCACCGGTCGAGTGGCCGATATGGATCGCGTTCTTGAGGTCGAGCGTCGTGACCAACTCGGCGACATCGGCTGCATAGGTATCCATCTCGTTGCCGCCGTCGGTTTGGTCCGACCGCCCGTGGCCCCTGCGGTCGTGGGCGATCACGCGATATCCTTCCGCCAGGAAAAACATCATCTGGTTGTTCCAGTCATCGGAACTCAATGGCCAGCCATGGTGGAACACGATCGGCTGAGCGTCTCTGGAGCCCCAGTCCTTGTAGAAGATCTGGGTGCCGTCTTTGGTGGTGATGTAAGTCATGGGGATGCGATCCCTTGCCACGTAGCCGCCCGGCAGGACCGGCGCCGCTGTCTCGTGATTGGGCGATGGCGGGCAAGATACGCGTCCGTCGAACGATTCGGGCCCGGTCGCGACGACGGGAGCATCGTAACAAATTCACCAAGGTAAGACAGCTTGCGCGTGTCCATTTCCATCCTGGCTGCGAAAACAGATGTCTCGCCGTCGCCATGAAGCATGATTGGACAAAGGTGTTCGGGTCTCAAGCCTGAGGGCCTACCATGGTCTCCTTCAGCGGTTCTGCACAGCCCGGTCAGGAAAGGCAGTTGAGCAGGTGGCACGATGCGGCATGTTCGTGTCTGAGTCTGAGTGAGTGCCGTATTATCCAGCGCGACTGGCCCATGATCCAGGAGGGTCGCTTGACGGATCATTCTGATATCTCCCCAACCCACACCATCACGCCGATGGATCCACCCCCGTCCTCCGACCGCCCGACTGTGGCGATGCTCCAGGGCGACATTGATAGTGGTCGGACTGGGGACAAGAATCCGATGTTAGATCCCAGTGGAGCCCCTCTCGGCACCGATGATGAGGCTGCCGGCACGCCACCAACTCCCTTCAGTGTCGCGGTGGCCCGCTATTATGAGACCGTGGAGCGCTGGACTGGAGGCAACTGGAAACCCGATGCGGCTCATCACAGGTGGGACGGCGTTTCGGTGGGCTTTATCGGCTTCATTGTCGCGGTGGGCGTGATCCTCACCGTCGGCATTTGGATGGTCCGGGCACCATTGCCAGGGACTTAGATCGGGCACAGGATAGGCTGTAGGTCTTGCTGCAAGGCTTTGGGAGGAGGGAGCGACATCCTTCAGCGATGCGCCATCAGCCTTGGGAGCCTCAACCTAGTTCACCAAGCTGACTGTAATGTTCGCGCGCGTTTGGCATTGGTCGGCTAATGGGATGGTCTGACTGTGCCTGGGCGGTGCTGGCCCGTGGGCACGCATATCAGGACCAGAGCCCATCCTGAGATTGCTGCTTTGCACGACGTAGGAGAGACCAATGAACTGGCAGCCCTTCCGTCGCGGACTTCGCTTGCTACCCTGACCGGGTGACAAGGCGCAGGAGATGGTGACCGGCTTCCTGAACGATCAGGAGGCGCGGGGACGGCCTGTCGGCGTCGCCATTGACAGGTCCGGCGCCCTGCCGATTGCCGACGATACCGGCGGCACGGTTTGGCAGGTGACGTCGGCGCAGTGACCAGCGGATGCTTGGAGACTACCAATTGCTCCGGACTCGGTGGGTCGTCCCCCGACAGCCTCTCTAGAGCACGATTGAGGTGTTGCCCAATACATCAGCCCTCATTTTGAGTGAAGTTGGCCCGTCCCCACTGAATTGGTTGTTGCTAACGACCTGCTTTCTCCCAATGTCATGAGGCCTTGATTGGCACTGCAAGGTCTCTAGGCACCAACGCCACATTTACTTGCTCCGGAGCAGTGCTTTCTCGGGCCGGGAGCTTCCAGCCGGGTCGGACGAAATGACAGGTGTAGCCATTCGGAAGCCGTTCAAGGTAGTCCTGATGTTCGGGCTCGGCCTGCCAGAAATCGCCGGCTGGAGCGACTTTTGTGACTACCTTGCCCGGCCAGAGCCCCGACGCATTGACATCGGCGATCGTGTCTTCTGCAACCCGTTTCTGCTCATCGCTCGTGTAAAAGATTGCTGAACGATAGCTCTCCCCAACATCGTTGCCTTGGCGGTTCTGTGTGGTCGGATCGTGGATCTGAAAGAAGAATTCGAGAATCTTCCGGTAACTGATCGTAGCGGGATCAAAGATGATCTCGATGGATTCCGCGTGGGTTCCATGGTTGCGGTAGGTGGCATTAGGAACGTTGCCACCCGTATAGCCGACACGCGTTGAGACCACGCCCGGATAGCGGCGGATCAAATCCTGCATGCCCCAAAAGCAGCCCCCGGCAAGGACTGCACGTTCGGTTGATGTCGCCATGCTTTGCCTCCTTCAATGTCTCCGACTGGCCTCCGCCGCCAACCTAGGCCTTCCAGCTTGATGCCAGCCTTCGAAGGGGAGGAAGCCTAAGGCCGTTCCTCCCCTCTAAGGCCGATAGTGCCTAGGCACTCCCGTCCGCCTCCTCCTCGAAGGTGATGGCCACATCGGCGTTCGCGGACAGACGCACCTTGTCCCCGTCGACTTCCGCGACAAGAGCCGTCGCAATGTAGTGATGGTGGCCCTCGTGAGAGCCTTGGCCACTGTCCTTCTTCGTCAGCTTGATGCGGTTTCCCTCCAGCCGGTCGACGGTGCCGATGTGAACACCGTCAGCACCGATCACCTCCATGTGCTCTCTGATTGTGGGAATAGCTGCCATGTGTCTTCTCCTGCTTTCATCGTGAATACAGCCTTAAGGGCTCCCGTACGAATTACGTTCTTTTCGGCTGACCAAGGTGGAGAGCCAACGACAGCTTGCGACGCCAGCAGCGGCTTAACCAGGAAAGTCAGCTGCTCGGATCAGGCGCCGCTCAGGTTCCAGTAACAATGCCAAGCCTCAGTCATTTTCCGCCATCGCCTTAAACTTGCGACGCACTCTCATTGAGGTGGTCTGTCACGCACCGCTTTTGCTTCACTCCACCAGTCGGTCCACAGGTTCAGCATCACGCGATCATTTCCACGAAAAATTGCTGCAACTGTGTCAGCCACGGCATCCTCCGCATCCGCCAGGACCGCCCGCTTGACCTCGAGTGCTTTAATCGGATTGGGAGATTCCCCATGCACCAGCAGAGACCGCCAAGCTTGCCTGTTGGCGAGATAACCTCGGAAGAAGGCCTCCAAGTCCTTTTCCTTAAAATGGCCAGCTGGGTAATATCTTGCTAAACTCGTCCACATGGTCACAAGAACGCCGATCAGCCGGTCGACAGCTTCTTCCTGTTGACCAGCATGCAGGGTGTGAACCTGTTTGTGCTCATGAGCGTAAGCAGCCGCGAGTTGCGTCGGCAAACACCTTGCGAGTTCGGTCAGTTGGCTCCAATCAACGTTTGTCGATTGAGCGGCGGCAGGATGGCTCGGCATGAGGCTGTCCTTTTGTAGGCGAAGGGGTCCGCATGATGGCCCATATCAGGGGGCAACGCCCATTGGCAGTCTAGCTAGGCGGTTCACTCGCGCCACCTGCGAGCACCTCACTTTGAAGTCGCATTATGAACTTGAATGATGACGGTGTCTTGGACGAAATTATCGACCCGTCAGGTACCCCCACCATAGGTTCGATCATGAGCGGCGCGATATTGCTTCGGTCGATGATATTAAACATGATGTGAGGCATGACGGCAACGATCCAAACGCTGTTGCTGCTTCTCGTGGTGCTGGTCGTCGTCGCCATCCTCGCCCGGCGGCTCAACACCGCTCCGTCGATCCTTCTCGTCATCGCCGGCATCGGATTTGCTCTCGTGCCAGGCCTGCCCCAGATCGAGCTAGCGCCTGAACTGGTCCTGCTCGGCATCCTGCCACCGCTGATCTATTCGGCTGGCGTCGCCATGAGCTGGCGTGAATTCCGGTTCAACCTGCGCCCGATCACGCTCCTGGCGTTCGGCTGCGTCATCTTCACCACCTGTGCGGTGGCGGTCACCGTCCATTGGCTGCTCGGCATCCCGCTCGCGGTCGCCTTCGTGCTCGGCGCCATTGTGGCGCCACCCGATGTGGTCGCACCCCTGGCCATCGCTAAGCGGTTGGGCCTGCCGCGCCGGCTCTTGGTCGTGCTCGAAGGTGAGGGCCTCGCCAATGATGCCACGGCTCTGATCCTGTACCGCTTCGCGATTGCCGCGGTGAGCACTGGTCTCTTCTCCCTCGGCCAGGCCGCCGGGACGTTCGCCGTGATCGTGGTTGGCGAGATCGGCTACGGCATTGCCGTTGGTTGGCTGAGCCTCCGCTTGCGGCGCTGGGCACGGGACGCTCGCGTCGAAATTACGCTGTCGTTGATGACGCCCTATGTCGCGTTCTGGGCTCCTGAGCATTTGGGCGGATCGGGCGTGTTGGCGACAGTGGCCGCCGGGCTGTTTGTGAGCTGGAACGGGCCGCTGCTCATTCCGGCGGCGACGCGGCTGCAAGGGATCTTTTTCTGGGATTTGATTGTCTATTGGCTCGAAGGCTTTGTCTTTTTGGTGACCGGCCTGCAGGCCCGAACGCTCCTCGAGCAAGGGGACACGTTCCTGCTGCGCGACCTTGTGCTGGCAGTGCTGATCACCACTGCGGTGGTGATCATTGCGCGATTCCTATGGGTGTTCCCGGCGGTCTATTTGCCGCGCTGGCTAAGCTCATCGCTGGCGCGCCGAGACCCGTCTCCGCATTGGCAGTATGCCTTCGTCCTTGCGTTTGTGGGTATACGTGGCGTCGTCTCGCTCGCGGCGGCACTGGCCATTCCACTGACCACCGCAACCGGCACCCCGTTTCCCCTCCGCGATCTCATTCTCTCCATTACCTTCGGCGTTATCATCATCACTCTCGTTGGACAGGGACTATTGTTGCCGAGCGTCGTCCGCTGGCTGGGTTTGTCGAACGACACTATCGACGAGCGCCAGCGTGAGCACGAAGCCGAGCTGGCCGCACGGGCAGAAGCGCTGGCCCTGGTACAATGCCGGCTCGATCAGCGGGCGGCCGATGGCCAGATTCCACCTGAGGCGCTGGCAACGCTGCGGGCCCGTCACGAATATCGTGTTGGGCGGTTGCCGGGCAATATGGCCGACCGGCCCGATACCGACTTTGTAGCGGCGGAACTCAGGATGGAGCTGATTACTGCCGAGCGAGAATTCATTTACCGGCTGTTGCAGGAGGGACGGATCACTGATGAAGGGCGCCGACGCATCGAACGTGAGCTCGACCTGGAGGAAGCGAGTGTCGCCTGTAAGAGGGAAGGTGGAGTAGAACTCCCGCTCTGAAACCAACCGTCGAAGGGAGCACGCCAGGTTTGCTCAGTAAACCTCGGCAACTTGGACGAAGGATAAACATCAGTCAGACAGTGTCTGGTCTGCCCCCATCTCGCGGCCGGTCTCGCTTGGGCGGTTCTCTCATTGCAGGGTAGGTTTCTCAGGAGTATCATCATGACGATCAGAAGCAGGACTTCAAGTTGCGTGTGCCTGTTGGCCAAAACGTGCCTATGAGGGTGCTCGATATTGGTCCAGGTCGATCGTGAACAGTGGCGTCGCTGCCCGGCCAGACCAGAGAGAGGACGCTTAAACATGCGTCGTCGACTCACACGCCTGCTCTCGTGTGCAGCACTTTCCGCCCTTGGCCCCACGGTTGTCTGGGCGAGCTGTGCCGAGAATTTGACCCGCATTCAGACCGCCCTTCCAAGAGCCGCGCCGGATGTGCAAACTCGCGCAGCACCGCTCGTGACCGAGGCAGAAGCGAGGCTCAAGGCGCGGGATGCAGCGGGATGCGAAGCGGCAACGTCACAAGCTCTCCAATTCCTGCAATTGCCTGTCCTCCCGCCCATACAGCTATCAACCCCAATGGCCGGCCTTCAGGAGCCTGCTCGCGCCAATAAGCCGTCCGAGCCTGCCGCACCCGCACAGAGAGCATCGACCGATCCGAGGTCCGGAGCGAACGCCAATGCGAACGCAGCTCCGTCGCCGCCTTCCGGAGCTGTGTCTCCGGGAGCTACATCTCCCGGAGCGGTTGAGGCGGCTCGGCAAAGTGCAGAACCCGGCCAAGCAGGTCGTCAGGGCAGTCCGCCCGATACCGCAGGTCAAGCTGCCGAGGCGCAATCTCAATCTCAGGCCCCAGCGACGCCTCAGAATCCCGCTCAGTCCACAGTGTCCAACCAGCCTCAAACGCGTGCCGGGCAGGCTCAGGCTAGCGCCCAGCCTCAGGCCGCATCGGTTCCGCAGACACGGCAATCTGCGACTATAGGTGCGCCAAACATGCCTTTCTTCCTTTCCTCGCGCGATCTGATCGGCTCTGAGGTGGTGGATCCTGACAATACGGGCCGCACCTTGGGCCGGGTTGCCAATCTGATCATCGACAAAGTCACGGGACAGACACAATACGTGATGCTTGAATCAGGAGGCTTCCTCGGCTGGGATCGAGACCGGGTGATCATCCCCTACAGCATCCTAACGTTCAGCGGAGAATGGGACCGTCCTTCGCTCCGGGTCCCGGCGAGCAAGGTCGAGAACGCACCACAGATCCGCGACCAAGATATCAATACACTCTTGCAGGACCCAGATTGGCGTCGCGCGATTGCCCAGTATTTTGGAACGGAAATGGCCGAGAATTCTCCCAACGCGGGCGGGAATGCAAACCTTCAGGCCAGTGCAGAACCGCCTGGTCCGAGGCCGTCGACCTCAAGTCCTCCCACCGCTCCATCCAACCCGACAGGATGGTCCTCAGATCCGAAGGCTGCTCCTGGGGAGGGCGCGACCGGCCCCACAGCCGCATCAGGCGATTCGGCAGCGACCCTAACCGCCGCCGCGATACCACCTCCCGCCGGAGCCGGCGGTCCCGATCCGGTGCATGGAAAAGCTGTGGCTCAGCGTGCCTGCGCAGCCTGTCATACATTTGAGAAGGGTGGAGCCACACGGGTTGGTCCCAACCTGTTCGGAACCACGGCACGGCCGATCGCTGGTATATCCGACTACCGGTATTCAAATGCATTGAAGGCCCATCAGGGAAATTGGAACCAGGCCAATCTCGATGCCTTTCTCAGGAACCCGCGCGGCTACGCCCCAGGAACCTACATGACCTTCCCAGGGATCAAATCCGATCAGGACCGTCAGAATGTGGTCGCCTATCTCGAGAGCCTCAAATAGCGAGCGCTACCATGACCAACTCATCCGATGAGCGGCCTGTAATAAACCCGTCGCGGCGTCACTTCCTCGTAGTAGGGGCAGCCGCAACAGCGCTCGTAGCCGATGCAGTCAGGGCCCAGGCGCCTGCACCGGCCGGAACGCCGCAGCCTGCACCGGTCGCTCCTCAAAACCAGCTACCACGCCCCGGCCAGATTCCCGCCCCCGGTCCTCAGGGCTATCGCTTCCTGACGAGCGCCGAGGTGGAGACGTTGACCGCCATGGTCGACCGGCTCATCCCTGCAGACGATTTCGGCCCAGGAGGCGTGGAGGCCGGAGTCGTGACCTTCGTCGACCGAGAGCTTGGCGGTCAATTCGGCGCGGCCACGCGCTGGTACATGGCGGGGCCATGGGCCGAAGGCACCCGTTCCCAGGGCTGGCAACTCGCTCTGACCCCAGCCCAGATCTATCGCACCGGATTTCTGGCACTCGACCGATGGTGCCTTGGGAGCAAGAGCAAGCGCTTCGTCGAACTCGCCCCAGCTGATCAAGACGAGGTTCTGACACTGTTGGAAAGCGGCAAGATCGAACTCGATGGCGTCTCGTCGGCAACCTTCTTTCAGATTCTCTGGCAGAACACTGTCGAAGGCTATCTCGGTGATCCGCTCTACGGCGGAAACCGTGACATGGGTGCTTGGCGCATGATCAACTTCCCTGGCGCTAATCCGGTCCTGACGCCAGCAGTCGACCTCAATGGTGAACTCTACGAGATCGAGCCGATCGCTATCGGCCCTTGAATCGGGAGGTCTGCATGCCACGCGAGATGCCCCATGTAGATGTCGTCATCATCGGAATGGGCTGGACGGGCAGCATTGCCGCCCGCGAGCTCGCCGACACCGGACTGCGGATCGTGGGCTTCGAGCGCGGCGGCTATCGCGACACGATTCCGGACTTTGCCGCGCCGCAGGCGCTGGACGAGATCAAGTGGAACTCCCGCGGCGAGATCTTTCAAAACCTTGCACGCGAGACGCTGACCTTCCGCAACAAGCCGGACGAGGCTGCTCTTCCCATGCGTCGGCTCGGAGCCTTCCTGCTCGGTGAGGGATTGGGCGGCGCCGGGCTGCATTGGAACGGCCAACATTGGCGCTTCCAGCCTGCGGATTTCCAGATGAGGAGCCATAACGAACAGCGCTACGGCAAGAACTTCATCGATCCTGAGCTGACCATCCAGGACTGGGGCGTGACATATGATGAGCTGGAGCCCTATTACGACAAATTCGAATATGTCTGCGGGACATCGGGCAAGGCCGGGAACCTGAAGGGAGCCGTCCAGGAGGGAGGCAATCCTTTCGAGGCTCCTCGCTCACGCGAGTACCCGACGCCCCCTCTGAAGCAGGGCCTCGGTCCGCGTCTCTTCGCCGAGGGAGCCAGGCGGCTTGGCTACAAGCCGTTTCCGCAACCCGCCTCGAACATGAGCCAGGACTCCTATACGACCCCCGATGGCGTTCAGATGGGCCCCTGCACCTATTGTGGCTTCTGCGAGCGCTATGGCTGCTACAACTGGTCGAAAGCAACTCCATTCAACACTGTCCTGCCGGTCGCTCTCAAGAGCCCGAATTTCGAATTGCGCTGCGACAGCCATGTGACGCGTATTGAACTCACGCCTGACAGCAAGGCCGCGCGCGGGGTCACCTATTTCGACATCGCAGGCCGCGAGACCTTCCAGCCCGCAGACCTTGTGCTGCTCTGCGCCTTCCAGATGCACAACGTGCGCCTGATGCTCACCTCGGGCATCGGGCAGCCCTACGATCCGGCAACGGGACAGGGTGTAGTTGGCAAGAATTTTGCCTATCAGACCATGTCCTTCATCTACCCGTTCTACGCGGACAAACGCATGAACGCCTATGCGGGCGCCGGCGCGATGGGGATGACGATCGACGAGTTTAACGCTGACAATTTCGACCATGGCCCACATGGTTTCATCGGCGGTGGATACATCTTGGGACAGACCACGGGCGCGCGCCCGATCCAGCAGACAGTGCTGCCCGACGGGACGCCATCCTGGGGCTCAGGCTGGAAAAGGGCCCTGCATGATTGGTACGATCGTTCCTACACCATCCAGGCGCATGGCGGCAGCACGGCACGGCGGACGAACTATATCGATCTCGATCCTACTTATCGCGATGCCTATGGCATGCCGCTTCTGCGCGTGACTTTCGATTTCCCCCAGAACGACCTGAAGATGCGGCAATTCCTGACCGACAGAATAACGGAAATAGCACGTGCCACCAACCCGATGCACGTGAAGATCTCGCTGCCGCCAGTGCCGTTCAGCATCGTGCCTTATCAGACGACGCACACAACGGGCGGGGCCATCATCGGCACCGATCGTGCGGCCTCGGCTGCCAACACTTACCTTCAGAGCTGGGATGTGCCGAACGTCTTCATTCATGGAGCGTCAGCCTTCCCGCAGAACGCGGGCTACAACCCGACCAACACGGTCGCGGCGCTGAGTTACCGGTCCTTGGAAGCCATGAAGTCGAAATATCTCAATAACCCTGGGCAGCTGATCTGACGGGGCGGCCTGGGCACTGTTGCAGTAACTTGAAAACGGCATAACGGACCTAGTTTAACGGGCCACTCAGGCAGCAAGACCGAGGAGCTGATTGACAAGACGGATTTCGCCTGTCGCTCGACGCTCCCGCCCGATGCAATGACCGCGGCGGATCATGCGCATGATTTCAAAACCCCGTCAGGGTCGCGGCGACGGTTTTCATCGTCTGGAAGCCGCGTGTCAGCCGGATCATGCGCTTGAGCGCGCCGGGATCCGCTTCAAGGATGTTATTCAGATATTTCGAGGTGCAGTGTTTGACATCCTTCGACAGCAGCCCTTCGTTCTGCAGGCGCAGGATTGCCTTGGGATACGACGCCAGCTTATCCGTCGTGATGGAGGATGGTGGATAGTGACTCATCGCCTTGATGGCCTTACGCAAGAAGCGGTAGGCTGCTCTAGTGTTTCGCCGGTCTGCCAGCATGAAGTCGATCAGTTGCCCGTGCTTGTCGATGGCACGGAATAGGTACTTCCATCTTCCGCCGACCCGCACATAGGTCTCGTCCACGCGCCAGGATCCGGAACGGGAACCCTGGTAGTGGCGCACCCGTTTCTCGATCTCGGGCGCGTAACGCTGGACCCACCGGAAGATCGTGGATGGATCGACCTCGACGCCACGTTCTTGCATCATCTCGGCGAGATCTCGGTAGCTGATCCCGTACTTGCAGTACCAGCGGACACACAGCAGGATGATCTCAACCGGAAAGCGACGGCGTTTGAACAGAGACACAGAAGCGGATCCTTGATGAACCGCTCCTCGTTATACGGCCGAGGTTAATGCAACGGAGCCGTTTGAGGCCGGCACCTGACTGCGGACCTCGAGGGGCCAACCCTCATCTCTTGTACAGCTCCACATCTCCTCCCTCAGAAATGTGTTCGTGACACACCATCCACATGCCATCTGCCAGTGACCGCGCGCTTCCGCCGATTGAATTGCTCGAGCAGGAGCGGAGCATAGTGAACTGTCCAGCGATAAATGGTCGTGTGATCAACGGAGACACAGTGTTCCGCCATCATCTCCTTGAGATCGCGCAGGCTCAGGCTGTATGCCAGATACCACCGGACACACAGCAGGATCACCGAGCGATCAAAATGACGGCCTTTGAACATTGTGCACCTCCGGAATGTGTCGGAGGCGTA
Organism: Microvirga ossetica; assembly: GCF_002741015.1. Lineage (NCBI taxonomy): Bacteria > Pseudomonadati > Pseudomonadota > Alphaproteobacteria > Hyphomicrobiales > Methylobacteriaceae > Microvirga > Microvirga ossetica. The sequence goes on along the minus strand of NZ_CP016617.1, from coordinate 1,035,245 downwards.
AGCCGAACCAAGTTACTGAACGGTTTGCAACAGATCCCCCATGAGACGTCAGAAGAAAATTGCTGAACTTAAAGCGCTGCTCGAAGCCTCCCGCGGAAAGCCCACCATTCTGAAGGATCGGACCCAAAAGTGGAGCCGGCTTTTGGGATCCAATCGATGCTTAGCTCCTCAGCTGACGCGTCACGCGGACAACCGGGTTCACTTTTCCGCATGACGCGCTAGAGGCGAAAGGTGGGGAGCGGAGCCACCGTTCCACCTGATGGAGTCGGAACGTAAAGATCAGCCCATTACAAGCTCGATATGGCGGCGGGCCTGTCGCAATGCCGAGATCAGCCGATTCTGTCCGCGAACGAGTTGTGTCTTGGCAAAGCCGAGCGTCGCCTCTCCGTGGTGGCCGAGTTCAGCTGCTACCGCGATCGAGGGCAGTGGCGGGATGGTCAGCGCTGGGTCGTGGCGGAAGCGGTTCACGCGGGTGAAGTTGATCGGCACGAGGATGCGCGCAAGGTCTTGTATGATCCTGTTGGCCACCTTCGGGTTGATGCTGCCGCTCTCGACACGCGAGTAGAATGTGTCCAAAGCGGTTGAAAGCTCTGCAACAGCCTCCTCAGACGGCGTGAGGTCACATCGGTTGCCGGCTTTTTCCTGGTAATCTGCAACCGTCTCGGCGAATTCGCGTGCGGTGGCGCGCCAATCGAAGGGGAGGACTTCAGCATTGGCGTTGCGCAGAACGGCGAGCAGGTACACTTTGATATCGCGCAGGAGGATGTCTCTATCTGCGATTTCGAGAGTGTCGTTCTCCGTATGCCATGCGATGTTGCCGCCGCAGCCGCCGACCGTGTAGTAACCCTTCTCCTCGCGCAGGACGTCCGGCATGGTTGACGACAGCATGAAATAGCTTGAGATGCCGATGTTGTTGAAGGAGTAGTCACCCGCGCGGTGCGGACGCTCGCCCTCGATCGGTTTGCCCGCAACCTCTTGAATGACGCTGGCGATGAACGCCTCGGTTTCGCTCATGCGGGACAGGTTGATGAACTCGGTCGCCCAGCGGCAGCCAGGGCTGTCACAGTTCACCTGCGCCACGGCATTTTCCTCAAGGTCGAGCGCGAAGTTGTCCGAGAACCAAGTCGAACCGGCATAGCGGCCGGTCGAATGACCTGGCCACCAGCAGATTCGCACGGATCGCTTCAGCTTATCCCTGTGCTGCCAAAGAACGCGGGCGATCTCCAGCAGCGTCGCATCACCGGTGGCGTTGTCTCCGACGCCGACATCCCAGCTGTCTAGGTGCCCGTGCAGGAAAACATATTTTCCTGGCTCCTGGCTCCCTCTGATGAAGACTTCCGGCAGCTTGGATGTGAACCAGCCTTCCTCCATCTCCGTGAAGATGGTGACGCGGCCGCCCCGGTCGGCAATTGCTGCAAGTTCTTCACCGTCCGTCTTGTTGACGGCAACAGCTGGAATCTTCGGCTTGCGCGGCAGGTCGTCAAGATCCGGCGTACCCCAGATGGTCGTGCAGATGCCCCAGTGGATGTCCACGCCGGGATTGATCCCGATCACGCCGATCGCGCCTATCTCCTCGAACTGAGAGACGAGGCCTGGACTCGCGAAGCCTTCAGAGATGACGATCTTGCCGCGAACGCGATCGGCCAACTCCTTAGTGGCCTCAACCTTCTGCTCGAACATGTCAGTGATCATCGCATTGTGTCGCGCGCCGATATAAACAAGTTGTCCCTCGAGGCCGCCCTGCGCATCGGTGCTATAGGCCGGCGGCTTTGCACGAAAAGTCTTTCCGTCCGCTTCGACGCGCGCGAGGCCCGGTAGGCTTAGGTACAGGCTCGGCTCATGGACGGTCACTTCGACGCCGTGCTTGCGCAGACGGGAAACCACCTCGTCCATGCCCCGGTTCACGTCAGTGGGATGCTCACGCTTGAAGGTGGAGAAGCTCTCGATCAGAGCCCACGGTTCGTCGAGCGAGACTGCTTCAAGAATGTCGTTTTCCAGCTTTTCCATTGGTGCGCTCTCCCTGTGTTTCAGTGATTAAAACGGCGTTTCACCAACCGTATAAACGCTAACAGAGGCAACAGGGGCGCGCAAGCACCCGTCCCAGAGAGCTGGGTCCACAGCACACATTCGTTTCGTAAAGGACAACCCGCTGCTTAAAGAAATGCAACGAACGTGAACGTAGACCCGTCCGCCGCTCCTGTTTCGCGCCCTTCCTACTCTCCGGTGCGGAGAGGCCGAACGCAGCGCGGGTGAGGGGGCGGTGGGCTATCCGCCGGAGAAACCTCTCACCCTTCGCACAGACTTTCAGGGCAGAGGGCACTTGGCAGAGGGAGTTCAGGCGATGAATTTCGCGGCTGCCCGTGCATCTCCCGCCTCGGTTCGACGAACGGACAGTTTGGACGATATCTCGCCGGCGGCTTCAAGTGCCGCCTGAATGTAGGTCTGGCGCCTTTCTTCGTCGAAGCGGACCATCGCGCCCGCCACCGATATCGCCGCGATGACATCTCCATTCGGACCCAGGATCGGAGCCGATACGGAGAACGCGCCCTCATCGAGATCGTTAAGTGCAATGTTATACCCATTGATGCGGATGCGTGCCAGGGTCTGGCTGAGTTTTTCCTGATCCGTGATCGTATAAGGTGTAAAGGCTTCCAAGGGGCTCGCGAGCACCGCATCCACGACACTATCGTCCGAGTAGGCAAGCAGGCAGAGGGATCCACCGCCGGCATGCAAGGGCCCGTAGCGCCCAGCCTGAGCGAACAGCCGGATCGAATGCCGGCCAGAGCGGGTCGCCAGCACCAGCGACCGAAGGCCTTCGCGGACGATCAAGTTGACATTCTCTGAGGTCCGATCCCGCAAGGCGTCCATGACCGGGGGCGCGGCGAAGAGGAGGCTCCCGTCTCGCCCGATCCGTTCGCCCAGCACGCCAACGCGATAGCCGAGGGAATAAACAGCCAGTTCAGGATCGCGATAGACGAAGCCGCGATCCTCCAGCGTCTGCAACAGCCGGAAGACGATCGACTTCGTCAGCCCAAGAGACTTGGAAAGCGTGGTCACTCCCTGCCCAGGTTTCTCGGCCAGCGCCTCCAGCACGAGCAGAGCCCTGTGAACGGCAGCGATCGTATAGTCCTTCGGGTCGGTCTTGCTCATCGGCTACGCTCCTCTGAAGGAAATATTGTTGTCTCATAGGCAGTTGCAATATTGGTAAATTGTGATCTACTCAATAAATAAGAAACGCTGTTTTACCTAATGAAACAAAGAGGGAATACAGTGATGCGGATTGCCTATGTCGTCCCGGGCCCGATGTCGAAGGGGCCAATGGGTCTTGCCGAGATGCGGCGGCGTGAGACGCTTTTGAATTCCTGGGCTTTTCCCGGAACCGAAGTGACGGTCGTCGACGTGCCGGACGGGCCCGCATCGATCGAGTCGGCTTATGAGGAAGCCCTCTGCGTTCCCGCAACCATCAATCTCATCATGAAATGCGAGCGCGACGGCTTCGATGCTGCTATCATCGGCTGCTTCGGCGATCCTGGCCTGGAAGCGGCGCGGGAGCTTACGACGATGCCGGTGGTCGGTCCCTGCGAAAGCTCGCTCCTCTTAGCGGCCGGCCTTGGCCATAAATTCTCGATCCTGACGATCTTTGACAGCATGGTCGCCGGTCAGGAATTCCTTGCCTACAAAGCGGGCGTTCGGGACAAGCTCGCCTCCGTGCGCGCGACAGGCATTCCGGTGCTCGACCTAATGAAACGTCCCGAACAGACCAAGGCGCGGCTCGTCGAGACCGCGGCACTGTGCGTGAAGCAGGATCGGGCGGACGCCTTCCTGTTCGGGTGCATGACCATGTCCTTCCTCGATCTTGCTGAGGAGATATCCGCGGCTGTCGGGGCTCCCGCCGTGAACGCCGGCAAGGCAGCGCTGAAGCACGCCGAAACACTGGTTTCCATGGGACTTTCCCACTCCAAGACAGCCTTCCCTATGCCGATGAAGATGCAGGCAGGACAGCCTTTCGAGGCACTGCGCGTGGCCTGAGCCGCCCGCCAACAAGAATGATGCGCAGACCGTCTTTCAGAGGAGAAGCTATATGAGGTTCATGTACAAAGCGGTCCTGTCGGCCGCATCCCTGGGAATACTCGCTGCATCGCCAGTGCTCGCGGGCGACGCGATCCGCCCGATCGAAGTCTTCACCCGACCGCAGGCCTCCCAGCCGCAGGAGTTTCAATCGGTCCAACTCATCGCCCAGGAATGGCGCAAGCTCGGCCTTAACGTGAACGTTCGCGTCCTGCCGTGGGAGCAGATGTCGGATGTGGTCTGGTACCAGCGTAAAAATTGGGACGCGACGGCCTGGCAGATGGTCGGCCGCCCGGAGCGCTCCGACCCGGACGAGATCATCTACAATCTCTTCCATTCCTCGACGGCTGAGAAGGGTTACAACTTCATCGGGTACATCAACCCGGAATACGATGCGGTCGCCCAGGCGCAACGCAATGAGATCGACCAGGCCAAGCGCAAGGAGCTAGCCTACAAGGCGCAGGAAATCCTGGCGCAAGACCAGCCGAACATGATGCTGGTGCATCCGAAGCAGACCTTCGCCTTCGACAAGAAGGTCTGGGATCCGGCTTCGGTGGTCAACCAGAGCGGCATCGGTATTCGCAACACCTGGACCTTCATGTCGCTCAAGCCGCTGGGCGAGAAGAAGGACATTGTCCTCAACTCCGGCGACAATGTGATTGCGATCAATCCGCTCTACATCTCCGGCGGCGTCGACAGCTGGGTGTTCGAGCTCGTCTACGACCGCCTGGTTCGCGTCGGCCCTGACGGCCTGCCGAAAGCCTGGGCGGCGGAAAGCTACGAGTGGAAGGGCGACAAGACGATCGTCGTGAAGCTGCGCCAGGGAATGAAGTGGCATGATGGCCGACCGGTGACGCCGGAAGATGTCAAGTTCTCGTTCGAGGCCGCGGTCAGTGGCGAAGCGCCCATGTACGCACCATTCGCTAGCAACATCGAGAAGATCGATATCGGCGACGGCTCGACCCTGACCTTCACCCTGAAGCAGCCCTCGGCCGCCTTCGTTACGTCAACCCTTGGCAAGATCAACCTCATTCCCAAACATGTCTGGGAACCCACTATCAATGATCTGAAGACCAAGGAGCAGAACGCCGAGAGTCATCAGGAGAAGAATCCGATCGGCTCAGGTCCATTCAAGTTCGAGCGCTGGCTCACCAACGAGGAGATCGTGTTGACGGCCAACAAGGAGCATTTCAATGCGCCGAAGGCCGACCGCTGGATCCTCCGCATCGTGCCGAACGTGGAAGCTGCCGTAGGCATGCTGCGCTCCGGTGAGATCAACTTCCTGGCCGACTTTGCGGGCGATCCACAGGTGCTTCTCAAGGCAGCAGAGCAGGACGGGGATCTCGAGGTCGTTTCCTCGGTGGAAATGGGCTTCCGCTATGTGGCGTTCAACAACCGCCGCCCGCCGTTCAACGATCCGGCTTTCCGCCGCGCGCTCTCCGCGGCGGTCGACCGCCAGCTCATCGTGAAGGCGGCGTTCCGCGGCTTCGCGGAGCCGTCGAACTCGATCGTCTCCCCGGCGCTCGGCTTCTGGCACAACGAGGCCGTCGTGAAGAACTTCAAGGCCGGCAACAAAATCGCAGCCAAGTTGCTGGAGGACGCCGGCTACACGCTCGAGGGCGGACGCCTGCACTATCCGGGCGACCAGAAGGAGACGCTCGCCAAGTAGTCTGGGTGGCGGTGCATCCTTGCAGGACGCACCGCCCTTGCCCCGGTTCTGGTCTGGTTTTGACTGGCGCATCGGGCGGAAAAGTAGCCTCCACTGTTCTCGTCTGATGCTCAAGGAATTGATGTGACCCCCCTTCGCGTCGAGAGAAGGACTTTTGTTCTATGTCCCATCTGAAGGCGGTGGCCAACCGGGCGCTTCAGTTTGCCCTGGTCCTGTGGGCGGTCGTAACGATCCTGTTCCTGATGTTCCGCCTGATGCCCGGCAATCCGATGGCCGCCTATATCGATCCCACTTTCACGGTCGAACAGCAGCAGGCGTTGATGGCGCAGTTCGGCCTCGATAAGCCTTTGTGGAAGCAATACATCATCTACCTTGGCAATCTTCTCCAGGGAGAGCTGGGGCAGAGCTTCCGGTATCGGGAGCCGGTTGCAGAGCGGATCATGGCGCTCCTGCCCAACACGCTGATCCTCACCTTTTCATCGCTCATCGTCGCCTACGCCTTCGGCATTCTGGCCGGCGCCTACCTCGCGTGGCGCCGGGGGAGCGCCGTCGAGAACGTCGCCATACCCTTGGTGCTGACGACGCGCGCCATGCCGGAGTTCTGGCTGGGCATGGTGCTGCTCGCCATCTTCTCCTTCTGGCTCGGATGGTTTCCGGCCGGCGGCACGAGGTCGGCCGGCGCCAGCTATGACAGCCTTTGGGCGCTCTACACCTCCGGTGAGTTCCTGAGATACCTGACGTTGCCCGCCTTGACGCTGGCAATCTACAGCCAGGGCCTGCCGCTCCTGCTGATGCGCTCGAACATGCTCGATGTCATGAAGGAGGACTTCGTGACCATGGCGCGCATCAAGGGTCTTTCCACCTGGACGGTGGTCGTTCGCCACGCAGCGCGCAACGCCCTGCTCCCCGTCATGACGTCCTTCGCCATCGCCGTGGGCTATCAGCTTCAAGGCAATGTGGTCGTGGAATCGGTGTTCTCATGGCCGGGGCTTGGACGCGAGCTCGTCAACGCGGTTTCTGCATCCGACTATCCGCTGGTTCAGGGCGCATTCCTGCTGATCGCGATCGTCGTGATCCTGATGAACCTGATCGCTGATCTTCTCTATGGCCTTCTCGATCCAAGGGTCAGCCATGCTTGACGTTGCGTTTCGAAATTCGAACCCTATTGCACGGCTGCTTCGCAGTCTCCAGCTTCCGCTCAATGAGCCTTTTGCGCTCTTCGGCCTCGCCGTCTACATCATTTTCGTGCTGACGGCGATCTTCGCCAATTATCTGGCGCCTTACGACCCAACGGAAATCCTCTATACGCCGAGCTACGATCTTGCGGCGGATCTGCGCCCGGGCCAGGACGGATTCATCCTGGGGACGACGAGCCTTGGCAGAGACGTCTTCTCCCAGATTGTGTACGGGACCCGCTCGGCGTTGTTGATCGGTCTCACCGCCGCCTTCATGGTGGCTCTGATCGGCTCCATCGTCGGGCTCGTCTCCGGCTATTTTGGAGGCTGGATCGATGCTCTCCTGATGCGGCTTGCCGACATTGCCTTCGGGATACCGTTTCTGCCCTTCGTGATCGTGCTGGCAGCCTTTCTCAAGCCGTCCATCTGGAACGTCGTGATCGCCATGGCTCTGGTCTTGTGGCGTGACACCGCGCGCGTCATCCGCAGTCAGGTATTGACCCTGCGATCGCGCGGTTATGTGGATGCGGCCCGTGTGGCCGGTTCCTCAGACTTGAAGATCATCCTGCGCCACATTGCTCCCAACATCCTGCCGCTCTCGTTCCTGTACGGATCGATCGCGATCGGCTGGGCAATCCTCACCGAAGCATCGATCTCGTTCCTCGGATTTGGCGATCCGGAATCGATCAGCTGGGGCTACATGCTACAGGATGCATTCGCGAGCCAGGCGCTCGCGAAGCAGGCGTACTACTGGTTCGTTCCGCCGGGCATCTGCATCATCCTGGTGGTCTCCGCCGGATTCTTCATCACGCGGGGCTATGAAAACATTCTGTTTCCAAAGTTGGGCCGATGACCGAGACCCTTCTCTCCGTCCGCGATCTCAAGGTCAGCTACAGCGTCGGCGGCGCCATTATCGATGCCGTCGACGGAGCAACGTTCGATGTGCCACGCGGCTCGATCGTCGGCCTCGTGGGCGAGTCCGGCTGCGGTAAGACCACTGTGGCGCGGGCACTGACTCGTGTGATGGCCGACAACGCCCGCATCACCGACGGCCAAATTCTTCTTGAGGGCACGGACATCGCAGCCATTCCCGAACGGCAGATGAACGCGCTGCGTTGGCGTGACATCGCGTTTATTCCGCAGAGCGCGATGAACTCACTCGATCCGGTCTACACCGTGGAATATCAGCTCAACGAGGTGCTGCGCCGGCGAGGCGGCATGAACGCGCGGCAGGCCCGCTTGCGCGCGGTAGAACTGTTCGACATGGTGGGCATCGAGAAGAGCCGCCTGCGCGACTATCCGCACCAGTTTTCCGGCGGCATGCGCCAGCGCGTGGCCATTGCCCTTGCCCTTGCGCTTAACCCCAAGCTTGTGATCGCAGACGAACCGGTGACCGCGCTCGACGTGATCGTCCAGCGTCAGATTCTAGACCAGTTGCGCGAACTCCAGACCATTCTCGGCATCTCGGTGATTTTGGTCACCCATGACATTTCGGTCGTTGCCTACATCTGCGACAGGACTGTGGTGATGTATGCCGGCCGCATCGCCGAGGCCGGTCCGATGGATGTGGTTCTCACCCGGCCGAGCCATCCTTATACCATGGGTCTGCGGAATGCCTTTCCGGACCTGGCGGGAGCGGCGAGTGGGACACTCACACCGATCGAGGGTGCGCCGCCCAACCTGCTCGCGCCTCCTCCCGGCTGCCGGTTCGCGCCGCGCTGCCCCTTCGCCCTGGACATCTGCACCAAGGCATCGCCGCCGCTGCGTGAAATCGAGCCCGAACATCGCGTTGCCTGCCATCGCGCGGACGAGGCATCGGTTCTGCGCGAGCTGGCGGCAAATACCGAAACGTGGCTGGCGCACGCATGAGGGCGGATACGGTGAACGCAAACGAACCACTTGTCTCGGTGAGGAATGCGCAGCTTCACTACGGCGTCGGCGGCGCGCTCCAGGCCTTGCGTGGGCGCTCGTCCGTCGTGAAGGCCGTCGACGGGGTGTCCTTCGAAATCAAGCGTGGCGAAAGCGTCGGCCTGCTCGGCGAGTCGGGCTGCGGCAAGACCTCCATGGGGCGTCTTCTGCTCAAGCTCGAGGAGGCGACGGGGGGTGAGATCGACTTTGCGGGCCAGCCGATTGCCGGCCTCAGGGGTGCTGCGCTGCGGCATTACCGTGCGAAGGCGCAGCTTATCTTCCAGAATCCCTTCGATGCGGTCAACCCACGCTTCACGATACGCGCCACGCTGTCGGAGCCGCTGGAGAACGCAAGGGTTCCCGTGCAGGAACGTGAGGGGCGGATCATCGATGCCCTCGAACTCGTGCGCCTCCCGCAGCCGCGGCAATTTCTCGACCGCAATCCGCACCAGCTCTCGGGCGGGCAGCTGCAGCGCGTCGTCATGGCGCGTGCGCTCATTCTCCAGCCGGAATTCGTCGTGGCGGACGAGCCGGTCTCCATGCTGGACGTTTCTGTGCGTGCCGGCGTGCTGAACGTGTTTCGCGACGTGCGTGATCGGCTGGGGCTCACCGCCATCTACATCAGCCATGATCTTACGCTCGTTCGCTATGTCTGCGAGCGCACGATCGTCATGTATCTCGGTCGCATCATGGAGGATGGTCCGACCGAGGACATCGTCCATGAGCCGTTGCATCCCTATACGAGAGCGTTGGTCGCTGCCGTGCCGGTTCCGCATCCGGACCAGAGCCACGATCCGTTGCCCATCGGCCGTGGCGCGCCGGACCCGCGCAATCCGCCCTCGGGCTGCGTTTTCCGCGACCGCTGCCCTTATGCGTTCGACCGCTGTGCCGTCGAGGTGCCTCAGTTGCGCCAGGCCGGCACGCGCAAAGTCGCCTGCCACCTCTTTTGAAGTCCCCCGCTGACAGGACCAGGAACCCACCGATGCGCGCCGCTTTCTATTCATGTACCGGGCCGGCAAGGGATGTTCTGGAGGTCGGCGAGCAGCCAACGCCCCAGCCCGCCGCAGGCGAGGTGCTCGTGCGCGTGCGCGCCTCCGGCATCAACCCGGCCGATGTAAAGCGGCGTGCCGGCTGGCGTGGCCTCACGATGGGCCACTCCCTCGTCATCCCCCACACGGATGGTGCCGGCGAGATCGTCGACGCCGGCCCTGGCGTCGATCGCTCCAGGATCGGACAACGCGTGTGGCTGTGGAACGCGCAGGGCGGCTACGGGACGGCTGGCCGCGCCTTCGGAACCGCAGCCGAATACGTCGCCATCCCCACCGGCCAGGCGGCACCGCTTAGCGACAGGCTGTCCTTCGAGGCTGGCGCCTGCCTCGGCGTACCGGCCATGACCGCCCATCGCGCAGTCTACGCGGACGGCCCGGTCGAGGGTCAGACGATCCTCGTCAACGGTGCCGCGGGCGCGGTCGGCCATTTTGCCGTTCAGCTGGCGACCGCGGGCGGCGCCACGGTGTTCGGGACCGTCGGCAACGATGCGGCGGCCGCGCATGCCAGGGCGGCAGGGGCAGCAGCGATCATCGACCGCAAGCGTGAAGATATCGTCGCTCGCGTGTTTGAGCTGACCGGTGGCCAGGGTGTCGACCGGATCGTCGAGGTCGATTTCGGGGCCAATCATGCGGTAGATGTCGCGATGCTGAGGGTGAACGGCACCATCGCCTCCTACTCCTCCAGCAGCAATCCCGAGCCCGTGTTTCCGTACTACGCTTTTGCCAACAAAGGCGCCAATCTGCGCGTCATCCAGGGTTTTTGCATTCCCGAGGAAGCGCGGCGGGCGGGCGAGGAATGCCTCGTACGGCTCGCCGCCGAGGGGCGACTGTCCGTGGCCGTCGCAGCGGCCTATCCGCTTTCCGACATCGTCACCGCTCATGAACATGTCGAACGAGGAAGCCTCGGGAACGTCGTCGTCGCCTTGGGACAAGACGCCTGAGAGAACTTACTGTGAAGGAACACCAATGCTTCAGTCCGCAAAGCGCGCTCACCCATACGAAGCCCCTCAGGCAACCAGTACGCCCCTCTGTGATCCGGTCACGCTGGAAATCATCCGCGGTGCCATCGCGGCGGCGCAGGCCGAGATGGAGGCCCTTCTGGAGCGAACGGCAATCTCTGCCTTCATCCGCGAGAAGAAGGACTTCTACACCGCTCTTTTCGATGAGAACGGCGTCATGGCCGTTGGTTCTATGGTGCCGATCTTCGGCGACATGACGAGCCCGGTCTTCGAGAGCTTCCCGCCGGAGACCATGAAGCCGGGCGACCTATTTTGGTATAACGACTGCTACGGCTCGCGAGGCGCGGTTTCCCACTCCAATGACCAGGTGCTGCTGGCTCCCGTTTTCAAGGATGGCAGGCGCTGCGCCTTCGTCATGAGCTGGGCCCATTTCGCAGATATCGGCGGGATCCGGCCAGGCTCCATCAGCCCGGACGCGACGGAGGTTTTTCAGGAAGGCATCATAATCCCCGTCACCAAGGTCGTCGATGAGGGCAAGGTGAACGAGGCCGCTCTCGCTATCTTCCACCGCAACTCGCGTTTCCCCGATCAGAGCAACGGCGACATGCGCGCGCTGATGGCGAGCGTCGAGTTGGGCGTCAAACGCGTCGGCGAGATCCTCGATCGCTTCGGACCGGACGTGGTCGCCGACGCTTTTGCGCAATTGCTGGCCCGCACGCGTCGCCTGGTGCGCACCCGGCTTGCAGAGACCTTCGACTACGGAACGCACCGCTTCACGGACGCCATTGACGCCGACGGTCATGGCAACGGTCCGTTCAAGATCCGCTTCGCGCTGACCCGGGAGAAGGGAAGGGACGGCGAGGACCGCTTCATCTTCGATGCCACGGAAACCGACGATCAGGCGCCCGGTCCGGTCAATTACCTGATGAATCCGGGCGTGCCCGGCATGGCGCTCGGTCTCTACTATCTGGGCGGAGATCCGGCCCAGGTCTGCAATGCCGGCGGACCGAACGCCATCGACGAGGTGAGGCTGCGCGAAGGCTCGCTGCTGGCACCGCGGTTTCCTGCCCCGCTGGGCATGCGCGGCCTCACCACCATGCGCGTTATCTCCGCCATCGGCGGCCTGGTCAATGTTGCCAAGAGCGGTGCTCCTGCGGCCAACTCGGCCTATGTCATTGGCATCATGCGTGGCCACTTCCGCAACGAGGCAGGTGAGTTGGAACGCTTCCTACTCGCTGACGGCATCGGTGTCGGCTATGGTGCGCGGCCGAACGCGGACGGCATCGATGCGGTCTATTTCGTGGCACAGGAGAACTATCCCGTCGAGTTCCTCGAGGTCGGCTATCCGGTGCGTCTGCGCACATACGGGATCGTCCGCGATTCAGGGGGCGCCGGCCGCTTCCGTGGTGGTTGCGGGATCGTCCGGGAATACGAAATCCTGGCGGAAGATGCCGTGCTGGCCATACGTATCGACAGCATCAAGAACCCACCCTGGGGGATCGACGGGGGCATGTCCGGCGGAACGGGCTGCGCCGTCATCAATCCCGGTACCAGCCGCGAACGCGTGCTGGCGCCTTTGTCCGACGGCAACCGCCTCGTGCGCGGAGACATCCTTCGCATCGAGACAGGCGGTGGCGGCGGCTATGGTCATCCCTTCGACCGACCGGCCGAGACAGTCCTTGAGGACGTGCTCGGCGGCTATGTGAGCCGCGAGGCGGCAGAGCGTCTTTACGGCGTCGTGATCGACGGCGGCGTGAACGAGGACGCCACCGCCAGAGCACGCGCGTCGCGCCCTTCCGTTCGCCGTTTCCATCGCCAGGAGTATGTCGATGTCCTCGCCTGAAACCTCTCTGTCGATCGCAGTCGACATCGGCGGCACCTTCACGGACATCTCGCTTCTCGATCGGGCCACCGGTCAGGTGTGGCGTGCCAAGACGCCGAGCGTGCCCGACGATCCCTCCGAAGCGTTCATGACCGGCATCAAACTGGCACTGGCCGATGCCGGTGCGCCCGCCACGGCGCTCGACCAGGTGCTGCACGGCACCACCGTGGCGACCAATATGATTCTCGAAGGCAAGGGCGCTCGGTCCGCCCTTGTCACCACTCGCGGCTTTCGCCATGTGCTGGCCATCGGCCGCCAGGACATCCCGCGTAAGGCCAATCTCTACACCTGGGTGAAGCCCAAGCGTCCGGTGCCGGCCTCACGCATCCTCGAGATCGACGAGCGTCTGGCAGCTGGCGGCAGCGTGCTACAGCCGCTCGACGAGGAAAGTGTGCTCAAGGCGGCCGAAGCCATCCGCCGGATGGACGTCGGGGCGGTCGGGATCTGTCTCATGCACGCCTTCGCGAACCCCGAGCATGAGCGTCGCACAGCCGAGATCCTGCGCAGCGAACTTCCGGGCATTGCGGTGACAGTGTCCACCGATGTGCTGCCGGTCGTCCGTGAGTATGAGCGCTCACTGACGACGGTGCTCAATGCCACCGTCATGCCCGGCGTGACGACCTATGTGGGCCGTCTCGAGCAGCGTCTGAACGAGGAGAAGGTGAGAGCACCCCTCCTGCTCATGAAGTCCAACGGTGGTGTGGCCGGAGCGGCAGCGGTCCGGAAAGCGCCTGCATTGACGGCCCTGTCGGGTCCGGCCGCCGGGGTGGTCGGCGCTCGTGCGATCGCTGCCGCCTGCGGCATCAAAGATATCATCACGGTCGATATCGGTGGAACCAGCGCCGACATATGTCTCATCAAGGACGGTAAGATCGGTTTGACTCAGCACGGGAGGGTTGGTGACTGGCCGCTGCCCTTGCCGATGGTCGACATGGTGACCATCGGTGCAGGCGGCGGCTCGATCGCGGCTGTCGAGAACGGGACGCTGACGGTCGGCCCGCGCAGTGCAGGTGCGCGACCGGGTCCCGCCGCTTATGGACATGGCGGACGCGAGGCGACCGTAACCGACGCCCATGTCGTGCTCGGCCATCTGCCGGCAAAACTCCTGGGCGGCCGAATGGGCCTCGACGCCAATGCGGCGCGGCGCGTGATTGAGGATCGTGTTGCGTTTCCGCTCGACCTTCCGCTCGAGGCCGCGGCGAGCGGTGTCCTGGCGATCGTCGACAATCACATGGTCGGCGCCGTCCGTGTGGTTTCCGTCGAGCGCGGGCACGATCCGCGTCATTTCACGCTTGTGCCCTTTGGCGGTGCCGGCCCTCTGCATGGCTGCGCGCTGGCCGATCTGCTCGGCATCTCAAGCGTCATGATCCCTCCTGCACCAGGCGTGCTGTGTGCCGATGGTCTGCTTGCCGCGGATCTCAAGTCGGAGTTCAGCCGCACGTTGCCCAAGGCTGGTCCGATCGAGGTCGAGACCGCTGAAACCATCTTCGTGGAACTGGAAGATCAGGCGGAGAGCTGGCTGGTGGAAGAGGGCGTCCCGAAGGAGAAGCGCCGCAAGACGCGTGTGGCACTCCTCCGCTACCATGGACAGGGAGGTGAGATCGCCGTTCCCTGGGCCAGGACGCGTGAGGAGGTGGAGGCTGCTTTCACGCAGGAGCATCGGTCCCTCTACGGCTTTGCCCTTGAAGCGCCGGTTGAGCTCGTCACGTTGCGGGTGGAAGCCACGGGCCTGACCGCTGCCAATCCGCAGGCAAAGCTGGCGGCTTGTGCGGTCATCGAACCCTATGGCCACACGCCGGTCCACTTCGAGGGCGGCAACCGCGATGTCCCGCTTGTCTACCGCGCTGCGCTCGGGGCGGGCGCGAGTTTCGTTGGGCCGGTCATCCTGACACAACTCGACACGACCACGCTGGTCCCGCCCGGCTGGAGCGGCAGCGTTCACGAAACCGGTGCAATCATCCTTACTCGTCGGGAGGGAGCCGCCCGATGAGCGCCATCGATTCCGATCTCCAGAAGGTATTCGATCATGTGGAGGACAATCGCGACGAGTTCATCGCACGCGTGATGGATTATGTTCGCCACCCCAGCATAAGCGCCCACAATGTCGGGATCGGGGAAGTGGCCGGCCTGCTCGTGGATGTGTTGAAGGGCCTCGGGATGGAGGCCGAGACCGTGCCGACCCGAAACCATCCAATGGTGCTCGGCCGGCGTCACGTGTCGCCGGAGAAGCCGACCGTACTCCTCTACGGCCACTACGATGTACAGCCGCCGGACCCGTTGGAGCTCTGGGAAAGCCCACCCTTCGAGCCGACCATCCGCAACGGACGTATCTACGCGCGCGGCATCGGCGACAACAAGGGACAGCATTTCGCGCAGCTTCTGGCGATCGAATCGCATCTGGCGGTTCATGGCGAGTTGCCATGCAACATTATCTTCCTGCTTGAAGGCGAGGAGGAAATAGGCAGTCCCCACATTGCCGAATTCGTGCGTGAGCATGCCGACATGCTCGAGGCCGATCTCGTGGTCACCTCCGACGGTCCGCTCCACGACTCCGGGCTCCCGGTCGTCACCTTCGGCGTGCGCGGCGTGGCAGGTTTTGAGCTCCGTGCCAGGACGGCGAGCCGTGACGTCCACTCCGGCAATTTTGGAGGCGTGGTGCCGAACGCCATCTGGAAGCTAGTGCATCTTCTCTCCACCATGAAAAACCCGGAAGGGGAAATCACGATTGAGGGCCTCGTAGACCCGGTCACCCCCGCCACAAATCTCGAGCGTGAGGCAATATCGAATCTCCCGTTGGACCTTGATGCCGTCAAGGCGGAGCTTGGGCTGGTCGAGCTGGACGCGCCCAAAGAGCGCGGCTATTATGACCGGCTGATGTTGCATCCGACGCTGACGGTCAACGGCTTTCATGGCGGCTATAGCGGTCCGGGCATGAAGACGGTGCTGCCCTGCGAAGCCTTCGTCAAATGCGACATCCGTCTCGTGGAGCCGCTGACGCCCGACTATGTCTTCGAGAAAGTGGCGGCTCATGTGAAGCGCTACGCACCCGATGTCGAGTTCATCCCGCTGAATGGAATGCTTCCCTCAAAGACACCGATGGACTCCCCCTATGCCGAGCCGATTCGCAGGGCGGTGGTCGCTGCACGAGGCGTGGAGCCCCTCCTATACCCGACCGTCGGCGGCAGTTTGCCGGACTATGTCTTCACCAAGATCCTCGGCCTGCCTGCCTTCGTCGTTCCCTATGCAAATGCCGACGAAGCCAACCACGCACCCAACGAGAATCTCAAGATTGAGTGCTTCATCGACGGCATCAAGACCGGTGCGGCACTGCTTGCAGAACTTGGCAAGATGAGGCGAGCAGGACCGCCAAGCCATCCCGTCGATCGAGCCCATTCATGATGGTCCGCAAATCGAGGCGGGTGATGTGATGGACGCTGGGGCATCGGACGGAAGAAGTCACTCCGGCCCGGCTTTGTTGCACAGATCGGCCGGTGAGCGCACTCAGCCCACCCTACGTCATTGTTTAAGTGATGCGGACGGACTTCGGGCGCCCAAGCTCTAGCATTCGGTTCAAGGCCTGAACTGCAATGGCGATTTCAGTGGCGCGGCGGTGTTCCGTCCGCGAGCGCAAGGCATTTCCAATCACTCGTTTAAGCCGACTTATGGATGCCTCCACCAGGGCTCGTCGCGTATACCCGGACCTCTTCTGCCAACCCATGGGTCCATGCTCCGCGATGCTTTGGAGATGCCGGTCGCGCTGAGTCGGAGTGCTCTCTGCCATCTCGCTCGGTACCGCTGTTGATCGTGGCGGGACGATCACGTCAGCCTCAGGATGGCGCTCGGCGACAGTGCTATAGATGCTCGCTTGATCGTAGGCTCCGTCACCGATGAAGGAGGCAAGTGGATCTGTGATGTGATTGAGCAACGGCTCAATCTGCGAGCCATCATCGACATCGCTGGTCGTCAGCTCTGTTGCAAGAATCTGCCCGGTCTCGGCGTCTAACCCGATGTGCAGCTTTCTCCAGGCTCTGCGCCTCCGGGTGCCGTGCTTCTCGATCAACCACTCGCCGGGTCCGCAGAGGCGGAGACCCGTGCTGTCGACCAGTAGGTGAATAGGTCCTCCGGAGTTTGAACATGGCCTTGCGCATCGATTCGAACTTGCCCGCAATAAAGCTTTCACTAGTCGGGAGAGCTCCCACACGACGATGATATCAAAAGGCTTTGAGAAAGTGCGTCCACCTCCAATTTCATCATCTCTCTGACCAGCATTTCAAACTCCGTAGCAAGAACGGGCCGTGCAGACTTGGCTGGAAAGACCAGTGCAATCTCATATGGGAGATTCGGCGTGAACTGCCGAACGACAATCTCCGTATTGCCATAATAGCTGACTGTAAATGGATCGAGAATGGCAATGCCGACGCCGCGGGAGACTAGGTCGCATGCGCTGGCGGCGAGTGTCGTCTCGAGGTTCTTGTCGCAAGTGACGCCAGCCTCGCTTAGGAGCGAATCCACCCTGATCCTCAGAGGACTGTTGCGGCCTAGTGCAATGAGCTTCTGCCCTTGCAGATCACCGATTTTGATAACTCGTTTCTTCTCTAGAGGGTGGCCCAACGGCAGAACGCAAACCGCCGGTACCGAGGGCAACGGCACCACATCGATTCCCGGGTAGTCTCCAGACAACTGTACAATGCCGAAGTCGAATTCGCGCGATGCAACGAGATCAAGGATGGCCCTAGATCCCTCTGTCTCATGAAAAACAGATATTCCAGGCTTGCGCTCGAGGAACGTCGTCAGGATATGGCCTATGAAACTCAGTGACAGGGCATTGAAGGTGGCTACTCTGAGCTTGAGTTTGGCCATTTTTGAGGGTGCTGGAGGATCAGACATGGATCCAGAAAGCGGGCTCTGAGGCGATGTACTCGACGGCTTGGTCGACCGGCATCGTCAGCCTGCCGAACGGACCAGGGTCCTTCCAGCGCTCGCCATTCCACCACAACACCTGAACCTTCTCGGGATCGTCGGTCGGACGCAGCCGTGCCACCGGCGCCCCGGTGCGTCGGCTCAGCAACGAGTAGCCGCGGCCTCGCTTCTCCACCACAACATCATGGGCCTGGCAGAGGGTTTCGAGCCCCTCCAGGATGCGATCGCGTTGTCCCATGAACAGGCCAGCTCCGCAGAAAGGCGTTGATCTGTCGGTCATCACGTCCGTCAGAGCGCGCCATGATACCTCCCGCACCCGCTCCTGTCCTCACCGGCTGGTTCGCACCCTTCGCGAGTGCCTTTACGGCGCCGACCTTGCGGGGCGTGCTCATCCTGATGACCGGCGCCATCCTGGCTCCCGGCCGGCGGACCGTCACGTCCGCCTTGAGCATCCTGGGCCTGCGCGAGATTGCCACCTTTACAACCTTCCATCGCGTGCTCAACCGCAACCGCTGGGCGCCGCGCGATCTCGCCCGTCGGCTGCTGCATCAGCTCATCACCACCTTCGTGCCCGAAGGACCCGTGGTGATCGCCATCGACGAGACCATCGAGCGGCGCTGGGGTGCCCGGATCCGGGCGCGTGGCATCTATCGCGATCCGGTCCGCTCTTCCCATGGTCATTTCGTCAAGACGTCGGGCCTGCGCTGGATCAGCCTCATGCTCCTGGCGCCGATCCCCTGGGCTGGCCGCGTGTGGGCACTGCCGTTCCTCACCATCCTGGCGCCCTCGGAACGCTATGCCCACGAGAGGCGGCATCGGCACAAGCTGTTGACGGACTGGGCGCGCCAGCTGCTGCTCCAGGTCGCCCGTTGGCTGCCTGAGCGACAGGTCATCGTTGTGGCTGATATGAGTTATGCGGCCATCGAGTTGCTCGAAGCGGTGCGGCGGCACCTGACGGTGATCACCCGCTTGCGGCTCGATGCGCGCCTATTCGATCCGCCCCCGGTGCGCCCGCCCGGCCAGAAGGGACGGCCGCGGGTCTCGGGCCCTCGCCAGCCCACCCTGGCGCAGCGACTGAGCGATCCGACCACGCGCTGGCGGCGGATCACTGTCCCACACTGGTACGGAGGACAGGATCGACGGCTGGCGATCGCCTCCGGCACGGCGCTCTGGTACCACCCGGGCAAGAGTGTGCCGATCCGCTGGGTGCTGGTGCGGGATGAAGCGGGCGCGTTCGAGCCGCGGGCTCTCCTGTGCACGGATCTGACGGCGAATCCGGTGGATGTGCTGCGGTGGTTTGTGCGGCGCTGGTCGGTCGAGGTGACGTTCGCGGAAGTGCGCCGCCATCTCGGAGTGGAAACGCAGCGCCAGTGGTCGGACAGAGCGATTGCCCGCACCACGCCTGCGTTGCTCGGCCTGTTCTCGTTGGTGACGGTGTGGTCCAATGAGGCTCTCAAGGATGGCTGGAAGCCACGGCAGGCCGCCTGGTATGCGAAATCGCGCCTGACCTTCAGCGATGCTCTGGCGGTTGTACGGGCCAAACTGTGGAGCACCAGTTTTGAAACGTCTCGACAGGACCGGGACCAGGTAAAAATCCCACGGGCTCTGCTCAATCGCCTTACCGAGGCTGCATGCTTCCCCACCTGAAAGGGCCAAACTCCAGCTGAGTTCCCCAGTTCTATGAGCGCGAATATCGGCCGCCGCCTTCGAAATCCGATCCAGTCCCAAGTAAAAACGCGAGACTTCTCTGTAGAGCAGTGCGGCCTCGGGCCGTGCAGACACACGATTGCCTTCCCGATCGAATAGTCTGATCGAGATCTTCTCTTCGAAATCGCGAATCAAGCGGCTGATGGCAGGTTGCGATATTCGCAACAGTTGGGACGCCCCGCTCATACTGCCCGCCAGCATGACAGCTCGGAACGCTTCAATCTGGCGGGGATTTAAGCTAACCGAGATACTCCCTGAGTATAACATTAGGTACTAGCATAATGCGAAAAAACACAATTGTCTTATGCTTTGGACAGGGGGATCATCATTCTCAATATGATCACCTGCGAAATGAGAGCAATTTGAATGGTGTTGTCACGTTAACCAGCATCGGACGCATTGAGACAAATTCGGCCGCATGGCAGCTTCAAGCGGCGACATTCGCCGCGACTTTCCACTCTGCCATGGCGTTGAGGCGGTGAAGGTGGGTCGCACGGGCAGAGCGGCGCGAGCGGGGTGGAACGAAAAGGTTGCGGACGGCAGAGAACACGTTGACGAACCTCTGCAGCCCTCCGGCAGACCGAAAGCCCTGCCTCGCCCGTTCTCGCCGGCGGAACGGAAGATGCGAATTCTCCGCTCTGTTATTTAGCCCTTTGTGCGAGCGGTGCTCGACTTCTGGCATGATCTGACGGTGGGCGGCAGCATAAGAGCCGAGCTTGTCGGTGATCATCCGCCGGGGTGGGCAGCCCTGCTTCTTCAACAGACGCTTCAGCAAACGCTTGGCGGCCTGGGTGTTGCGGCGCGTCTGTACGACTTCATCAAGGACGTATCCGTCTTGGTCAACAGCCCGCCACAGCCAGTGTTTCTGACCAGAGATGGTGACCACGACCTCATCCAAGTGCCAAACGTCGCGGCGGCTTGGCGGCTTGCGCCTGAGACGGCGAGCGTACGCCGGCCCGAACTTCAGCGCCCACCGGCGGACCGTCTCATAGGACACGACGATGCCGCGCTCGAGCAGCATTTCCTCGACCAGCCGCAGGCTCAGAGGGAACCGAAAGTACAACCAGACCGCATGGGCGATGATCTGAGGCGGAAAGCGGTGGCGTTTGTAGCTAATGGGCTTGCTCATGCCGGATCATCTACACCGCTCGATCTCATGTCCGGGCTAACATGACAACACCCCGACAAGCTGCCTTCCTACGGAGCAGCCAGACGCCAAGTCATGCCAAGTGTTGAGCACCGGTCCCACAAAGGCTTGAACAACAGGTCTGAGAATTCGCATCTCCCGCTGAGGAAGCGGGAGAGAATGATGCAGGGCTTTCGGTCTGTCGGAGGCCTGCAGCGGTTCACCTCGGTCTTTTCTGCTGTCAGGAACTTGTTCGTTCCGCTTCGCCCATACCAGTCTGCCCTCGCCACCCACCTTCACCGTCTACAAGCCATGGCGGCATGGAAAGCCGCGGCTGGCGTGCTCGCCTGAATTCAACAAAGCAGGGCTTATCGCGGTCGCCTCAGTTTACCGTGACATCACCCTTGTTGTACAACACGGGGATTGCTGGCAGGCGAAAGAAATAGCCTCGGACCCTCGGTAGCTTGGTCAGGCGGTCTTCAGATTGACAGCGGACTCTTTGCCGGAGCGGCGGTCCGCCTCGACCTCATAGGAGATCTTCTGGCCTTCCGCGAGACCACGCAGGCCGGAACGCTCGACCGCACTGATGTGCACGAACACGTCCTTGCCTCCGTTATCCGGCTGGATGAAGCCGTAGCCCTTCTGCTCGTTGAACCACTTCACCGTTCCTGTCGCCACGAAACTCTTCCCTCTGTCGAAACCCACTCAGGTAGCGAAGATCCTAACCGCAGAATGCGGGGAGTGTCGAGCGCGGTGTGTCTATCGTCAGGGAGAGCGGAGTCCACTCGGAACCGCATCCTTGCCGGTGTCCGCACTCGCAGGGTGTGGTGGAGCAGCCTATGACCGGGCAGCCTTGGCGTAGGTCGTCACGAATTCTGCCGTGAGAGCACGTTGCATGTCATCCGTCAGAGGTCTGGGATTGGCTCTGTCCCACGCCCGCTGACCCCGTTGGATGAACCGCTTGCGCTTGCTCTTGATGTCCTGCGGAAGATGCGTTGCCAAAGGTTCAAAGTCGCGACGCAGCTGAGCCTCTGTTCTCTTGCGGTAGGGAAGGGCAGCCTCCGCAGCGAGGGCTGCGGCGATGTCGTCCGGGGTCGGGTCGGGATGGCGGCTCTGCGCATCCTCCCCGATCTGACGGAACGCTCTTTGCTGGGCTGCAGAGTGCTCTTTCAACCCGGGGGCATGGTCGAGCAGATAGGCCTCGCGAGCCTCATCCCAATCTTCTTCTTGCCAACCGTTGGCGAGAGGAGCCCGTTTGCCTGGATGGATCAGCATCGATGATGGTCCCTACGTCTTGCCGTGGATGTCTGAATCACGGATCTCAGCCTCGCCAAGCCACTGCCGGGCCTCCATCCGATGATGGTGTTGTGCCCGTACTACGGAGCTTCGTCTTCGAGAGCAAAGCCGGCTTTGAGCACGACCTGATAGTGCCGGACCTCGCCGTCCTCGATGTGGCCGCGGGTCTGGACGACCTCGAACCAGTGCAGATGTCTCAACGTCTGACCGGCTCGCTTGATCGCGGTCTGGATGGCATCCTCAATGCTGGTTTCAGACGAACCAACCAGTTCCACCACCTTGTAGACATGATCCGACATCGCGTGCCCCTGCTTATCAACCCGCGGGCATATAGCGCGTAACGCAGTGTCTGCGAGTATTTTGGACGCGTCTTCCCGGGCCACATCCCAACAAGGCAGAACCTGCTCACAGGCCGTCGAGGCGTTCCAGTGCCCTCACCATACCGTCAGCGCAGGTCAGGTTTGTGCAATGGCAGCCTTCCCAGATTAGTAAGCTCATCTAATAATAAGGCATGCTTACTAATTATTCTGAAGGAACCATCGGCCTTCTCCTGGTCGACGCCGCACGGCTTCTGCGCCTCCGGATCGATCGGGCCCTTGAGGGTGCCGGTCTGGGCCTGACGGCTGGCGAAGCGCGCACCTTGGCCTATGTGAGCCTCTACCCAGCCTCACGCCAGACAGCACTCGCGGCTCAGATGAATGTCGAGCCCATGACGCTCGTCTCCTTCCTCGACAAACTGGAAAGTCGGGGCCTTGTCGTGCGGGAGCCCGATCCAACGGATCGGCGCGCCAAGATCGTTCAGCTTGCCCCTGACGCACAACCGACCCTCGAGCAGGTTCTTGGGATCACGAGGAAAGTCCAGGAAGGGGCTCTGCGGGACTTCGATCCCAACGAGGCTGGGATGCTCCGAACCCTGCTGAAGCGGATGCGTGCGAACATTGCTGGCACCGAGCCGGGAAGGGGGCCGGAATGAAGCCCCTCATGTCCGAGACGCGCACCGCCGTGACCGGGGCCCTCATCGTGGCCCTCGGTTCCGTCAGCATGGCGCTTTACACACCGGCGATGCCCACGCTTGTCGAGGTGCTGCAGACCACGCCGGCGGCGATCAAGATGTCCTTGTCGGTCTATCTGTTTGGCTTCGCCTTTGCCCAGCTTGTCTGTGGGCCGCTCTCTGACGCCTTTGGTCGGCGGCCAGTCGCCCTCGGATTTTTCTCCATCTATGTCGTGGGCAGTGTCATCGCCGTCGTTTCGCCCTCCATCACCTGGCTCCTGATAGGACGAGCGCTCCAGGGCATTGGTGTCGCCGCAGGGGTCGCGATCTCGCGAGCGATCGTGCGCGACCAGTTCACCGGTCAGAGCTCGGCGCGCATCATGAACCTCATTGGCTTGATGCTCGCCGTGGGACCAGCGGTCTCGCCGACCATCGGTGGCGTGCTCCTGAGCACGCTGGGCTGGCATTCGATCTTTCTCGTCATGGTCGTCTACGGCATCGTCGCCCTCCTAGTGATGGGCTTCTGGTGTGTCGAGACCAATGTCGCACCTAATCCGGCACAGGCCTATCCGGGTCAGATCCTGCGGAATTATGCGATGCTCCTCAGGGACAGAGGCTTCATGCGGGGGAGTCTCGTCTTGGGATGCGCTGTCGGCGCGTTCTATACCATGGCTGTCATTCTTCCTTTCGTCCTGATGGAGAAGATTGGTCTGACACCAACCCAGTTCGGTCTTATGATGCTGGCGCAGACAGGCTCCTATGCCCTGGGGGCGGCGGTCACGGGTCGGCTGCTGCGTCGGATCGAGGTCATGCGCCTGGTCCCGATCGGGCTGATGCTGATTGCTGTTTCAGCCATGGGGTTTGGCATCGGCCTGCGTCTTCTGCCGCTCTCCTTGTATACGGCGATGGGGCCTGTGGTGATCTGGGCCTTCGGCGCCGCACTTGTGATCCCAGGTGCGACCACGGCAGCCCTGGCGGGCTTTCCGAAGGTTGCCGGTGCGGCCTCGGCTCTCGCCGGCTTTCTGCAGATTGGCGTTGGGCTTGCTGGAACTGCGGTTGCGGCCTTGCTGTTCAGCGATCCCCTGACGGCGCTTGCGACCGTGATGCCCAGCATGGCTCTGCTCGCGATGCTGGCGCATTTTGCTCTCCCGCCGAAGCGCGAAAGTCGTTCGTTCGCGGTTGCGCCAGAAGAGCTGGAAACAGCGGTCGATCCCGCGGGAGCGTTAGGCGCTGGCGGCGAGGAGATCGATAGAGTGGTGCACCCGAGACAGACGGTGGTGAAAGCTTCTGACGAATAATTCCCGCTCTTGATTATCTGGCCGTCTCTGCCACTTGAGCGGCACTTGTCGCCGACTACTATACTCGCAGTTGCCGTGGATAGGGCATGTGACGCTTCAACCCCAGGAGGATCATAATGACGGTTCATCGTCCAACAATGCTTCTGATCCTCGATGGCTGGGGCTGGCGCGAGGACGCGGAGGACAACGCCATTAGACAGGCGCGGACGCCAAATTTTGATCGGCTGTGGTCGAGTTACCCGCATGCCTTCCTCCGAACCTCGGGTCTCGACGTTGGACTACCGGAAGGTCAAATGGGCAATTCCGAGGTTGGGCATCTCAACCTCGGAGCAGGGCGGGTGGTGATGCAGGACCTGCCGCGGATCAATCAGGCAATCGCCGATGGCAGCATTCCACGGTCACCTGCATTAACCGATCTGATTGCGCGTTTGCGGGAAACTGGTGGGACTTGTCACCTCTTCGGCTTGATCTCGCCAGGAGGGGTTCACTCCCATCAAGATCATGCCGTGGCCTTGGCAAAGGTACTCAGCGCAAACGATGTTCCCGTTGCCCTTCATGTGTTCACGGATGGGCGCGACACTCCGCCCGCTTCTGCAGCCGCGTACGTCCGCTCCCTCGAAGAGGCTCTGCCGGCAGCATCGCCGATCGCGACGGTCTGCGGCCGGTACTTCGCGATGGATCGCGACAATCGCTGGGATCGCGTGTCACAAGCATTCGCAGCCCTGGTCCGAGGGCAGGGCATCCGGTTCGATACCCCACAAGCCGCAATTGCGAGTGGCTATGCGCAGGGGACAACCGACGAGTTCCTGCCACCGTCCGTGATCGGCGACTATCGTGGCATGCGGGATGGCGATGGGCTGCTCAGCTTTAACTTCCGCGCCGATCGCATCCGCCAGCTTCTCGATGCACTTCTGAATCCGGAGTTCAGCGAATTTGATCGCGGCGAGGTGCCACGTTTGGCAGGGGCTGTTGGTATGACCTCTTACAGCTCTGAGCTCGACCAGAGGATGCGGACAATGTTTCCGCCTCAGACGCTGACGAACGGGCTCGGAGAGGTCGTCGCCAAGGCGGGATTACGGCAGCTGCGCATGGCTGAGACGGAGAAGTATCCGCATGTGACGTACTTCCTCAATGGAGGAGCCGAGGAGCCATACCCCGGGGAGGACCGGATCATGGTTCCTTCGCCAAAGGTGGCGACCTATGATCTTCAGCCGGAGATGTCAGCGCCGGAGCTTACTGCGCGTGCCGTCGAGGCGATTCATTCAGGCCAGCAGGACCTGATCGTCCTCAATTTCGCAAACCCGGATATGGTCGGTCATACCGGGAACTTGGCTGCGGCTGTTAGAGCCGTGGAGACGGTTGACGAAGCCCTCGGGCGGATCGCGGCGGCTATTGGGGAAGCAGGAGGCGCGCTCCTTGTGACGGCTGACCACGGCAACTGCGAGCTGATGCGTGATCCGGCAACGGGAAGCCCGCATACGGCCCATACGACCAATCCCGTCCCGATCATTCTTATAACTGGTGGGACCGCCCTGTTGAGGGATGGCCGTCTCGCTGACGTCGCACCGACACTGCTCGATCTCATGGCTGTCGCGCAACCGACGGAGATGACTGGCCAATCGCTCCTTCCGGCGCCGAGGTAAAACGAAGAGACACAGCCGTTTTATGGAGCGTTCAGAGCGAGGTCTGTGCCTGATTGAATCCGTTCGGTCTTTGCGCCTGATCAGGAGCAGACTATGCCACTCCAATGAAGACTGATCCTCATCCCCTTAGGATGCCGGCCTCGTGGAGTGCAACGGATGCCATATTCGCGTCAGCTGGAGCGGTGTCGAATGGATGGCGTTTGTGGCACAGCCCGAGCGGGAGCCCATGAATGGATCGAGATGCAGTTCAAGTCTACTAAGAGCACGTGATGACCTACAGCCTCATTCAACTTGCGCCTGGCGCCTATGACCTCCTCCTGAACGACGAACTGATGGGCAGCGTTGTCAGATCCGGCTACCGGACCATGGATACGATCTGGACGGCCGAACTGCTCGAAGATCTGCCTGTTGGCAAGCGTCCCGCCCCCTTCAAAGAGATCGAACATAGCTTTCCAACCCTGGAAGGGGTGTGCGAATGGCTCGGCGACCCTGTGGTGAAAAGAAATTTCGGGCGTAGCGCGTTCGCTCGTAGCGCTTGAGAGAGCTTCAATTCCTAGCCTGACTGATCATTACGCGAGTTGGCCTCAACGCTAGATCTGCCTCGCCCGCAGCGTCGCGTATGCGTTCCAGCCATTGCCAACCTGTGTCCTTGCAGCCACAAGCCCCAAGTAACTCGCAAAATAAAATTACGAAAACGATTACATCGGCGCAACAAGTCTTCAATTATCGGGCCTTGATGCTAAGTCACTTGCGCGAGCCACACTGCCCCGTGGCCTCGTTCCTCTGCGGAAAGTCGTTCCTCCCACACTCGGGCTGCTGGTAACGGCAGCCCCTTTTTCAACCTGATCGGGATGTGCCGATGACAGGCAAGACCTTGACCCGCGCCGATTTGGCCGAGGCCGTATATCAAAAGGGCATCGTCACGAAAGACTATGCCGCCGAGCTGGTTGGTCAGGTTCTCGGAACGATCTGCATCGCGCTGGAAGAGGGCGAGAACGTCAAACTGTCTTCGTTTGGCACCTTTACCTTGCGCGACAAGGCGAAGCGCGTGGGGCGTAATCCCAAAAGCGGGGCAGTAGTCCCGATCGAGCCCCGCCGGGTCATTCTCTTCAGTGCCTCGCACATTCTCAAGGCAAAACTGAACCACGCCTCGCCACGGCGTCGCCGCACGTCCTCTCAGGTTGCTGCAGGTCCGGCAGAAGCACAATATGAAGCAGTCGATTGAGCCAGAGCCGATGTGGAGCCGCTCAACCAGCGCCGTTTATGGCTGGTTGAGCGGGATCGCCGTAGGTGCTCTCCGCCAGATCCATTTCGTCGTCTCGAATGATGTGCCGAACGACGTCTACATGCGGGTTGTCGGCGAATTGATCATCGGAGCATGCAGCGGCGCCATACTGTTCGCGGTTCTCGCATCGCTGCGAAACCACCTCAGGAGGAGGTCCCAAGCCACGGCGACTTCCATGGCTCCAGAACTGCGTGAATTCTCGTGAGCCATCACCCCTCAATACAAAGGCCGCCGATCACCATCCCGGTGTTGCAGCAGCGGGAGGCGGCTTCATATGTGGTCGATCGGCAGGCCACAGCCTGCGTTGAAGGGGACCGACCATCATGACGGTACCATCAGGCACGGAAGCGCTCATTTGGGCTCTCAGCACCCGCCTGATCGCGGGTGCAACGGCGACGCAATCGCTCTTGGCTTGGTGTGAGGAGCATGGCCTCTCGGACGGGCCGATCACCGTCGATGTCCGTCAGCGCTTCTCGCCTGCTATAGTCCATGACGATGTTCTGCCGGCTCTCGACCTCGATCCCGACGAAACCATTCACTACCGGCAGGTTCGGCTAATGCAGGGCACGCTGCCGCTCGCAACGGCCGAGAACTGGTTCGTCCCCCAACGCCTGACAGTGGCAATGAACGAAACCCTGACGGAGACAGAGACTCCTTTCGGGACCGTGATTGCACCATTGCGCCCCAGCCGTCGAATCCTCGCTGCGTCCATCCAGCCACAGCCTGAAATCATCCTAAAGCAGGTCGCCCTGATCCGCAGCGGCTCCGGACCGCCGCTGGCGCTGGTGAAGGAGGGCTATCTCCCGGATCTCGTCTCGTTTGCCCCGCGCCAGCCCTTTGGCAGCTGGCTCGTGATCGGAAGTCCGGGAGGGCAGCCATGCGAACTGCGAGGTTCGAGCGATGACGTCGCAACACGAGCTGGCGTCTCAGGCCCTTTCCAATCCTGGCCTGACCGAGGAGATGCAGTTCCAGGACCACCGGATCCGGTTCGAGCCGACGCAGACCGGCTGGGTTTCCTTCATCGCACGCCAAGGCCAACGACCGACGATCCTGCTTGCGACCGATCGCGAGACCCTGATCGCGGAGGCGCACAAGCTGATCAAGCGCCGAATCGCGGACAGGCGGTAAGGCGATGGAACCTCGTCCTCGGCCCGTGGTTGGCGCAGACATCGGCGAAGAGCCTTTGCGTTCTGTTCTCAAGCCATGCTCTGACCGCCGCTGCGCCTCCCGCTGCCCCGTACTGGAAGGCTGATACCCATGAGCATCACCCGTGTCTTTCTGCTAGCCTCTGGCTTGGCTCGGCTGATCGAGAAGGAGAGGGCAGGGCAGCGCGTGCAGCAGGGCTATTTCCCCGAAGATCATGACCAGAGCACGCACGTGCAGGTATCGGGTGATGCCGGCCACCTTGTTCTAGCCTCTCATGGCGCCAAGGGGCCGGTTGAGGACGCTGCCGAGATATCCCGGGCGCAGGCCGAGGCGCTGCTCGAGCTGACCGCCGGGCAAATCGCCTATCTGAGCATCAGCCTGACGGTCGACTCTCACACCGCCACCATCCAGCGCTTCCTTACTCCTGGATCGCTCGATCTGATCAGCATGGCGTTCAAGCACGACAAGGCCGCCCGAGCGTTCCAGCCGCCGGCCTTTTTCGGACCCGAGATCACAGCTGATCCGAGCTTCCGGCTCCGCGCCATCGCCCTCGACGGTCGCCCAGCTGTGCCGGAGGTCGAGGTCACGAATGCAGCCCTCCACAGCCTGCTCGACGCCTTGCATGACCGGGATCAGGAGGCCGAGCCGCATTCGACCCGACGGGCTCAGGCGCCTGCGCCATCCGAGCCTGGCTTCGATGCCGAGGCGGAACAGGAGCTCGACAGGCTCGCCATTGAGGACAGCGTGATCCGGGAGCTAGCCCGTTCGTTGCAGCCGCGGGGACGTTGAGGCTCAAACGAGTGGAGGCAAAGAGCATTTTGGGGATCTGACCAGTGAGCGTCGCACCGGCCAACTCCCGCGAGACCTCGTGCTCGCATCCCCGAGCCGCCCTCGTCGCCCAGGCCAAGCACGAACCCTCGTCCGTGAACCGCGGCGTGGCTATCTCGGATCCCTCTTCCGTGAGCTGAAGGAAATTGCCGCCTGAGCCCTCGAAGACAGGTTCGACGGCTTCGACATCGACGGCAGGATGGAGTGAAGCTGTGGACAGCCATCAGAAGGTTTGGAACGCCATCGATACCATTGTCTGGAGGGCCCGATTTAGCCCCTCTGGCTTGGCCAAACCGCCGGCATGGATGCGACTGCGTTCAACCGGTCGAAGCGGGTCCATACGCGCGGCCGGCAGCGCTGGCCGAATGTCGAGACAATTCAGAAGAGCTTCGATGCGACCGGCACGACGTGGTCCGCGTTCGCCCGTCTGGTCGAGGAAGGGCCGCTA
Source organism: Microvirga ossetica (assembly GCF_002741015.1). Taxonomy (NCBI): domain Bacteria; kingdom Pseudomonadati; phylum Pseudomonadota; class Alphaproteobacteria; order Hyphomicrobiales; family Methylobacteriaceae; genus Microvirga; species Microvirga ossetica. Next base: position 1,005,847 of record NZ_CP016617.1, on the reverse strand, counting down.
GCTGTCTCTCAGAGGGATTAAGGATCACATCAGCCGCTTGGTGGCTTCTGCTCCTTGCCAGCCGGGCCTGTCGCCCCCGCATGGACCAGCCGCCGGTGCCAGGGGCACCAGTTCGACCCCTGTCGCGTCTGCGCCCCACAGAAGATCGCCTACGTGTCATCGTCCCCGACGACGAAGCGGCATTGCCGGGCCCGCAGCTTGACAAGGGTCGTTCGATCCCGGGGCGAGGGTTCAGGAATCTGGGGCTCCGGCATGGCGATCGGCGGCTCAGTGACAACGACGTGCCTTCCAAGCCCGGAAACCCTTCAGAGTTCCACGCCAATGTGTCGTTGCGGCCATAGCCAAGCGATCCTCGATGCGGCAAATTCCAGGACGTGTGGGCCTGTCGCTCAATGATTAGAGCCGGCCGCTCATACCAGGACGGATCGGGTGTTCATCACCCGGCAGCGGCGAGGGCTGACGCCGACCATCAAGCGGGAACTGCGACGCCGGTCCGCGATCGAGCCGATGATCAGGCACATGAAGGCGGACGGGCGACGGGGACGCAATCACCTGTTCGGAGCGGTCAGGCACAATCTCAGAATGATCCTGAACTGTCTCAGGCTTTTTGTCGCTTGACCCAGGGCACCCTGCTGGGTTCAGCCGCGCAATCGGATCTTGCCCGCGAACCTTGGAATCCAATCGCCGCCTGATCAAACGGCATTGTTCAGGGCTGACCACTTACCACCAGAATTCAAGGCTGGCAGTTTCCGGCAGAAGTGAGCTTCGCCTCCCTTGCCCTGACGTGCTCACGGTGGGCTGTGTAGAGACCGCTAGCCGCAATGATAAGCCCGCCAACAAGGGTCATCGCCCCTGGGATCGTGCCGAAGACGGCAAAGCCAAGCAGACCGGCGAACATGAGCTGAATGTAGGTGAACGGGGCGATGGTGGACGCTGCGGCCTTGCGGTAGGCCAGGATCGTGAGCCAATGGCCCACCGTTGAGAACGCGCCCATGAGAACAGCCAACCCAATCTCCCCCGTAGTGGGCATGTGCCAGTTGAAGGGCACGAAGACGGTCAGAGTGACCAGCCTGACGACAGCCGTCCATGCCAAGGTCGTCTCTGGCCCTTCGGAACTCAACTGCCGCGTGGTGATGGCGGTGACAGCCCCGCCGAGTGCCGCACAGATTGGAAGGAGGGCGGCCACTTGAAAGGCCGAGCCGCCAGGCTGGACAACGAGCATCACACCTAAGAAGCCCGCCACTGCTGCCGCCCAGCGCCGGATGCCCACCGTCTCCCCGAGCAGCGGAATCGAGAGGGCAGTAATGAAGATCGGCGAGATGAACAAGATTGCTGTCGCTTCGGCGACTGGCAGATATCTCAGCCCGAGAAAGAACAGGACGGTCGAGCCAGCACCCGCCAGCGCCCGGATAATCTGGAGACGCAGATCCCGGGTGCGCATTGCTTGCAGGCCGCGTGCGCCGAAGGCTGTCGGAACGACCACTAGGCAGAAGACGATGTAGCGCAGCCAGGCGACCTCGATGGCGGGCAGCGTGCCCGTCAGTACCTTCGCGACGACATCGCCCATCGAGAAGAAGACGGTCGCCAGGACGGCGAGACCAATGGCGCCGAGGGTTGCATCCTTGGCAGGAGCGCCACCCCTTGTGGTTGGTATCACCGAGATCTTTTCGGCAAGGGGTGGACTGTCCATTGCGGTCGAGACAGACGGAGGAGGGCTCATGGGTGCTTGGACGATCTCAGCGAGGGCGTGGGGCATCACGCACACTGTCAAACTGTAGAACTCGGCGATGGCGCTGAATGTTTGGTGAACTCATCTTCAAGCGTTCTGCGGGGCACCTCCGCGCTGAGTGCATGAGTTCCCGCTGCATTAAGGCCCATGCGTTTCATGCACCTGGTTTCACATGATCCGTCATGCGGTCGCGCCGCCGGCCTCTTCGGACCCAAAGTCAGCTGATGCAATTCGCGACCGGCGTCTATGACCTCTATCTCGCCGACACCATCGTGGCCAGGAGCGGCTTGCGCCAGCCCTACACCTGGACCGCCGAGCTGCTCGAGGATCTGCCGCGACACGAGCGGCCTTCGCCCTTCCGGGACATTGAGCACAGCTCCCATCGCTGGAGGAACCGTGTGCCTGTCTCGGCCATCCGCCGGTGAAGACCAACAACCGCCACACCGCCTCAGGGGGTGTGAGGGAGAAGCGCCCCGGCCGAGGCGCTGTCTGAAACCGCGACCGGGGCGCTGGTGTGCCAAGGGAGTGAAGCACACCCTGGGATCTAGGCCATCCTGAGCGTTCGGCAATGCTGCTTTCGGTGGTCCCGGATCAGGCGCATCAAGACCGGCCGCGTGGCCTGCCGGCTACAGACATCGGCGCGGAAATCGAACACATAGCGTGGGCCGGGCGACAGGATTTGATCGCCGCTTCCGCCCATTTTCCAGAACTCGCTGAATTCCCCGAAAGTGTTCATTATGCCGTCGACAGAGGTTGCAGCGCCTGTCTCTGCCCCGACATTCACCCAAGCCGCCGTGCGGTTTGTCGTCTCCTTTGCCGCCCTGATCGGCCTGAGCCTGCTGCTGGCCGGGCTTTGAGGGCGGATCTCTCGGTGCCTGTGCTCAATCCGATACAGCCAAGGCGATTGAGATCAGGCATTCTGTCCCTGTCCTTGAAGGAACGGCTGGGGGGCCGATATCCTCCCTGGAAGGGAAGCGCCTCTGCCATGCACGGGGCGCTTCTCTTTGCCCGGCCTCGTTGATCTCGAACACCAACGACGCTCGCCTGGACCAGCTCCGGCTTATTCTCTCAGCTCCATCCGTCATGGGATCGAAGCCCCTCCCAAATCCCCTGCAACTGCATTGCGGGTCTGGGATAAGAAAACGCTAATGTCCACGGCTCGGATCGGCGCGTCAGCGACAATTGGACACTCATCGCAGGATAGGGTTGACGGAGGCGCGGTATGTCCCAGTTAGCGGCGCATTGCCTTGAAACCCCATCCTTGAGCGCTGTCTTGATGAAGCGACTTGTCGATCAGCGGCCGCGGACTGTCGACCTCTGGCTGACGGCCACCGCCGCATCGGCCGCGATTGCCGCTGTCGTTCTCTGTGCTCAACTGCCTTAGGAGGGAGCATCAGGGATTGAACTAAGTCCTTGGAAGTGACATCGCGCAGCAAGCGTCGATTACGCCTTATCTATCAACCCGAGACGGTGGATCAGCGATGTCGTGCCAAAACAAAGCATTAAAGGCACATTACGAAGCCATGCTCTGAGCGCAGCCCTTTTATGAGGCGCTTTGCGTTGCAAAGAGGCGCGATGCCGCCGATATCAGCAGTGGCTGAATTCCTGCGGCATCGCTTTCTTCCTCCCGGCGCTGCCGTATCGGCCGTTCCCTCTGGAAGGTTTTGACTTTTGTCGGACCTTAACTTTCGCCGGGCCTCGTGCCCGGCCTTTTTCTTTTCGGCCCATCCGGCTGGTGACGGCCTTTTGGCGAAAGGCTCACGCTCAAGCACTGCGACTTTAGTTTGGCCTCCCACGGCACCGGCAATGGAGCTGCCACGATGTGTACTACGACACTTTTCTGAGGGCAGCGAACGGTCGCCTGCCCACTTTTGCTTCTCTCGGCATGATCGCCGATGTCATGGTGGAATACTGCGCGAGCCGGGAAGTGCTTAAGGATCGCGTGCCAGATGGCCAAAATACCAAATTGCTGCTTTAAGCCCTGCTAACTTTCACATGCAAGTCGAGATCGACTGAGGGTGGACGAAGACGTTAAGGCCAACAGCTTTCTGCCTGACGCCCTATGACCATCCCCCAATGCCTAACACCTGAAAGGTAACCGGAGCCTCTTCAATGGTCGATGTTGTCGCCCCATCTCGGCGAACCAAGCGCGATACCAGGCTGCGCACCCTCGCGCTGATCTCGGCGGCCCATTGGGTCAGTCACTTTCATATGCTTGTGCTGCCGATGCTTTTTCCGTTTCTCAAGACGGCTCTCAACATCGACTATATTGAACTCGGCTTTGTGCTGACAGTGTTCGCAGTCGTCTCGGCGCTCACCCAGGCGCCAACGGGCTATCTCGTCGATCACTTTGGTGCGCGTAAGATTCTCCTGATCGGGCTTTGCCTTGGCGGGGCTTCGCTGGGCCTCCTCGGCTTGCATCTGAGCTACCCCGTCCTGATCGCAAGCGCAGTTCTGCTTGGACTGGCCAACAGCGTCTATCACCCCGCGGACTACGCAATTCTCGCCGCCCATATGGATGAGGCACGGATGGGCCGCGCCTTTTCGATCCACACCTTTGCCGGCTATCTCGGCGGTGCGATGGCGCCCATGATCGTTGCGGCGTTGATGACATCGCTCGGCGGCATCACCGCGCTGATGGTGTGCGGTGCGACCGGGCCGCTCGTGGCGGTCTTGCTGCTGGCATTCGATGTTCCGGAGGCGGGGGAAAATCGCCGGAAGGATGCAAGCGGCCACGCATCACAGCGGTCCATCATCACGCCGACGCTCATCTTGCTGACCATCTTCTTCATGCTGCTCGGCCTCTCCACCTCTGGTATCAGCAATTTCGGCGTCGTGGCGCTGATGAATGGCTTTAGCGCCTCGTTCTCTACGGCTAATGTCGCGCTGACTGCTTATCTCGTGGCAAGCGCACTAGGCGTGCTCGCCGGCGGGTTCCTAGCCGATCGCACGGATCGACATTCCCAAGTCGCTGCAATTTGCTTAGGCATCAATGCCGCAGTTTTACTGATGATTGCATTGGTCACGCTGCCGCCTGCGCTGCTCACGATGACCATGGCCACCGCGGGCTTTCTTGGCGGGATGATCGCGCCATCGCGCGACATGCTTGTCCGCAGTGCCGCGCCAGAGGGCGCGGCAGGGCGCGCCTTCGGCATCGTCTCGACTGGATTCAATTTCAGCGGCATACTGAGCCCTCTGCTGTTCGGCTGGCTTATGGATCAGAGCCTGCCGCGATGGGTGTTCAGCATCTCCGCACTTTTCATGGTTCTCACGGTCGTGCTCGCGCTCTTCACCGAGCGCAAGAGAGAGCCTGATAACGCACGCGTGGGGACCGTGTGATATGGGCCATTGAGCGCTGGTGGCTGCCGAAAGCCATTCATCGCGGCGTCATGAGGTTGTCATCGAGCCGCTTTAGGTAAGCCCGGTGGTTGGTTGGCCTGAGGGACAAGGACAGGCACGGATGCACTGCCGTCCTTGTCGCCTCACCCAGCGCGACAAGCCCGGTCTGGTCATCCAGGAACCTTGCTGGCGACACTGGCCGCCCCCTCGAGGCTAAAGCCGATCTCCATGAGTTCGCCCGCAAGGTCATCAAGGCTGTAAGGCTCCAAGGTCATCAGACGGCCGGTATCCTCGCGCTCGAGCAAGAGCGTATCGCCATCCTCGTCCTCCAACACGCCGGGATAATTATCGACCGAGGTTGTCGTCACCCTCACGGCGGGGCCTTCGTCCCCGTCGTCATCCGCGGTGTCCTCGCTCCGGTAGATCTTGACCGTGACCAGGCGCCCCTCGACCTCTTCCTCAAAAACCGTCCTCCACTCACCCATGCTCCCCTCCTGGATCGTCCATCAAGTCGTCCCCTGATCAAGGCTAGGCTCCCGCAGCGACGCTTCAACCGATCGCCCTGGTCATCGGACTGTGGCATTTTGAACTGGCGTCGCGGACTGAAGCAACGGGGCGAAGTGCCGTCCATTCAGGAGCTGAGTGTGATGAATGTGGGGGCATCCCGCATTCACTCCGTGGAAAGGTCAAATGCATTGCCTTCACCGCCTTCAGCCGATTAGGTCAGATCGATCAAGCTGTTGATAGCTCGAGCCGATATGGAACTCTCGCAGGCCCTCATCGTGTTGCACTCTGGTCCTGTACTGGATGTCGGAGCCATGCCTGAGATCAGCGAACCGTCCCCGCAGACCCGAACCACCCTGGTCAAGCTCCAGGCCCGGCAATGCCGCTTCATTGTCTCGGACGATCAATCGAAAGCGATCTTCTGCGGAAGTGAGACACAGGAGGGATCGAGCTGGTGCCCTTGGCACCGGCGCCTGGTCTACACAAAGCCTTTCATGGCTGGATCTGGTGCCGGGAAACGCGCGACATGAGCGGCGTGGTCACGCGTCGCCCTGCATCGCCCAGCGGCTTCTCTGAGGCAGGTTTGCCCTCTGCCGGCGGGGGCAGGGAAGCTCATGCCTCTGACGACCCCACTTGCTCCGGGTACCCCGCAAGAGTGATACAGAATCCCTGCTGCCTGAGGTAAGACATGCTCCAGATGCTGTGCACGAAGGCCTGTCCAAAGGCGCCAGCCTCAAGGATCCTCATGTCATCAATTCAGTTCCTGGCTCCGGCCCGAGCACACGCGCGGGAATGCACCTACAACCTGTTCCGCAACATGCGGCGGCCGGATCTCACCTGTGCCGTGCCGGAGGACCGCCCGGTTCCCGGGTTTGTTGATCCGGACGAGTGGAGATTCGAGCGGCCGCTGCGGCCATTGGACATGAGCCCTGCGGGTGACCTGCCACTGAAGTTTCATCCAGCCGCTGTTAGAGCCTCGGCAGGTGTTACGCCGTGTGGCGCGACAGGAGCAAGGGGCCAGCGCGCGGAGCCTGTCCGTTGCGCAGCGTGATGGTCCCTTGCGGTTCTCAGGCCCGCGGCATAGGCCGTGGGTGTCTGATAGCCTAATGAGGAATGCGGCCTCGCGGTATTGTAATCGGCGACCCAGGCCGCGATCAGCTCGCGGGCATGATCCAGCCCGAAGAACAGGCTCTCGTTCAACAGCTCATCCCGCATGCGGCCGTTGAACGACTCAATGTAGCCGTTCTGCATTGGCTTGCCTGGGGCAATGTAATGCCACTCGATCCGATGCTCGGCGCACCAGGCGAGAATAGCATGCGAGGTCAGTTCGGTGCCATTATCGGAGACAATCATCCCTGGCTTGCCTCGGCGCGTCATCACCGTTTCCAGCTCCCGGGCGACCCGCTTGCCCGAGATCGAGGTGTCGGGGATCGTCGCCAGGCATTCCCGCGTCACGTCATCGACGATGTTCAGGATGCGAAAGCGCCGGCCGTTGGCAAACTGATCATGGACAAAGTCGAGCGACCAGCGCGCGTTGGCTTTTGCCTCCACCAGGATCGGCGCCCGTGTTCCCACAGCCCGTCGGCGCGCCTGACGCCTGCGAACCGTCAGGCCCTCCTCACGATACAGGCGATAGACCCGGTTCAGACCCGCGGTCTCGCCTTCGGCGCAGCAGCACAAACAGCCGCCGATAGCCGAAACGACGCCGTTCGTGAGCCAGCTCGCGCAGCCGGCCCCGCAGGGCTGCATCATCCGGCCGGCAGGAGCGATAGCGGATCGTGGTGCGATCCACTCCGATGAGGGAACAGGCCCGCCGTTCCGACAGGCCAAAGCTGGCCTGCAGGTGCGCGACGGCTTCGCGCTGAGCGGCGGGCCCTACCACTTTTTTGCGAGCAGCTCGCGCAAGGCCGAGGCATCGAGCATCGTCTCCGCCAGCAGCTTCTTCAGTTTGGCGTTCTCATCCTCAAGCGCCTTCAACCGTTTGGCCTCGGAGACATCCATGCCGCCGAACTTGGCTTTCCAGTTGTACAGGGTGGCTTCCGACATGCCATGCTTGCGGCACAGGTCGGCCGCCTTTGCCCCAGCCTCCTGCTCCCGCAAAATCCCAATAATCTGCTCTTCCGTGAACCGTGAACGCTTCATTGTCCGTCCTTGTGAGGGGCCGGACTCTAACTCAACGTGGAGGAAAATTTCAGCGGCAGGTCAAAGCGGATCGATGTCCGGACGCCTGACGCCTTCTTCTTGGGTGCTGGCATTGATGCTGCTTTGACGGGTCTGCTTGGATCGTTGGACAACGGTGCTCGCTCACGTCTGGCGATCGAGCTTGAGGCTGCGGATTTTGGAAAGAATGTAGATCATGAACATGAATTCCCCCTACGCAGAAGCGGCTCAAATAAAGTACCGTCGCGATTGCTGCACCGCAGCATATAGGGGTCCAGCTTGGCGATGGGGAGCTGCTTTTGATGGGGTACGGCTATGCTTTTCGAGCATAACTCACAACGGGCTGTCAGGTGGCTGTAGCAAGGGAAAGCCGGTTCGTTCCATCGAACCCCAGCCAAATTTGCCGCCTAAGGCAACTGGCTGCAGATGAGAATAGCGGTGACGACGGCTGTCATGGCGGTTGCGACCAAGCCGATGTCGACAGCATCCGCCCCTGGCGACACGGACTTCAACAATCGCTCAAGCAATTTTCCACCTCCGCCGGCATAACAAAGTACGACGCCAGATGGTGCAGTGCAGCAACAGCTCAACCGGGGTGCGACAAACGGGCAGGGAAGATGGACTGCCGCGTTCATGACGAGCGCGAGGCTTGCCTTGGCACACCGATTGTCCAACAGGAATCCTGGTTATGGCGAGAAACCGCGATCCCTCTCATCGGCGGACTTGACCGGTACTCTTCATTTGAGATCGAACGCGCTCCGCTCTGAGGATGCATGACCAGAGATCCGACGTGGGGCACCGGATGTTATCGCGGTGTCGCCCTGATCAAGCGCGCCGCATCAGGCCTTAACGATCTGCTGACCATACCGGAGACTTGTCGCATCCCGCCCTGAACACCTGCCACAATAGGCCGTTAACCACCCGGATGTGTTCAGTGAGGTTGCGTACATGACACCGATCCTGTCCCCGTGGACCCGCTCCGAACCGAAGAAGAACCCAGCCCCGAAGTCCCTGCGCGAGCGTGTTCTCGTCGTGGAGGACGAGTTGATCATCGGTGAGATCGCGACTGAGGTCCTGAGGGACGCAGGCTACGAGGTCTTCACAGCGGCCAGCGCGGAAGAGGCCGAGATTATTCTGAGAGAAATGTCAGTGGATGTTCTGTTTACTGACATCGATCTGGGCGGTCAGGACGGCTTTGAGCTGGCGCAGGCTGCCTTGTCTCTCCAACCGCTCGTGTCGATTGTCTTGACCTCGGGCCGCTCGCGGATCTGCCATGGGATGTGCGAGAAAGTGGGAGTGCCTTTCCTCGCCAAGCCTTACCGCCTTACGGAGATGGTAGAGACGATCGACCGAGCCTTGAAAGCAGCCCCGCCACAGTAACAGGTTCGCACGGGGATCGTTGTCTTCGACGACCTCGGTCAGGAGCGCGACCAGGGCCGGATCTCTGATGAGCGGTTGTTGCTATTGCTGGGCAATGGTCAGGGGCGGGGACCACAAGGGCCGCAGGAGCGGCTCGGTCACAATGCCGCCAATCAGGGCAAGAGACAGCAGGATAAGTCATAGGCGTCCCCATAGCGCAACACGATCCTTCCGGCTCATTCGGAACCCTCCGTGCGTCACACATCGCAGACAACGTAGCGGGCCGATAATTGGTTGCCAATACGGCCAAGGCGTTCCTCCCACCTGCGCCGGTGGATCAGGCGCACCGATGGAAGTGCCCAGCAGGACGTTGTATGATGACCTCTCGGGACTTACGCACTCCAGGAATGCGGTCCCTGATAGGATGAGCCGTGCCGCTCGATCCGCATCGACGCCGTTACAGTGGCGACACGCTGGTTCTGCTCGTCCCGCACCTCAATCACGACATCGCTGAAATCGCCTCCTGCCAGCCGGCTCGTGCCGATCTCAGCCGCCGAGCGGGCTGCCGCCTGCACAGCCGCATCGAGGTTGTCGAACTCTGCGCCGTCGTCATCGTGCACGGGCGGCTTCCCGTTTCGGACATCGAAATAGTAACGGGCCACGGCACTCTCTCCTGCTGACCAATCCCTGTTCTGGCTTGATCTTCAACTAGCGTGCCGGTTGCGTGTCCAAGCGCCCTGGCTAAGGGTGCTGTCTGAAAACCCTCAGCCAGGGCGTCAGCGGAGAGGAAGCCCTCCAACCACACTGACACCATCCACCAATGGCACCAGAGTTCCTGTTCGGGCTGATGCGCCACGCGCCCAGCGGGCATTCTGCCGCGACTGCGGTAAACAATCCGTGTCTGCCTGATGAACAGCGCTGTGAGAATAAACGTAAGGTATTGAGCCGGCTGGCAATGCACGTCACGCGTTCTTCTTGGCAGTTGAAATGACAATTGTTTCAGCAAACCTTGTCTAGTGATGAAGCGCAGTGCGGAAGTATACGCCAAAGCACATTGGATTCATCGGATTTGTCGTTTTCCCGACAGACGCGGCACTTATTTTCCCACACAAGTGGCTGGAGCGCTGTGTTCCCTGGGAGCAGAGAGTGATTTGTCAAACCGCAGAGCCGACACTTGTCGAGGATCATCCTCTCGTAAAGTCCCTTCAAGCCATCTTGAAGGAAATGGATGATCAATACGAACGGCAGCGACAGGACCTCATCGCGACATTACCGAATTCGCATGTCAAGGATCGTGCACTTACAATGCTTGAATCCCGCCATCACCAACGGCGGGAGAACTACAGCCGAGAACTGGCTGCCCTTCTTGCGGGTGCGTGATAGCAAAACAAGTCTCACCCCCGGATTCGGGCAAAGAGAAGCGCTCATAGGTCATGGTAACCTTCTGCGGTTCCCGACTTATGGTAGCGCCCCGGCACCGGATCGGGCCTACGTTCCACACTTGAGACCACGCCTGCGGACGGGTCTGTCGTCCACTACTCCCCAAGCAATAGAGCTGCCGTTTTCAGCCTTAGCATACGACCGCTTAGCAGAGCGGCAACCGAACGTCGTCGTCACCAACGGCGCTGCCTCAAACCTACCCGGGCTGCTTCCAGGACACGGACGAGATGTAGTTGAAGGTGAGGAAAAGCAGCGACAGTGACTTCTGGGCGGCGATCCGCATGTCTTCAGGCTCCTTGCTGGCTCGATTATAATTGAGCAAGCAACTCAATCCTGATTGGTCCAACTTGGTTTCGGCCCACATCAACTCGATATAGATCGAGCCGGGCGTGTGCATCACCACATATCCGCCGATCCTGTGCGAAGCCGGCAGGTTGAGCGTGATCGTCTTCTCCTTGGATTCTTCCTTAAGTTCAACGTCACCATGACCAGGCGCATGCCCTCTGATGCCGGAGCCTGGTCCTTTGAAAATGCCCTTGAACGCAAACCGCGAACGGGGGTGACGGGGATCAACTCAATCAAGCGCAGCGCGTCGTTTCGGGAGAAGGTAGAGCCATCTGCGACGAGGCGATCGAGGATCGCATTGGCTTCCAGGCGAGTCTGCACGTTCATTGCCTGCTCCGTCGTGGCCAAGTCATCCTTCATCGCCTGCACCTCCAAGATCAGGAGAATGCTCCAAGCGTTGTTCGTACCAATCGATTTGAGCGCACGTGATGGCGCCGTGAGGCATCCATCCGTCGAATCCCTGCGGCATGGCCCGCCGAGCAATGCCGCTGTCCCGGTCCTTTCCAACTAATCCAAAGGGCAGCAATCAACTCATCGCGCCAACTGCGCCCAGAGACTTCGGCTTGATCTGCTCAGCCGTAACGCCGATCTGTCCCCGGACATAACCGAATGACAGGGCTGCGGCTAACCGTTCGATCCGTTGCTCCTGAATGAGTTGCTCGATGAGGAGGGCCCTGATAGCGGTCCTCGCATCACCGCCGCAGGCCTCGATCACGGCCGTGACATCGGCTTCGATCGGATCAATGTCACGTTGCGTCCGTCCCGGCTCAGTCATTAGCGTCTCCCTTGAAAGCCGCAATGGTACTGCTTCGTGCCCCGCCCCACCACGAAATTGTTCTTGATTTGTTCCCAGGGTGTGGAATGTGGGGAAACCTACCGACACGCGGCTTAGAGGCTCTCTTGTCGTCCATCCAAGACCCGTGACGGCTTTCTGGCCGCTTATTAAACACGGATCAGCGTCAGGCAGGTGTGATGGAGACCGACTCACCGTACCGCTTGGCGCAAACCGTTCCGAGGACCCCAACGGCGATCAAGCCCGATCGAGATGCGGCAAGCTCGATCCGCTCCTGAAGCCGAACCGTCGGCGGCGACGTCTGGTCGGGTTCCGTAGAGAGAGCGTCGCTGCCGCGGTGGGCAATGGGTGGAGATATCGCAGTGGTCCGCTCCGCCGAGTGCGCGCAATCCCATGGCCGTGGCGGATCCTTAGCCAGATGGGGGAAGCTGCCCGGACGTGTTCGACGTGTAACCAGATGCGGTGCGGAGCCAGCCTTAGGAGACAAGGCGTGGGCTATCCGAAGCGGACCCGCATCCCCAGATAGGATGGATGAGCCAGGAACTTCGCCGCCAGGAACCGCTTCCGGCATCCGCAGGCAACGTCGCAACTCCGGAGATCGCCCTGTCTGAGGAGGACCGCGCGGCCTTAAGACAGGCCGTCCGCGCGCTGGAGGGGCCAAGCTACATCGGCCGACTGTCGGCCTTGGCCGGGCGGCCGATCGAGCTGCTCGGGCAGGCTCTTCCCCAGGTCGCATCCGACATGATCTCGAAAGCCACGCAGGCGGCGCTCACCCGAGCACTGCGCTATGCGCTCCGGACGATCCCAAAGGAGGGCAGGGATCCGGAAACCCGCGCTCACAAGGCTCTTGCGATCCTGTCGGGCGCCATGGGTGGAGCGCTGGGCGTATCAGCCGTCCTGGTGGAGCTCCCGATCTCGACGGCGATCATGCTGCGGTCGATTGCCCGGATCGCCCAGAGCGAGGGTGAGGATCTCGAACATCCCGAGACGGCACTGGCCTGCCTCCAGGTCTTCGCTCTGGGCGGACACACCGGCTCGGGCAACGCGCATGAAGCCGGCTACTTCGCGGTACGGGCGGCAATGGCGAAGTCCGTCACTCGTGCCCTGCAGCAGATAGCCGGGCGTGGGGTCGTGGACGAGAGCGCCTCGGCCATCGTGCGCCTGCTGGCCCAGATCGGCTCACGGTTCGGCGTAGTGGTCTCGCAGAAGGTCGCGGCCCAGGCCGTTCCGATTGTCGGGGCGATCGGCGGCGCGGCGGTCAACGCCGCCTTCATCGACCATTTTCAGACGCTCGCCCGTGGACATTTCATCGTGCGTCGCCTGGAGCGGACCTACGGCAAGGGAACGGTGCGCCGGGCTTACGACCAGACTCGGGTGAGCGAGGGCCTCTAAGAGCCCGGCACATCGCTGGGTTCAAGCAAGACCTTCCTGCCGGGAAACGAACGACGATCTGAAATTGCTGAAGGTGGTTGAGAATCGCAGACGGCCCACGGCTGGGATGCTTTGCTCCCACTCTGACTGTGAAGGTCCCTGCAACAGGTAGGCTGACCTCGGCTCTACCGCGAGGGACGTATGCTCTTCTGCCATGGCACCGATTGCAGACTTCTTGTCAACACTAATTCGTCGGCCCTGAATAATGGTGTTTGATCAGGCGGCGATTGGCTTCCAGAGATCATTGGAAGTATCCGATTGCGCGGATGAGCCCATCAGGGCTGCCAAGAGCCAAGCAACAAAAGGCCTGAGCCAGTTCAGGATCAGTCGCAGGTTATGTCGGCGGCCACGAGCAGGGCGTTCATCGCGTCGCCCGCGGCTCCGAGCAGGTGATTACGTGAGAGCCGCCCGTCCGCCTTCATGTGGCCGATCATCGGCTCGATCGCCGACCGGCGTCTCAGCTCGCGCCTGATCGTGGGCGTGAGCCCCCGCCGCTGTCGCGTGATGAACACGCGCTCCTCGTGCCCATAGTCGTGCCCACGATAGCCTTGGTCGACGTAGATGCGCACGGGCTCCACGTCCGTCATGGTGATGACCTGGTCTATGGTGGCGTCCAACGTATGGCCATCATACGGATTGCCCTCCAGCGCCTTGGAGGCGAGCACAAAGCCTTCCCGGTTCGTCACCGCCACAGCCACCTTGGAGCCAAATTCGTACGGCCGATGCGCCTTGCCCTTGGCGATGCACACCACCTCTGGGGCGTGAAGGCTGTAGAGCTTGTTCTTGCTCGTGCGTTCCTGCGTCAGAAGACGCTCCGTCAGGCCCAGCAGACGTGCAAAGCGAAGGGCGAGGCCCTCATCCGCGGCGACTTTGCGGGCGACATCGCGATACACTCGTCCAAGATAGGTCTTCAGCCGCTTGAGCTCGCGCCGCATGCGCCGCATCTGCCGGGCATGGGCATAGCGACCGACCTGCACGGCGGCGCGCTTGGCCTGCCGTACAAGGGCGAGGAGAGCCTTCAGATAGAGCTTCGCGTCGGTGGGATGAGTGATCGCCTTGGGCTGCACGGTCGTATCGACACTAATCCGCTCCAGGCTTGAGGGCCGCACCACCCCGCTCTCCAACCCGGCCTGGATGGTGGCGGAAAGCAGCGTCTCCAGTCCGTCGGGTCCGAGCCGTTTGCGCCAGCGCGTCAGCGAGCTCGGATCGCAGGGCAACTCATGCTGGAAGTACTCGCAGCCACAGAACCACTGCCAGTACGGGTTCTCGATCCAACGCTGCACCACGGCTTCATCGGACAGGTTGAAAGTGTGCTGGAGATAGGACAGCCCGACCATCAGGCGCGTCGGCTTCGCGGGCCGTCCGAGCGGACGATAGAAGCGGCCAAACGCCTGATCGAACCTGTCCCAGTCGATGAGAGCGGCGAGCCGATACAGCTCGTGACGCTGATCGAGAATCTGATCGAGACGGCTGCGGTAGAGATCGCCGGAGCTCGGCAGCATCGGCTTGGGTCCCATGGCAAAACACCGGTTTTGAGTGGGTCACTCCCCAGGAACCGGCATTTTACAATGCTTCGCGAAGACGAAGAATCCTTCAGCCTCAATCAGTTGTGGGTTGTTCAGGGGCGACTAATTATGCGATATTTAATACCGTTTCGCCATCCATCCTTTCGTTGGGCCGCGGATGGGTTGCGGGACTGCCGCACGGAGTATCAGGATGCTCTTGAAGGCCACCTAACCATCGCGGAAGCAACTGTCCCGTTATGCGATCATTTTACAGATTGCTGATTTCTTTGAGAAAATCTCATCAAATTTAAGGGAAATCAAAAGTCGGTCTTGCCACCCTTTTGAACAAGTGCCAGTTTGATGAGAATGCCTCATCGAAAATCGCCTGGATTAAAAGCTCTCTTAGATCGCCTGCCCCCCGGCTTCGTGACGGACGCCGCTTGGCTCAAGCATCAAGGCGTCGATCCCCGATCGATCCACGAATACGTGGAACGTGGGTGGCTCGAACGGGTGACACACGGCGTGTACCGCCGCCCTCCGCCCATGCAGACAAGCACGACATCCGAGACGGATTGGCAAGCCGTCCTTCTCTCACTGCAATGGATCCTGGCAAAAGATGTCCATCTCGGTGGACTGAGCGCCCTCGAGGCCCGCGGACACACCCATTACCTGTCACTCAGTGGGCCAAGCCGCGTCTACCTTTACGGCGATGTGCCGTCCTGGCTCCGACGGATGCCGATCGACACACAACTCGTGGTAAGGACCCGATCCCTGTTTGGCGCCGATACACAGGGGATCGAGAGCACCGACCAGCCATCTAGGCAAGGATCCGATGCCGAAGGCGGACCGATGCTGAGCCCTTGGCGATGGCCGATGCGGCTTTCGTCTCCTGAGCGGGCGATCCTCGAGGCCCTCGACGAGCTGCCCAATCATGAGAGCTTCCACAACATCGACATGATATTCCAGGGTCTCACCAATCTCCGGCCGCGCCGGCTGACGTCCCTCCTGCAAGCCTGCCGGAGCGTCAAGGTTAAACGCCTATTCTTCGTATTCGCCGACAAGCACAAGCACGCCTGGCTCAATCACGTTGACAAGGCGGTCGTCGATTTGGGATCGGGCCCCCGGGTATTGACCAAGGGAGGCAAGCTGCATCCCGACTACCAGATCTATGTCCCGGCAGACTTGGCCCCCGCGGTGAAGAGGGGAGATGAGGCGTATGCATAGCCCCTATGCGGAGCAGGTCCGTCTGCTCGTCCAATCTTTACCAATCATCGCCCGAGAGTCGGTCTTCGCATTGAAGGGCGGAACGGCCATCAACCTCTTCTACCGGGACATGCCGCGGCTGTCAGTCGACATTGACCTGACCTATCTGCCAATCGAGGATCGGGCGACGTCGTTACGCGGTATCGACGAGGCGCTCGGGCGGATCGTGGATGGGTTATAGCAAGGCCATCGCGACATGCGCATCCAGCGCATCGCCGGAGGCGGCAACAACGAAACCCGCATCTTGGTTGGCAACGGCCGCGCCCAGATCAAGATTGAGACATCCCCCGTTATGCGGGGAACCGTTATCCCTCCACGGTTGATGCAGGTTGCTGAGGCTGTCGAGGATGAATTCGGCTTCGCAGAAATGCAGGTCCTTTCATTCGAGGACCTTTTCGGTGATCCTCCCTCGCATTGATGGACACCTCTGATACGCTCCTGTGGAGCGGGAAGGTGTTTGATGACGAAGACGAGGCGAGACTTCACACCGGAATTCAAGCGGGAGGCTGTGGCGCTTCTGGCAAGCAGCGGTCGGCCCCTCATGCAGGTCGCGACGGAGCTGGGGATCTCCCCTTCAATGCTGCGCAACTGGCGGACCGTTGTGCACGGCGGTATCACTCGATCGAGGGCTGGCTCGAAGGGTTCTGCGACCAGTTTGTCCCCGATGGCGTCTCCAGCCGATCAGGCGGCGGAGATTGCTCGACTGCGCCGTGAGCTCGATCGCACGCGCATGGAGCGCGATGTGTTAAAAAAGTCATCGGCATCTTCGCGGAGGTGCCGAAATGAGGTTTGGCTTCATTGAGCAGCATGCCCGCACCTTTCCAGTGCGGCTCATGTGCCGCGTGCTCGGCGTGTCGCCCAGCGGCTATTACGCCTGGCGGTCTCGGCCGGAGAGCTCACGAGCTCTTGCCGACCGGCGCCTGCTGCACGAGGTGCATCGGCTCCACGCCCGCCATCAGGGCCGCTATGGCAGCCCGCGCATGCATGCGGCCTTGCGCGCTGAAGGCCACCGGGTCAGCCGCAGCCGGGTCGAGCGGCTGATGCGCCGGCATGGTATCCGAGCCTTGGCCCGACGCCGTTTCCGGCCGACCACGACCGACAGTCGTCATCAGCTGCCGATCGCGCCCAACCTGCTGCAGCAGAAGTTCACGGCATCTGTGCCGAACCGGGTCTGGCTGGCCGACATCACGTAGATACTGTCGGCGAATTCAGAGGGCTGGCGCCAACGCAGCAAAGCGGGTCACGCGCGTCTTGGTGCGCGGCCATCCGTCCAACCAGTGTACGACCCGCAAGACGTTCATCGCAGCCGCCGAACACACTTCCTGGAGGCCGGTCTTCAGGAGCCCGATATACCGGCTCCGGCGCATTCCGAATACCCGCACACCCTGTGAGAGAGTGCCCTCGACGCCAGCCCGGATATGATACCGCTCCTTCCATGTGGGATCGTGCATCCGGGATCGGGCTGCATTCAATGCCTCGTACTCCTGGCGCGTGTGGAAGTAGACGGCGCGGCGGGCTTCCTTCGCGGGCGTGCACAGCGCTCTGACGACGCAGGCTCCACAATCAGAGCGGCTGAACACGGCATTGATGCGCGGGCTTCCATCCTCTCTGCGCGCGACGCGCCACGTCACGGAGACCTTACCCTGTGGGCAGGTTACTTGTTCGCGCTCCCAGTCGATCACGAAGTTGGGCAGATCATATCCCTGTCCCGTGCGGGCCTGCCAGGACGATACGCCCCGCACCGGCCCCTCGAGCGAGATCCCGTGGTCCCGCCGGCTGCTGACCAACAAGGCCGCATCAATGTAGGCCGAGTCCACGTAATGCTCAGAAGGGAGGAGGCCTTTGGCGGCCAGGCACGCATGGATCTCGGCCGTGCTCGTCATGTCCTGCTCCATGGCCGGGCAGGTCTTGACGTGCGTGATCAGGTGCGCGGCATCGTCATCGCAGGTCTCGGTGACGTGGACCTTGTAGCCGGACCACTCCATCTGACGCTTTGTGCAGTAATGCATCTCGGGATCATAGGGCGACTGCAGCCGTTCGCCGACCGGTGGCAGTTCCGCTCCCGCCCGCCAGCGCGGCCGCCCATCGTCCCGTGCGTAATGCACCCGCCACACGTCGCGCAGCGTCTGCACCATCGGCACCGCTCGAGCCGCAGCCGGTGCGCTCGCATCGTCCAAGGCGTCGAGCAGGAAGAACCCGTCCGTGCCAATCTCCAGCGAGAGAGCTTCACGCTTCTCCCGGCTCTTGGGCAGACGATAGTCCTCAATGCGATGTGCATAGCGCTCGAACCACGCCGGCTGAGCGATCACGCGAATCCAGTCCGGAACAACGGCGGCCAGATCATCGAGAGTGGCGCGCAGCGTCTCAGCGACAAGTTCGAGAAGATGGAGGTCATGCACGGCCCCCAACACATGCGTGCTGTCGGTGCGTTGCTTGCCGCGCGCTTTGATCAGACCGCGGGCCTTGAACCGCTCGAGCATGGTGTCCAACAGCAGATGCTCCGCTTGGCCGGCGACAAGGCGGGCCCGAAATTCGGTGAGCACGCTGAAGTGGAACCCGGGATCAGTCAGCTCGAGCCCCAGGGCGTACTTCCAGTCGATCCGGGCCCGGACAGCGTCAGCGGCTTGTCGATCGCTGAGGTGCTCGAGGAACTGGAAGATCGTGATCAAAGCCAGCCGCCACGGCGCAAGGGCGGGTTGCCCCCGGCTCGGGTAGAACCGTCGGAAGTCCTCATCCTGGTAGAGGATGCTAAATTCATCCCGGAGCCGGGCCACAATGTTGCCCTTAGGGAAAGCTGCCCGGGCAACTCGCACGGTCTCGGCCGGGATCTCACCAATCGGCTCGGGATGAAGGCTCATGGATTCCTCCTCTTGCTGAATAGCCAACAGGGAATTCGCCGACAGTATCTCACGTACATTCCAACCGGTGAGGGCTGGCTCTACCTGGCTGCGGTGCTGGATCTGGCGACCCGGAAGGTGGTGGGCTGGGCAATGCGCGATCACATGCGCACCGAACTCGCCCTGGCAGCTCTGATCATGGCAGCCCAGCGGCAACGACCAGGTCGTGGCCTCATTCACCATTCGGATCGCGGCAGTCAATATGCTGCCGAGACGTATGCCCGACAGCTTGCTGCGATGGGTGCCAAGCCATCGATGAGCCGGACGGGCTGTTGTTACGATAATGCCCCGATGGAGTCGTTCTTTCACTCCTTGAAGGAGCTGGTCCATCAGTGCCGCTGGGCTACCCGAGAGGAGGCGCGGCGGGACCTGTTCGGCTATATCGAGGGCTACTATAATCGGCAGCGCATTCACTCGTCGCTCGGGTATCTCACCCCAGAACAGGCCGAGCGGAAAGCGGGCTAACCCAGTGTCCACGCAATCGAGGGAAGATCAGTACCGCGCCGGACACAGCTCAGACACGATGAGCGCGCTGAGCATCGAGTACTGCCGACGGGCTCACCGGCATCTTGCTGCTGTTGGGATCGAGCTTGGAACTCCACTTGGGGAGCTTGCCCAGCTGGAGACCCGCCCGAGCGGCAAACAGGTTGAGCGCACGCGCTTGGCCAAGCGTCCCACCACCACAGCGACCGCGGCCCACCGTCTCCACGCCAGAGCGCGGATCAGTCTCGGCAGACTCCAGCTGGAAGCGGGAAGAGCCAACCGGACTTGGAGCAAGAAACATCGCATTGGCGCATTGGCGCGTCAGAAAACCCGCTTCACCCGGCTTGCAGACCGAACATTATCTCGGACAGTCCATCAGAAGCGGGCAATGCCGAAACACTGGATCGCCTTTAGATAACGCGGTCGGACCAACAATCGAGATGGTTTCAAAGGGATGTTCTTAATGCTTTGAGCTAGCGCATCTCGGCCGGACTAAGCTTCAAGAACAGATGGGCTGCCAACAGCGCATCGTTCAAGGCATCGTGCTCGGCCCGCAGGTGGGCAATGCTGATGCCAGCTTGCGCGCACGCCTGACGGAGTTTGCCCGGAAGACCGGATTGCTTAGCCAGAGCCATGGTGCAAAAGAAGCGCTCTCTTGGATAAGTCGGCCGTGCTGCGCGCTCGAACTCTCGTTTGAGTGTATTGTACTCGTAAGCATAGTTGTGAGCAATAATCGTGTTAGCACCCACGAAGTCCATCAGATCATGAACGACCTGCTCAAAGTACGGTTCTTCCTCCAAGTCGGCCAACGAAATGCGATGCACCGCGTAGCAGAAAGGGCTCATGGCTGAGCGGGGCTTGACGCGTCGCACAAACGAGTGAGGGGAGATTGTCCTGCCGACGACCTCAACAGCGGCAATTTCGATGATATGATCGTAGGATTGCGCAGTTTCGACGTCGATGACAACGTACCTGTCTTCTGGCTTCATAGGGCAGTATCGTCGATGGTTCGTTGGTCAATGGGAGGTTGAGTCGCCTGTTGCTACGCAATACCGAAAGCCAGTGATGAATGGTATCTGAGCTCCGAGGTTTTAACGTCGCAGGGTACGCGACCAACAACGGTCTCCTTCCGCCAGCTGCATGCGCCACGAATTCGGGATCAAGGGCTAGCGCCACGCCATGTTGGATAACGACCACAATCAGTCCAGCGACAACCTGACCTCAGGTTCCGGTGAGCCATCTGGCGCGCCGGAGCCGCAGCGCCGGATCGTGCATGTGGATCTCGATGCCTTCTATGCCAGTGTGGAGCAGCGGGACAATCCGGAGCTCCGCGGCAAGCCTATTGCGGTCGGCGGCTCCCGCGAGCGGGGTGTGGTGGCAACCGCCAGCTACGAGGCCCGGCGCTTTGGGGTGCATTCGGCCATGCCATCCGTCACGGCCCGGCGGAAATGCCCGGAATTGATCTTCGTCAAGCCGCGGTTCGACGTCTACCGCGAGGTCTCAAGCCAGATCCGCGAGATCTTTTATGAATACACCTCGCTGGTCGAGCCGCTGTCGTTGGATGAGGCGTATCTCGATGTGACCGAGAACCGGAAGAGCATTCCTTATGCCACCCAGGTGGCTCGGGAGATCAGGGCCAGGATCTGGCAGGAGACCCAGCTGACCGCGTCGGCCGGGATCAGCTTCAACAAGTTCCTGGCCAAAATGGCGTCGGATCAGAACAAGCCGAATGGTCAGTTCGTGATCACGCCCGAGACGGGGCCGGCCTTCGTCGAGAGCCTTCCGGTTGGCAGGTTCCACGGCATCGGCCCAGCCACAGCCCGCAAGATGAACGACCTCGGCATCTTTATCGGCTTGGATCTGAAAGCCCCGTCGCTCAGTGTCCTACAGGAACGCTTTGGAAAGGCTGGTACCCATTACTACTGGATTGCCCGAGCCGTCGACGATCGACCCGTCCGGCCAGACCGCATCCGCAAATCGGTCGGAGCCGAGAACACTTTCGAGAAGGACCTTGTGGGGTTTGATGAAATGAGGGCTGCGCTCCATCCGATCATCGACAAGGTGTGGGGTACTGCGAACGGACGAGCGTGCGCGGCCGGACGGTGACGCTCAAGGTGAAGTTTTCTGACTTTCAGCAGGTCACCCGCAGCCGCACGCTGACGGGCTCTATTGACAGCCGATCAACGCTCGAGCAGGGCAGTATCGACCTCCTAACGACGTTGTTTCCGTTGGAGAAGAGCGTCCGTCTATTAGGCGTGTCCCTGTCGGCTCTGAACACAGACGACGAACCTGAGAGTCCACAGCTATCCTTCGAGTTGTAAGCACGGGCCCACCGTCCAAGCAGTGCGAGGGCCATTTCTGATCCGCCCGCTGAAACCTATTCGGCGCCCAATAACAGAGCTCACGGCGTGAACCGCGCTATCGAATAGGGCCTTGGGTCAGTGAAAGTCTCCCGGCCGGTCATCATCTCGGCCAGCAAACGTCCCGTAACGGGCCCTAGGGTCAGGCCATGATGATTGTGGCCAAAGGCGCACCATAGCCCTGTATGCCTTGGAGCCGCCCCAATAACGGGGCGCATATCGGGCAGGCAAGGCCGGGCACCCATCCACGGTTGCGGATCAGTCCGCTCCTCAAGAGGGAAAATCTCACGTGCTAAGGGCTCCGTTCGGTCCAACTGCAGTGGAGTTGGAGCGGAGTCTCGATGGGCAAACTCGACCCCCGTCGTGAGGCGGATACCGCGCGTCATCGGTGCCAGCAGGAAGCCACCGTCCACATCGACAATAGGATGGTGAAGGATAGACCCGGCTTTAGCCCTGAAATGCACGTGATACCCGCGCTTGACGGCCAGCGGAACGCGGTAGCCGAGGGGGCGAAGGACAGTATCGGACCACGGTCCGAGAGCGACCACAGCCTCGCGGGCGCGAATCAAGCCATCCTGGCTGCGGACCGTCCATTCGATGCCATCCTGCTGGAGCGTGCGGGCCTCACCTTGAACGAAACGGCCGCCACGTCGCAGGAACAGGGCAGCATATCCTTTGACGAGACCGCCAGGGTCAGGAACTGTCGCCGGATCCCGCCAATGAATTCCGCCAATGAGAGTCTCGGACGTGTGAGGCTCGCGCTGACGAAGGGTCTTGCCGTCTAGGATATCGAAATGCAACCCATAGGTCTCGAGAGCCGCCGCATTCTTCGCTGCTTGATCGAGAGACTTCAGGCTGCGAAATGCCTCGATCCAGCCTGTCCGGCGCAGTTGCCCCAGAAGCCCGGCTTCAGCCATGAGGAGTTCATGCTCTGCGACTGACTGCTCGATGAGAGGCAGCATGTCGGCCGCTGCCTTTTTCAACGATTTGGGTGTGGATTCGCGCCAGAACTGCCAGAGCCAAGGGGCAATCCGCGGCAGGAAGCGCCAGTCGGAACGCACGTCGGCGGAGAGGTTCAAGGCGTAGAGAAGAACGGTCCTGAGATCACGGGGGAACCCATAGGGAATGACGCTCGACCGTTCGATCAGCCCCGCATTGCCGTGGCTCGTTTCCTCGCCCGCGCCGCGTCGATCTATCAGGACGACGTCACGGCCTCGCATCTGAAGATGCAAAGCAGTGGAGACGCCCACAATGCCGGCTCCGAGCACGATAACATCGGCACGAACTTCAGAATGCGGGTTTGTCATCAGCTTAAGGTTGCGAGTTCAAGCGGTGGATCTCGAGGGCCATCTTCACGTCCTCAATCCCAAGGCCCATGGACCGAAAGAAGCTGGGGTGATCGGGGGAGGGAGCCTGCGCCTTGCCGCACGCAAGTTCACCCAGATCACCGCGGATGTCGTCGCGAGACCATCCATTCTCCGATGCCAGGACCATCTCACCGGCGATGAGCGGGGTCGTCGACCGATCATCGCAATAGACATTCATTCGCGCCAGGGCATCCGGCGGGATTTCGTGGGCTCGTGCAACATTCGTGCTGATCGAGGTCACAAGCATCCCGGGCCTGATATGGTCCATGGATAAAACAGGGGTGCCGGAGGATGTACAAAGCAGCACCACATCGGCATCCGCCACCGCGAGAGAGCAATCGTCAACGATCTCGGGAACCGGCCAGAGTTTACCAACGCGCGCCTCAAGGGTCTCCTTTTTGGCGGAGATATTGCGTGAATGAATGCGGATCCCGCGCCACGATCGAAGCGGCATGACGTGACGCAGGTGAGCCAGGGCAATAGGACCGCTGCCGATGATTGCCAGATTGGCCGCATCAGATCGAGCGAGGAGGTCGACCGCCAAAGCCGTTGTTGCGGCGGTTCGCTCTGTCGTCAGCGCCAGCGAGTCGCAGAACAGCAAAGGTTGTCCCGTCTCAAGGCTCACCAGCATCGTCGTGGCCGTGACCTTGCCACCAGACGGGGAGACCACGTAGGGCGAAACCTTGACCCAGAAGACACCGTCCTCTACCAGAATACCCGAGTAGGTAATGAAGTCGCCCCGGCTGTCGGGTAGCAGGGTGAGAACCTGCGCGGGCTGGGTCACACGGCCTTGTCCGTACGCCTCGAAGAGGTCGCGCATCGCCGCGACGGCGTCAACACGCTTCATCCGGCCCTCGACGGCAGTGGCATCGAGCCAAGCAGGGGAGGGCTGTGTCATGCTCGCCTCTCCACTGTGACAGGTTCGTCAGAGGACCGGGAACGAATGAAGACTTCGGAATTGTACGGGGTATTAGGGTCGAGCGGATACATCGGACTCGGCACGCGGGTAAAGGTGAACTTCGTCAGATCCGGAGAGGCCAGCGCACCGCTGTCGCACACCACAACACGACTTGCGATCGGCTCGAACGCGGCCCGGAAATGTTGCATGGATTTGACAGCGACGATCCTCTTGGCGCGAGGGTCAATACCAAATGCGAGGAATTGCTGCAGGTCATGACACTGGTGAGGCTCGGTGACGACGACGACTTGAACACGCCCAACCGCAACCACTGCCGTAGGGCCAAAGGACATGCGGACACCCGCATACATCGGTCCATCACAAGTGTAGCTGCCATCGAACATGCTTAACAAGGTGCCGGTGAGTTCCAGAGGCTCACCGCCAAACGATGAGTTCACTTTGCCACCAAGGCGAATCGATACCGTTTCACCGGGCCTCCGGCTCTGCAGCTGCGAGGCAGTCTCGGGGTCCACGATCGGGCAGAAGCAGGCGTCTGCGTCTGCCGCAATCAAGGCGCGAAGCAGGTTCGTTCCATCACCGTACCCGCCAGCTCCGGGATTGTCGGCATAATCCGCAATGACCACAGGCCGGTCATCGCCCGCAAGCGCGGAAGCCACCGCCTCCTCAGGAGACAGGAAGCGGTTAACGAGATCATGGCGCATATCCCACATGGCCTTGGCCATCTCTTCGGCGAAGAGTCGGTGGGGCTCCGGATCCCCGGAATATGTCACCGTGATGGTTGGGCCGATCTCATCGATATCGGCATAAGGAAAAGCGCCGTTGACGCTCACTGCGAGAACGTTGGGCGCGCTTTCATACGCCCGTGCCCGCTCCATCACAGCGACAAGCGGCCCAACATCCGTCCGGCCGCCATTAGCGTCCTCCAGCATGGGCGGGCGCACGAAGAGGGTGTGCGGCTTGATTTCGCGAGCCATGGTTCGATGCAGCAACTCGCCCGCATGCCGGCCAGCCACGCGCATGTCGATATGCGGATAAGTCTTATAGGACACGAGAATGTCAGCCAGTTCGCACATGCGCCTGGTGACATTGGCATGCAGATCCAACGTCGCGGCGATCGGAATATCGCGACCGACAATCGCGCGGAGGCGTTCGAGAATTTCTCCTTCACCATCGCCCGAATGGGTTGTGACCATGGCGCCATGGAAGGCGATCAGAATCCCGTCGAGCCCTTCCCGCTCCCGGCGGGCGGCGTCCTCGACGACCTTCACGATCTCCTCGAAAGCCTCCTCGGTGACGCAGCCTGCTGGATTAGCATGGGCACTGAGGACATGAACCAGTTCCCAGTTCTTCTCGCGTGCAACATCAAGGAAGCCCGCGACCTCGGTATTCGTCCCATCGAGCGCCCCTAAGGCCTCGTCACCGTGGAGCAGGATCAAGTCGGCGAAGCGGTCCAGGGATGTCAGGCGCACGCTGAAGGAATTCGACTCGTGCATGATCTGTGCCGAGAGAACGCGAAAGGACATGGTCCGACTCCAGGTTTGAAGGAGGGCAGGGGACGAACATCGGGGAAGCGTCTGCTCTCTCGTGTCTCGTCCTCATGCAAAGAGGCAGCGTGCCCCGCCGGCTCAGCCGAGCGGGGCCAGTTCAGCAATGTTGAACTTCATTACTTTGCGGCGAGGTCGCGCTTGAACCACTTCTGGGACAGCCGTGAGATCGTGCCGTCGGCCAGGGCCGATGCGATTGCATCGTCGAACATGACTTTCAGGTCTTGGTCAGCCTTGCGTAAGCCCGCCGCGACACCCCGCCCCATGAAGCCACCGGTAAAGCCGGGACCAGCAATGACGAAGGTCTCGAAGCCCGGCTTGCTCAGGGTGATGTCGAGGGCGGTCGTGGCGGCGGCCACGGCATCGACGCGCCCAGCCGCGAGATCGAGATCATGCTGCTCTGTGGTCTTGTACTCGCGGATTTCCACGCCCTGGAACAGGCGCTCCATCAGGGTTGCAAGGGTGGTCGAGCCCTGGACGCCCACGACCTTGCCCTTGAGCAGCGGCTTGATCTCGTCAGCGGCCTTCTGGGCGGCTGCAGTGTCCGCGCCGATATCGAAGACCTTGTCGCTCGGCACCTTTGCCAGGGGGGAGTCCTTGGGAACAAGGAAGGCGCCAGGGGTGCGGGCATACGGCCGCGAGAAATTGATGGTTTCCAGCCGCTTATCGGTGATCTGCATTCCGGCCATGATGGCGTCATACTTGCCGGCATTGAGCGCCGGAATGATGCCATCCCAGTCCTGGGCCACGATCTCGCACTTCACCTTCATCCGCGGGCAGAGCTCGCCGATGAGATCGATCTCGAAGCCTTCGAGCTTGCCGCCGGGGCCGGTGAAGTTCCACGGAGCATAGGCGCCTTCCGTGGCGATCTTCACGGTTTCCCATTTCTTTGCCTGTGCGAAGGTGCTGCCTGTGGCCGCAAGAAGCCCCAGAGCCGCAATGCCGAGTAGTTGAAGACGCTTCACCGAGCCGCTCCCTTTTTGAGTATTTCTGAAATCCGTCCAGCGGCCGACCGGAAGCCTCCGCCAAGAGCCCCAGACCTTGCTATAGACAGATAGGCTCACGCAAACGAGAATGTCTCCGGCTCAACTGTGAGAAAATCTAACAATGGCAGCACGCCGGCTTCCTCCTCTCAATGCTCTGCGGGCCTTTGAGGCAGCGGCTCGCCGCCGCTCGATCTCCCGTGCCGCGGAGGAGCTTGGGGTGACGCACGGAGCGGTCAGCCACCAGATCCGGACGCTGGAAGCTTTTGTCGGCACCGATCTCCTGGAGCGGGCGGGCAACCGCTTCAAGCTGACGGTGGCAGGAGAGCAACTCCTGCCCCCCCTGAGTTCCGGGTTCGATCTTCTGGCGACGGCCGTCATCAGCTTGGATCGACCGAGTGTCCGGGGCGACGTCACGGTGAGCGCGCCTCCGGCCCTGACATGCTTATGGCTGGTGAAGACAGTCGGCGACCTGTTGAAGCAGTACCCGGACCTGCGGTTACACCTGCGTCCTTCAAACAGTCCGAAGGAGGTCATCGCCTCCGATGTCGATCTGTGCATTCGCTATGGCGATGGAATTTGGCCTGGTCGACGCAGCGAGCGGTTGACTGACACCGATCTTTTCCCGGTTTGCCGGCCGGATCTTTTCGCAAGTGGTGACATCCGTGAGCTGGCCGACACGCCCCTGCTATGTGCCGCGAACGGTCACGAGTGGGATCTCTGGCTGGCGACGGTCCCACAGGGAAGCATCATCACCGGAGGACGCCATTATCTCGGAAATCATCTGGCGATGATCGAGGCGGCTGTCGGCGGCCTTGGTCTCGCCATGGGAGACAACGTGACCTGCCAACGCTATTTGGAATCGGGGATTCTTGTTCGACCGTTCGCTGAGAGTGTCCAGGCGCCCGCCTCATTTTTCCTGATCGATGCCGGCGATCACGAGCGGCGTCCGGCCGTGACAGCGGTTCGGCAATGGATCCTCGAAAGCTTCAATCGGGAAACCGTGCTAGCCGCCTGAGTAGTTATCAGGACGACGGCAAGGGCCACAAACTTCTTGTCAAAAGTGCGCTTATGCGAATACCTCTAGGTCGCTTGGTCATGTCAACGACGTGATCGACCTACCCCTTTGGACGCTTGGCGCTGGTCCCTGACAGTCGTACCATCAGGTATCAACGACGCGGATGACGGCCCATGCACCTGCAGCGCAGCGTCCTCCCAAGCGGCCACGTCACCTGGACCGCCTATGACGGTGACGCCATCGTCACCGAGATCCGCGAGTTCGTCATCTACCTGGAGGCGCGCCATCACGCCCCGAGCACCGTCGCCCATTATGCCCGGCACGTGGTCCGGCTGGGCAACTATCTCGCGGCCATGGGCAAGAGCTTCCGGGAGATCACACCCTTGGACCTCGACCGCTTCATTC
This sequence comes from Microvirga ossetica, assembly GCF_002741015.1. Taxonomy (NCBI): domain Bacteria; kingdom Pseudomonadati; phylum Pseudomonadota; class Alphaproteobacteria; order Hyphomicrobiales; family Methylobacteriaceae; genus Microvirga; species Microvirga ossetica. The sequence goes on along the minus strand of NZ_CP016617.1, from coordinate 978,003 downwards.
CCGCGCTGATCCGCCATGGCCCGATCCTGGATCTGAAGATCGCCCTCAACATCATCCCGCTGCGCCCGGAACCCGTGGACGTTTCCGCCAGCCTGCACAACCAGATCCTGTTTGCGATCAAGGCCTTCTACACCTTTCTGGACATGCGCCACGCCGCGCTGATCTTTGGCAATGACGAGAGGCCGCGCGCCTATCATCCCGACGCCTACAAGCCTTTCCTGGCTCATATCGCACAGCGCAAGCCGCGGCGCCGCACCGAAAGCCGGTCGGACCACAAGGCCAAGGCGGCCTCCGCCAAACGGGCCGTCGACCACCGGCTGAAGCCCGAGCAGGTCCTGAAGATCATCGAGGCGGCCAGCCTCATGCGCGACGCCTTCCTGGTGGTCCTCCTGTACACGACCGGCATCCGGATCGGCGAGGCCCGGGGCCTGCTGCACGAGGACTTCCGGTTGGAGGAGAACGTCATCTGGGTCACGCCCCGCCTTCACGAGAACAAGGCGCGCGTCAAAAACGGCAGGGCGCGGCCGATCCCGGTGCTCGACTTCGTGATGACGATGTATGAGGACTATGTCGCCAGCGACGAATACCTTCCGGCCTTCGAGACCGGCACGAATTATGTGTTCTGCAACATCGCCAAAGCGCAAATCGGCCGCGGGCTGTCTGAGAGCAACGCCTACGACATTCAAAAGCGTCTGGTCCGGAACTCGGGGATTGCGTTTACCTGGCACATGTTCCGTCACACCCATGCCAGCGAGGCGATCGCTCAGGGCTATAGCCTGCTCGATGTCGCTGACCGCCTCGGGCATGCCAGCCCGCAGACGACCAATGCCATCTACAAGCACCTGTTCAATGCCGAGTACAAGAAGCTGCAGCTCAGGAACCACACGGAGGTCGAAGAGCGCCTGAATGACTTGAGGCGTATCGGCCTGGCGGAGGAGAAGCTCAAATGGCTCTGAAGCTCGCCCGAAGCTACGATCCGGACGTCGCGTATCTTGGGAGCCTGCGAGCCTTTCTGGCCGCCCTGCACCCTGCCCTGCTCGAACGAGACCTGTGGGGCTTCCATACGCTTCGGGAATGCTTCGGGATCGACGCCGGATCCGCGTTATACGCGCCGGACAGTTATGGCGGGGCGCGGCACGCTCAAATCCTCCGCGACGCCCAGGAGATTGGGCCCAGTAGTGGCTGTGTTGAGAGAAACACCCATGGAGAACGCAGCAGAAAGGGCCGCCCGGCATCCATCATCCGGCAGCGCGGACAAACGCTGTCCGATGAGTTGCTGGGTGGGATTGGCTTCGACTTCGCCGCTGTGCCGGAGTTCTACAAGACGGAGCTCAAGGCATTTTTTGCCTGGCGCCTGTCACGGCCACAGAGCCGGCACTACCGCTGGTACACGCGAGCGATTCAGTTGATTCCCTTCTGTGCTGACCTTGCATCCACTCAAGCACCTGCGGTCCGCCACCTGATCGACTTCGGTCGCCCTATCGAGAGCGGTTTAGGCTGCGGCAGCACGCCCCTTCGGAGCCTGTTTGAGAATTGGCTGGCAGGGAGGGAATACTCGGTTCGCCCCACGAAGCTCAAATGGCGTCGGGACGCCACGATCCACGAGACAGCCTATGGGCCCGTGGCCAGTGCCGTGGCCAACCTCTTGGTGTTCACCCTCATCCTCTTGCGCGAGAAAGCCAAGCCGGTGGAGGCCAGGGACCTGGTTCTCCTGGAGGATGTTTATCCCGCCGATGAAGTTCCGGTGACGCGGTCCAAAGCACCCTATCTCAGCTTCTTCCGCATTCAACTTCCGTGGCTGCGCACCGTAGCGCGGCGCTACGTTCTCAACAAAATCGAGCACAAGGAACTCTCGCCGCGCACTCTGCCATCCTACATTGCCTCCCTGGGACAGATCGAGGCATGCCTGTACAGTCTTCATTCCTCGCCTCGCCCCGAACACATCACACAGGAGTTCATCGAGCATACGTTCCTGTCATGGGGCAACGACAAGGGCTTTACCGGGCAGAACTGGTATACGGACCCGCTCAACATGGTCCAATGGGCCTCCGCCTACCTCCCGGAATACCGCTGGCGCCGCCTTGTCTTCGATAAGAGGAACGTTCGCAGGGTTCGTAGCTATCATCCCCGGACGCATGAATATGCGCGCAATCTCGAAGACGCGATGGTGCCCGAGGAGGTCATTGAGCAGATCTTCCTGAGGTTCGACTCCCTGCCGGTTGTCTGTAAACGTCTTCTGATCATCGCCCGCTATACGGGCATGCGGTCCATCGACCTGCACGCCCTTGCGTTCGGTTGCCTGGCACCGGATCCGGACGATGCCGACTTCATGCTGCTGACCTTCTACCAGTCCAAGGTCAAGCGCTGGAACACCAAGCCGCTGCACAAGAACGATGCTGCCCATGCTCTGGTCATCCAGGCCATCCAGGAGCAGCAGGACGACGTCCGGACAGCATGGCGGCGCGAGACACAATACCTGTTCCCGCACAGGCTCGGCGATGCCGAAGTCCATCTCAGTCCAGGGCACACCCGGGACGTGATCGCGAAGTGGATCATCCGCCAAGGCATTCGTGACAAGGACGGCGGCATCTACAAGTTCGGCTGGCATGACCTGCGCCATTTTTACGGCACCGAACTGGCATTGGCCGGCTATGACATCATGATGATCCAGATGGAACTCGGCCATGCCTCGGCCGACATGAGCCTGATCTACGTCAATCAGCGTCTGAAGCTGAAGAAGAAAGCTGTCCTCGAGAAGGGTGGTGGCAAGTTCATCTCCATCAAGGGCGAGGTCGACGACAAGGTCGCCGAACTGGCGCTGCGCAAGGGTGCCACTCTGGCGGTTGACGTCCCCGGCGGCCTCTGCTCGCTTCCGGGCCAGATCGGTGAATGGTGCGAACACAACGGAGCCTGCTTCACGTGCACGTACTTCCGGGCCGATATCGGGCAGTTGCCGTTCTTCGAGAAGGAAATGCGCACCATGGCTGCCAGCCTCACCCGCTTCAAAGGTGAGGTGGAAGGCTTCGAGCACGACGGCCATCGGCGCATGGCTGACATCGGTCGCAAGCGGATGGAGCGAACCCAGCAGGGGCTTGCGAACGTCAAGACCATCATCAAGACGATCAAGGCGGAGGGGACGTTCAGTGGACAGGCTCGAAAATACCAGCGGGCTGCTGGCAGCGGCGCGGCAGCGGAGTGTGACCAAGCGGCGTGCGGTCGAAGAGATCTTGGGCACCATGCGCCGGAACGGTGAGGTCATCTCGTTCAAGACCGTGGCCGAGCGCGCCAACGTCAGCCGCGAGTACCTTTACCGCCAGTTCAAGGAGGTGATCCAGCAACTTCGCACGACAGCGCTTCAGCAGGTTGTGACGGTCGATGGCGAGGAGGTCCGGGTTCGCTCGGCGGGCCGTGCCGCAACGATCGAGGTGGCGCTGCGCAACAAGGTCAAGCGGCTGGAGTCGGAGCTGGCCGAGGTCCGCCAGCAGAAAATGGAGCTGGATCGCCGCTATGAGCGCGCGCTCGGCGAAGCAGAGGAATGGCGTAGCCGCCATCAGCGCGCCGTGACCGAGCTTCTTGAGGTGCGCAGCCGGTTGACACGTTATGGGTCGTCATGAGCCATGACGGGCAAAGCCGTCAGGGCTTGGACACCCCAAGCCGCCGGCACGCGGAGCGGTCAAGAAGGCCCGCAGGGCCCCGCCGGAGGCGGCAGGCCGCAGGCCTGTTCTTGACAGCGAGCATGGCGGTGGCACCTCGATCGCAAATGCCCATGGATGACATGTCAATCAGGTCTAATCGCCTGGCCTGCCTAAGGATTTACAGAACACCTCCAGGTAAATGCGAAATGGTGGTGTAGAACCCCGTTAGAAAGGTCACTCCTCTCCCCGTTACAAATGTCACTCTCCCTGGGTGATGGTGCTGGGGAGATTGGGTCTGATGACGGTGATCGGGATGAGCCGGCCGGAGATCGATCGGGTTCACATTCTGCGGGACGTCGTGGCGGAGCGAATTACGGTGCGCGAAGCTGCCCAACTGCTGCGGATCACACGGCGCCAAGTGTTCCGATTACTCAAGGCCTATCAGACCGGTGGTCCCACGGCCTTGGTGTCGCGCCGGCGCGGCAAGCCCAGCAACCGCTCCTACCCGGCGGCGCTGCGGACCGAGGTGCTGGCGCTGATCACAGCCAACTATGCCGATTTCGGCCCGACGCTCGCCTGCGAGAAGCTCGCCGAGCGGCACGGCATCGATCTGGGTGTCGAGACGATCCGGCGCTGGATGATCGCGGCGGGTCTCTGGCAGGAGCGCCGGCAGAAGCTCAAAGGGGTGCACCAGCCGCGCTATCGGCGCGACTGCGTCGGCGAACTCGTCCAGATCGACGGCTCCGAGCACTCCTGGTTCGAGGATCGCGGCCCACCCTGCACGCTTCTGGTCTACATTGACGATGCCACCAGCCGGCTGATGCACCTGAAGTTCGTCGAGACCGAGTCGACCTTTGATTATTTCCGATCGACCCGGGAGTACCTGGAGGCCTACGGCAAGCCGGTGGCGTTCTACTCCGACAAGCATGCCGTCTTCCGCGTCAACGGCAAAGGAGCGGTGGGCGGTGACGGCATGACCCAGTTCGGGCGAGCCCTGCATCAGCTCAACATCGACATCATCTGCGCCAACTCGCCCCAAGCCAAAGGCCGCGTCGAGCGCGCCAACGGCACCTTGCAGGACCGCCTGGTCAAGGAGATGCGACTGGCTGGGATCTCGACCCTTGAGGCGGGCAATGCCTTCCTGCCGGCATTCATGGCGGACTTCAACCGCCGCTTTGCCAAGGCGCCCTACAGCGACAAGGACCTGCATCGCCCGCTCAGCGAGGACGATGAGCTGGATGACGTGTTCGCCTGGCGCGAGGAGCGGACGGTCTCGCGCAATCTGACCCTGCAGTACGACCAGGTGCTGTTCATTCTCGAGCCGAACGCGATCACGCTGTCCCTCGCCCGCCAGCGGGTGACCGTCTATGACTATCCGGATGGGCGCTTTGCCATCAAGCACAAGGGCCTGGAGCTGCCCTACAGGCCCTTTGACCGCCGTCAGCAGGTGGATCAGGCGGCGGTCGTCGAGAACAAGCGGCTGGGCCCGGTTCTGGCCTATATCGCCGAGCGGCAGAAGGAGCTCGACATGAGCCGGAGCAACAGCGCCCCGCGGCGGCGCGGCCAAGGCAAGAGCCTGTTCAAGGTGGGTTGAGCTCTCAGCAGTCACTCCCCGGAGGTGACATCTCTAAGGAGGACAATCAGAGACTTGTCTAACGAGTTCTGACAGGCGAGGCGTTCCGACAGAACTTGGATCAACTCGGAATGGGTCTCCCGAGCCTGTTCTATCTCTTGACCGAGACCCGCGCCCGCTAAGGCATTGATCTGCTTTTCCGCATAGGCAATTCGCCGCCGAATGCTTTCCGGGGTGGTGTGCTTTGCCGCCTCTATTTGCACCCATCTGGCTCTGTGACCGTTCGGCTTAGGCATCAGACCCCCAGGATTGCTGTCCCATAAGGTCAATTACCTCACGGACTGAGCGGAGCAATAACGGGCATTAACGGCAGAGGTTCAAATTTTCTTGATGGGAATTTCGTGTCTCATCCGGTCAAGCAAAATCTGCACCCGGGATCCAGTTCCATACTGGAGATTATGCAAAATTCGCGGCCGGCTTTGTCTTGCGTGCGCGAGGCTGCTACGGTTCCTTCTGCCGGGGGGCACCGTGAAGACCAAACAGCGCAATCAGAGTGAACCGGATTGGCTGGGAACAGCCAACGATGCCGAGTTGATCCGACATAGGAAAAGGATGCGCGCCATCCTTCTTCTGGTCAGCCTCTTCGGGGTCGTGGTTCTGGCCGTGGTGGCTTGGCAGCTTCTCACCCTGGAATGGACACCGCAGGGCATCAATCAGCGGCCGCGAGACAGCCGTTTTTGGAGAAGCGAACAGGCGCCCCGAGAAGGGCGACAGAGCGGTTCCATACTGAGGGTTATCCGAAATAGCGCGACTTTACGCGCTGGTGCGACGACAGGATGCCCGGATGGGAGTAAACTAGGCCGAGTAGCGTTTCCCGACGCTCTGACGAGCGCCGCCCACCCGTCTTATGGAGCGGCCCATGTCTCTCAAGCTTGCCCTCTTCGCCGCCCCACCCTCAATTAGCCTTGAAGGAGGAGTGGATGGCAGGTTCCAAGCCGTGCGATCCAGCGTGTTCCCCTGCGAGGCGCAGCCTTGGTTCCATGCTGTAATCGGTCCGACGGGACGGAGCTTCCGAGCCGATGTCCTTCCAGGGAGGACGGCGAGGAGCATGGCAAGAACGTTGATCTTGCTATCGCTTCCGATCTTGGGTTCGCCAAGCCTGGGCTTGGCGGCGGAAGAGTTGCCAGCCACCAGCCTGATCATGCAGACGGAAATTCCCCGGGGCGGCGACTTCCTGGGGTTTGGGTTTGGCTCCCTCTGGATGATGGCCCGATCTGCGGATCCAGCCCTAAGCGGTGGCCCCCTGGTCCGGGTCGATGCCGCTGACAACAGTGTTTTGGCCATCGAGCTCGGCAGCTTTGGTAGGTATCGCGCCATGGCGGTCGGTGAAGGGGCCGTGTGGGTGCCTGCCACGAGCCGGGACCTGATCCTCAAGATCGACCCGGGCGCCAATAAGCTGGTGCAGGAAATCCCGGCCCAGATGGTGGCCAGCGAGGGCAGCATCGGTGCGGGGGAGGGCGGGGTCTGGGTTGTGACGGCAGCCGAGTCCAGTCCGACGAAAGACACCGTTCTGACGCGCTACAATTCCCAGACCGGGGCGGTCGAGGCGAATATCCCACTCCCGTCAGGAAGCGCCGGGATCGTGGTCGATTTCGGCTCGGTCTGGGTCACGGGTTCCGAGAACGGCGAGCTCTACCGGATCGACCCGAAGAGCAATGCCATCGTTTCGACCACGAGGCTCCATGACAAGCCGCGCTTCATTGCGTCCGGAGAAGGTTCGATCTGGGTGCTGAACCAAGGCGATGGTACCGTGCAAAGGATCGATGGGAGGTCCGGCGAGGTGCTGGCGACCATCGAGACGATCGGACGGTTGGACGGCGGCGATATCGTTTGCGGTGGCGGCTACGTCTGGATCAGTGTCCCGGGAACGCCGGTCGCGCAGATCGACCCCAGGACCAACACGCTGATCCGCCGCTTCACCGGGTCGGGTCCCATGGGCGATGCCATCCGTTACGGGGCGGGATCGCTCTGGGTCTCGGGGAAGGCCATCCACCGCATACGTCCGCCGGACTGAAGCAAGGATGGGCGGGCATGGCGGGAATGCCCTTGTGGGCGTGCCGGGGGCAGGTCGGCATCCACCTGGATCATCCGATGGTGAAGGACCTGATCGGAATCGCCGCGCCAAGGCTGCCAGCCGTCATCACATCAGAGGAGATCGGGGCGGCACAACGCTACAGATCGGTCAAGGGCTGAACCTGGAATCCGTTTTGGAGTCCGGCGGGTCGGCCGCGCAAGCATCGGCAGGGCGGGACCCGGTGCGTCCTTGGCGGATCGGCACGAGAATCCTTCCGCCGGGAGGCGGGCTACTCCTGCCACGGCTCCACAAGCCGGGTGTCGTTCGGGCGCACCTCCAGGCGGTACGCAACCTCCTCCCCGGTGACGGCGGCCGCGGCCGGACCGCAGATGACCTTGAACGCAGTGCCTCGGTCATCGGAACCGACCTCCGTGACCCTCGTGGCCATGGGACAGGCGAATCCGCCGTCCCTGACCCAGGAGGCGTATCGCTCCAGGAGTTCGAGGGTCCAAACATCACCCTGGGCAGCGGAGATGCCGGGGAACAGGGCTGCAAGGGCAAGGACGGCGATGCGCATCGGGATCATCTCGCCGATCGTTCCTGGTTCGGATGATGCGCCGGGGGCGGACCCTGTTCAGCCGTTTGCTTGCGAGGACGCGGATGCCGGCACGATGTCGGCTTCACGTACGACGCGCTGGACCGGCCCTGCCGCTGCCTTGATCCGGTAGAGGGGCTCGTCGTCCGGTCCGGAGGGCAGAAGACCCAGGATCTCGTAGATCCCGGTATTCTCGAGAAGGCGTTCCCGTGGCCGCACGAGCTGGCCGATCCCAAATCTGTGCGTCATGGCGTCTGTTCCTCATCCGTGAGCGCGGCTCTTCTGCGATGGCCCGCCCGATGCCGAAACAACCGTGTCGCTTGGCCCCTCGTTCCAACGGATGCCGCAGGGCGCCCGTGCCATGATGCGGCCGCCTGCCGGATCTGCGATCGCAGCCTCGAGGCCGGGACGAGGTCATGCTTGCGATCAAGGCCAGGCGCAGCAGGTTGAGGTCATCGCGCATGACCATCCCGAGCTGCCGCCGGATCATCCGACTGGCTCTGACCGCTCCCGGATCGGTCAGTTTCCACTCCGCTGCCGCCGGAGTTCCCCGGCCAGGCAGTTGGCCCGGCCCTCTGCCTGGGTCGGCTGGACAAGCGACTGGATCCGGGGCCTGTCGGCGATCTCGCGGACGACCTTGGTTCGAATGGCTTCGGCAAATTGGGCCTTCTCCCGCACCGGGATCATGAAGGCCCCCAGTCCGCCGATCACGCAGTCACGGAAGTAGAGATCGAGGTTGTCGATGTCCCACAGGCCGTCCGGCCGCTTCAGCATGAGCGGCAGCCCGTTGATGGTGATCCCCTGCGCCAGCGCCTCGTCCCGCGCCGCGGTCACGATGCGGCCCTGGTTGTTGGCGCCATCACCGGAGATGTCGATCACCTGCCGGACGGCCTGAACGCCGCTTGTCCGCAGCTTCCAGAGGCTGAAGTCGATGGCGCCCGAGATGGAGGTGTAGCCGTAGCGCTGGATGGACCGATCAGCCAGACGGGCTGCGAAGGCTTGGCCATCCGCCGGCCGTTCGATCACGGTCCAGGGCACGACCACCTGCTGGTATCCGGCCCCGGCCCATTCGACGTACACCACCGCGATGCGCCCCAGCATGCCCTTGCCGATGGCCTCGTGCACCTCCGAGGAGCGGAAGGCCTCGACGAAGCCCTGCCGCTGGAGGTCCTGCTCGTCCGGCTCCATCGACAGGGAGACGTCGACGGCCAGCACCAGCGCGAGGTCGACCTCGGCCTCGGCGTGAGCACTCCAGGGTTCCAGGACCATCAGCCCGGCCGTCAGCAGCAGGAGCGCAAGGCCACGCCATGGACTGAGCATCCTGAGCTCCCGTTCAGGGACCACCCGTTAGCAGGGAAGCTAGGGCGAAACACGGGCGGGACGATTCCCGGTCCCGAGCCAGAGCGGGAGGTGGGTATGATCACACGACGGCTTCGCTTCGCCTTGTGGCAACACCACCGCTCCCTCAGACGGCAGGCTCTGGCACAGGAGCGCGCAGCCGGGTATCTGATCGGTCACGGACTCGGCCCATGGATGGGCTGCTGACGGGCAACCGTGCCGCCCATGAACGGCTGTCGGAACGCAGCCCGTCTCAAGCGGCCCGTGTTTCCAGAATGCCAATCACCTGAGCCATCTTGTAAGGCTTCGAGAGGATGATCCCGCCGGGGACGGGCTGCATTCGCTCCGCATAGCCTGTCACGTACAAGACGGGCAGGTCGGGGAAGCGCTCGCGGTAGGCCTTGGCCACCGTCCAGCCATCGGCCCCCGGCAGGCGGATGTCGGTCAGCAGCACATCAACGGCGATCCCGGCTTGCAGGAGTCCCAGGGCCTGCCCGCCGCTGGCCGCTTCCGTGACCTCGAACCCGACGGGGATGGTTCCCGCGACGGCAGGAAGGTTCATCCAGCCGCTGGTGCCAAAGTACGTACAGGTAGGCTCATGCGTAACGAGGGACGCCCAAACCAGAAGCTCGCAGCTCCGCCGCTTGCCCCTGATACCCAAAAGCATATCGGAGCCCAGCTCCAGGTGGTCTTCGCCGACATCGAGGGTGAGCCGATCCCCAACGATCAAATTGATCTCTTGCTCGCGTTGCGGCGCGCCGAGCGTGAGCTCGGGCGGAAGGAGCCCTGACGCGTTCGGTGTCGTCTACGACCCCGCGTTCGGGACAACCGGGGCCGCTGTCAGGATCGCGGAGTTCGTTGGTTCCGGCCGTCAGCGCCCCGCATCCCGCACGAGGCCATGGATGAAGCCCAGCTTCTCGACGACCGGCGGACTGATGATGAAGGGATAGAGGTCGCGCTGGCCCATGCAGCGGTTGAGGCTGTTGAGCGCGAACGTGAGTGGCAACCAATCCTCGACAACCTGTCCGATGTCAGCCCCGCTGTCCGCATCGACGCCGAAGTCGGCCGACAGCGTGCCGCTGTCGTCCAGCGGCGGGCCGACCCGGATGCCGAAGGCCTCCGCCATCTCGATCGTGTCGACGATGTGCAGGTAGTGTGCCCAGGTCTCGGCGAAATCCTCCCACGGATGCGTCGTCGCGTAGGCCGAAACGAAGCGCTCCTGCCAGTCGGTCGGCGCGCCTGTGCGGTAGTGGCGCTGCAAGGCCTCGCCGTAATCCTCCCGCTCATCCCCGAAGACGGCCCGGCAGGCCTCGAGCCGGCCGCCATCGCGCACGAGCAGGTCCCAGTAGTGGTGGCCGACCTCATGTCGGAAGTGGCCGAGCAGGGTGCGGTACGGCTCGCCCATGGCCGTGCGCCGCCGCTCGCGCTCGAGATCGTTGGCCTCGCTGAGCGCGATGGTGATGAGGCCCTCGTCATGTCCGGTCATCACCTTGGGGCCATCGTTCGCGGGCGGCTCGGCCAGGAACTCGAAGATCAGCCCATGCTCCGGATCCTCGGCCCGTGTGACCAAGGGCAGTTGGAGCTTGAGCAGGGTGTAGAACAGCCGGTGCTTGGCCAGTTCCATCACGCGCCAGGCAGCCAGGTTGGCCGGGACCGAAGGGTCCGGGATGACGCCGTTGTGTCGGCAGGCGGTGCAATACGCCTCGCCCGCGGTGACCGGGACAAGCCAGTTGCAGGCGTCGAACTCGGCATTGGCGCAGAAGCGGTCGGCCCCCTCCGACCGGGCCAGCGCACGCCAGGTCGTGCCGCCATCGGGCTCCAGCGCCGAGAGCGTGCCGGCATCGGGCAAGTAGCCGAGGCGATGGCCGCAACGCTCGCAGGCGCGGTTCTCGAAATAGAGGAGATGGCCGCAGGCCTGGCACTTGAAGAGCTTCATCGGCGCATTCCTTGTGCTGACGGTCCGAGGCAAGGAGGAATCCTTCACACCTGGTTCCGCTCTGTAAAGCGCCATGCCGAAACCGCCATGGATCGATGTGGACATCGGCAGACCAAAGGCCGGATCTGCATGATCCGGCCTTGAGCGGTTGAGCAGGCACTTCCGCCGCGGGCGACGCCTACGCCGCCTTGACGTTGACCCGGGCCTCGGCCAGCCGGGTGAGGAGGGCATCGGTTTCCTTCTCCTCCTGAAGGGTCTGATCGAGCAGCGTCGCGGCCTCGGTCAGCCCGAGCTCCCGGGCCCAGGTTTTGAGCGTGCCGTAGCGGGTGATCTCGTAATGCTCGACCGCCTGGGCCGCGGACAGGATGCCGGCATCGAGAGCCGGACTGTCGGCGAAGTCCTCCATGATCTCGGTGCCCTCGTCGATGATCCCCTTGATCGCCTCGCAGGGCACGCCGCGCGCGGGCTTGCCGAGGAGTTCGAAGATCTGCTCCAGCCGCTCGATCTGCCCTTGCGTCTGCTCGCGATGGGTCTGGAAGGCGGCCTTGAGCTCGTCCGACTCTGCGCCCTTGGCCATCTTCGGCAGGGCCTTCAGGATCTGCTTCTCGGCGTAGTAGATGTCCTTCAGGGTGTGAAGGAAGAGGTCGTCGAGCGTCTTCTGTTTTGCGGCCATGAAAGGTTCTCCTGGCTTCGGGTCAAAGGGTGCAAGGCATTGATGCGGCGACTAACGGCACGGCATCACCGAAGTTCCAAAGCGGAATGTGGACAAGCCGGAGGCAGGTGAGCCGATGCCCCGCGACCGCCGGGTGCGTGGATCCGGACAGCATTGGGATCCGGGAACCCGGGGCTGCCGATCCCGGTTACTTCAATGGCCAAGGCTGGCCCGTTGCCTGCATTCCGGAGATCGCACATCCGTCATGGCCGCCACGCCTCCGTCTCGAGATTCACAGACGCACCAGACCATCTCCGCGACGGTCACCATGCTGGCCATCGTGGCCGGATGGGCGCTGGCGCGTCACGTCTTCGCCGACAGCGCAAGCCCGGGCACGGCAATCGCGCACAGACGTGGCCAAGGCGGCACAAGTCGGTTGGGGTCGGGTCGCAGCAAGGCGCAGCATGCGCGTCCCGAGGCGGCTGGCGAGAGCGGGCGCGGACGCGAAGCCGACACGCCGACCCAAATCCCGACACTCGGCTGGAAGGACATCCTGTGGCGGACCTACGAGGAGTTCGGGCAGGACCGGCTCATGGCCGTGGCAGCAGGAGTGACCTACTATGCCCTGCTCGCGATCTTCCCAGCAATCGCGGCCCTGGTGTCGATCTACGGCCTGTTCGCCGATCCCGCGACGATCCACGACCATCTCAATGCCCTCTCGGGCGTGCTGCCAAGCGGGGCGCTGGACATCGTCCGCGAGCAAGTCGTCCGCATTGCCTCCAAGGGCAGCGGTACGCTTGGCGTCAGCTTTCTCATCGGTCTCGTCCTGTCGCTGTGGAGTGCCAATGCGGGCATGAAGGCGATGATCGACGCACTCAACATCGTCTACGACGAGGAAGAGAAGCGCAGCTTCCTCAAGCTGAACCTCGAGTCGCTGGCGTTCACCCTCGCGGCCATCGGCTTCATCCTCCTGGCGTTGGCCGGGATCGTCGTGCTGCCGGTCATCCTCAGCTTTGTCGGCCTGGGCAGCGGTACCGAGTGGCTGCTTTCGTTGGCGCGCTGGCCCATCCTCCTGGCCTGCGTCGTGCTGGGCCTGTCCCTTCTCTACCGCTACGGCCCGAGCCGCGACAAGGCCGAGTGGAAGTGGGTGACGCCGGGCGGCCTCGTGGCGGCCGTGCTGTGGCTCGTCGTGTCGATGCTGGTCTCCTGGTACGTGGCGAACTTCGGCAGCTACAACGAGACCTATGGCTCGCTCGGCGCCGTTATCGGCTTCATGACCTGGATCTGGATCTCGGGCATCGTGGTACTGGTGGGTGCCGAGATCAACGCCGAGATGGAGCACCAGACCGCCAGGGACACGACGGTCGGACCGGATCGCCCGATGGGGCAGCGCGGTGCGACGATGGCCGACACCATCGGCGCCGCAAAGGCGTGACGATCAGACCTGATGTTACCCTTCATCGCGAGCACCGCCATGAACGGTGCACTGGAAAACGGCTTCCCCATGCCGAGCAAGGAGATGACGGTCGGTTCCGAGAACCGATGCCTCATACCAACCGGCGCTGATCCTCATGCATTCGCCCAGTCGCGCAGGCCGATGGACCTGATGGTCCAAGGTTGGTTGGTCAGCTTGTTCGATCACGCATCTTAGTGCCCTCCTCAACAAGCCAACCGAGGGACGGGAGAGAGGCGGTCCACCTTGCCGGCTTTGAGCTTTTGGAACGCGCGCAAGGTCGTGGGGCCATCCGGGAACAGATAGAGACCTGTCTTGGCATCCAGTTCAATAGCAATCGTGCCGTTGTAAATGCGGTCATAGATCCAGTGCGGCGTAACGCCGAGCTGGGCCGCGAGTTGGGACACCGTCAGGCAGCCGGGGATGCGGCGCGGATGCGACTGGCGGCGTTCGCGCAGGATGCCGTGCCGCAGCCGGATGGCCTGAACTGTGCTCGGCAAGACCGCCTGGCGCAGAGGTGAGCGATGTCCGGCGGCGGTCAGCGCGGCGGCGATGGCCGCATCACTCTCACCCGCGCGGGCGCGCTCGACGATGGCGGCTTCCATCTCGCCGCTCCGTGACAGTTCAGCGAGCGAGCCAACCGTAATTGGCAGCGCGATCTCGCTCGTCGCGCCGCCGCGCCAGACGAGGCGTAGGGCGATCGTGTCCCGGACGGCACGGTGGATCACCACCTTGTCGATGAGGCATCGCAGCAGCGCCTTCTTGCGCACCGTGGTGAGGGCCGGTTGCTGCCATAGATCCGGCAGGCGCCGACCGACCTCGGTAAACGCGGCTTGGAGATCAGGGCCGACACCGAACGGGATGACGCGGCCTTCTTCCGGCGCCGCATCGGCGAGCGCGGCTTCGGCCTGGCGCAAATCACGCAACGTTTCCTCCCAGCGCCGCTCGAGTTCAGCCGCGACGAGACGGTTGTCTGGATCGACCTGATCGAACTGCCGTTCGGCCAGCGCCGCCCGGTAGCGCAGCCGCTCAACCTGTTGCGCTTGAGCCTTCAGCCCGGCTGCGTCTGCCTCGCGCCGGAGGGAAACAGCCTGCGTGTAGGCATCCAACTCGGCGGGGGTGAGGGCCTTGAAGAAAGCCGCCACGGCCTCGGCATCGACCGGCGCGGCCGGGATGACTTGGCACACCGGAACGCCATGCTGCTGACGAAGATAGTTGCACATGTACCGGGCGCCGCCCTTGTACTGGACCACCATCTTGTGACCGCACGCGCCGCAGTAAACCATCCCGTGCAGCAGCGCGGCACCCTCGCGCGGCACGCCACGCGTCTTGTTCCGGTCGTACTCAGCGTAATTGTCGCGCAGCATGGCCTCGATCTTCTCGAACGTCGCCCAGCTGATATAGGCGGGGTACTGGTCCTTCACGACGATCCTCCACTGCTCGCGCGGGAGCCTCTTTTGCGAGCCTTTGCCTAAGGGCGCTGTGCGGACCGAGCGGGTGCGCCCGTAGACAAAAGCGCCGGCGTAGGCGGGGTTCTTCAGCACCTGCAGGATGGCCGCAACGGTGGGTGGGCGCCAGACCGTATCGCCGAACCGTCCCCGGCGCGGGATGCTCAGGCCGCGCTCGTTGAAGGCGTGCAGCACCTTGCTGGCCGAGCGGAGCCGCAGGAAGGTCGTGAAGATCAGATCGAGGCGGGCTTGCACCTCGCGGTCAGGGTTCTTGACCACCACACCGCCAGTCTCCCGGACGAGGCCGACCGGCAAGATCAGCGCCAGCTCTCCGCGTGCGGCCTTGTTCAGGAGACCAGCCGTGAGGCGGGCGCGGATCGTGTGCAACTCGACTTCGGAGAGGGTCCCCTTGAGCCCGAGCAGCAGGCGCCCATTAGCGGTGCCCGGATCATAGACTCCGTCGCGGTCGGCAATGAGGCAGTCCCTGTAGCCGCACAGATCGAGCAGTGGGTACCAGTCCGAACAGTTTCGGGTCAGGCGCGTCACCTCGGAGGAGAGCACGATGCCAACCTGGCCGAGCGTAACGCGTGCGATCAGGTCCTTGAAGCCCTCGCGGTGGACAGCGGCTGCGCCGCTCAGCCCGAGGTCGGCATCGATGATCTCGACGTCCTCCTCACGCCACCCGAGGCCGAGCGCGCGCCGACGTAGATCGTACTGCAGGCGCAGACTCTCCTGATTGCTCAGCACCTGGTGCGGACTGGACTGGCGGATGTAGATGACCGCGTGGCGGGCCAGATGCCGGTCGGTGATAAGTTCCGATCTCATAGATCACCTCTGTGAGGATGGCGGCGACGTCTTCGGCGATCGCGGCGCGGAGTTCGTCGGGCAAGCGTCTCCAGACGCGTTCGGGTCGCATGGGCATGGCGCCACCCCGCACTCGTCGGCCAGGGCGATCAGTTCCTCCAGTGCCTCACGTGTCAGCTTGCACGGCGGCTCACACGACGGCCGTGGAGCAAGGCTCGTCGCTCCGATCGGAAGCTTCAGCACCACGCGGTCCCGATAGGCGACGAGAGCGTGGCCGTCATGCCGGCGCGCGCTCACCGAGACCAGCAGGAACCGGCGGCCGAAGAGCGGGTGCCGCGAATCAGTGACCTCGATCTCAATCGAATCCCGATCCGCCGGGTTGTGGAAGGGGGTATCAACTGACGCTGTCGTTCCAGGCCTCGCAGCAGTGATCGAGAATGTCCGTGTAGGACGTGAACACCCGGTTCGAGATCCAGTTCTCCCTCATAAATTGCGAGATGTTCTCGACCGGGTTCAGCTTAGGCGCTTTCGCCGGCAGCGGGAGAAGCGTGATGTTCGATGGCACCTTCAGCTTGCGCGAGACGTGCCAGCCAGCCTGATCGAGCAGCAGCACCGCATGAGCACCTGGAGCCACCGCCTGCGCGATCTCGGCCAGATGCAGCGCCATGGCTTCGGTGGTGCAACGCGGCAGCACGAGGCCGGCTGCTTTTCCTTGAGCCGGACAGATCGCGCCGAAGATGTACGTCGAGGCGGTTCGCAGATCCCGCGGCGCCGACGGGCGCGTGCCGCGCCGGGCCCAACGCCGGGTGATCTTGTTCTTCTGGCCGATCCGCGCCTCGTCGGCAAACCAGATCTCGAGCGGCTTGCCATCGGCCTCGTTGGAGGCGATTTCCGCCACTCGCGCGGGAAACTCTTTTTAAAAACCGCCTCCGCGGCGTCGCTCTTGGCATGATGGCGCGGGCGGGCCGAGAGCTTGCGATAGCCGAGCATCCGCAGTTCACGGCCCAGCGTCGTCTCGCTCACTCCGATCCGGAACTCGTCCCAGACCCACTGCACCAGATCCTTCAGCCGCCAACGCACCACGCCATGGGCGGCTGGAATAGGACCCTGCTCCACCAGGGCCAGCAAGGCCTCGCGGTGGCAGGCCTGGAGCTTGCAGGCATTGCCTGGTGCCGTGCCATCGATCAGGGCTTCGGGTCCATGGGCGTTGAACCGCACCACCCAGTCCCGCACCGTCTGCAGCCCGACACCACCGACCCGTGCCGCCTTGGTCCGCGAGCCGCCCTCATAGATCTCGGCCAGCGCCAGCAGCCGCCGGCTTTGTCCTGCATTGCGGGCTCCTCTGGCCAAAGCCCGAAGCCGGGCTGCATCATAGTCCGTGCGAAGCTCGATCCCTGGGCGCATGGCGAACCTCCTGGTCACCACCATGGAGTCAGACCCGCGCTAGTTTGAAAACCCCGAATGAGTCAGCCTTCGCGTCGACTGGTATCAGTCAGGGCGAACTCCCCGCGCGGCCTCCTCAGGACCTCGCGCGACGGCCGCATCGAAGGCACGGGTCCGCTGAACCGCAAGCGGATGGAGACCATCGACGACGAGACCAATGCGGCCATGGATTTCATGGAGCGGCAGGTTAGGGCCAACAGGCCGTTCATCAGCTGGATAAACACCACCCGAATGCACGCCTTCACCCATGTGCAGCCGTCCATGCAGGGCCAGAGCGGCATGAGTACACCGATGGCATGATCGAGCACGGGGGCCATGTCGGCCAATTGCTCAGGGGTTTTCGGGAGCTAATCATAGCCAGTGCCGAGCCCAAGGATTACTCCCTGCTGGTTGGTGATGATCGCCCGATCCGAAGAGAGCCCAACTTCATAATTCCTCCGCCGGCCATTGTGCGAACAGGATTTCGCTCTCGATCGTCTCGATCTGATGCCGGAAGCGTTTCGAGTAAAGCGTTAAAAGGGAATCGTGGCCCTCGTCTGAGGAGCTGCAAACGCCGTCCGTGACGATCACGACGCGCAAGCCGAGATCGACGGCGCCGAGCACTGTCGCCAGGACGCACATGTCGGTTTCCGAGCCGGTGATCAGCAGCGTGTCGATGCCGCGCTCGCTCACGAGATCGCGCAGCCTATGGCCGGCAAAGGCCGAATAGACCGGCTTGTCTAGAATGACGGCAGGCGGCACGAGACGCTGCAGCGGCGGCATCAGCTCTAGGAGGCGAGGATCGAGGTGCTCACGGGTCGCCTCGCGCCAGCGCTCGTAGTAGCCGCGCCATGTGCCCGGCATGTCCTCAGGTCGAAAAGGCGGAATGAAGCGCGTGAAAACCGTGCGCTCGGGAACTCGCTCCGCAACCTCGGCAACGACCGGCAGGACGCGCTCCATCCACGGGTTCGGCCAAGGACCCTCCGTCGAAAAGAGGCGCTGCATGTCGATGCACAGGTGAAGCGTGGCGGGGCTCAAGGGCGTCATGGCTGATACAAACGATGTCTACAGGACCAAGTTCCACCGTTTCGTGGAGGTCCCATAGCGAGATAGGCGATCTCGATATGGTTTGCCGGGGAGCTAGGACTTCGAATGGCGCAGAAGACACCAGGGCCCGGTCGCTAAAAGACAGTAATCACATTATCCGCCATTCACGACAGGGATGGCGATATACTACCCGATTTGAGACCGAATGGAGTTAGCTCTGAGAGGCCTCGCTCAGACCCAGCACTCTTTCTGTCCAAGTTCTATGCTACCTGAGGGGGCGGCATTAAATTTAGGCTAGGGTTCGTTGAAAGGCTGGCGGGTTTTTGGCTCGACGATGACGCTTGGCGGCACGGCCTCCGATCCGGTCTCGACCAGATGCTGCAAGTCACCCTGCGACACGGCGTCTGCTGTTGCAGCCGGTGTGGCACGCTGAATGCCATAGGTCACTGGCGGCCGCGCCGTGTCGGCGGCCGCCGCTTTCTCATTCCTGACCGCGGAGAGCGTTGTTGGAGCAACCAGGCCAAGGCTGACCGCGTGCTCGGCCATCGCCATACTGTCAGCCGCCAGGACCAGACTGCTGCCCGCACCCGCAACAACCTTGGCGAGATCCTCGATCTCCTTGATCCTTTTGCGATCCCGGGAGACGTTGCGAATGTAGACTGCAAGCACCCGGCCGGGATGCTCGTCAACGATCTGGCGGTAGATCTCAGGATCATGCTGACCGCTGTCGCCGATCAGCACGAAGGGCAGCTCGCTGTAGAGCGCCAGCATGTTGTGGATCAGCTCACGCTTGTGGTCCTCGGCCTTGCGTGGCAGCGGACTTTTCCAGGAAACGCCCCATTCGCGCAAAAACAGGATCGGGCCGATCGGGATGCCATGCAGATCGAAGAATTCCTCCAGCACCTCGTAGATGCCCCAAGGTGCTCGCGAGACATAGAGCATGGGGTTTTGCTGATGACCGGAGATGCCAGCGTGCAACGCCCGGTACAAGGCGCCGGCCCCCGGAAAAGCCACCCGGCTCTGGGCATCTTCGACGAACAGGCGCCACAGCATCCTGAGCCTGTTGGCGACCCCGGTGTACATGATGGTGTCATCGATGTCGCTGATGACCACATAGCGGCAACTGGCCGGTGGAATGAAGATCTGCGCTTGCGCCTGAACCACCTGGGGCTGCTCCAGAGCCAGATCCATCGTGTGCCACAAGCGATCGAGCGGTGGCGGCAGGGGAGGGGAGAGATGGACCCGGAAATAGCCGTCCTTGTCAGTGGTGAAGGGCTCTTCCGTCCCATAGAACCGGGCTGTTCCGCCCGCATTGGGAACGGCACGGCGGGCAATGCGCCGGCCAATATCGCGCAGGTCAGCAAGGAGGTTGTCCCGTCTGGTCTCTGAGGGAGGTCTCGACTGCCGGAACACCCGGCCGATCAGGAACACCTCGAAGCGGGATCCATAGCCGCGGTAGGGCTGGATGACCACACCACTTTCGCCCTGCGCCTCATGCACAGGCCGAGCGATGAGGCCCGAGATCCGGGTGATCGCTCCCAGCCACTGCTTCGCTGTGCCAATGCCGCTCATGGCGTTCGCTCTGTGCCTGTGTCTTGTCTCCCAATGAGGAAGGTCACGGAAAAGATCCTTGGACCGGCACGTGTGCTCAAGAACAGTCAGCTTTGCGCCGCCGGAGCCCCGGCAGGCCCTAGGCAGGAGAAGCCGAAAGAGCTCCTGTCTTTTAATCAGAGGGTCCTGGGTTCGAGTCCCAGCGCGCTCACCACCTCAAACCCTTAACCGGCGAGGGTTTTATGATCTTCTCGTGTCTGCAGCGGCTCGCCCGATTTTCTTTCGGGTAACGCCACGGGTAACAGCAGACGAACTTCGGGCAACCTGCGACAGTCCAGACTCACTTTGAGCTGGGCAGACGAACGTCTGCAATTGCGCGATGAGCTAACCTGCACTCAGCCATTCCGATGGACCGGTTTTGTTAAGGCTTGTTGGATGCCTGCCGCGGCGGAACGGAGCCGCCGCACGAGCGGCAGGCGTTCGATAAGCCTCAAAGGAGGAAACCGCGGCCCACCGCGCAGGCGCTGCGGATGTTATGGGGATTGTGGCGTCGGCATCGGGTGCTGAGCCACCATCACGGACCAGATCCGGTTTGGGGGAGTCCGCTGTGACGGCCAACACGAGCTCAACAGACGATACCCTCGGAGTTGTGCGGAGCATCAGTGTCGCCGCGATTGCGCGGGGTGTCGGGATGATGGGCGTCGGTCATGGTGAGACCTCCTGTTCGCGGGCCAACCCCCCGGTGTGGAAATGGTTCAGCGCAGACAGACGAATTGCCTTGCGGGTGAAGGATTTGTCGCGCTTGCCGCCAAGATTGCGCGGAGTTCAGGCGCAAGGAACCCCTGGGGCGAACGCCCGTTGGTCCTCGCTTACCAGAGAGCAGCTATGGGCGACCCAACTCACCCTTCGAGCGTACCGCCACACGATGCTGAGCCTGTGCCGAGTCTGAACGATGCGCCGATAAGCGGCGCCCACACGACGTCCGAGGAGGTCGTTCCGCTCGCCGAGGAGATCGCGACCATCGCGAAGCGGCAGGTCGTGACTGGACGCGTGCGCGTGCAGACGCTCACCGACACCGTCGAGGAGCTCGCTCATGCGGAGGTGCAGCGCGAGAGCGTCGAGGTCACCCGAGTGCCCATCGACAAGGTGGTCGAGACCGCACCCGCGATCAGAACCGACGGCGATGTGACGATTCTACCGATCGTCGAGGAAGTGCTCGTCGTCGAGAAGCGCCTCGTGCTCAAGGAGGAATTGCACATCCGGCGCCGCATTGAGACCGAAGCCGTCGAAGTGCCGGTCACCTTGCGCAAGCAGCGCGCCGTCATCGAGCGGCTTGATCCTGACGATCAAGCTCCTGACAGATAAACCGGGCAAGCCCTCACATAGTTCAGCAAGCGTGTCGAAGCCCGGCGTCGCGCCGGGCTTCGACTGAAGCGGGATCAGCGCTTGCCGTCGGTTGAGCCTGTGGTGCCGGTGCCACGGACGTTGCGCTCGTCCTCGACATCCACTTCGGTGCGGCGCACGGTGTCGGACACGGTCTCAGTGCGCCGCTCCACGTCCTTGCGGACCACCACTTCCTCGACCACGCGCGCCTCCTTGGAGACCACCGCCTCCTCGCTGCGCTCCTCTACCTCGATGGTGCGCTCCTGGAACGGGTCGCCGCTGATCTTGCCTGCCTGTGTCGTGCCAGACACGGGACGGCGCTCGACCTCGATGTGCTCCTCGCGCAGGCTGACTTGCTCCTGCACCGGCCGCTCAACCACACGGGACTGAATGCGCACCCGGCCGTGGCCGACCTCGCGCTTGCCGACGTGCAGTTCCTCCTCGGCGATCGGGATGACCTCGTCGCGTCCACTCACGCCCGCGGTGTCTGTCCGGGCGCGGGTCATGTCCGCTGATCCGGTCACGTCCTCACCAGCGCCCATCTCCGTCCGGGTTGTGCCGGAGGATCCGGTGAGGCTGCCGGCCAGCCCGGCTGCCGCGGTGCCAAGGCCACCAGTCGTGCTGCCGGAGGTCGAGGCGTCGTAGCCCTGCCACCCTTCCGAGCGCCAGGAGGTCTGCTGCTCGTCGAGGTCCAGTACGCCGTCATCATCCAGAATGCCGATCACCCGGTCGACCTCGTCATCGTCGCATTCGACCGCGACCAACGACCCTCCGCGGCGTACGCCCTCTGCGTAGGCATGGGCATCAGTGCGCGGCACGCCGTCATTTTCCAGATCGTCGATGAGATCGTCGGAGGGTGTCGAGTAGAAGCTGATGTCACCGCGCGAGATGCCGGCCTGCTCGAGGTGGCTGACGATCTCGCTGGCTTTCTGTTGATCCTGGTAGAGACACGTGATGGTCTTGGTCATGAGGTTGCCTCCTGCAAGGCTGTAGCAATCTAACCCGTTCGTTACGGTTGGCTGAGTCGGACATGTTCAACGGCAGACGCGATCCTGAATGTCGGCAGGACACCGTTCGTCCAGGGAAGCGGCCACACAGGCAATCGGCTCAGCCCGAGAACCTACCAATGTGCCGTCAGGATTCCGGTTCCCTGGACCTGACGGGCTATGCCGGATCTCGGGGCAGTGCGACTCGCCGATGTGGCCCCGCCGATGAGTTCCTTCAGCTCGGCGAGACCGATCCCGCCCGATTGTTCACAGGGCTGGGGTGTCACCTTGGCTTGTCCTGCCAAGCGGTTCTCCCGATCTACGCCTTGGCAGCCCCCCGGGTGCCCGATCCGCTCCGGATCTCGTACCCATGACCATCGCGGCCCGGTTCCGGAAGGTTGGCCTGTCAGTGCTGGACGTAGTGGCGTCGGCGGACTGGTACGTGGTGGATCTTGGGGAGTGCACGTGAGCAGTGGAAGCAGGGGATCCTGAACGACCCTGCCGTGGGTCGGTTCCGGGTTGGAGGGTCGTGAAACCAAAGCTCCCGCTGGTCCGTTGAATCTCGGCAGTTGCGTCCGCTTGAGGTTCGGAGAATGCGTCGGTTCCTGCGTGACAATGGCCTGTCCGTCGCCCTGTTCATCCTGTTCGCGGTTTCCTTGATCGGGCAGGCGCTCACCGGCTGGAGGGCTCACGCCGAGGAACTCCGCCTCCATGAGCTGCCCACGATCGGCTTCCTCGACTACCTGGGCAGCGGCCATTTCATCTCGGCCGTGTTCGAGAACTGGGAGAGCGAGTTCCTCCAGATGGCGGCTTACGTTGTGCTGACCATCTTCCTGTTCCAGAAGGGCGCCTCGGAGTCCAAGAAGCCCGACGAGAGCAACCCGGAAGATGAATCACCGTCCGCGCATCGCAGCGATCCGGATGCGCCCTGGCCCGTCCACCGGGGCGGCTTGCTGCTGAAGCTCTACTCGCACTCGCTCAGCATTGCGCTGGTGACGCTGTTCCTCGTGTCCTTCTTCCTTCACCTGGCCGGGAGCACGCGTCGGATGAACGAGGAAGCTCTCTGGCATGGGCAACCGCCGCAAAGCATGGCCGAGACGCTCACCAATGCGGAGTTCTGGTACGAGAGCTTTCAGAACTGGCAGAGCGAGTTCCTGTCGATCGGGGTGCTGCTGGTGCTCGGCATCTACCTGCGCCAACGCGGGTCGTCGGAGTCGAAGCCCGTGGCTGCCCCTCATGCGGCAACCGGACACTGATATAGGAGCAGTTGCCCAAATCAGCCTGTTGTAAGGTAGTCAAAGCACCCGGCCGGGAACCCGGCGCCGCTCACAAGGATTGCCCCGTGCCGGAACAGCGCATGCCGGGATTGCCCAGCAGCGATCCGGATCACAACGAGCTCCCCGGTCCCGTCGGTCCACGCCACCCGTCCATCCACCGCTCCAATCCCCCTGAAGATGCGCTCTTGAGAGATGCCAGGCGCAAACAGCACGGTCGTGAACCCGTTATCCGGAGCCGGCCGCAAGGCTTGAGCGCCCGCCCCGATGACGAGAAGTCCTGCAAGCAAGCGGACGACAGTGGCGCTTCGGCTGACCTGCATCCGGTCGTCATCGTCTGTCCCATTTCTCAGCCAGCCGATGACCAGGGGCATGACCCCGAAGATACCGAACCAGAGAAGATCCCAAATCAGCGGGCTGCCACTGTCCATGCGGATCCGGTGGATGCCGAGCACCCAATGAGACAGGACCGCATCCACCACGTGCCAGGCACCGAACCCGATCAGGATCGTGGCGAGCAGCAGACGGCCCGCGGGACGATCGGGCGCCTTTCTCGAAGCCCACAGCAGCCAGAGTCCTGCAACCGCTATCACATACATGAAAGCATGGAAGTAGCCGTCGGCGGCCACCTGGAAGCGGATGTCCATGCTGTTGATCGCGCTCAGAAGATGATGCCATTGGAGGATCTGGTGCAGCAGGATGCCGTCAAAGAAGCCGCCGAGCGCGAATCCAAGCAGGTAGCCTGACCACCGATAACGGCCATTGGCATCGGTGCGTATCACGTCATCCTCAGCTCTGACCCGACTGTTGGGCACCGGGTTCCGTCTCCGAAGCCAGATCTCATGACGAACGATGGGCGCGCGGAATTGTTTCGCGGGCCACGCAAGGGACCGGATGGTTTCGCCCATGGAAGGGACGCAGGACCGTCTCGTTCAGGCCGGGGAGGCTCCGCGCCAGGCGCAGGAGACGGAGGCGGTGGGACCAGAATCCAAACGGCGTTGACAATATAGCGGGGACCGCCGTTCAGCGCGCTCCTATTTGACAAAGGCATTCTGGATTATCGAGAGTTGGCCCGATATCGACAGCAACGATGTGGAGACATGGGCTCAGCCTGCGACGGGGTCAGCAGAGCCCGGGTTTTCTTCTCGCACTACGTCCCGGCTGCATTCGTCGCCAGCGGGCTGCGTGCGGGAGCCACGAACCTTTAGGACCAGAATGACTGTACTCAGCACCAAGCCGAGAGCGCTGAAGATTAGTACGGGTAAACTACCGAGCGCATAGCCGTACACCGTCCAGAGCAGCAGCCCGAAGATGCGTACCGCAAACATGCGTAGTGAGATGGCAGCCACGTCACCGGTCCGGCAGCATTTCACGACCTGCGGCAAGAGGCTGTAGAGGCCGATGCAGCCAGCCCCGAATCCGACGAGAGTTGAGAACGGTATATCCATGAATTAGCGTCCCTGTGCCGCCTTCAGGCCGCGCAGCTTCAGCACCAGGATGAGGCCGGCGAGAACGACATTGACGGCGTTGAATAGCATAATCGGCACGCTGGTGATCATCAGCCCGTGCACGATCCAAAGCCCGTAGGCAATCAGCGACGCCACGTACATACGCTTCGAGATCGCTTCCGTGTCGCCTTCGCGCCAAGCCTTGAGCACCTGCGGCACGAAGCTGAGGCTGGTGCACAGTCCCGCCACCAGGCCCAACGTCGTTAGCCACCATGTCTGCATGCTCTGTTCTCCATTCGGATGAACGTCATCAACCGACCGAACGGACGGGGGTTCCAGAGATATGTGAACTTGCGAACAAAGTGCCCCATCCTGACTGCCGAGGTCGCTGGCCTCTTTCATAGGGCAGACGCTGGGCAAGCATTATCAGGACACCTTCATGGCCCCGCTGTCCGACGAGCTGCAAAGGCTCGTCGATGCTCTCGATGCGGCGGAGAGGGATGAGGACGCCGCCGACACGGAAAGAAAACGCCCCGGCCGAGTACGGTCTTGGGCCTCAGCCAGGGCGTTCCTGCGGGAGAGGGCAACCCGCATTTCGACGGGCTGATACGCAACGCGCCCGATGCAAGAACTCTGACGCGACCAGGTAAACAATTGGTGTCTGGTCGGACGCCCTGGCCATGGTCTTCCGGCTCCACCACCAGGGCGCCAGTGGACTTGCCTTTGCAAAACAAAAGAAAAGCCACGCTATAGAGGATACGCTGCTCTTGCTGATTCACAACATCTCAGAAGGTCAGTCACATAATCCCAGAAGTGTCGCCCTCAGCATTCGGATTAGCTCTCAAATAAAACGCCCCGGCCTGGAGCCGAACACCACTTCCACTCCGGCCAGGGCGCCTGCGACCCCATAAGAGTAAGGCCGCGAGGCTTGAACGGGAACGAGCTCACAAAGGTCCAATGCGCCAGCAAGGAAATGTGCCCCTGCCTGTCGTGCCAAGGATTGGGTCCGCGTTCCGATCGTTCCGCTATATGCATGCCACGAGCCGATGGACAACCGTCAGCGCGAGAGCGCTCGGAAAGTTGGCGAGACGACATCCACCGAATCCTTGGTCGCGGCTTAATCCGGCTTTTGAAGAGCCGTCGATATTTGAGGGTTTCCCGCGAAGCGGTCCTATAGCCCGTTCCTCCAGGAGGAGCTGATCGCACCACCATTTCAAGCGCCAGAACACTTAACGTTCTTGTCGATGGGTGAGGCTTCAGAGCTCGGTGGACGGTCACTCTTGTTTCACCCGTTCGTCGTGTCTACGCAGGTTACCCTTCACGGTGTGGTGCGTACCCGCGATGGGTTCGGTCATAATCTGGCACATCAGGTTTCCTATCTCCCTTCTTGCCATGGATCAGCCACGCCAGCGCATATCCCGCAATACCTGCCATCAACAGCGCGAGCAACGGGTTCGCTGTCACCCGCTGGGTCACGGCTCGCTCGCCCGCACGAATGTACCGCTCGGCCTCTGGGTACTGCTCTCCTGCTTGTCGGACGTAATGTTCGCCTCGATTATACAATTCACGGGCTCGTCCAGACGCTTGCGTTGTAACGTCATGCAGGGCTTCCCGCACCTGATCCAGAACTTGCTCCGTTGAGTCCCGCTCCGGTCGAGCTTCCTGATCGGGACGGTCAGGCTCAGGGCCTTTGGTGATGGTGACAGAGACCGGATCACTGGTTGGGAAGGTTTCCTCAATGGCGTGGTCGAGCCTTGCATCGAGGTTCTCCTGCGAGTTCTCGGGCAGCTTATTGTCCGGGAGACACTCCGCAGACTGACGCTCTTCTTTGTCGGGCACGGATCGGTTGTTGATACCGGGGATGTTCACTACAAGCCCTCCAGAGCACTCGACACAGGTTTAGCGGCATCCTGCGCAACTCAACGCTAGGCCTGTAAGCCGCGTTCCAGGATGTTAGAACCTACGGCCGTGATCTGGCGGCGGCTATCAACTTCTTGCCGGGCTCTGACGTGACCTTGAGGTCAGGCACATACCCAACGGACCTGGCCGCCGTACGTGAAGCCAGGGAAGTTGGCCGGCCTCCACTGGTCTCCTCGCATAGGCGATCCGCCCGTTCCCTGGATCGGTGGCGAGCGCGAGCTAGTTGCCGTCAGGCAATCTCCCAACCTCCTCGTGCGGCCCTGCGGTAACCTTGAAGGTTGGCTTGCCCACGGTCCTCGATGCCGACGCGATCGCTTCCCCGATGCGAATGCCGTTTAGGGTCTGAGCCTACATCCCGGCAGCTTGGGCGAGAAAGCCGATGAGGGGGATTGCGCCCCGCGCTACGATGGAGATGAAGAATCGCATAGTGTCCGTTGGCAAAGGGGCAGACAACCCACCTTTGACTGGACTCTCGTCAACTGATCCGAGGCATTGGCACATCCATGGTTGCAAAAGGAACACAGCTTCTCTCCGCAGGTGGCTGATCAGATCGCTGTCCATGGCATCTTTAAATCAGGCTTAACGTGGCGGCGCCCTTACGTACTAATGTGTACCTCGTAGTAAGTAGTAGTGGCTGTCTGCTATTGCTCACGCCGGGTTCTTCATCATCTGTGACGAACGCGCAGTAGTTGCGTCGGACC
This sequence comes from Microvirga ossetica, assembly GCF_002741015.1. Classification (NCBI taxonomy): domain Bacteria; kingdom Pseudomonadati; phylum Pseudomonadota; class Alphaproteobacteria; order Hyphomicrobiales; family Methylobacteriaceae; genus Microvirga; species Microvirga ossetica. Next base: position 950,763 of record NZ_CP016617.1, on the reverse strand, counting down.
ATACAAAGGCTCGGGACATGTTTGGCGATAAATCCGGCGGCGCGACAAACTCAATTGGACAAGCAGAAAGCTCAAGCGCGCGTGTCGCAACTGTATTACTGTGTGGCAATGCGCTGCTTGGGGCTGGTCTGACGCATCTGCTGAATGGGACCCGCTTCGGTGTAGCCGTCAGCGGGCGTACTGGAGACACCTCATTATCAGGTCAGGCAGAACCTGCTCTGTATATCGTTGATGCCAGCGGATCTCTTGAACAGACAATCATGCTTGTTGAAGGCGCCAAGAGGCAACGTCCCTCAGCTCGCGTTGCGGCCATCGCCAACGACTTTGACCTTAACCTAATCCAGCTTGCGGTCTCGGCCGGGGTTGATAGCTTCTGCCTTGCCACGGTAAGTCGTGAAGTACTGATCAACGTCCTCGAACTGACGGTGCTCGGCGAGCAGATCCTGCCCAGAAGCGTAGTCAACTGCCTTCTCAATCACGCATCAACGGTTTCGAGCGTTGGTCGGATCTCATCGACATCTGAGAAAAGCGCTCCTGATCCGAGGGTGACGAAACTGTCGCCCAGAGAGACTGTCATCTTGCAGTCCCTGATGGGCGGCGACGCCAACAAGGTCATTGCCAGGAGGCTCGATATCACGGAGTCGACGATCAAAGTTCACGTGAAATCGATCCTGCGCAAGATCGGTGCCGCCAATCGCACCCAAGCCGCGATGTGGGCCAACGAGAACCTGCGGGCTACCGAGAAACTCTCACTCGTTAACTGATCCGGATCCTGCATTGGCAGGCATGGATCTGCGCCGAGCCCATTCTTTGGATCGACGGAGGGTCGTGCCCAAGAGCACCGTGCGGCCGATCCTCATTGTCGTGTCTACGCCAACGATGCGCTTCAGTACTCTGTCGCAGTCTCCCTTTCTCATGAAGGACGCTCAAGGGGCGCTATCGAACATGATGGAAGGCCGCCATGATCACAGGGATCTCGGCGAGAAGCTCGCGGGCGAGAAATCCAAGAGGACCGCGGGATTGCGCCAACCGATTGCCGGCCTCGCCGTGAAGGTAAACGCCCCATTGCGCCGCCTGGAGCGGAGTAACGCCGCGGGCTAGAAGGCCCGCGATGATACCCGCGAGCGTATCTCCTGAGCCTGATGTCGCCAAGCCGATATTGCCGTCATTGTACGTCCATGCACCCCCGCCTGGAGCAGCGATGTAGGTGCAGGATCCTTTGAGCGCCACAACACAGTTGAGCAAACTCGCCGTCTCGGTCGCAACCTCGGCCGGGTTGCGCAGGATCTCATGCTTGTCGATACTCAGCAGGTTGGCCATCTCGCCCGCATGAGGCGTGATCACCACCTGGCCATTGTGGCGGGCAAGAACGGTTGCCAAGTTTTTCAGCTTCCCCAACGCCGCAGCGTCCAGAACGAATGCTGCGCCTGGATCGCAGTCCAATACGTTGGCCGTCAACGCGGCAGCCATTTGCTCATCGATCATGCCCGGTCCGATCAGAACCGCGTCACAGCGTGTCGTCCGCTCACGCAGAAGCAAGGCGGCGCTCGGATCAATCTCGCCAGACCGAGTCTCAGGCAAGCCGAGGACAAGCGCCTCTGGCACGGCGAGACCAAGCTGGATCGCGATGCTCTGGCAGGTCGCGATCTGAAGCTTGCCGGCTCCCGCACGCAATGCCGCAGTCGCGGCAAGCAGAGCGGCCCCAGGCACAGTCAAGCTTCCGGCAATCACCAGCACACGGCCGCGCTGGTCCTTGTCGCCATCGTCTGCCGGCTGCCGCAGTGGCGTACGGCTCAAAAATTCAGCTGTGATCGCGCCATCGCTCATCGTGCTGCGACTTTGGCGTCAGGCTCTGATGTTACAGGCGCGCCAGCTTCCTCAAGCGGAGCCACAAAGTTGTAGCTCTGCAAGATTAGCTGTCCATGTTCGCCGATGCTTGGATCTAAGCGGTACTCAGTGACTGAACAATTCGCAACATCGCCCTCAGCATCGATGTGAAGGATCTGCTGCTCGGTCATATTCTCAAGAAGGTAGCGCAAGCATAGAACGACAACTTGATGTCCGACGATCAGCACGCGACACCCGCTGTGGTGCAGTGAGATGGTGTCCAGTGCGCTACGAAGGCGCAGGATAACGTCACACCAGCTCTCTCCGCCCGGTGGCCGGTGATAGAACTTACCCAGGAGCCGGCGGAACTCGCCCTGATCGGGATGCAGCTGCTCGATGCCCGACCGCGTGAGGCGGTCGAGAACGCCGAACTCCTTCTCGCGCAGCCGCTCGTCGACCACAAAGGTGTTGCGCTTGGCACAAACACCTCCTTCGGCATCGATCAACCCGGCAGTGCGCTGTGCTCGGAGGTAGGGGGAGGTCAGCACAACATTGGGGCGATCCTCTTCCGGAAGAGAAGCAAACCAACGTCCTAGGGCACGGGATTGCTGTTCTCCCAGCGAGCTCAGGGGGACATCCACGTCCCTATCGGCGATGTCGATATGGGACAAGCCGGCTGCGTGGGCAGCATCACGCGCCACGTTACCAGCACTCTCGCCGTGGCGGACGATCCAAAGCCGTTCGGGCCATCGCTGCTGCATCTACTGACCCTCAACCTTGCGGCGGTAAGCCATGTGCAAACGTCACACTGTGGCGCAGGTTCCCACCGCGCCTTTGGCAGCGCAAATGAGATGGCCAACACCGATCAGCAGAAGAGCCCGTGCAGGGTATGGTCGGTTCTATAGCGACCCTTTCTCTCCTATCGCGACCTATGGCTTGTTCTGGCGAGAAAGGGTGAAGCAAGATGTTCAAGGGCAAGCAATGCGATCGATCGGTAATCCTTTTCTGCGTGCGGTGGTACCTCGCTTACAACCTTGGCCTCCGAAATCTCGAGGAGAGAATGGCCGAGCGAGGCATCTCCGCGGATCATGCTACGGTCGGTTGCTGGGTGGTCCGGTACTCATCCGAGTTGCTGGAGCAGTCCAATAGACGAAAGCGACCAGTCAGTCGAAAATGGCATGTGGATAAGATATCAAAGTTCGCGGGCGATGGATGTATCTCTACCGAGCCATCGATAGCAATGGCGACACGGTCGAGCTCTGATTCAGCGAACAACGCAACTTGGTGGCTGCCGAACGCTTCTTAACCAGACCCCTGAAGCGGCATGCCGACCCGAGCGGATTCGCATCAATAGGAGCCAGACCAATCGGGAAACCATCCTATTGTGTGATGCCGAGAGCCGACTGCAGGACCATTCAAGACGCAGGCTCAAGCCGATCAGGATCCGGCAGAGTCAATACCTCAATTACCGCATTGAGCAGGATCACCGCGCCATCAAACACCGCGCGCGATCGATGCTCGGCTTCAAGTCCGCTGACAGTGCCCGCGTGATCCGGGGTGGCATTGAGTTGATCCATATGATGCGTAAACAGCAGGCGAATTATGTCTGCAGTCAGCAGCTGTCACTCGCCGTGCCGCTTCACCTGCTCGCCGCATGAGGGCGGTAGGTCGGATCTGCTGCTTTCTCGTCCCTGTGCCGGAGGAGTTGGGACAAAACCCTCTCTAGCGGGTTTGTCGTTAGGGGTTCAATTTTTGCAATTGGAGCTTGCTTGTGGTAAGGCAAGCCCACGCCGCCACGCGTAATCACCCCTGGCCCTGATCAACACTCATCAGAAATTAGAACAGCCCGCCCAGGAAATTGCCTCGCCGCCTTTGTGGCGAGTCGTCCGATCATGCGGAGGGTGCAGGTCGTAGGGGTGTCTGGTCGCCTTTTGCTGATCAGGTCAAGCCAATAAGCATTTCGAGTTTTGCCGTCCAATCGTGTGTCTCCGCGGACGTTCAAAGCGGAGACAGTGAAATGCCATCGCTCAGAGGCGTTGGTGCTAAAGGAAGCTTGTACCCATGACGACAGCCAAGAAGGCTACTCTTGCATTCAAGACCGGTGAAACCGTGGTTTACCCGGCGCATGGACTGGGGCTGATTACTGCTGTCGAGCAACAGGAGGTTGCTGGATTCAGGCTCCAAGTGTTCGTCATCTTCTTCGAGAAAGACAGGATGACCGTTCGTGTTCCCATCGCCAAAGTTGCCAGTGTAGGGATGCGAAAGATTGCAGAGCCCGCATTGGTCGAGAAGGCGCTTGTGGTCCTCACCAGTCGCGCCCGGGTGAAGCGGGGCATGTGGTCTCGCAGAGGTCAGGAGTATGAAGCGAAGATCAAATCAGGTGATCTGATCTCAGTCGCCGAAGTCGTGCGCGATCTCTACCGTTCTCCTGAGCAGGCAGAGGCATCGTATAGCGAACGCACGCTCTACGAGTCGGCCCTTGAGACGCTGCTCTGTGAGTTCTCCGCCGTCTATGGGATCACTCATACGGAAGCGCTAACGCTCATTGAGCAAAACTTGGCCAAGGCACCGCATCCGGTGAAAGGTACCGGTCCGGAAGCCGATACGAATGCCGAGGATGAGGCGGCGGCTTAAGGATAGGATCCGACGGCACCGTCATGTCTGGATGGCGCCCGTTTGGCAATGTGATTATTGATGACGTTTAGGCCTAGGGCTCTGTTGCATTAACTTCACGAGGCACAATCTGTAGCGTGCTTGCCACGCGCGATCGCCACTACATCCTGTGGCTTGACAGGTTAATGCAACAGAGCCCTCGACCCTGGGGTGAGCCCTGAACGAGCTCACAGTTCGCCACTTTGCTGCCGACGCGCTGAAGCTCAGCTTAGCCTACGAGCCAATCCAGGGATCGTCTAAGGGCTTCGGTCCCATCCCGCTCGAACCAGCGTCCGTGGCTAAAGATCACTCGCTCCGGCTGCCACTCGACGAGCCGAGCCGCCGCCTGTGCCGCCTCGCGTCTGTTCGCCTCCACGACAAGGCGAAGATAGATGGGTGCCCGGCCCCACGGTGCCGCAATACCATTCAGACGTGCCATGATCCGCGTGATAGCAGGCAGGCGCTCCATTTCCAGGTTCTGAACGAGATCCGTCAGGACCAGTGTTCGACTTGAGCGGTGGAAGAAGTCCACCTCGCTAAACCCTAGGCCGCGGACGATGATCTGCTCCAGCTCACCGGCCCATTCCGTAGGTGGGGCCTCGGAGAGGATATGGTCGATCTTGACACCGGCCTTCTGCACTTGCCTGCGCTCTTGCAGGCCGGGAGCCACCCAAGTCTGAGCATTTGGGCAGTTCCTCTGCCAATCCTGCAGGAACGACCAATGCGCAACATCCGGTGCGATAAGATGCGCAATCCGCCCCTGCTGCTCGAGCTGCGCGCGGAGCTCCGCTGTAAATCGGGTGGGCGAATGAAGCCAGAGATCGCCGCTGGACAGACGCAGCACCGTCATTCTAATGGGCAGCGTCAACCCGAATACGTGAAGGGGGCCACTGTCGACGATCCAGACCCCCTCCGTCACGGGTTTGAGGACATCAAGAGGCGGGTAGGTGCCATCCTGGTCGGTCGCGCTCGCCATCTTGCGGCTCCCTTCAGTCAACGGACTTGAAGCCCCCACTGACCTCAAGCAACGCTCCCGTCACAAATGATGCATCGGCGGCCAGGAACACGTAAGCCGGTGCAATCTCCTCCGGCTGGCCAGCGCGACCCATCATTGTGAACGTGCCGAAGCTCCTGACCGTCGCCTCACCCGAGGTGGCAATGGCCGGGGTCCAGAAGGGACCTGGGAGCACGGCGTTGACGCGGATGTATTTTCCTGCGAGTTCGTCCGCGAGAGACTTGGTGAACACATTCACGGCTCCTTTGCTGCTCGAATAGGCCAAAGCGCCCTTCTTGCCGAGCAGTGATGTGGTACTGGAGGTGTTGATGATACAGCCGCCGGTCTTTTCGAGATGCGGCAGCGCGGCCTGCGCCATCAGCATGTAAGCGATGATGTTCGTATCGAAGACGCGCCGTAGACCCTCTTCCTCAAGATCGAGCAGCGTGCCATCGCCTTCGAAATACGCGGCATTGTTGACGAGAATGTCGAGCCTGCCCAGACGAGACACGGTCTCTCCAATGATGCGCTCACGATCAGCTCTCACGGTGACGTCGGCAAGGAGCGCCAGGCAGCGCCGGCCGCGTTGCTCGACGAGACGGCATGTCTCAGCCGCATCGCCTTCACTGTGGTTGTACGCAATTGCGATATCCGCCCCTTCCATGGCGTAGGCGATCGCGACAGCTCGACCGATGCCGGAGTCGCCGCCAGTGATCAGGGCCACCTTCCCGATGAGTTTGTTGGCAGGCTTGTAGTTGGACAGATCGCTGTCCGGCTTCAGGTGCATATCGGCTTCGCGACCAGGAGCAGGTTGATCATGATCGGCTGCCAGTTCAGTGGGGGCGGGACGTTTCTCCTGATCGGCCATGGCTGGGCTCCAGCAAAGCAGAAAGGCATCCCAGAAACGGGACGGGGGAACGCTGGTTCCAGGGTAGCGTTTAGTTGCCGGTGTCGACTGCCAACTTAATCCATCGCAGCCATTCTGGGGTCAGAGGGTCAACTCGCAGGATCGGATATCCCTAGGGGGTATTGCTCGGAAGGCCCAGTAATGGGATGGTCCGGCCGTGCTTCTGCCCCGCTTGTTCGTAAGCTGTGGGGCTTCGAGCCACGCAAGGAGCACGTCCCACGTCACGAAAGGTGCTCATCCCCGGCTTCTCCCAGGACAAGCATTCGCGAGTCCTCGCGTGCCAGCCAGGGTCTGTTGCGGTGCAGTTATTACTGATGAGGGCACGCGGCGTTCCATAAGGCGCGGCGAAGACTTTCCGAGCACCTCAAATCGCGTTCCAGACTAGGCGTTATGCGAAATTCGCAACGCAATTTCACGCGCGTGGGGGCAGCGTCTCTGGGTCCGCCCGATGGATCTCTAGCGACACCGTGACGGTCAGCATCCGCTGGTGATGCTCATTCCGGACCTCGACCGTGATCTCACCAGCGTCGCCATGATGCCCTATCCCTGCTGTCCTTCCCGTCCTTCGAAGAGGCTGCGTTCCCGGGCTAAGCCATCGCCGACCACGTCGAAGAACGCGCGGACCCGCGCCGTGCCCTTGAGGTCGACATGGGTGACGATCCAGAGTTCGCCTGTCAGTTCCGGCACGGGAGCGCTTAAGGCTCGCACGAGACGAGGCTCACGGTCGCCAAGGTAACAGGGCAGGAGGGCGAGACCGATGCCGGCCTTGGCGGCAGTAAGCTGGTTGACGAGGCTGTTTGTCCGGTAGACGAAGGCCGTGGGCGGTGCGGTGTGAGCAAGCCAGTCGGCTGCCCGAATTCCCACGGCCGTCTCCTCCCAACCGAGGAGAGGATGGTTGCAGAGATCATCCAGACCGGAAAGAGGGCCATCCCTTTCATCCAGACGAGCGGGTGCTCCATAAAAGGCCCAGGCCACATCGGCGAGTTTGCGGCCCCAAAGGTCGCCCTCCTTTGGCCGGACTGGCCGCAAGGCAATGTCCGCCTCGCGACGCGACAGGCTGAGGACACGATTGTCGATGATCAGCTCGACCTCAATACCAGGCTGCACTTGGCGAAACGCCGCCAGGTGCTGCGTCAGTCTCGCATAGGCGAGTGTTTCCGATGACGTGACCCGCACCCGGCCGGACAGCCGGTGATCCTGACCAACCAGATCGCGATCCAGAGCGAGTGTCTCGTCCTCCATCCGTTCGGCCGCCACGGCCATGCGCTCGCCGGCGAGAGTGGCTTGATAAATCCCGCCCGGCAGCCTCTCGAACAAACGGACCCCGATCCTCGCCTCAAGCGCATTGAGGCGGCGAAAGGCCGTGGAATGGTCGATGCCCAGCGCCTTCGCGGCAGCCGTCAGCATGCTGGCACGCTGCACAGCCAAGATCAGGCGAAAGTCGTTCCAGTCATCCATGCCCGGATAATAGCAGTTCAGGCATTTGCAGTCACGCAAGTGCCACTGGTGAAACCCCAAGTGGCCTTGCACAAGCGCAGGACCTACCTTGCTGCCATGAACAGCCGCCCATCACCCGGAAAGGTTCTTCCATGAAACTCTACTATGCCAGCGGCACCTGCTCGCTGTCGCCGCACATCGTCGCTAGGGAGGCGGACATCCCGCTCGAGCTCGAACGGGTCGACATCCGCAGAACACCCCACGTCACGGCAACCGGCATCGACTTCACGACTGTCAACCCGAACAGCTATGTGCCGGCCCTGCGCCTCGATGACGGTTCGCTGCTGACCGAAGGTGCCGTGATCGTCCAGTATCTTGCCGATCTGAATCCGGCGTCAGGCCTCGTCCCACCGGCGGGCACGCCCGAGCGCTATCGTGTCCAATCCTGGCTGACCTTCATCGCGACCGAACTGCACAAGATGTACAGCCCGTGGCTGTTCCATCCCGAATATGGTGCGCAGGCCCAGGGCGTCGCGCGGGACAAGATCGCCCAGCGGCTCGCTTTCGTGGAGGACCATTTGGCAGCGTCCGGCCCGTTCGTCATGGGCGATCGGTTCTGCGTCGCCGACGCCTATCTGTTCACCATCGTGGGCTGGTCAGGGTTTGCGAGGATCGATCTTTCAGGCTTTCCGCACCTTCGCACCTTCATGGAGCGTATCGGCTCACGCAGGAAGGTCCGCGAAGCCATAGATGTAGAAGGCCTCAAGGCTCCGGCTACCCTGGCAGGAGCGCAGTCATGACGAGGCTCACCCTCATCAGTGACCATCTCTGTCCGTACGTGCAGCGGGCGGCGATCGCCTTGCTCGAGAAGGGTGTACCGTTCGAGCGCGTCACGGTCGACCTGGCCCATAAGCCGGACTGGTTCCTTGCGCTGTCCCCGCTCGGAAAAGTGCCATTGCTCCGCGTCCAGGATGGACGCGGAGCGGAGGCGGTCCTCTTCGAGAGTAGCGTGATTTGCGAGTATGTCGAGGAGACGCAGGACGGCGTTCGGCTTCACCCGGACGATCCGCTGGAGCGGGCTCGTCATCGGGCTTGGATGGAGTTCGGCTCCACGATCCTGGCGGATCTTTGGGTTCTGGAGACGACACCCGAGCCGGTCACGTTCGCCGGAAAGCGGGATGGGATCATTGCAAAGTTCGGCCGGCTCGAAGCGGTGCTCGGCGACGGGCCATACTTTGCCGGTGACCGCTTCAGCCTCGTCGATGCCGTCTTTGCGCCGATCTTCCGGTACTTCGACGTGTTCGACACACTCGTTGCGCTCCACATGTTCGATACGCTGCCAAAGGTCGGCCGCTGGCGCGCGGCACTGTCGAGCAGAACGCGGTGGATCCGGATTACGGCGACCGGCTGCGGGCGTTTCTTGCCGGCCACGACGCATATCTTCTCAAGGCGTATCAGGAGGGGTGACATGAGCCAGGGTCTTGCTTGGATATTGCTCGTTGTGGCAGGGCTTCTCGACGTCGCCTGGGCGATCTCTATGAAGTATGCCCAGGGCTACACGCGGCTCGGCTGGAGTATCCTGTCCCTGGCTCTTCTCGGCGGCTTTGTCTTCCTGCTCGGACGCGCCCTGGAGGCCCTTCCGGTCGGCACGGCTTATGCCATTTGGACGGGGATCGGTGCCGTAGGAACTGTCCTGTTGGGTGTTGTCCTGTTCGGTGAGTCGCTCAACCCCATGCGATTGGGCGGGATCGGGCTCGTGGTGGCAGGCATTGCGGCATTGAAGCTCGCCCCAGCATGACCCAGCTGGGGAGGCATGAGGTGAGGGGCTTGCCCAACCCGAAGGAGAAGCATCTGATCAACTGTAGAATCCTGGACTTGATTGGACGGACAGTGTCCGACCGAATTCATCCCGGCCTATGATTGATCGCTTGGGGCTCCGCCATGCCGTCAAGCCCTGCGCCCCTGGCGCACCGCTGCGCGGCTACGGGACTTGACCGCCTGTCGGGCCCAAGCCCTCGGGTTGTCAAGCCGGGATGAAAGCCTGCACCCCAACACGTCGGACAGGATTCGATCAGACACTGTCTGATCGGTCAAATCCCAACTTTCACAGATCAACGAGCAATCCACGCCCGAATACAGGCGTGATGGCTCGTTGACCCTCTACCTCGCTGCCGAGAAGCCTGTCAGCGCGCCGGAAGGCAATCGGCTGCCGACGCCGAAAGGATCGATCTACCGCCTGACCTTCCGGTACTACGGCCCCACCGACGGGGTATCGAACGGCATTTACTTCCCGCCTCCGAATCAACGGACCAACTGAGCCCATCCAAGGAACGAACCATGAGGCTGAAGGCCGACGCCGTCCTGGTTGGCCCGTTGCTGCAATTGCGTTTGCAGTAACCTTCGCCAGGGACCGGGCGCCGCCGGTAGTTGGGTTCTGGTCGCTGACCCTGTACGACGAGCATCACTTCTTCGTGCCGAACGAGATCAGGCACTACTCATTGGGCACCAAGAATAAGACACTGCAACCCAACCCGGATGGCTCGCTCACGATCTACGTGCAGGCCGACCCAGCGCCCGAGGCGCAGCGGGCGATCTGGCTGCTCGCACCGAAGGGAGCCGACTTAGCCCGTTATCTGCGTGCCTACTGGCCAAAGAGTGCGGCCCTCGACGCCTCCTGCGGTGCAGCAAATCGAGTGATTGCAAGGCTTTGAACAGGAAAGGTCCGCCTTTGGCACAGGGCTTCCCTAAGTCGAACTTCCGCAATAGAAACGTGAAGCGGACCCTTACGAAGTCACGCTTAAAGGCTGTACCAGACCCAGCCTGTGTAAAAACGCGAACAGGTCCGATCTCGACGAACTACCTGTACAATTTCAGCCCCATGCACCGAGGAATCTCCGGTCGATTCAGCCTCGCAAGACATAAAATTGCTCCACCGAGCGACACGTCAGCGTTTTGACACAACCAAGACCCAAACCGGACCTCGCGCTCATCGGATCGCGTTCCGGAAAGCGGTCGTGGAGGACCATCGCGATTCCTCGAAGCGCGAGCGCAGGAGCATCGTCGCGCATCGCGACGCGGTTCAATGCGTCGAGGGGATCACCCGCTTCGAGCGCACGCGCCGCGGCTGTAATCAGCGACCCCATTGGAATACCGCCACACTTGTTACTCGCACCATTCGATTTCCGGTGCCAAACTATCCACGCCCAACAACGAGCGATGAGCCGCAAACGGAATCGCGCTCCAGCCAAGGCGCGGGAAATTTGCCCAAATTTGGAGGTTTCAAAAGCCATGACTGCATCGGTCGAGAACGGACGGAAAGGCGGGCAGCCTGCCATGAAGACACCGCCGGTCGTGTCGCAGCAGGCGTGGGAGGCGGTGCGCGAGCAGCTGCTCGTGAAGGAAAAGGCCCAGACCCGCGCCCGTGACGCCCTGGCCGCCGAGCGCCGGCGAATGCCGTGGATGGCGGTGGAGAAGGCGTATGCGTTCGAGGGCCCCGCGGGCAGAGCCAGCCTGCTCGACCTGTTCGACGGCCGGCGTCAGCTGATCGTCTACCGCGCCTTCTTCGAGCCGGGAGTGTTCGGCTGGCCCGACCACGCCTGCCGCGGCTGCTCCATGGTGGCCGACCAGGTCGCCCACGTCTCCCACCTGAATGCCCGTGGCACCACCCTCGTCTTCGTCTCGCGTGCGCCTCAGGCGGACATTGCCCGGCTGAAGGCGCGGATGGGCTGGGAGATGCCATGGTTCACCCTCACGGACAGCTTTGACGCCGACTTCGGTGTGGACGAGTGGCACGGCACGAACGTGTTCTACCGCGACGGCGACCGTGTGTTCCGGACCTACTTCATCAACAACCGTGGCGACGAGCAGATGGGGAGCACCTGGAACTACCTCGACATCACGCCGCTGGGTCGGCAGGAGGTCTGGGAGGACTCGCCCGAGGGCTATCCTCAGACCCCGACCTACAAGTGGTGGAACTGGCACGACAGCTACGTCGCCGACGCAGCGCCCGACAAGAAGTGGGTCGAGGTGTCGGACGCCGGAGAGGCGGCGTTCCGGAACCAACATGCGAGCACGAAGCCATGAGCTAGGCCTGTTCCGGTGGATTCGGCGGGCGGCGGCGGTCGGTCTGAGGGATCCGCAATCGGCCGTCGTGCGAAGGTCCGTTATGAAGAGCGGTCGCAAATGTCGGGAACTGGGCACGTGCCGGAAGTAGCGATTTCGTCAGTTTATGAGGCCTGAAGCGGACGTTCGTGAGCGCTCTTATTCGCGCCTTCTGGCACGCTCGTCCTTACGTCTTCGGCTTAGCCGCGGAGTCTCGTTTGGGGCGGCGGACGGCTCTCACCTTCCCGCTGCTTCCGCCACCGCAAAAGAACCGATCGCTGCCATCGGACTCGAGCCCCGAGACACCCACTCCAGGCGGCATCTCGAGTTTCTCCAGAACCTGTCCCGTTCGAGGATCGACCCGCCTCACGTCGCTCTCGTTGCCTTCCCAAGTGCCGTGCCAGAGCTCGCCGTCGATCCAGGTGACGCCGGTAACGACACGGTCGGATTCGATAGTGCGAAGAACAGCTCCCGTTTCGGGATCGATTTGGTGGATCTTCCGGCCTCGGTGCTGCCCCACCCAGAGTGTCCCTTCCGCCCATGCGAGCCCCGAGTCACCGCCGCCGCCAGGCGCCGGGATCGTCGAGAGCACACGGCCAGTTTCCGGATCGATCTTCTGGATGCGATCCTCGGTAATCTGAAACAGGTGCTTGCCGTCGAAGGCGGTTCCTGCATGGGCGGCGATATTGATCGAGCGCACCGTCTTTCCACTCTCCGGATCGAAGGCGCTCAGCTTGTCTCCTGACGCAAACCACACGTGCTGGCCGTCAAACGTCACACCATGCACGTGGTCGGCGTCCGGAAATGGGCCATAGTCGCGGAGGATTTCGGCTGCTGATCTTTTCATATCTCGGTTCTAGTCACTCGGCAGTGGACCGGGGAGTAACAACGTTGTCGTGAATCCCGGCACGGGCGCGGTCATCCAGCGGCGTGCTCGCCCGCGACCATAGGATCGCACCTTGCCTGCGATCGCAAGCGAACCGAGGGCCCGCTGCACTGTGCGTGCGCTGGCTCCCAGCGCAAGCGCCAGAGCCGAGCTTGACCACGACTCACCGTCGGCGAGTAATGCTATTACAGATGCGTGCTGGTCTTCGACGGGCGGCGCCAGCACGACGACCTCCCACGCGCTGCGCGGCGCCAGCGCGAACCCTTGTTTCGTCGCGCTCACGCACGCGAGCGAGCGGAGCTCGGCGCGAAGCCGCCCAATCTCTACTCGCAAGCGTGCGCGATGCGATTCATCGGCGTGCTTTGCATGGAACGCTCGCTTGATGAGCGCATCCCTCGACAGTTCGCCGGGCCATGCTTCGGCGAGCGCACGTGCGAGCGCGAACAACACTGGACGCCTGGCGAGCGAGACCACCATGTTTTCGCCACGCACGACATGACGGCACGCATCCACGACGAGAGTCCCAGACTCGAGCACTGCTTCAACCTCCTCAAGCACGAGGAGGTGCTCCTCGCCACGCGCGATCAGGCGCGCCGCGGGCGTGTTCAGGACGAGGAATGCGCTTTCCACCTCCCTCATCAGTGCAGCGATACCTACCTGGCATGCGGCACGCTCGGCTCGAGCGAGCGCAGCGCGTGCCACCTTGGCCCGAACGCGTCGCATTGCGATCCCCGCTACGACCAGTTCGTAGGCGGCCCGCGACGCGGGCGGGAATGGCGCCGGATCGAGCTCGGCGAGCGCACGCTCGGCCTTGTCGAGACGCCCGATCAGGAGAAGACGCCGGACCTCGAGATGCCGCGCATGCGCGGCGTTCACCCAGTCGCCATGTTTTTCGAGCGTCGCCCGCGCCGCGTCGAGCGCCTTCGGCCGCCAGCCCAGGTCGCGCGACACGAGCGCGATCTCAGCCTCGGCGACGACACACCTCGCGCGGGCCACGGCCTCTCTGGGACCGAAGGCGCGTTCCGCACTTTGCAGAAGAGTCTTCGCTCGCACGAAATCGCCGAGTTGCGCCATCGCGATACCACGAAGCGCGAGGGCAGGCGCGTCATCCCGCAGGCCAACCCGTTTCAATACGCCGAGGAGGTCACCCGCGGCGAGAGCCCGCGCCGCAGCCGTGATCAGCGAGTCCATCGGAATCCCGTCACATTTGTCACTCCAAACGTTTCGATGCATGGCGCTAAGTGTTTCTCGCGACAGATAACCACCGACAGTATCGAGAAGCGAATGGATAGCCGAAGGAGGAAGCGAAAGCTATGAAAACGCAGATAACCGGCACTGCCGGGGTTCGCCTGGTTAGCACCGAAAACTATCGCGTCGTATCTAGGGACGAATGGGTTGCCGAGCGCAAGACGCTGCTGGCGCACGAAAAGGAGCTGACGCGCCTGCGCGACCAGATAGCCCGCGAGCGCCGCGCGCTGCCGTGGGTGCGCATCGATAAGAACTACGTTTTCGACGCGCCCGAGGGCCGGCGCACGCTCGCCGAGTTGTTCGAAGATCGCCGGCAACTGCTGGTGCAGCACTTCATGTTCGCCCCGGGGTGGGAGCAAGGGTGCCCGAGCTGCTCTTTCATGGCTGACCACAGCGACGGCATGAATGTGCACCTGGCCCATCGCGACGTCACGCTGGTGGCCGTCTCGCGCGCGCCGCTGGCCAAAATCGAGGGCTTTCGCCAACGCATGGGCTGGCAGTTCAAGTGGGTGTCTTCGCACGGCAGCGAGTTCAACTACGACTTCGGCGTCAGCTTCACGCCGGAAGAAATGGCCAAAGGTGAGCTCTACTACAACTACGGTACGTGGCCCTTCGCGTACGAGGAATGGCCCGGCATCAGCGTGTTCTACAAGGATGACACGGGCGATGTCTTTCACACCTACTCGACCTACGGGCGCGGTGTGGAGGTGATGATGGGCACCTATAACATACTCGACCTAACGCCCAAGGGCCGCGATGAGAGAGACGTGGAGTACAAGATGGACTGGGTGCGCCACCACGACCGCTATGAGCCGGCGCCGGTTGCGAAGGCAGCGCCGGCGGCTGGTTCGGTCCAGGGGCTGTTCGTTGCTCTCGAGAATTAGTGGCGCGATTGACGCTTTGCCGGAGAAACGACATGAGCGAGGCCTATCCTGGCGGATGCGCTGGCGGCGCAATCCGTTCTGAAAGCAGGCATTCAGCCGCCCTCCGCGCAGCCGACTGGCTATGTCTCGCGGCCGCGCCGACTTTCGCAATCATGGCGCTGCTCACGGGTGTTCTCGGCGGCGGCCAGTCGGATATCCTCTGCTCGGCCGCGGAACATACGTCGTGGCTGAACGGAATGATCCCGATGTACTTGCTGATGAGCGCCTTCCATTCGCCGCCTTGGCTGAAGCTAATCTCCAGCCGACGAGACGGCGCCCGCCGGGCGTGACCCAGCCGCGTTCGGACCTTCCCAGCCCATCAATACTCTTATAGGGCGCTAGCAGCGTTGGCTTGCATCCGAGCCAGCGCCATCCTGCCCTCTTCGGTTCGAGCGGCCCGCGAGTATGGCGCGAATGCCTCGTCCGCCTTCGGGCAGCGATCTCTTCGTGATTTTTGTCTTCTATTGTGAAGGGTTTCGGATGCCGGCCATCGCGACGTAGGCACATGCACTGGGGCCGGCGTCCGGAAGCCTCCAGGGAAGGAACCTGCGGAACAGTTGGGCGCCGCGCGTGGTGCGCTCATCTATGGGGATTTGGGCGCTTTGGATCGGGGACTGGATCGGCGTCGACGCGTCCACGCCAGCGGAGTGGCGACATCGGTGGGCTGGAGCGGGGCATCATCGCCATGGCCGAGTTGGCGCGACGGTGACCATTGATGCTCCATTCGCGGGGTATACGCCTCATTCGGCCGAGTGCCCGGGTGGCTGGCGCAGGACCAACGGCGGTGACGAACAGCAGGGCGGCAGCGTCGTGGGGCCATCGGTTTCATGAGGTGTCGACCCGGATCACAGCACTCGGGGACGATGGCCGGTGTATTGGCGAAGACCCGCGCGCGAACCGCTCGATGATGAGCATGCGCCCGCCGCAGCAGGGACAGGGCTGCGTCAGGCATGGTGGAGCTGTGGCGCCAGTCGGGTCTGCGGTCACCGTTGCACAGGGCTCACGCGCACCAAGCAGCGCGCGGGCTCGCGTCAGGTTGGCGGCGCGTGAGCCGTGAGCGAAGAGGCCATAATGCCGGATGCGATGGAAGCCGCGCGGGAGCACGTGAAGCAGGAAGCGGCGGATGAACTCGTCGACAGCCAGCGTCATCGTCTTGCAGCGGGCGCGACCCTCAACCCGATAGTCCTTCCAGGTGAACGTCACGCCGCTGTCGTCGGCGCGGATCAGCCGGCTGTTCGAGATCGCAACCCGGTGGGTGTAGCGGGCCAGGTAGGCCAGCACCGCCTCCGGTCCCGCAAACGGCCGCTTGGCATAGACAAACCACCTGATCTTGCGCAGACGAGCTAGGAAAGCTGCGAACGCTTTGGCGTCGGCTAAGTCCGTGTGCGCTCCGAAGAACCTCAGTTGCCCGGCCGCGTGGGCCGTGGCGAGCTTCTCCAGGAGCAGCCGCCGGAACAGCTTTGAAAGGATCCGCACGGGCAGGAAGAAGTTCGGCCGGCATGCGATCCATCGCGTGCCGTCAGGGGACAGCCCACCGCCCGGCACGATCATGTGCACGTGCGGGTGATGCGTCATCGCCGAGCCCCAGGTGTGCAGCACGGCGGTGAGGCCGATCCGCGCCCCGAGATGCTTGGGATCGGCCGCAAGGGTAAGGGTCGTCTCGGCCGCGGCCTTGAACAGGAGATCGTAGATCACGGCCTTGTTGGGGTAGGCGAGGTCGGCGATGGCGGCCGGCAGCGTGAACACCACGTGGAAGTACGGCACGGGCAGCAGTTCGGCTTCGCGCTGTGCGAGCCAGTCCCGGGCCGCCGCGCTCTGGCATTTGGGGCAATGACGATTGCGGCAGGAGTTATAGGCGATGGTCGTGTACGTACAGTCTGCGCAGCGCGCGACGTGCCCGCCGAGAGCCGCCGTGCGGCAGGTCTCGATCGCACTCATCACCTTGAGCTGGCCAAGGCTCACATGCCCGGCATGGGCGCGGCGCCACGCCGGTCCATGGTCTCGGAAGATGTCCGCGACCTCCAGCCCTGGACGGGCCAAGACGACCTCGCCTTACGCGGGCGGCTGATGCTCCGGTCTCAGCAGGGTAAGCCGGTCGAGTGGGCTCATGACGGCGCGGATCGTGGAGGTGGCGACACGGGTGTAGAGCGCAGTGGTCTCGAGCTTGGCATGCCCGAGCAGGACCTGGATCACGCGAATGTCGATGTTCTGTTCCAGCAGATGCGTGGCGAAGCTATGCCTGAGCGTGTGCGGGCTCACGCGCTTGGTGATCCCGGCCTGCTGCGCGGCCGCATGGAAGGCGCGGTTGAGCTGGCGCGTGGTGAGCGGGTTGACCGGGTTCTGGCCGGGAAAGAGCCAGACCGGCGGGCGGGCGATGCGCCACCAGTCGCGCAGGAGTTCGAGCAATTGCGGGGAGAGCATCGCATAGCGATCCTTGCGGCCCTTGCCCTGCTCGATGCGGATGAGCATGCGCTGAGAGTCGATATCGCAGACCTTGAGCGACACGACTTCCGACACCCGCAGCCCAGCGCCATAGGCCGCGCTCAGAGCTGCCTTGTACTTGGGGCCCGGGGCCGCCTCGAGAAGGCGAGCCACTTCCGCCGGGCTCAGGACGAGGGGTACTTTGCGCGGCTCGTGGACCAAGGTGAGACGCCGAGCCAGATCGATCCGATCGAGGGTGGCGGTGAAGAAGAAGCGCAGGGCCGCGACCGCCGCGGTGCGGCTCGGTGGGGTCACGCCGCTTTCGGTCAGGTGCAACTGGAACCGCCGCACATCCTCGGGCGAGGCTGTCTCCGGCGAGCGGCCGAGGAAGGCCGCGAAGCGTCTGACCTGGCGGATGTAATCAGTGCGGGTCTTCTCGACGAAATGGCGCACCGTCATGTCGTCGATCATGCGCTGGCGCAGCGGGCTGATGGCTGTCTCGGACATCGAAGGCTCCTGTCGTGAGGTGGAGGCACCAAACCCCTCGATCCTCAAGACAGGACCCAGCCCTGTCATCGTGTGCCGTTCAGCGGGTTACCGCCCCCAAGCCATGGCACCGCCCCAGCCGCAGTGTCCTCCCGCGCGAGCGGGTTCGTTCAATGGCACTGGGCTGACCTTATCCAGATTTCCGTTTTGGTGGCGTGAGCAGACCTTCCTTTACTTCGGCCGAGGTCGACTTTGATCTGAAGACGGCTTTCAGTTCTGCTTGATTCGAAGAAAGGTGCTAGATTACGCGGCAATGCGGCTGCGCCGGACCGTTTCAATGGAGCGGAGGCATGAGTGAACAGTGGCAATTCCAGTTGAGGCTCTACTTAGCGGATGAGCTTGCCGAGGCTGTACGACACAACGCAGGCGCTCCGGAACTCGGATCCCTCCGCCGCATCCTTGAAAAGCATGACGCGATGATGAAATGCCAACTCGACGCTTTTGCAAGCTATGTCGCGCAAGCTGAGGCGGATGGGGTTGAAAGCTACCCACTTTATGAATGGACCAGGGCGACCATCGACGATCCCATAAAGAAGGCGAAGCATCTCAGGTCCTTCGCGATCTATGTCAAAGGCAGAGAAGTTTACACCAAGGAGGAAGCTGATGCCCTTGAGGCCGTTCTACAGCCCTTGGTGGACGGCACCCAGATCACGCGGTTGTCGCGTCACGACACAAACCCTGCCAATAATCCCCAGATGCCAGAACGCTTTCGCAAGCCCGAAGCGTAGTTGGCCTCGGTCGCCAGAAGGTGCTCGGGTTGATCTGGGTAGTTAGTTCTGCCCAACGTTACGAACCCGCATTGTCGTCGGCATCGGGATTTACTCTATCGGCAGTTTGGCTCGGTCGGTCTGGTCAGCGGCGTCGACTGACCTCATTGCCTGGATAAAGTCCTGCTCGATCCGTGACATAGTCAGAAGACCGATACGTGATCGGAAGGGGCGGCAATGGCAATCCGGTTTCTCAGGCACACTCTCGCACCCGGTCTTTTGATCGCCAGGGCGCTTCTGGGCACAGGGATCTCCGTCCAGGCGGTCCATCCTGGCATGCCTGATTATCCGTGGAACCGGGGGCAGCGCAAGATGTGTTCCTGATTGAGCGCTAAGGTAGATCGGACAGGGAATCTGGTGCAGGGCTGCGTTATTTTGTGGTATGGGCGGCTATGCGGCACGTGCCAGAGGCTTGGGCAGCCGCAAGGGCCGGAAACCGTCCACGAGCACAGGCTGCTCGCCCCAGGCGTACGTGCCCGTGAGATTGATATGCTCCTAGCGGCACCGTCATGTCTGAGCCAATCTTCCGTGAGGCTGATCTTCAGGTCACAAAAGGTTCCCAGCCGTCTATGATCACTGTTCCGGGGGTAGCGGCAAAATCGTCCGCATTCACTTCTGTACCGCATACGGGACGAAGCTCTACATGACTTTCGAGAGATTCGCCGAAGTCTGCGGTTTGTACGCGGGCACCTTCGATGACCCGAACTGGTTCGATATCAAACCAGAAAGCTCGAAGCACATCTTCATCGATGTGGTAAATGTTTCATGCTTGCGCAATGCCCGCTGCGGACGCCGCTGGCAGGCATCTGGTGGCTTGGACGTGGGTTCCCCGGGATGACGACAAGGGCTCCCATAGGCCTCCCATCATTTCTATGGCCCACCGAACAGCCGGGGTCGCAACCAAGGCATAGAATAGAAGAAGCCATTGAGTCCGAGTAGCCACCCAGTTTACCGTAATGCTTCGCAGAAGCGTGAGATGCGTCGGCATCCTTCCTTCAATGTTTCTGTATCCGTAGCATAAGAAATCCTGAAGTAGGGGCTCATCCCATATGCGCTACCCTGCACTGTGGCAACGTGCTGCTCTTCCAAGAGTGCCGAGACGAAGTCGGCGTCAGACTCAATACGCCGGCCCCGTTCAGTCATTTTTCCGATGCATCCAGCGATATTTGGAAATACGTAGAATGCTCCTTCCGGCGTATGACAGTTGATGCCAGGAATTTCGTTGAGGAGCCTGACGACCAGGTCACGCCTATCGCGGTAGACATCCGCGCGCTCCTTCAGAAAATCCTGAGGACCCTCAAGCACCGCAACCGCTGCGGCCTGACTCAAGGTGCAGATCCCGCCTGTGGCCTGCCCATGGACATTGTTCATTGCTGCGATCAGCTCCTTCGGACCGCCGCAGTAACCGACGCGCCAGCCAGTCATCGCATAGGCCTTCGAGGCCCCGTTCACGGTCAGCACGCGATCCTTAAGCTTCGGCTCGACCTCGGCGATCGTGCAGAACTCGAAACCGTCATAGGTAAGGTGCTCGTAGATGTCGTCGGTCAGGATCCATACCTCAGGATGCTTCAACATTACGTCGGCAATTTCTCGCATTTCAGAGCGAGTGCATGCTGCACCAGTCGGGTTGTTAGGGAAGTTTAGAATGAGCCACTTGGTGTTTGGCGTAATCGCAGCATCCAGATCATCAGCGCGAAGCTTGAAATGATTGTTCTCGGGGCAAGGCACAGCAACGGGCGTCGCTTCGGCAAAAAGTGCGATATCAGCATACGTGATCCAACCGGGCGCAGGGATAACAACTTCATCCCCCGGGTTGCACGTCGCGAGAAGTGCGTTGAAGATAATTTGCTTGCCCCCATTGGCGACCAGGATCTCATCAAGCGCATAGTCCAAGTTGTTTTCGCGCTTGAACTTGCGCTGAACGGCGGCCCTCAAAGCTGCGGTGCCAGGTTGCGCAGGGTATTTGGTGTCTCCCGCTAGTGCGGCCTGATGGGCGGCCTCAATCGCATGCTGCGGTGTCGGGAAATCAGGCTCTCCTGATGATAGACTGATGATCTGAACACCTTGAGCACGAAGCTCACGTGCTTGGTCCGTCATCGCGGCAGATGCCGAAACCTTCACAGCTTTTAGCCGATCTGCGAGTTGAAGCATTATCATGATCCCTGCGATTATTCTGCCAAATCTCCAGAGTGGTCTGCGCCGGGCAGACATCTCTATCGAAGTAAATTCGGCTAGCGGATAGCCGTCGACCTAAGACCTGAATTTGCTATCTGCTGCACCGATACACCCAACTGTGCAGCTGGTGCGCGGCCCGCAGCTCCAACGAACGGTCGATCCAGTGAGTGAACTCCCCAGTCAAGAGGCATGACTTACTCCTAAATCCCGCTCGTTCTATCCTCGTCGAATGCTTCACTGCGTCAGCAACGAGGTGAGCTAGAGCCTCGGCTCTGAGGTCAACGGCTGGATGGTCGTTCCATCTCGCTTTGGACTCACACTGCTGCTTTGGCGTTATCCGCTGCGAGCGACGTCAACGGCTACAAGTTGATGCTACGCGCTTCCAGCGCGTTGACAAACGAGCGGTCCCATCTGCCTTCTCGGATCGCCTGCATGGTTTCTTCCTCCTTCTGCTTCTGAAGGAGAGCCTTCTCGATCACGGTCGGCGCCTCATCGCGAGAGAGCACGACCAGTCCATCCTGATCGCCAACGACGATGTCGCCGGGGCATACAGCCATTCCGCCCACAGACACCGGGACGTTGATCGCGCCAGGGCCGTCCTTGTAAGGACCCCGATGATTGACGCCTCGGGCATAGACTGGGAAAGGACGCTCCCGGATCTCAGCGACGTCGCGGATCGCACCATCAAGGACCATCCCGGCGACCCCTGCACTTGCAGCATAGAAGGTCATGATCCCGCCGACGAGCGCATTAGCGACATCGCCATCGGCATCGATCACCAGCACATCGCCCGGCCTGACGATTTCGAAAGCGCGAAGAATGGCGAGGTTATCGCCGGCGCGGGTGCGCACTGTGACAGCTGTGCCTGCCAGCGGAGCAGGGTGATGATAAGGTTGGAGCCCGGTACTGCCCCGGTTGCGCTGCAGCTGGTCACTGAGGAGAGCGACCGGGATTTGTTTCAAAGTTGCGATGATCTCAGGATCGGCTGACGGAGCCGAAGGGTATTTCCTAATGCTAGTTGTCATTGTTCAGCTCATGGATCTCAGATTGATCCCTGACAGCTAACGGGGCACCTGGCGACTAGCCAAGACAAGTTCAGTCTGCCAACATAGGAAAATCTTATGGCTCGCGAGTGGGAGGAGCCCTGCTCATGTCCGGTGCCGGGAGCAGTGATCGGATCATGAACCTCAAACGCCTCCAGTACTTCGTGAAGATTGTCGATATCGGCAATCTGACACAGGCGGCAGATATCCTTCACGTGGCTCAGCCCGCTTTGAGCCAGCAATTGGCAACGCTTGAGTCCGAAGTCCGCCAACAGCTCCTGGTTCGCACGCCGCGGGGCGTGACGCCGACGGAGGCAGGCAAGGTCCTGTATCGCCACGCTCAGCTCATTCTTCGGCAATGCGATCAGGCGCGGGTTGACATGAGGGCCGCCGGAGAGGGTATTTCCGGCGCCGTTTCCGTTGGCCTTGCACCGGGCACTGCCGCTGCTGGCCTTGCCATGCCTCTGCTGGTTGCCACAAGAAGCCGTCATCCGGGGGTCGTGCTCTACCTCAACGAGACCTATGGGACCACGCTCTCGGAACTCGTGATGAACGGCAGAATGGATCTCGCCGTGCTGTACGGCGGGGGGCAGTCGGTGCACGGGCTCACGTTCCAGCCCCTCTTGCGCGAAAGCCTCTACTTGGTGGGTCCCAGCAGCATCCCGGCTCCGTTGGATCCCGTGCCTCTCGAACGGATCGGCGAAATGGATCTCTTCCTGCCTCGCCCGTATAACGTGGTCCGCAAAGTCGTGGACGCGGCGTGCGCCGGCATTGGGCTTGTCCCTCGCGTCGTCGCCGAGATCGAGTCGGCGAGCACACTGGCTTCCGTGATTGCGGCAGGAATGGGCGTGACGGTCCTGCCCGGCTCGATGGCGAAACAGGTCGTGGAGTCCACATCGGCGTGGCATGCGCGGATTGTTGATCCCGCCATTGAGGTGCCCTTGGCACTGTGCCAATCGGACCACCTTCCGCTGTCCGAGCCAGCCGCCGCGATCAGGCAAATTCTGCTGGAACTTGTTCGGGAACTGCCCGGTAATATGCTCTCATCTCAAGAGGAAGGCGTCCTCAAGAGAGCATAAGCTGCTCTTATGGGCACAGAGACAATCTGTCTTGGCCTCCCTTTTGGGCGGCTGCTAGCGTCAGGAACATAGGCCCGTCACGGTGACGGACCGGTGATGCTCATGACACTCGACGAGATCAAAGCACTAATCGATGCGATGAGCGCATCCGACCTTGCTGAAGTGGAGGTCAGCAAGGATGGCTGGACTCTGCGACTGACGCGCGAGACGGGGACCTTGGGGTCCGCGCCCTTAACCAGTGGGGCAGCGTCAACACCGACTGTGACGCACACTCGCCCGGACTCCTCTCGTCGCGAGCCCCCGGCGTCCGTCAAATCCGCAGCCTCCACGAACGATGTCACCGCCCCCTTGTCCGGGATTGTCTATTTGGGCCCTTCGCCGGATGCGCCGCCCTTCGTGACCGTGGGCCAGGCAGTCACGACTGGCACCACTGTCTGTACTGTTGAAGCTATGAAAATGTTCAATCCTGTTACGGCTGAACGGGATGGCGTGATCGAGGCTGTGTTCGTCACGACCGGCGACGAAGTCGTAGCTGGCCAGCCCCTCCTGCGGATCGTCTGAGCGCCAATGTTCGACACTGTTCTCATAGCCAATCGCGGCGAAATTGCCCTTCGGATCCAGCGGGCCTGCCGAACGCTTGGATTGCGGACGGTCGCCGTCTATTCGCAGGCCGATCGAGATGCCCCCCACGTGAAATACGCCGATACCGCCGTGTGTATCGGCCCCGCTCCGGCAGGGAAGAGCTATCTCGATGGTGCCGCGATTTTGCTTGCTGCGGAGGTGACGGGCGCACAGGCCATTCATCCCGGATACGGGTTTCTGTCCGAGAATGCCGCCTTTGCCGACGACGTCGCCCGATCGGGTCTGACATTCATCGGGCCGAGCCCGGCATGCATTCGCACCATGGGCGACAAGGTTGCAGCCAAGCGTGCCATGCGCGAGGCAAACGTGCCGTGCGTGCCCGGCTCAGAGGGAGCCCTGCCCGACGACCTGGAGGCTTTGCAATCGGTCGCCGGTGAGATCGGCCTTCCGTTGATCCTCAAGGCGGCAGGCGGAGGAGGCGGTCGCGGCATGCGCGTTGTCCGGGCCCGTTCGGAGCTTGCCGATGCGTTTGCGCTTGTTCGCGAGGAAGCGCGCCGCGCCTTCGGCAATCCGGAGATCTATGCCGAAAAGTTTCTCGAGCATCCGCGCCACGTCGAGATCCAGGTGTTGGCCGATGCCTATGGTACGGCACTCTGGCTCGGCAGCCGCGATTGCTCGCTCCAGCGCCGCCACCAGAAGGTCTTGGAGGAAGCCCCGGCTCCGGGTCTGCCAGTCGACCTCGTCGCGAGGATCGGCGAGCGCTGTGTCGAGGCCTGCCGGCGGATCGGCTATCAGGGCGTCGGCACCTTCGAGTTCCTGGTCGAGCAAGAGGAATTCTTCTTCATCGAGATGAATACGCGGGTGCAGGTCGAGCATCCAGTGACTGAAGCGACCACCGGAATCGATATCGTGGCCGAAGGCATCCGGGTTGCACGCGGCGAGGCCCTCACCCTTAGCCAAGCCGATATAGGCTGCCACGGTCACGCTTTCGAATGCCGGATCAACGCCGAAGATCCCACCACCTTCGCACCATCCCCGGGGCAGATCACACGGTTCGACGTTCCGGGTGGGCCTGGCGTGCGAGTCGACAGTCACATCGCCGCGGGAGCGGCCGTACCGCCCTACTACGACTCGATGATCGCCAAGCTCATTGTTCATGGACAGACCCGGCACGAGGCGATGGCGCGGTTGAAGGTGGCGCTGTCCGAGATGAGGGTCGAGGGTGTCGCCACGAACCTTGCCTTGCACAGAAGGATTGTGGACGAGCCAGGCTTCATCGAGGGCGGGTTCGATATCCATTATCTTGAGCAATTGCTGAAAGCCGAGGCCTCCGCATGATGGTGAAGGAGCCCCAGATCAGCCTGCTGGGTACCAGAGCGCTTCTCTTCGAAGCACCGGGCGAGACCAGCCTGACGACGCAACGGCGGATTTGGTCGCTTGCCCGTGAGGTGGATACTTGGCCGGAAGTGAGCGAAGCCGTACCAGGCGTCAACAACCTCCTCGTGAGCTTCTCGGTGCCGCCGCGGTCGCTTGCGCCGCTCGAGACACGTCTGCACTCCGCCTGGGACGCAGCGACACCAATGATCCTACAGGGGCGCACGATTGAGCTGCCAGTTGTCTATGGCGGGGAAGGGGGGCCGCACATGGCGGATGTCGTCGCCCATACTGGCTTGTGCTCGCACGAAATTGCCGAGATTCATGCCAGTCCGCTCTATCCCGTTTACGCGATCGGAAGCCATCCAGGCTACTGCTATCTTGGCGGGATGGACGCACGCATCGCCACACCCCGCAGGAAGGTGCCGGTGCTGAAGCTTCCGGGTGGCGCGGTCTCGATCGGAGGATCCCAGACTGGCGTATCGGCCTCGGCCGGTCCCAGTGGCTGGAATACGATTGGCACGACATCAACGACGTTCTTTGACGCGACCCGCGATCCACCCATCCTGCTGCAGCCAGGCGACAGTATTCGGTTCCGCATCGTCGAGGTGGTCCGATGATGGAGATTCGATCCAAGAGCGCGCTCACGACCATACAGGATCGCGGACGCTTCGGTGCTTTGAAATGGGGTGTCGGCACCGCCGGCGCGATGGACGGGCTTGCACTCGCCTGCGGCAACCTACTGCTCGGCAACAGTGAGGATGCTGCTGCGATCGAGATTCAGGTCTTTCCCTTCGAAACTCGGTTTGATTGTGAAGCCAAGATCGCATTGACCGGTGCAACGTGCGAGGCATCGATTGATGGCAAAGCCATCCTTCCCTGGTCGAGCATCCAAGCGAAAGCCGGCTCGGTGCTGCGCCTTGGGCTGACGAGATCTGCCCGTTGGCGGGGATCTCGTGCTTACGTCTGCGTGGCAGGCGGCATCGACGTTCCCATCGTCCTAGGATCCCGGTCCACGCAGTTGCGCGGAGCGATCGGCGGTCTTGAGGGGAGGGCGCTGCAGCAGGGAGACAAGCTGCCTTTCGGCCAGCCCAACGGCGCACGCCGCGCGTCGGACGGAACCAGTATTGTGCCGCCGTCATTCGCTTTGCCGCTGATGGTGGATGGCCTGCCGGCGGTCCGGGTTCTGCCGGCCGCCGAATACCACTGCTTCAAACCGGAGTCCCAGAGCGATCTGTGGCTGAAGCCGTGGAAGGTGACGCCTCAGAGCGACCGCTACGGATATCGCCTGTCCGGCCCTGTCCTTGAGCCCGTTGCTCCCCTAGAGCTGCGCTCGCATGGCATCGTTCCCGGAGTCATTCAGGTGCCACATGGCGGCCAGCCGATCGTGCAGATGTGCGATGCCCAGCCCTCTGGAGGGTATCCAAAGATCGGAACTGTCATAGAGGCGGATCTCTGGCGGCTCGGGCAGGCCCCGATTGGCAGTTCCATCCGCTTCATCGAGACAGACTGGGATGGGGCACTGCACGCCCTCGACGAAGTCTCTCAATGGCTGTCCGACGTAGCGCGGTGTCTCGATCTTGCGGGAGCCCGGAGAGCGAGCTCATGAAGATCTCAGACATTCCACAAATTGCAGCCTGGATCTCCGAAGCGGGGATTACGACATACGAGCTGACAGGCCCGGATTATCGCATCTGCCTGAGGCGCAGTGTTAAGGCTAGAAGCAGGCGAGTTGGGGCGGCGGGCTCTGTGCGGGATGCAGCCGTTCCGGCAAGAGGCCAACCTGATGTTGCCGTATCGCCAAGTGTGGGGCTTTTCCTGCATGCTCACCCTGTCCAAGAGGCGGCGCTGGTAGAGCCGAACGAGCCCGTGGCGGCCGGTCAGCCGCTGGGGCTTCTACAGGTCGGACCCATTCTCCTCCCCGTCCTCTCTCCGCGCGACGGGATTGTGGCCTCGATCATTGCGCCAGACCGCTCGCTCGTCGGCTATGGCGATCCGCTCGTCGCACTGAAGCCCTAGGGGAGCCAACCTATGCAAATCGATCTCAATGCAGACCTTGCTGAAGGCTACGGCCAGTGGCGCATCGGTGACGACGATGCCCTGTTGGATGTGCTGTCGTCGGCGAACCTCGCCTGCGGTTTTCATGCGGGCGATCCCCTGATCATGGAGAAAACCGTCAAGGCAGCCCTGGAACGCGGGGTCGATATCGGTGCGCATGTCGGCTTTCCCGACAAGCAGGGGTTCGGACGACGGCCGATGCAGATCGACTCGGACGAGTTGGCTGCAATGGTGATTTATCAGCTTGGAGCGCTTGAGGGGATCGCGCGCGTGGTGGGGCACAGAATGACCCACATGAGCTTCCATGGTGCCCTCGGGAACATGGCGGCCGCAGATCCCGCCGTCGCAGCACCTCTTGTGGCCGCGGTCGCACGCTTCAATCCTGAGCTGATCATCGTTTCCTCAACGAGCCGGGCTATTGAGGACGCGGCGACGTCCTGCGGACTGCGTGTCGCGACCACCTTTCTCGCAGACCGGGCCTATGACAAGTCAGGTCTTCTCGTTCCGCGCCGGCTGCCGAACTCGGTCATTCATGACGAGGCCAAGGTTCTGGAACGGGTGCGACAAGTTCTACAGCAGAGGACTGTTACAACGTATGAGGGAGAAGACCTGCCGATGGGTCCTCACAGCATCCTGCTGCATGGGGATACGCCTGGCGCCTTATCGCTCGCTCGTAAGATCCGTATGGAAATCGAGCAGGCTGGTGGGAAGGTGGTGCCTGTATCCCAGATGGCGTAGCCGGGCTCAGACGCCACAAGATAAGAACAGCTTATCGCCACAAACACAAACGGTCTTGGCATCTGCTGGCTAACTTCTCCTAAGCTCTATCAACCAGCGAGGACACTCATGCCCTTCTCTGACTACAAGACAGCTCTCGTGACTGGCGCTTCTTCAGGGATTGGCGCCGCCGTGGTCGAGCGGTTCCGCCGCGAAGGCTTGGAGGTTCACGCGATCGCCCGCAGTCGAGAGCCGCTGGAACGCCTTGCGGAAAGAACCGGATGCATCGCGCATGTCATCGATGTGTCGGATCGCGAAAAGCTCGCAAGTCTCGCAGAGGCGGTTCAGTTCGACATTCTGGTCAACAATGCGGGCGTCGACCGTCCCAAGAAGTTCCTTGAGGCGGATCCCGAGGACATCGACCTGCTCGTCGATGTGAACACACGGGCCGTGCTCCATCTCTGCCGGCTCATCGTTCCCGGCATGGTGGCGCGGGATCGCGGTCATGTCATCAATATCTCGTCGATCGCCGGAGCCTACAATTTCGGCGGGAACTCGACCTACCATGCGACCAAAGCCGCGGTCAGCATGCTGTCCCGCCAGCTGCGCATTGACGCCTTCGGACACCGGGTTCGCGTCACAGAGATCTGTCCCGGGCGCGTGGCCACCGACATCTTTGCGCATGTTCATGGGGACACCCCCGAGATCCGGGAGCGCTTCATCGAAGGCTTTGAACTGCCGGAGGCGGCTGACATTGCTGAGGCAATCGCCTTCGCCGTTGCGGCGCCCGTATCCATGAATGTTGGTCACATGGAGATCACTCCAACTCTCCAGGTACTCGGTGGCCTCCAGACGGCTCGTCCCGCGACAAAAGACGACCGACAAGCGACGGCGGGTTAGCTGCAATGACCGGGTTCGATCTCACTGCGATCCTCATGAACCCGGACTTTGGGCGACTGCTCCTTCACGGGTTAGAGATGACCTTCGTGATTGCTGCCGGGTCGTGGCTTCTTGCCATGACTCTCGCCATCCTGCTGCTGATCATTCGGCTCTCTCCAAGCCGCCTCGCTGGTCGAGCTGTCGCAGCCTACGTGTCTTATCACCGCAATGTTCCGACCCTGGTGCAGCTCATGCTGTGGTACTTCGGTATCTCAAGCGTACTGCCCGAGGCTCTACAATACTGGCTTTCCGATCATGGCGCGGAGGCCATCTTCGCCGTCATCGCGCTGGGGCTTTGCCAAGCCGCTTACTTCAGCGAGGATCTGCGCTCCGGCATTCGCTCCGTCCCGGCTGGACAGTCCGAGGCTGCCCGCGCGCTCGGCCACAGCTTCTTTGGTACGATGCGCTACGTGCTTATGCCGCAAGCTTTTCGCAACGCCTTGCCCGCGCTTATCAATCATAGCGTCTCTCTGTTCAAGAACAGCAGCCTTGCGATGGCGATCGGGGTCGCTGAGCTTACGCACGCCGTCAAGGAAGTCGAGAACCAGAGCTTCAGAACCTTCGAGGTCTACCTGATTGCGACCATTGCATACCTGATTTGCTCCCTGTTGATCATGTCTGCCGGGGCAGCACTGAGCCGCCAGGCAGTGCTGAAGGGGGAGCGCTGACCAATGCTGTGGGACATCCTCTCTATCATTCAGGATAACTGGCTTCTCCTTCTGATCGGGCAGTATCCCAATGGCCCACTCGGTGGGTTCGCGGCGACCCTTATTCTGTCGGTACTGAGCATTGGCCTTGCATTCCCCCTCAGCGTCTTGCTCGCTCTCGCCCGAATGTCTCGCTCGCCGTTCCTGCTCTGGCCGTCGACTGCCCTTGTTTACATCGCGCGGGGCGTGCCTCTGCTGATGCTGATCCTCTGGGTCTATTTCATGGTCCCGGTGCTCATCGGCGCGAACATACCTGGGTTCGTGACGATGCTCGTAACCCTGGTCATCTATGAGGCAGCGTTCCTAAGTGAAGTCGTGCGAGCCGGGATTATGGCTCTTGGCCGTGGTCAAATGGATGCTGCGCGCGCGCTCGGCCACAGCTACCTTGGAGCCATGTGGTACATTATCCTCCCGCAAGCTCTCTACAACATGATGCCGAGCATCCTGAGCCAGTTCGTCTCGACGATCAAGGAGACGACTTTAGGGTACGTGATCAACGTTCCGGAGCTCACGTTTGCGGCCAACCAAATCAACAATCAGCTTCTAACGAAGCCGTTTGAAGTCTTCTTCATCCTGGCACTCATATACTACCTCGTCTGTTGGACTCTGTCCTATGCTGCGACTGTTTTGGAGCGGCGAATTGCGCGCAAACGCGCTGGGACGTCGAGCGGTAAATTACCCGTCGAATTACAGCCCCAAACACTTACGGCCGAGCCATGACCATCAATCATCCGCCTGCGGGAGGCCCACCGATGATCCGCTTCTCGAACGTCAACAAGAATTATGGATCCTTTCAAGCACTCGTTGATGTCAATGCCGACGTGGCACGAAGCGAGGTCGTCGTGGTGTGTGGACCATCTGGATCCGGAAAGTCGACGTTGATCCGGACTGTTAACAGGCTTGAGGAGATCGAATCGGGTTCAATCCTCTTTGATGGCCAAGACGTCCATGCCAAGATGCGTAGTAAGGAGCTCAATCATCTCCGCAGCCGCATCGGCTTTGTATTCCAAAGTTTCAACCTCTTTCCGCACCTCTCGGCGCTTGAAAATGTCACCCTGTCGCCGGTGACGGTCAACGGCCTAAAGCGGGAAGTGGCCCGAGAGAAGGCATTGCAACTCCTTGATCGCGTAGGCTTGGCGGCGAAGGCCGGCTCGTATCCGGGTCAGTTGTCCGGCGGTCAGCAGCAACGAGTTGCGATCGCTCGGGCGCTCGCCATGGAGCCTCCGGCGATGCTGTTCGACGAGCCGACGAGTGCCCTCGACCCTGAGATGGTTGGCGAGGTCCTCGCCGTGATGAAGGCTCTGGCGGCAGACGGAATGACCATGATGTGCGTTACTCACGAGATGGGTTTTGCACGAGAAGTTGCGGATCGTGTCTGGTTCATGGACGGCGGCCGCATCCTTGAGGAGGCTGATCCGGAGAGCTTTTTCTCTCGGCCGCAGCACCCTCGGGCGCAGCGTTTCCTTTCTGACCTGCGCCACTGAAACCTTAATTCAAAAAGATAACCAGAGGAGATAGACCATGTCGATAAACTCGTTGAAAATCGGCCTCGCTGTGACAGCGCTCGGTATTGCGGTTGCGGCACCCGCGAAGGCCGACCAGCTTGCAGACATCATGGCGCGCAAGGAGCTTCGCTGCGGTACATACGCTGACGTGCCACCCTTCTCCGCTCCGGATCCGAAGACCCGCGAGCTGGTCGGCTTCGATGTCGATCTGTGCAAAGGGATCGCGAAGCGATGGGGCGTCGAGGCGAAAATCACACCGCTGTCCGTCGAAGCACGAGTGCCGGAGGTGAAGCTTGGTCGTGTCGACCTGACGATTGCAAATCTCGCCTACACCCTGAGCCGGGCCGAGCAGATCCAGTACAGTGATCCCTACTATGTTGCCAAGGAAATGTTGGCCGTAAAGGCGAGTGACCCAGCAACCTCGAAGGCAGATTTCAAGGGCAAGCGGCTCGCTTCAACGAAAGGTTCGACTTCCGAGCTTGCCATCAAGATGAACGGCTCCGAGCCGCTGACCTTCCAGGATACGGGCTCGGCATTCATGGCGGTTCAGCAGAACAAGGCACTCGGCATGGTCGCGAACACCATGACGATCACGAAGCTCGTCAATGAGTCGAAGTCGCGAGGTGTCGAGCTGAAGATGATTCCAGAGCCTATGGTGTTGCAGCCAACAGGTATTGGCATGAAGAAGGACGAGCCGGCACTCCTGGCAAAGGTCAACGAAACGCTTAAGGCAATGGATGAGGCTGGCGAAATCAACGCAGCTTGGGATAAGTGGCTCGGGCCGAACACGGAATTCAAAATGACCCGAACCGATAAGGTGACTCCCCTGTCCGAGTTGAAGTTCGACCCTATCCCTTGATTGCGACGCTTTAGCTGGATCATGAAAGCAACCTACACGGTCAGAATTAATGTGACTTGGTGGCTGCGGTGAGCAATCCCGCTGGCCGCCAAGTCGCGAGGTAGAAATCTCTGTAATCGGGTGCGTCTGGCAGTAAGCCCATACGTGACTCAGCCCAAACATCACCGACAGGTAATCGAGGTGGCGAGAGGAACCGGCCGCCGGGCATGCGCGAGGATGCCTGGGCGTAAGAGGTTGTCTTCATCTACCCAAACGCCAATGAACATGGCACTCGCGCAACGGGTTAAAACGTCTGTAGGCCTAGGGTTCGCCTCTGCCTTCGCGCTAACTTCATTATACCGGAGGTCCTTTTCCCATTTCTCCGCTCGACCATTGCAGATTTCTTAGTGAGTTCAGCAGAACCTGGTCGAGCGACCAACCTTGGTGCCGTTGACCTCGACACAAGCAACCTCGGTCAGCCACCTTGAAACGTGTTCGGAAAAGGACCTGTAGACCGTGAGCGGGCTAGTGTCGTTCGAGGTGCGGCCATAATCAGGATCCCCGCCGGACCTGATTAGCCCCTCCCGTGTGGGTTTGACCTGAAGTGTTACCGGGCATGTCTCTTTACATCGATAGCAACGACTTGGCTGTGTAGCCAAGTATTCCCGGATCCGAATGCGTATGCCTTTCCTCCCACCATTGCACAAGCGCTTGTCATAAGAAAAGGCTATGGATGCAGACCATACTTGTCTTTGTGGAACCACCGTTCTGAACGTAACGTCGCGAAACATTCGATCTTTCGCATGGTCGAGACAAGCAATGAAACATTCTTTAGAGACCCTCGCGCATAGCTGGAGTCGACAAGGTCATCATGGACTATCCGCTGTTTTCTCTTAAGGGCAAACGTGCCCTCGTTACAGGCTCGTCTCAAGGGATCGGGCTCGCTCTGGCCCAAGGCTTGGCCGAGCACGGTGCCGCCGTCATCCTCAATGGACGCGACCCCGGCAAGATTGAGGTGGCCTCAGCCGAATTATTGGCGAAAGGACACAAGGTCTCGACGGCCATCTTCGACGTGACCTCGGCAGAAGCTGTCCGGAACGGGATTGAGGCTATCGAAGGTGAGGGCCCAATCGACATCCTGATCAACAATGCGGGAATGCAGTTCCGCACGCCCCTGGAGGACTTCCCCGCCGACCGCTGGGAGCAACTGCTGACCACCAACATCTCCAGCGTGTTCTATGTCGGACAGGCGGTCGCCCGGCGCATGATCGCCCGTGGGCGTGGCAAGATCATCAACATCGCCTCGGTGCAGAGCGAACTCGCCCGGCCCGGGATCGCTCCCTACACGGCCACCAAGGGGGCGGTGAAGAACCTGACCCGGGGGATGTGTGCGGACTGGGCCAAGCACGGCCTACAGATCAATGCCATTGCGCCCGGGTACTTCAAAACCCCGCTTAACCAAGCCCTCGTCGACAGCGCGGAGTTCTCGGGCTGGCTGGAGAAGCGCACGCCGGCCGCCCGGTGGGGCAATGTCGAGGAATTGGTAGGCGCGGCTGTCTTCCTATCGAGCGCGGCATCCTCGTTCGTGAACGGCCATACGCTCTACGTCGACGGCGGCATCACGACTTGCCTTTGAGGCAGGTCGCTGCCCCACGCTCACCGTCATGACGGGCGGCAGTTCCCCGTCCGATTAACGATTGCGGCAGCCCACGGAGCACGCCGCAACTCCGCCAATAGCTGACATGGGAGGACGATCACAATGACCAAGCCCGAGATCCTGATGATGGGTCCGTACCCGGCCTGGGACCTTGAGGACCTGGAAAGCAACTACAAGGTTCACAGGCTCTGGGAGGCTGCTGACCGGGCGGCCTTTCTGAGCGAAGTGGGTGGCAACGTTCGCGCCATTGCGACACGCGGTGAGATCGGCGCGTCAGCTGAGCTTATGAAAGCCCTACCAGGGCTCGAGATTGTCTCCTGCTACGGTGTTGGGACTGATGCCATCGACCTCTCACACGCCAAGGCAAATGGGATCCGGGTCACCAACACGCCCAACGTCCTGACTGCTGACGTGGCCGACATCGGTGTTGGGCTACTCCTGGCGGTAGCCCGCCAGATCCCGCGGGCGGATCGGTATGTGCGGGACGGGCACTGGTGCAACGCCAACATGCATCTCGTCACCCGGGTTCATGGCAAGAGAGTTGGCATCGTCGGCATGGGCCGCATTGGCGTCGAGGTCGCCAAGCGTCTGGCTGCCTTCGATTGTCCGATCGCCTATTTCGATATCAACCGGCGAGATGATCTGCCGTATACCTTCGTGCCCAATCTGATCGCTCTGGCCGGGCAGTCCGAGTTCCTCATTGTGACCCTGGCCGGGGGCGCCAGCACGCAAGGCGTCATCAACGCCGATGTCCTGCAGGCGCTGGGAGGCGACGGCATTCTGATCAACATCTCGCGCGGATCAACCGTCGATGAGGCAGCCCTGCTCGACGCGCTCGAGCGCAACGTCATCAAAGGCGCAGGCCTTGATGTATTCTGGAACGAGCCGAACATCGATGAGCGCTTCCTGACGCTCGAGAATGTCATTCTCCAGCCGCATCACGCGTCCGGAACCGTGGAAACCCGGCAGGCGATGGGCAAGCTGGTGCGCGACAACCTGGCAGCGCATTTTGCCCGTCAGCCCCTACTGACGCCCGTCATCTGAGGATTGCCCCATGAAAGCCGTTGTCATTCATGCCGCCAAGGACCTGCGCATCGAGGAACGCGAGCCGGAGGCTCCCGGGCCGGGACAGGTCGAAGTCGCCATCGAGGCAGGCGGCATCTGTGGCTCTGATCTTCACTACTACCATCACGGCGGCTTCGGCACGGTGCGCGTGCGCGAGCCGATGATTCTCGGCCATGAGGTGGCCGGCACCATCCGGTCCCTTGGTGAGGGCCTCTCGGGTCTTGCCATCGGAGACCGGGTGGCGGTCTCGCCGAGCCGGCCCTGCCAGCAATGCGAGTATTGCCTCAAGGGTCAGCAGAACCAGTGCCTGAACATGCGCTTTTATGGCAGCGCCATGCCGATGCCGCACATCCAGGGCGCATTCCGGCAGAGCCTGGTGGCCGAGCAATGGCAATGCCACAAGGTGTCCGAGGACGTCTCGATCAACGAGGCGGCGTTCGCCGAGCCGCTGGCGGTGACGCTGCATGCGGTCAACCGGGCCGGATCGCTTCTGGGCAAGCGGGTTCTGGTGACGGGCTGCGGCCCAATCGGGGCTCTCGCGATCATCGCTGCTCGGGCGCATGGGGCGCGGGAGATCGTCGCCACGGACGTCATGGATGCCGTGCTCGAGAAGGCGCGGGCTGTCGGCGCCGACCGGACGATCAATGTGGCGAGTGACCCAACAGCGCTCTCGGCTTATTCGGCCAACAAAGGCTACTTCGATGTCCACTTCGAGGCCTCGGGCAATGAGAGCGCCGTGCGCTCCGGCCTGGAGGTACTTTAAGCCCCGCTCCGTGCTGGTGCAGCTCGGGCTTGGAGGCGATGTATCGATCCCGCAGAACCTGGTGGTGGCCAAGGAGATCGAGATGAAGGGGACGTTCCGCTTCCACGAGGAGTTCGCGCTCGCGGTCGACCTGATCAACGCGCGGCGGGTGGATCTCAAGCCTCTGATGAGCGGGACCTTTCCAATCGCCGATGCGGTGGCGGCCTTCGAGGCTGCCGGCGATCGCAACCGGTCGATGAAGATCCATCTGAGCTTCACCTGACACGACACCAGAGCAGGACATCGACCATGAAGATCGGGGCACTGAAGGAAGCTTTTCCAGGTGAAGCACGCGTTGCGATGACGCCGGACTCGGCCGTGGCGCTGCAGAAGCTGGGCCATACATGCTTTATCGAGGCGGGGGCCGGAACTGCTGCTGGGATCTCGGATGCGGCCTATGCCGCTGCCGGGGTGAGCGTCGTGCCGGATGCAGCCGCCCTCTACGCTGCAACGGACGTGGTCACGAAAGTGCGTCCACCGATTGAGGACGAGGTGCAACGCCTACGCCAGGGGCAGACACTGATATCGTTCTTCTGGCCGGCTCAGAACTCCAGCCTTCTGGAGCTGGCAAGGACACGAGGCGCTACCGTCGTGGCCATGGACATGGTGCCGCGTATCTCGCGTGCCCAGAAGATGGACGCGCTCTCGTCCATGGCGAACATCGCCGGCTACCGCGCCGTGATCGAGGCCGGCAACGCCTTCGGCCGCTTCTTCACCGGCCAGGTCACGGCCGCCGGCAAGGTGCCGCCCGCCAAAGTGCTGGTCGTGGGAGCCGGCGTCGCCGGACTGGCCGCCATCGGCACGGCGACCTCGCTCGGCGCCATCACCTATGCCTTTGACGTGCGCCCTGAGGTGGCCGAGCAGATCGAGTCGATGGGGGCGCAGTTCGTCTTCCTCGCCTTCGAGGAGGCGCAAGACGGCGCCGCCACCGGCGGCTATGCCGCGCCCTCGAGCCCAGCGTTCCGCGAGAGGCAGCTGGAAAAGTTCCGCGAACTCGCGCCGGAGATCGACATCGTCATCACCACCGCGCTCATTCCCGGCCGACCGGCGCCGAAGCTGTGGACGGCCGACATGGTGCAGGCCATGAAGCCCGGCTCGGTGATCGTCGATCTGGCGGCCGAGCGCGGCGGCAATTGCGACCTGACCGTGCCGGACCAGACGATCGTGACGGAGAACGGCGTCACCGTCGTCGGCATCACCGACTTCCCGAGCCGCATGGCCGCCCAGGCCTCCACCCTCTACAGTAACAACATCCGTCACATGCTGACCGACCTGACGCCGAACAAGGACGGTGTCATCCACCACAACATGGACGACGACGTCATCCGCGGCGCCACGGTCACGCACCAAGGTGCGGTCACCTATCCGCCACCGCCGCTGAAGGTGCCGGCGATCGCGGCCGCCAAGCCGAAGGACAAGTCCAAGGAACTCACCGCGGAGGAGAGGCGGGCAGGGGAGGCGGCGGCCTTCAAGGCGCAGACCCGCAGCCAGGTCGGACTGCTCGTCGCCGGTGGCCTGCTGATCGCGCTGGTCGGCGCCTATGCGCCGGCGAGCTTCATGGCCCACTTCATCGTGTTTGCCTTAGCCTGCTTTGTCGGCTTCCAGGTGATCTGGAGCGTCAGCCACTCGCTGCACACGCCGCTGATGGCGATCACCAACGCCATCTCGGGCATCGTGGTGCTCGGCGCCCTGCTGCAGGTCGGCTCCGGCCACTGGCTGGTGGCGGCCCTGGCCTCGCTCTCTTTCCTGATCGCCACCATCAACATCGTCGGCGGCTTCCTGGTGACACGCCGGATGCTGGCCATGTTCCAGAAGTCGTGAGGATCGTCCGATGAGCTTTGGTCTTGTCTCCGCCGCCTATGTGGCGGCCGCTATCCTGTTCATCCTCTCTCTCGGCGGCCTCTCGGGCCAGGAGAGCGCGAAGCGGGCCGTCTGGTACGGTATTGCCGGCATGGCGCTCGCCGTGGGTGCGACCGTGTTCGGCCCGGGCGTGGGCAACTACGCGGTGATTGCCGCCATGCTGGTGATCGGCTCTGGCATCGGCTGGTATGTGGCCAAGAAGGTCGCGATGACCGAGATGCCACAGCTGGTGGCGGCGCTGCATTCCTTCGTCGGTCTCGCCGCCGTGCTCATCGGCTTCAACGCCGACCTCGAGCTCGGGCGGGTTCTGGCGCTCGACGAGTCGGCGCGGCATGCGCTCACCGGCTTTGCCGGGGTGCTGGCGCACAAGACCGGGGTGGAGATCGCGATCCTGAAGGTCGAGGTGTTCCTCGGCGTGTTCATCGGGGCGGTGACGTTCACCGGCTCGGTGATTGCCTTCGGCAAGCTGGCCGGCAAGCTCGACGGCAAGGCCAAAAAGCTGCCGGGCGGGCATGGGCTCAATGCCGGCGCGGCGCTGCTGTCGCTCGTCCTGCTGGTGCTGTATGTGCAGGGCGCTGGCATCTGGACGCTGGTGGCGATGACGCTGCTGGCATTCTTCATCGGCTATCACCTGATCATGGGCATCGGCGGCGCCGACATGCCGGTGGTGGTGTCCATGCTCAACTCGTACTCGGGCTGGGCGGCGGCAGCGATCGGGTTCACGCTCGGCAACGACCTCCTGATCGTGACGGGTGCCCTGGTCGGTTCCTCCGGTGCGATCCTGAGCTACATCATGTGCAAGGCGATGAACCGCAGCTTCATCAGCGTGATCTTAGGGGGCTTCGGTGCGACGACGGGTCCGGTGATGGCGATCGCCGGCGAGCAGATCGCCATCGATGCCGATGGGGTGACCACCGCCCTGGACGAGGCCGACAGCGTGGTGATCGTGCCGGGCTACGGCATGGCGGTGGCGCAGGCGCAGCAATCGGTCTCGGAGCTGACGCGGCGGTTGCGCGCCAAGGGCAAAGAGGTGCGCTTTGCCATCCATCCGGTGGCCGGCCGCCTGCCGGGACACATGAACGTGCTCTTGGCCGAAGCCAAGGTGCCGTACGACATCGTGCTCGAGATGGACGAGATCAACGAGGACTTTGCCGAGACGGACGTGGTGATCGTCATCGGCTCGAACGACATCGTCAACCCGGCCGCCCAGGAGGATCCGAACAGCCCGATCGCCGGCATGCCGGTGCTGGAGGTGTGGAAGGCCAAGCAGGTGTTCGTGTCGAAACGAGGGCAGGGGACCGGCTATTCCGGCATCGAGAACCCGCTGTTCTACAAGGACAACACCCGCATGTTCTATGGCGATGCCAAAGCCAGCATCGATCTGCTCGTGCAGGCCATCTGAATTAATGATCCTTTAGTGACTGGAGCTTGAGAACTGGTGCTTAAGAGTTCAACCCCGCTCTCCGCCGAACTCGGCCTGACTTTGCCGTTTGCGGAGCCCCCTGAGATCGGTCAAGTGCGGGAAGTCGCGCCGGGAATCCTTTGGACCCGAATCCTGCTCCCATTCCGTCTCGACCACGTCAACATCTATCTCATCGAAGACGGCGACGGATGGGCGGTACTCGATACTGGGATCGCAGATGATCCGACCCGGTCAACTTGGCAGGCGCTCCTTGCTGGGCCACTTGCCGGACGGCGGCTGACGCGCCTGATTATCACCCACTTTCATCCCGATCATATCGGCCTTGCAGGCTGGTTGTGCGAGCAGTTCAACCTGCCTTTGCTGACGAGCCTCAGCAGCTATCTCGGCTGCCTCAACATCTCGCTCAGCCCGGAAGCGAAGGAAGCAAAGCCCTATCGCGATTTTTACCTGGGCCACGGCATGGCTCCTGAGACAGCTGATCTCGTTGCCACCCGGGGCCAGGCCTATCTCCGGATGGTGACGCCCCTTCCGCCGACCTTCACACGCGTTGTTGCAGAACAGGTTCTATTGATCGGCGGTCGCGAGTTCGAGGTGCTCTTTGGTGATGGCCATGCGCCCGACCAGCTCATGCTGTACTGTGCCAGTGACAACATTTTTCTTCCAGCAGACCAGGTCCTCGCCAAAATCACGCCCAACATCAGCGTTTGGGAAGTCGATCCTGACGGCGACCCGCTCGGTCTTTACCTGCGCTCGCTGAACATGATCACGAACCGGATTCCTGCCGACGCACTTGTTCTTCCTGGTCACCAGCTGCCGTTCCGTGGTCTGCATGTGCGCTGCCAGGAGCTAGTGGACCATCATGAGGAACGCTGCGCTCGGGTCGCGAAGGCCTGTCGCATCAGGCCTCACTCCGTTGCCGACTTGGTTCCCGTGCTCTTCACACGCCCGCTTGATCCTCATCAACTGAGCTTCGCCTTC
Source organism: Microvirga ossetica (assembly GCF_002741015.1). NCBI lineage: Bacteria > Pseudomonadati > Pseudomonadota > Alphaproteobacteria > Hyphomicrobiales > Methylobacteriaceae > Microvirga > Microvirga ossetica. The sequence continues at coordinate 911,252 of NZ_CP016617.1, read as the reverse complement.
AGCGAGACTCACGCTCACGTCAACGCCATGCTTCATCGCGGTGAACTGGTTTGGACGGAGGCGCGTGAAGAAATGACCCGAACCGCCATCGCAAGAGCATAATGCATTAGCCCAAGGCTAACACACTTTTAAGTTCCATAAAAAATGTTCAACGAATTCGCCTTGTAGAACCCCGTTAGAAAGGTCACTCCTCTCCCCGTTACAAATGTCACTCTCCCTGGGTGATGGTGCTGGGGAGATTGGGTCTGATGACGGTGATCGGGATGAGCCGGCCGGAGATCGATCGGGTTCACATTCTGCGGGACGTCGTGGCGGAGCGAATTACGGTGCGCGAAGCTGCCCAACTGCTGCGGATCACACGGCGCCAAGTGTTCCGATTACTCAAGGCCTATCAGACCGGTGGTCCCACGGCCTTGGTGTCGCGCCGGCGCGGCAAGCCCAGCAACCGCTCCTACCCAGCGGCGCTGCGGACCGAGGTGCTGGCGCTGATCACAGCCAACTATGCCGATTTCGGCCCGACGCTCGCCTGCGAGAAGCTCGCCGAGCGGCACGGCATCGATCTGGGTGTCGAGACGATCCGGCGCTGGATGATCGCGGCGGGTCTCTGGCAGGAGCGCCGGCAGAAGCTCAAAGGGGTGCACCAGCCGCGCTATCGGCGCGACTGCGTCGGCGAACTCGTCCAGATCGACGGCTCCGAGCACTACTGGTTCGAGGATCGCGGCCCACCCTGCACGCTTCTGGTCTACATTGACGATGCCACCAGCCGGCTGATGCACCTGAAGTTCGTCGAGACCGAGTCGACCTTTGATTATTTCCGATCGACCCGGGAGTACCTGGAGGCCTACGGCAAGCCGGTGGCGTTCTACTCCGACAAGCATGCCGTCTTCCGCGTCAACGGCAAAGGAGCGGTGGGCGGTGACGGCATGACCCAGTTCGGGCGGGCGCTGCATCAGCTCAACATCGACATCATCTGCGCCAACTCGCCCCAAGCCAAAGGCCGCGTCGAGCGCGCCAACGGCACCTTGCAGGACCGCCTGGTCAAGGAGATGCGACTGGCTGGGATCTCGACCCTTGAGGCGGGCAATGCCTTCCTGCCGGCATTCATGGCGGACTTCAACCGCCGCTTTGCCAAGGCGCCCTACAGCGACAAGGACCTGCATCGCCCGCTCAGCGAGGACGATGAGCTGGATGACGTGTTCGCCTGGCGGGAGGAGCGGACGGTCTCGCGCAATCTGACCCTGCAGTACGACCAGGTGCTGTTCATTCTCGAGCCGAACGCGATCACGCTGTCCCTCGCCCGCCAGCGGGTGACCGTCTACGACTATCCGGATGGGCGCTTTGCCATCAAGCACAAGGGCCTGGAGCTGCCCTACAGGCCCTTTGACCGACGCCAGCAGGTGGATCAGGCGGCGGTCGTCGAGAACAAGCGGCTGGGTCCGGTTCTGGCCTACATTGCCGAGCGGCAGAAGGAGCTCGACATGAGCCGGAGCAACAGCGCCCCGCGGCGGCGCGGCCAAGGCAAGAGCCTGTTCAAGGTGGGTTGAGCTCTCAGCAGTCACTCCCCGGAGGTGACATCTCTAATGAGGACAATCAGAGACTTGTCTAACGAGTTCTGACACGCCTCGATAGAGAGGCGCATGCTGGCGGTGATCGAGGATGGGCTTGTGCCGGACTTCATCCTCACCGATCACCTCATGCCCGGTATGACCGGCACCGACCTAGCCCCGGAGCTGAAAGGGCAATAGCCCACGACGCCGGTCTTGCTCAACTCGGGCCATCAGGCTGAGCGGCGAACATTTCGGCTGCCTTCTGATCTTCTCCGCCTACGAGTGTCACCGCCCAGGAGATCTGCTACGCACCAGAGCTAGCCTGCATGGTACTTCATTACAACGATCATTCATGCTGGATATTCCAAATGTTCGGGATACGCTTCGGCGAACAGGACTGAATGTTAAAGCGCTTTTGGGATCAGTGTAGGGCATAGCCGGCATGCCTGATCCAGCCTCGGGCATCCCTTGCGGTGATGGTGTCGAGGGCGGGTTTGAGTTCGGCTTCCAAAGCTTCAAGAGTGCGAGGCGCTTTCGCCTTGAGCCGCTCTTTCACCTTGGCCCAGGCGGGCTCGATCGGGTTGAACTCAGGCGAGTAGCGCGGCAGGTACAACACCCCGATCCCGGCCTGGGCGAGAAGCTCAATGACTTCGGTTGCATGGTGCGGGCGCAGGTTGTCCATCACCAGGATCGCATCCGGCTTCACCTGCCGGAGTTTGGGCACCAGCACCTGCTTGAGATAAGCCAGCAGCACGGCGGTCGAGGTCGACGCCTCGATGCTCATCGTGGCGACCAGGCCGCGCCATGAAGCGATCCAAATGCCGAATCGTCAGACTTTCGAGCAGCCGCTCAACATGATGATCCGCCGTAACACGGCCGCAATCCATGATACTCTTGAGCCGACGCATCGCCCGGGGCGAGGGACGAAGCCTTGGCTCTCATCCTCACTCGAGCAGGAATTCCACCAAAACGATGCAGGAGACAGGCAAGACTTTACCGAACGGGCTCATACCGGACAGTTGACAGCAGTTTCCTCGCTTGTTTCTCAGCCGTTGGCATACATGGAATTCTATCATGGCGACAAAGTCAGACCGTAACACCTTCCGGACCCTTCACGCGGAAACGGCAAAGGCCATCCAGCGCGGCGAGAAGTTCGCTCGCAGCCTTAAGCAGGTTGTGGATCAAAGAAACCCGGACACCTCATTGCGGTCGCTCCTGGAGACGGTTGAGAAGGGGCTGGTGACCCTCAACGCAGAAGCTGACGAACTCAAGCGGATCGGTTGGCCAGCGAGGGGAGCCGCCAAGACCAGAGGCAAGGCATCCAATCCGCGCGCAAAGAAGAACAGGTCGAAACCAGCGGATCTACCGCCGCCTCAACAGGCGTGAAGCGACGTGAAACTGGGTTGGCGAGCCTGCCTTGGATGCTCGGATTGCAGGTGCGGAGATAAATGCTGCTCGATCAGGAATGCAAGGCTTGAGGAATCCACCAGCGACAAAGCCGTCTCGAGGGTACACCGAAGCACCGAACGCTGACTTGCCTCGGCCCATTTGCGCAGCTGAAGCTTGACCGTGAGTGGATAGACGTCCACGAGGCAGTGCGTCTCGCGGCCGCGGCGACGGCGGCTGAACTCGAATGTTCCGATGCAATGCGGCTCGGCCATGCCAACCAAGCCGGCCTCTTCCAGGGCCTCCTGGGCGGCCGCCTCGTGCGGCGCGAGGCCAGGAATGAGGTTGCCTTTGGGAATGATCCAGCGTCCGCTGCCCCGTGCGGTCACAACGTACACCTCAACGCCGCCGTCTTGGTTAACAAGCAGTGGGAGCGCGCCGACCTGACGCAGTTGCTGTTCCCGAGCACGCATGAGGCCTCATACCCCAAATCCGTAACAGTCATATGACAGGCTTGCTCGCACAGTCTTAATGTTGAATAAACACAGGACCGCCCTGACATCTTCTGTCGATGTGTGGCGGTTACACCGCTGTCGATGACGGAATGTTTCCATGACCAGGCCCGCAAGCGCTGTCGCCAGTATGCCCACCCCTGATGCAGCTGCGGCCGATTCCGACAGCCGGGAAATCGAGGTCAAGTTCAGAACTGATCGCGACGGTCTCAAGCGAGCCCAGGCCTCGCAGGTTGTGGCATCGGTGTCGGTCCCCCGCACCGAGAATGTGCGCTCGACCTATTTCGACACCGTATCGGGAGATCTGCGGAAGAATGGGATCGTCCTCCGCATTCGCAGAAAGGGCCGCGCGCGCCCAACCCTCGGTGTCAAAGCGGCTCAGATGGACGACGGTCCGTTCTCCCGAAAGGACGTTGAGGTCCACTCGCCGAGTCTTTACCCCGACCTTACGCTGTTCAACGAGGGCACAGCACGCGAGCTGATCGCTCTTGTGGAGGATCGTCCTCTCGCCGCGCAGTTTGAGACAACCATCAAGCGACGGACGATCCTGGTCGAGCGAGGCCAGTCCCAGATCGAAGTGGCGTTCGATGAAGGCGTCATTGCCGTCGCCGGGCGGAGTGTGCCACTGACCGAAATCGAACTGGAGCTGAAATCGGGCGATGAGCCTGCTTTGTATGACCTGGCGATGAGCCTTGCCGAAGAATTGCCTCTGCAGCTCGACTTCGTCAGCAAGGGAGAGCGCGGTTTCCGCGCCGTCTCCGAAGAGACGGCCGCCGCCGTCAAGGCCGGTCCGATCCAGTTCGCACCGGCGGCGACGCTTGATGACGCTGTGCAGGCGGTGATCTCGAACACGCTATGGCACTTCGTGGCCAACTGGGATGCCCTCAGAGGAGCGCAGGATCCGGTTGCCATTCATCAGATGCGGGTTGCCCTGCGGCGCATGCGGGCCGCGCTCGCGATGTTCAAGCGGGCTCTGCCTTGCTCAGAATTCGATTTCCTCCGGGGAGAGGCAAAGCGAATCGCCTCTGCGCTCGGTCCGGCGCGCGAATGCGATGTCTTTCGCGAAACGGCTGAGGGTGGGCCGCTGGAGCACCCCGATCGGCCAGAGAACTGCACCACGTTGCTCGCCGCGATCGAGGAGCGCCGGATTGCTGCCTACGAAGACGCACGTGTGCGGCTTGAGGATCGCGATACGATGCTGTTCGTTCTGAAAGTGCAAAGCCTCCTGGCCCGCCGCACCTGGCGCAATGCCCTGACTGGTCCGGAACTAGCCCAATTGACCGCTCCGGCGGCGGACTTCGCCCAGCAAACCCTTGACCGGCTGAGAAACCGCGCGCTGAAGCGGGGCAAGAAACTGATGGAATTGTCCGACGAGGCCCGCCACGATCTGCGCATCGTCCTAAAGAACCTGCGCTATGGGGCTGAGTTCTATCGTGGGCTGTTCGGCCGCCGGCAGAACGTGAAGGCCTATCTTCGCACGATCTCGACGTTGCAAGATCTTCTCGGCGCCCACAACGACGCCGTTACCGCGAAGCAGTTTTTGAGCGGGCTGGCAACGACGCACGATGCCGATGCCGAACGGGCATCGGGGTTCATTCTCGGGTGGCAAGCGCGGGCCACCAGTCTGGCTGACGCCGAGTTAGAGGCCATCTGGAAAACGTTCAAACAGGCAAAGCCCTTCTGGAACTGATCGTTCCCCACGGGAGCGGCCCTAATAGCCGAGACTCACATGCATCAGCACGTCGCTCGGCACTTCAGGTTCGACTTACAGCTTGAGTTTGATCTCGTAAGGAGTGTTGGATCCCTTCCTCATTGGCCTCAAAGCCTCCGATTACTGGAAATCGGAACGCAAGCTCTACAGGGTAGTTCCATAAGAGACGGAGCAGTGAGTTGCAGTGAGGTGGCTAACTTTTCTCAGAAGGGGTCCGAAGCGGGTGAAGGGATGCTACGTCCAGTACGGAGCTCTGCCATTTCGCTGGAGCCGGGATGGGGCTTTGATGGTCATGCTCGTGACCACACGCGGGCGCAAGCGCTGGATGATCCCCAAAGGCTGGCCGATCCGAGGACTCGATCCGCACGACAGTGCCGCCCGTGAAGCATTCGAGGAGGCAGGCTTGGTCGGGGAGGTCCATCCTGAGGCCATAGGGTCCTTTGAGTACAGCAAGAAGATTGGGGATGGGCGTGAAGTACAGTGTGTCGTCGAGGTCTTTCCGCTTCATGTGGACCATCAGAAGGACCGCTGGCTTGAACAAGGCGAGCGGGAGACGAAATGGTTCAACTCTAGGAAGGCAGCAAGCCTCGTTTCGGACATTGGCTTGAGGCAGATCCTTGATCGCTTTGATGCTCGATCGGGCGCCACTGACCAGTTGCCTCGTACGTCGCCATAACCGGACCGCGCTTGGCCTCTCCTAATTCAGTTCCGTCCGCAGCTTCACACCCCGTCTCTGTGCATCCTTCAGGTAATCTACGACGACAGACGGTAGCTCGCGCCGCTGCCCGGAGGCGCGGCGCTGAAACGCATCAAACTCGCCCTTGCGGATCATTGCGGCCTCAAAGCTGATTCCAAATCGGCCAACAATATCGTCAACGGTATCTGTCGAACTGAGGAGATAATTGGGAGCCAGGAACATCGCAGCAAAACGTCTTGCCTCACTCTCCTCTTTCCGGGTCTCTAACAAGAGCAGTCCAGCGGGCGTTTGGGCGGTGCTCCTGTTGCCGATACCAGAGTGCTTCATTGCGAAGTGCCCAATCTCATTGGCGATGGTCATGCGGGCTCTTGGATCACCCCTCTGAACTGCGCCGACGACACTCTCACGCATCCGTAGGACGCCCATTTTGGCATCCCATTGCGCCTCTCCATTGGGCATCTCGGAGTCTGGTATCCGCTGATAAGCAAAGTGCCGAAAGCTGGTCGTAAGCTTTTCGATCACAGCCATCATGTCGGGACGGTTCTGGTTCTCCAGACCGAGCTCCCTTCGGAGAACCTTCACGCGCTGCTCAATCTCTTCATCCGTGACATGCCGCAACATATCGGACCTCGAATGGATAGCGCCTACTAGATATAGATTACGCGGAGTCTGCTGGGTTTGCAATCCCGCTCACGACGTTCAGCATAACGCATAAGCCTCGCTGAACCTAGTCTGCGCCTGCGCCGCTAGCGAACTCGAGCTGTCCCTTGCCCAACCTATGAGGCGCTCAACGTCGAAGGGATCAACCTCCCCCTCCTGGCTAACCTGAGGCGGTAGAACCGGCGGCACGCCTCTGCGCGGCATAGGACAGTGTTGCATGGATGCGACACCGTCGGGCCCATGGATGCTCCTGGCGGCCCGCATGGGTTGACGCACAAGCGGCCAAGTCTCTACTTTCCCGCCAAAATCAAGCATCGGGGGCATTATGCGACGACTTGATCTCAAGGCCATCGCCGCGGTCGCTGCGGGCGTGCTTTTCGGCACCAGTGCCCAGGCGCAATCCCTTTCGGGGATCAAGGTCGGCGACGAGATCTCGTCCGCCTCCAGACTCGATGCACGGCCGCTGCCTTCCAAGAGCGTGGATCCGCACGAGGAACGGCGATGGAAGCTGCCCGACGGAAATAGGCTTTCTGTTGCCGCAGATCCGGGGACGCAGAAAATTGTCTACGCGGAGACGAAGTGGGGCGGAGGCGCTCACGGCAAGCCCGCCGATTTTCCAGGCTTCGTCTTCGGCGAGACCACCCTCGCCGACATCAGGACCCACACCCAGAACAACGGGTTCGCGTTCAAGGAGCACCTCATCGAGGTGAGGCCAGATGGCCTTGCCCTGTTCAACGCGTACGAGGTCGAGGGCGCGCCCGGCGTTGTCGTGACATTCGTGACCAAGTTGTCCAAGAGGGATGACGAGCGCCTCCGGACCGGCAAGGCGAATGTGGACATCAACCGTGCGGCCCGGCTGGACGCCATCATTCTCGCCGATGCGGGATATCTCGACACGATCTGGGGCGACGCGAAGCTGAGGGGCAAGGCGTATAAGCCCATCCGTTGGGAGCGGTCCCGCCAGGCCGCGTTTGTGTCCCGCTAAGGGCCAAGCGACACCTCCATGAGGGCCGCCCCTCGGATCCTCCTGGTCCCCGATCGGGCTCTCCGAGCCCAGAGCCAGCCACTTGTTGCCGCAATTGCCTGCGAATGGCTGATCCATCCTACTGCTTAAGTGATAGATGCCCTTTGTGCTCCCGCAGCCGAAAGCCGCCCATGATCTCCATGCTCAGATGTGCACATCTGCCTGTCCTGGCCCTCATGGTCGCTGCCCTGCTGGGTCAGGCCGTGCAGGCTGCATCGGGATATCTGAAGCACGAAGCTCCTATCCCGCCAGCAACGGTGGCTCTGATGCGGGGGAAGAACACCTCTCCCGCAGAACCGATGCTGATCCGCATCTACAAGAAGGAAGCGGAGCTGGAAGTCTGGAAGCGCAGCACAAGCGGGCGGTATATTCGCCTCAAGACGTTCCCTATCTGCCGCTGGTCAGGCCAACTTGGGCCCAAGCAGAAGGAGGGCGACCGGCAGACCCCGGAAGGCTTTTATGCCGTCAGCGCCTCCCAGATGAACCCGAACTCCAAGCACTATCTCTCCTTCGACACCGGGTTTCCCAATGCCTACGACCGGGCTCAGGGGGCCACCGGGTCCGCCCTGATGGTTCACGGAACCTGCTCCTCCGCCGGTTGCTATGCCATGACGGACACAGGCATGTCTGAGATCTATGCCCTCATGCGGGAGGCCTTCAGAGGCGGCCAGAAAACCATCCAGCTGCAAGCCTATCCGTTTCGCATGACCGCAGAAAACCTCGTCCGGCACCGCCTGGACCCGGACATCGCATTCTGGCGCCAGCTCAAGGAGGGCTCGGATCGCTTCGACGCGACCCGGGAAGAACCCGTCGTGGGCGTCGCGGCGGGGCAATATGCATTCCGACGGGCCAGGAGCCCGGAGACCGAAGCAGGGGTGCTGGCCTACCGGGCCATGGAAGAGGATCACATGGCGGTGTTGCTGGAGGAGGGCAGGGCGGCCATCCGGACCACCTATGTGGATGGCGGGCAGCACCCATCCTTCACTGCCCTCTGGCGCCGCGGCGTGTCGCTGGGTGAGGTGAGCCGTCCCGAGGCTCTGGCCTATGCCGGGCTGGAGCATGTGATCACGCCGGCGCGTGCGACACGCCTGGCCTGTCTTGGGACAGGCACCTGCCCATCCCCAGCTAACGAGGTGAAGGCCATCTCTCCTCCAGGCACGGGAGAACAGCTCGTGGCCATCGCGCCGCTGGACGGCCCCTTCATGTGGCTGAAGGAGTTGCCGTCGCTGTTGACATCTGCCCCAGTCGATGGCGCAACGCCGAGCGTCAGACACGCCCAGCCAGTGATCTTGGGAGCCCAGCAGATCGTGCCCGCCCGCCTGGCAATGCAGCAGTAACAGACGTTGGCAGGTGCCAGCCGTGACAGGCTCGGTCACACTTGGCTCGGGTTCACATTCTGGTCCTCGGAACCGGACCTGAACGACCGGTCTTTGCGTTTTCACGCTGATCATGAGTGAATGTACAGAGGTTGCCGATCCCGGTGAAAGGGAGGGGCTCATGAGACGAACCACGTATTACGTGTTCCACTCGGCAAGTGCTCCTGATCTGCGCGGCATCACTGGCGATCACGATGCGGCGGGACTTCCGGCGACGGATGGCCCTTGGACCCTGGAGCGGCAGATCGCCCCCGATGAGCCCTGGCCCCTGGACGTCAACGAAGCCGTCGTGGAGTTCGGGGTGCTGGAGAACGGCTTCTATCTCTCGGGGTCGCTTCCCCAGCACGCCTCATCCAAGCCCGTCATCGAAAGCGACCGTGTCGAGGGCACGGCGGTGTACGATACCCAGGGGCACCGGATCGGCACCATCAAGCGGTTGTTGATCGAGAAGGTGAGCGGCCGGGTGATTTACGTCGACGTGACATTCGGGGGCTTCCTGGGTGTCGGAGTCCATCATCACACCGTCCCGTGGGAGAAGCTCACCTACGACACAGGGTTTCACGGCTATCGCACCGACATCACCGAAGAGCAGGTGCGAGGTGCCCCTGCCTTCTACGGGGATGACCTGCTCTGGCCGGACAGGAAACGCGAGCAGGAGCTGTGGGATTACTGGCGCGATGTCCCAAGAGGGCCGGGAGGGCCAGTCTAACCTCGATCCGGACCTTTCGGAGCTGTGTTCAGCGGCACCGGGATCCGCCGAGCGTTTGACGCAAGCGGAATGGCGGCGGGTTCGGGCGGGCTGGCGGCACATTCGAAGAGAGGCTGTCATCTACCTAAACTGGGTACGATCGCGTGTCCGACCGCCCCGCACACGAGAAACCCTGTGGAGATGACGACTGACGATGTGAGACGATAGCGGCTGCCGAAGTGTGACCCAGTTATGGAGTGCCCCATGGACCGTTATGCCGCCTTCCGCCGAGAGGTTACTGACGCCGAGCTGGCCGAATGGCTCCATCAAGAGGCCAAGAGTGGCTGGAAGCCTGTGACCATCCACCCAATCCGCCTCTCCGAGAGCGAGCGCGACAAGAGCCTCTTCTTCGTGGTGATGCACCTGGACCCGAGAGCAACCGCCGACGACGACACCGACTACTCGGGCTGAGAGGAAGCTCCTGGAGCTTTCCGGGTGGTCGGGACCGCCATCAAGCTGGTCGGCCGCTCAACGGTCGGGGACGGGTTCCGAGCCATGGAACAGGCGCCAGCGCCATGTTCCGGCCATGCGCTCCAGCACCGCTGTCAGCCGGGCTCGGAAGACCGCGAGGACCTCGCCACGGTAGATGTTCACATCGCCGCGGGCGAAAAGCTCGTGGTCGAGCAGATTGCCCCCATCGAGCGGAGGGCCGAACACGGTCATGACACGACGCAGGCCGAGAGACTGCTTCAGAACTATAAACTTCTCCTTGAGAAGTGGCGCAGGCATCGCCAGCTCGTCCTGGACGAAATCGCGCGCCACGAGGGACATGATCCTTAGGTTCCCGAAACGCCTCCAACCTGACCCAATCACCGTCGCAGCCGCTACGCGCGAGACATCCGTAACAAAGCTACTTCACCACTAAAAGCGAAGGCCGCTTCGTCTCCTCGATGGCCCATTTGCCTTGCCCGCCCTGCGGAAACGGCACGGCGCACCATTTCCTGCGGGTCTTCTTGGTGAGGAACCACGCCGCATCCTCGGCTTCTGCGAGCGTGCCAAAACAAACATTCAACATGGTGCCTCCGGCAATAAAGCCCCACCCTAGCCGGGCAACTTCTGGAGAGCGGTATTGTTCACCCTCGTCCGAGCTCATTGTGCGTCCAGTACTGATCTCAGTCTTGGCCAGAGGGGAATCTGTCGAAAGAAGACGGGCCATTTCCCCTAAGAGCTTTTGCGCGGAACAATCCTGAGTAAAGCCAGAGACCGTGCGTGCGCCCCTGTTCAAGATCCTAACCTAGCACACGCCATTAGGCCGGCCGCGGAATGGGACAAATCGGCCATAGCCTATGCCTCATGAGCCAAGCCGCGAATGCTCTTGCTTGGGATGCGAATGGCCTCAGTCCCGATCACCGTCGAGCGCCGGGTGAACGGATTGCCGACTTGAACGTTGACCGGCGCAGCTTCCATTCACAACCAGGCTATCATGGGCGTCATGACTTCCGAAGTGTCGATTGATGGTGATTTGCGGACCTTTGTCGAGAGCTCACGTTTCGGCCGTGAGGGCGCGGTCATCACTGACCTCGATGGCACGGCTGTGCACGAGTTTGAGGGGCGTGTTGTTATTCCTGACGCAGTCTCACATGGCCTAAAACACCTGCGGGACCTGGGCCGCCCGGTGATCCTGAACACCCTGCGGTTCCCGCTCAATGTGATCCGCACCTTCGGCCAGGAGTGGTACGCCATTACCAACGCCCCGCTGCCGCTGATCTCTCTCAACGGCAGCCTCATGGGCTACCTCCATGAGACGGGGGAAGGAGAGATTGCTTTCGACGAGATCAAGGCCTTCCCGCTGGAGGCATCCGAAATCGACGAGGTCCTGACTGGCATCCAGGGACTGGTCAGTGACGGCATCGATGACCTGATCGTGTTCTATTACCCCCGCGATTGGACGCAGGGCGAGTTGATCTGGACACCAGCGCCCGAACGGATTGCGGCAATCCAGGCCAAGTATCGCAGCGCCACGGCGGTTGTTTCAACGTCCGTCGCCGAGCTGGGAGAAACCCTACATGCGCAGGACATCTGCATGATGCTTCTCCTGATCAACGCCGAAGAGGACCGGCTCATGGCGTACCAGCACGCCAAGCGCTCGAACTTCGTCACACATAAAGGCGTCGATAAGCTGTCAGGCACCCAGACCCTTGCCAGCTTGCTCGGGATTGATCTCGCTCACGCGGTCGGGGCCGGCGACACACCCATGGACAGTTTCCTGAGGGGGGTTGGCCTTGCGGTCCAGGTCGGCGATCTCGCCCTGGAATACAAGGGGCATCTGGCAACGATAAAGGTCAGGGACTCGCTCGAGCTCGGGGCACTGCTGTTCCGGCTGGCCGAGTTGCAACGGCGAGCACAGCTTTGACCGACGGCATGCCGGAGCCTCCGAGTGTCGATGAGCGTCAGGCCCGGGCCATGGCCCGGGCGATCATCACCCATCATTTCGGGTCCAAGCCCAAGCGCATCAGCCCGATGGGTGGAGGCATCAGCAACTTCGTCTTCGAGGCCAACCACAGGGACGGCGACTTCATCGTCCGGATGAACCCACAGCCAGCCAAGGTCAAGGAGTATCTGAAAGAGCAGTGGGCGATCGCCCGCGCCCAGGAGGTCGGCGTGCCGGTACCCGAGGTGCTTGAGGTTGGTGCCGATGCTGTGCCGATTCCGTATATGGTGTCGCGCAAGGTCGTGGGCAGCGAGGCAACCCACCACCCGGAGCGGATGGCAATCCTGCGCGAAATGGGACGCCTGACGGCGCTGATCCACACCATTCCGACCAGCGGCTTCGGGCACACCTTCGACTGGTCGAACAATCAGCTCTCACGCAAGGAGACTTGGGCCGAGTATCTCAAGCGCGAGCTGAATGTCGAGCAACGTCTCAAGGTGCTTGCGGCCAACAAGATGCTGTCGAAGTCACAGCTCAAAAGTTTGCATGAGACCTTGAGTGGGATCGAGAACCTGGACGCCGATCCAGTTCTCAACCACGGTGACATGCGGCTCAAGAACGTCATGGTCGATGAGGCGGGCGAGGTCACTGCCGTGATTGACTGGGAGTTCTGCTCCTCCAACATTGCGCCGTATTGGGATCTGGCTTTGTCGCTGCACGATCTATCGGTTGATGCCAAGCAGGCCTTTCTGGGCGGATATGGGTCGAGCGAGGCAGAGATCCGCAAGATGGCGCCGATCCTCAAGGCCATCAACGTCATCAACTACGCCCCATTCATCGAGCGGGCCGCCGATGAGAAGGATGAGCGACGCCTCGACCAGTATCGGACCCGCTTCAGCGGGGCTCTTGACCTGTACTCTCTCTGAACCGGAACGACCCGAACGCCTGAGATGCTGTGATCTGATTGAGTTTCCTTGGTGTCGCACATTCTCATCGATCCGATGCACGTTCCCATCAAGGGCATCTCCATGCCCGCCTACCTTATCCCGACAGTGGATAGAAGCATGAGGCCCGCCCCCACATCATCCTGACGAATGGCGACGATGCCACCGTCACGGACATGTACTTCGCCACGGATATCTCTCCGTGCTGCACAGAAAGCGGATCATTACGAACACCCTTCCTCAACGGCAGGCTCGCCCTGTGGATTGTCGATCAGACGCGAGTTGCGGAAGCGCCCTCAACTTCCCGAAGGCCTTGCGCGTTGCACACAACGATACCCAATCGGGCACTGCGGGGTATCTGCTGTTGGAACCCAAGCAGGGTCCAAGACCTCACCCACAACGTATGAGCTACCCGCAGCAACATAACGGTCATAAGTTATCGGGCTGGTGTTGAGGACGATGACACCTTCGGCGGAAACCACCCCTCGGGCCTGACGACAGACCATCCGCAAGGTCAGAGGATGCTCTGGGCCAGTGCGCCAGAGCCAACGCCCATGACGACGATAGCAGCACACACCAGCTGCAATTGTCTCATCGATGACCCTGCGAGATAGGCGCGCTCAGGCAGCGCTATCAGGGTGGTCAAGCCATCAGCGACAGCACGGTCGCACAGACATTCATGACCACCACAGTTCCGACCAGATACAGTGCAACGGGTGAGCGCGGTGCAAGGTCAACATCGGCCAGATCAGGTAAAGTCTCGTTGGAAAGCTCTCTGCCTCTCATGGTCATTGTCCATCTCTCCAGCCAGGGATGAGGCACTAACGACCCAGAGAGGATGACACTGGGCGACCATGTTGGCGGTGCGTTCCCGCACGCTCAGGCACAGGATCGTTGTCTCTTAACAGTCTGAAAGACTTGGTGAATTGACCTGCCCAAGTGCCGGGATGACACTGGCCATGGGCTGGGAGTTCATTGGTCCTCCCTGAAACTCAGGCTCCCTAGCGGGGCCTTTTCTTTGCCAACCCCCATGATGGCGACGGTTAGTCGTGGAGTCCGCCCCGTACATCATGAGGATCGTCTCGAACCGCGGGAGCATGGAAATCTCGGGATGCGGCGGGTCGTCCGGGACTCTTGGGACTATGCCCGATGCTCCGTCATCCGTGAGCTGCCAGCTCAAGATATTGATGCTGCCCTTCGGCATGATCGTCCAGCTAAACGGGGGCATAGGACGGTCTGCGTGATCTCACCGGTCCGTGCAACACGCTCGCGCAAGTGATCGTTCCACCACGAGCGACTGCCGCGCCGAGTGATACGGCAGAGAATGCTCCGACCCAGCGCGATCGGCATCTCCACAGCATGGCCGAGCATGGACGCATGGGCTGGCAGAAGAGATCCGGGTACACTCGCCGGGCTTTGGTGGAGGCCTCCATCAGCCGGCTGAAACGAGTGATCGGGGACACCTTGCACTCGCGGACGATCGGCGTCGCAGGACGGAGGTGGCTATCGCCATCCATGCCTTGAACCGCATGCTTGAGCTTGGGCGCCCGAAATCCATCCGAGTCGCCTGACATTAGGCGAGGTCAGGTGAAATCCATCCCTCGGTCGATTCGTGCAACACGGTCACGCGGGCCACATCTGAATGGCGCACAAAGTCGATGGCTGGCGTTGCGGGCATGACGGGTCGGCTCCAATCCTCATTTCCCAGCATTCCGTCACCCTCTGGTTAAGCTGACGGTACCATCCAAGGCGAGGGAAATCACGGCGAGGTTACGCGCCCCATCGCAACGCGGCCGTGTGCACTGGCTGATCCCAAAGCCGAATCAAGACGTCATCCAGCACTGTCACCGTGAGGGAACAGCCGGCCATGTCGAGCGAGGTCACATAGGGGCCGACGAGCGAGCGAGCCAGGATTGCGCCGGCGTTGTCGAGGAGGCGCTTCGCGCTGTCGAACATCAGGTAAAGCTCCATTGCGGGCGTGCCGCCGAAGCCATTCACGAGGAGAAGGACCGGGGTGCCCGGTCTGATCGCAAGATCCGCCAGGATCGGCGCCATCAAGTCCTCGGCAATCCGATCCGCCTTCTCGAGGCGCACACGGCGCCGACCCGGTTCGCCATGGATCCCGACGCCAAACTCCATCTCGTCGTCTGAAATCTCGAAAGTCGGCTTTCCGGCCGCCGGTACGGTGCAGGATGTCAGTGCAACGCCCATCGAGCGGGTTTGGCTATTGACCTGCTGTCCGAGCGTCTGGAGCTCTGCGAGACCTGCCTTTGCCTCGGCGGCTGCGCCGACCATTTTCTCAACGACGAGGGTGCCGGCGACGCCCCGCCGGCCGGTCGTGTAGAGGGAGTTCTCGACCGCGACGTCATCATCTGTGACGACTGTCAGGACCTTGCGGCCCGCCATCTCGACGGCCATCTCGAAGTTCATCACGTCGCCTTCATAGTTCTTGACGATGAAGAGGCATCCGGCGCCGGTGTCGACAGCCTCGGCGGCTTCCACCATCTGGTCCGGTGTCGGCGAGGTGAATACCTGGCCGGGGCACGCCGCGTCGAGCATCCCAAGTCCGACGAAGCCAGCATGAAGCGGCTCGTGGCCCGATCCGCCGCCCGAGATCAGCGCAACCTTGCCGTGCGTGAGGGAGCGGCGCCTGACGAACTTTCGCTCGGGCCCAAGGACAACGATGTCCGCATGAGCGGCAGCGAACCCGTCGAGGCTTTCGGACAGGACCGTCTCGACATCGTTGACGAACTTCTTCATGGCTCCCTCCGTTCTGAGGCGCGGATGATGTGGGCGATGCGCCGGGCCATCTCTTCCATCAGGTCTTCGAGGGCGCGATTGCGTTTCGCGTCGCCGAGGTCGGGAACATTGATGGTGATGCGCCGCGTGGCCGGCCCGTGCCCGGCCGTCACCAGGCGGCGCGGATGGGCGGCGTGATAGGCGTCCAGGAAGGCCTGCCGCTCCGCGGGCGAGAAGTGGCAGACCTCGAAGATGACCGAGAGGTGCTGCACCGGCACCGGCACCGGATAGACCGGGTTCGTAATCTGCGAGACGAAGCTGCGGTTCTTGTTGAGCGCAATGGCCAGGCGTTGCCGCGTCCCGGATGGTCGGCGATCGAGCAGGTCCGCCAGAATCTGCTTATAGGCGCCGACTGCATCGGTCTTCGTCGCCTTGTCGGCCGGGCGAGACGTCATCGCTCGCCGTCCCGGAGGTCGATGGCAGCGATCGCCGCCTTCGTCGTCGCCACGAGGGTCGGCGCGACGGAGACGGTGCGCAGCCCGCGCCGCAGGAGCAGCGGCAGCATGCGGGGATCAGCCCCGGCATCCCCGCAGAGGGACACCTTGCGGCCGCTCCTCGCCCCGTGAGCGGCGACCTCTTCGATGAGGCGCAGCACCGCCGGATGGGCGGGATCGGCGAGGGACACGACGGAGGCGGTGTCGCGGCTCGCGGCCGTGACATATTGGGTTAGATCGTTCGAGCCGATGGAAAAGAAATCGGCGTCGAAGAGATCGATCGCGATTGCGGCCGCAGGCACCTCGACCATCATGCCGAGCGGCGGCCGTCGATGGGGCAGGCCTTCTGCAGACAACGAGGCCACCGCCTCGTCGAGAAGTGCGCGGGACGCGGACAGTTCCTCCCGGACTGTCACCATCGGCACCATGATCTCGATGCCCCCATAGGCGGCCGCGCGGGCGAGCGCTCGAAGTTGCGTTCTGAACAGATCCAGGTGTTTGAGAGTGAGGCGAACGCCGCGCAGGCCGAGGAACGGGTTCGTTTCGCCGTTCTCGGTTAGACCCGGGATCGGCTTGTCGCCGCCCGCGTCCAGTGTGCGGATGATGACGGGCTTGCCGGACGCCCATTCGACGATGCGCCGGTAGATTGCGACCTGATGCTCCTCGTCGGGCAGCCCGCGGCCGCCGAACAGGAGTTCCGTCCGCACCAGCCCGATGCCGTCGCAGGATGCGAGGTCAAGCGCGTCGAGTTCCGCCGGATCGGCGATGTTGACCTGAACGGCGATCGGCGTGCCGTCTGCAGTCACCGCGGGCTTCAGACGGTAGGCGGCATGACGGGCCACGGTGTCAGCCGCCGCCATCTCGAGCGATCGGAACGCCTCCAGGTCCGCCGCATCGGGGCCAATTAGGACAAGGCCCGTCGCGCCGTCCACGATCGCCTCGGACGGGGTTGATCCGAGCGCATCCGCGGAGATCCTCACGCCGACCACCATCGGCACGCCGCGCCCTCGCGCCAGGGTGGCCACATGGCTCGTCGGGCTCCCGCCGGCGAGGACGATGGCGCCTCCGGTCCAGTCGGTGGCGAGGAAGCGGGAAGGCGTCACGTTGTCGGCGAAGACAACGGACCCGGGCGGGATCGTACGGGTGCCGGCGCCCGTCAGCGCGTCGAGGACCCGGTCCCGCATATCCTCGAGATCGGTCGCCCGGGCGCGGAAATACTCATCCTCGGAGGCGGTGTAGCCCGCGATCTCCCGATCAAGGGCGCGGCGCCAGGCGTGATCCGCCGGGATGCCGGCCGCAATCTCCGCGAAGGCATCGGCCGACAGCGCGTCGTCCTCCAGCATGGCGATCTGGAAACCCAGAATCTCGGCGCCCGCGTCGCCGGCCTCTGCGGCGAGAAGGTTCAGCGTCTCGATCGCGGTCCGGATCGCCATGCGCAAGGCGCTTGCCTCGAATGCCGGGTCGCCGGTGACCCGGCATTCGCCGCCGGCCCGATCGAGGAGTGCGACTGGCCCGCGCGCCAGTCCCGGCGCGGTGGGGCGACCGACGAGGCGGGTGGCGGGCATGGTCGTCACTCCTCGTCGAACTTGCGCTCGACGAGATTGACGACGGCCGCGACCGCGGCCTGCGCATCCTCGCCCTCGGCGCGCACATGGACAACCGAGCCCCGCCCGGCCTTGACCCGCATCACCTGTACAGGGCTCTTCGCATCGGACCACGGACCATCCGGAGCGAGCGCGAGCTCGACATTCGCCCGGAAGCTCTTAGCGAGCTGGGTGAGCTTCACCGATGGGCGCGCATGGAGCCCGACAGCGTTCGTCAGCATCATATTGGCCGAGGCCCTGTTCATCTCGTCACTCCAACCCTCACGGGCTCAACTCCTCGGCGGTGCGCTTGACGGTCTCGAGAGATGAGCCTCCCGACGATTCCGCGGCGGCGATCACAGCCCCTTCCACGATGGGCGCGTTGCATACCACAACTTTGCCGCGCCGATTCTCCGGCAGCATCTCGACCGCCATTTCGCTGTTCGTCTCGGCGCCACCAAGATCGACCAGAATGGCGACGCCCGCCGGCGACCAGGCACGTTCGATTGCAGCCATGATCCCCTCGACAGAGGTGCCCAGGCCTCCATCGAGATTGCCGCCCGTATGGGCGACCGGAACGGTGTTGCCCACCATCTGGCGGACCATCTCGGACGCGCCCTCCGCCACCTTCGGCGAATGGGAGACGATCACGATGCCCACATTCGCCATGCCTCACCCCTCCAGTGTGTCGCAGATCGCCGCGACGAAGAGAGCCGCCGAACGCGCGCCCGGATCCACATGGCCGATCGAGCGCTCGCCGAGGAACGAGGCGCGGCCGCGGAGCGCCTGTATCGGCCTTGTCGCTTCGGCGGCGCGCAGCGCCTCGGCTTTGATGGCGCACAGGTCCGCGCCCTCGGCGAGCTTCGCCTGAACGGGCGCGAGAACGTCAAGCATGGTCTTCTGGGCCAGATCGGACTTGCCTCGCGCCTTGACGGCCTCGATGGCGGCAGCGAAGGCTGCCGCCAAGTCGCCGCGCGAGGGAGTCGCGGGCATATGCTTCCCGAGTTCGAGCGCCAGCGTGCCGTAGAGCGGGCCGGAGGCCCCGCCGACCTTCATGACCAGTTTCATGCCGATAGCCTTCAGCATCTCGCCGAGAGGCTTGTCCTGCAGTTGCGGGAGATCGGCCAGCACAGCCTCAAGGCCGCGCTTCATGTTGATCCCGTGATCGCCGTCGCCGATCGCCTGGTCGAGGGCGGTCAATTCGTCCGCATGCCCGATCACCGCCTCGGCGGCTGCGCGGACGACCCGAAGGGTGAGGTCGGACTCGGCTCGTTCGCTCGTGTGCAAGGCGGGTTCCATGGTGTGCCTCATATCGTAATTCGCTGGCCAGCATCATCGAAGAACAGAGGGCGTGCGAGTTCCACGGAGACGCGGTCACCGACGCTCAGCCCGCTCTCCGGTTCGGCGAGGGTCACGAGCTCCATGTCCCCGACCTTCAGGTGCAGATGGTTCTGGTCGCCCAGATGCTCGATCCATGACAGCGCGCCGACAAGGTTTGATGCCTGCGCGGACCCGCCCGCCTTGCTGAGGCGCAGATGCTCGGTCCGCGCGCCGATCAGCACAGTTCGAGGCGGCGCGGGCAGGTCCGGAATGAGACCGCGCGGGATGAGGTTCACGACCGGATGACCGAGCCGTGTCGCCACATGGGTCGTCGACGGGTTTTCGTAGATGTCGCGGGGCGTCCCGACTTGGACGAGCCGTCCCGCCTCCATCACGCCGATGCGGTCGGCCATGGTCATGGCCTCGATCTGATCGTGAGTGACATAGAGGATCGTCGCGCCCAGCTCCTGCTGGATCCGGACGAGTTCGAGGCGCAGATCGGCCCGGAGCTTCGCGTCAAGGGACGAGAGAGGCTCGTCCATGAGGTAGGCCGATGGCCGGCGCACGAGCGCGCGACCGATGGCGACGCGCTGCATCTGTCCGCCCGAGAGACGTGTCGCCGGGTTCTGCAGTTTGTCATCGATACCCAGAAGGCGGGCGATCTCCGTCACGCGCGCCCGGATCGCATCCTCAGCCATGCGACACAAGGGCGAGCGCAGCGGGAAAGCGAGATTGTCGTAAACGGACAGGTGCGGATAGAGCGAGTATTGCTGGAACACGAAGGCGACGTCGCGCAGCGCCGGATCGGCGCTCGTTCGATCCACTCCGCCAATCCGGATCGATCCGGCATCGGCGCGTTCAAGACCGGCAGCGAGGCGCAGGGTTGTCGTTTTGCCGGCGCCGGTCGGACCGAGGAGGACGACGAACTCTCCGTCCGCAATGGTGAGCGACAGGTCGGCGACGGCCTCCACGTCCTTGAAGCGCTTCGAGATCCGGTCGAATTCGACGCTAGCCATGAAGCAGCCCTCCCTCGTGCAGGGCCGTGCGGATCGCCCGGCCCGTGGCCCCGTCGAAGATCGAGAGTTTGTCGGGATTCAGCGTAAGGCCGACCTGCCGGCCCCGCGGCACGATCGAGTCCGCGGGCAACCTGGCGCGGATCCGTCCGCGGGCCGTCCGGATGGTCACGATCTGCGTCGTGCCGAGATATTCCGACCCGTAGACCTCGCCGCGCAGCCATCCTTCGTCCGAGATGCGGACATGCTCCGGCCGGACGCCGAGGACATGCTCGCCCTCGGCCCGGTCTTCCAGAAGTTCCGGCACCGGCTGGCTGCGCTCGCCGACGCGAATCTCCCGTTGGCCGCGGGCCAGCGCTCCCGCGAAGTTGATGAAGTTCATCGGCGGAGAGCCGATGAAGCCGGCGACGAACAGCGTCGCCGGCCGGTCATAGATCTCCTGCGGTGGTCCGAACTGCTCGATCACGCCCTGGTTCATCACCGCGATGCGATCCGCCATCGACATGGCCTCGAGCTGGTCGTGGGTGACATAGACCGTCGTCGCCTTGAGCCGGTCATGGAGTGTGCGAAGCTCGCCGCACATGAGATGCCGGAACTCCGCGTCGAGCGCGCCGAGCGGCTCGTCCATCATGAACGCCGCGGGCTCTCGCACGATCGCGCGGCCGAGCGCCACCCGCTGGCGGTCACCCGAGGAAAGGCCGGATACGGAGCGATCGAGCAGGTGGCCGATGCGCAGGATTCGGACCGCTTCGGCGACCCGCTTGGCGATGTCGGCCTTCGGCATTCCGATGTTGTGCAAGGGATACTCGATGTTCCGGCGCACGTTCATGTGCGGATAGAGCGCGAAGAGCTGGAATACGAAGGCAATGTCGCGCTCCGAGGCCCGTTTGTACGTCACATCCTCACCGGCAAGGTTGATCGAGCCCGAAGTCGGGAGTTCGAGTCCAGCGATCATCCGCAGGGTCGTCGTCTTGCCGCAACCTGACGGCCCGAGAAGGCAGACGAATTGACCATCATCCACAGTGAACGAAGAGTCTCGAACCGCGATAAACTCGCCGAAGGTCTTGTTGAGGTCCCGGACGTCGATCGTCGCCATCACCTTACTCCGGAAGCTTCGAACCGACGAGAAACATCACCGTGCCGACGAGCGTCATCGGGAAGGACCAGCCGTATAGAGTGAGCGAGAGGGGCTGCATCAGCATGACGACCCCGAGGGCGATGACGATGCTCGCGGCAGCCTCGGCGACCCCGCGTGGGGAGAGGCGCTTGCGCTGCGAGGTCCTGGCGGGTTCCTGCATCATTTGCGCACCGCTCCGAAGGTGATGCCACGCAGGAGATGCTTGCGGAGCAGCACGGTGAAGATCACGATCGGCACGAGGAAGAGCGTGGTTCCGGCCGCCACCGCTGGCCAGTCCTGTCCGCCTTCGCCGATGATGATCGGGATGAAGGGCGGCGCGGTCTGCGCCTCGCCTGAGGTGAGCAGCACCGCGAACGCATACTCGTTCCACGCGAAGATCAGGCAAAAGATCGCGGTCGCTGCGATGCCGGTCACAGCCTGCGGCAGGACCACCTTGCGGAAGGCCTGCAGGCGCGAGTAGCCGTCGATCATCGCGGCTTCCTCGTACTCGCGCGGGATCTCGTCAATGAAGCCTTTGAGCAGCCAGACGGCCAACGATACGTTGACGGCCGTATAGAGCAGGATCATGCCGAGCTTCGTATCCTGCAGGCCGAGTTCCCGGTACATGAGATAGATCGGGATCGCGACCGCGATCGGCGGCATCATACGGGTCGAGAGGATGAAGAACAGCAGGTCGTCCTTGAGCGGCACCCGGAAGCGCGAGAACCCGTAGGCTGAGAGGGTGCCGAGGAACACCGCGAGGGCGGTCGACCCGAAGGCGATGACGACGGAGTTCCAGAAGCGCGGGACGAACTTCGATTCGGACACCACCACCAAATTCCGGGCGCGCGCGATCGACTCGCATGTCCCCGACGGCGGCGGGAGGCTCGCCAGATACTCGGCGGTCTGGCGCGAGCGGGTGGTGAAGAGATTGCAATAGCCCTCGAGGGTCGGATCGAACAGGATCTTCGGCGGGTATGAAATCGAGTCTGGAGGCGACTTGAAGCCCGTCAGAACGATCCAGCCGAGCGGCACCATGGTGATGATCGCGTACAGGACGACCAGGATGCCCGCGATGCGCTTCGTCAGCGACGACGGCTCGACGACTGAATGGGCTGTAACGTTGCCGCTCATCTCTGCTTCAACCGGTTGAGCGCTTTCACGTAGATGTTGGCAAGGCCGAAGACTGTGACGAACAAAATGATCGCGAAGGCGGAGGAGTAGCCAGTGCGCCATTTCTCAAACGCCTCGCGCTTCAGCGTGATCGAGGCGACCTCCGTCGTCGAACCCGGCCCGCCGCCGGTGAGAAGGTTGACCATGTCGAACATTTTGAAGTTCTCAATGGCGCGGAACAGCACCGCCAGCATGATGAAGGGCGCCGCCATCGGCAACGTGATCGTCCAGAACTGGCGCCATTTCGACGCCCGGTCGACCTCAGCCGCCTCATAGATATAATCTGGGATGGAGCGCAGCCCCGCGAGGCAGATGAGCATCACGTAAGGCGTCCACATCCAGGTGTCGACAAGCACGATGGCCCACGGGGAAAGCGTCAGGTCGCCCAGCATCTGGAATGAGGAGGGCGGGATGCCGGTGAAGAATGACACGACGTAATTGAACAGGCCGATCTGCGGCTGGTACAGGAAGGTCCAGAAATTCCCGACAACCGCCGGCGAAAGCATCATCGGCAGGAGGATGACCGTGGTCCATAGCCCGTGGCCGCGGAACTTCTTGTCGACAAGCCAGGCGAGGGTAAAGCCAAGCACTGTCTGAATCAGGATCGTGGCGATCACGAACCGCGCGGTGACCTGCATGGCGGCCCATACATCCGGGTTCGTCAGAATGTCGTTGTAGTGCTGCAGCCCGACATCGCGCAGCGGCACGTTCGTCCGGTTGGCGCGGTAGTTCGTGAATGAGAGACGGACCGTCCAGATCAACGGGAAGACGTTGATGGCCAGAAGCAGGACGATCGTCGGCGCGATGAAGAGCCAGGCGATCGTCCGGTCCGAGAGACTGCGCAGGCGCCGGGCCGGGGCGGCCGGCGCGACGGTGACGGCCTTTTCGGCAAATCGCATCGGGGATGCTTCGACGTTCATAGCAGTGCCAATCCGGGTGCGGTCGGAACTTTCGGCGGCACGAGGCGGGCGCGCTCGTCTCGTGCCGCATGATCGAGTAGCGTTAGATCTTGCCTTCCTCAGTGAAGGACTTCTCCCAATCCTTCACGAGGAGATCGAGCGCCTCCTTTGCGGTGCCCTTGTCGGCGACCACGTAGTCATGCACGCGCTTCTGCATGTCGAGGAGGAGTTGCGCGTATGCGGGCTCCTGCCAGAAGTCCTTGACGCCGCCCATGGCCTTCAGAAAATCGGCCGCAAAGGGGGCGGACTTGGTGAAGTTCGGACCCTCGACGACGGCCTTGTGAACTGCGTAGCCGCCGAGCGACCACCACTTCTTCTGGACATCGGGTTGCGCGAACCACTTGATGTAAGCGAGCGCCTCCGCCTGGTTCGGCGAGTAGGAGACGATGGAGATGCCCTGCCCGCCGAGCGTCGAGGCCTCGACCTTCTGGGCCGGATTGACGAAGAAGCCGATCTTGTCGCCACCCACCTTTTCGTCTTTCAAAAGCCCGGGGAAGAAGGCGAACCAGTTCATCTGCATCGCCACCTGTCCCGACTTGAAGGCGTCGAGACCCTCCTGCATGTAGGCGTTGGTGTAGCCGGGCGGCGTGCAGCATTTGTAGAGCGACTTGTAGAACTCGAGGGCCTCGACCGCGTCCTTGGAGTTGGTGAAACCGTCCATGGCGTAGGGCTTCTTCGGATCGTCGTACTGCAGGCCCCAGGCATAGAGCGCTGCCGTGACGCCCATGGTGATGCCCTCCGAGCCGCGCTCGGTGAAGATCGCTGCCCCATACACGGTCTTGCCGTCGATCTGGCGGTTCTGGAAGAATTCGGCGACTTGCTTGAGTTCGGTCCAGGTCTTCGGCGGAGCGAGGTCGCGATTGTATTTCTGCTTGAACTCGGCCTGCAGCTCAGGACGGGAGAACCAATCCTTCCGGTACGTCCAGCCGAGGGCGTCGCCCATCGCGGGCAGCGCGTAGTAGTTCGGCGAGCCCTTCGGCCAGGTCGAGTAGGCATAGACGGTGGCGGGCAGGAAGTCATCCATCTTGATGCCTTCCTTGGCGAAGAAGTCGTTGAGCTTCACGTAGTGCTTGTTCTCGGCAGAGCCGCCGATCCACTGCGAGTCGCCGATGATGAGATCGCACAGCTTGCCCTTGGAATTCAGCTCATTGAGCATGCGGTCCGCGAAGTTCGGCCAGGGCACAAACTCGAATTTCATGGTCACGCCAGACTTCGCCGTAAAGTCCTTCGAGAGCTCCACAAGGGCGTTCGCCGGATCCCAAGCGGCCCAGCACAAGGTGATGGTCTTACCCTGTGCTTGCGCAGCGCCGGCTCCACAAACGAGCGAGGCCGCTAGTGCACTCCCTGCAATGGTGAGTGTCTTCATACGTCCCTCCGTGATCGGTTTGGATAAACCACTCCGGCCGATGGGCCGATAGCGGCATCGGACCGCCGCAGAAAGTCCGGCGGGGGAAAGTCTCGATCATGCGTTTCCTCACCGACCCCGAAGGGCCCCGCCGGTGGTCCGGCTTGTTTAGTGATTTGTTCAGTAATGCATATTCTTACTAAACATACAAGCGACTCGATGACGGCTCAGACACCAAGATGAAAGCTGTATTCAGCCATTCTGGGCTTCTTTCGGTCGGTTTCGCTGTATCCATGGGGCCGCCAGCGCCTGAAAGGCTCAAGCACCGGCAGATCCGGGCGGCTTCGGGCCGCGAATCCTGCCGTTGGCCGCCACACGGATAACGAGACGAATGCCGGCCGCACCCACCCATCCCAGGCGCTCAAGCAGTACCGTAAGGAGACCAGGATCGACGCGAAGATGATCGTGGCCGGGATGACCGCCACGTCCTTCAGCATCGCCAACCCGGACGACGGATGGATGCTCGACGTCGTCGGCTTCGACGACAGCGCCCGGCCCTGATGGCGGACTTCGCCAGGGGGCGAGCGATGCAACCAGCCGAACTCCACGCTCTGGCAGCAGAACAGCGGGACCGGATTCCCGGCCCAGTCCAGTCGGGCCGTCAGGGCGTGGCAACTCCTGTTCGACCAGCGTGGGGTGCGACCTCCACCGGAGCCCGGCTAGCCCTTTTCCCGCCCGGCAGTAGCACGTCATCCTACGCTCAGAAGGGTAGAGTCCGCGCTGGTGGTGGAAATTTGCTGACGCGCCGGGTGTTGGGATGAGGTGGTCATTGGGAGGGCCGGCTATGGTGGAGTTGCTCGACTGCACCCCAGCTGAAGGAACCCCAATGACCAACGACAGACTACCACTGGCCGAGCTGATGGCGAAGGCCGATGACGGCGACTTTCTGCGCAGTGTCGCCGAAAGCGTGCTCCAGATCCTGATGGAGACCGATGTCGAGGGCGTGATCGGAGCTGCGCGCTACGAGCGCAGCGGCGAGCGGGCCACCTACCGCAACGGCTATCGCGAGCGCGCGCTCGACACGCGCCTGGGCACCCTGAACCTCAAGATCCCCAAGCTGCGCACCGGCAGCTACTTCCCCGGTTTCCTCGAGCCGCGGCGCACAGTCGAGAAGGCGCTCGTGGCGGTGATCCAGGAGGCCTGGATTGCCGGGGTGAGCACGCGCCGGGTCGATGATCTGGTCCAGGCCATGGGCCTGAGCGGCATCTCGAAGTCTTCCGTGTCCAAGCTCTGCAAGGACATCGACGAGCGGGTGATGGGCTTCCTGCAGCGCCCGCTCACGGGAGAGTGGCCGTATCTGTGGCTCGATGCCACGTACCTCAAAGTGCGGGAAGGTGGCCGCGTCGTCTCGGTGGCCGTCATAGTGGCTGTTGCGGTCACAACCGAGGGCCGGCGCGAGATCGTCGGGCTGCACATCGGTCCGAGCGAGGCGGAGATCTTCTGGACCGACTTCCTGCGCGATCTGGTCAAACGCGGGCTCACGGGCATCAAGCTGGTGATCTCGGACGCGCATGAGGGCCTCAAGGCCGCGATCCGTCGGGTGCTGGGCGCCACCTGGCAGAGGTGCCGGGTTCATTGGACCCGGAACGCGCTCGCTTATGTGCCAAAGGCACACCAGACCATGGTGGCGGCTGGGCTGCGCCAGGCCTTCCAGCAGCCCGATCAGGCGGCAGCCCGGGCCAGCCTGTCCCAGTTTGCCGATCAACTCCACAACCGCTGGCCCAAGCTCAAGGTCTTCATCGACGACAGCCTGGATGACGTGCTGGCCTACATGAGCTTCCCGGCCCAGCACCGGACGAAGCTGCATAGCACGAACTCCTTGGAGCGCTTGAACAAGGAGATCAAACGCAGGGCCGATGTGGTGGGCATCTTCCCCAACGAGGACAGCATCAGGCGCCTGATCGGCGCGGTGCTGCTGGAGGCCAATGACGACTGGCAGCTCCAGCACCGCTACATGCAGATCGAAGGGATGACTGAGCTCGCAACACCGATGATCAACCAGCAGACTCTGGCAATCACCCCACAGGCGTACTGACCAATGACCACCTCAAACCACACCCGAATTTACACTCCTTGACGGACGTGACCCAGAAGCCAAGCCCGAAGCCAAAACCCAAGTGAAACAAGAAGATAACGCCTTACGCTCGCGCATTTCTCGAAGACGGCGAGTGAACAGCGTTGAGGGATGTGGCATCCATCTCCGGTGTTTCGGGACGGATCACCTTTCATTCCGAGGCAAGCCCTATTCAGACCTAAATCGCGGGACCGTAAGCTCATCAAAAGCGAGTTCCACGAGAGATACATGGTGCAACATCGCAGCGTGAGCCGCGGGCGCATCGGCATGCAGGATTGCTCGCACCACAAAGCCATGCTCGGCGTGGGACTGAGCCAGTCGCCCCGCCTTTTGGAACTGTGCCCGTCGGAACGGAGACAGCCGGCGGCGAAGATTCAGGGCGATCTCGTGGATGATCCCATTATGGGCGCCGGCATAAACGGCGCCGTGGAACGCGACATTCGCCTCGATGTACCTGTCGTCAAGTGAGTTCTGAACCATCTCCCCCATGCTGTGATGAAGCGCATCCAGCCGTCGGCGCTCGATCGGGGTCATGCTGATCGCAGCCAAACGGGCACAAGTCGCTTCGACTTCCGCCATCGCACAGAACATCTCCTCGAGTTTGGCCGGCGTCACCTTGGTGACGGCGGCTCCCTTATGCGGCCTGATGTCGATCAGTCCGGAATTTCCAAGCTGCCGCAGCGCCTCCCTGACGGGTGTGCGCGAAACGCCAAATTGCTCTGCGAGCGACTTCTCGTCCAAGCGGGTCCCTGGAGGTATCCGACCGGAAAGAATCGCATCGGCGATTTCCGTGGCCAGGCGTTCGGCATGGGTTTGTACGTCGAGGTCGATCATTCAATGGTCCAAAGCATCATGAAGCAGCGAACGTCAGGATGCTGCTCAATACGTAAGCATAGGCATCCCTATGTTTGTGCAAAATACCGGGAATTTAGGCACACAGTTCCTCTCATTCATATGCATTATTGCTGCGTTGTATGCAATGCATGAGGATTGCATGGAACTTGATAATCCCGGCGTGAGAACAGAGGTTGAGGCGGCCTTCCGACGCTACGAGGATGCGCTTGTCTCGAACGATGTCGAGACATTGGATGCGCTGTTTCACGACGATTGGCGCACGATCCGCTACGGGCATACCGAGAACCTCTATGGGGCATCGGAGATCCGTTCCTTTAGAAGGAACCGCTCTCCCAATGGACTGGCGCGACACCTCAGTCGCACGATGATCACGACCTATGGGAACGACGTTGCCACGGCATCAACGCTGTTCCATCGGGACTCGGCGCCAGGGAAGGTCGGACGGCAGATGCAGATGTGGGTGAGGTTTCCTGTCGGCTGGCGGATTGTCGCCGCTCATGTGAGCCTGATCGATGGATGACGCCGGGATCCATACGCTGTCCGATTACCGAAGCGCCTTTCACGATGGGCGGACAACTCCCAGTCGACAGATCGAGGAAGTTTATCGACGCATCGCCGCCCACGACGACCCGTCCATGTTCATCACGCTCCGCCCCATGGCCGAGGTCCTCGATGAAGCACGTGACATCGAGCTTCACGGCTCGAAGGAGACGCCGCTCTACGGCATCCCGGTTGCAATAAAGGACAACATAGACGTAGCTGGCACTCCGACGACCGTCGGCTGCCCCGATTTCGCCTGGACGCCGGAGCGGGACGCGACGGTCGTGGCGCGACTTCGCGCGGCAGGCGCCATAATTGTCGGCAAGACGAATATGGACCAGTTCGCAACGGGCCTCGTCGGTGTGCGGTCCCCGTACGGCATCACCAGGAACGCCATTCGCGCCGAACTCGTGCCGGGCGGCTCGAGTTCGGGATCCGCGACCGCGGTTGCCGCAGGGATCGTGCCTCTTGCGCTCGGGACGGACACCGCCGGATCCGGGCGTGTCCCGGCAGCCCTCAACAACATCGTCGGACTCAAACCCACGCCTGGCCTCGTGTCGACGACAGGTGTCTTCCCTGCCTGTCGCACGATAGACTGCGTGTCCGTTTTCGCCCTTACCGTAGATGATGCCTATGCCGCGATCGGCGTCATGGCAGGTTACGATCCGGACGATCCGTACTCGAGAAAGGGCCATGTCGGCATGCTCGGCAGTCTACCGCCCGGACTGATTGTCGGCGTTCCGGATCAGGACAGCAGGTTCTTCGGAGGCGATGCGCTGGCGGAGCAGGCCTTCGATGCGAATGTCGCCAACCTGGCGCGGATGGGGTTCAGCACCAGGGAAATCGATCTGCGCCCGCTTTTTGACGTGGCGGCCTTGCTCTATGACGGACCCTGGATCGTCGAACGTTATCAGGCGATCGATTCCTTCATGGATGCGCATCCGGCCTCGATTTACCCCGTCACGCGGTCAATCATCGCGCAGGCGTCCCGGTTCTCCGCATCGGACGTTTTCAGGGGGATGTACAAGCTTGCCGCATCGCAGCGCGCAGCGGAGCACACCTGGCACGAGATCGATGTCCTCATGGTGCCGACCATCCCTCGACCGCGAACCATCGCCGACCTGGAGCATGATCCGATCACGCCCAATACCGAGTTCGGCACGTACACGAACTTCGTCAACCTGCTCAACCTGTGCGCATTGGCCGTTCCCGGGAAGTTCCGGGACGACGGTTTGCCCTCGGGATGCACACTCATTTCGACAGCCGGACGGGATGCTCTGATCGGGTCGCTTGGCCTGAAGGTCCATGCGGCTTCCGCGGTCCTGCTCGGAGCGACGTCGCGAGCGATGCCAGCTTTTCCCGAACCCGAGGAGACCGCATCGGACGACAAGATCGAACTTGCGGTCGTCGGCGCCCATCTCTCGGGCTTTCCCCTGAACAAGGAGCTCGTGTCGTTAGGTGCTCGTTTCGTTCGGACAGGTCAAACCCGTCCCGAGTATCGGTTCTTTGCACTGCAAGGCGATGGCCCGCGGCGTCCCGGACTTCTTCGTGTTTCGGACGGTGACGGGCATTCCATCGAGGCCGAAGTTTGGGCGCTGAGGCCTGATGCCTTCGGATCCTTCGTCGCGCGGATACCGTCCCCGCTCGCCATCGGCACGATCCGGATGGCCGACGGCAGCGCCCCGAAAGGCTTCATCGTCGAATCGGCGGCGACCGATGGAGCCGAGGACATTTCGAAATACGGTGGCTGGCGCGCTTTCATGCGTCAGGAGACTTTCGGGCGTTGAGGCTTGCTCCTGCCTCGCCGCTCGATAACAGCCTCGATTGAAGCGTACATGCAACGCGCACGGCGCGGCCACCAGGCGATTGGCCACGTCGTGTCACTCCTCGCAACGGATATGAGGGCGGATCGGTTCTGATCCGTCGGATGGCACGGTGACTGCCGGCACGGAGAGGACCAATGAACAGACGATCTCCGGCGCCGATCGATGATGGTGATGCAACATGAAGGCAGGATCATTGAAAGTCGAGGCGCGCCCCGGGCCGGTCCAAGTGGAATTGGATCGTGTTGCCCTCCTCATCATCGATATGCAGCGCGACTTTCTCGAACCAGGTGGCTTCGGGGAAAGCCTGGGGAACGATGTGTCACTTCTTCGAGCTGCCATTGACCCATGCCGTGACATTTTGGCAGCGGCACGCGGCATCGGGATGCCGGTCTTCCACACGCGGGAGGGGCACAGGCCGGACCTTTCGGATGCGCCGGCTTCTAAGTTGGACCGCGGGGATCCGAGCGTGCGCATCGGTGCGCCGGGTCCGATGGGCCGCATCCTGGTCCGCGGCGAGGCCGGACATGAGATCATTGCTGATCTCGCCCCGTTGCAGAATGAACCGGTCATCGACAAGCCGGGGAAGGGTGCGTTCTATCAGACGGATCTGGACCTCATGCTGCGTAACCGCTCGATCTCGACGCTGCTGGTGTGCGGCGTGACGACGGAGGTGTGCGTTCATACGACCGTGCGCGAAGCCAACGATCGTGGCTACCGCTGCGTCGTTCTTGGTGACTGCTGTGCGTCCTATTTTCCGCGCTTCCACGATGTCGGTCTCGCCATGATCGAGGCACAAGGAGGGATTTTCGGTTGGGTCTCGACTTCACGTGACGTCATGAGGGTCATGTCTCCCCAATAGCGACTTCCGACTCCGCGTTCGTTCGCAACCTAGGAAAGGCGACGGCTATGAAGGCAGCAAGCGATCATACTCCTGTCCTTTGGACACCAGGTGACTGGAACGCATTCTTCGGTTTCGGCACGAACATCCTCGTCAATCTCCTGGTCCTCACAGGTTTGCTCCAGTTTGTTCTCAAGATGCCGAGTGATATCGTATTCGGGCGAATTCTGCCTGCACTCGGCCTCATGATGTTTCTGTCCACCTCGTACTATGCGTGGCTCGCCTATTCATTGGCCAAGAGAACGGGGCGGAGTGACGTGTGCGCCCTGCCGTCTGGCATCAGCGTGCCCCACATGTTCGTCGTTACCTTCGTCATCATGCTGCCGATCGCATCCGCGACGGGCGATCCCATCAAGGGGTGGGAGGCCGGACTCGTATGGGTGTTCTTCCAGAGCTTCATTCTCATGCTCGGAGGCTTCATCGCTCCTTTCATCCGCAAGGTAACGCCCCGCGCGGCTCTGCTCGGCACGCTCGCCGGGGTCTCCATTGCGTTCATCTCGATGCGGCCGGCCCTGGAAATCTTCATGACCCCGGCAATCGGCCTCGTCTGCCTCGCGATCATCCTGGTGAGCTGGCTCGGAGGTGTCCGTTATCCACGCGGGATCCCGGCGGGACTGGTCGCCGTCGCGTTCGGGATCGTCATTAGCTGGCTCACCTCCGCCTTCGGCCTCGGCATTGGCGACATGAAGCTTTCGAACGTCGTCTCGGCCTTCGCGAATTTCGGCTTCTCGTTGCCGGTTCCGGCCGTCGACCACGTTTTCTCGGGTTTCCAATACCTTGGCATCATATTGGTCACTGCCATCCCGTTCGGGATTTATGACCTCGTGGAGGCCATGGACAATGTCGAGAGTGCCGAGGCGGCCGGCGATCACTTCCCGACGACCCGCGTCCTTACGGCCGATGGCGTTGTCAGCCTGATCGGATGCCTGCTTGGCAATCCGTTCATCAACGCAGTCTATATCGGACATCCAGGCTGGAAGTCGATGGGCGGCCGGATCGGCTACTCGGCCGCAACGGGCGTGATGGTACTCCTGTTGTGCT
The DNA here is from genome assembly GCF_002741015.1 of Microvirga ossetica. NCBI lineage: Bacteria > Pseudomonadati > Pseudomonadota > Alphaproteobacteria > Hyphomicrobiales > Methylobacteriaceae > Microvirga > Microvirga ossetica. The sequence continues at coordinate 879,239 of NZ_CP016617.1, read as the reverse complement.
GGTTGGGGATCGTTTCGCTTCTCCTGGCGATTATCCCCATTGTCGCGATTTCACCAATCCTGCTGTATATCGGCATGCTGATCGGAGCGCAGGCATTCCAGACCACGCCTGCGACGCATGCCCCCGCCATCGTATTGGCCCTGACGCCACATTTGGCAGCTTGGGCCAAGACCCTCATCGATGGCACGCTCACCGCGGCCGGGACATCCGCCTCACAGGTCGGTCTTGATAAACTTAGCAACGTCGGTGTCCTTTACCACGGACTCGAGGTCCTTGGCGGCGGTGCGATCCTGTCGGGATTGATCCTCGGCGCGATCTGCGTGTTCATCATCGAGCGCCAGTTCGCCCAAGCAGCGGCGTTTGCCCTTGCCGCTGCCGTTCTTACCTACTTCGGTCTCATGCATGGCGAGTCGATCGGCGTTGGCAACGGCTTAGGAGTAACGCCTACGCTCGTGGTGGCATACGGACTCATGGCTCTCTTCCTGTTTGCGCTTGGACGGACAAGCTTCGTCCTCTCGACCGAACGCCCGCCTGCAACGCCCGAACTGGAACCGGCGGAGTAGGCCTCATGCATCTCACGGATGAGGCAGCCATGCCGAAGGATTTCGAACGCCAGGTCGAAATCCTGGCATCCGTGGTCGGGTTGTCGATCACGGATGTCGAGAGACCCGGTGTCGTCCGGTTCTTTCGCTTGGCGACGGCAATGGCGAACAAGGTCTACGGCGTGCCACTTGCGGACGATACCTTCGAAGTCCCGGCGGTCTTCCTGCCCGGGATGAGCGGAAGAGAACAGACGTGACGATCGATCCGTTCACTCCCGCTCATCGAATGGCCGAATTGGTGCGATCGGGTGCCGTCACGTCGCAAAGCATAACGCTCATGTTCCTGGAACGCATTGAGCGATTGAACCCGGATCTCAATGCTTTCACGGATGTCACTGCGGATCGGGCGTTGAGCCAGTCCCGGGAGATCGACCGGGCCGTTGCGGAAGGCAATGTGCCCGGACCTCTCGCCGGAGTGCCGTTTGCGGTCAAGAACCTGTTCGATGTCGAGGGTCTCCCCACGAGGGCTGGCTCGATGATAAATCGCGATCGGCGTCCGGCGCTGCGTGACGCGCTACTGGTCGAGCGACTGGTCCAGGCGGGCGCCGTGCTTCTCGGCGCCCTGAACATGGGCGAGTACGCTTACGACTTCACGGGCGAGAACGCGCACGACGGTGCCTGTCGGAATCCCCATGATCTGTCCCACATGGCCGGAGGCTCATCATCAGGCTCGGGTGCGGCAACTGCCGCGGGCCTTTCCCCGGTCTCCCTCGGTTCGGATACGAATGGGTCGATCAGGGTGCCGAGCTCTCTCTGCGGGATATTCGGCCTTAAGCCGACCTTCGGCCGCCTGCCTCGCACGGGTACCTTTCCTTTCTGCGACAGCCTCGATCATCTGGGCCCTCTGGCGCGGACGTCCCACGATCTGGCACTGACCTATGACGTATTGCAGGGACTTCACGCCACGGAGGCATCGCACGACTGCCCCCGATCACAGCCGACACTGCCAACGCTCGACCAGGGGATCGACGGATTGCGCGTCGTGATAGCCGGCGGTCATTTTGACACTGCCGGAATGGACGAGGCTGCGGGGGCGGTCCGCGTGGTCGCACAGGCTCTCGGCGCGAAGGAAACCGTCGATGTCGATGGCGCGGCGGAAGCCCGCGCCGCCGCCTTCCTGATCACCAACGGGGAAAGCGCGGCATTCCATCTCGATCGACTCAAGACGAGAGCGATGGATTTCGATCCCGAAACACGCGATCGGTTCCTCGCGGGCGCTCTCTTGCCCGCGGCATGGCTTATCCAGGCGCAGCGCGTTCGACGGTGGTTCCACGATAAGATGATGGACTTGTTCCAGGACGTGGATCTCGTGATCGCGCCCGCAACTCCTTGTCCTGCACCGCTCGTCGGTCAGACGACATTGCCCCTGCGCGGTGAAACGGTCGCCCTTCGTCCCAATCTTGGCCTTTTTACCCAGCCGATCTCGTGCGTTGGCCTTCCGGTAGTCACTGTTCCTGTCTGGTCGGGACAGCTCCCGATCGGTGTCCAACTGATCGCAGCCCCATGGCGGGAGGAACTTTGTCTCCGCGTCGCTCGCGCTTTGGAGATGACGGGTGTGGCCATAGCCAATCCGCCGAGGGGCCCGCATTGACGGCCGGACAGGCGACGATGGCTCCAAGTTGGCGCAAAGGCGGCGGGAAGGATATGATCCAGCCGCTCTCGTTCCGCGGGGCGGCAAATGCTTGGCGACGTGATCCTGTTCTACGACCGCAAGGGCAACGCCATGAACCTCGCTGGACAGCGGGTGTTCCACACGGATCGGCTGCCTATAGCGACCCACGCTGCGATATTCTGCGGCAACTACACGATCACCCATGCCCTTCCGGACGGGATCGAGGAGACGCTCTTCTTCGAGGTCATGGAGCCGGATGCAAACTACCGTGTCGTCCGATACGAGCCGCTTCAGACGTTGCTCGAACTGGATACCGCGAAGAGGGGATCATTCTAGCTGGCCGTGGTCCAATGCACGGCGAACCAGTACAACTACGGCTTCAAATGGAAGGGTCGGAAGCACAAGCATCTCTGTTCCGAGCTCGTGGCGGTCGTCTTCAAGGAGATGGGCTTTGACTTGCCCGGCGATCCGCACAAGGTCCTGCCCACCGACATCGACCGGATTTCCCGAAAGGGCGGCGGCTGGAGGGATGTGACCGATGAGGTCAGGGAAGAGCTGGCCTCGCTGAACTGCTACGGGATGTACTATGACTTCGTCGATGCCCCGAAGGGACTCGCAGTGGCCAAGCGGGACCTCCTCGAGCATAGGCTCGTGTTCCATGGTGCCGTTCTGAACGAAGAGAAGAGGAAGACCGCGAAGAAGGTCTTCGGCATGACCGAGTCGCGGGACTACTTCTCGTCAGGTCGGCTATGGACCGAGCTCAAGGACATCCAGAACCATGCAGCCAAGATGGATAGGATCGTCGGCGTGTTCTTCAGGGCTTTTGCCGAGATGATGGTCAGGGACCAGGGCATCTACTACTTCTTCGAGGACCTGGAGCTTCCAGGACGCCTGCCGAAAATGAAGGGATAGGACACCGGGTGCCCGACGCGACCTCACACCATGTTGTTGGTCGGGTATGGTCGATCGCCTCAACGGGCCTAATACAACCCAGCCGACCATTCTTCACGGACGACGAAGTATCTTGCCAAAGTTAAGCAAGCGGCATAGGTGAGGCCGAGATCACGGGCATCTGTTGTGCTGCACGAGGCGTTCCTGCTGATCCTGGTAGAACATCGACTTGTTCTATCCACCTTTCCAATCAGTTCCAGTGCAGCCGAGGACAAGAATATCATGAGCGAGAGCGCAACCTCTCCGAACTACATCGAACTCTGTGCCGACATTGTTTCGGCGTATGTCAGCAACAACTCCGTACAAGCCGCCGACCTGCCGGTGCTGCTCAACTCCGTCTATGCCGCCCTGACGAAGACCGCACAGGGACAGAAAGAAGAGCCAAAAGCTGAGTTGGTACCTGCCGTTTCAGTGCGGAAGTCCGTCACTCCGGATGCCATCATTTGCTTGGAGGACGGTAAGTCGTTCAAATCGCTCAAGCGCCATCTGCGCACGACCTATGACATGACCCCCGAGCGGTACCGCGCCAAGTGGAACCTGCCAGCGGACTACCCGATGGTTGCGCCGAACTACGCCAAGGCACGATCTGAGCTTGCCAAGACGATGGGGCTCGGCCAGCAACGCAAGAAGAGTGCGGCTCGGGTAGAAACTGCTGCAAATGATGTTACTCCTGCCAAGCCGAAGCGCGCTGCCGCCAAGGCCGCTGCGACATCCGAGGAAGTGACTGCACCGGCTAAAGGCCGCCGCACGAAGAAGGCTGCATAGGTCACCCTCCTTACATGGATCGACCATAGCCCCTCAGGTGCTGCCTGCTAAACCCAGTGCTGCCAAGCGCCGGGTTTACATTTGCTATCCCTCTACACTGCCATTCAAAGAGGCGTCGGCGATGTCGCGCCTCATTCATAGATTGCATTAAGACCCTGTTTACCATGATTGCCCATCGTATTGCCTCCGTGACTGGAGCCTTGCCATGGATCATGTTGATCAGGCCCTCTATACCCGACCCAACCTGAGCGGCGGCACCAAGCGAAGTGCTCAGAAGACGGCGCTGATTGGCATTGCGCTTGCGGCACTTGCAGGCTTTGTAAGCTCTGCCTCTGCCGAGAGCATTCTCCCGGCGCGAGCAACTGGCTCATTTCAAGTTGTAGGAGCCGCAGGCCCGACCCAAGCGTGGATCAATTTCTGCCGGAGCCACCCTCATGAATGTCGTGTCGATTTCTCGCAGCCTGCGCGGATTGCGATGAACTCGCAGGTGTGGGCTGCCCTCACACAAGTGAACGAGCGCGTAAACTCATTGATCCTGGCCGTCACAGACCAGGATCATTGGGGCGTTCTCGACCGATGGGACTTCCCTGATGATGGCCTTGGCGACTGCGAGGACATCCAACTTCTGAAACGGAGGCTGCTGGTCCAGGCGGGCCTGCCCCATCGGGCCATGCGGATGGCAGCCGTCGTTGACGAGCAGGGGCAGGGACATGCTGTGCTCATGGTCCTCACTGACCGTGGTGATTTCATTCTCGACAACAAGAGAAACGCCATTCTGCCCTGGCGGCGAACAGGCTATGCTTTCATCAAACGTGAAGGCACGAACAGCAGGGCATGGGTCGCTCTTGGACATCAGCTTGCACCATTCTCGACGGCAAACCGTTAGACGACACCGGAGTTCACGAAGAACTCTCGTGCCACACGCGGGTGCCGCGCGAACACTGTTTCAGTTGGCTCGTGGATGACGAGAACTTCTGAAACCTCGGCGTCATGGACGAACGCACCCTGGTGTTCGACGGGAGGGCTCTGGCAGAAGAGTAGGTTCTGCCGCCGATCTGGCGTGTCTACCGTCACAACCCGCAACGCTTCAGGAGAGATGACGACACCGGTTTCCTTCCAGCACTCCACGCGCGTTAGGCTCCTGCCATGTTTGGCCGGGCATCTGGTAGCCACCGGGGAGAGTAAGCTTACCTTGGCCCTGACCGGGGAGGGCGCGTCAGATCATCAACAGGCCGCTGCGCAAAGGCACCAGGACGACCACTACAGTAGGGGGGTGTTTTCGTAACGGGCCATCACGGTTACCTTCTGCTCCACCACTTACTGCGATGAGCACAGGTGGTGGCATGGCCTCGGGAGCTAACGTCTTCCGTACATTTGCCACAATATCTCGCTGCTTTGCACACAGTGGCTTTGGAATGGGGCGAGGCCATAAGGGCATTTACTGGCACCTCGTGCCGCCAGCGAGAGTGCCTCAATGCAGCAAGCCCTGCTCCCGACTAACGCCCTACCAGCCATGCTTCCTCCCCCGGCCCACACCACGTTGAACCAGTTTCTAGCCTCCTATGAGCTTCAGCGGTTCGGTGGGGGTAACGCACGAACCTGTGAGGCGTGATCCGCGGGACCTTTGGCTCGAGGCCAACCTGTGTAACTGTGGGGCAGTGCCGGACAACCGAACGGGTGGAGCATGCTCCGGGAGCAGGCGCGCAAGCGACTGACCAAGAAGGCCAAGAAAGGGTTTCGGGGCTTCCCGGTGGCCACGGTCGCCTTCTACGGGCCGGATAACCGCCGGGCGAGCAAGCTGACAGTCGGCATCGTGCTGGCTGAGAACCAAGAGGCAGTCGAGCTGAAGCAATGGTTCGCCGAGCAGGGCGATGTGCGCGAGGACGTCCAAGCTGCGGAGGAGGTCTTGGCGTACATGGACAGGTTCGGCGTGCGCTCGGTTGCGATGGTGGACCGGATTATCGGCTGCCCGCACGAAGAAGGAATTGACTACCACGGACCGACCTGTCCGTTGTGCCCCTACTGGGCCGGGCGTGATCGCTGGAGCGGGGAGAGGGTCCACTAACGGCAGGGGCGAACACTATGGCTACTGCACTCGACCGACTGGCGGACAAGCGAACCCGCCAGGAGCTGGGCCATGTAGTCATTGTCCCAGGCGGCCCTTTTCCGTCTGGCGCGCCCACTAGCCTTGGTTGAACGATCGCGCCCAACGAGATTGATCGCGATCTTGCGCAAGACCGCGAGATTGCGGGCGGCACGCTGGTCGCGCACGGCTGTCGTCCTCCCGGAAGGTGACGTCGAGCACCCAGTGCAACGCATTCTCAATAGCCCGGTGCTTGCGGATGGCCCGACTGAGCACAGCTGGATCGTCACGACAGCTCGACAAGAAGGAGCGGATCTCGGTTTCGACCTTGGGAGCGCCTTTGGTACTGCAGCGTCTCGACGGCAAGAACGGTGTGCAGGCTGGGCCATTCGCTTAGGGTCTCAAGATTGGCCGCCTCGTGCTGGCGAATACCCGTCGACGAACCAAGCGGCCATGTGCTTCGTCGAAAGGGTCGCCTCGGTACCGTCGGTTTGAACGGACCATCTCTCGGGCAGGCCAGCTTCAAGACGCTCACCAGCCTACTGCCGCTTGCGGCCTCGGATTTGCCATACCGGAATTCGAGATCTCAGCCGCGCGGCGATTTCGAGAGATTGCGATTGAGACCCGCAGGTTGCGGGGGTGAGACAATTCTCGTCACAGACCAAATTATATGCAATTGGCGCATAAGATTAAGCATTCGCTACTCCGGCCATGCATTGAGTGCAAACGAACCATGCGGACTCACGTCTGGTACCGAGCAACAGCGCAACCCATCTTTGCAGTAAGAACGATAAGAGGAAGCGCCTGAGGTCACGTTCTCACTTCGAATGACGGATCTATGGCCACCATGAACACCCGTATAGACTACTTTCCTAAAGATCAGAAGGCTTCCTATGCAGACTCGCTGCTTGGATCGTTTTGGCTTTCTGCCACCAAGATGTTGAAGGTGATTAACGAAGCCGAGGTGACTCGTCGCACGCTCCGTCGTCAGCGCTACGCTACGCTTCTCGGATAATGGAAGACAATCCTATTGATCTCCGCCCGCGGGCAGCACGCCTTCCATCCTCGAAAGATCCCGGCTTGCCAGCGTCGCCGGCTGGGATGAGCGGGCTACCATACCCGGTTCGCTCCTTGAGAGCACGGGTACCCGTGGCGATCACGTTCCGCGCTAGTTGGCTAGCATCTGTGATGCCGCGATGCTGAGATCTGAGCGGCCGCTAGAAGCGGCACGGCACGGGCCCCCGGGGCACAGCAGTAAATCATCTGATAGCCACCGCAGTTCCCGCTTCCGCAGTGTACGATCTTTCAGAAGATCTCTGCTGCTCCACAAAACCATTCAACCCCCGATCAATTTGGCGGGCCACATGACAAGCTGTGGGAACAGCACCATGAGGAACAGCACGACGAGCTGTGCCAGCAGGAAAGGCCAGACACCCTTCATCAGGTCTTCCATGCTGATCTTCGACACGCCGGCCACGACGTTGAGCACGGTGCCGACCGGCGGCGTGATCAAGCCGATCGAGTTGTTCACGATGAACAGCACGCCGAAATAGACCGGGTCGATGCCAGCCGCCTTGACCACCGGCATCAGGATCGGCGTCAGGATCAGGATCGTCGGCGTCATGTCCATGGCCGTTCCGACAATGACCACGAGCACCATGATGGCAATCAGCAGCATCGTCTGGTTGCCCATGAACGGCTCGAGCAAATCGACCACGGAGGTGGCGATTTCCGATACTGTGATCAGCCACGCCGAGACCAGGGCTGCAGCCACCAGCAGCATGACGACGGCGGTTGTCTGAGCCGAGGTCACGAAGACGGCAAACAGCTCCGAGACCTTGAGTTCGCGGTAGACGAACACCGCCACGATCAGCGAGTAGACTGCCGCCACCACCGCCGCTTCGGTCGGGGTGAAGACACCGAACTTCAGGCCGAAGACGATGATGAAGGGCAGGATCAGAGCCCAGATACCCTCGCGTAGAGCGCGCCCGATTTCGCCTGCCGACTTCTTCGGCGGGCTGACGATGGTTTCCTTGCGCACCTCCCACCACCAGGCGAAGGCCAAGCCGAGACCGAGCAGAATCCCAGGCACCAGGCCGGCCAGGAACAGCTTGGTGATCGACACACCACCCACGACACCGAACACCACAAAACCGATGCTGGGTGGGATCACCGGCCCGATCACGCCGGATGCGGCGATGAGCCCGCCGGAGAGCGACTTGCTGTGGCCGGCTTTGACCATCATGGGCACGAGCAGAGCCGAGAGAGCCGCAGCATCGGCCACGGCCGAGCCGGACAAAGCCGAGAGAATGCAGGCGGCCAGAATGGCCACATAGCCGAGGCCGCCCTTCACGTGGCCCACCAGCGCCAGGGCAACGTCCACGATGCGCTTGGACAGGCCGCCCGTGTTCATGATCTCGCCGGCCAGCATGAAGAACGGCACCGCCAGGAGGGGGAAGCTGTCGGCGCCGTTGATGATGTTCTGCGCCACGATCTGGGCGTCGAACAGGTCCATGTAGTACATCAGGGCGATGCCGCTGAGGAGCAGGGCGTAGGCGATCGGCATTCCGATCGCCATGGTGCCGAGAAGAGAGCCGACGAAGATCGCAATGGTCATGACTGCACCTTCCCGGGTGTGGATGCGGGGGTGGCGAGCGCGCTTTCGCGGCGGTCGCGCTCGGCCAATTCATGCTGGAGCGCCTCAAACTCTCCCTGCTCTTCCGACTCCTTGACCATGACAAGCTCCTCGTCCGAGAGCTTGCCACTGACCGTGCGGTAGAGATCGGCCATCAGGATCAGGCCGGTCGAGACGCCGAAGACGATGCCGACGCCATAGAACCAGCCGGTCGAGAGGCCGGAGGCCGGCGCTGCCACATCCCAGTTGATCATGGTCTGCTCCCAGCTGCCCTGGAGCAGCAGCCAGGTGGCGTAGAGCATGAGGATCTGAGTGACGATCAGGCAGGCGCGCTTGCCCGCATTCGGCAGGCGTCGGACCAGGGCATCGACACCGAGATGGCCATGCTGGCGCAGGGCCACGATGGCGCCCAGGAAGGTCAGCCAGACGAAGAGCCAGCGCGAGACCTCCTCCGAGACCGTAATGCCGGAGTTGAAGGCGTAACGCAGCACCACGTTGCCGAAAACGAGAACGACCATGATCGCCAGGAAAAGGGCAATCAGGATCTTTAGCAGCTTGAAGTAGCCTTCCACGATCATGTGCATCGGCGTTTCCTGTGTCTGGCGTCCTTATTGTTGTTTTTGGAGCGGACGCGTTACATCGATTGAAAGTGTTGCCTCATTCGCTCCGTGTCAGGTTCAATTCCGGAGGATAGGTCACCTATTTTTGCTGCCTGACCTTCTCGATCTCGGCATGAGCCTGAGTGACCAACGCGTCCCCAACGTCTTTCGTGTATTTATCGACGACGGGTTTGACCTTCTCGCGCATCTTCGCGAGCTCGTCGGCCGGGATCTCGTTGAATACCATTCCCTTCGTCTTCAGCTCGGCGAGCGATGCGGGACTTGCTTCGCGACTAACCGCCCGCTCGTAATCGCGAGCCTCTCCGCACGAATCCTGCAGAATCTGTTTTTCATCACCGCTCAGCTGATCCCAGAATTTCTTGCCAACGAGAACGACAACGGCACCGTAAATGTGCTGGGTGGGGCTTAGATACTTCTGAACCTCATTGATCTTGCTTGTCAGAATGGTCGTGTAAGGCCCTTCCTGCCCATCGACCGCCTTGGTCTCCAGTGCCGTGTAAAGTTCCGTAAACGGCATTGGCACGGCATTCGCGCCGAGCGCGTTGATTGTGTCGAGAAACACGGGGTTCTGAATGGTGCGAACTTTCAGCCCTTGAATGTCCTCAAGCTTGGTCACAGGGTGTCTGCTGTTGCTGATGTTGCGGAAGCCGCTCTCCCAATAGCAAAGGCCGGTCAGACCCTTGGCCGGAAGTTTATCAAGCAACTGCTTTCCAACCGCGCCATCCAGAACTGCGTCTGCCTCTTTCTCGGTGGCAAAGAGATATGGAAAGTCAAACAGGGCAAACTCTTTCACGGTGCCGACAACGGCCGAGGTCGATGTCACGGCCATTTCGAGAACTCCGCCCTGAGCCGATGAGATCGACGGGACCTCAGCCCCCAGCTGACCCGCGGGATAGCCTCGCACTGTGATCTTGCCATCGGATTTTTTGGCCACGAGGTCCGCAAACTTGGTCACCCCAAGCCCAAAGGGGTGATCCGCGGCCGTGCCGTAGCTGACCTTGATCGTGCGCTGTTTGATCTCGGCAGCCCCTGCATTGGCAGCGACAAGGGCCACACTCAGGCCGATGAGGCTTGATAAGCCAGTCTTAATCGTCGTCTTCATGGCAAATCCTCCCGGTTGGTTCATCATCGTCGTCCGGCGCCAGTGGCTCGCGGCGACCTTTCAGCAGACCCTTATGGTCCGTAGATCAGAACGTGAGTTGGACCTTCATGGCCTGAGAGCGGTCTGACGCCAGAGTGAAGGCATCCACCGCGCGCTCGAACGGAATAGTTTGGCTGAGCAGGGGCTTCACATCGACGAGGCCCTTGCCCATGAGATCGACGGCAAGCCGGAACTCCTCGTCGAAGCGGAACGTCCCCCGTATTTGGAGCTCCTTGGCCACGATGACGTTGATGGGCAACTTCATGTCGCCGCCGAGGCCGAGTTGCACGATAACCGCTCCAGGCCGGAGAGCGTCGAGGGCACCGCGGAGAGCGGCTTCGTTCCCGGAGGCCTCGAAGAGAACATCGAACGTTCCCTTTTCTTGCGTGTAGGGTGCCAGTCCCTGCGGATCCTCGGCCACGTTGATTGTCTTTGTCGCTCCAACCTGACTTGCGATCGACAGCGGGTAGGAACTCACATCTGTGGCAACAATCTCTGAAGCGCCGGCATATCGCGCCGCCACAACGGCAAGGGTCCCGATCGGACCGCAACCGGTCACAAGAACCTTTGCTCCCAGCAGCGAACCCGCTTGGCGGGCAGCATGCAGACAGACCGCAAGCGGCTCGGCCATCGCGGCCTCCGACATCGTCATCGCCGGCGCAATCGGGATGGCCTGGCCCTCATCCACCGTGATGCGTTCGCGAAAGCCGCCCTGGACATGTGGGAACCGCATGGCGCTGCCCATGAACCGCATGTTGAGGCACTGGTTGTGCTGGCCGGAGCGGCAATAGCGGCAATCGTTGCAAGGCTGGCTCGGGTTGACGGCGACCCGCATGCCTCTCGAGACCAGAGAGACGTCGCTGCCGACCTCATCGATGGTGCCGGCAATTTCGTGTCCAAGAGCCATAGGCTCCTGCACCCGGACCGTTCCAAAGCCCCCATGGTTGTAATAGTGCAGGTCCGATCCGCAAATGCCGCCGGCTTCGATCCGAACCCGGACATCATGCGGTCCGAGCGGGGGGACCGTGACTTCCTCGACCCGAAGGTCTTTGGGGCCATGAATGATGACACCGCGCATGGACTTTCCTCCTCTTGCCGAACTTGAGTTCGGCTTGTCGTCGTTAGGCGGAACCGCGGATCAGGCTCTTGTCAGAGCACCGCCAGCATGCCTCCATCCACATAGATAATCTGGCCGTTAACGTAGTCGGACGCCGACGAGGCGAGGAACACAGCGGTCCCGATGAGCTCATCCGGCTTACCCCAGCGCTTGGCCGGTGTTCGGCCCTTCACCCAGGCATCGAAGGTCGGGTTCTCAACCAGCGCCTGGTTCATGTCGGTCAGCATGTAGCCGGGCCCGATCGCATTCGCCTGGATCCCACTCGCTGCCCATTCGGCCGTCATGGCACGGGTCAGCATCTTGATGCCGCCTTTGGCCACCGTGTACGGGGCGACCGTGGCACGGGCGAGTTCGCTCGTCAGCGAGCCGATGTTGATGATCTTGCCGCGGCCCCGCGGGATCATCCGTTTTGCCGCTTCGCGCCCGACGACGAAGGCGCTGGTGAGATTAGCCTCAATCACCTTGCGCCACTCGTCGGTCGCAAGTTCCACCATGGGCTTGCGCAGCTGGATGCCGGCATTGTTGACGAGAATGTCAATCTCGATGCCTTCCGCATCGAACCGTTCGAAGGTTGCCGTCACGGCCGCTTCGTCGGTGACATCGAAGCGAGCCTCATGAACCGTGTACCCGGCAACCTTCATCGCCGTCGCGGCCGCGGTCAAGCGTCCCTGGTCGGAGCCATTCAGCACGACTGTTGCGCCGGCTGCGGCAAGTCCCTCGGCCATCGACCGTCCGAGGCCCCGGGAGGATCCGGTCACAAGGGCGGTGCGGCCCGCAAGGGAAAACAGGTTGGTTGACACGGCACAGACCTCACGGTTCCGAACGGCGCACGGTCAGATCGGAGCGATCGAAGACGGCGGGCAGAAGTTCGACGCCAAGGCCTGGACCCTCCATCGGGTACACATAGCCGTTCTTGATCGTCGGAACAGTGGTCACCAGCTCCTTGTACCAGCCCGTATAGAAGGCTCGTACCGACTCCTGGATCAGGGTATTGGGCTGGCTGAAGGAGGCGTGGATCGCGGCGGCAAAGCCGACCGGGCCGATGCAGTCGTGGGGCGCAAAGGGGCGGTGCCATGTCTCCGCCAAGGCTGCGATCTTGCGACCTTCCGTCAGGCCGCCGGTCCAGCACAGGTCGACCATCACCACATGGGCGGCATCCCGCTCGAGCATCTCCTTGTATGGCCACCGCGAACCAAGCGTCTCACTGGCGCAGACCCAGACATCGGTCGAGCGTGCGTACTCGGCGAGCGCCTGTGGCGAGTTCATGCGGATCGGATCCTCGAACCACATGGGAGCATAGGGCTCAAGGGCCTTGGCGATCTTCTTGGCCGTCGGCAGATTCCACAATGAGTGGAACTCGACCATGATGTCCATCTTGTCGCCGACGGCCTTCCGAATCTTCTCAAACGGCGCAATCGCCGTCTTCATCTGCTCCGCGGTAATGTAGAGACCGTTGTTCTCGATGGCAGCAGGATCGAACGGCCAGATCTTCATCGCCGTGATCCCGCTCTCCAAAAGGTTCTCCGCCAATGCATCGGCGTTATTCATGAAGCCGTCGAGATCCTCGAAGGGCCCCCCAGCCTCGCCCAGGTTCCAGTTGGAAACCGGCTTGATGTTCGTTGAGCGGACATACTTGTAGCCCGCGCAGGTGTTGTAGATCCGCAGCTTGTCCCGGCACAGGCCGCCCAGCATCTGATGAACCGGCTGACCGCAGACTTTGCCGAAGACGTCCCAGAGGGCGATGTCGACTGCCGAGGCGGCCCGGTACTCGGCTCCCGTCGACGACTGGGCCATCGGCAGGTTCACCATGTCGCGGTGAATGGCTTCGATGTGCAGTGGATTGCGCCCGAGCAGACGTCCTGCCAGGGTGTCATGGATGTGAGCTTCCACTGCGCCGGCGCCGTAGAAGGTCTCACCGAGGCCGATAACCCCGCTGTCGGTGTGAACGCGAACCCAGAGGACATTCGCGAATTCCTCAGTTCTCAGAGTCTCAATTGCTGTGATTTTCATGGGCGGCCTCTCAAACCTATAGAATTTCCGTCGCCTCAAATGGCGAATTCGATCCGTGGTGCTGGAGCGTCGCTGTTCCCTTGCCCGCAGCATTGATGAGCCCGAGCATTGACAGACGCGGCGTTTGCATGCGGTCCACGTCAAGCTCCAGCGCCGAATTGATTTCTCCTCTTCGGCGCTGGAGCCTTATGACCTCACTGGGAGGCGCGCACCTTCTGAAGTTCCGCCGTCAGCTCCTGGACGAGGGCTCCGTTGATGGTCGTGTAATGCTTTTCGATCACCGGCTTCAGCTTCTCGCGCATGCGGGAGCGCTCCTCGGATGAGATCTCGGTGATCGTCATACCCTTGCTTTTCAGCTCGTCCGCAGCCTTGGCATCCAGGGAGCGTGAGGTCTCGCGCTCATACGGTTGTGTCTCTTTGGCCGCGTCGAGCAGGAGCGTACGCTCGTCATCCGACAGCTGATCCCAGAACTTCTTGCTCGCGAGCACGAGGAGGGGAGAGTAGGCGTGGCGGGTGTTGGAGGCGTACTTCTGGACCTCGTAGAACTTGGTCACCTCGATCGAGACGAAAGGGTTCTCCTGACCATCAACCGTCTTGGTTTCGAGAGCGGTGTAGAGCTCCGGGAATGGCAGGGGCACCGCGTTGGCGCCGAGAGTCGTGAAGGTGTCGATAAAAACCGGGATCTGCTGCACCCGGATTTTGAGGCCCTGGATGTCCTCCATCTTCGCCACTGGCCGCCTGCTGTTGGTCAGGACGCGGAAGCCGTGATCCCAATAGGACAATCCAACCAGGCCTTTTGCCGGAAGCTTCTCGAGCAGTTTTTTGCCTACTGGGCCATCGAGGATGGCGTCAGCCTCTTTGAAGGTGTCGAACAGGAAGGGGGTGTCGAAAATCCCGAAGTCCTTGTCCATCCCAGTCAGCAGCCCGGGACCCATCATCGACATCTCGATCGTGCCGCCCTGCATGGCGGAGGCGACCACGACCTCACCGCCGAGCGTTCCGCCGGCATAAACCCGGACTTTGAGCTTGCCGCCGCTCTTCTGGCTCACGACATCGGCAAATCGCTTGGCGCCCAGACCATGAGCCGACTCCGGCGTGTTGGCGAGTGCGAGCTTGATCGTGCGCTCCTTGATCTCCTGAGCGGATGCGAAGCTGGCAGACAGGACGGTGGATGCCAGCAGGGCCGTTCCCAGGATCGTTCTGAAGTAGGCGTTCATCTGTGTCTCCTCTGGTGTGGCTGTGATGGTCCGCACTCTTGGTGGTGCGGTTGGGCGGCTTGGCGAAAAGCGTGGCGGCCGTGCAATTTTCGAGAGTGAGGTGAACTATAAACACATTGTAAAATATCACAACATGTTTTAGAACACCTATACGAATTAACTAGGCTTCGTCTGATCAGCGGGAGGAGAGGTTCATGGCTGGCAAACGGCAGGCGCAATTGAAACTGGCAACAGCGGGCGAGGCCCCCGAAGCTCCCCCACGCCGCAGTAACCGGGTCAATCTCTTCGAGCTCGCCTATGAGCGGATCGAACATCTTATCGTGACCTGCGAGCTCAAGCCTGGGCGTTTCCTGGCAATCCAGGACCTGCAGGAGATGACCGGCTTTAGTCGCACACCCGTGCACCAGGCCGTGAGCCGGCTGGCGGATGACACGCTCATCGTCATCCGGCCGCGGCACGGTGTTCAGATCGCCCCGATCGATCTCGCCCGGGAGCGAATGTTGTTGCAGCTCCGGCGTGACATTGAGCGATTTGTGATCCGTTTGGCAGCCGAGCGCTCTGGGCCGTCACACCGTAACCAGTTCCTGCATATTGAACGCCTTCTGCGCGAGCGGCGGGACAGCATGACGGTCGAAGAGTTCAACGTCCTCGACCGGCGCATCGACAAGCTCATTCTGACGGTGGCTGGAGAGCCATTTCTGGAGCACACCGTGCGGCCGCTTCACACGATCTTCCGCCGGATCGGGTGGGTCCATCATCGTCATATCAAGGGGGATGAGAGCCTGACGACCACGATCGATTGCCACCTTGCGGTCCTCAATGGGGTGGCCAACCGGCACATCAATGAAGCGGCGGCGGCATCCGATGCTCTCATCGACTTCGTCGACAGCATGTTCGATGTGATGGAACGCGAAATTGACCCGTCACTTCTCGATTGCAGTCTCGAGCCACTGATCGTGCCACGATAAGGGTAAGCGGCGTGCAAGCATCTCCATGCCCGATTCAGTCGTGCGCGATGACGCTGTTGATCCAAAACAACGGCATGATGCCATTTCGCTGCCTGTTCTGATGGAGAGATGACGGTGTCCCGGATGGCTTGCATCGGCGAGTGCATGATCGAGCTTAGGGAGGAGGCAGACGGCCGCCTGTCCCGCGGCTATGGCGGGGATACACTCAACACAGCCGTCTATCTGGCCCGCCTGGGGGCGCGTTGACTATGGTGATGGAGATGTGGCCAAGGCCAAGGACGGATCGGAGGACCTGAAGCTGCTGACGGCGTGCAACCTGCCGCTAGGGCAGCTGCGCACAGATGGTCAGCGCGACACTTGCTGCTGTGATGGCTGTCGCTGCAAGCCCAAGCTCAATCGAGAAATGACGCGCAACAGCGAAATGAAAAAGCTGCTTGACCACGGTTCTGCCCCGGCAATCGATTTTATAATAGTATAATTGACCGTCACCTAACCCAGCCGCTTCTGAAGTCAACGGATGTAATGAGGGTTTCGAGTAGGATTGGCTTGTGCGGCCCCTTATCGAATCTGAGTGTGTCTTTCTTGCCGCTCCCCTCACATAGCAGGCGGCGATTTCAGGCGGGAAGGTACTTGCCCCCTCCGACCCCTCAACGCCGCCGAGCATCACCCTGTAGCAAACCAAAGAGCCCCAGGAGTTAGCGGCCTGAGGCTCCCACTCGGTCAGGAGTTGCTGCCTAGCTATGCCAAAGGGAGTTAAGACCGCTAGGCACGAAAGATAACGCCGTTCGTGTGCATCCGGTTCGCTAAACCCTTAAGGAACAAGATTTATCAAGGAGCGGCTCCCGCAAGAGGTTAAATCGGGCCCCTTGGATAATCATGCCAGTAGTCCCTCATCTCCTGCTGACGCTTGCGGTCAGGCCACAACTCATCGTCACCCTCAATGCAGAACGATGGTGCACCTTGCACCTGCTCCTTGGTGATGTCGGTGCGGTAGCCCTCAAGGTCTCTGGCATAGGAAAGCTTATCCCATGGGACCGTGCGATGGTGAACACCAATGCCGAGAAAGCCGCCAAAGGTCACGTCCACATACAGGACGCGTCCACTGACTTTCTCGATCAGCAGCCGCTTGATCGTGCCGATCTGCCGGCCCTGTTGGTTGTACACCGCCGTGCCTTCAACACGATCACTCCCGATCACCGGATGAAATGAGGCTGCCTCGTTGCTTGCTTCCCACAAAAAGAAGCCATTCTTCAGTATTCCGGCTGAAACGATGGCTCGGCCTACGCTGAAGGTCCACTGCTCGTCTAGGCTGAGCTGTCGCACAACCGTCCAAGGCCCACTCGCAGCCGGAAGCTTTTCGCCTGCAGAACTGCCAGTGAAGCCATATAGATTCGGGTCTGCCTCGGACTGAAAGACGTAGCAGGGCCTCATGGGCTCCTCGTCGCGAAAGAACACACAGCTATTGCCTCAATCATCCACGGCCGAAACAGAAAAGCAATACTAGGATATTTAGGATAATGCCAGTATATAGGCCTAAGATTGAGCCAATAAATGCCTGATACTGAATATAAAATACATCAGCTAAGCTTTCTCTTGTTCCTTCGGCTGACAAAAGCGCCCTTAACTAAGCCTTTACCTGACCGTCAAGACTGACCAAGTAACTCTCTGAGCTGATCTCTGTGCTGAGCGGAGTCCGTCGTTAGCGGAGAGTGAACCCTTGCCGTGCCGCGACGGGCACCGTCGTGACGTCTAGCCTGTTCCAAGCTAACTGTTGCACCTCCTGAATGGGATGACGTTACCGCCGATCTCGACTGCCTTCGGCAGGCGCGACAGCTCAACGACTGCGCGGGCACGGTACAGTCTCCACATTGGGCTGACCACCGGCTGGATAGGGATCGCCGGGTTGAACGTCCACCAAGACTCCCACTCCTGGGCGGTGAAGTCTTCGCCGTACGCGTGCGTCACGTTCTGGTCCGGGTCGAGGCCATCATCGGAGTATAGGGCCTTCGCCTTGGCCTCGATCTCGGCATTCGTTACGCGGGCTGTAGCACTTACCCCTGCGTGCAACATGGGTCCGGAACAAGATCTGCTCCCAAAAACACCCTAACGCAGTACGTAGCAAGAACGTGGACCTGTAAACCGGACGAACGTGCCTTCACATTGGCTGAATCCCGCTTTCAACTGAGCGTCTGAGCCATCATCCTGGGACGAACAACTGATGGAGCAGCGTACTCCTTCCCGAGGCCTTGCTTACGAGAGACGGTCGCCGTCGAGATAAGTTCGAGAAAGCAAGTTAATGCAATAGTTTCAACCGGGTACCCAATCGACGGGAACATCGTCGTGGGCCACGCTTAGGAGTCAGGTCGCAAGCCTTACCCGAAAGGTTGCCGATCCGTTCTACCTTAGCGTGTCAATGGGAACAGATCTTGCGCTGGCCCCTGACTGCCGGGTGTCACGGGAGACCCTGCGCAAGTGGATGATCGAAGACGGTCTGTGGCTGGATCGCCGCCGACGCCTTCCTTCGGTTCATCAGCCACGCAATCGCCGCGAGCGCAGGGGCGAACTGATCCAGATCGACGGCTCCAAGCATTGGTGGTTCGAGAACCGTGGCCCACAATGCACGCTTCTGGCTTATATCGATGATGCCACCAGTCAGCTCATGCATGCCGCTTTCGTGCCCTCGGAATCCACCTTCGATTATCTGCGCGAGACGCATAAATACGTCGCAGCCCATGGCCGTCCGATCGCCTTCTACTCGGACAAGCACGCCATCTTCCGGGTCAGCAACACCGCCGCGGACGGCGGCGACGGCATGACCCAGTTCGGGCGGGCGCTGCATGAACTCAACATCGACATCCTCTGCGCCAACACACCGGCTGCCAAGGGCCGCATCGAGCGCTCGTTCGGCACGCTCCAGGATCGCCTGGTCAAGGAGATGCGGCTTGCCGGCATATCGACGATCGAGGCAGCAAACGCCTTCCTGCCGGGGTTCCTGGCCGATCATAACCGGCGTTTCGCCAAGGAGCCCATCAGCCCCTCGGATGCGCACCGTCCGGTGCCGCAGGACATGGTGCTGGAGGATATCTTCGCCTGGAAAGAGGAGCGCACCGTCACCCGCAATCTGACGCTCCAGTACGACAAGGTGCTGTTCCTGCTCGAGCCCACTGAGCTGACGCGCCCTCTCGCCCGCCAGCGTGTGACGGTGATCGACTATCCGGACGGACGGCTGGCGATCCGGCACAACGGGGTCGACCTGCCATACCGCACCTATGACAAGCTGCGGCGGGTGACCCAGGCGGCGATTGTCGAGAACAAGCGCCTGAGTGAGGTGCTGGCCTATGTGGCGCAGCGTCAGCAGGAGCGGGACGAGCAGCGCTCGGCCAAGGCGCCGCGCCGGCGGGGGCAGGGTGAGCGTCACATGTTCAAGACACCGTAAGGCGCCCCAACCGGTTTTAGTCCCAGGGTGTCATGTCGACTTTGCACGCGGAGTGCCATTTCTGGATTGCACCGAGATCGCGGACGAGCCCGAATTTCCTTTTCCTGGGCTTGGGCACATAGTGCTCCAGGGATCATGCGTCTGGAGAACCCTGCAATGACAACCGACAGCTACATGTTCGGCTGGTCGACAGGAGAGTTGCAGCGCCTGACACGACAGGCTGCGCTGGTCGAACCAGAGACGGAGGACCTCTTCCGGCGCGCCGGCATCACAGCTGGCATGCAGGTCCTGGATGTCGGCAGCGGAGCAGGCGATGTGGCCTTGCTGGTGGGGCGGCTGGTCCGCCCCGGCGGATCTGTCCTCGGCATCGAGCAGTCGGCTGACTCCGCCGCTCTTGCGACCCATCGGGCTGCAGCTGCAGGCAATGTGCCCGTGCACTTTGAAGTGGGCGATCTCAACACCTACGAGCCCTCGGCGGACTATGATGCCGTGGTCGGGCGCTTTGTGTTGCCCTACCTGGCTGATCCGCCTGGCGTGCTCCGGCGGCTCGCCTCCCGTGTGCGGCCTGGCGGAGTCATCGCTTTCATGGAGTTCGATGTCACGCGGATCGAAAGCGTGCCGGAGGCCCCGTTGTTTCGCACCGCCGCCACTTGGATCACGCGCGCTTTTGAGGGAGGCAGCATTGATCCCGCCCTGGGGTCCCGCCTCGGAACCGTGTTCCGTGACGCTGGCCTGCCATGGCCGTACCTGACCTCATTTCAGAAGGTCTCCTGCGGGCCGGACGGGTCCTACTGGCTGTTTGCCGAGACCGTTCGCACGTTGCTGCCGCAGATCATACGGCTTGGTCTCGTCACGGCCGAGCAGGTGGACATCGAAAGCCTTGCCGACCGACTGCGGGAAGAAGCCGTGGCTGCGCGGCTCACTGCGTTCTCGCCCCGCTGGGTTGGTGGCTGGGTCCGGGTGCCGTTACAGAGTGCGGAAGCGTCAGGCACTTAACCGGGCACTTCGAGGGTGCCGGTTCCATAAATGAGCTTATCGGAAATTCGCCTGTAGAACCCCGTTAGAAAGGTCACTCCTCTCCCCGTTACAAATGTCACTCTCCCTGGGTGATGGTGCTGGGGAGATTGGGTCTGATGACGGTGATCGGGATGAGCCGGCCGGAGATCGATCGGGTTCACATTCTGCGGGACGTCGTGGCGGAGCGAATTACGGTGCGCGAAGCTGCCCAACTGCTGCGGATCACACGGCGCCAAGTGTTCCGATTACTCAAGGCCTATCAGACCGGTGGTCCCACGGCCTTGGTGTCGCGCCGGCGCGGCAAGCCCAGCAACCGCTCCTACCCGGCGGCGCTGCGGACCGAGGTGCTGGCGCTGATCACAGCCAACTATGCCGATTTCGGCCCGACGCTCGCCTGCGAGAAGCTCGCCGAGCGGCACGGCATCGATCTGGGTGTCGAGACGATCCGGCGCTGGATGATCGCGGCGGGTCTCTGGCAGGAGCGCCGGCAGAAGCTCAAAGGGGTGCACCAGCCGCGCTATCGGCGCGACTGCGTCGGCGAACTCGTCCAGATCGACGGCTCCGAGCACTACTGGTTCGAGGATCGCGGCCCACCCTGCACGCTTCTGGTCTACATTGACGATGCCACCAGCCGGCTGATGCACCTGAAGTTCGTCGAGACCGAGTCGACCTTTGATTATTTCCGATCGACCCGGGAGTACCTGGAGGCCTACGGCAAGCCGGTGGCGTTCTACTCCGACAAGCATGCCGTCTTCCGCGTCAACGGCAAAGGAGCGGTGGGCGGTGACGGCATGACCCAGTTCGGGCGAGCCCTGCATCAGCTCAACATCGACATCATCTGCGCCAACTCGCCCCAAGCCAAAGGCCGCGTCGAGCGCGCCAACGGCACCTTGCAGGACCGCCTGGTCAAGGAGATGCGACTGGCTGGGATCTCGACCCTTGAGGCGGGCAATGCCTTCCTGCCGGCATTCATGGCGGACTTCAACCGCCGCTTTGCCAAGGCGCCCTACAGCGACAAGGACCTGCATCGCCCGCTCAGCGAGGACGATGAGCTGGATGACGTGTTCGCCTGGCGGGAGGAGCGGACGGTCTCGCGCAATCTGACCCTGCAGTACGACCAGGTGCTGTTCATTCTCGAGCCGAACGCGATCACGCTGTCCCTCGCCCGCCAGCGGGTGACCGTCTACGACTATCCGGATGGGCGCTTTGCCATCAAGCACAAGGGCCTGGAGCTGCCCTACAGGCCCTTTGACCGACGCCAGCAGGTGGATCAGGCGGCGGTCGTCGAGAACAAGCGGCTGGGTCCGGTTCTGGCCTACATTGCCGAGCGGCAGAAGGAGCTCGACATGAGCCGGAGCAACAGCGCCCCGCGGCGGCGCGGCCAAGGCAAGAGCCTGTTCAAGGTGGGTTGAGCTCTCAGCAGTCACTCCCCGGAGGTGACATCTCTAATGAGGACAATCAGCGACTTGTCTAATGAGTTCTGACATCGCGCTCGAACGAGTGAAGGCCCGGATCACTCGCCGCACATCTAAGGCCTCGTCGGCGAGCCGCTCCCCGCTCCAAGGCCGTCGCCAGCGTGCCTAGCGGATACGGCGGTTTCAGCGACCCGCCGAGAGATAAGGAATTGAGCCCGCCACATCCGTGTCGTCGATGACGTAAAAGCGACTGATACTCCCAGCCTGCCTCGCCTTTCCGAAGGGCGCGTACTCGGGATCGCTCACGAAGGCCTCAACGGCCTCCATGGAGGGGATCTGAACCAGGGCTATCAGGGTCGTATCAGGTTCCTCACCCTCAATCGTCCTGATGTTGCCGCTGCGGGAGAGGTACTTTCCGCCGTGCTTGGCAACAATGTCATGCACTTTTGCAGCGTATTCGGGAATCCAGGACTCGTCGGTGACCTTTACGTTGGCAATCAGGAATACGGCCATCATCGTCCTCCATTCTCAATTTCGCTCGCCTGATCGACTTGGCTCTTCGCCCTTACATCCACCCAGCCAGGCGCACTATCTCCGCGATCCTCACACTCTCTCGAATTGGACCAGGTGAAAACCAAGCTCGCCGGTGTGAGGGTCTTTCGCTGGGGCGCTCCGGAGCATCAGCTTGTCCCCCTCGAGCTGGTAGAACCGGACTTGATCAGTCCCGGTCCAAGTCTGGTTCCACGACGCATCCACATGGTGGACCACTTTCTCCTCATCGACCGTGTAGGTTCCAGCGTAGGCGAGCATGCTGTCGAAGAGCCGAACTCGCTCTTCTTCAGTGGGCGGGAGGGTTGTCGGGGGCGGCCGATCTCGCTTGACCACAATGACGGAGCAGCGCCCGTCCGCACCGTAGGTGATGTAGCCTACCGGCTCGGGGCCGAGGGCATCCGTTCTCTCGCCCGTTGCGAGAACCTCACGCTGCCATGACACCATCTTCCAGGTCCCGAGAAGGGCAGCACGGTCGGGCATGGTCATCTCCCAAGCACCAATCAGGTGAGCTTATCACAGCTTCAGCGTGCGCGTGTCCCTCGGCCGTTCTATAAACGGCCTTCCGCGAAATTCGGCCCTCCAGCCGAAAGGGCGACGCCGGCGCGATGGGGGTTGGAGAACCTCCCGATCGGCCGGCGTCGGGGCCTCGCGATCAAGGCCGCCCAGCGGACCAGGCCATGAGAAGCCGCAGACCTCAGATTAGCCGTTCAGGAGGTCGCTCCAAAGCTATCCTTTGGCTTATACCACCTCTACCACCTCCCCGATTTTCTGCGCGAAATTGGCGTTATGGAACACGGGACGGGAGACGGAGCAGGTCGCGCGCGCATGAGGCCTTTCTGCTATTCTTCATCAGGGCTGGTGGTTCAATCCGCACGACGCGGGAGGATCCCATGCGACAAGCGTGGCTTGGCTTGGTTGGGGTGATGGCGGCAGGGGCTGCCTGTGCCGAGAGCTATAGCTTTGTGGCTGTTATCCAAGGTGCGTATCAAGAGCAGACGTCCATCGAGTGTGATGGGCCGAGGGTTCCTGGGCGGGTGCCAACGGGTGCATCTTGAGTGAACGGGCTATCGCGTACCCAAACTACCAAATGCCTCAGCGCTCCACCGTTTACTTGGGAGTGGCTTGTGCGGCTGGGTATCCGATTGCGTTTTATCCCAACGGCACGCTGGCCGAGTGTGTGCTGGACGCTGAGCCGCCGGTGGATGTTGCCGGTCTTGGCTTCAAGGTGCCGTTGGGAGACTGCAAAGAACGCGTGCGCTTCGACAAGGATGGTCGGGTGGAGTGCTGAAACGTCTGTCCTGGGCCAAGGCCTTCAAAGCCAGCGTACCGGCAATTTCGCGGCATGGACGTTATGGAACGCGCCGGCTCGAGGTTTTCCGCGCGCGCGAAGACGTCCTAATTGACCAATTGTCCCCGGGCGAGCGTGCCGGAACCAGTGGGCAAGTTTAGCCCGGCTTCCCCGCAAGAACCCTTTGAGAGGATCGAGCCGGTGCCGTTGATCAAAATGGTATTCACGACCAGGGCAAAGCAAGACTGGCCGTGGCTCGACTTGTTGACCGCGCCACTGAACGTGACATTCGAGTGTGGCAGATAGACCAGCCCGGTGATGTTCCACGTCGGGCTGTTGCCCTTGTAAGTCAGGTCTACCCCAGCGGTGAGGTTGGGTGCCTGATAGAGCGCGACACCCTTCCATGGCCCGCTGCTGGGCGCGGTGATATCGAGGGTGCCGTCGCCCGTCGGGCCATGGGTGTACGCGCCGTTGTCTCCTGCGAAAATCACCGTGATGGCAGAGCCGTCCTCGGTGGCAAAAGTATACGAATTCATGTCAAGCTGCCCGTTCCAGATCACGAGAACCGAGCCTTCGGACGGGGTACGAAGTGTGACATTTCCGGTCAGTTGCAGATCGCCGCAGACGTGCTCCACGGCCTTCAACGGCTTCGGGATGCCATTCCACAGGTTCGTGGAGGGCAATGGAGTGCCGTTCTTTTTCGGGGGAATCTGAGGATAGGACCCGCCACAAGGATTGGCCGGGATGTTGGCCGCCAGATGCGCATAGGGATCCGCAACAGGAGCGACATGTTCTCTTGGGACGACCCCGCAGACCGTATGTTCGTTGCCGGCGGAGGTGGCTCGTCCACACTATGCGATGAGCGAGGGTTGCGCCGGATGGGCCGGCGCCGAGCCTCCCGCACAGGGGACGAGCCATGCAGCAGAATAGCAAAGTGTTTGTCGGTCTGGATACCTCGAAACTGAAGATCTCCGTCGCCCTGGCCGAAGACGGCCGCCAAGGTGAAGTCTGTCACTGAGCACTTTGGCGTGAGACAGGCGATCTAATAATTTCAGTGACTTAGCTTGGGCTCTGAGACGAAAGTTTGGGCACTTAACCTGAGACTCTCGTTGGCTTTGGGCAGTTAACGCGAGATTCCGGCTCTCAAACGTTGCTTGGATTTGGAATGGGTTGAGCCCAACCGGCCAACATACGATCGGAGTGTTTCATCGCGCATCAATGCCAGGAAGATCATCGCGTTAGCTGGAATGGAGGAGGGCAGGGAAGTCCCGAAGCGGCCTTACATGGGCAGCTAATTTGAGATTCCACGCCCCCAGAATCTCACGCCAAAATGCCCACGACTTCTCAGAAATCTGGAATCTCACGCCAAAGTGCCTAGCGACACCGAACCCTCGTCGCCGATCTTGAGGTGCTCGGACAGGAAGGTCGCGAAGGCCCGGATCCGCGGCGAGAGCTGACGGCTGGTCGGCCACAGGGCCGCCAGTTCTCCCGTCTGGCGGATGTACTCCTCCAGAAGCGGGACCAGCTTGCCCCGCTCAATCTGCGAGGCCACCGCGAAGGGAGGCAGGCAGGCGATCCCGAGGCCCCGTTCCGCCAAGTGGATCAGCGGCTCGATGGTGGTTGCGCTCATCGTCTCGGGAACGGCGGCGCGCCCGGCCCCATCGACATCGAGCAGCGGCCAGTCATGGAGCTTGCCGCTCGCAGGGGAGCGCTGGCGAAGGCAGTCATGGCCGGAGAGATCTACGGGCACGAGCGGCCGACCGCGCCGTTCGAGATAGCCGGGAGAGGCGACGATGCGCCCGCTGAAGCGGCCCAGACTGCGGCGCATCAACCGGCTGTCCGTGGCGGCGCCGGTCCGGATCACCACGTCGAACCCTTCCTCGATCACGTCGACCAGCCGATCAGTGAAGTCGAGATCGAGCTGAATGGCGGGATAGGCTTCCATGAAGTCCGCGATGACGGGCATCAGCAGCATGCCGACGAGCGGCAGGCTCACGCGAAGGCGGCCGCTCGGTGCGGCCACCGTCTGCGTCAGCTCGATTTCCGCCGCCTCGATCTCCTCGAAGATGCGGCGGCAGCGGTCGAGGAAGAGCCGCCCTTCCTCGGTCAGCGTCATGCTGCGGGTGTTGCGATGGAACAGGCGCACCCCGAGGCGCCGCTCGAGACGTGAGACGGCCTTGCCGACGGCCGACGCCGACAGTCCGGCCTGCCGGCCCGCCGCGACGAAGCTGCCGGTTTCCGCGGCCTGCACGAAGAGGCTGAGGGTTCCGAGGTGTTCCATGGCCTCTGGATAGCGGAATTCCGTTCCGCAGTCACCGGAACAGCAGCCTGCTTTTCGCTTCCGCGAGCGGATCTACATGGCGGGAGAGCTGATCCATCCGTCCGGAGCCGTCATGTCCGACCAATCCATTGCTGCCTTCGATACCCCCGTTCCCGCAGGCCGGGCCGCTCCCACACTGCCGCTCCTGGGCCTCTTGGCCCTGAGTACCGCAAGCTTCCTGACGATCCTGACCGAAGCCCTTCCGGCGGGCCTGCTGCCCCAGATCGGTGCCGACCTCGGTGTGAGCGAGGCCATGGCCGGACAGCTCATCACCATTTACGCGATCGGCTCGTTCCTCGCCGCGATCCCGCTCACCGCCGCGACACGCACCTGGCGGCGGCGGCCAGCAATCCACCCGCACGATCCCGAAGCAACTCGGGGAGTTTAGCTCGTCGGAGGAAGCCTGGATCCGCCGTATGGCCTCAGGCCAGTCGGGCGAGGCGATGGTGAACCAACTTGCCGGGCGCTTCGGCGGCGTGGCGAGGCTCCATAATCTGCCTGGAAGACGTTCCGAAACCTTCAAATCGAATTCCATACTAGGGGTTATGCGAAAAGACCATTGTCTCGTTAGAGCCTGTTTTGAGAATTCACCGCAGGCACAAAATCTTGTAGTCCGCTCAGGCTGCATGTCCCTACAGGTTGTGGCTTTGGCCTATTCTCAAACGGGCACTTAGCTTGAGTTTGGCCATTTTTGAGGGTGCTGGAGGATCAGACATGGATCCAGAAAGCGGGCTCTGAGGCGATGTACTCGACGGCTTGGTCGACCGGCATCGTCAGCCTGCCGAACGGACCAGGGTCCTTCCAGCGCTCGCCATTCCACCACAACACCTGAACCTTCTCGGGATCGTCGGTCGGACGCAGCCGTGCCACCGGCGCCCCGGTGCGTCGGCTCAGCAACGAGTAGCCGCGGCCTCGCTTCTCCACCACAACATCATGGGCCTGGCAGAGGGTTTCGAGCCCCTCCAGGATGCGATCGCGTTGTCCCATGAACAGGCCAGCTCCGCAGAAAGGCGTTGATCTGTCGGTCATCACGTCCGTCAGAGCGCGCCATGATACCTCCCGCACCCGCTCCTGTCCTCACCGGCTGGTTCGCACCCTTCGCGAGTGCCTTTACGGCGCCGACCTTGCGGGGCGTGCTCATCCTGATGACCGGCGCCATCCTGGCTCCCGGCCGGCGGACCGTCACGTCCGCCTTGAGCATCCTGGGCCTGCGCGAGATTGCCACCTTTACAACCTTCCATCGCGTGCTCAACCGCAACCGCTGGGCGCCGCGCGATCTCGCCCGTCGGCTGCTGCATCAGCTCATCACCACCTTCGTGCCCGAAGGACCCGTGGTGATCGCCATCGACGAGACCATCGAGCGGCGCTGGGGTGCCCGGATCCGGGCGCGTGGCATCTATCGCGATCCGGTCCGCTCTTCCCATGGTCATTTCGTCAAGACGTCGGGCCTGCGCTGGATCAGCCTCATGCTCCTGGCGCCGATCCCCTGGGCTGGCCGCGTGTGGGCACTGCCGTTCCTCACCATCCTGGCGCCCTCGGAACGCTATGCCCACGAGAGGCGGCATCGGCACAAGCTGTTGACGGACTGGGCGCGCCAGCTGCTGCTCCAGGTCGCCCGTTGGCTGCCTGAGCGACAGGTCATCGTTGTGGCTGATATGAGTTATGCGGCCATCGAGTTGCTCGAAGCGGTGCGGCGGCACCTGACGGTGATCACCCGCTTGCGGCTCGATGCGCGCCTATTCGATCCGCCCCCGGTGCGCCCGCCCGGCCAGAAGGGACGGCCGCGGGTCTCGGGCCCTCGCCAGCCCACCCTGGCGCAGCGACTGAGCGATCCGACCACGCGCTGGCGGCGGATCACTGTCCCACACTGGTACGGAGGACAGGATCGACGGCTGGCGATCGCCTCCGGCACGGCGCTCTGGTACCACCCGGGCAAGAGTGTGCCGATCCGCTGGGTGCTGGTGCGGGATGAAGCGGGCGCGTTCGAGCCGCGGGCTCTCCTGTGCACGGATCTGACGGCGAATCCGGTGGATGTGCTGCGGTGGTTTGTGCGGCGCTGGTCGGTCGAGGTGACGTTCGCGGAAGTGCGCCGCCATCTCGGAGTGGAAACGCAGCGCCAGTGGTCGGACAGAGCGATTGCCCGCACCACGCCTGCGTTGCTCGGCCTGTTCTCGTTGGTGACGGTGTGGTCCAATGAGGCTCTCAAGGATGGCTGGAAGCCACGGCAGGCCGCCTGGTATGCGAAATCGCGCCTGACCTTCAGCGATGCTCTGGCGGTTGTACGGGCCAAACTGTGGAGCACCAGTTTTGAAACGTCTCGACAGGACCGGGACCAGGTAAAAATCCCACGGGCTCTGCTCAATCGCCTTACCGAGGCTGCATGCTTCCCCACCTGAAAGGGCCAAACTCCAGCTTAGAAGCTCCAGCACGTATGTTGTCCCGATCATACTGGGCGAGTATTCCTGGCCAAGTTAGGAAAGAAGCCTGATGATCCGAGTAGCCACAACTGCTGATGCAAGCAATTTAGCCGCTTTGTCGATCCAAGTGTGGCTCCATACATACGCCAAGAGCGGCCTGTGGAGTGCGCTGTCCGACTACGTGCTGGCCGAATATACCCCGGAGAAGCTCACAGCGCGCTTGGCGGACGAGAACCAGGTTTTCTTTGTCTTTGAGGAAAATGGCCATCTGGTCGGATACCTGAGGCTGCTCTTGGACTCGCCTTGCCCAACTGATCCGAGCTCTCATGGCGAGATTGCTACGCTTTATGTCCAAGAGCATTTTATTGGACGTAGTATCGGGAGCAGACTGTTAGATTATGCATCGGCATTTTGTGCAGATCGTGGGATAGACCGCGTCTGGCTCTCCGTAAATCACGAGAATTTGCCTGCTATACGCTTCTACGAAAAGCATCAATTCCACCGAAACGGATCCATCTTCTTTCACCTAGAAAATGAACAGCACGAGAACTTCATCCTCTATAAGCTATTGCAACCTTATCTAATACCATAAACGGCCTTCCGCGAAGTACACTTCCGGGTTGGCTCCGAATGGGAGGCTGCTTGCTGAACCTTGAGGGCTTGTCCGAATGGGCGTTATGCGAAATTGCGCGGCCTCTTAGTCCCCGAACGCCTCCACGATGGCGTCATAGGCGCGCTGATATCCGCGCTGCCAGGCGGCCCTGCGCTCGGGCCGCTTGAATTGGCAGCGAGCGGCGGCTTCGCCCTTTTTCAGCATCTTTGGCTCTCCCGATAGCAGGTTTCACAATACCTTCCCGACGCCATCGGCGCGGCTCAGGATGACAGTCCCCGACAAGAGAGGCTGGGAGCTGGGTCAGAGCGGAGCCTTTCAACACGATCATCTATAGAAGCGAGCGCATTGAGGGTACGTCAGCCGGTCCTGGCCAGAAGCCGCGACGCTAAGGTCTCCAGCACAGCACTTCTCCGCTGCGGCAGCAGGCACACGTCAGGTCGGAATGCTCGCTGCGATCTGCGTCTCCAGATCGTGGAGGATGTTACCGATCATCCCGTGCGGCTCCACCAGGCCTGACTCATAGAGCTGCAGGAAGTGGTCGATGTTGTTCCGCAGCAGCGGTCGGTTCTCGGCAACAGTGCTCTGGTGATCCCACGCCTCCCAGGCAACGAGCGCCACAAGAGCGACGCCGCCGGTGAGCGCACCACCCCAGGAACCCGCGCCCGTCGCAATTCCTCGCACTGCAACTTGCCTGGCCAATGTGGTTGCAGCCCGCTGGCCCACCGACCCAACCAGAGCCCCGGAGGAACGGGATGCTCCAGCGATAGCCATGTTCTGTGCGACCTGAGCCGTGACATACGGAGCTAGGGCGGCGGTCACGCGGACACCGCTCAGGACGACCCCAGCGGAGAGTGCCTTGAGGGTCAGGGGCACGCTGCGGCTCGCCTGCGTCCCACCGATCATGAAGGTGATGCGCTCGAGGTACTCCTCCCATTGCGCAGACGGGACCTGGTACCGTTTCGGGATGTCCTGAAGATGCTCTTGAAGCGAGCGGACGAAGACCGTGACCGATTGCTGTGCGATCCTCTGGAGATGCTGCTCCAGGATGGGACCTGGCATCACCCGTAGCTCGAACTCCCGCGCAATCTCCGACTGCAGGGTCTTGCTTGCCTCCTCTGGGTCGACATCGACCACGAGACTTGCAACCCAGTTCTTCCCACTGGTGTACGCATAGCTCAGTCCCAGGCGCTGCTGGGTCCAGTAGCCGAAGTACCAGTCGAGGAGCCTGCTATCGACCTTCCGCATCATCTCGCCATGCAGGCTCTCAAGCTCGGCGCGGGCATGCTGCAAGCCATCCATGCGGGCTTTCTCGACAGCCTGTCGAACTTCTGGGGTGAGACGGGACAGATCAACCGCCTGGACCACTGGCTGCTCGACGACGTGAGGCTCGTCGAGCTTGCCCCAGCGTGGCGGCCCCTGATGGAAGATTAGCGCGGTGCTTGCGATAATAACAGCTGTCGCAGTGCAGGTGCTGTAGAGGGCAAGGCGATCAAGAGCGCGCATCGCGGTGCTCCGTCCGTGTCAAACCACACCTCGCGGCGTACCGTAGGATTGTGACTTCCGTAAGGGAACACTCTCCGGCTCAAGCAGATGACAGCAGCCATAGGGTTGACGTGACCGTACTGCAGACAGCCCCCTTCGCCAGATTGCAATTGGTCGCAACCGAGTTCGTGCGTCTGAGATAGCGTTTTAGCAAGTCTAAGGCTGGAGTGTTCGTGCGATGGGAGGGTTCCCAAGGTCGCGCCTGTGGCTGCCATCCTGAAAAGCCATGGCGAAGCTTTGCGTTTAGAGATTAAAGTCTGCCCTCAATCTATCGGCATTGGAATGGGCCAGGGTCGCTAACCAGATGTCGCTGCGTTCCTCGCCCACCACGCTTTAGGAGACTTGAGAGATAGGCGCGAGTTCGGCTCGCTCCAAGTTCCGCTTCGTCAAATCAGCCAATGGCACTTCACCTCAGGCCGACGACCTTTCTACCGACTTTGACCCAGTCATAAAGATCCGTCACGGTTTGTCATCCGAATGCAACTACAGGAAACCGCAGCTCCGACGATATCCGCTTCATTCGATCCGTGAATTCGATGTAGGCTGGAGTCTCGAATTGGGGTGAGCTCAGAAGGGGTTGTCCATACCTTCAGGCATGTATTGCCTGAGCGCATTACGCGTTCATTGGAACTCCACCCCATGGCCACGTTGTAGTGCGATTGACAGGTGAGTTGCCAAAGATCACGATCCCTGGATGGGATGCGCAGGCGCGGTAATGGGCAGGATGGAAGGGAGATCATGTAGGACGACCGCGCCTACATCGATGCGGGTAATCCGATGTTGTCCAAGACCAAAGGTTGGTTCGAGCGCACGAAATCGGTGAACGTTCAGAGCGGTACGGGGTCAAGGTGCGCTCTAGTGACCGCAGAGGAGGAGTGACACGCCCATGACTACGAACATGTTCTACGGCGGCCCATTCCGCGACATGCGCCTCCTCCAAGAGGAGGTTAATCGGCTCGCCCAAAGCGCGGCTGCACCGCGAGCGACCTTTCCAGCAATCAACGTTTATGCTCATCAAGACGGGATCGTCATCACGGCCGAACTGCCTGGCGTGCGAACCGACGACTTGGAAATCACAGTGCACCGCGACACGGTAACACTTCGCGGAGAGCGCCAGGATCAGCCGGACGAGGCCCGGGCTTACCACCGCCGAGAGCGGGGTCGGGGTAGCTTTGTTCGGACCTTCGGACTTCCCTTCCAGGTGGACCCTGACAAAGTAGACGCGACGTTGAAGGAGGGTGTTTTGACGCTGTCCCTGCAGCGTCCTGAGCACGACAAGCCAAAGCGCATCCGCGTTACAGCTTGAAGCAGTTCCAAACAGGAGGAGGTTCTCATGGCCAAGAAGCCCCAGGGGCAGCAGGTCGAGGCCGAGCAACCGAACCAAGCTGAGCAGAAGATGCCCGCAGAGCGTCAGGGCGGGGAGCGCACGCGCTCGGGCCGAACCTTTAGGCCTCGGGTGGATATTTGTGAGACGGACATTGGGCTGATGCTGCTGGCAGATACGCCAGGCGCCAAGCCGGACGGCCTAACGATCACGCTTGATAGGCGGGCCCTGAATATTCACGCGGCAGTCGAGGATCATGCGCCCGAGGGATACAGCCCGATCTACCAGGAGTACCAGGTCGGCGATTTTGAGTGCGACTTTACTCTGTCAGGGGATTTCGATGCCGATAAGATCGAGGCGACACTGACAAATGGTGTGCTCCAGCTAATGGTTCCCAGAGCTGAACAGGCAGAAGCCAGGACAATAAAAATCAAAGCGGGTAGTTGATCCCGCTGGACCTCTTGAAACGCTGGACCTGTTGGGAATTGCCTGTGAGGTGCAGCATGGTACTCTGAGATGGAGCGGCTCGGGGAAAGTTTTCTCCTGGACAATTGCACCCAGGCGCGTAGCAACCTTCAGGTCAGTGCTCGTGCCCCGAGGCTGCCTGGGGGCGAGAACTTAGATCAAGCGGTCCTGGGCGACTTTGAGTACTGCTGCAAGCTTTTCGAGCATCGCCTCCTCGATATCCTTAAGGCCATCCAATACTGCACCGATGTCGTGTTTGGAGATGCCGCTCTTCGCTGCAAGATGGAGAGCATAAGGAACTGTGTGGCAACAACGTCGCCCGTGGTCTTGGCTTTCACTGCACAGCCGCTGACCGGGCTTGATCGCTTCTCTCAGAAGGGGCCCACTCGCTGGATTCACCAGGGATCCTCATGCTCCCCATCCAAGTCGTTTCGAATGCTTGGATTGAGCGTCTTGGTATCAGCGAAAAGGAGGCTGTGCAGCAGGTTGCCGAAAATACGGAGTTCGACTCAGAGCTGTCGCTCGCTTGAGAACACCGGTCGTCAGGCGATAGGTGGGCAGGGGTCCAGCCGTCGACTGGAACGGTTCTCCAGGAGGGCAGGCGCAGGCCAGCTTATCTTCGGGATGGAGCAGTTCCAGCATATGGATAGCACCGGACGCGCTCGAGGCTGAGGCCGAAATGCTCCCCCAGTTTGCGAATGGCCTCACTATGCTCAGGGTAGGGATCCTGGTTTTCAGGGCCCACAATGATGATCCTGAAAGCCGGGTCATAGCGCCCGCCCGGCGGCAGCATGGCTGTAACGAGGGCTGCCCCCTCCGCAGTGCGCAACGTAAGGAACAGGGGCATGACACGCTGCACGTGAGCCTTGAGGCCAATGTTCTGCTCAACAAAGGGGCTGGAGGTCGAGCGATAGGTGCTCGTTGCACTCTCCCAGGCTTCGCGAAAGTATTTCTCAACCACGTGGCCCATCACATCCGACTCGAGCGCGGCTTCACCTTCGGTTTCAATCCGAAACCAGGTCTTCGAGCCCGGGGCATCACAGATGTATTGCATCCCTGATCAACGCGGGAGTGCGGCGAAGGTGTCCAGAGGCTGCGCCACCAGATCGGAGCAACGTGAGGACATTGCCAGATCAAGCAAGTAGAGGCCTTTTTGAACAGGCCCAGGCAGACTCAAACCATTGGAGCTACACAGCCGGGCTCTTGCCGGCACCGTCAATTTAACGCCCTTACTTGCTCTCTGTGGTGCTTAGATCCGGAGCAGGTCACGCATTTTCAGTAGCTTAGCCTTGCCCGGGAATTGCTGAAAACAGCAGAAAGCGGCCTTTTCTCGGTTCAGTTGACGGTGCCCGCGCAACAGCGCACGAGCGGTGGCTTCAATGAGATTGTCGCCCGCACGGGTCATCCGCTCCCCTCGTGAATCAGCAATGGGAAGGAAGGATAACCCGGCCGGTCTCGAGCAATTCTCGGTTCCTGTGGAGGAATCAGCTCGCGTGGGTCCGATAGACGCTCAGCACGCTGTAACGGCCACAAGCCCTGCAAGTGGTGGCTCACCGATAGAAATTACGCCAGCCGGTGGAATAACTCTTGGCCCTGAGCCGTTAGCCCTGCACGAAGGCCGCGTAACCCTTCAACTTTGGCCTTCGCCTCACTTCAGGCCCTTCACACAATCTCTCGTGAGGGGCATTTTCTTGGACCAAGCTGAAACCGTGCTCGATGGACGGCACCCAGGTGCTCGCCGTCGCGACCAAGCACGAGGTCGAGCCGGAGTGGTCGCCAATAGTGGAAGTGGTTTAGTTCAGCCAGTCTTGGCCGAGTTCGTCGTCAAACCAACGCTCAACATCGGCTCGGACTGATGTTGCACTCCGGAAGTCTAAGTAAGGCGAATAGTCTTGCTGGAGCCACGCGTAGAAGTCCGAGAAGCTCGGCGCCTCGCTCTGCCCTTGCGTTACTCCCCTGAGTTCGACCCATTCTTCGACGAGCCGGCGAATTACGGTCTCGCTCTCTTCCCGTGTCATCGATCTCTCCTCCTCACACGCCCCACGGAAAGGCTCCCTTGCCGGCGACCGGGAGGGAGCAGGTTGAGTGGAGTACGTGCTCATCAGGGATGAACGTCCACATCCTACGCCAGTCAGGCAGGGGCGCTTTCAACGAGATTAACCGGGCGGGAATTTCGGAAGGCTCAGCTGAAAGTTATCGCCAGTATTCGCAACCCTGCCGAGGCGCTCTTCGGAGCCGGTTTTACTGCATAGCCAGCGAGGCGTTCCATCAACCGCCGGGAAGACTTCGCGAATACGCAAAATCAGGTTCCATAAAGGGCTTCTGCGAATTACGCGATCACGCTCCGAGCTTACTTGTCGGCGGGGGAAGTGCGGCTCAATATTCCCGTGCGGCATCCGCCGCGTGGGAGGGTGCCGAGATGACCCGTTCCGTAGTTGTCGAGCCCGAGATCCAAGCCATATCCGACAAGTTCATAGCTGCGTTCAAGAAAGGCGACGCACAGGGTATCACTGATTTGTTCGCCAAGGATGCTGTGCTGCTACCTAACCACGCGCCGCGCCTAAAGGGTCAGCAGGCCATCGCCGCACACTGGAAAGCAGGTCTTGAGCAGCTCAGCACGATCAAGCTCACGACCACGGACGTTATCCCTTTGGGATCGGATACCGTTGCCCGCATTGGCACATGGAAAGTTACTACAAAAGACGAACAGCCCATGACTTTCTCCGGCAAGGACTTGGTCCTCTACCGAAAGGAAGGCGGCGACTGGAAAATCGTGGCCGACATCTGGAACACGGATCAGGAGTGAGTCACCAGAGCAAGATGGCTTCGAGCTGGGGACGGAGCGGAACGGGGCTCTGAGGATCAGGTCTCCGAGACCTCCAAAGGCTTCGACTCTGGGCTTGAAGTCCTTGGGCGTCAATCGGACAGTTCCGACGGCACCGTCAATTTAACTCGGAGGTGACGGAATTCTGACATGTGTGAGGGATGAAGAAGACCCACCATCCCCGTTATGCCCGCCACCGCTACCCGGCTGAGATGATCAGCCATGCTGTTTGGTTGTATTTCCGGTTTCCGCTCAGCCTGCGCATGGTTGAGGAGATGCTGGCGGCCCGAGGCATCGAGGTCAGCCATGAGACGGTGCGGCAGTGGGCAATGAAGTTCGGTCAGGACTTTGCAAACCAGATCCGCAGGCGCCTTCCGGCAGCAGGAGACAAGTGGCACCTCGACGAGGTCGTGATCAAGATCGCCGGCCGGAAGCATTGGCTCTGGCGCGCTGTCGACCAGCACGGTGTTGTGCTCGACATCCTGGTTCAAAGTCGCCGGAATGCCAAAGCGGCCAAGCGCCTGCTGCGCAAGCTGCTCAAGAAGCAGGGCATCGCTCCTCGCGTGATGATCACGGACAAGCTGTCCAGCTACGCCGCCGCGAAGCGGATTGTCATGCCGGGCGTGGAGCATCGGCAGCACAAGGGCTTAAACAATCGCGCGGAAAACAGCCATCAGCTGACACGAAGGCGCGAACGCGTCATGAAGTGCTTCAAATCAGCCGGGCAGGCCCAGCGCTTCCTCTCAGTCCACGATCAAGTTGGAAATCTCTTCCGCCGTCCTGCCAATACCAACGCCGCTGATCATCGCAAAGCCCGGGCCCGGGCCTTTACAACCTGGGCCGAGGTGACTGACATCGCCGCTGGGTTATAATCTGATGATCCATGACGGGCAGTCCTAACCCAACCCGTTAAGTTGACGATGCCGTTCGCGGTCGCAACGGGGGCGCTGCACTGGCGTGACTGGCACCACGCCCACCACTTTCTCGTGATGGCGCTGCTGGCGACGGACTTCTACTACATCGCCTTCGCCAAGGGCACGGCCCTGCTCCTGTCGAGCGTGGCCGGAATGCTGAGCGGGGCCATACCGCTCTTCACCTTCGTCACCGCGGCCGCGTTCCTGCGCGAAGAGCCGCTGAATATCCGCTCGATCGGCGGAACGCTGCTCGGCTTCCTCGGCGTCCTCCTGATCGCACGGCCATGGAGCCAGGACATCGGCACCGTGAACGTCGCAGGCGTCCTCTGGATGGTTGCGGGCTCCTTCAGCGTCGGCTGCTCCTTCGTCTACGCCCGGAAGTTCATCAGCCCGCTCGGGCTGCCGCCGCTGGCGCTGACCACCTACCAGATCGGCCTCGCCCTCGCGATCCTCTTGGCCACCACCGATCTCGGCGGCATCATGCAGGTCTTCGGCGACATCCGCGCCGCGCTCGGCCTCATCGTCGGACTGGGTTTCCTCGGCACCGGCGTCGCCTACATCCTCTACTACCTGATCGTCGACCGGCTCGGGGCCGTGGCGGCCTCGAGCGTCACTTACATCCCGCCGGTTGTCGCCCTGGTCATCGGAGCGGTCCTCGCGGGAGAGCCGGTGCAGGCGGTTGACGTTCTCGCGATGGCCACGATCCTCGTCGGCGTTGGCGTTCTCCAGTCGGGTCGGACGATCGCGAAATCCCGGGAGGGCTGAGCCCTCCACCCGGCTGCACCAGCCGGGGGAGGTGATTACCCGAAGGAGGACCCCATGAGGCCAACCAGGACCCCGACGGAGGACCATCC
Organism: Microvirga ossetica; assembly: GCF_002741015.1. NCBI lineage: Bacteria > Pseudomonadati > Pseudomonadota > Alphaproteobacteria > Hyphomicrobiales > Methylobacteriaceae > Microvirga > Microvirga ossetica. Next base: position 842,537 of record NZ_CP016617.1, on the reverse strand, counting down.
GGTCTACGAGACGATCGCCGTACGCAGGGAGGCAGCCGTCCTGTTCGCCGACATCAAGGCCCCGCCCATGAATCTCCTGGGGCCTGAACTGGTCCGCGATCTGGTCTCCCTCATTCAGCGGGCCGAAGCCGACGCCGCCGTCCAGGTGCTCGTCTTCAGGAGCGCCGACCCCGACTATTTCATCCCCCATGTCGATGTCACCCGGATCAGGGAATACCGGGAGGAGGCGGCCAAGCTGACCGGCGAAGCCTCGATCGCCCTGCTGTTCCGTCACCTCAGCACAAGCCGCCTGGTCTCGATCGCGCAGATCGAGGGCCGCGTCCGCGGCGCCGGGAGCGAGTTTGTCCTGGCGTGCGACATGCGCTTTGCCGCGCGCGAGACTGCGCTCTTCAGTCAGCCAGAGCCGGCGTTCGGCCTGGTCCCCGGTGCGGGAGGCGTCCAACATCTCGTGCGCCTCATGGGCCGGGCCAGGGCGCTCGAGGTCATGCTGAGCGCAGGCGATTACGACGCGGAGCTGGCTGAACGCTACGGTTGGATCAACCGGGCTTTGCCCGCCGCTGCCCTTGGTGACTTCGTGCGGTCGCTGGCCCATCGGATCGCCCAGTTCCCGGCGGCTGGCCAGGCCGTGGTCAAGGGCCGCGTCAATGCGGTCGCGCTAGCGCCGAGCGAGGATTTCCGGCGCGATTCCGATCTCTTCGGCGAGGGTGTGCGCGATCCCGAAGCCCAGAGCCGCATCAAGGCTGCGCTGGCACGCGGCTTCCAGACGCGGGACGCGGAATTGGATCTGCCCCGCCTGTTGGGCGACCTGGCCGATCACAAAGCGCAGTCAGAGGATTAAGATGTTCCGTGCCGCCCCATCATGAAGGAGGTCTGCCATGAGCGCTTCGACGTTTCTGTTCGCCACGGGGATCGAGAACAGCTATCCGACCATCAATAGTGGCCGAACCCGCATCGACGAGATGGAAAAGTGCGGGCACTACACCCTCTGGAAGACCGACTTCGATTTACTCGACGACGTCGGCATCAGGGTATTGCGGTATGGCCCGCCAATCCACACGACCTGGCTCGGGCAGGGGCGTTACGACTGGGACTTCTGCGACGAAACCTTCGGTGAACTCTACCAGCGCAATGTCGTGCCGATCGTCGACCTGTGTCACTTCGGGGTGCCCGACTGGGTCGGCAACTTCCAGAACCCTGACTTTCCCGAGCTCTTCGCCGGATATGCGCTTGCCTTCGCCGAGCGCTTTCCCTGGATCCAGCTCTACACGCCGGTGAACGAGATGTTCGTCTGCGCCGCGTTCTCGGCGGCCTATGGCTATTGGAACGAGCAACTGGCAAGCGATCATGCCTTCGTCACGGCCCTGAAACACATCGTCAAGGCCAATGTGCTGGCCATGGGGACGATCCTCGACGTCCGCGCCGATGCCATCTTCATCCAGAGCGAGTCCTCGGAGCACTTCCACCCCGACTGCCCGAATGCGATTCCGGTCGCCGAGTTCTGCAACGCCCGCCGCTTTCTTCCGCTCGATCTCAACTACAGCCGGCGGGTGGACTCGGACATGTTCGTCTACCTCCTGGACAACGGGATGAGCCGGGAAGACTACGACTTCTTCATGCGGGCCAACCTCAAGCGCCACTGCATCATGGGCAACGACTACTACGTGACCAACGAGCATCTCGTCTCGGCCAATGGGCACAGCAGCGCTTCCGACGAGGTCTTCGGCTATGCCGAGATCACCCGACAGTATCACGACCGCTACAGGCTGCCGGTCATGCACACGGAGACGAACGTCAAAGAAGGTCCACGCGGCGACGAGGCGGTCAAGTGGCTCTGGAAGGAGTGGTCCAACGTCCTGCGCGTGCGCAATTCCGGCGTGCCGGTGATCGGCTTCACGTGGTACTCGCTCACCGATCAGGTCGACTGGGACACCGCCCTGCGGGAGGAGAACGGCACCGTCAACCCGCTCGGCCTGTATGATTTGGATCGTAACGTCCGAGCCGTGGGGCGGGCGTACAAACAGCTGATCCACGACTGGTGTCAGGTGCTACCAGCCCAGAGTATCTGTCTGCAGCTGCCGATCACGGAGCCACGTGACTTCGACCAGCCATTCGCTCAACGTGCACGGAAGTCCATGAAGTGGATCTGCGAGAGAACACCCAGCGAGCCTCTCATGGCCCGCTAGCATCAATGCGAGCAGCAACAGGGGCGGAGTTCGCACCGCTGGGTGGGTTGGTGAGAGACACGGGTTGATTGTGTGCTCATATTCGAGACTTGCAAGGAGTTCACGATGTTCACCTTGAAACGGTTGTCATGCCTTGTCCTTGGTCATCAATGGCTGGCACAGGAGCAGGCTGATCTCCTGAACCACCGACCGATCCGTGTGCCCGCCGTTTCAAGCCAGGTCTGTAAGCGCTGCGGTGCCGAACGCCAGTTCATCTGCGACCTGGAGTGATGCACCAGCCTTGCCGCGTGAGCCTCACGTTTGCGTGCCTGCTCGGGAATCCGTTCCGTGATCGGCGGCGCCTCAATGTCCGCCGCCCGTGCCGCTCCCGGCACCCGCCTTGCGGGCAAAGAGAAGCACGACGGCTGCAATCGCAAGCAGCGTACCGATCACCGCGAACGTGTCGCTGAAGCCCATGACGAGGGCCTGGCGGCGGACGGTCGCGCCAATCGCCGCAAGCGCCCGATGATGCGCGGCCGCCGGATCGGCCACGCCGTGCGCCATGAAGTACTGGGTCAGATCGTCGATCCGCTGACGCACCTCGTCGCGGTAGAGCGTCACCGACTGGCCGATGATGTTGGAATGGAACTGCTCGCGCTTGGTCAGGACCGTGGCGAGCGTCGCGGTACCCACGGCCCCGCCGAGATTGCGCAGCATGTTCGACAGCCCGGACGCCTCGCCGGCCTCGCTCGGAGCGATGCCGGCGGTCGTGATGCTGCTGAGCGGGGTCAGCACCAGGGCCTGGCCGATGGCGCGCACGACATTGGGCAGGAAGAACTGATCGCCCGCGCTGTCCAGCGACAACGTGATGTTCATGAAGCAGCTCGCGGCGAAGATGCTGATGCCGACAAAGCCGATGTAACGCACGTCATAGCGCTTCATCAGCAGCGGCACAAGCGGGATGAGCAGCAACTGCGGCAAGCCGGTCCAGGCGAGCACATTGCCGATCTGCTCGGCGTTGTAGTGCTGCACCTGGCCCAGGTATTGCGGCAGGATGAAGACGGTGCCAAACAGCGCAAACCCGACCAGGACATTGACGAGCACGCCGATGCCGAAGTTGCGCCGCTTCAGGAGACGCAGATTGACGAGCGGCTTCTGCACCGTCAGCTCGATGGCCACGAAGGCAGCCAGGAACACCGCCGCCACGATACCCAGGTTGAAGATGAAAGGTGACTCGAACCAGTCGTCCTTGTTGCCCTCTTCGAGCACGGTTTGCAGCGCCGAGAGCCCGATCGCCATGGTCACGATGCCGGCCCAGTCGCCCTGCCGGAGCAGGGACAGCTGCATCGGCGTCTTCTCGAGCGAATAGGCGAGCGCGATGACCATCGCGATGCTGGGCGGCAGGTTCACGAAGAAGATGGTCTGCCAGCCGTAGTTCTCCGTCAGGTAGCCGCCGATGGTCGGGCCGATGGCCGGCGCGAAGGTGACCGAGATCGCGAAGAGGGCGAGGCCGATCGGCTGCTGCGCCTTGGGCAGCTTGGTCAGCACCATGGTGAACGCCATCGGGATGAGGATGCCGCCGGCAAAGCCTTGCAGGCCCCGCATGACGATCATCGAGCCGAGATCGTGCGTGAAGGCGCACGCCATCGAGAACAGCGCGAACAGGAGCGTGTTCGTCATGATGAAGCGCCGGAAGGAGAACACGCGACTGAGGTAGTCGGTGAGCGGAATCACCACGATCTCGCCGATGAGGTAGGAGGTCGAGATCCAGGCTCCATTGTCGACGCCGGTGCCGATGCCACCCTCGATGTTGAGGAGCGAGGCGTTGGTGATCTGGATGTTCAGGATCGCCATGAACGCGCCGATCATCCCCGCCAGGACGGCGATCCAGGACGTGAGGCTTGCCTTGCCGGACGGGATGGCGGCCGCCGGCACGGGGCGGGGCGTGGTGAGCATCATGGTCTGTGTCGCGGTGGACATGAGATGTCTCCTGCGTCGGTCGTTCAGGTCCTAGCTGTTGCGTTCGGGGCCGGAGGCGATGCGCGTGCCTTCGGCCTTGGTGTCGATCGTCGGATAGACCGACATGCCCGGACGCAGCACGACCGCGAGGGGAGTGCCGGCGTCGAGGACGATCTTCACCGGGATGCGCTGGACCACCTTGGTGAAGTTGCCGGTGGCATTGTCGGGCGGCAGTAGCGCGAATTCCTGGCCACTCGCGGGCGAGAGGCTGTCGACGCGCCCTTGGAAGACCCGGCCGGGGAAGGTGTCGACCTCGACGGTCACCGGCTGGCCGGCGCGCACGTTGGTGAGCTGCGTTTCCTTGTAATTGGCGACGATATAGGCCGCTTCCGTTGGCACCACGGCCATGAGCTGCGTCCCGGCCTGGACGTATTGGCCGACCCGCAGCGTGCGGTTGCCGATCACGCCATCGATCGGCGTGACGATGGTGGTGTAGGAGAGGTTCAGTTTCGCTTGGTCCTGCACCGCCTCGGCGCGGCCAAGGGCCGCCTGCGCCTGCCCGAGCTCGGCCTGGAGCACGTCGAGCTGCCGGGTTGCGCTGGCGAGGGCCGCATTGTCGCGCACCACCGTGGCACGGGCGGCGGCGATGCGCGAGGCCGCCTGCTGCGCATTCTGGAGGCTGCCGTAGCCCTTGGTGGCGAGCTCGGCATAGCGCTTGTCCTCCTGCTCGGCGAAGGTCTCGTTCGCCTGGTCGACCACGACGGTGGCCTTGGCGGCGGCGATCGCGGATTGCTGGGCGGCAATCGCCGCCTGCTTGTTGGCGATGTTGGCCTTGGCGGCCTCGACATCGGCCTTGGCCTGCTCGAGCGCGACCTTGTAATCCCGGTCGTCGATGCGGGCCAGGATCTGGCCGGCCCTCACGGGTTCGTTGTCGCCCACCAGCACGGCGGCGATGTAGCCGGGGACCTTCGGGGCGATCGTGGTGTTGTCGGCCTTGACGTAGGCGTCGTCGGTCGCGACCTGGAAACGTCCGACGGTCCAGTACCGCCAGCCGAAGTCCGAGGCGCCGGCGACGGCGATGAGGCTCGCTCCGACGAGCAACAGCTTGCGAATGGGGCGCTTGCGGGATGCGGTGGAGGCGGCGCCGGTCGGCGGGGGCTCGGGAGAGGGAACGCGGAGTTCGCGTGGTGCCACCAGGTCGGGCATCGCCTCGGCCGCCGGAATCGCCTTCTCGATGGTGAAGGCTGTCGGATGTTGGGTCATCGTTCGGGTCCTTTCCGTTCCCGCGAGCCCCTAAACGCACTTGGCATTTTTATGGAAAACTATTAATTTCCAAAATGAACCTCGGGGAAGAGCCCGTCAACGGTATTTTGGAAAATGATCATGCGACAAAATGAGCATGCTGTCCGGCGCTCCCGCGGACGGCCGCCGATCCGTTCCGATGAGGAGACCCGGCACCTGATCCTCGAGGCCGCCTCGCTGGAGTTCCGGGCGAACGGCTACGCCTCGACCACCATGTCTGCCGTGGGCCAGCGGGCCGGCGTCTCCACCAAGACTATGTACCGCCTGATCCCGACGAAGGCGGATCTGTTCAAGAGCATGTGCTCCGAACGGATTGGCCGCTTCATGCTGGCCATTGACGAGACGAGCGTCGGAACCCTCGAGCTTGAGGCGGCGCTCGAGCGCATTCTGGGCGCGTACGGCAACCTGGCCCTTGATGGCGAAGTCATCGCCATCACCCGGCTCGTCACCAGTGAGAGCGACCGCTTTCCTGAACTCGGGTCGGCCTTTTACGAGGGCGCCTTCCGGCGCACCCGGGAGGCCATTGAGAGCTGGCTGCGACTGAAATGCCACCAAGGACTGATCGCGCTCGATGATCCCGGTGTCGCCGCCGATATGCTGCGCGGCATGATGATCATGGAGCCGCAGCGAGCCGTGATGCTGGGCCAACGTCCCGCGCCCGATGCGGAAGAGATCGCGGCGCGGGCCAGCATGTGCGCGCGCTTGTTCCTGAACGGTTGCCGCTCGATTGGGTGACGCTCAGGACACGGAAGTGGACGGGCTCCGTGGAACCACAAGCTTCGACGTCAGCACCTGAACGACTTCGCCGCGGTGGTTCCGGGTCTCGCTCCGCAACACCACGATGCCCCGGTCCGGCTTTGAGCGGGACGGAATGATCTCCATGACCTCGCTGACGACTTGCAGCTCGTCGCCGGGGCGGGTCGGTTTGGGCCACGCGATCTCGCCTCCCGCGCCGATGAGGCCGCCGGCGATGGGCGCGCCACCATTCACGAGCAATCGCATCGTGAGGGCGGCGGTGTGCCAGCCGCTGGCGGCGAGCCCGGCAAAGAGCGATTGGGCGGCGGCATTCTCATCCAGGTGAAAGGGCTGCGGGTCGAACTCCTCCGCGAACCGTTTGATCTGTTCGGCATTCAGTCTGTGCGATGGGCTGGTGAAGGTCTGGCCGATGTGCAGATCGTCCAGAAACAGACGCTCTCGCTCTTTATCCATTTCAGCATCTTCCATTCGGGCGAAGGCTTCAAATTGCAGTGTCACCGGTTGGGCGGGGTTTGTGCACGGCTTTGTGACGCCCCCTCGCGGGCGAGGCGCACAGCAGCCTCCTGGCCGGAGCGCAGGATCATCTCGGAGAGGACCGGATCCGTCGTCACGCGGGCAAGCTGCAGCGTGCCGATCAACAGGCCGAAGATCGCATAGGCGGTTGCCGTCGCCTTCTCCGCGGCGAAGGACGAGGGCAGTTCAGCCGCGATGACCGCGACCATGTCGCTCGCAGCCTCGGCCATGCTGTTGCGGGTCTTCGGATTGTGGCGGGCGACCTCGGGCGCGAGTGTGGCGACGGCGCAGCCTGCCTCCGGCCGGTCGCGGTGTACCGTGCGCAGATACCGGTGCACGATGGCCGCAAGCCCATCCTCGCCGCGCTCACGTGCGGCTTTGGCCTCGGCAGCCCATGCCTCACGGCTGCTCGCACCGGCGGCTGACAGGGCTTCCCGGACGAGGTCATCCTTCGATTTGAAATGGGCATAGAAGCCACCGTGGGTCAGCCCAGCATCCGCCATCAGACTGGCGACGCCGGTCCCTTCGATGCCCTTGGCACGGAACTGAGCCCCGGCAATCTCGAGGACGCGTTTGCGCGTCTGCTCCTTATGGCCCTTCTCGTAACGCATGGCCGAACTCCGTCATTTGTGGACTTTACATTATGATCATCATCATATATGTCAACCATCATATAAAGGAGACGTTGATGGCATTGCATGATCCAGTTGTAATCGTTTCCGCCGCTCGCAGCCCGCTCGGACGGTTCCAGGGCACTCTCTCGGGACTGAGCGCCCCACGCCTTGGCAGCCATGTCATTCGCGCCGCGCTCGACCGGGCCAGGCTTGCGGCCGAAAAGGTCGACGAGGTCCTCCTGGGCTGTGTGTTGCCGGCTGGCCAGGGACAGGCTCCGGCCCGTCAAGCCGCCCGCGGGGCAGGCCTACCGGACGCAACAGGCGCGACGACCGTCAATAAGGTCTGCGGCTCCGGCATGAAGGCGACCATGCTCGCCCATGATCTCCTCATGGCCGACTCGGCCGGGATCGTTATCTCCGGCGGCATGGAGTCCATGTCCAATGCGCCGTATCTCCTGGCCAAGGCGCGCAGCGGCTATCGCGTCGGTCACGACCGCCTCATCGACCACATGATGATGGACGGTTTGGAGGACGCTTATGAGGGCGGCCGGCCAATGGGAGATTTCGGCGAGGCGACGGCCGAGGCCTATCAGTTCAGCCGGGCCGACCAGGACACCTATGCGGTTGAGACGCTCACCCGGGCCCGCCGGGCGATCGAGGAGGGCGCGTTCGCGGCCGAGATCGCGCCCGTCATCATCGCCGGGAAGACGGGGGACACGGTGATCGACACGGACGAGAACCCCCTCAAGGTGTCGCCGGAGAAGATCCCGTCTCTCAAGCCGGCTTTTCGGCCTGATGGCACGATCACGCCGGCAAGTTCCTCGGCCAATGCCGATGGAGCGGCGGCGCTCGTGCTGACGCGCCGTTCCATCGCAGAGCGTGAAGGGCTTCCAGTTCTGGCTGAGATCCGAGGCCACGCGACCCATTCCCAGGATCCGGCCTGGTTCACCACGGCGCCAATCCCGGCGATCCGCAAGCTGCTCGACAAAGTGGGCTGGAGCGTGGGGGATGTCGACCTGTTCGAGATCAACGAGGCCTTCGCGGTCGTCGCTATGGCAGCGCAGCGGGACCTCGGGATCCCCCGTGACGTCCTGAATGTGAACGGCGGTGCCTGCGCCCTCGGCCATCCCATCGGCGCGACGGGGGCCCGTTTGATTGTGACCCTGCTCCACGCGCTGGAGCGCCAGGGGTTGTCCCGCGGGGTCGCGTCTCTGTGCATCGGCGGCGGCGAGGCCACGGCCATCGCCATCGAGCGTCCGGCCTGAATGGTCGACGCATTCGCCTTGTTGCGTCCCTCCTCTTGAACCGAAGGAACCTGGATATGAGCAAAGGACAAGGAACGGCACTGGTCACTGGCGCTTCGGCCGGCATCGGAGCGGTTTATGCGGACCGTCTCGCCCATCGCGGATACGATCTCATCCTCGTCGCCCGCGACGTGGCAAAGTTGAACGCCCTCGCAACCCGACTGATCGGTGAGACGGGTGTGAAGGTCGAAGTCCTGCGAGCAGATCTCTCGAACGTGGACGATATCCGCAAGGTCGAGGCGCGGCTCCATGCGGACGACATTACCGTGCTCGTCAACAATGCGGGCGTCGCGGTCGCCGGGCCGACGGTCGAGATGGATCCCGAGCGGCTTGAGGCGATGATCCAGCTCAACGTGGTGGTGGCGACGCGCCTGGCGCGAGCGGTGGCGCCAGGTCTGGCCCAACGGCGCAGGGGAGACATCATCAATATCGCCTCCGTGGTCGCCATTCGCGGCGATCAACCGGCGATCAGTGTCGGCTATGGCGCCAGCAAGGCCTATCTTCTCGCCTTCAGCGAAGGGCTCGACAGTGAACTTGCGCCATACGGCGTGCGTGTGCAGGCCGTGCTGCCCGGCGTGACGCGGACCGAATTGTGGGAGAAGGGCGGGCTCGATATCAACGCCCTGCCGCAGGACATCGTCATGGAGACCGGCGATATGGTCGATGCAGCGTTTGCGGGTCTCGATCAGGGGGAACGGGTCACGATTCCAGCACTACCGGATATCTCCGACTGGATTGCCTTCAAAACAGCGCGGGCAGCACTCCTGCCAAACATATCTCATCGCCTGCCGGCGGAACGCTATGGCCGCAGGAGCACTGACGGGTCACCCCTGCCGCGCGTTCCCGAGCATCACGGATAACGGTCGGATGGGCCTGCTGCTTGGGCGAAAAGACAGTCACCGAGCTTTTGCGAAGGAGCGTCGCCATTGTTGAGGAGGAGGAGTTGCTCGTCAAACTCCTCCCCGAACCTTTGTTCTGCTCGGCAGCACTGTGGTGCGATGGGCTGGTGAAGGGCGGGCAGACCTGCAGATCGTCCAGAAACAGATGATCTCGTATGTCGCGAGCCATTGGAGCCGGGTCCCTACATGATCAGGATCAAGGTGCCCGCAGGGTGACGCTGATGTCACAGAGGCACGACCAACAGCAGACATACACAGTCTAAATTTACGCGAGATAGCCGGAAACACCATCCCACAACAGTTTCAACGCCGTCACGACCAGCAACCCGTAGCAGGCCCGATAAAGCTGACGCTGGTCCAGCCTTCCGTGAAGCCGCCAACCCAACCACACGCCGCTGGGAATGGCGAGCAGGCAGGCCGCCATCAGTGTCCAGTCATTGCCCGCCGGTCTCACCAGCAGCAGCCACGGCACCGCCTTGGTCGCATTGCCGACGGTGAAGAACAGGCTCGTCGTTCCCGCATAGACGTCCTTGCTGAGGCCGAGTGGCAGCAGATACATCGCGAGCGGCGGTCCGCCCGAATGCGCCACCATGGTGCTGATGCCCGATGCGAGGCCGGCAGCGACCGCCTTCGGCGACGAACGCGGGCGGATCGTCACGTTCGCGCCGCTCACGAGCCACAGGCCGACGAAGACCAAGGTGATCGCCGCCATCATGATCGCGATGGCGCGATGGTCCAGAACGCGGAACAGCAGATAGCCGAACCCGATCCCGATCACGAGCCCCGGCAACAGCCGCACGAGGTCCGGCTTCGACCATGTCGAGGGCTTCCAGTAGCGCAAGGCGAACAGGTCCATCGCCACCAGCAGGGGAGCGAGGAGGCCGCCGGCCGTCACCGGATCCATCACAATCGACAACAGCGGAATGCCCACGATGGAGAACCCGCCGCCGAACGCGCCCTTCATGAAGCAGATCAGGAAGACGCCGGCAAACGCGACCAGGATCGTGACTGCTGTCAGCTCCGGCGCGGCCGGGGAGGCGATCATCGCATCCTCGCCCGGTTAGGAGCAGTCATGAAGCCGTGGACCGCAGCCTCGATCTCGGAATACGCGAGGCCGATGTCCCGGAGTCCTTCGTCATCGAGCTCGCGGAGGTGTGCAACGGCCGCACGACGGGCGAAATGGCGCCTGATCCTCTTCCAAGAGGCGGTGACCGTCAGAAGGCCTGCGCCGGTCCTCGACGCTCCGGCTGGATGGATGATGGTCGAAAGGGTTGCGGACATGTCTGATCTCCAGTGCTTGCTCCGCAGCAATGCCAGGTACAATCGGGTTGATGTCGGCAGAATGCTCCTGTACGATGCTCGGAGCAATAAAAGTATTGCTCTCGGTGCAATTGTGTCGAAATCCGAATACCTGAAGCTGGCCGACGCCATCGCTGCGGAAATCGCGGATGGCACCCTCAAGCCCGGCGACCGCCTGCCTCCCCAGCGCAGCTTCGCCTACGAGCGCAAGATCGCGGTCTCGACCGCGAGCCGCGTCTATGCGGAGCTGTTGCGGCGCGGCCACGTGGTCGGGGAGGTCGGCAGGGGTACTTTCATCGCGGGCGAGGCCAGGCGCGGCGTGGCGGCGCCAGGCGAACCGCGCGGCATCCGGATCGATCTCGAGTTCAATTATCCATTGCTCCCAGATCAGACGGCGCTCATCGCCAAAAGCCTGGAGGGCCTGGAGAAATCCGAGGCGCTCGATGCCGCCTTGCGACAGGCGACCAGCGTCGGGACGCCGGCGGTCAGGAGCGTCGCCGCCGAACACCTGTCGCAGGGCGCATGGTCCGTCTCCCCGGAGCAACTCGTCTTCACCGGCAACGGCCGGCAGAGCATTGCCGCCGCGCTGGCCGCAGTCGTTCCCGCGGGCGGCCGCTGCGGCGTGGAGGCCTTGACCTACCCCTTCATCAAGGGGATCGCCGCCCGGCTCGGGATTGCGCTGGTGCCGCTGGCGATGGACAAGGACGGTGTCCAGCCGGACGCGGTGCAAAAGGCGCATCGTGAGGCCCATCTCTCGGCCATCTATGTTCAGCCGGCGGTCCACAATCCCCTGGGGATGACGATGCCCCCGACGCGCAGGACCGATCTCGTGCGCGTCGTCGAAAAGCTCGACCTTCCGATCATCGAGGACAATGTCTACGGCTTCCTCGACAGCGAGCCGCCGCTTGCCGCGATCGCGCCTGAATCCTGCATCGCCATCGACAGCCTCTCCAAGAAGGTCGCTCCCGGTCTGGCGCTTGGCTTCATCGTGCCGCCGCAGCGGCTGCGTGAAAGCGTGAGGACGTCGGTGCGTTCGGGGGGATGGACTGCCTCAGGATTTGCGTTGGCCGCGGCTGAGCGGCTGATGAACGAGGGCGTCGTTGCCGAGCTTTCGCGATTGAAGCGCCTCGATGCCCGCGCGCGTCAGAAACTGGCGGCCGATCGTCTTTCGGCTTTCGAGATCCAGGCGAACGAGAAATCCTATCATCTTTGGCTGACGCTGCCGGCCCATTGGCGTTCGCAGACCTTTGTCGCGGCCGCGGCCCGGCGCGACATCGCGTTGACGCCGTCCACGACCTTCGCCGTCACGCCGGGCCATGCCCCGAACGCCGTCAGGCTGGCGTTGGCATCTCCGGCAATGGATCAGCTCGATACCGGCCTGCGTACCCTGGCCGCCATGCTCAACGCCAGGGAAGACGACTTCGATTGGACTGAATGAGCGAGTGAACGGATCATGCCGTTTCTTCCCGCTCACTGGGCTGTCTGCTCGGGGGCAGGGCGGGATCAGACCTCCCGATCTCCCGCAGGCTTTCCTCGAGCGCGAGTCGATCGATGGATCCGATCGGGATCGCCAGCAGGAGCTCGATCCGGCGCCGCAGCATGCGATAGGCCTCATCGAAGGCAACGGCGATCTCCGCCTCGGATCCGGTGGCGGCATTCGGAAACGCCCCAGTGCGTCGTGACCGGCCAGGTCGGGCAGGCCTCATTGGCCGCACTGCCACAGACGGTGAACACAAGGTCCATAGGCAACACCCGGGATTGCACCTTGGTGCCCGGTTCAGGTGCAACCTTCAGGTATAGGATCCTCGATCGCGAGGTCACGTTACCGCAAAGGGGGCTGGATGAAGACTTGAACGATGGGGCTGGTCCCGACTACGGCTCCGCTTGCCACTCCGCCTGAGAGGCGTATCCTGTTCACAGACCTCAAAGTCGTGCGTCGAACCTTGGCTCCCCGACGAGCCGCTTTTGATCGACAGCTTTGTCGGCGTCGCTCCTGTCCCGCGTGAGTTACCGGACCACCAAGGCGAATGACGATGTCCTTGCTCACGGCTTCAGTCGCGGTGTAGGTTGCCACGGCAGTCGCCGTCGGCATGACTCCCACGAAATTGGCCGCGCAGTCGGCCCCAGCGGGCGCCGTTACCGACGGCACCGCGATCCGCCCCTTCCGCGTCAGCATTCCGGATGAGCAACTCGTCGACCTCCGCCGCCGCATCGCGGCGACGCGGTGGCCCGACAAGGAGACGGTCAACGACCAGTCGCAAGGCATCCAGCTCGCGAAGCTCAAGCCGCTGGTCGAGTATTGGGGCACCGGCTATGACTGGCACAAGGCGGAAGCGAAGCTCAATGCCCTGCCGCAGTTCATGACCAGGATCGACGGTGTCGGGATTCACTTCATCCACGTTCGCTCGCAGCATCCCAACGCCCTGCCCATGATCATCACTCATGGCTGGCCGGGCTCAGTGTTCGAGCAGCTCAAGATCATTGGCCCACTCACCGATCCACCCGCGCACGGCGGACCCGCGGAGGACGCGTTCGACGTGGTGATCCCGTCATTGCCCGGCTATGGCTTCTCCGGTAAGCCGACGGGCGCCGGCTGGGGTCCCGACCGAATCGCGCGAACCTGGGCACAGCTGATGCAGCGCCTCGGCTACACCCGCTACGTCGCCCAGGGGGGTGACTGGGGCTCGCCCGTCTCCAGCGCGATGGCGCGCCAGGCGCCGACCTGCCTGCTGGGCATCCATATCAACCTGCCGGCAATCGTTCCGCCCGAGGTGGCCGCGGTGCTCGCTGCCGACGGGCCCGCGCCGGCGGGTTTGTCCGAGAAGGAGCGCGCGACCTTCGAAGATCTCAGCGCCGCCGCGAAGATGGGGAACAGGTCGTATGCCGCCATGATGGGCACGCGGCCGCACGGCATGACCGAGCTTGCCGATCTCGCGCCCCCAGTGATGGGCGCTGCCGCAGGCCTCCCTGGCCACGGTACAGGGCGGCTGAGTCGCAAAGAATGATAGCACCTGAGCCCGCCGCAACTTCTTGCGGAACAGGACTGCTCCAGATACATCGGCTCCGTGAGCCTGGAATACATGCTTCGCCAAATCCAGCCCGATCGTACAAACCTCTGCCATGGTCGCTTCCTGACGTGATGATTAACACCTCCACTGTGGCACACCAGGGCCGTTGAGGCGTCCACTCCATCACGGTTCTATTGATGAACAACCTAGACAAGAAGCTGGAAAGCCAATGGGCCCGGAGGTAAGCTGCCTCAAACGTTCAATCGACGGAGGCCCCTGTCTCTCGAAGCAGTCAACAGACCTACCGACCCAGTTGCAAAGCAATTTCGCAACCATGTCACAAGATCGAGGGTTCAGATCCGTCCCATGGTGCACTACGGCGATATTATCAACATGGTCGCCGATCCATTCGTTCAGACCGGTGCTCTCGCCGTTATTGGCGCAGTGGTTACTCGCATCGTCCTACGCAATCATCCGACACGCCGCCTCGTCGGCCAGCTCCTCTTCTTCTCGGCTCTTACCGGGCTCCTGCTGTACCACAACATCGTGCCCTACGAGATTGGGCCAAGCAGCGCCTCCAGTCTGCAACGTGTGTTCATTGGGCTAGCGAAGATCATTTGGTGGATCAACGCAGCATGGTCCTTGATTAGCACCGTCCGCGTCTTCCTCATCTTTGAGCGGCAACCCCGTGAAGGGCGTCTGCTCCAAGATCTCGTCGTCGGGCTTATCTATCTGGGCGCAGTCCTTTCGGTTGTCGCTTATGTGTTCAACGCCCCTGTCGGGACATTGATCGCCACATCCGGCGTCTTTGCAATCATCCTTGGTCTGGCCCTCCAAAGTACCTTGAGTGACGTATTCTCAGGTATCGCGCTGAACCTTGGCAAACCTTACGGTATTGGCGACTGGTTGGTTCTTACCGACGGAATCGAGGGGAGGGTTATCGAGACGAACTGGCGGGCGACACATCTTCTCAACGGTGCAAATGATCTCGTCATTGTTCCTAACAGCGATCTTGCAAAAGCGAGATTGATTAACCTCAGCAGTCCGGAGCGGAGCCATGGCGTGACGCTCACCGTGCGGTTTCGGCCGACGACGGCACCATCCATAATGCTAGATGTCATGCGTTCTGTCTTCTTAAGCAGCGAAACGATCCTATCTGCTCCCGAGTCGACGGTTCAGGTGACGGCGCTGGACGCGAACGCAATTGAGCTCGAACTTTCCTTCAGGGTTGCGGATATGGCGATGGCTGGCAGAGCCAAGAGCGAGATCTTCGACCTGATTTACCGTCATGCCAAGGCGGCCGGGTTGGCCCTTGCTCCATCGGCCGAATTCCACGGAGCCTTCGCGTTACCGCAGCCCGAGGAAGTGCCGCGCCATCAGCAGACCACCCCGCTGCGCCTCCTGGATGCCATAGCGCTTTTTGCTTCCTTGACCGCAGACGAAAAGGAAATCCTTGCCTCAACGATGGCGCGACGCACCTTTCGCAAAGGCGATATTCTGGTCGAACAGGGAACCGTGTTGAAGTCGCTCATGATCGTTCGCAGTGGTGTTGCGTCGATCACACTGCGAGACAACACGCAAGAGAGGGAACTGGGACGGCTGGCGCCTGGTGACTTTTTCGGTGAGGGTGGTCTGCTGACCGGTGCTGGGGAGCGCGGGACCATTCAAGCCTTGACGTTGGTGGTTGTCTACGAAATCACCCAGGAAGGGTTGGCACCTCTCATGCGGGACCGACCCGCAATTGTCGAAGAGCTCGGTTCGCTCTTATCCAAGCGGGCCGCTGCCGAGCTGCATCCCCTGGAGCAGGGCCAGGACAAGGTCACGGTCAGATCGGCCCATTTGGCAGCACGCATCCGGCACCTATTCGATATTTAGGCCCACAGCATCTGGCCTCGCTCAGCATGTTACCCGCGGTTCACTCGGTGCTTCGCAGCCGAGCAGCGCAACCTCGATTCCGCGACTATCCATTCAGGGACTCACGCTGGTCGACAGACAGTGATATGGCCAGTTGAAGTCTAAGGCGTGGCGATCGACTGGCTCCACGGGACCATAAGCTTCGGCTCAGCACCTGACGATACCACCGCGCTGGTCGCGGGTTCCGCTCCACAAGGTCAAGGTGCCGCGATCAGATCTGAAGTGCGATGAGATAATCTCCATAGTCTCATCATTCGTATCGAAAGAGGAACCAAAGCAGACTATCCCTCATTCTGCAGCGACGCTGTCCTTTGCACCACGGCCGGGCGGACCTTCAATGCTGACTTTGCGACGCGGGCCGAGTTCCCGCAGCTTCTGAAACACGACATAGAGCATCGGGATCACAAAGATGCCGAAGAATGCGGCGGCGATCATGCCGCCGAAGACCGGCGTACCGACGGCACGCCGGCTGAGCGCTCCGGCGCCATCAGCGATCACCAGCGGGAGGAGGCCAAAGATGAATGCGAGGCTCGTCATCATCACCGGCCGAAAGCGCAAGCGCGCTCCGGTGATCGCCGCATCGCCAATTCCCGCGCCCTGGAGCCGCTGCTGGAGTGCGAATTCGACGATCAGGATCCCGTTCTTGGCGGCCAGCGCCACCAGCACCACAAGTCCGATCTGCGCGTAGACGTCGAAGGCGAGGCCGGACAGCTTCACCGCCCCGACGGCGCCTAGTACGCCGACGCTGACCGACAAGAGAACCGGAATCGGGATGTTCCAGCTCTCGTAGAGCGCAACCAGGAACAAATAGGCGAAGAGCACCGCAAGGCCGAGCACGATGCCAGTTTGGCCGCTTGCCGTTTTTTCCTGCAGCGCGGTCCCGGTCCATTCGAATCGATAGCCCGGTGGGAGTGTCGCGGCCGAGATCCGTTCCATGGCCGCGAGCGCTTGGCCCGAGCTGTAGCCCGGCTTGGGCGCACCGTTGATGATCGTGGCGCGGAAGCCGTTGTAGCGCACGACCGCCTGCGGTCCTTGTACGAGCCGTGCCTGTGCCAGCGCACGCATCGGCACCATGGTCCCGGCGGCGTTACGGACGTAGACCCGGTAAATGTCGTCGATCTCATTACGGAATCCGGCCTCCGACTCGACATTGACCTGCCAGGTACGGCCGAACAGATTGAAATCATTGACGTAAAACCCACCGAGTGACGCCTGCAGTGCATTGAAAATGCTGCTGACGGGGATCCCCAGCACCTGCGCCTTGTCGCGATCAATCTCAAGGGAGACCTGTGGCGTATCGGCCGCGAAGGTGCTGAAGACGCCGGCAAGTTCAGGTTGCTGATTGGCCGTGACGAGGAGTCCACGCATGACGGCGGCGAGGTCGGTGGGGCTCTGGCCTTGCAGCGCTTCGAGCGCGTACTGGAAACCGCCGGTGTTGCCGAGGCCGAGAATGGGCGGCAGGTTGAATGGGAAGACGACGGCCCCCTGGACGGCAGCGAGCTGCGGGCGCAGACGGGCAAGGACCGCGTCGACGCTCTCGGCCGGATCGGTACGGTCCTCGTACGGCTTCATCCGGATCACGAAGAAAGCGTTGTTCGATGAAGCCACGTAGTCGATAAAGTTCAGACCGACCACTGACAGAACGCGCGCGACCCCGGGGGTCGATCGGATGATGTCTTCCACTTGAGCGACCAGCTTCTCGGTGCGCTCGCTGGAGGCGCCCTCGGGCAGCCGCATGGCGGCAAAGATCGCGCCCTGATCCTCCGACGGCAGGAAGCCTTGTGGGGTCACCCTGTAAAGACCGAACGATGCCGCAGCGACTCCGGCGACGACAATCAGGCTGACGATTGCAACGCGGACCAGACGGCGCACCAGCGCGGCGTATCCATCTCGCGCGTGATCAATCGCGCCAAGCACGTAACGCATGGGCCCGCGATGTGGCCCAGCACGCTTCAGAAGGACCGAGCATAAAGCCGGGCTCAACGTCAGGGCGTTGACGGCAGAGATGATCATGGCGGTCGAGACCGCGACGGCGAACTGGCGGAAAAGCTGACCGCTGATGCCGGGGATGAACGCCACCGGAATGAACACCGACAGGAGTACGAGGGTGATGGCAATGATCGGCCCGGTGATCTCCGCCATGGCCTTCTTGGTGGCATCCTGAATCGAGAGGGTCGGCTCCTCTTCGATCACCCGCTCCACGTTCTCGGTGACCACGATCGCATCGTCGACGACGATGCCGATGGCGAGCACCACGGCCAGGAGCGATACCGTATTGGCCGAATAGCCGATGATGAGCATGACCGCGAAGGTGCCGATGATCGAGACCGGCACCGCAACTAACGGGATCACCATCGTGCGTACCTTGCCGAGGAACAGGAACACCACCAGCGCCACCAACAGGAACGCAATGACAAGGGTGCGAACGACCTCGTCGACGGTTGCGGTGACAAAGGTGGTCGCATCCCAGAAGAGATCGCTGCGGACATCGTCCGGGAAGCGTTTGCCGAGATCGTCCATCACCTCCCGCACGTGACGCGCCACGTCGACCGCGTTGGCACCAGGGGTCTGATAGATCCCGATCGCCGCGGAGGGGGCGCCGTTGAAGCGGGTGTGACGCTCCTGCGTCTTGGCGCCGAGATCGGCACGAGCCACATCCTTGACCCGGACGAGCGAGCCATCGGGGTTCGCCCGCAGGACAACGTTTTCGAACTCCTCGGTCCGGGTCAGACGCCCCTTGGTCTTGATGGTGAGCTGCAGTTGCTGGTTGCCCGGCGCGGGCTGAGCGCCGATACGACCCACTGCGGCTTGCAGGTTCTGGGCCTGGATCGCGGCGATCACATCGGCCGGGGTCAGGTTGAAGGCCGTCAGGCGGTTGGGGTCGAGCCACAGGCGCAACGAATAATCGAGGGGTCCGAAGAGGGTCGCCTGACCGACGCCGGGGACGCGGGCCAGCGGATCGATGATGTTGATCGTGGCATAGTTGTTGAGAAACAGCGCATCATGCGTGCCCCGCGGCGCCGAGAGCGTAATGATCTGCAGGAGCGCCGCCGACTTCTTGCGGATGACCAATCCCTGTCTTTGGACTTCCTGCGGCAGGAGCGGCGTTGCAAGCTGGGCCCGGTTCTGAACGTTCACCGTGTTGATGTCGGGATCGGTGCCGAGGGCGAAGGTGACGGTCAGCGAATAACTACCGTCGGACCCGCTTGTCGACTGATAATAGAGGGCGTTGTCGACGCCGTTGATCTGCTGCTCGATCGGCTGAGCGACGGTCGTTTCCACGACCTCGGCATCGGCGCCAGGATAGAGGGTTGTGAGTGAGACCTGCGGCGGCACGATATCGGGAAACTGGGCGACCGGGATCGCCTGTATCGCGATCAGGCCTGCCAAGGTGATGACGATCGAGATGACGAAGGCGAGGCGCGGCCGATCGATGAAGATGTTCGAGATCATTGGCTCGAGGCCTCCGGCGCAAGCACATTCGCCTGCACGACCTGTCCCGGCTGGACCTTCTGGACGCCATCAACGATCACGTTGTCGCCTTCCTGAAGGCCCGCGGTGATGACCACATCGGTATCGCGGTTCGGACCGGTTTTGATCCGCCGCTGCTGCACCTTGCGCTGATCATCGACCACCAGGGCGTAATAGCCGGTCTGGTCGAACTGCAGAGCCGCCTGCGGAATGACGAGGCGCGGCTCCTCCTGACGCCGGCGGATCTCCGCCGTCACGAATTGACCGTCGATCAACTGTCCATCGGGATTGGGAATCGTGGCGCGCATGATAAGCGTGTCGGTCTGCTGATCGACTTGCGGGTCGGTCAGATTCCAGACGCCGCGGTGCGGGTATTCGGCGCCGCTCGACAGGCGGATGCGGATTTCGATCTTGGCCAGGCTGCCACCTTCCTCGCGCCGCGCCTCGCGAATGAGCTCGAGGTCACGCACGCTCACCGGAAAGAGCACATAGATCGGGTCCTGGCTCACGATCGTTGCCAGTACGCCGCTCGCCGGATTGACGAGATTCCCGATCGTGTAAGCGGTGCGGCCGATCAGGCCCTCGATCGGCGATTTGATCTCCGTGTAGCCGAGATTCACCTCGGCCTGTGTGAGTGCGGCCTTCATCTGCAGGACATTGGCCTTGGCACTGTCGAGATTGGCCTTGTTCTGATCGACGACGGATTGGGGCGTGAACTGGCGCTCGGAGAGGGACAGTTGCCGATCGTACTGAAGCTGGGCGTTGGTCACCACGGCTTGCGCCGAGGCCAGGTTCGCCTTTGCTTGGTCGACCTGCGCTTGAAACTGGACCTTCTCGATTTGGTACAGGAGGTCGCCGGCCCTGACGGCTTGGCCCTCCCGGAACGCAACCTGCTCGAGGAAACCTTCGGCGCGAGCACGCAGATCGACCGTGCTCTGGGCCTTGATGCGGCCGACGAACTGGAAGGACTGGTTGACCCCGCGCATCTCGGCCGGCCGCACACCGACCGCCGGCTGCGGTGCCGGAGCGGCTGCTTGCTGCGGAGGGTTGCACGCCGTCGGCAGCAGAAGACCGAGAAGAATAGCCTGCCTCCAGCAGGGGGGCTTCCATCGATACGGAGCCATTGTACCGTCTCCCGTGCCGGAATGACCGCTGGCCGCTCCGCTTGCTCCGAATACAGAACAATCCGGACGGGCATTTCGCCAGGGCCTTATTCTCGTTGCAGGGTCACAACTGCCTTGCCGTATCGAACACGCACTCGGTCAGGGGTTGCGGCGCGAGAACGATACGGCATATGCGCTGTCCCGCACGTCGATCATAGGATCGTCCGAAGCCTCAATTCCGTCGGTGAGCTGGCCCGGCAGAAACAGCAGCTTCTTCTCTGCCTCAGCGCTGCCCGGAACAGCCTTATCGAGCGTCAGGATGCCGAGCTCCACCACCTTGCGGTCGTCGGGCCAAGGTCGCGACGGATCGTTGGTGGGATCGCCGGCCGCAGCGAGCTGTGCCTTGAGGTGGAAGATGACCGGCCCACGGTTCAGGCGCTCCGGCAACTCCGTCATGAGAAAGTCCGGTGGCCGTTTGGCTGCCTCCGCTGCATTCAGATGAACCACCTGTTCCGGCGTCACCACATAGCGCACAGCCTGGCGCTCGCCGGCCTTGTTGACGAGCACGAAGGCATTGAGGCCGCGATATTCCTCATGGGCGAAGCTGTCCGGCGTGGCGATCGTGGCCAAGGCCGCTGGTACCGTGGGATGGCTGGCGACGAACTGGTCGAGCTTTGTCGGCTTGGCAGCCTCAGGCGGACTGGCGGCAATGGCAAGAAAGAAGTCGCGCAGGTCGGCCGCGGTGGGCACCAGGAAGACCTTGAACGAGTTTGTCACCATGTCGGTCTCGCTGCCGTCAGGCAGGTGGAATTTGAGCGCCATGCCATGAGGATTGGCTCCATCCGAGCCATCTGGAATGGTCGGGAGGCCGCCTGAGTCCGAGAACCGCACCGTCACCGGAATCGTGCGGCCGTCAAACAGGACCGCTCGGCTCAGCGCCGCAGCGTCGGGTGTGCCCTTGAAGCTGCCCTCAAACACAATTCCCTTGGCGTGAAAGGCACGGAATCCAGGATGGCTGCCGAACACCTTGTTCATCGCGTCCACGACCTGGATTTCGACGGGCTGCTCCTGCGCCCAACCGAGGCTGGGCACGGCGACGGTCAGGACAATCAGTCGGGTCAGAAAGCTACTGATCCTCATAGGTGCCTCCTGCTGCAACGGGAGCGAGGACTCCCGGCTTCAAGGCAGAACGTGAGGCGTACGCAACAAGGACTGGCCGCAGCTCACCTCAGAGGAGCCATCCGGCATTTGCGGCGCTCTCGACCGTGGCGATAGGGGCGAGATCGACAGCTTGAGATTGAGCCGACATCGGGGTTTTGTTGTGGCGCATAAGGGAGCATGAGATGTGGGGCAGCCACGTCGCTTGTGACCTTGGCCCCCGTTGCACTATCGTTGATCAGGCTTGGCTGCTGCTTCCGGAGGGGATCTTCTCACTATCTGCCCCACCGTCCCCATAATGGAGCCCACCGACGAGGCGGTTGCCTCCGCAATGAACCTGAGCAGCCTTGTCTTGGATAACCGGCGGCCCGGTTGCAAACGCAGCGCTGAACCCACACGGCAAAGGTTCAGGTGAAAATGAGATGCCAAATTACCTTCCAGCCGGAAAACTTGCGGAGCGATGGGCATCGGCGTTATTATTGGGCCAGTATGGCGTAGGACTTAGGCTCACGATGAGCCTCCCTTTTTGATCGGCAGAAACGATCGACCTCGCTCCTGCACCCCTTGGCCCGCGAAGCCCAAGGAGGAGCCCATGCTTAAGCGCATCTTCGTGGTGACTGGAGCCTGCCCAGGTCTTGTATCGGCAGGCGGCTCCTGGAGTGGTGTATCGCACGCTTTCTCAGGTCCGAACCGTACCGCCGCAAGTGCGCTTGGTCGGTCGAGACTTGCTCCTGGAGCTACGCTATGAACGAGCATGCTCAGGCGACGGCATCCCATGCAGGGGCGGTCCGTCCTTCGCGAGCGATCAGGGCCGGCAGGCGCTTGATGGATCGACCGCCCTTTGACTGCATCGCGCTGGTCCTACAGGGTGGAGGGGCACTTGGAGCCTACCAGGCCGGGGTCTATGAGGCGCTGGCCGAGGCAGGACTTGAGCCGGATTGGGTCGCCGGGATCTCCATCGGGTCGATCAACTCCGCCATCATCGCAGGCAATCCGCCCGAGACGCGGGTGGACAAGCTCCGGACATTCTGGGAGGGGGTCACCGCCAAACCCTGGTTTCCAATATTCACTCTGCTTCAGAAATTTCACGCCGACGGCGGCGACCTGGGACGCTCGATCGCCAACAATGTTAATGCGCTCTACTCGCTGTTCGAAGGTGCGCCGGGGTTCTTCAACCTGCGTGTCCCTGGGCCGTTCCTGCATCCGCCAGGCTCCCTGGCCGCCACGAGCTTCTACGACACGAGCGTGCTGCGGGCGACGCTGGAACGGCTTGTCGATTTCGACCGCATCAACGGGGGCGAAATCCATCTCAGCCTCGGTGCGGTCAATGTGCGTTCTGGCAACTTCGTCTACTTCGATACCGACAGACATGTCATCGGTCCGGAGCACGTCATGGCGAGCGGTGCGCTTCCGCCCGGATTCCCCGCCGTCGAGATCGAGGGGGAGTACTACTGGGACGGCGGTCTTGTTTCGAATACGCCGCTGCAATGGGTCCTGCGGCAGCGCCAGGATACGCTCGCCTTCCAGGTCGACCTCTGGAGCGCACGAGGCGAGTTCCCGCGCGATATCTCCACCGTGGCGACGCGGCAGAAGGAGATCCAGTACTCCAGTCGCACCCGCGCCACGACCGACCACTTCCGCAGTCTACAGCAGGTGCGAAACTCGATCGCGCGGCTCTTGGATGACCTGCCGCCGGCTCTTCGGGGGCATCCCGAGGTCAAATTCCTGGAAACGGTCGCCGACAGGAAGGTCTACAGCCTGATCCAGCTGATCCACCGGTCGAAAAACTACGAGGGTGAATCAAAGGATTACGAGTTCTCGCGGCGGACCATGGAAGAGCATTGGAAGGCTGGCTACCAGGACGCCCGGCGCACGCTGCGTCATCCCGAAGTGCTCCAGCGGCCCGATGGTCAGGAGGGAATCCGCACATTCGACCTTGCCGTCGATGGGCGGGAATAGCAGCCAGGCCGCGAGACAGTCGGACAGTCCATTCTGCGTTGCGTACTGGAATCAATGCGCCCGGGGGTTCAAGGACGCTTGCCTTGCCGCCCCACGAGCGAGCCGCTCGATCCACACTGGAGGGCCGACCTATGCACGAAGACATTGTCCGGACCAGAGCCTTCGCGATGCCCCTGACCAGCCCGGCCTTTCCGATCGGGCCCTATCGCTTCCACAACCGGGAATACCTGATCATCACCTATCGGACCGACCCGCAGAAGCTGCGCGAACTTGTCCCGGAGCCGCTCCAGGTCGACGAGCCGCTGGTGAAGTTCGAGTTCATCCGCATGCCGGACTCGACCGGCTTCGGGGACTACACCGAGAGCGGACAGGTCATCCCCGTCTCGTTGCGGGGCCGCAAGGGCGGATACAGCCATTGCATGTTCCTCAACGACCACCCGCCCATTGCCGGCGGGCGTGAACTGTGGGGATTCCCGAAGAAGCTCGCGAACCCCACCCTCCGGGCGGAAATCGATACCCTGGTCGGCACGCTCGACTACGGCCCGATGCGCATCGCGACCGCCACGATGGGCTACAAGCACAGGGCGGCCGATCTCGCGAGCGTGAAGGCTGCGCTCCAGGAGCCGAATTACCTGCTCAAGATCATTCCGCATGTCGATGGCACGCCGCGCATCTGCGAGCTCGTCGAATATTACCTGGAGGATATCGACCTGAAAGGCGCGTGGACCGGTCCAGCATCCCTGAGGCTGTGGTCGCACGCGCTGGCGCCGTTGGCGGAGTTGCCGGTGCTGGAGGTGGTCTCGGCCACCCACATTCTCGCCGATCTGACGCTCGGGCTCGGCAAGGTGGTGCACGACTACTTGGCTGGATCCGAGCCGTCTCGGCAGAAAGGAAGAGCCCATGAACTTACGAAATGAAGTTTTATCCGATTTGCCCGCCGCGAGCGGTCCCCGCGAGAGCCGACTGCAGGACAAGGTGGCTGTCATCACGGGAGCCGCGAGCGGCATTGGCAAGGAAATTGCGCTGATGTTCGCACGGGAGGGGGCAAAAGTGGTCATCGCCGACCTCGACCCGAGGGCGGCGCAGGAGACCGCGGCTGCCATCGACCCGACTGGCCAGCGCTCGCTCGGGGTTGCCATGGATGTCAGCCATGAGGAGCAGGTCGAAGCCGGCATGACGCGGGTGATCGAAGCCTTTGGCCGCCTCGATATCCTGATCAGCAACGCAGGTGTCCAGATCGTCGCTCCCGTCGTGGAGTTCGAGTTCGCCAAGTGGAAGAAGCTGCTTGCTATTCATCTGGATGGGGCATTTCTGACCACCCGCGCCGCCCTGCGGCAGATGTACCAGCAGAAGAGTGGCAGCATCATCTACATGGGATCCGTGCACTCCAAAGAGGCCTCGCCCCTGAAGGCGCCCTACGTCACGGCGAAGCATGGTCTGGTCGGCTTGGCCAAGGTCGTGGCGAAGGAGGGGGCCGCTTACGGGATCCGTGCCAACGTGATCTGTCCGGGCTTTGTGCGCACGCCGCTGGTCGAGAAGCAGATTCCGGAGCAGGCGCGCGAGCTCGGCATTTCCGAAGCCGAGGTCGTCAGAAACGTGATGCTGAAGGAGACCGTCGACGGCGAGTTCACAACCGTGCAGGACGTGGCGGAAACAGCGGTATTTCTGGCGGCTTTCCCATCGAATGCGCTCACCGGCCAGTCGCTCGTCGTCAGCCATGGATGGTTCATGCAGTAGCGAGGATGCTCGCATGAACGAGCAGGCACCATTGCCCCAAACCAAGCGCGACGAAGCTGCGCCCTCTTTGGCCGCCGGTCCGTCACCATCCGCTTCGCCACCCAAGACGTCGACCAAGACGCCAAAGGCAGCCGCCCTCATTGTGTCGGTGACCGTCGCGACGATTGTCGGTCTGTCGCTCTGGTATCTCGTTCAGCCGCAACCCCTGTTGGTGCAGGGAGAGGCGGACGCGACACGCATCGACATTGCGGCCCGCGTCGACGGGCGGGTCGAGACGCGTCCCGTTGCACGGGGCGAGAGCGTCGCGGCGGGACAGGTCCTCGTCACCATCGACAACCCGCAGCTTCTCACCAAGCTGCGGGAGGCCGAGGCCGCGAAGACGGTCGCCCTGGCGGACCTCGCCCGAATTCAGGTCGGCACGCGGGCCGAAGTCATCGCGCAGCGCAAGGCTGCAATCGCCGCAGACCAAGCCAGCGTGACCCTCGCGCAGCAGACCTACGATCGGACCCGTCAGCTCACCTCTCGCGAGTTTGCCTCGGTCCAGAGGCTCGACGAGGCGACCGCAGCCCTCGATGTGGCGAAGCGAAATCTCGAGCGGTCGAAGCTCGCCTATGAGGAGGCCGTGGCAGGCTATACCGCTGAGGAGCGTGGAATCGCCCAGGCCAATGTCGTCAAGGCCGAGGCCGCCATCGCGACGCTGCAGGCCCAGGTCGCCGAGCTGACCGTCAAGGCCCCGATCGCCGGGCAGGTCTATCAAATCGGCGCAGAGCTGGGCGAGTTCGTCTCTCCGGGAGTTCCCCTCCTGTCCGTGATCGATCTGAGCGACACGTGGCTGCGGTTCGATCTGCGGGAGGATCTCGTCAAAGGCCTCAAGGTCGGCGATCGGCTTCAGGTGCGGATCCCGGCCCTCGGCGACAGCTTGGTGCCGGTCGAGGTGCGGACGATCGCCACGCGCGGGGAATATGCCGGCTGGCGCGCCACCCGCGCGACCGGTGACTTCGATCTCCGGACCTTCGAGGTACGGGCCTACCCGGTCGACAGGATTGCCGCTCTGCGCCCCGGCATGAGCGTGTATGTCGACTGGCCCAGGGTGCGCTGATGATCACCGCCAGGCCCGGGCTTCTGCGGGTGGCGATCCGCGAGGTCGTCTGGATTGCGCATGACCGGGTCGCGCTGCTGCTGGTCATCGGGATTCCGCTCCTGGCATTCACTCTGCTGGCGGCGACCTTCAGCAACGCGGTCATTCGGGACCTAAGGGTCGATGTCGTCGATCAGGACCGGTCCCAGACATCGATGATCTTTGTTCAGGCGATCAATGCGGCGCCAGCCGTCGAGGTGGCCTCCCGATCGTCCGATCTCACGGGCGCGATGCGTGCGATCCGGTCGGGCGAGGCGATCGCCACGGTCTACATTCCGCAGGACTTCGAACGCGACATTCTCGCCGGACGACGTCCGCAGATCGTGATCTTCCACAACAAGCAGTACTACACGCCAGGCAATATCGCGTCGGGTGGGCTGCAGGCGGCGATCGCCGCGGCGGTCGCGACGCTGCCGAAGGACACCGGAGGCTCCGGGACCTTCACGCCCGGTCGGCTCGTCGTGGAGCAGTATGTCCTGACCAATCCCGCGCTCAACTATGTCCAGTTCCTGTTGCGGGCGGTTCTCCCCATGGTCCTCCATGTGATCACGGCCATCGCCGGAGGCTATGCCGTCGGCTCCGAGTTCGGTTCGCGAAGCCTGCGGGAGTGGATCGATGCCGCAGGAGGCAGTCCTCTGGCCGCACTCGTTGGCAAGCTGGCTCCCTATTTCGGCATCTTCATCGTCATGATGGCTGTGGAACTCGGCATCATTCATAGCCTGTTCCAGATTCCCTTCCGGGGTGATCCGGTCCTGGTGGGGACGGCCGCGTGTCTCCTCATCGTGGCCTATCTCGCTTTGGGAGCGCTGCTCCAGCTTCTCGTCAGAAACCTCGCCCTAGGTCTCTCGCTGACAGGCATCGTCTGCTCGCCCGCCTTCGGGTTCGCTGGCGTGGGATTTCCAATTCTGGGTATGGGTACGTTCGGCCGCGCCTGGGGAGCGCTGCTGCCCCTGCGCTGGTACATCCAAATCCTGTTCGATCAGGCCGCGCGCGGCGTGCCAGCGCGGGACACGGCGCAACCGTTCATGATGTTGAGCATTCTGGCCGTCATTTTCTTCGGCTCGGCCTGGCTCAGGCTGCGCACTGTCGCTCGAGCCCCGATCGCGAAGGCTCCCGAGGAGATTGTTCGCGAGGGCCCGGATCAAGCAGGCATCGTCGGCGCCTTCTCGGCCGAGTACGGGCGTGTCCTTCGCGATCGCGGGGTGTTCGGTCTGGTCGTTCTCGCCCCGATCATCTATGGCCTGCTTTATCCCCAGCCCTACCTCGGTCAGCTGCTGCGCAAGGTGCCGATCGCTGTCGTGGACAATGATACATCCGACCTCAGCCGATCGCTCATTCAGATGCTCGATGCCGACGAAGCGATCCGGATCGCCGCCCGCGCCGACACGTTGGCGCAGGCGCAGGCGGCGCTCGCGAGACGTGAGGTATTTGGGATCGTGGGCATCCCGGCCGGGACCGAACGGGAGGTTCTCAAGGGAAACAGCGCCCGGCTGCCGGCCTATGTCGATTCCGCGTATTTCCTCCTCTACAATCGCGCCGTGCAGGGCATCTCGGAGGCAACGGGCGCGGTCTCGGCCGACCTGATCGCCCGTGGCGCACGCTCCAATGGCAGCCTGTATCGAGCGGCGTTGGTCAAGAGCGCGCCCGTGGAGATCCTCAACCAGCCGCTGTTCAATCCGACAAGCGGCTATGGCAGCTATATCGTCCCCGCCGCGTTCATCCTGATCCTGCAGCAGACCTTGCTGATGGGCGCCGCGACGCTCGGCGGCGTCGCCTTCGAGCAAGGCGGGCCTGGAGCCCGCCGCCGCCGCGGGACTGCCGCAGCGGTGCTGGGCCAGGGCCTGGCGCATCTCGTCCTCGCCCTGCCGGGGTTCGCCCTCTACCTCATCGTCCTGCCGCGCGTCTATGGCTTCACGGCCGTCGGCCGTGTGCCGGAGATGCTGGCCCTCGGGATCCCGTTCATTCTTGCGGTGAGCTTCATGGGACAGTTCGTCGGCGCCTGGTTCAAGCGCCGCGAGACGGCGGTCCTGCTTCTCATTGCCATCAGCCTGCCGCTGTTTTTCCTGGTGGGGGTCTCCTGGCCGTTGGAAGCCATTCCTGATGGGCTCAGGATCGCGAGCAGGGCCTTTCCGAGCACATCGGGAATCGATGGGCTCGTGCGCCTGAACCAGATGGGAGCGACCCTGGCCGATGTGTCGACCGACTGGATCCGGCTGTGGATCCTGGCCACGGTCTATGCCGTCCTGGCCATCCTGACATCCTGGCTTGTCAGCATGCGGGGAGGGGCCGATGTCACCCAGAGCTAGGCTGCCGCTGAAGTCGGCGTTGGTCGCTGCCGTTGCACTCGGAAGCCTGGCACCTCTCGCTGCTCACGCCCAGGGGACCAAGCCCGGTGCGGCGAGCCCTGGCTTGGTCCGGAAGACCGAAATCCGCATGGCCCCTGAAATCAACGGGCGGCTTGCCTTGGTTGCAGTCCGGCCAGGCCAGCACGTCCACAAAGGGGATGTCCTGGCCGTCGTCGACAATCCGGAACTGGCGGCCTCGGTCGAAGAAGCGAAGGCCGCCGCGGCTGCGGCCAAGGCCGAGCGGGACCATGTCTACGCCGGCGTCCGGGCCGAAGAGGTGGCCATTGCCGCCGAGGCAATCCGGACAGCGGAGGCCAACCTGCTCCTGGCGCAGCAGGAGAGTGCCCGCGCGACAGCGCTCTCGACGCGGGGCTATTCCAGTGGTCAGCAGCTCGACGAGATTCAGGCAACGCTCGCCAAGGCGCAGGCCGATCTGGATCTCAAGCAGGCGCAGTTTGCGGCGGCGAATGCAGGACCCACGGCGGAAGAGCGCAGTCTCGCCGATGCGAGGGTCGCTCTCGCGTCGGCAACCATTGACGACCTTCAGGCGAAGCTCGACAAGACAACGCTGCGAGCCCCGCTCGACGCCATGGTCCGCGTCCTGGTGGCCGAACCTGGCGAGGTCCTGTCTCCTGGTAAGCCCATCATGACGATCGAAGCCGACGGGCAGCCGTGGTTCACATTCACCCTGCGCGAGGACGCTCTCGGCGGCCTGACGATGGGTGGACGGGTTTCGCTGCAGACGAGCCTCGGGCACCCAATCGAGGCGCAGGTCACCGAACTGCGGCCCTTGGGAGAATTCGCCACCTGGCGAGCTGCAAGAGCGGTTGGCGACCACGACCTCAACAGCTTCCTGGTGCGGCTTGAGCCGTCGACCGGCAGTGACGACCTTGAGCCGGGCATGACCATTTGGCTCCCCAATGATCACAACTGAATCGCCATCGGCAACCTCGGCATCCACTTCATGAACCCAGTGCCGATGATGCAGCTCGTCGAGCCGATCCGCGGTATCGCGACCCCAGGGCAAGTTCGAACCGGCTCGCCCGCGACGCCGCAGTTCCGGTGCCGGCACTTCGGCCGCCAGGAGGCTGCCTTTTTTATTTCACAGGCTGCCATGCCACAGCCTTTTGTGCTAAGAATAAAGCCTTCTCAGTGGAGTTGAACCCGAACAGGCGAGGAGTCGCCTCATGATGGAGTTCGTCCGCTATAGTCCGGGAATCGAAGCCCCGGACCCCAACTTCGACACGGCGCTTCACACGGTCCTCGAAGACCTCAGGCAGCAGGTGACGGCTTCGCCCAAGTTCGACGGCGGCGTCGCCGTGCGCAACGCGCATGCAAAGGGCTACGGGCTCGCACAGGGCGAAGTCGAGATCCTCGCCGACATTCCGCCGGAATATGCGCAGGGCATCTACGCCACGCCCGGCCGTCACGAGGCGATGGTCCGCTTTTCGAACGGACAGCCGCATATCAACTCGGACAGGCTGCTCGGGTCGGTTTGCGGCATCGGGCTCAAGATCTTCGGGATCGAAGGACGCAAGCTCCTGGACGACGAGCCGGACAGCCGCACCTTCGACTATGCGATGATCAATTATCCGATCTTCTTCGCCAACACAGTCGAGCATTACATCTTCGTGCTGAAGATCGGCGCCCAGGCCAGCGCCCCGCCGCCGCCGACCGAGCTGCCGCAGGAGCGGCGGGCGCGGATCGCCCGCTTCCTCCACGACTTCATCACCGGAATGGGCACGCTGGAGCCCGAGAACTGGGCCTGGGAAGAGCTGGCCGCGATCGCGCAGTTCGCGCAGATCCCGTTCGTCAACCTGCTGCTGTCGACCTATCATACGATGGGGGCCGTCCGGCACGGCGACCATGTCGCAAAGCTTCGTGTCGCTCCGGTCAAGGACTTCGCCGACCGCGTGGTTAGGCGGGCGCTCGATGTGAACGCGGCGCAGCAGGTCTTCCGGCCCGCGCTCGTGGCCGAGCTGAAGGAGCGGCCGTACGAGTTCGACATCCAGGTGCAGCTCTGCACGAACCTTTACGAGATGCCGATCGAGGACGTGACGGTGCGGTGGCCGGAGAGCCTGTCCCCGTTCGTCACCGTGGCCAAGCTCCGCCTGCCGCAACAGGACATCGGTGGCGACGACAATCTCGAGCGGATGGACGCGACGTCGATGTCGCCCTGGCGCGTGACCGAAGATCATCGCCCGCTCGGCAACATCATGCGTGCCCGCAAGGAAGTGTACCGCCTGTCATCGACCCTGCGCCACCAGCTCAACCATCAAACGCGAAAGGAGCCGGAGAGTCTCGCTGAGGTCTTCGGGTAAGGGGCCTGCCGACGTGTATGCGTAGCGTTCCCACCCTCAACTGAAAGGAACCGCCTATGACCACGATGGCACCTTCTCAGCCGACCGAGGTGATGGATCACCCGACGGCTGAGCGGAAGGACAAGCTCCAGGAGCTCCGCGCACTCTATGCGGAAGGATCCGAGGTCGGCCAGATCGCGCTCGAGAAGCTGATCGGACAGCTTGGGCACTCTGTTCGGCCGCAAGGCGAAATCTCCACGGCCGGCCGCACCGGACTACGCCAGGGCAAGGTCTCCGAGCTGACCGTGATCGCGCCCTTCGCGCCCGGAGGCGCCAAGCGACTGCGGGCCTTGCTCAAGGCCCTCGGCGCCAATTTCGGCGATGCCGGGGAAAAGGTCGGGACCGTCCACGACATGCGCTTCGTGTTCTTCGACAATGACACGAGGATGCTGTTCGCGACCGCCTATGATGGAGACTGGGACCCGTACATCGACGATTTCGTCAGCAAGATCCCCGACGAACTCGACCTCGTGTTCAGCACGACGGAAAATTTCCCGGGTCTGCACACGCCGGGAATCAAGGACTGGATCGCCAAGTTCCAGATCACCGCTGAGGCGTGGTATGTCGCCAATCCCGATCTCACGGTGGCCGAAGCAAAGCGGCTCGAGCGCGTTGGTAAGGCGCTTGACGAATTCCTCGACAAGATTGCCTGACTGATCGTTCGCATGGGCGGGCCGGGACGGACCCGACCCACTGAAGGACTTTGCCATGGTGACACTGGAAAAAGGGGCCGGCGAGCGTGAATCACCGAGTTCGCCGACACTTGATTTGGATGACATCCAGGCGACGGTCCTGAGATACCGGCCGGAGCCCTATTTCGGCACGCACGTACTCCTGCGGGTTGACGATGTGCAAGGCGGCCGCGAGTTCCTGCGCCGGCTCAGCCCTCACATCGATTCCGCAGCCGGCTGGTGGAACGCCGGCGATGCCTGGCTCGGGGTTGGGATCAGTTTTGCGGGACTCAAAGCGCTCGGCCTTTCCGACGAGTCCCTGCACAGCTTTCCCGAGGCATTTCGCGCCAGTATGGCCGCTCGCGCGGAGCAGCTTCGCGACATTGGCGTCAACGCGTCGAGCAACTGGGACTTCCCGTTCGGCACGGGCCATGTCCACATCGGCGTTACGGCCTTCAGCGATACCGCGGCGAAGTGGCGCCGCACGGTCGCCGTTGCCCGCGAGCAGGCGATCGGCTTCTCCGGCGTCACCATCATCCATATGCAGGACTTCGGGGCGCAGCCGGGCAGTCTCAATCCGTTCGGCTACAAGGACGGCATCGGCCAGCCCGCGATCGAAGGCAGCGGCGTCGATCCGCTGCCCGGCCAAGGTCGGGCGATCAAGGCCGGTGAGTTCATCCTCGGCTATCCCGGCGAGACGGGCTTCGCCTATCCGATGCCGCAGCCCGCCGTGCTAGGGCGAAACGGCACTTACGTCGGTTTTCGCAAGTACCAGTCCCGCGTCGGCACGTTCAATCGTTTCCTCCAGGCGAACGCAGGCACGCATGAAGACCGGGAACTGCTTGCGGCCAAGCTAGTCGGCCGCTGGCGCAGCGGGGCGCCGTTGACGCTCGCTCCGGACGCGGACGATCCGCTGCTCGGCGAGGACCCTCAGCGCAACAACGACTTCGATTATGCGGCCGACGCGCGGGGACGGCAGGTACCGCTCGGCTGTCACATGCGCCGCATGAACCCGCGCAATGCCCAGCTCGCGCAGTTGACCGACGTCAACCTGCACCGGATCATCCGGCGCAGCACGACCTACGGAACGCCGTACGATCCGGACGCTTTGTCCGAGGAAGAGGATGAGGTGCCGCGCGGCGTCTATTTCCTCTTCATCAGCGCCAAGGCGATGGCCACGCTCGAATTCCTGCAAGGGGAGTGGATCAACAACGGGAACTTCGCCGGCGTGGGCGACGAGCGCGACCCGATGGTCGGATTGCAGCCTGCCGATGGGGTTTTCACAATCCCGAAAGATCCTGTCCGCCGACGAATCCATGGGATGGAGACGTTCAACGTCCTTCGCGGCGGCGAGTATCTGTTCATGCCGAGCCTTTCGGCATTGAAGTGGATCTCACGTCTTTCGTGAGCCGATGGCACTCAGGGGAGGAAGAAAAATGACCATTCTCGCCAAGACACTGGCCGCAGCCACGGCAGTGCTCGTCCTGGGCACGGCCGTTTACGCTCAGGACAAGTACTCGCTGACATCGCCGAGCGGAATCGCGTTCTCCGACTTCAGGGGATACGAGGACTGGGCCGTGGTCTCTTCCGCCCGAACCGACGAAGTGCTCAAGGTGATCGTCGCCAATCCGACCATGATCGAGGCGTACAAGGCCGGCGTTCCGGGCAACGGCCAGCCTTTCCCGGATGGCTCCAGGATCGCGAAGCTCCAGTGGAAGCCGAAGAAGAGCACGGAGGCCCCCTTCGTGGTGGATGTGCCGGACGTCTTCACACAGGCTTTCGTCATCGAAAAGGACAGCAAGAGATTTCCGGAAAGCGGCGGATGGGGTTATGCGCTGTTCAACTACGAAGCCGCATCCAACAGGTTCACGGCCGATCCCAGCCCCTCAGATTGCGGTCACGCTTGCCATGTGGAGGTGAAGGCCAAGGACTACATCTTCCACCCCTACCAGACGCGTTGAGCCAGGCGTGCCCCAACATTGAAGGCTCCTCGGATTTCTAATGGCCCTCACCGCGGCCTTGTCATGGCTTGAGTGAACTCACCGACCCTCCACGACCGCCCATCACCGTCACTGGGCGCCCCGCACAGGATCATGCTTGGCATCCCGTTCGCCGGTTAGGACGTGGGCGTGAAACAGGCCGGCAATTGGATCCGATTTGGTCGGCTTCCGGCACGGGGCTGACCTGAGCCGTACTCCTGCATCGCCGGGATGAGTGTGCCTGATGCTTTCCGTGGCCGACGTATGGACACTTGGTGCGGGCCCGGCCGGGACAGCCGGGCCCGCAGCCTGAGTTCATGCCATGGCGGGCGCGGCAGCGGCAGCTTGCTGGTCTGCCTTCACGTCCTCCCCGCGAATGAAGGCAAGGAGCTCCGGATTCACGACCTCGGGATGGGTCTGACACAGGCCGTGCGGCAGGTCCTTGTAGGTCTTAAGTGTGCCATTCTTCAGGAGCTTGACCGTCAGTGGCGCTGAAGCGGCATAAGGCACGATCTGGTCGTCCTCGCTGTGGATCACCAGTACCGGCACGTCGATCGCCTTCAGATCCTCGGTGAAGTCGGTCTCGGAGAAGGCCTTGACGCACTCATACCCGGCCTTGACGCTCCCCATCATGGCCTGCCGCCACCAATTGCGGATCAGAGCCTCCGACACCTTCGCGCCGGGCCGGTTGAAGCCGAAGAATGGGCCGCTCGGGATATCGAGGTAAAGCTGGGCGCGATTGGCGGCAAGCGCGGTGCGGTATCCGTCAAACACGTCGATTGGCGTCCCGCCCGGATTGGACTCCTTCTTGACCATCACCGGAGGGACTGCGTCGACCAGCACGGCCTTGGCCACGCGCCCCGGCTCCGCCCGCGCCACGTAACGGGCGACCTCGCCGCCACCGGTCGAGTGGCCGATATGGATCGCGTTCTTGAGGTCGAGCGCCGTGACCAGCTCGGCGACATCGGCCGCATAGGTATCCATCTCGTTGCCGCCGTCGGTTTGGTCCGAGCGCCCGTGGCCCCGGCGGTCGTGGGCGATGACGCGATATCCTTCCGCCAGGAAAAACATCATCTGGTTGTCCCAATCGTCGGCACTCAAGGGCCAGCCATGGTGGAACACGATCGGCTGAGCGTCTCTGGGGCCCCAGTCCTTGTAGAAGATCCGGGTGCCATCTTTGGTGGTGATGTATGTCATGGGGATGTGATCCCTTGCCACGCAGCCGGCCGGCAGGACCGGCGCCGCTGTCTCGTGATGGGGCCGATGGCGGGCTAGGTACGCGTCCGTCGAGCCATTCGGGCCCGGTTCGCGACGACGGGGCATCATAACAGATTCACGGAGAGAAGGCAGCTTGTTGGCAATATGCTTGCCTGTTTCGCAAAAGTCAGCTCCTGGCACTTTTCGGAAGAAACGCGTTGATCCGCTCGTCCAAGGGGTAACGAACCTTCGCGAAGGGCAGGGGACTTTCAGAGCCTGGACCGTTCCTCTTGACACGCATAAGCGCTGGCCAGACATTCGCTCGATTATCCCAGCCCGGCTTTCATCGAGGGCACTCCTATGACGATCGATATTGACCAGCTGACCGAGGCCGAACTTATCGATCTCAACCACCGCATCGTCGAGCGTCTGCGCTTTCTTAACCAGATGCGTGCCCATGTGGAGATGCTGGAGTTCAAGATCGGCGACCGGGTCACTTTCCAGCCGCCCGGCCAGGGTCCACTTGAGGGCATGCTGACGCGCTACAACAAGAAGACCGTGACGGTGATCGCCGACACCGGGCAGAGGTGGAACGTCTCGCCCACCCTCATCAGAAGTGTCAAGCCAGCCAAGGGCACCAACACGGCTGGATCCAACGTGGTCGTGCTGAATCAGCGCTGACGCGAGTTCCGGTGGGTTTGCCCGACGATGTCGCTAGCGCAAGGACCGACGAAGATACTCGGCCGACAGGGCGTCATACGGGTTGCGGGTGGGCAGGAACTTCAAGGCGACGAGGCGGCTGACAATCTCATCAGGCGATCGCTTCAGGATCAGGGACATCTCCTCAAGGCTCGACGATGACGCATACGCCGCCTGAAGGCGCGTATCCTCACGGGACGTCCATGGCGTTGCGCCAGACGATGCCGTCTCGCGTGAAATCCTGCGAGCGGTTGGGCCGGATTTCGGGTTGGACTTCTTCGTTGCGAGTTGAGCCCGTTCTCCGAGGCTCGCTAGAGGAAGACGACTGTCAGCCCCAGCCATGTTCGGGCTGGTCCAAATGACCTCCCGATGATGCATCTCGAACAGAAATGGAGATGGGTCTGACTTTGTCCCAAACCTCTCTGCCGCATAGGTGAGGGCCAGACGACGCTTGGCCCGCGTGATCGCCACATAGGCGACCCGCCGTTCCTCCTCGATATCGGCTGAGTTGCTATGAGGCATAACGCCATCCTCAACCCCGACGAGGAACACTGTATCCCACTCAAGGCCTTTCGCGGAATGGACCGTCGACAGAACAACACTGTTCGCGTGCGAGCGCCTGGTCGCTTGGGTCTGCTCGGCAATCCGCATCTCGAGTTCTTCAACCGACGAACAGGAGGCCGCCAGCATGGCGACTCCGTCCACGATGCTCTCCCACTCCGCCCGCTCCCGGCTGGATGCTCGTATGGGGAGAGCCTCAGCCACAATGCGCTGGACCTGAGCGCACGAGCTTTGGAATTCGCGTCTCGTGCGGCGATCAATCAGGTCCAGACGCTCGCGCGTGATGTCCCCCCGTTTGCCCATGCCCATTT
The DNA here is from genome assembly GCF_002741015.1 of Microvirga ossetica. Lineage (NCBI taxonomy): Bacteria > Pseudomonadati > Pseudomonadota > Alphaproteobacteria > Hyphomicrobiales > Methylobacteriaceae > Microvirga > Microvirga ossetica. The sequence goes on along the minus strand of NZ_CP016617.1, from coordinate 806,118 downwards.
TCTCGAGGGCTTCCGCACTTCTGGGGTCACGCAAATAGAAGAGAGAGCCGACGAAGAGTTTGGCTGGGGAACTCTGCCAAAAATCTCCGGCACCCCGGACCTCGAAGGGAATGTCCAGAGCGCGGAGCGCGGCCTGGAAGTGGATGCCGATGGTTCCTGATCGGTATAGAACAGCCATCTGCCGGGTCTCCAGACCCTTGCTGATGAGCTGTGAAATCGCAGCGGCGACCTGCCGGGCCTCCACCGCCGGCATGCTGTACCCTCGGACGACAATGTCACATGCCCCCTGGTTGACGGCGCTGTAATCCTTGTCGACCCGTCCTTCGTTCTTGCGGATCAGCTTTTTTGCAGTTCGGACGATCCCTGGAGCCGAGCGATAGTTCCGGTCGAGAATGTGAACCTGACCCCCAGGGTAACGCTCCTGAAAGTCAAGGATGTATCTGACATCAGAGGCCCGAAAGGCATAGAGGGTCTGATCGTCGTCCCCGACTGCCCAGAGCTTCACACCTGCCCTGACAAAATGCGAGATCAGCAGGTCCTGTCCGGGGTTCACATCCTGGTATTCATCGACGAGGAGGTGATCGTATGCGCGGACGATACTCCGGCCATAATGAGGATCACCGTCCATGGCCTGAACCAAACGGGGCACCATGTCGGCGAAATCGATGGCTCCTGCTCGGTTCAAAGCCTCCTCATAGACACGGAAGAACTCGACCGCAGACCTGCCGACCTCATCCCCGCGGTCGAGCGACGCCTCAAAGGTCCTGGCGTCGAGAAGGCGCTCCTTGGCCGATCCGATAATGTCGAGGATGTCCTCATCCTCGTTCCAATACATGCGCCTCTTCGAGAAGACGGCGCGCTGCTCCGGCGTGTCCCAGAGCTGGATTGTACTGGGTAGCCCTGCGACGGCAGGATTGCGTCTCAAGTACCGATACGCGAAGCCGTGGAACGTAAAGATCTCGAGCTGTTTCGGCAGTAGGTCAGGCAAGGCGGCGGAAATCCGCTGCCTCATCTCCTCCACCGCCTTCTTCGTGAAGGTCACGGCCAGGATCCGCCGGGGATCGATCCCTTGCCGCACGAGATGAATAAAACGCCCCGTCAGCGTGCTGGTCTTGCCGGATCCCGGGCCAGCCAGGGTGAGCTGGATGGGTGCATCACAGGTGGCGGCACGACGCTGAGACGGGTCGAGCGGCATCAGTTTCGATTGAGCTTGAGAAACAGGTGGGCTGCCAGAAGGGCATCGTTCAACGCGTCGTGCTCGTCGCGAAGATGGGTAATGCTGATGCTGGCCCCTGAGCACGCGTGCCGGAGCTTACCGGGGAGGCCGGATCGCTTCGCCATGGCCATGGTGCAGGAAAAGCGGTCCCGTGGATAAACCGGATAGACGGCGCGCTCGAACTCTCGTTTCAGCGTGTTGTACTCGTAGACATAGTTGTGAGCCACGATCGTGGCATCCCCCACGAACTCAATGAGTTCCGGGATCACCTCCTCAAAGTACGGCTCGTTCTCCAGGTCTTCGAGCGAAATGCCATGGACGGCGTAACAGAACCGGCTCATGGGCGAGCGCGGCTTGATCCGGCGCACCAGCGAGCGAGATGATATGGTGTTGCCAAGCACCTCAACAGCCGCAATCTCAATGATGTGGTCGTATGATTGCGCTGTTTCGACGTCGATAACCACATGTTTGGTCATAGTGCACTGCGAGGCAAGAGGTGAAGGAAATGGCTCATGAGCAGGTTTCTAAAAGAGAGACAACCCAATTGCCAGATCGGCCGCGGTCAGCCCGATGCAGGATCCAGGTTAAATGGTAGTGGAGGGGGTAGCCCCATTCCGCAATCCTAGGCGATGACAAGTACCAATCACGATCGCTCCAGCGCCGTCCCGACGTCAGGCTCCAGGGAGCAGCCCGGCGGGCCGGAGCTGCAACGTCGGATCGTGCATGTGGATCTCGATGCCTTCTATGCATCTGTCGAGCAGCGGGACAATCCGGATCTACGGGGCAAGCCGGTTGCGGTTGGCGGCTCCCGCGAGCGCGGCGTTGTGGCGGCTGCCAGCTACGAGGCCCGACGCTTCGGGGTGCATTCAGCCATGCCGTCGGTCACGGCCCGGCGGAAGTGCCCGGAACTGATCTTCGTGAAGCCGCGGTTTGACGTCTACCGTGAGGTCTCGCGCCAGATCCGGGAGATCTTTACGAGTACACGCCTCTGGTCGAGCCTTTGTCGCTAGACGAGGCGTATCTCGACGTGACCGAGAACCTGAAGGGCATCGCTTATGCCACCCAAGTGGCCCGGGAGATAAGAGCCAAAATTCGGGAGGAGACCCATCTGACGGCCTCGGCCGGAATCAGCTACAACAAGTTCCTGGCCAAAATGGCGTCGGACCAGAATAAGCCGAACGGCCAGTTCGTCATCACGCCCGAGATGGGACCAGCTTTCGTCGAGAGCCTGCCGGTGGGCAAATTCCATGGCATCGGCCCGGCCACAGCGGGGAAGATGAACGAGATCGGCATCTTCACCGGCTTCGATCTGAAGGCCCAGTCGCTGAGCTTCCTGCAGGAACGCTTCGGCAAGGCGGGTACCCACTACTATTGGATCGCCCGCGCCGTCGACCATCGCCCGGTCCAGCCGGATCGCATCCGCAAGTCGGTGGGTGCCGAGAACACCTTTGAAGAGGATCTGGAGAGCTTCGAGGAAATGAAAGCCGAGCTCCAGCCGATCATCGACAAGGTCTGGGGGCATTGCGAGCAGACCGGTGTGCGAGGCCGGACGGTGACGCTCAAGGTGAAGTTTTCCGATTTCCAGCAGATCACCCGCAGCCGTACGCTGCCCGGCTATGTCGAGAGCAGAGCAGGGCTCGAGCAGGGCGGTGTCGACCTCCTGAATATGTTGTTCCCTCTGGACAAGAGCGTCCGCCTCTTAGGCGTGTCCCTGTCGGCTCTGAACACCGACGAGCCTGACAGCCCGCAGCTGTCCTTGGGGCTGTGAGCGGCCTGTTGCGAACCGCTGGGAACCGGGGCTCACGGTGGCTGTTTCTTCCCGACTATGGCCAAGTCACAATCCAAGCTCAGCCGGACGTCTGGAATCCGCCAACCCACATTGCCCAAGCGTATCCCTGTTGAACTTGCAGTGCTCGAGAAGCAGGCACCCGAAGGGGATGACTGGCTGCACGAGATCAAGTTCGACGGCTACCGCATGCTGGCCCGAATCGAGGATGGGCGAGCCCGGCTGGTGACCCGCAACGACCAGGATTGGACGGCACGCTTTCCCGAGCTAGCTGAGGCGTTTGCATCCTTCGGCCGACCTGGAACCGTCTTCGATGGCGAGATCGTCCGGCTCAAACAGGACGGCATCAGCTCGTTCGCAGCCCTCCAGGAGGCCCTCTCGAACGAAGACACTGGGGACTTGGTCTACTACGCCTTCGATCTTCTGTTCCTTGATGGTGTTGATCTCCGCGGATCAGCGCTAGAGAAACGAAAGCAGCTGCTTGCCGGGGCATTGGCCAACGCTCCGGCCAGCGTGCGCGTAAGTGAGCACCGGGTTGGTGGCGGAAAGGCGTTCTTCACCCAGGCCTGCACTCTGAAGCTCGAAGGCATTGTCTCGAAGCGACGCAGTTCCCTGTATTCCGGGACCCGGAATCCTGACTGGCTCAAGGTGAAATGCCTCAACACCGAGGAGTTCGTCATCATCGGCTACACCGAGCCGCAGCGATCGCGTGTTGGATTCGGAGCTCTCCTGGTTGGCTATTACACACCCTCCGGTGAGCTGAAATACGCTGGCAAAGTCGGGACGGGAATACTCCCGTGAATTCCTTGAAGCGTTTCAGGCCAGGCTGGAGCGGATCGAGCAAGAGAAGCCGACAGCTGTGCTGCCGAAGGGGACCTACATGCGAGCGAGGGTGCACTGGGTCAAGCCGCGCTACCTGGCCCAAGTCGAATTCACGGAGTGGACGCGAGACAACATCCTGCGCCATCCGAGCTTCCTTGGCCTGCGCGAAGACAAGGATTCGCGTGAGGTCGTCGTGGATCGCCCGGCACCGGAACCTGCTGGTGCGAGCCGGCGCTCTTGATGATTAAGCTTCAGAGAAGATGATCAAGCTTCAGAAAGGCGACGCGAATGAGCAGATTTCTGATGGGTGTTCTGTGCGGATGCGTCATGGCAGGAGCGAGCACCGCGTTTGCTCAGATTGATGCCAGGGCCGACACCAACGGCATCTTGAAGGGATACACCGTCCAGAAGAACGGAAGGATGGTCTGCAAGGACCCTCAGGTCTGGAATGACTTCAGAGGGGAGGGGAGTTTCATCGTATGCCCATGAAGCGCCAAGCCTTGGCACCAAGCAGTAATTTATCTTGCGCTGACAAGATCCTGTGAACTCCTGCCGGCACGGATATTGAGCACGTGGCCCGCTGGTGATTTCAATCTTGGGCGGCAAGCGCTTTGCCCATCAACCGGCCGCAAGTTTTATAACTTATGAGGAAGGTCTCACCCGTGGCGAAAACTGCAACCAAGACCACAGCCAAGAAGGCGCCGGCCCGCAAAGCGGCCGCATCGAAGGCGGTACCAGCCAAAGCGGCTGAACCGGCCGGCGCAGCAGCCAGGAGGTCGCCGAAGGCCGCGGCACCAAAGGCGGCCGCCAAAGCAGCCCCGAAGGTCGCGAAGAAGGCCGCCGGCACTTCGGCCAGCCCGGTCCTGACCCTGCGTCACATTGCGGAGCAGCTGTCGGAGGCGCATGAACTGCCCAAGCGCCAGGCCAACGAGATGCTGACGCAGGTGATCGAGATGATCGCCCAGAGCCTGAAGAAGGGCGAGAAGATTCGCCTGAGTGGCCTCGGCATCTTGCAGGTGCGCAAGCGCGCCGCCCGCACCGGCCGCAATCCACAGACCGGCGAGCCGATCAAGATCAAAGCGTCCAAGAAGATCGCCTTCCGGCCCGCCAAGGAACTCAAGGAAGCAGTCTGACCAGCAGCCGTAGCTGGGTCGCTGAGAACACGCCCACCTCGCCAGGAACTCGGCGGGGCGGGCGTGTCGTCACGTGGGCTGGTCTCAGGAGAGATGCTGGGCGAGGTGCTTGTTCATCTCGAACATGCTGACCCTGCTCTTGCCCCCGAAGATGGCCTGCAGCTTGTCGTCGGCCAGGATCTCGCGCTTGTTCTCAGGATTCTGGAGGTTCTTGGCCTTGATGTACTCCCACACCTTGCTCACCACCTCAGTGCGCGGCAACGGGGACGACCCGACCACACCCGCCAGCTCAGTCGAGGGCTGCAATGGCTTCATCAGAGCCGGGTTCGGCTTCCTCGCTGCCTTTGTCCCAGCGTGATCCTGCTCTGTCTGAACGGCGTTAGACATCGACATGGTAAGGCTCCGTTGTTACGCCCAGCTGAAACCAGCACGGGCAAGACGGAGCGACCATGACGACGAAAGACCTAACAGATCATTACCTCAAGACTGGTCCGTCGACGTCGCGCAAAGTGCCGCTTCAGTTTGGGGATTGCATGCCATTCTGATCCTGCCAGACGGGACAGTGTTCGAGAGATTCTACAGCTAGTTCCATAATGTTTGTTCAACGCATCTGCTGTGTAGACGCAATATAAAGATGACACCCCTCTGCAAAGTTCAAATGGCACTCTCCTGCTTTTCGGGGTTGCAGGAGGACGTGCCGCATGACGGTGGTGTCGATGAGCGCCAAGGAGTTTTCCCGGCTGGATGTGCTGATGGATTTAGAAGCCCGTCGGGTGACCGTTCGGGACGCTTGCGGCCTGCTCCGTCTCAAACGCCGACAGGTCTTCCGGCTGTTGAAGGACTTCCGGCAGCATGGAGCTGTCTGCCTCGTGTCGAAGCGGCGCGGCCAGCCCGGCAACAACCGGCTTCCCGCGTCAGTCCGCGACTTGGTCATGACGATCATCAAGGAGCGCTATCCAGACTTCGGTCCGACGCTGGCTACTGAGAAGCTGCGGGAGACCCATGGTTGTCCCGTGTCCCGAGAGACGGTCCGCAAATGGATGATCGAAGACGGTCTGTGGCTGGATCGCCGCCGACGCCTTCCTTCGGTTCATCAGCCACGCAATCGCCGGGAGCGCAGGGGCGAACTGATCCAGATCGACGGCTCCAAGCATTGGTGGTTCGAGAACCGTGGCCCACAATGCACGCTTCTGGCTTATATCGATGATGCCACCAGCCAGCTCATGCATGCGGCTTTCGTGCCCTCGGAATCCACCTTCGATTATCTGCGTGAGACCCATCGATACGTCGCAGCCCATGGCCGCCCGATCGCCTTCTATTCCGACAAGCACGCCATCTTCCGGGTCAGCAACACAGCGGCGGACGGCGGTGACGGCATGACCCAGTTCGGACGCGCCCTGCATGAGCTCAACATCGACATCCTCTGCGCCAACACACCGGCTGCCAAGGGCCGCGTCGAGCGCTCGTTCGGCACGCTGCAGGATCGCCTGGTCAAGGAGATGCGGCTTGCCGGCATATCGACGATCGAGGCAGCAAACGCCTTCCTGCCGGGGTTCCTGGCCGATCATAACCGGCGTTTCGCCAAGGAGCCCATCAGCCCCTCGGATGCGCACCGTCCGGTGCCGCAGGACATGGTGCTGGAGGATATCTTCGCCTGGAAAGAGGAGCGCACCATCACCCGCAATCTGACGCTCCAGTACGACAAGGTGCTGTTCCTGCTCGAGCCCACTGAGCTGACGCGCCCTCTCGCCCGCCAGCGTGTGACGGTGATCGACTATCCGGACGGACGGCTGGCGATCCGGCACAACGGGGTCGACCTGCCATACCGCACCTATGACAAGCTGCGGCGGGTGACCCAGGCGGCGATTGTCGAGAACAAGCGCCTGAGTGAGGTGCTGGCCTATGTGGCGCAGCGTCAGCAGGAGCGGGACGAGCAGCGCTCGGCCAAGGCGCCGCGCCGGCGGGGGCAGGGTGAGCGTCACATGTTCAAGACACCGTAGGCGCCCCGGCGGAGCAACCCCGACCAGCTCCGCCGGGGCGCCCTCCCCAACCGGTTTTAGACCCAGGGTGTCATGTCAACTTTGCACGCTAAGTGCCATTTCTGGATTGCGCCGAGATGCTGTGTGTAGCCGCAAAGTTAAAATGTCCTGATCCTGGGTCATCAGGGCAGACGGCTGAAGGTCTCGAAAATCAGATTGTAAAACCCTTCAGTATCAAGATCACGGACTACGTAAGCGTTCTTTTGCCGATTGGTGACACCCCACCAATCGATCACAGTCATCCCGGTTGTCAGAGGAGAAGCTGTCTCGATCTCGACATTAACATGAAGACCCGAGAACAACTCAGGTTTTAGCAACCAGGCAACCGTTGTTGGATCGTGCATCGGGGCGCGGTCAACTCCGTACTTCTGCCAGTCAAACTGCTTGGCGTAGGTGAGGAGTTCCGCGAAGATCGGGCCGACCTGATTCCCCATTGTGCGAAAGCGTTCGATCCGTTCGGCCGTTACGTGAGCCTTGTGGGTGACATCCAGTGGCATCATCACGACTTGAGCGCCCGAACTCAACACTCGCCGAGCCGCCTCTGGATCCACGTAGCAGTTGAACTCGGCTGCAGGGGTCACATTGCCGCCTTCCGACAAAGCACCGCCCATCCAGACGATCTGTTCGATCCGCTCAGCTATGCGGTCATCCCGTCCCAGGGCAATTGCTATGTTCGTCAAGGGACCAAGAGCACAGATCGTTATTGACTTTGGTGGCCGGCTGATGACCTCTTCAACGATGAAGTCCGCCGCATACTGTGACTGGATCGGCATCGTTGGTTCCGGCAGATCGTATCCATCAAAACCGGTCTTGCCGTGCACGTATTCAGCCGTGAACAGCGGACGGGCCAGAGGAGTCTTGGCCCCGCCGAATACCCTGACATCCTGACGCTCTGCGAGCTCCAGGATCTTGCAGACATTCCGGACGGTATGATGAAGGGGGACGTTGCCGGCGACGGCACAGACCCCGAGAACCTCGATCAGGGGAGAGCCCAAGGCTGTCAGGATGGCGACCCCATCATCCGGGCCGGGGTCAGTGTCGATAATAACCTGCTTCTTCATCAATCTGCGCTCATGGGCGCCGCTGACCTCGGCCTTCGGCAAATGTTGCAATAACACTGACGTGCAGGGTTTCCTGCAGGCGTGAACCCACCCGGACCGCTGAGGAGCTGGAAGGGCTATGCTGTCAGGCTCACTTGGGAACCCCAACGCTCCAATTCTGCCAATCCGCCACAATCGTGTGAGCAAACTTGGTGCCAACCCGGTGGGCGTTTGTGACCGAGGGAATATAACCGCCCGACTTGGCCGTCAGGGACTCCACCGGAGACTGACCTGATCCTTCCCGATCGAAGTTCGAAGCGGTTCGAAGGAGGGCGACCCTGTCGAAGTTGAGGAGGTTGGCCTCCGCACCACGCCGAAGCGCCGTGAGGGTCGCGTTATCCTCCTGTTGCGTGGTGCAGTAGTTGGCCTCACCGTTTGTGATCAGCTTCGCCCACGCCTCCATCGCGGCGCCGAGCTTCGAACCGTGCCACCATGTATCCATGGAGATTGTGTCGCAGATGCTCACCCGCGGAGGCGTATTTGCCGGAGCGGCGGCATACCGCGTCCGATAGGCTTTGGCGGCATCGCCATCGGCCAGTTCCACGTCTTTGGTCAGGCTGTAAGCCCTCTGCAGGAGATCTTCGTTGAGCCGGTAAACTTCGCTTCCGTACTTGAGCTCGACCTTCTCGCCCGGCCGGCTCGCGCCAATGGCAACATAGCCGGTGCTCCACTCGCTCGGGATCTCGCGGGCATCGATTGCATTCTGCAGACCGCCATCGACCGCAAAGCGCGCCCAGTGGGCTGAACCCAGCGTTCCGTCAGCAGGATCAACACCGGCAATACCGGCAATAAGGAAGTAAGTTTGCGAGAGGTCAAAGTGGCCGCTGTAGACCAAAGCCGAGACGGAGCTGGCCGCGTTGGCATAGCCCATGCTGGTGGTCATCAGGCACAGACCAGCGTCGGTGCACGAGACCTCGGGGAAGGCCTTGGACAGACCCGGAACCGCCACTTTCTGCGTGAAGCGCTCATGGTCGAGCCAGGGCTTGGCCTCACCAGCAAACATAGTGATGACCATCACCTTAGGGCTGATGCGTTGCGAGGCTTCCTGTGCGGAGAGAGCTAGCGGGAGACTCACAGCCACAAGGCTGAAAAGACCAGCTTCAAGTTGACGTAACATCATCAGCTCCTCACGTCTGCGATCACAATTTCTCCCCAGCAGCCAGGCGGCTATCGGAGTCTCGGCTGAGTTTGGTCTACCAAACTTCGCCGGATCGGAGCTATCGGAATGTTCGATCTTTATTGCTTGTCATGCGGGCAGAGGGCTCGTTCAGACCACAAGATTGGTCATCGAGTGTGCATCTCAGCGATGCGTCTATAGGTGGATTCGGCTGCTAAGCGCCTGCTCGACCTGGCATCTGGTAAGGAGCCTGTCTCTGTGGAGTGGTAACTGGTCGTAGCCCAATACCAGACATCGCTGACCTGGAGCAGGCCCTTGGGTGAGGTAGCCGATGGCAGCGGCTCCTCGGTGGCGATGAGCTCAATCATCGCCTGAGCCTCCTTTTATTGAACCCGGTCTGTTTTCCCGCCTTTGCTTCAGGTGCATCTCCTGTTTAGCTTGGGGGATGAAACCTCATATTTACGCCGTTGCTCCAACTCCAAAGGTTAATCACCGGGCCAACCGGCTCCTGGCGGCACTGGAGCCAGACGACTTCGCCGCGCTCGAGCCGCACCTGCATGGGGTCATCTTGCAGCAGGATCAGGTGCTGTACGAGGCGGGTGATCCTCTTCACCACGCCACCTTTCCCCATGACACGGTGGCGTCGCTGGTGGCCGTGTTGAAGGATGGCCGCTCGGCCGAGATGGCGGTGTATGGCCGGGAAGGAGCGCTGGGCCTCGTCAGCTCCATGATGGCCCGCCAGTCTTTCGGGCGCTACATTGTGCAAGCCTGCGGCGCCGCCTCCCGGATCGAGCTGGAGCACCTGCACAAGGTGATCGACACCCGTCCGAAGGTGCGTCAACTGGTGCTGAACTTTGCCGAAGCCATGATGGCGCGGGTGCTGCAGAATGTCGCCTGCAATGCGGTTCACAGCGTCGAGGAGCGGTGCTGCCGCTGGATCTTGAGCATGCACGACCGGCTGGACCGGGACACCGTGCCGCTCACGCATGAGTTCCTGGCGGACATGCTGGGTGTGCAGCGCTCCACCGTCAGCAGCATTACGCGAGCGCTTCAGGCGGCGGGGCTGATCCGGCAGGGCAGGGGCCTGATCACCGTGATCGACCGCACTAGCTTGGAGGGTGCATCCTGCGAGTGCTACGGCACGGTGCGCCGCAGCTTCGAGCGGCTGCTCCCTCACACTTACGTCAGGGATGCAAAGGGAGGCCCACGCCAGCAGCCTCAATGTTCTTGAACCATGAAGGTGAAGAAGACAGCACGACATTCACTAGGAGGAAAACCGATCAGGAGACAACCACTCTCTTGGCCCGCTATACCCTTGTTGATATAGCCAGAGCAGCGAGGGTCAGGCATAGATCCTCGGACCAGGGCCTGTAGCTCAATGGTTAGAGCCGGCCGCTCATAACGGTCTGGTTGGGGGTTCAAGTCCCTCCAGGCCCACGAAGATTACGCTCGGACGATCGATCCGGCCGGATCACAGGAGAACAGGCATGTCGCGATCACCGGGAGGACGCCGTCCCACCGATCCCCTGCAAGCGGCGGAGGCTGCCTTCAGAAAGGCAACGACCAAGCCGATCGAGAATCCTGCGAAAGCACCTGCGATCCCCGGCGTGAAGGAGACCGTCACCCTGCGCATCGACCAGGATGTGCTGGAATATTTCCAGGAGGGCGGCCCGGGCTGGCAGGAGCGCATCAACGCAGCCCTGCGCAAGGCCGCCGGCAAGGCCGATGACTGACGCTCGCCCGGTCGCGGGCGCCGAGGTGCTGGAGCATCGCGGCTATCAGATCCACCTCAGCCCGGGTGGCCTGGAATGGATGGCGTGCGTCGCTTTGTCCAAGCAGCGACCGATCCTGATCATGGCACTGGATCGCGAGGCTGCTCTCGCCAAGGCCCGCGAGTGGATCGATCGACCGCTTGCCTCTGACAGGAACCCCAAATGAGCTACAGCCTGATCCAACTCGCGCCCGGCGCCTATGATCTCTACCTGCACGACAGCATCGTTGCTAGCGTTGTCAGGAGCGGCTTGCGACAGCCCTACACCTGGACCGCGGAGTTGCTGGAGGATCTGCCGCGGAGCAAGAGGCCGCGTCCCTTCCAGGACATCGAGCACAGCTTTCCATCACTGGAGGAGTTATGCGCTTGGCTTGGACGGCCGCCAGTGAATACCAACAACCGCCATACCGCCTCTCAGCTCGACTTTGGCCAATCAGGCGGCTTGGCAGAGCGCGTAAACCAAGCCTCGTTGAAGGGCGTGTGAGGGTTTCGACATTTTGTGTCGGTAGCGTGATGTGAATAAACCCATCTCGCTCCAGATCTGACGCCGCACGGCCGCCAGGGCATCCGCGAAAGTCGGATGAGACTTGCGATACCAGCTGTCGATCCAAACAGCGGTTCGGGAGCGCTGACCGAGTTGCGCGGCCAGCAGAGTCACGATGGAGAACAGTCCGAGCAAGCAGGGCGTGGTGCGGGCGACGGCCTGATCCGACCATTGCCGCTGGGTCTCTACGCCCAGATGTGCACGCGCCTCCTGGAAGGTGACCTCGATCTGCCAGCGCAGGATGAACCAGCGGATGATCTGCAGCGGATCGCGCGTGGGATCGGTGCACAGCAGGGCTTGGGGCGAGAACCGACCGAGAGGATCACGCAGCACGACCCAGCGGATCGGCACGATGGGCATTCCGCCATGGCGCCACACGGCCGTGGCCGAGCAGAACTCGACCACGCGATCTCCTTCGCCATACCAGCCAGGCACCGTGACGCGGCGCCAGCGCGTGCTCGTCCGGAGCAACACATCGGAAAGGTTCGGCAACCGAGCTCCTTTGGTGCGCGGACGGCCCTTCGTCCCCGGCCGGCGCCGTGAAGCCGGCTCGTAGAGGGCGGCATCCAGGCGAAGCCGGGTGATACAGATCACGCCGCGGCGAGACAGCGCTGCCAGCAGTTCCAGGGCGGCAAAGCCCATATCGGCCACCAGCACCAATTCGCGCTCAGGCAACCACCGCCTGACCTGCAGCATCATCTGACGCGCCCAGTCGGTCAGCTTTTTGTGCCGCTGCCCCCGCTCACGGCAATACCGCTCGGAGGGTGCCAGGGCAGTGAGGAACGGCAGGGCCCAGGTGCGAGCTGCCCATGGAATGGGAGCCAGGAGCATGAGGTTGATCCACCGCAGGCCCGAGGCCTTGACGAAATGAGCATCGGAGGAGCGCACCGGATCGCGGTAGATGCCCTTGGCTTTGATGCGCTTGCCGCGGCGGCGCTCAATGGTGTCATCCAGGCCGAGGATCACCGGACCGGTTGGGGCAAAGGCCTGGATCAGCAGGCTCAGCAACAGCCGGGCCGCCTCGCGTGTGCTCCAGCGAGCCCGACTGAGCACGCGATGATAGTTGACGAAGTGGCGCTCGCGACTGAGGCCGGTGATACGCAAGATGCTGGTCACGGTCTTTCAATTACCCACATTTCTGACTTAGCAGCAGTGCTTGCCTGACCAGCACCAAGCGTGATTCCTTGGTGAGCATCTCCTCATCTGTGAGAGGTGTCCCATGGACAGGGCTCTGTCTCGGCTTTCCCGTGATCTCGCTGATCTCTGCGCGCCGGGCATACGCCGGACGGCCTCCTATTCGCTCCCACGAGGCGGCGCGGGAGCTGGGCCATGACAAAGACGTCTCTTCCGACGCATCCTCTGGGAGAGGCAGCCAATGTTATTTCCTGGGTCGATCAGGAACTCGCTGGGTGCCGCTTTCGGGACAATCGTCTCGGCCAGCGCCTGCGCAAGCTCCTGACCCACATGGCCGGTGCCATTGGCGGCAGCCTTCCGCTGGCCTGCCAGGATTGGGCTAACACCAAAGCGGCCTACCGCTTCCTGTCCAATCCCAAAGTTTCCGACCATGAGATCCTTCAGGGCCATTTCCAAGCCACCCGAACCCGCTTTGCCGCCTTCGGTGGCCCTATCTTGGTCATTCAGGACACAACCGAACTGTCCTACGAAAGAGCACAGCCTGAACGGATTGGTGCGACCCGCCGGGTCAACAGCGGCCGGGACAAGGAAGGTCGCTCCAGGATGCACACGGTCTGCGGGCTGCTCATGCACTCTTGCCTGGCTGTGACCGCGGATGGGCTGCCGCTGGGGCTTTCGGCGATCAAGTTTTGGACGAGGCCTCAGTTCAAGGGCGCCCGGACGCTCAAACGCAAGATCAACCCGACCCGGGTGCCCATCGATCAGAAGGAGAGTATCCGCTGGCTGGAGTGCATGAGGCAGTCCGTGGCGCTGTTCGGTGCTCCTGAGCGCTGCATCCATATCGGCGACCGGGAGAACGACATCGACGAGTTCTTCTGCACGGCTCAGGCTCTGAGCACGCACTTCCTGGTCCGAACCTGCGTGGATCGGTTGGCGGGCGATGGCCAGCACACCATCGCGGACGAGATGGCAGAGGTGAAGGTCAAAGGACGGCATCAGGTCGAAGTTCGCAGCCCGAAAGGCGATGTGAGCCTTGCCACCGTAGAGCTCAAATACCGCCGGATCCACATCCTGCCTCCGATCGGCAAGCAGAAGCGCTATCCAGCCCTGAGCCTGACGGTGATCCACGCACAGGAGCGTCATCCACCCAAAGACCGGGCGCGGATCGACTGGAAGCTGATCACGGATCTGCCGGTACGATCCCGCGCGGACGCGATCCAGATGCTCGACTGGTACGCCATGCGCTGGAAGGTCGAGCTGTTCCACAAGATCCTCAAGTCCGGGTGCCGAGCGGAGGAGACCAAGCTGAGAACGGCCGAGCGCCTGGTGAACCTGCTCAGCATCTACTGCATCCTGAGCTGGCGGATCTTCTGGATGACGATGCTCAATCGTGTTGTTCCGGACGTGCCGCCGCGGCTGGCCTTGACGGACTTGGAAATGGACCTGCTCGACGAGCTGGTGCGAGACAAGGGCCAGGTGCTGCTGCGGAGCAAGACGCTCGCCTACTATTTAACTAAGATCGCCCGCATGGGCGGCTACCTTGCCCGTGGCCATGATCCTCCGCCAGGAAACACCGTCATGTGGAGAGGACTATCCCGCCTGATGGATATCGAACTCGGCGCTAGGATTGGGGCGCAAATCTATGGGTAATTGAAAGGGTCACGGTGCGCTTACCGGGTGCCAGGATGGCTCCGACGAGCAGGACCTCGGCATGACGCCAGGTTCGGTGGCGAAAGAGCGGGGCAAACGCTACAATGATCGCGGCGAAGCGGGCGGGCAGGTCCGGCATGGTGGTGTCTCTTGGCGGAAACGCTGCCAGTCTACCGCATCGTTCGCTTCGCCGCCCTGCGCTCCCACATCACCCGCCAGAAATGGCCAAAGTCGAGCTCAGGGTGCGTGATAGAAAAGCGCCCCGACCGAGGCGCTGTCTAAAACCTCGATCAGGGCGCCTATGTGCCAAGGGAATGACGCACATCCTGGATGTAGGCGGCGCACAGCAGTCGACAATCCCGCATGTCAGAGAGGTGCTCGCCGACATAGCGCAATGACGCGAGCGTGCTACGGGTGGCAGCCGCGTCCCCTGTCACCACACAATTCATTGCAATGACCGATCCTCAGATCTTCGCCTTTCTGGTGACGCCGTTCCTGTTCGTGCTGACCTCCAGCATGGTGTTCTACAGCCATGAGCGGAGCAAGCCAGAGGAACCTGTCGATCCGCCCGAGCCTGTGACCAGGCCGAGCGCGTACACGCGCAAACCACGCAAACGATCACCATCATCCACGCAGGCTGATGCGACGGAAGATTAAAGTACGCGCCGTACGGCGCCCGGCTCTGGGCGCGGTTGACCACTGGAAGGCTTGAAGAGCCCTGCTCGTGTCTGGACGACATCGCTTCCGCTGGGAAAAGACAGCTGATGGCCAGAGGCATCAGGGCCTGCCCTGTGGCCTGCCGACTACAGACATCAGCGCAGAAATCGGACACATAGCGGCGGCCGAGCGGCATGATCGATCGCCTCTTGGACCCATTTCCAGAACCACCTGACTTTATTGAAGGTGTCCATCATGCCGCCGACAGAGGTCGCAGCACCTGTCTTTGCTCCGACGCATGCCCCGACCTTCACGCAAGCCGCCGTCCGGTTTGTCGTCTCGTTTACAGCCCTGATCGGCCTGAGCCTGCTGCTGGCCGGACTCTGACGCTGCATCTTCTCGGCACTTGTTCCTATTTCGATACAGCCAAAGCGCCAGCCATCTGGCATTGTGGTTGGATCCATGAAGGAGCGGCTGGGGGGCTGGTCCTCCCCGGAAGAGAAGCGCCTCTGCCATGCACAGGGCGCTTTTCTTTGCCAGGGCAGACGAGACGTCATAAAATATGCAGGAAATGTTCGGATGTTAGGGCGAGGGTAGCTCCACGCCGCAAGGCGATGCTTCACCGACCCTGGCACCCCACAAAGTCATTTCGAGCTCATAGCCAAAAATAAGATGAAACGTCATCAGAAGACTTTTTCCGTCGAGATCAAGAAATCCTGCACTCTAGTCCCGCGTCAGCATCTTCCGCCGAGGCCACTGTTCGCAACACTGCCGGATGAGACTTCGCCATCTATCCAGAAGGCAGAACCTCGCGCTGTCGCCGAACCAGTGGTGGCCCCTCGCATCCTGCCGAGCATCGTTGCCGTCGTCCCAACCAATTCTGAGGATGCGATACCCGCTCGTCGTAAACAGGTTTTGAGATCGAAGGCCGATCGGGAGCAAATCGAGTTCGATCTGTATGCAGATACGACCGGCGAAGGGAGGAAAGAAGTTCCAGACCTGCCACCGACCCCGGACGGATCAAAGGCGGACAGTGCTCTCGTCGCAGAGGAGAGCACAGCTCCTGATGATGAAGTTTGGCGCCCGGACGTGCAAAGGAGTGAGACGAAGGCGCGGAAACGACCGAACAAGGTATCTGAGCTCGTCGACCCGGTTGAGAAATCGCCGCCTGTGGCAGCGCCATTACCCGTTAAAGCAGATCTGATGGCATCCGCAGCAGGCGTTGCGAGATCGCAGAAGGCCAGGCGTCGGGGGCTCACGAAGCGTCAGGCTGCCACTGTTCAACTCCCGCGCAACGAGCGCTGGAAGCGACGCCTTCACCCAGCGGCATGGTAAGGTTACAGGCATGCCATCAACCGCTACAGATTCAAATCAGCTCGTTGTCCGACCACGGGGGGCTTGTCTACCCGGAAACATCCCCGTTTCAGCCGTACCGAAAGCCGTTGCGCTCCTATTATTAATGGCGAAAGGCCCGCAGTTGCCCCTACGGGAAGCCGTTAACCTAAGGTTAACCTTGGCTTCAATGCGGCTTAGCTTTGGGATTTGTGCGACCATTTCGCGGAAATCCCGCCCTTTCAGGCTCAGAACTGGATTATCGGGTCTTGATCCCGCTCATGGACAATTGCAGAGCGTTGGGTCTCGCCGCTCACGCATTAAGGATGTTCGCAGAACTCCGTACCGCTTCGTCACAGGTGCTGCCTACACTCGTCAGAGCCTTTCAGCGAGGGTTGCCCATGAAGAAGTTGGTCACGACCGCCGGCCCTGTCATAACTGCTCAGATGGATGGCTACCTGATTGAGGAAAGGCTGTTGGATCACATTATGATCCAAGTCAGCGACAAGGGCAGCGGGATCCTGGAGATCGCCTTTCATGAGCGGGATCAGCGTTTCCTGTCGCAGTTCTGCGCCGCGCAGCAGGCTCAATGGCTGCACGAAGCGATGCTCCATGTTGACGCCGGATGCCCGCTGGAGACACCAGACGGGAAAACTGCCTGGATCACGGACGAAGCGCTGCCGAACCCGAAATCGTCGATCAAGGCGATGAGACCAGCACGGCAGGAACATGACCTTCCACCGGGACTGGAGTTCTTGATGCGGAACTAACCGCTGTCGACCTTAGGCCGTTACATCGCCGAATCCTGATCCGAATTTCTGCTGCCGGTTTTGTACTGCTACGCAATAGCGTCGGCAGCGTTGGGTCATAAAACAGGATGCATGCTCAGCTTTGAACTCGGAACGAGTGATAAGCCCTGACCCTCGTATGGCTGCTAAGCGGCTTATGCAGGGACCTTGTTGGCAATCTGGGCAGCCGCTTTCGGACTGAACCCTACCTCCATCAACTCTCCCTCAAGATCTTCGAGGCTGTACGGCTCCAATGTGATTAGGCGCGCTGTCGCCTCGCGCTCGACCAAAAGCGTATCTCCGTCTTGATCGTCCTCCACAACACTTGAAGACCCTTCCGCGGAGGTGGTCGTGACCCGGATGGCTGGGCCGTCGTCTCCATCTTCATCCGCCGCTTGGTCGCTGCGATAGACCTTTAAGGTGACCAGACGCTCCTCAATCTCATCTTCATAGACTGTGGTCCATTCGCCCATGTTCCCCTCCCGGATCATGCACTAACCATGTCATTGGCCGTCATCGAAGCTAGCGTAGAAGAGGCGGGATGCAAACGAAATTCCCGCCTGTCGTGAACGGTGAGTTGTACTGCTTACGTAGGGCGACCACATCTCAGCGCCGCAGCGCCGTCTGCGGGACCGGACAACGGTGACTTCGATCCTCACTCCCGACGACGAGCCCGATCTCGCGTGAGTGAGATCAGCTGGGAGAAGCCGAGGCGTATCGTTTGGATTGACAGGAATGACACCAAGGGGCCACCCTTCCAGGTGGGGGCGCCATGAGGATGGCTGCGATGGACCAGTTCGACCACATCCTAAATTGGAAGCTGAAGCAGGGCTCACACACTTTCCCCAGCAAGGACGGTGGCACCTGCATCAACGAAGCCGCCATCGTGGCAGCGGGTTTCCCATACCAGCCCGTGCGCTCTGTCGAGGACATGCCGGCATGTTTCTCGCGTCCGATCTGCCGGTTGGCCATGCAACTGAACGACGAGGCCTCCGATGAGGAGCGGCAGCATCTGCTGCTGGTTGTGAGCCGCCTGGCCTGCGCCGACACGCCCCAAGTCGAGCGCGAGCGGGCAGTGTACATTGCCACGCGCATGCGCTGGCGGCTTCCATTGCGAGAAGGCATGGCAGTGCTGGAGGGCGCCCTCGCCATCGGGCGGCAAGCTGATGTGGTAACGTCCGGGGATGTGCGGACCCGACTGGATGCTCTTCAGCAGAAGGCCTCAAAGCCCACCTCTGTTGATGAGTATCCGCTGTTCGCCAAAATCCACGGGTGGCTCGTCGGTATTTACTAAGCCCGCAACCATGGGACTTCGCTGCCTGTATGCCGGCAAGTAATCGGTCGGCATACAATGCGGCTTCCAGGGCGACACGTGAACCTACTGTATCTGAGAGAGCGCCATACCCGATTGCCTTCTTGCAATCGACCCCTGTCCGATCGCGTCATCGGGCGAAAGCTGCTCAGTGCTTTTGTGCCTCTTGGATAAGAGAGTGAGACAGTTCAAGCCTTCTTGCCAATACCAGAACAGGCCGACGCGTCCTCACAGTTTGCCACAATGATTCCGGGTCACCAGTGAGCCCTCCGAGCGGTATAAATCGAAGGCAACGTAGCTGGCCGAGGGCGGCTGCTAATAAGGCCAAGCTATCCCTCAGCCGATGCTTGCGTGCTCGATCCCCGGGATCGACGGTCATCACGCCGAACTATCATGCTCCTATGGGAAGTTCCTGTCAGAGCATTCCATGGTGGCCTCTCGAGCTCACGCGCTCCAGGAATGCGGACCCTGCTGAGAGGGGCCGTGTCGCTCAATCCGCATCGACGCGGTCACCGTGCAGACCCGCTGGTTCTGCTCGTCCCGCACCTCGATGACAACATGGCTGGTATCGCCCTTCGCCAGCCGGTTGGTTCCAATCTCAGCCGCGGAGCGGGCGGCCGCCTGCACGGCCGCATCGACGCTGTCAAACTCGGCGCCCTCGTCATCGTGTAGGGGCGGCTTCCCGTTCCGGACATCGAAAAAATAACGGGCCATGGCACTCTCTCCTGCTGGCCAAGCCCTGTTCGGTCCTGACCTTCAACCGTCGTGCTGGGTGCCTGTCGAAGTGCCCTGGCTAAGGGTGCTGTCTAAAAACCCCCAGCCAGGGCGTCAGCGGAGAGGAAGCCCTCCTACCACACTGATGCCATCCACCAATGGCACCAGGGTCCCTGTTCGGGCTGATGCGCCACGCGCCGGCACGCGCATCCTGTCGCGACTGCGGTAAACAATCCGTGTCTGTCTGATGGATAGTGCTGCAGGAAGACACATGAGGTTCCATGTGACTATTCCTGCGTGTCGAGGAACTCGGTCACTGTTAACTCTTCCGGATTGTCGCCCAGGCAGACGAAATCCAGGTAGTCCTCCGGGACCTCCTCGAGACTTCGGATCACCCGCGGCTTCTTCTCCCCGTCAAAGTACGGCAGCAGGCTCTCCTCATCGGCTTCGCCATGTTCCTGGTACTCGAGGGTGTGGAGAAGGCTGTCCACACCCTCGGCAAGGGCGAAGATTGCAGAGGGCTCGCCATCCGCAGTGACGTTGAGGCGGGACAGCTTCATCTATCCCAAGCCTCCTGAAACTGCTCAGCTCGTATGTGTGTCAACAGACAAGCCGGCGAACGTGAGATCCAGGTTAAGGGGATGCCATCCTTGAGCCAAGCGTCAGACCTATCGGCTCAGGGGCTAGGGCGAGAAATAAGGCCCCACTGGACGCTCAGTGTTGTGATTCCATACAGGCACTGCAGCTTGATCTGCTGCCGGGTCTAGGACCAGCAACGCACTGCTGAATTCAGTCGGCTCCTCGATCCTGTGATGCTCAATCCAGACCCACACTGCCAGATCGGCATCCTGCGAGCGGCGTGCCAGCCAGTAGCTTTCAGCCGGGCACCGACACACGTCTGGGTACGGGCGCAAGAACTCAGCCACTGCCGCCACGGCATCGCCGTAGGCGCAAAGACCCTCGCCAAGGCAGCCGTGGTCGAGCGGCTGCCCGGATCGTCCGACAAGTTGCCACCGGACACGGTAGGCCATGGGAAGCGTTCCAGCATCACGAGACCTAACATGGCATGCCGGCCGGTCTTCTGACAGGGGCCGATGGGCTTGCCAGCTCTCTCAGATGTCGTTGTCGCTGGTTAGCTGGTCCGGCCGCAGACCCTCGTCCGGTAGACCGGAGCGCCGCAGTCGAACGCCAGGACCTTGTCCGCCGTCAGCGTCAAGGAAGAGTACGCCTTGACCCTCAAGAGCGGCTTGTAGGGCTGCGACGGCAGGCTCGAGCGCACCTGCTGCACGTTTGGTCTCGGCCTCTGCGGCGGCTTCCACTGGCAGGCCCGCGCGCTCGGCGAGTTCGGCCTGCGACAAACCGAGGAGAGCGCGCCCGGCGCGCAGTTGCGCGGGGGTGACCACTGGCTCCTGCATCAAGGTTTCTCCCTATCACCTCCACACTAGCAACCCTGCATGTCCGAACAACGTTCAACAATAGTAGCTCCATGCGGCGCCAAATCGCGAGAAGGGCTCCGGCATCGTCAGACCATTGGGATTGTGATCCGTTGCTGCATTGAGCACTTTCGTGAGGCACGTCTGATTACCGACAGTCTGAAACTTGGCTGCGACAATTGTGCATTGCACAAATCGCCTTCTCCTTCGTTGGCTTGGCAGATGCCGGGAGAGGGCCATGGATCACAACAAAGGTATTCCTGCCGCGTGGCACCGGCGCCGCACACGCTATGACCCTCCTGGTCTCGACGAGGCCATCGCGGCTGCGCAGGGTCTGACAGACGAAATCGAGAGCCAGATTGCAATCGCCGCCCAGCTGATCGGCCTGCCCGAAGATGAAATCCGAGGTCGAGTGCTAATGGCACAGGCTCAGACCAGACAGAGCCGATCAGCGCTCACCCGAGGACGACAGACCGAGGTCGTGGTCATCAAACGACGAAGCCCGCGCGCCAACTGAGCTAAGCCTTCTCATAACCAAACGTTCACGCCGGTTCGCTGTCGCTCAATCCGAATACGAGCGAGTGCGAGAAAACGCTTACAATCAAAAGCAGCCGACAGGGGAAGCACCAGAGGGCTCCAGTCGCATCAGAGGAGCCATGACATGGTCTTGTACACACTTTGCAAACTCGCCTCCCTTGGTCACCCACCTCTGCCCTTGCGCATAGGGCGTCCTCTGAGTTGGATCCGACAGCGCCTTCTGACCACGGATGAAGAGCGCGACGCAGCGCATCTTGCATCCGCCGCCGATCGTCATGAATTGGAGTTCCGCATCCGCGAGCTCGACCGTCCAGGGCGGAAGAGACGCGGACCGTTTCACCTTTCCTGATCCGTGCATCAAATCACTCAGCAACAATTTGGCTCGTGAGTGCTGAACCTACGGCTGCGAGCCAGTTCGAATTGGAGTGCGTGATGCGTTCTGTCTTCGTCATTGGTCAACTCGTCCGTATCAAGGAGACCGGACGAATCTGTGAAGTGGTGCGAACTCTTCCTGTCGTGGAAGACGGGATGCTTCTGTACGTGATCAGGAGTGAGCACGGGGCAGAACTGATTGTTCGACACCGTGACCTTGCAAGAGCCTAAGTGGACACTTGGGGGGTGAGCCGCGCTGATTCCATGCACTGAGGTCGAGCCCAAGAGCCGAGGCCCCGATCTGGAAGAGGCACGGCTCACCACTGTAGGAGTGGCCGCATGGCAGTTGAGGGGCGGATCGCCCGTATGGTCTACCTTTCACTGGACCGGATGCGTCTGATCGGCGTCCACGGATGGCTGAAAGCAATCGCACTCATTATGGTCGGGCACGTGAACCGAGTTGTCAGGCCTAGCTGTTTGGTAGCGGAACGTTGTTGGGATCGGGTGCGTTACGCAATTGAGGAGTACACTTGGCGCTTCGATGGCCTGCGACGCCGAGCCCCTCGTCGAAGGAGGACGTGATGCACTCCCTTCATCCGCAAGCCCGCACCACCCCAGCCGTTCGCCAGGAGATCGCCCGCTCGCGCGAGCCCACCGGCGTGCTGGCCCAGCGCTTCAGCGTCAGCACCGAGACCGTCCGCAAGTGGCGCAAACGTGGGGCGCAGGACTGCCAGGACCATAGCAGCCGGCCGCACAAGCTGCCCTGGAAAGCCACGGAGGAAGAGCGCGCCATCGTCTGCGCCCTGCGCCAGGCCACCGGCTTTCCGCTCGACGACATCACCTTCATCGTCACGCACTTCCTGCCACATCTCAACCGCGATGCCGTCTACCGCATCCTCAAGGCTGAGGGCTTGGGACGCCTGCCGGCGCAGCAGCACAAGCGGAAGAGCGGCACCTTCAAGGACTACGATCTCGGCTTCGTGCATATGGACATCAAGCACCTGCCCAAGCTGCAGACCGCAAATGGCGAGCGCCGCAAGCGCTTCCTGTATGTCGCCATCGACCGTTGCTCACGCTGGGTGCATCTCGCCGTCAAGGACGACGAACTGGCCACCAGCGCGATCGCCTTCCTGAATGAGGCGGTGCGTGCCTTCCCGTTCAAGATCACGCACGTGCTCACCGACCGCGGCTCCTGCTTCACCGCCGACGGCTTCGAGGACGCCTGCCGCAAACTGAAGGTGGAGCACCGCAGGACCAAGCCGTACACGCCGCAAACCAATGGCCTTGTGGAGCGCTTCAACGGGCGGGTGCAGCGCGAGGTGCTGGGCATTACGATCTACAGCCACCGGGATCTGGAGACGCTGCTCAAGGGCTTCAACCAAGCCTATAACCAGAGACGCCAACGCGTGTTGAAGGGACGATCCCCCGAGCAGGTGGTGCACAGCCGCTTGGCCGCCGAGCCGAAGCGGGCCAACCGGCGCTACAAGCCGCCCGATTCAGACGCTTTGTCGCCAGCCCTCAGGGTCGTCGCTCGCGCCAAGGAGGTCTCGCATCCAGACACCTAACACTACAGTTGCACCTTTCGTTTGCGGTGTGAGGTTTGCGCCATGGCCTGATGTGCGCGGCGCCACGCAGACCAGGCGATCACGAAGGCGGGCTCGATGCGGTGTTGCTCGAGGCGTGTGGCCACGCGGCGGATTTCCTGGACAGACCATCGCACCAGCGCTGCAGCTTGGCCTCGTCGCTTCTTTTTTGGGGTGACGTGAGAGTGTTGGCGCGCTCGCGCACCACCGCCATCATGGCAAAGGCCAGCATCACCAGCGACACATGCCGATGCCAGCCATGCCACGAGCGCGTCTCGTTGTGGGTGAGGCCCAACTCCGTCTTCGCGGTCTCAAACGCATCCTCGATCGCCCAGCGCTGCCCCTCCACCCGCACCAGCGTGTCGATCGGCGTGCCGGCCGGACACCAGGTCGAGAAGAACGCCAGGTCCTCATCAGCAAGGGTGCGCCGGATCAGTAGCCCGCGGGTCCACAGACCGGTGAGGTCTTGGTTGTATTCCTCCGCCTCAAGATCCGCCAACTCGACATAGGCCCAGTCATACAGGCGCGCTCCCTTGGTGCCATCCCCGGCCGACAGGCGCCTCCACGTCTCAGAGGGAAGAGCCTTCGTGATCTGCTCGGCCGTACCAGCGACTTCGGGTTTGTCGATCCAGGAGTAGAACTGGTCGGTGGCATGAGCGCCGAGCACGTAACCCTTGCCAGCCCGGCGCAACTGCATCTCGATAGCTCCCACACCATAGATCGTGTCAGCAGCTACCCAATCGAACGGAACGCCCGCTGCCAGAGCCCGCGCGATCATCTCCGCAGCGATCTCGGGTTTGGTGACAAAACGGAGGCTGTCGGGCACCTGAGCCGCAGTGCGGCGCTCGGGCTTGTTCGTCCAATCCTTGGGCAGATACAGCTGACGGTCGATGAAGGCGCAGCCCTTGTCCGACACATAAGCGGCAAACACGCCGATCTGGCAGCTGGCAATCTTGCCCGCCGATCCGGTGTACTGGCGTCCCACCCCGCACGAGTTCTGCCCCTGCTTGAGAAAGCCGGTCTCATCGATCACCAGTACCGCACCAGGTGAGGCGAGCGTCTCGAGCGCATAGTCGCGCACCATGTCTCTCAGAGCATCCGCGTCCCAGTGGCTGCGCCCGAGCACCGCCTGCTGGCGCCATGGTCCCGGATCACCGGCGGCTTCCGCCCGCATCCAGCCGGTCTTGCGCCGCTCCGGGCCGAGCACCCCATCGAGGAAGGCGGCCGCCGAGGTGGCGACGCTGGGATGAGCAAACAGGGATTGGAGATCGGCTTTGACCTGACGCAACTCCACACACCAGAGCTCGAGCATCTGCTCGATGGCCACACCCGTCATGGCAGCCTCCTGGGTCAGATCAGGAGATTATGAGCCCATGCGCAGCGGGTGCAACTGTAGTGTTAGGTGTCTGGATGCGAGACCTCCTTGGCGCGAGCGACGACCCTGAGGGCTGGCGACAAAGCGTCTGAATCGGGCGGCTTGTAGCGCCGGTTGGCCCGCTTCGGCTCGGCGGCCAAGCGGCTGTGCACCACCTGCTCGGGGGATCGTCCCTTCAACACGCGTTGGCGTCTCTGGTTATAGGCTTGGTTGAAGCCCTTGAGCAGCGTCTCCAGATCCCGGTGGCTGTAGATCGTAATGCCCAGCACCTCGCGCTGCACCCGCCCGTTGAAGCGCTCCACAAGGCCATTGGTTTGCGGCGTGTACGGCTTGGTCCTGCGGTGCTCCACCTTCAGTTTGCGGCAGGCGTCCTCGAAGCCGTCGGCGGTGAAGCAGGAGCCGCGGTCGGTGAGCACGTGCGTGATCTTGAACGGGAAGGCACGCACCGCCTCATTCAGGAAGGCGATCGCGCTGGTGGCCAGTTCGTCGTCCTTGACGGCGAGATGCACCCAGCGTGAGCAACGGTCGATGGCGACATACAGGAAGCGCTTGCGGCGCTCGCCATTTGCGGTCTGCAGCTTGGGCAGGTGCTTGATGTCCATATGCACGAAGCCGAGATCGTAGTCCTTGAAGGTGCCGCTCTTCCGCTTGTGCTGCTGCGCCGGCAGGCGTCCCAAGCCCTCAGCCTTGAGGATGCGGTAGACGGCATCGCGGTTGAGATGTGGCAGGAAGTGCGTGACGATGAAGGTGATGTCGTCGAGCGGAAAGCCGGTGGCCTGGCGCAGGGCGCAGACGATGGCGCGCTCTTCCTCCGTGGCTTTCCAGGGCAGCTTGTGCGGCCGGCTGCTATGGTCCTGGCAGTCCTGCGCCCCACGTTTGCGCCACTTGCGGACGGTCTCGGTGCTGACGCTGAAGCGCTGGGCCAGCACGCCGGTGGGCTCGCGCGAGCGGGCGATCTCCTGGCGAACGGCTGGGGTGGTGCGGGCTTGCGGATGAAGGGAGTGCATCACGTCCTCCTTCGACGAGGGGCTCGGCGTCGCAGGCCATCGAAGCGCCAAGTGTACTCCTCAATTGCGTAACGCACCCGATCCCAACAACGTTCCGCTACCAAACAGTTAGGCTCAAATTCCATGAGGCAAGAAGTGCCATTGTCTCGCTTATCGCACTCAGAGTCTGGGGTTGGATTGCCCGCTTTCTGTCCGAGAGCCGGAAGACGACACGCTCGGATATGAAGTTTCGTCCTGGAGGAAATAGGTGTTGATGAGCGCTGTAAGTCTTCGGCCCAGCCTCCGATCCTCTTCGAGGCTCCCGGTCTCGAGGATCTCGAGCCTGACTTCAAAATCAGGGTCGCAAACGAGAATGACCCGATCCTGCTCGTCGCCGTCTCCCACGCTGTCCACGAACCAGCCCTCGTCCGGGTTCGGGTCTTCTGGAGCGAGACCCGCATTCAGGCTCTCAACAAGATACCGGGCGAGACGATCATTGATCCGCGAGCCGTCATCTTCGCCAAAGATGATCCGAGGCTCGCCGTGAGGATCCCGGACGACGTGCTGTCGACCGCGGCCAGGGCGGGCGAGGAACCGAGTCCATTGTGACGACGGGCTCATGGGCTTTTCCTCTCGTCATCGGGCGGCCGCGGAGGGCACCTCCCGGCCGTCCGTGTAGGGGAGGGAAGGCGCATCCCCGTGCTCCTGCACCCCCGGAGCCGCTGAGGTTTCCGGTCATTGAGTCAAGAAGGAGTTCTGGACCTTTGCGAGCAACGGCTGGTGACAGACCGTATGTTCGTTGCCGGCGGAGGTGGCTCGTCCACACTATGCGATGAGCGAGGGTTGCGCCGGATGGGCCGGCGCCGAGCCTCCCGCACAGGGGACGAGCCATGCAGCAGAATAGCAAAGTGTTTGTCGGTCTGGATACGTCCAAACTGAAGATCGCGGTCGCCGTGGCTGAAGACGGCCGTCAGGGTGAAGTCCGTTTTCTGGGCGAGATCGACAACACGCCCGAGGCAGTGCGGCGCCTCGTCAGTAAGCTCAGTGGCAAGCATCGCGAGTTGCTGTTCTGCTACGAGGCCGGCCCGACCGGCTATGGCCTGCAGCGGCAGATCAGTGCTCTGGGACATGAGTGTGCGGTCATTGCGCCTTCGCTGATCCCCAAGCGCCCGGGCGAGCGCGTCAAGACCAACCGCCGCGATGCCCTGACCCTGGCCCGGCTGCATCGGGCCGGGGAGCTGACCGCCATCTGGGTGCCGGATCCAGGCCATGAGGCCGTGCGCGAGCTGGTGCGGGCGCGCGAAGCGGCCATGGCGGACCTGCGCGAGAAGCGCCAGCACCTGCAATCGTTTCTGTTGCGCCATGGACGGATCTTCTCCGGCCACAAGCCCTGGACCCGAGCGCATGCGCGCTGGCTATCCGAACTCATCTTCGAGCATCCGGCCCAGTATCTCGTCCTGCGCGAGTACCGGCAGGCGATCGAGGATGCCGAGGCGCGATTGGAGCGCCTGAACCAGCAAGTCGCCGAGGTGGTCAAGACCTGGTCGATGGCGCCCGTGGTCGAGGCTTATCAGGCCCTGCGTGGGGTGGCGCTTCTGACCGCGGTGACCTTTGTAGCCGAGATCGGCGATGTACGCCGCTTCGAGAGCCCGCGCCAGCTGATGGCCTATCTCGGTCTGGTGCCGTGCGAGAGCTCGACCGGCGAGCGGGTGCGGCGCGGCAGCATCACCAAGGCGGGCAACCCACGGGTTCGCCGGGTGCTGATCGAGGGCGCCTGGACCTATCGCTTTCCGGCCCGGATGAGCCGCGTGCTGCAGGAGCGCCAGGAGGGCTTGCCAGCGATCGTGCGGGCCATTGCCTGGAAGGCGCAGGTGCGGCTGTGCGCGCGGTATCGCCGGCTGATGGCGGCCTTCCTGTGGGCGATCGGGCGCGAGATCGAGCCGCGCTCGGCCGCATAAAGCCGAACGAGCTCACGGTCATTGCGGAGGACCTCCTCAGTTTGGACTGACATCTGCGGTTGCCCAGCGCCGGCGGCAGGGCCTCGGAGGGGAACCCTCGCGAGAATTGTGTGGCCGATGATGTGTCATCGACGCCCGCTGACAGATCGAGGCAGCCCCGGACGAACACACGGAAATGCGGTGATCAACCCGCGCATCAGAGTTTGCTCAACCGTCGTCTTGACGGCTCTGCCGCCGGCCCTGCGCAATCGCTCCATCCTGCCGCGCCCGGCTTCTGCCCTGGGATCGCACACCCACGTCCAAGCTCATTGACAACGAACATCAGAATTCTCCTGCTTGTCCCCGTTCTCCACGGGATTCACAGGGATCGGCATCTCTTCCGGGCATGATGAACCGCAAGAGCAGGCTCGCTCCGTAGCCATCTCCGTCTTTGTCCAGAGTTCGTAACCTCGCAGCCTCTGGTCGATCTCGAGTAAGTCGGCCAGCGCTAGTCCGGGCTGCTCTTTGCCGATCGGGGCGGCGTGACTTCGATGCCGATCGCGCGCGTTCCATCGGAAATGATCCGCATGGTGTGTCCCAGAGGCAAGATCACTTCTTGGATTGTCACGTTCTGCGGAGAAGGCCCGTTGTAGAGGACGAACGCCTCGCGCTTGGCCTCAAGCTCCTGCTGCCAGAAGACGTAGAACTCTCGGCCGACGAGAACCTTCTTGCTGGCCAACAATGGCCTCATCCGGGAGCTGAGCGGCGCATCGTCGACCCAGAAGCCCATCGCCTTGAGCTGGATGAGCAGAAAGGCAGCGTTGCGCACGGCAACGGCGCCGTGCGATCGCATTGGCATTGATCGGGTAGAGTTGGCCCAGACCTGCACCTCCTCGAAGTCGAAGACCTGCGCCAACGCGTCGATGGAAAGGCCGGCCAGCCGCGGATCCATGGCGGCAATCAGCTCCTGCAGGGAGGCCGAATAGATCCATCCCCGTGCCAGGCCTTCCTCGATCAGGTCCGTGAAGGTTTCGATGAGAGTGAATTCATGAGCTGGAAGTGGTTCTTGAGCTTGCTCGATCAGCCGCTCAAACGTGTCCGGCTTCCTGTTCAGGATTATAGGTATATCTTCAGTTTTCTTAAGCATATTTCCCAGCCACATTGACGATACGTCTTTCCCCGCACAGCCTTGGAGTGGCCGTCTTGTTAAGAGCGGAGCAGACATCCTGTAGTGTTACTGCTGAAACATGAAAGCTGTCTGAACCTCGGCTGATCAGCGGCATCTGTTACCTTTGGGAAACAGCCGCCGATAAACGGTCCATCAACACATTTGCGAAAAGCTGAGTAGAGCGCCACCCTGAAGGGATCTTGGCCTATGTTCAGCGTGCATCTTGTTGCCTGCGCGACAATGTTCCTTGTGCTGTTTCCAGGTTCAGGATCAGCCGAGCCTGACTTCAACGGACTCGAAATCGATGTGGATTGGCAGCTTGCGTCGCTTCCCCTGCCGCCTGATCTTGAGCCGATCACAACATCCGCCATGCTCGACATTGTTTCTCCTTCCCGTGCTCTGAAAGATCGCTCCGCGTATTTGCCTGCCATCGCCGAGGAGGCCGCAGCCAGCGGGGTGCCGCCGGCCCTTGTCGACGCGGTGGTGCGGATCGAAAGCCGGTACGATCCGTCTGCCGTTGGCAGCATCGGCGAAATTGGTCTCATGCAGGTGCGACCCAAGACTGCCGCACTGTTGGGGTTCCAAGGAACCTCCGCCGAACTGGCCGAGCCGAGGACCAATCTTCGCTATGGCGTGGGGTATCTGGCCAAAGCCTGGCGGTTGGCCGACGGTGACCTGTGTCGTGCGCTGATGAAGTACCGTGCCGGACACGGCTCAGACAAGATGAGCGCCCTCAGCATCGAGTACTGTAGAAGGGCTCGCCAGCATCTTGCCGCTGTTGGAACTGAGATTGGAACTTCAACTGGGGCGCTTGCACAGCCGGTGATCCGCACGCGTGGCAACATTCAGCGCGTGCGCTCGGCAAAGCGTACGTTCAGCGCTTCCAAAGCTTCTCGTCCCCATGTGAGAGAGCGGATCCGCCTCAGTCCACTCTACGAGGCTGCAAGAGCCAACAGAGTATGGAGCAAAAAACATCGAGTTGGCGAACTGGCACGTCAGAAAACTCGCCTCACCCGGCTTGTGCCCCGGACGTCATCTCGAACGATCCAATGGAAACTGGCAATGCCGAAGGGTCGGGTTGCTTCGCGTTAGCGCAACGGCAATCTCGACGGTCAGTCTGGCATATGGCACCGGATTGATCGCACGCCAGTGCCGAGGCATTGCCTCCTACGTCAATGACATTCGTTGCTCAGTGCGAGAGGGTCACGAGCGATACCGATAGTGCCCCTGCACTATGGCCATTTGCTTCGACGGTTCAGCTGATTGTGTCTGCTCTGGCGCAGCCAAGATTTCCGCGTGGATTGCTTCTCGCCGCGCTCTGCGAAGGACAGGGTAGGGGTGCCTTGCACCTTCAGCCATTACTGCGGTGCTCCAGCGATTGCCCGAAAGACCGGCATTAGCCATGCTAGCGGGATCGCAACAAACCACCGGAAAATGTTCAAGTCGGTCCCCAGCGATCTGCCAAGCATCGGCAGCAGAAAGATGATCCCGAGCAGAACCAGGAAGCCGAACCGCTCCAGCTTGGCAAATGGCCTCGCCAGTGCGTTCGGCAGAATGCTGAGGGCGATGCGGCCCCCGTCTAGAGGCGGCAGGGGAAACATGTTGAAGATTGCCAAGATCAGGTTCAGCAGGATCGACTGAAAGAGTGTCTGAACCAGCCAGGGTGCAATCGCCTCCGGCAGCACCCAGACGATCCGAAGGAAACCCGCCGAGGCAAAGGCCAGCAACACATTCGTCAGCGGCCCGGCCATGGCGACAATCGCCATGTCGCGGCGCGGATGGCCCAGACGCCCGAACGCCACGGGAACAGGCTTCGCCCATCCAAACAGGAAAGGAGCCTTGGTCAGGAAGAGCAGGGCCGGAAGCAGGATCGTTCCGAAAAGATCCACATGCTTCAGCGGATTGAAGGTGACGCGGCCCAGACGGTAGGCCGTGTCGTCCCCCAATTTCCAGGCGGCATAGGCATGTGCCGCCTCATGGAAAGTAATCGCGAGGAGGATTGGGACGATCCAAGTCGAGGCCGAATAGATGGTGCCAGGAAAGTCCAACCAATCATCCTCACCGTTGCGCCAGCGCTCATGATGGGTGAGGCTCGGCCTTCGAGGAAAACCTGTCAAGACACGCTACGAGATGGAGAGGCTCTGGCGATTGTGACGTGATGCATCCAGTACGAGCGAATGGGGTTGAACGGCTCCAGCGCACAGTCACGCGGCTCGTGCCTGGATGCGCTCCTGCAAGCGTTCAAGTTGCGCAACGCAGGGCATGCGCCGCTCCCGATGTTGCTCCTGCAGCCTTCGGATCGTCGCCTGCTTGAACAACTCGTCCACAGAGCTCTTCCTGACGGTCTCCATGTCACTCTCGTACGCGAAGTCAATGGCGGCGAGGGTTGCCCGGAGCGATTGCAGGAAAGATTGAAGCTCGGATGATTGCAGATGGGTAACGCCATTTCCCATGTGCGCAGAATGATGTGTCGTGTTGGCAGGCATGTGCGTCCTCCCGATGCTCTGGGTCATCAGCGGCGCCCGTTGCTGGCGCAGGTAGGAACTCCTAGACTCGGCGGAACATCCGCCAGGGAAGGGGTCTCAGCCTCTGCCTCATCCGCTGGTTGATCGGAAGAGGCCAACCATTCCAGGGCTCATCTCAGTGCGGGTCCATGGCTCCTGTCGAACGGCAGCGGTCATGAGCGACCCTCGCTGACGCCTTCCGCTGGACTCGAGGACAGGCCAGATCCGTGTGGTCCGAGGAAGTGGGGCCGATCGGAATGGATCTCGCCGCACCATTTAAGGCGGCGTGTCAGCTCTTCAAGAAACCACCGCTTGATCCGTCGTTGGCAAGACCGTTTCATGACTGTCTCCGAGTTGCCCAGAACATTGAACGGTGTGGTTTAGTCGAGGTGTCGATCTCGACTGACTGTTGGCGATCAGATCGAAAATGCTCGTAGACGAAGAACGTCGCGTGTCCTTTTTCGATCAAACTCGAATGGGATCGTGGTTAAGCCTTAGTCACTGCACGGGTGCCATACATCTCCAAAGCAGAACGAGACGGTCCATCCGCATCCGTCTGCTTTGGAGGACGATGCTGATCCCTGAGCCGGATCTGCCTGAACATGCTCACCGCAGTTTGGTTAACAGATTACTAACAGGCGCTTGCTCAATCGCCATCGGCGCTTCCTGTCGATCGTTAACCTCCTGGTAACCATCTTGAGCGCGGAATGGGCATGCCTATGAGGGACCAAAAGCTGAAACGGCTCCAGTTCGCTTCCTCTTTGCTTATGACCCCTCGGTCACGCGTGTGCCTGTAGGTGCCGTGCCCCCCTCACGGTCTCCCTGGAGAGATGCCAGCGATGAAGAAGTCAAGGCCAAAGCACACCAAGACAAAGACAAAAGTCCGACAGGGCAGGGTGCTCGTCGTCACCTCCGGCAAGGGCGGCGTCGGCAAGACCACGTCCACAGCAGCACTGGGCACTGCGCTGGCACTGAGCGGGCAGAAGGTGGCTCTGGTCGATTTCGATGTCGGGCTACGCAACCTCGATCTGGTCATGGGTGCCGAGCGACGCGTGGTCTTTGATCTGATCAACGTCATCAAGGGCGAGGCCAAGCTCGCTCAAGCGCTCATTCGAGACAAGCGCCTCGACACCCTCGCACTTCTGCCGGCTTCGCAGAGCCGAGACAAGGACAGTCTGACCGAGGACGGGGTTGCGAGCGTCATCGCTGAACTGCGGGCGCAGTTCGACTGGGTGATCTGCGACAGTCCGGCCGGGATCGAGAAGGGAGCGATCCTGGCGATGCGGCATGCCGATGTGGCCGTCGTGGTCGTCAATCCGGAGGTTTCCTCGATCCGCGATGCGGACCGCATCATCGGCATGCTGGATGCCAAGACGGCCAAGGCGGAGCATGGGCAACCTATTGAAAAGCACCTTCTCCTCACGCGCTATGATCCCGTTCGTGCCCGGCGCGGCGAGATCATGTCGGTAGAGAACGTGTTGGAGATCCTTTCCATTCCGCTGCTGGGCATCGTTCCAGAGAGTGGAGAAGTGCTGCGCAGCTCAAACGTGGGAGCACCGGTGCCCCTGGGCAGCCCCGGCAGTGCACCGGCTCAGGCCTACCTTGAAGCAGCGCGGAGACTGACCGGCGCGGATAGTGTCATCGTTGTAGCCGATAGGCCGAGCCTGATCAGCAGGTGGTTCAACCGGACAGCTGCATAAGCCTCATCAACGTCGCAGAAGCGCTGACCCTATTTTTCCTACGCGCGGTTTCGACGGCTCACGGCGCTGGCCCTCCGCACTGGGAGCATGGACGCAATCTCCGGCCGGTTCCCTGTATGCTATTGTTAGGTGTCTAGATGGATTGACGACGCCGTCGAGCGCAGCCCAGATGGGATCATCCAGCGCCTCGTCCCCAAGCCGGGTGGCGGCATAATCGACCAAGTTGGCGCAGCCTCTCGTGCCCGGACGCGTCTCAAGAGCGCCGGCAATCTCAACGCTGGCTCTCGATAAAGCCTGAAGGCCTATCCTCCCGGCTTCAGGACCGGAGCCTGCTCCGGTCCCTGCCGCTTTCTGTCGCTAGCCTGAACGACCATGACACCACTTTGCGGCTTCGAAGGTGCTGCTTGCGCCGGACGTGGTGGCGCCTGCGGCGGAGTTGGAGGCAAGCCCCGGATGGAGCCTGTTTGGGAAACGCCGTTCTGCGACAGACGTGCCGGGGATGAACTTGCATCAAGCGGCAGCCTGTCCGCAGGTTCCTTCAACTGAGCCTGAGTCCGGCTCTGGGCAAGACGCGCGATTTCATCCTGGGCTGAACTGAGCTCGTTGCGCAGGCGAACAAGTTCCGTGCTTGCAACTTGGGATCGGTCCCGCTCCAGCAACAGCTGCGTTTGGCTGTCCTGGAGTGCGGCGATCCGCTCCTGCAATTGACGTTCGGTTTCAACTGCGGATTGGCTCGAAACCGCAAGCATGCCCCATCCAGCCGCGGCTCCGACCCCGAGAATGACGGTCACAGCCCGCTGCCAGTTGCCGAGCAACGGTGCCAAGGTTCGGATCATGGAAACTCCTGCAATAACGAAACTGCAACAGTGCCGAGGCAACTGCCTCCATGGGTCAGAATGGACGAGCCGACATGCTCATCACACTGGCCTTGGAGATACTGGAGGACAAGGTTGTTTGGTGATTGAATCATTAAGAGCATTGGGCGCGACGGGACCAGGGTCGGCTTGTTGCAGTGTTGCTTGTGCGGCCGGCAGGCCAGAGGCTCAAAGTTCACCGCGTATCGTCGCCAGCATCAAGTCAGCAATTTCATATCAACAATACTAGCCAGCCGCATCGCGCAATCAGGCGCATGATCGACAGCACTATGCCCGATGGCAACGTTGCCGATCCGGACAGCGAGAAGCCGCGCCCCTCTATCCACATGCCTCGCCGGGCCTCGCGCTTGACGCTGATCGTATCCGATGTGAAGTTCGAGCAACTGCAGGACATCAACCGGGCCGATGCCGAGGCAAAAGGGGTCGAATATGAGACCACCAATCTGCCGTCCTGGTATTTGCCCTGGATCTGAACGGATAGCCTGACCGCAGTCGGCATCGAATCACCCGTGGATCGTCGCGGTCACCTTCACTGTCAACCAGTGCAACATCGACCAGATGGAGCAGGCGGCATGACACCGGAGCGCTTTGCCCTGATGCAGCAACTGCTGAACAACGCGAAATTCGACTGGACCTATGGCAACACGGAGTATCTGCGTGAGCCGGTCGATTTCATTCTGCGCTATCCCAAGACCAGCGTCGTAGTGGATCTGCCGCGGATCAGAAAGATTGCTTTCACCCTGCAGAAGGACCGTGTCGCAATGTTCGACCGCTCCGGCTCCCCGCAGACACCCTCGTTCATGATCGCCTGGGTCGAAGCGGAAGGCTACGTGATCCAGGCTTCCGCCTTCAATGACGATGGGGATGGCGTGGCGCAAGATATGATCGGTTGCCCATGCCCAAAGTGCCGGAATCGATGATCAAATGTCTCCTCGGGATCATTGCAGCGCCCGACCCTCCTTCGCTGATGCGCATACCAGAGGCTTAGAGGGTCTCGAACAGAGCGGCTCGTCGAGCATAGCCGGCCTGACGATAAAGTCCCACCGAGGGATCGGCCTCAAGCCTGTGGGCAGTCTCCAAGAGCGCTTCTGTCTCGGCGATGGACAGGACGAAGGGCAGCTTCCGGGAACGGCGCATGGACGACAGATTGGATGTGGGATCGCGCAAACCGAGGTCCTCAGCAATCAGAAACTTGTGCAGGCCGCGCGCCACCGTGATGCGTCGGGCCATGGTTGATCCGGCATAGCCGCGCGGATCGATAGCTGCGATGTGGTCGCGGATCGGCTCCAAACTGACCTCGTCGTGGCCAAGGCTGTTCTCATCCAGCCAGACAAGATAGCAGTTCAGGTCATCGGTGTAGGTGTCGATGGTGCCGGCAGATGCCCCAAGCTCGGTTGTCAGAGCATCGAGCCAGAGCTGGGCTAGCCGGTGGTTTGCACGCATGAGATCCTCCCGTGAGAGGACCCTGCCACAGCAAGGGTTACCGACTTCTTGTCAAAAGTCTCCTTATGCGAATACCTCTTGTAGACGCAATATAGAGATGACACCCCTCTGCAAAGTTCAAATGGCACTCTCCTGCTTTTCGGGGCTGCAGGAGGACGTGCCGTATGACGGTGGTGTCGATGAGCGCCAAGGAGTTTTCCCGGCTGGATGTGCTGATGGATTTAGAAGCCCGTCGGGTGACCGTTCGGGACGCTTGCGGCCTGCTCCGGCTCAAACGCCGACAGGTCTTCCGGCTGTTGAAGGGCTTCCGGCAGCATGGAGCTGTCTGCCTCGTGTCGAAGCGGCGCGGCCAGCCCGGCAACAACCGGCTTCCCGCGTCAGTCCGCGACTTGGTCATGACGATCATCAAGGAGCGCTATCCAGACTTCGGTCCGACGCTGGCTACTGAGAAGCTGCGGGAGACCCATGGTTGTCCCGTGTCCCGAGAGACGGTCCGCAAATGGATGATCGAAGACGGTCTGTGGCTGGATCGCCGCCGACGCCTTCCTTCGGTTCATCAGCCACGCAATCGCCGGGAGCGCAGGGGCGAACTGATCCAGATCGACGGCTCCAAGCATTGGTGGTTCGAGAACCGTGGCCCACAATGCACGCTTCTGGCTTATATCGATGATGCCACCAGCCAGCTCATGCATGCGGCTTTCGTGCCCTCGGAATCCACCTTCGATTATCTGCGTGAGACCCATCGATACGTCGCAGCCCATGGCCGCCCGATCGCCTTCTATTCCGACAAGCACGCCATCTTCCGGGTCAGCAACACAGCGGCGGACGGCGGCGACGGCATGACCCAGTTCGGACGCGCCCTGCATGAGCTCAACATCGACATCCTCTGCGCCAACACGCCGGCTGCCAAGGGCCGCATCGAGCGCTCGTTCGGCACGCTCCAGGATCGCCTGGTCAAGGAGATGCGGCTTGCCGGCATATCGACGATCGAGGCAGCCAACGCCTTCCTGCCGGGGTTCCTGGCCGATCATAACCGGCGTTTCGCCAAGGAGCCCATCAGCCCCTCGGATGCGCACCGTCCGGTGCCGCAGGACATGGTGCTGGAGGATATCTTCGCCTGGAAAGAGGAGCGCACCGTCACCCGCAATCTGACGCTCCAGTACGACAAGGTGCTGTTCCTGCTCGAGCCCACTGAGCTGACGCGCCCTCTCGCCCGCCAGCGTGTGACGGTGATCGACTATCCGGACGGACGGCTGGCGATCCGGCACAACGGGGTCGACCTGCCATACCGCACCTATGACAAGCTGCGGCGGGTGACGCAGGCGGCGATTGTCGAGAACAAGCGCCTGAGTGAGGTGCTGGCCTATGTGGCGCAGCGTCAGCAGGAGCGGGACGAGCAGCGCTCGGCCAAGGCGCCGCGCCGGCGGGGGCAGGGTGAGCGTCACATGTTCAAGACACCGTAAGGCGCCCCGGCGGAGCAACCCCGACCAGCTCCGCCGGGGCGCCCTCCCCAACCGGTTTTAGACCCAGGGTGTCATGTCAACTTTGCACGCGGAGTGCCATTTCTGGATTGCGCCGAGATTTTTATCGTTACAGTAGATGCAAAGCTTAACGGTCTAAACGCATCTGATTTAACGGCGCTCTCCCCACTGCTCCCTCAGCTCTGGCTTCAGATGGTTAAAGCGCTTTTGATCTGGACTTGAATCGCTTCAGGTGGTCTGTGCGTTGACTGGGATATGGCCCGGGAGGCAAACCATGCCCCAGCCCTATTCTCCTGATCTGCGTGAGCGTGTTCTTGTCGCCTGTGCGCGTGGCGACCTTCCTCAGGTTGAGATTGCCCGCCGCTTCCAGGTCTGCCCCGCCACCGTCTCGAACTGGCGCCGCCAAGAGCGCGAGGAGGGCCGACGCTGTCCCAAGCCGCACAGCGGCGGCGTGCCCTCGCGCCTGGATGCAGCAGCTCTGGAGGTGCTGCGTCAGCTCGTGGCCGAAGACAATGACGCGCTGCTGCGCGAGTACCGCGAGCGCCTGGCCGAGCGAACGGGCGTGACGGTGTGTCTGGCGGTGATCTGCGAGGCGCTCAAGCGGCTCAAGCTGCGTCCGAAAAAAAGACCCTTCGGGCGGCCGAGCAGGAGCGGCCCGAGATTGCCGCCGAGCGCGAGGCCTATCGCCAGCAGATGAGCGAGCTTCCCGTGGAACGCCTGGTGTTCCTCGATGAGAGCGGAGTGACGACCAAGATGGCCCGCACTCATGCGCGAGCGCCACGTGGGCAACGCGCCTATGGCTCCATCCCGCTCGGCTCGTGGCAGCGGCTGACGGTCTTGGGCGCACTCGCCTGTGAGGGCCTGGTCGCTACGATGAGCATCGAGGCCTCGACCTCGACCTCCGTGCTTTTGGCCTATCTCGAGCAAATCCTGGTACCGGCTCTCAAACGCACCAAGCCGGATGCCATTCTGGTGTTGGACAACCTGCGCCCGCATCGGGCCACAGAAGTGCGAGACCTGCTCGCGCAGGCCGGGATCGGGCTTTTGTACCTGCCGCGCTATTCCCCGGAGTTCAACCCGATCGAGCCCGCCTGGGCCAAGATGAAAGAGCGGCTCAAGGCGAAAGCGCCTCGCACTCTTGAAGCTTTGGAAGCGGAACTCAAACCCGCCCTCGACACCATCACCGCAAAGGATGCCCGAGGCTGGATCAGGCATGCCGGCTATGCCCTACACTGATCCCAAAAGCGCTTTAGGGACACGCTTACATCGCGCTATTGCCACTGGCTTCCCCCTCGCCCCGCGAACCTGCATACTCGCTTTGGACAAGTCAGCTCCGGAGCAACGGCTTTGATCGAGAGCTTTACGCGGATCGACGACCAAACGATGTCCTTGGTTCGGCAGTTCGCTCAACAGTACGGGTGCTCTAGCGAGGTCGCGCTGAAGTTCCTCCTCAAAGTCGGGAAGTACCCGCAGAGAATCGGTGAGGACGATGAAACCTATGCGGCACGGCTCGAAAGAATGCCGGATCCGCAGGTTGTGGCCTGTCGAGGCTTTCAGGCCGCAAACGACCTGTGAGGTGTTGGGATCAAAAGTTCAGCGACGGCGGAAGTTTCCACTCGACTTGGGCGGGGCCTTTGGTTTCACTTTTCCGAGTGCCCGAATGCGTGGAGCCGACGGCTAGATGCACCCGCCGTCAGGTCTGCCCGCTTCCGTCCTCAATCAACAGATACACGCAGCAGGAGTTTGCTGCGGGGAATGAACTTGCACCGACCAACTGCTGGGCGCTTCGAGTATGATCGTGCTGAACTCTGGGCCATTGCGATGCCGGGGTGCTTCGATCGCTTTTCGATCATTCTCTACCTTTTGATCGGCTGGAGCGGCATCGTCCTGTGGGACGACATCCTAACATTTCCGATTGTAACCCTTTGGCTGCTCGGCGCCGGGGCGCTGCTCTACACGACCGGTGTCATTTTTCACGTGTGGGAGAGCCTTCGCTTCCAAAACGCGATCTGGCATGCCTTCGTTCTCTTGGCGACAGCATGCCATTATGGCGCGGTGCTATCGGCTGTCGTTTTAGTGCAGGATGCATAGTTGCCTAGGCTAATCTGCGGTCAAGTTCGCGTGTGCCCTTCCAACACCTTTTCTAAACTGGCCCGACAAAGAATCCTTCCTTCAGCTCAGTGGCTTAGGTTGCCCATTACCCCTTCGCCAATGGAGATCTGACACCAAAGCACCTGACCATTGACAACCATGGAGATTCGTCCAATATGACCACTGTAGTCATATTGGCGAGAGAGGTAATATTATGCACGAGGTTCAGCTCAAGGACGCTAAGGCATCTCTGTCCGCCATCGTTGACCGCGCAGCCGCCGGTGAAGAGATCGTGATCACCCGCCACGGTCGAAAGGAAGCGGTTCTCATTTCCTGGGACGAGTTTCGGCGCCTTTCGACCGTTCCGTCGTTTGGTAAGCTGCTCATGTCAGCGCCGATCGAAGAAGGCGACCTTCCCGAGCGGCACGAGCCCCCGCATCGGTCTGAGGAGTTTTAGGTGTATCTGGTCGACACGAACGTTATTTCCGCCAGAGCACCATCCAAAAGCTTCCCTCCAGACGAACTCGTCAGGTGGATGGATGCCATGTCCCCAAAGCTGTTTATCTCGGTTGTCACAACAGGAGAGGTGATCGCGGGCATTGTAAAAGCTCTACGTGAAGGAGCCACGACAAAGGCCAGCAATCTGGAAGCATGGTGGGCCGCGGTCGAACATCTTTACGGACCTCGCATCCTGCCTTTTGATGGCGCGGCGGCCAGGGCTGCCGGACGGCTTCTCGACAAGGCTCGCAGCATTGGTCAATCGCCTGGATGGGCGGATGTTGCCATCGCCGGCACGGCGAAGGCTCATGGGCTCACAGTGCTGACGCGTAATCTGAAGCATTTCGAGCCGCTCGGTATTGCTTGCCTTGATCCATTCAGACAGCTTCCATCGCTTCCTTGATGACAGGTCCTGCGTTGCTCCTCCAATCTCAGCAGCCCCTGCCTTGGATCCGGGAGGTAGCCAAGCACATGTCTCACACCTGATAAGTGCCGGTTATCAGAAGTGAGCCCGAGCCGTGATCTGGCTAGCTGCCTTTTTATTGGAACAGGTTGCGCCTCGGCAGTTGAGGAGTTGAAGCGACTTTCTTATCGAGCGGCTTTTCCTCGGGCTCCGGCGACAGATGCACGATAGCCGCCAGGATCGCGGCTGGCCGAATCTTTAGCTCGTGATCGATCGCCTTCAGGAGGTCATCGTCCTTTGCCACATACTCAAGGACGCCCAGCAGGAATTGCGATGATCTTGCCGACGCGCGGATCGTCTCAGGCTGGAGCCCAGTGATATTGAGGAACTGGATGATCCGATCGACATCCACGACGATGAAGTTCAGGACTTGGATGGCGATACTCTCGGCATCGCCTCGGCCTGCAATAACCCTTCCTTGGAATGTCTCGGTCATGTCAACTTCCACCATCCCCCACATCAGCCGGCACAAGAGTATTCGATAGCAGCCGTCCCATGATTATAGCGGCTTCGGGTAAGCTTGGAAGTGTGCCTACGCTGTTCCCTTCCTCACCGATACGGCATACCCGAACCGACCGGTTGGCATTTGGCGGGACAGATGTTAATCCGCTGTGATTGCCACACTTTGCTTCTCTGGGTGAAGGGATCAGCACACCGCGTCCCCCGCCTGAAGATCTTTTCTAACGATCAGGATTTGCCAGATGCCCGGCATCGCACGTCAGTTCGAGCCGCAGATTACCCGCAGTGGTGGGGCACCCTCCCAGTACCGTTTTACCGCCCGATGCTCCGGGTGCCATAAGACGGACACCTACGAATCCAGCAAGTCTGTAGGTGATGACTTCATCAAAGGCTACTTCAAGGACCGCGGCTGGCTTCTCGGACGCGATCGCGCCTACGATCTGTGTCCGGCTTGCCTGACAAAACCCCGCGAGGCTCAGCGTCATCGGTCGACAGAGGCTGCGAACCCTTCAAGTCGCCCGACCGCCCCAGCGGACAAGCGGACCCGAGATACGGCTGACATCCTGGCGCGCCACTTGGGCAAGCCCGAGGCGCTCGCTGCGGAGGTCTTCCGCCCCAAGCCCGTGCCGTCGCCTCGTCCCCCTGCTCCGGAGGCACCCCTGCAGACCGGATCGGCGCCTGCCCTGTCGCCAGAGGTGGAACAAGCCCTGACGGGCATGGCCGCCGAGTTGAAAGGTCTTCGCTCGACCATGGAGCTTATGGCCGAGCAGATGGGCCAGCTGGTAGCTCTTGGCAGTCAGCAAATCGAGGCCATCGCACGGTTCGCACCTCTGATGGTTCGAACAGCTGAAGGTATCTCCGGCGGCTTCAGAGACGTCGTCCGCGCGATCCAGTCGGTTCCAAGCGCCTCCGCTCCCGAGCGAGAGCCCACCAAGGCAGAAAAGCCGCTCACGCGAGAGACTGAACCTGTCAAACAGCAGGATACGGACGTTAGCTTAGAACCAGGGCCCCTCGTGACATCCAAGGCCAAAGGGCGCGAGAAGCCGAAGGCGCGTCTAAACCAAAGTGAGGACAAAGCCCGTACGGTGGGCTCCGCGCCTGTCGTGGTGAAATCGATCCCAGACGCCAAGCGTTCGGACAGGTTCTACACCTCCATCCGCCTGCCGCGAGAGTTGTGGGACCGTGCAGGGTTTGGTCCGGAAGATCGGCTCCTGCTGGACTGGAGTGGTAAGGTGCTGACGATTCAGCGTGCCCTGGACGGTGGTGTGAAGCCGAAAGCGATGGGTGAGACCTCTGTGGTGCTTCAATCCTGGAAGCTCGGCAACCTGAACCTCGACCAGCCCAAAGTCACCGGCTCTGACGCCTCCCTGCGCCTGATGGGAGGACGTGGACAGGCGTGAGGCCTGATTCGTCACGGGGGAGCGAGGGGAGAGTTTCTTGTCGAAATTTTGCTTATGGAGGCGCGCCATCACGCCCCAAGCACCGTTGTCCGCTACTCCGGTCCCCGGAGCTGGCTGACAAGTTATGGGTCGTCATGAGCCATGACGGGCGAAGCCGTCATGGCATGGAAACAGAACGTCGACGTACGCGGGGCGCTCGACAATGCCCGCGATCTGGCGCGGCATGCGGATGAGCGGGGTTATCGACACATCTGGGGCGCCGAGCGTCACAATATCCGGGCATCGCCAGTGCGTTGACATCCCTCGTCATCGCCGAGCAATTCGGAACGTTGGCGCGCCTGTTTCCCGGTCGCATCGAACTGGGGCTCGGTCGCGTACCCGGAACCGACAAGAACACTCTCCGCGCGCTGCGCCGTTCGCCCCGCCGAGCACTTTCCGCAGGATGTTCTCAAGCTGCAGGCGTTTCTCGCCCCGGCGGGGCTGGATCAGCGCATTCCAGCGGTGCCTGCGGCAGGAACATAGATGCCGCTATGGATTCTTGGCTCAAGCACGTTCGGCGCCATGCTGGCCGCCGAGATTGGTTTTTCGCATGCGTCGCCAGCGCCATCCCATTGCGCCGCAATGTGGAATGTCGAGATTGTCCGCCGTAACGCGAGCGCATCCCCTCCTCCCCTCGTGACTTTCGGCCTAGCAGACTTGGGAGCTGACATCATCGGTAACGGACTTCAGCGAGACGCGCCGAAGAGTTTGCGCGCGGTAGTCTGTTTGGTGCGTAGCTCGAAATCTTCCGATAAATCTGGTGCAGCACCGCCGTCTGGGCCTCCGCTTCCGCCCGCCGTCGCAACGTCTTTCCACCAACCATTAAGGGATATCAGTACCTCCGACCTGCTTGGCCCGGGCGGTTGCAAGGAGCGCAGACAGTGCTGTCCCGTACGGACTTGCGAGAAGCCGCCAGCAGTTCAAGAATGGCGAGACACTTGTCGATCGGAAGTGAGCCGGAGTCCTGCAGTTGCCCCATCGGAGAAGTTCGTCGAGATCGCTGCTAAAGACGCCGGCGCCCGCCCATTGATTTCGTTCGCGAACCAAGCGCTCGATACAAAGCGGGTGAGCCCTGACGACTTACACCCACTTCGGATCACCTGCGCGTCGTGGGCGATAACAATTTCCGAGCGCACGAACAGCTTCTGGCGGGTGCAAAGGGCCCTGCCCCTTGTGGACGCGCTAAAAGCCGTCTCGCAAAACGTTGCGCGGCGTTGCCAACAGCACGTCTGAAAAGGCCTGACTGAGCCCAGCATCAGTATGCGCACGAAGGGGTGCGTCACCTTTGAGGTATTGAGCCTGATTTATTTTTGAGCGTCGAGGCCTGTAAACGGGTCTCGCTTCTCGAAAACCGCCGTTGCGTCCTCGGCGAGAAATTGTCCTTTGGAACCTTCTTCGGAGCATTGCAAGCGACGGGGTTAAAGAGCCCCGGCCCGAGCCGTCGATCGTAATAGGTTACATGTAACTAGCAGGGAGATCCCGTCATGGTCGCGACGGCAAAGTCCAGACCGTCCCGCGAGAAGGTGCGGGAGCATCGCGAGCGCCTGCGCCAGCAAAGATGCGCCCGATCCAGAGATCTGGGTGCCCGATACGCACGCGCCTGCCTTCAAGTCCGAGGCACATCGCGAATCCCTCGCTGTGGCCACCAGACGCATGCCAGGGACAACCAGGTGTTTATCGATGCCGTGTCAGACTGGGACGAGGAATGAGACGGGGAGAGAACTGGACGGTCTCCGGAGGCAAGAATTACGCGGGCAAGCCACGTCCTGTCGTCGTGGTCCAGGACGACAGCTTCGACGGAACAGATTCGATCACGAACTGCGTCTTCACCACGGACCCGACCGAAGCCCCCTTATTCCGCCTTCCGGTAGAGCCGAGCGCGCGCAACGGCCTGCGCACTGCCTGCCGCATGATGGTCGACAAGATTACCACGGTCCCGAAATCGAAGATGGGCGCCTAGGTCGGCCGGCTCAATGATGAGAATCTCTTGCGGCTCAATCAGGCCACTCTCGTTTTCTCGGACTGGCGGCATGCCCTGGGCTGACGAAGCCATAGCCCGAGACATGGAGCGCCGCACGGCCGTTGCAAACGTTTGCAACGAGCCTGAAAAACGCGCTGGAGCGAAGTAGTTTTTACCCGATCCGGAGGGGTGCACAAAAACTGAGGTATTGAGCCTATTTTATTTTGACAACCCTCTGAGACCCGAAACGAGTCTGTTTTGCCGGAAACGGTGGTGGTCTCCTTGGGATCATCGTTCTTGACCTTCGGCACGATGCAGGACCGGCTGGTTAAGGACTTGCGTCTATCAACGATCGAGGTAACGAACGCGTTTCTGCTGAGTTTCCTTGCCGATCAAAAAAGATGCTTCGCCCGCTGGTCATTCAACGAGTCAGATGCGCACCGCGAGGTCCAGCCAAACATTTTGCTCAGGATATCTCGCATTCCATCGTCCGATGTAAGTTGCTGTCGAGCAAAATCCCCTTGATGCCGTTGCGCGGCGTTGCCAACGCGCGCCTGAAAATGGCTCGAAGGGGCCCAGCAACCTTTCTGGGCGCCGCAGAGCGCGGATAGTTTGAGGTATTGAGCCTAATTTATTCTCCTGGGAATATGAGACAATGTAACG
The DNA here is from genome assembly GCF_002741015.1 of Microvirga ossetica. Lineage (NCBI taxonomy): Bacteria > Pseudomonadati > Pseudomonadota > Alphaproteobacteria > Hyphomicrobiales > Methylobacteriaceae > Microvirga > Microvirga ossetica. Next base: position 762,036 of record NZ_CP016617.1, on the reverse strand, counting down.
GGTCTCCTTCGGAAATGGTCGTTGCACCTGAGAGGCACACAGTCTTCGGGGAGTTTCGATTTACGGATGCAGGACCAAAGCCTAGGCGGGGGCGCCGGAATATGGTAGGTTACATGTAACCAACGAGGAGCCCATGGCCGCGCCAGCAAAATCCAGACCGTCCCGCGAGAAGGTGCGTCAGCATCGTGAGCGTCTGCGCCGACAAGGGCTGCGCCCGATCCAGATCTGGGTGCCCGATATGCGCGCGCCCGCCTTCAAGTCCGAGGCTCATCGTCAGTCCGTGGCGGTCGCCGCCAGCGGGCATGCCAGGGACGACCAGGCGTTTATCGATGCCGTGTCAGACTGGGACGATGAATGAGACGCGGGGATATCTGGACGGTCTCAGGGGGCAAGGACTACGCGGGCAAGCCGCGGCCTGTTGTCCTCGTCCAGGACGACAGCTTCGACGGAACGGATTCCATCACCATCTGCGCCTTCACCACGGATCCGACGGAGGCGCCCTTGTTTCGCCTGTTCGTTGAGCCGAGTGCGCGCAATGGACTGCGGGCCCCTTGCCACATGATGGTGGACAAGATCACCACGATTCCGAAATCCAAGGTTGGCGCCCGCATCGGCAGGCTCGATGACGAGGATCTTTTGCGACTCAACCAGGCCATGCTCGTCTTTCTCGGACTGGCGGTGTCGCCGCGGACGAAGCCACCAGCCGAACGAACTGGGTGATCTCTTCTCGGCCACCAAAGAATGCCCTGCTGCCGTTGCAATTGATTGCAACGTTTTTGAAAAACACTCGAAGGAGCGAAGCTAACGTTGTGGCGTCCAAAAGCGACCCACAACGTTTGCGGTATTGAGCCTATTTTTCTGAAGGTCTGTAATGGCTCCTTCTGGGGGTCAGATCGCACTTCTCAGGGGCTTTTGAGAACTTCCCTCTCCGTTCCTTTTTGAGGTGGTCGAAAGACGGCACGATCTCACGTCGACTGATCCGCATATCGAGATCTCTTTCGGCTCGGAGTGGTGCCCCCAAGCATCCGGGGCCTTGTTCATCGCTGACTTCCGCCACCTCCGGCGCGCTTCGGTCAAAAAAGCGAGAACAGCGCGGCCTTTGATCTCGGAGTTTTGATCCTTCGGCAACAAAGGACCCCTGCTTTTACCCCGGTCGCCATTGGTTAGGTGCTAAGGGACCGTGGAGGCCGCGATACGAGGAGTTTGGTGCCATGCACTGTCTAGCAAGCAACAAGGGCTCACAGGCCTTGGTGAGCCCGAGACGGCTACCCTATTAGATGTCTTGCGCGGCTCCAACTCCAGGAAAGTGACGGGAGAACCACCAAAAGCCCTTGGCCGCCGTTTCCGCCCCTCATCGATCCTGTACCCGTTGCTTACTCTCCGGGACGAAAATAGATTGTTGCTTGATTTCAGTCACTTACTGAGCCATCCAGCTCGGGACACAGAGATTTTGAGTTTCGGAGAGCAAGCAATGGCAATGTCGAGCACCGAGCGCTCGCGGAAGAAAAGGGCCTTGGCCAAGGCACGGGAGGAAGCTGCGACCGCCATTGCTGCTCAACAAGAAGAGACCAAACATGGTGCGCTACTGGCAGAAATAACGCTTCTTCGACAGCAGATTTTTGCCCTCAGCGAGAGGCTCGCAACCCGTGATGATCTGCGCCGGTTCGCGGCAGAGGTCAAAGGGTCCCGCCCGCAGCGGAGCCAGGATGTAGAACCGTTTCATCAGGAAGCCGAGCCGGAACTCGTAGGGGATTTTCTTGTAGACCCCCTTTTCGTGGCAAAGCCCGAGGAGGCGCGAAGGTGTGCCGAGGAGTTGATCGGCATTGCCCGGCTCGGCGACCAGGTGCAGGTGGCGTTTCCACTGGTGGATCCCTCGCGTATTGGTCTCATCACGGAAGACCCGGCCAGCTCTGTCATGCATCTGCAACCATTTCTCGTGAGTCAGACAGGTGTCTGGTTTCTCTCCGTTAAGGCCGTAGGACCTGTGACGCAGGCTGTTTATGTGTTGACCGAAACACCTCTTGAGGCTCTCGCCCTGCGCGCGGTGACAGAACTAGGCAAAGGGATTCTGCCGCCCATCGAGGCCTTCGACATCGGCGAGATCGTCTATGTCGCAACAGGCTCACGCCCTGACCAGATCGCCGGCGTGATCGCGAGGGCAAAGCAACTTAACGCGTATGTGGCGCTGGCCTATGCCTGCGATCCGGCCGGGCGAACAACCGCCGCCAGGGCGGCCGAAGAAGCAGCCCGGCAAAAAGTCAGCCTCGAACCCGTGACGGACGTCCTGGCCATGGCTGGTCCACAGGTCACGGACTTTGTTCAATTCTGGCAGTTGATACAGCAGCAAGGAGCTGACGTGGTGGAACGGATTCTGGCCGGCACGGAAGCCTGAGCAGAAAGGCCAGCCAGATGCCACTTTGAGGATTGGCCAGCCGGCAGGTTTCGGACGGCCGGCAACCAAAAAGTTAGGGCAATTTGCGCTTCGTGAGACATCCGTGCGGGACAAATTTGCGGACGTCTGTATGGGCGGGAGAGCAGCCATGCAGGAGACGAGTTGTGCCGCAGGGCTCTATGATTTCTGGCTGCCGTGGGCCTGGGGTCATGGTCAATTTCAGATATGCCTAATTATCCGCCGCGGTCGCCCCGCCATCGAGTTTTCGAGTTGCGCTGGACGAACCGCGCCATTCAAACGGATGTGTTGGACGGGGAGCGGCGCAATCGTTGAGAGGGTTTAGACCCCGTGCATAAAATCTGCGGTATTGAGCCTAACTTTTTATCGATGGAATAATATTATATATTGTGGCGTATTCTCGTGCCTGCGTCAGGTTTGCGGTATTGAGCCTGTTATTCTGATCGGCCGAAGGAGACGTATTTCTGCCTCCCGGGCTAGTTCTCGCCCCCGCCCGCGCCAGGTCCGAAGGAGCCTGGGAACTGGCCATCCAGGACTCTCCCCGTGCCCGAGAGCACTATCCAGTTCGGATGTGCGGCCCTTATTCTTTGCTCTCGGTCGCATCCAATGCAGTAGGCAAATTCGTCACTTGTGAAATTAGCCATCGATGCCGTTCTCCGATTTCACGGCACCAATGTGCAGGATATCAGGCAAAGGGTTTTGCCCTTGTGTGGCAAAAGCGAGCCTCCTGATTATTGCTCTGAACACCGGCGCGCGCTGCGGACGCCCAGCAAGTTTTTACGCTTCGACATTTGCTCAGGATCCTACGCGAACGAAACAAGCCACCGTTCCGATTTGCTCCTGACTCCACTTTGAGCAACGTAGCTGAACAAAAAATTTGCCCTCGGTAGAGCACTTAAATGAGATTTGCCGATCATCCTGCGAGGATGCCCCAGAGTGCGAATTTCTTTCATTGCGGCTCAACGTTACGATCGAAAAATGACCGGCCAGCTGTGCGGATCTTGGCGGGTTTGGCAGCGTAGCAAGGCAGCCTCTTCGCCAACTGCGCGAGAGCATCCACGAGACATGCTTCGATTGCGGCGTCATCACGCAGCAAAGGGCAAGAGTAAACCTGCAGTTATTCAAGAAAAGTCACGAATTCTGGCGTTTACAGGCCGCTGAGGCTGCTCGTATGATTTGAGTTCACCTCAAACATCAACTTTCACATTAGACAGATTATCATGACTTCTAATCGCTACCTTTGGGGACAAGAGCGCCCAAAAACCATGCTCGAGCGCGCTCTGAACACCCTTGAGACAGGCATCCCGAAGATGCGAGCCAAGGCTCTGGCGGAATATGAGGCGAGGCTCGCTTCAGCGAGCGCTCTTGAGAGCCAGACCAGAAAGCTAATTGCCTTGATCCAGCGAGCGACCGTCGGCGGTCGGTTCGATCGGACAGCGGCACAGGCAGCGGCAATCGATTTGGCCTTCACGGCGGCACCGAAGCGAGAACCGGGCAGACCGCCCGTAGGGGGCCCTGACAACCCACGCCCTCGTCGCCGCTCGCGGGCGACCACTTCCGCCAGTCGCCTTCGGAGCGCATCAATACAACCTACAGCCACGCCATCATTGCATATTTCTCCCACTGAGACATTTGATACCGGTTTGACCGAGACCGCATCCCCTGCCCCAGCCTCTGTGCCGAAGTTGGCCCCTGAAATCGGCCGTACTCTTCTGGAGTCGACGATCGCGGGCAGCCGTGGCGTGGATGTCATTGAGCCTGAGGCGATCCAGATCGATGTCGCGATCAGCGATACGTCGATTTCGGTCAAGACTAAGGTCGAGCCGACCCTTTCTGAGGTCGTTCCGGCACCGGCAAAGTCGGTGGTCGACGAGACCGATTTCGTTGAACGTCCTCTGCCGTCATTCCTCGCGCGGCCTCTGGGCTTCGACCAGGAGTATCAGGATGAACTCGACGCGGCTGATCTGGCTGAGGCTAAGGAGCGCCATTTCCTGAGGTTCATGGAGAGCCGGGTTTGGGAGCGTGGTGATCACGGGGCCTTCAAGCATGATTACGACTTCACGGATCCTCAGTCGGCTCCGACTGAAGTGAAGGACGTCTTCAAGGGCTTTGGCCTCTCGACGGTTTATCCGACTTATAATGAGAAAAACCCTGACCAGAGCATGAAGGAGGAGGATGTCCTCAAGTGGCTCTACGTCAAATATCTCAACGACGAGGATGAGATGACCCTCGAAGAGGTCGATGAGATGCTCAAAGATGGCCTGAGAAATTATCGGGGCGCTATGGGCGTTTATCGGACATTCAAGATGATGATCGAGCCTTGGATCGAAGAGGAGCGCATCCGTATTTGCGTGTGGCCTCTGGTTGAGGAGCGGCTGTGGTCGGTGGAGTTCCACCATTGGTGTTACAAGACGGGCCAGATTGACAACGATGATCTGGATATGAGGCTCGATATTGCCAAGATCCGTATGGCCAAGGACGATTATGAGATCCTGGGAAGGCTGACCGACGAAGAGCAGGAGGTCTATAAGAAGGTCATCAATGCGATGACCTGGCTTGAAGGCTTCTCGCCTCGGGATATGGCGGAATGGGCTGAGTGTGACCAGTCGATCCCGCACTGGAACCGGAGCCATGAGCGCTTTCCTTATTGGCTCTTCCCGCGTCGTCTCCATGGATCTGTCATGATGAACCGGCATCTATGGAGTATGCAGGATCAGTTTAAGGCTATCATTTGGGACGAGCCTGACGTTCCGACACTGCGGGAGTTCATGGCGGCCGAGGCCGTGGAACAGCTGGAGTTCGAACGCTATCTCGATAGCATCGACAACAGCGGTCGATAGACGGTCTCAGGGGTTTGGACCGATCGGCACGAAAAAGGGCGGTCACCGTGAGGTGGACCGCCCTTCCCTATTTCGTCGTGAGCCGGCTTATGCGGCTGCCTTCATCGCGTCCGGGTGGTTGCGGAGCAGCCGGTAGGCGTAGCTCCACATATGGCTGGCGACGTCGAGGAAGCTGATGGCGACCTCCAGCGGCAGGGTCTTCAGGCGGCGCTCGATCTCGCGGCGCTGATCGTAGAACGCGCTGTTCGGCCGATCGGTGTAGTCGAAGGTCCAGTCCATGGTTTCCATGAGACGGACGAGCTCGGCGTCCCATTGGGTCGGGACGTATTGAGCCAGGGCCTCGTCGATCACAGCCCGGACGGCGGCCTGCTGTCGATCGTCCTCCTGGTCGATCGCGGCGTTCTCGTCATCGAGAGCCAGGAAGGCCTCGATCTCCGGCACCTTGCCGAGCAGGATGTCGGTGGCGAAATCGGCCTGGCGCTGGAAGGCGGCATGCTTCAGGGCCGGACCGGTCAGCGGGATCACTTGTCGCGGTTCAGGCTGCTGCGCGGGGACAGCGAGCCGAATACGAAGCCGTGGTAGGCGGCCTCCTTCATGGGCGAGGTGTACGAGTACTCCGGCTTCCAGAGGTCGTAGGCCGTGGTGGCGATCTGACCCGCTCGGACCACTGGTGGAGTCACGAGGCGATGATCGATGCAGAGCTCTCGAGCGGCAGGCCCGCCGATGGGGCAATGAGCTCACCCCTGTCCGCGTAGAGTCTGGCTTCCTCCCGGAACGTAGGTGACTTAGACCAAGCGGATGAATAGCAGGGGCAGGGACTTCTGAACCGAGATCCGCTGCGGCTCTCGCATGTCAGGATCGTAGAGGAGCAGGCAGCTTTGGCCCGATCGATCCTCGCACGTTTCGCTCCACATCATGTCGATGACGATCTGGCCCGAGGAGTGAGTGACCACATACCCTCCGACTCTGTGAACGGTGGGAGGATTCCATGAGACCTGCTTCTCGCCATCACGCAGGAACGTGACGCCTGAGGCAAAGGGCTCGATCGCCGGATCCATGGGATGGATCAGGATCACGCGTCTATGTCGCCTTCAGCCAGGACCAACCCCTGCGACGCGACCTGCTCTGCAAGGCTCTGGTGACACTGACCTTGTGGTCATTATGCCGAATGGCGCGGCCGCCGCACCCGCAACAAGACGCGTCCCGTCTCAAATCGCGGCAGATTCCGGCTCCCGGTTTCGGGGCATCTCGGTTTCCAAGATCGCGCTCTGCGACCATGATGATAGACGACCGCGGGACGCTCACTAAGGGTTCGATGCCGATGGTGCGCTCTTAGCGGCATCTGCCGGCTTGACCGGCACAACGCCGATCTCGTCCCCGTCCATCACCAGCCGGATGCGCGTGACGCCCGTCTTGCGGCACTGCGCGAGGCGACGGTCGAGGGCGACGCGGCGGTGCCGGAACGCCAGTGTTGAGACGCCAAGCGCCGAGGTCATGGCACATGTCAGAACTTCGGTGATGAGACCATCTTCTGTCAGGCTCAGCCCATGCGAGGCCACCTGCTGTTCAAGACGACGACGGCACTCCCGGGCGATATCGCGCATCGTCAGGCCCTGAAGGCAGAAGGCGACATCAACGCCGCACAGAAGACCCGCCGGCACCCCTTCATCGGACAGGATCTTGAGGCAGGCGAGGTGCCGTTGATCGGCCGACAGGTCCTCCCGGCCGATCTGGCCAAGCCGCGCGGGCGCGACGGCAGTCGTGAGCAGGAAGATCGCCGCATCGGTCGGGATCCCCTCCCCCGCAATGTCGAGGATGACCCCGTTGCGCCAGCTCGCGATCAGGCGCTCAAGCACGGGCGGGTCAGCTCGTTCGATCCCATCCAGCACGATGACCGAGTGCGGCACGCGCATCAGCTGATGCGACAGCGAGCCCGGACGCGGGCCCGATGGTCCGGACCGGAACAACTGTTCCACGGTCAGGTCGGGATCGGCGAGATCGTACAGGCCCCAGTCGTACCCGAGGACGTCGGCGAGCGCATGGGCGATCGCGTCCTTGGCCCGGGCCACGTCAGGGCCGGCGAGGAGGAGGACGCCGGTGGGGCGGCCGGGCTGATGGAGTGTGAGCTGAGCGTGCACCGCAGTGGCCAGGGCAGCCAGGGTCGGATCCTGCCCGATCACAGCGCCGGAAAGGGCGTCGGCGATCATGGCGGCGGTGGGGACGGGCACTATCGGCATTGGCTTTGAAGAAAGGGTTGTCATGAAGGTGTCCAAGTCGAAATGAAAAGCGCCGCTCGTGGCGGCGCTGGTTGAAACGGTGTCGGGGAAGGGGGTCGGAAGGGCTGTACCGATGACCTGAAGGGTCTTCCCTATCCGGCCACCGGCGTCTTCCAGGGAATGTACGAGACGTAGCTCAAGCGGATGAAGAACAACCCAAGCGAGCGCTCCCGGGCGATCAGCATTTCCCGCGGCTCACCGGTTATGGCGTCGTAAACCAGCACGCAGCTCTGTCCGCTTTGATCGATCCGCGTCTCGTGCCACAGCAGGCTGATCCCGATCTCTCCCGGGGCATGGGTCACCTCATAGCCCCCGATCCGGTAAAGCTTGGGCGCTTTCCACGACAGGCGCTTATCCCTCGCCTCCCCCTCCAGGTCCACCGGGCCGACGCCGGCGGCATCCCCGCGCAGGCGGCCGCCGCGGCCCGTGAGGGTGCCCACAAACGAGAGCCGGGAGGCTCGTGTCATCGGCACAAGCGCGATCAGACGCCGGGCATCGCCGGATGAAAAGGTGCTCCCCTCCCCGACCAAGCGGTCGAGAAGGGCGTGGGCCTGCAACCGCAGGGCGGGATCCAGGTCAAGGCCGCTCATGCGCCCGTCACCGGGGTCATGGCCGGCACCACAAGGACACCACTCTCGCCCTGGATCAGACGCACCCGCGTCATCCCCTGGGCCCGAGCCTCGGCCAGGCAAGCCGCCAGCGCCTCGTCCGTGACACGGCCGGCCGTGGCGCGCCCGCCCAGAAGTGGCGCCATGAATTCAATCAGGATCCGCGCATCGACCCCACCCGCCTCAAGCGCGAGACCATGAGGAGCCACGGCTTCAGCGATCCCGCGATAAGCCGACCGAAAGTGATCGTCGAGCGTGATGTCGCGGAGACAAACAATCCGGTCGATGCTCGTCAGGACAGGGGCCGGAAAGCCGGCATCGAGCAGGATCTTGAGGCTTTCGATGTGCAGCCGATCCGGGTCGCTCTCGCGCCGGGCCAACTCGGCGATCGCAGTGCTGGCCACTCTTGTCGTGAGCAGAAACATACCCCCCGCGATCGAAATGTCATCTCCCTGGCTGCTGCGCAAGAGACCGGTGCTCCAGGCTTGCTGCAGGCGGGCCATGATGTCTGGGTTAGCCTTGTCGATGTTGTCGAGAAGGGCGACGCTCCTTGGGTCGACCTTGTAGAAATCGGCGACGGTGTGGGGGGCGTCGGCGGCCTCGCTCACCTGAAACAAGACGTCCGCCGCTGCCACCGCTCCGGAAAAGGAGGCGCGGACCGCGTTGACGCCGGCTGTGGTCTGGAGACACTCATAGATCCGGTTGATGCCGAAACCGTCGGGTCCTGCGAACAGGAAGACGCCGAGCGGGCGATCCGCCGGACGTGTGTCGCGGCGACGGATGGCCTGCGCCGCAAAGGTGTCAATGGCAGCATCCTGCCCAAAGACGTGCATTTTGATCAGGGTGGCGAGCTCGTCGGCGCTCAAAGTAGATTCGTCTGTAGGGGTGGTCACGATAAAGGCTTTCGTCAGAAGGTTTGAAGGAAACCGCTGCACGATGGTGAGCGGCGTGCGATCGAGGCAGAGAGCGTCCCGCCCGGCCCGCAGGGGCTGGGTTGCGTCTTGAACTGTCATTTTCCGGGATTTCTACGTTTCTATCCTCGTCTCAATCTCTTCTGGTAATCCTCTCTCTCTGTGTCTTCTGGGACTGGAACGTCCCTGCCCGCCCTGTCTGGTTAAGCAGCGCCTGTCTCACCGGTGGTGACCTCTCTTATCGGCCGCACGGGAGCCGCGGTATGGCGAGGCTGGTGGGTCAGTGTGGAAGGACGAACTGATGAAGGGCATCCAAGGGCCGACTGGGTGGGACGCTCGAGGACAGGCCTCGGCCCGTTTACCATCGCTGTCATCGAGAAGGGCTCGTTGATCATCGACGACATCGGCCCGAGGAGCACCAACGCCGAGGTCACAACCGGCCTCAGGCTCGATCCGTGTTCGCCGTCAACAGTCGCTCGACCATCGATGGGCTACCACTTGGGACCACGGTGAGTTTCATCAACCACGCGTGCCACCCGAACGCCGAGGCTCAGGAGGCGAGAGGCAAGATCAAGACTGTGCCGACAAGGCGCGTTTGACTGAGCACGTCCGGCACGCGCATCCTGAGAGTGCCTGGAAGCGGCGCATGATGCTATCAGTGATCTGGACCAACGTCCGGAACGTGTCGAAGGCACAGTCGGGATCTGGATCATTGCTGCCCCAATCCCCGCAGAAGCTCCTGATCGGCTTTGCTCACGTCACGACGATCGAAAAACTCAGGCAAGCGGCGCACCGCCGCCACGACATCATCGCGGATTGCCTCAGCCTGCTCTTCAGCCAACCCGAAGGCAATGTGCGAGGCAAACGCCACCTGCGGATCGCACTCTGGGCTGAACCCGGGTCCAGGAGCGCAGACGTGTCGCTTCCGTTCAAGATACGGAACGACGTCGAACACCGGCGAGAGCTCCCACCCCTCCCCTGTGTTGATGACTGCGTGATTGCGCAGATGGTCGTCGGTGTTGTGCAGAAAGGCGTTCACCAGCAGCCGGCGGAACATCTGCTCCTCCGGCGCTTCAATGCCGATCGCCCGGGCAGCCGCTGCCATGTCGGTGTAGGTTCTGGTCGTTCCATAGCTGCTTGCAGGCTCCTGGAGCAGCGTTCCCATGCTCAAGTAAGCATAGGGCTTGCCATCCTCCGACCGGTCGAAGCGCCGCACCAGCAAAGCGGTCCTGCCCGAGAAGGTCTCAAGCCGGCGCTGCGGAACTGGGAGACCGGCGGATTCCGCGACATCCAGGCAAACGGCCTCGATGCGCGGATCGTCGAACTTGTCGCCCCAGGTCGGGAACTTCGCAATCCCTTCCCCTTCCCGGTCGCGCCATCTCACTTTCGGGCGGGCGCCGCCAACATCGGCACAGGCTCGGACGAGCATCCCGAGCTGATCGGCTGTCGCGTCGCTTTCATCCGCCGCGATGGCGGCAAGCATCAAGGCTTCGAGATCGTCGCATTGGTTGGAGATCCCCGACGACTGGGAGCCATCAGGCCGCCAATGTCCAGGTCCCCCTTCACCAGAGGCGCCGAAGGCCAGATCACCGGTGCGGTCTGTGGTGCCTGCCGCGAGAAATTCAGCTGCACCAAGAACCGATCCCTCGAAGGCCATGGCAAGGACGCTTCGACCCCAGCCCTCCGGCCCGGCGTCGAGCAGCGCAAGTGGAGCCTCTGGGACACCTGGGAAAACCTGTGACACGACGGGAAGGCCAAGAGGATCGAGCGGCGTTGCGCCAGGTGTCTCAAGATAACTTTGGTCATATTGAAATGCACCGGGACGAAGAAACTCACTGCCCTCGAATGTCATCTCGCCGGCCGGGACGTAGCCGCCTCCGACATGCTTGAAGACCGTGAGCCTATCCAGGCGCCCACTGGGGGAGACGTGCCACATTCAGGTTTCCGATTGGTTGGGCGAATGCCTTGGTGTCACGAAGACGTCGAAGCATTCTGCTTGTCATGCTCCCGAATGCCGAAGTTGATGGCCGCGATGCGTTCCCGCTCCCGGATTCTCAAGAACAGCTAAAGCCCACTTGGTTTCTCGCACGTCGCGGTCGCGATGAGGATATGTGTCCTTGGTACTCTTGAATCCCCCTCGATATCCGACCGGGCTTCGCCAGGGTTGCACCTGGCCTTGTTGGAAGCTTACTGGTCCGCCGCTGCAATGGATTGGCCTCAGCATAAGCGACAACCAGATCCAGATGATGCTCCTTGATGGTGGGGTAGGCCGCCAGAATACGATCCCGCAGGATACCTGCCTTAACGGACGCAGCCAAGTCATGGACCAAGACCCGTGTGCCCTTGATGACCGGCATGCCACCCAGGACTTCCGGATCCGAGACAATCGTGTCGTCTGGCATTGAGTTCATATCCTTATTGGTAGTCATTGACACCTTCTGCCGCGCGAATGACCACTTCGATGTGCCCTGACCGCAGCCGGTCAATGGGTGCTGCGCTGTCGGTGTACAGATTGGGCGTGACCAGCCACTCCCACGCCTCCTCGGGAGACGGAAAGTATCCGACAACCCGATCGAGCCCTTCGATCGGTCGGGACTGATCAAACTGGCACGCTGGGTAGACGAACTCATGGGAGTCATTGCGGAAGGCGATGATCTTCCCGGTATCCCGCCAGGGGATCTCCCACCCGGAAGGCGCGAATGCGCCTGGAGGGCCGCCGGAGAGTTGTCATGCAGGGATGGCAGGCCCGGGCGATCCGGCCTGACAGCTCGAATGATGGGGAGACGGGTTTTCGGGGTTGCTGGGGAGAGGGGGCCGCGCCCCTCTTCCCTCCAGCCGGCACAAGAGCCATGAGTCGGCCGCCAAAAGCGGCCGCCGTATAGATCGCCTATTCTGTGAAACTCACGGCGTCAGCCGTGGCCCCCGAGAGAATGCGCCAACTACGCGAGAGACAGGTGCGCAATGACGGTTCACCGTCCACCCTGGGATCCGATCAGTTCGGATTTCGCGTATCACGTGTGTGATATCGCACAGCTTCACCCATGTTTAGCTGATTATCTTCCCAGGCAACCCACGCAAAAGTCGGTCGATCCAGGAAGAAACATGTCCCTTGAGCGTGAACAAGAACGCAAGCTTGAAGCCATCAAGGCTACGCTGGCGCAACAGGGAAAGTGGCACAGCCTCATCCTGATGGTGATAACACTTCTGGCTGTGGCTATCCTGGGCGTTCTTCTGCTGGAGATCTTGGACATGCGGCAGATGGAGCCTGGCTGAAAGACGGCCTCACACGGGTCGGTAGCTGCTGCGAGGCTGATAAATTTCCGTCTGCACGCCCCACTGACTGGGAGTTGGTTCAAGAGCAGGGGTCCAATCTCTCTGGCCTTCGAGAACCCACAGGCGAGGCTCGTCTCGTAATTGTCGGTCTCGCAAGACTGGTAGTCGAAGCAATCCAGGGCCTTGGCGGCCACACCGGCCCGGACGCAGGGACGGTACCGGAACTCGTAGGTCTCCATGAGCTCGGCGTAGTCAGAGGCCTCGGTGCTGCCGATCAGGCGGTAGCGGTGGACGACGGAGCGGACATTCTCGGCCAGCAGCATCTGGCCGAAGGCAGTCGCCGTCTCGTGGCAGACCCATTCGAGGGTGCCGTGGTCGGTGCGGGCGGCGAAGAGTTCGAGCTCGATGGCGGCGGAGACAATGGTATCGATATGGGCGGTCGAGACAACGAAGGCGGACATGAGCGCTCTCTCTGATATGACGCTAGTGGGGTCGGTGCCTCCGCCTGTGAGGCGGGGGCCGGAGGGTCATTCGCCAGATCGGCGCGACCAGATGAGGCCGAACACGTCACCTTCGCCCTCGACCAGGGAGGCGAAGATCGGAGCAGGAAAGCTCGGATCGTCCATCCTGACCGAGAGGTACTCGCGGCCGTCGCGGGAGGTTTTGAGCCATGCGGCGCCAAATTCGGTCGGGCCAACGAAGATCCGGTAGTCGGGAGCCTGATCGTTCGACTTTGGGCTCTTGGTGATGTGGGTTTTGACCGTGAGCGTGAGTGTCTTGAGAGTGCCGGTGTAGGAGCCTTTGTCGGTTTCCCTGAAGGTGCCGATGGTCGCCATGGGAGTGTTCCTTTTTCCGTTGGTCGGGCCGCACCGCGCGGCCTCGATGGCGGTCGAAGGATCGTCAGGCGATCACGCCGCAGCCGCAGGCCCGCAACGCACGTGGAGGACGGCGCGGGGGAGCGTTTTTGTCGCGCGAGGAAGGCCGCAAGGCCGGGGAAAAACGCTCTCAGGACCGACAGGTCCGGACCCGCTGTTGTGGTCAAGGGATCGAGGCGCAGCCGCCCTGCGATCAGACCAACCCGTTGAGGGGCCGCATGCGATGCCCGATGTCCTAACGGAAAAAGGTATCGTCGCCATCAGGTGGCTTTAGTCGGCGGAGACCGGACGGAGGAATGGCGTCCGAGAGGCCGCGTCATTCTTGAGACGCAGCATGCCAGGCCCTAAGGCACGACATCGGAATATGGCGCGATCAACTCCTCACGCTTCCGCTTCTCCTTGGCCGACACCGGCTGCGCGCTTGGGATGACGGTTTATCCGCCAGGGCAGCCGAACGATGGCTGTCCTTTGCGATCGAGATCTCCAAAGCGTCCGTGCTATTGGCTTGTCAGGCTGCGTGCATTTCATACTCATCAAGACAGTGTCGGCTCGAGATCTGTCCGATGACCCCGACGAGCTGATGCGGATGATATGGCGTACGCAAGCAAGGCGCGCCGCTAACCTTGTGCCGCTCATGAAGCTTGTAGGGCGCACCACTGGTATAGATCACATGAATGCTCGGATCGGATCGGCGGGCAGTTTGTGCCAGTGCGATTCCGTCAGAGTCCTTCTCGGGTTCGACGTCGACGACCAGGACGCTGACCCTCTGATGTACACGGAGGAGGTCAAGCGCCTCCTCAGCGGTGCCCGCTACCAGGACATCGTAACCATACCCCTCGAGACCAGCTTGTGTGAGAGCACCGGTGCGGCGATCTGCAGGAATGAGAAGAATGAGCGGTCGTCTGGCCATCGCTAAGGCTCCCAAAGAAAGCATTATTGGGCGGCATGGTTAACAGTCGCCTAACTCCAGCATGATGCCCTGGCGCCATAGGCCGGTATCCAGTAAAAGGCGCACAGAATCCGGATCGGAGCGCACACGTGACAGTTTATGCGCTGTCCTCGAAAAGACGGTCCCATTCCGCAATGAATCAACACCCCGCCCCCTTCGTGCGACAGCTTGGCATGCCGGCCCGCCACCCCGTCAGCCCCACCCGCTAAATCCGATCGCGTCCCATGCCGGTCACCACCGCAGCGGCTGTGTCAAGGAGTGGGCTCGGCCTTCCGCAAAAGCTGTGCAGGCGCGAAAGCGGTAGCCGCCCCGGAACGGAGCAGGTCCGAAGCCTTCGCGCTCGTCATCAAGCGCCGTAAGTGCACTAAGGGGCCTGTGGGCAGTTTTTCAGTTTTCCCGGATTTTATGAACACTTAGGTGATGCAAGAACAGTCCCCGGGAAAGGTGTTCGACTTTTTCTTCTCTGGCCTTGTCTCTTCTTGTATCCTGACGTGGCACCTCACCCAGAACGCGGCATACGATCAACCGCCTCGGAAGTTCGAGTCTCCCCTCTCCGCCAGTCTTCGCTGTATTCGCTGATCTTGGGCGTCTTCGGGCCAGGGTCAGTCAATGTGTACCCTCGGACAGGAACGTTAGCGCGTCGGGTCTCGCTTCCTCACCGTGTGACGTTCGAGCCTGCGACCTCAAAGGCCCAGCCTGCCGACCTCAAGATAATCGACGAGGCTAAGAGCCTGTCCGAGTGAAATTTGAATCCGAGCAATGACTTGTGATTCACTGGTTGGCGCCGATTAGCGGAGGCGCCCATGTGGACCCCAGAGAACCGAGGTCGCTACGCTCGCACAGGTTTGCGCTACCCGAGCGACCTGACGGATGCCGAATGGGATCTGGTGCGACCGTTTCTGCGCCGTCGCACGAGGTCCGGGCCAGTGCCGGAGCGCTTGCGCGAGATCCTCAATGCCGTTCTGTACGTCTTGAGCACAGGCTGCCAGTGGCGGGCTTTGCCCAGAGACCTGCCGCCGCGCAGCACCGTGCACGGCTGGTTCGTGCGCTGGCATTGCGATGGCGTGCTCGAGCGCCTGCACTTCGCGCTCTACCAGCAGGTCCGCGCGCTTGAGGGACGCCACGCCAGTCCCACCGCCGCGATCGTCGACAGCCAGAGTGTCAAGAGCGCCGAAAAAGGGGGAGGCCTATCGATCCGATCGGCGATGACGCGGCCAAGACAGTCAAAGGCAAGAAGCGTCACCTTATCGTCGACACGCTGGGCCTGATGCTCGGGCTGAATGTGACACCGGCCGATGTGCAGGATCGGGAGGGCTTTCTGCCGCTTCTGACGAGTGTGCGGCGCGTGTTCGTGTTCCTGCAGCGCCTGTTTGCCGATGGCGCCTACAGCGGCGCAGCAACAGCCGCGGCCGCGAAACGGACCGGCAAGGTGGTTCTGGAGATTGTCAAACGATCGGATGCCGCCAAAGGCTTCGTGGTGGTCGCGAAGCGGTGGGTTGTCGAGAGAACCTTCGGGTGGCTCGGTCGCTGCCGCCGGCTGGTCAAGGATTTTGAGAACCTCACGCGCACGCAGCTGGCGTTCGTGCAACTCGCCATGATCCGGCTCATGACCCGCAGGATCGCAAGGCTTTGTCAAAGTTCATGAATCGCTCGGACCGACTCTAAGCTCAACCATGCCAGAGCCGCCGTCGTGAGTGGAACAGTAGTACCACTCTTGGAACCCGCTGTATTGCCTCGCGACTATTCAGAAGAAATAGCAAGGTTATCGGCTTTGGATTACTGTTTTAGCTCGGCTGATTGCCCAAGGGGTTGGTTATGGTCGAAGATACTTGGGTCGACGAATTTATCCAGGAAGTGAAGAAACTGGCTTACGACATTCCACCGCCCAACCCGTATACAGCCATGTTGCTGTCTCACTGCGTTGAAGCCGAACGACATCGTATAAGAGAGAAGTATGCACGAGCAGACGCAGAATTTAATGCCCGTTGCGAGCCTCTTATTCGCCTCATGCTCAAGTCCGATACGAGCAACCTGAGCTCCTAATTACAACAGGTTCGTCGGACGAAGTTTGGGCAGATCGAAAGGTATGCAATCGAGGTCTATTCTGTGATGCTTCAACGGCTGCCATCGACTTGAGACAGGATGGCTTGAGCGGCCGGCTCTAACGATTGAGCTACAGGCCCACGTGTAGGAACGCGCCGCATCCTGATTCGAATGGGTATGCTCTGAAAGGCACGTCGGCCTGGAACTCCGGCGACGTTTCTCACTTAGTGTCACGCCACTACTGATGACCCTGACCGCACCGCCAAGTACGAGACGTTGTCTCACCAAGCCAGCGGAAGTGGCGATCGAACGGTAGCGTCGGCTGCCAAACAACCTGCTTGAGAACCTGGCCGAAGCTGCAAGTACCGATCAACCCAGTGAGTTTGAATTGCCTGGAACCTGCAAAGCTACTTTTCAGAAATGTGCGTTGGGCCTCGGTTGTAGCATGGCCTCCTTTTCTGGAGGTGGTGCTGCAGCGTGCGGCTCACCCGTCGCCTCGTTCGTGCTCGACAAGGGATTGTCCGCCGTCCACTCGCTTCGAGGATGCTCGACTGCGTTCTTAGCGGCTTGTTTCTGGAACCTGCGCTTCTTCCATGCCTGCAGCATCTCGTGCTTTAGCCCTGGTCTGGGTTTAGGAAGGGTTCGCCAGATCGTCAGCGTGAACGCCTTTCCCACAGCGAACACGAGAGCCATGCCATAAAGGAAAATGGTCGGCGAGAAACTCTCGTCCATTCAGGTCATCCTCTCAGCGCCCGTTTGATCCGATCAACCGCGTGCCTTGTTGAAGCTCTGATCACACTGTAGCATAGATCGAGGGCAGCATTCCCACAGTCACTGACGAGTTGTTCAGGATCCTGCGCTGCGACCAATCCAAGTTTCCTGGACTCCTTTGTCGTACCCGCCCCTGAGCAGATAGCCTCGTCGCCGCTTTCGCTGGAGTCATCTCTCAAGCGCCTCCATTGCCTTTAACTAGATTTCATAAAGCTCGACCCGCTTTTGACTAGGCTGGCCAATGCGGCCACATTCATCAAGATCCTGAATCTGTTCGGTCGCAATGATTCACAATAGTGATGCATCCAGCCATCGAAATGTCAGCGTAGCAACCTACAGGCCTTAATCGCTCATCCAGGCCGTTTCTATCTCCCCTGAGGGAGGTTCCGCGCGGCCTTTTCGAGCCGCATGACGCGCTCCTCAAGAGCACCGATCGACGTCAGTGTGTAGGCCAAGCTCCCGGCCGCCAGGACAATTGCAACAATGGCGGTGATCAGGGTGCCCGTCTCAATGGATTTGTGCTGGACTTGGGTCCGAAGCAGTGCCTTCTTCAGGTACCGTTCGAAGATCACGTAGAGGATGAGCCCGCCCACGACGGTTGAAATCAACACCATGCTTTTGCCTCTTCGTTCTCCGTCGCAGGCCTACGCTGTGATGAGCGAACTGAACATCCAATCCTGCCCACCAGAAACTCAACACGCTGACAAGCCAGTTGTCGGAGCGCGCATGATCCCTCTCCCCTCATGACATTCGACGCCTCCGCATGGCGAGGAGTTCGACACTAAGGTCGATCCGGCCGGCTTTGACCAGGCGCGCCATAGCGCGGAAATAACCGCCCGGGTTCTTGATCCGGCCCTCGCCGCTCGAGACATCGTCGTCGTAGAGCTGCAGCACGTAGATCACCGTCACCGCGGCCCGCACCAGGCCGATCTCGGCCACCGCCTCGTTCCAGGCACTCTCGTTCGCCCCCAGCGAGCCTCGCAGATAGCGCCCAGCCGCCACAATATCGGACACATCCTCAATCGGTTCGGGGTAATCGCTGAGGGTGGGGCAGGCCTCAAGGATCAATTCCGGTGATAGGTGCTCCGGTGGTTGTTCGGTTTGACGAACCGCCTCAGCTTTCTTTGGAAAGCTCTTGTTACAAGTCTCACTAGGAGGATCGTTGTTTGTTTCTAAGTGGCGGACTCCGAGTCCGGCATTGCCCGCTTCATAAAAGGTCTCTTCCGTAGCAGTTCTCAACAGCTGCCAGGCGTCCAAAAGATCAGCCGGCAAGGTGATCTGCGAGCGGGTCGGCGTCCGGGCCTGAAGGGTCTTTAGCCGGTCCTCGAGCTCACTGCGGTCGATGGCCGGGAAATGCTCCGCCAGCGCATTCAGGGCCTCTTCCGTCGCCCGCCGGCAGATGGTGACCTCGTCAAACGCCCGCTTGCGGACCTCGCGCAGCTGCTTCTGCTCCAGGAGCATCACCGCCCAGTCGCCGCGCCGGGCATAAACCGGGGTCAGGTCGAAGCCGAAGGCGTCGACCACCTGCCCGGCCAGGTCCTTGACGGCGTAGCGCTTGCCGTTGGGCGAGTCCTTGGGCGCGAGCAGCTGCAGATCGACGAGCTGGCGCAGGATGCGCCGGATCGCCCGCTCGGTCAGGCCCGTGCGGCTCATGAGATAGTCGTTCGACGGCCACACCAGCAGCCGCTCCCATTCCTGCTCACCCCAGCAGGCGACGAGTTCGGACAGCACCGCGCGCTGGGCCGGCCTCAGGTCGAGGGCCTTGCCGGCATCCCGGGCTGCCGCAGATAGTTCTTTTCGCGTCACCGTGCGCCCGGCTTCGAGCGCAAGCTTCCTCGCGGCCAGAGCGGCATGTCTCAGCCGCCGGCCTCCTGACGATGCAAGCTGCATCGTACCCTCCGTGTTGAGGGCAAAGCGGGAGCGTTCACCGAAACCGATGCTCTTGACACGCAGCTTGTCGGGATGGCATAAGAACGGTGCGAAACATTCTCTATGCCCACCCCGCGGTGGGTCTCCAAAGGCCCTCGAAGTTTCCAGCTTCGTGGGCCTTTTGCTTTGCCTAGGTTAAGTCACTGTGCTCTTCTCCTGTTCGAAGAATGTTGCGAGGGCATGGGTGATCGCGACGCGGCGAGAGGGAAAGCGCCCTCTTGCAACAGCATCATCTATTTGTTGATCGACCTCCTTAGTCAGCCATACGTTCGTCTCCCGAAAGCCCCGTTCCTTGCGGGCTTGACGGAGACGTTGGACGCGTTGGCGGGTCAAGGGGTCCGGCATCTCACACCCATTTAGCTCGTAACGTTACGAGCCTTGCCCGATTCTGAGGTGGCTGTGGAGTCGGACGTCAAGAATCCATTCACAATAGATGGATTCTCCGTTGGAAAACTCGTTTAGGCAGAATCATTTAGCGCAAAAAGCCGAATCAATTCGCAAGTAAAGGGCTGGTTCCAAGCGGCTTGGCGTTATGTCCTTGATTCCACGCCCTGAGTTATCGAGCCGACGCGTCGATGCACCCTCCGACGTTCTTCTCTACGATTCTCAGTGTTTAGGCTTCAAAGACTACGCATCAGCAGCGATCTTACCATTAATATTTGTGGTGCTCGCCTTGAGGGTCACGAAAAGTGTGCTGCCGAGTCAACCAGTGAGACGAGACCAGGACTGCAAAAGAACTCCAGGAGTTCGCCGGTCAACTTCTCGACTGGACCCGGATCACAAAACAGTAGCGGCCGAAATATTCCTGTGAGTTCCCGCCTGGTTATTTCTTTGCGAAGCCTATGGTAACTCCACTCAGCTATCGAGAGGACGATCAGTCATATCAACGATTGCCGCTCGCCGCGGGAAAAGGGCATGTTTCGGTACCTCTGGAGACATAAGGGCTTCAGCCTCGCACTGATCGCAGCGTTCCTCATCGGATTGTATCTCCAGCCCGTTGCTGGGTGGTCAATGTTGGGAATTCTGATCTTCTTGCGCCTGACGAAGGTCCATTCCCATCTGTTGATCGTGGATCTGACCGAGCGGGCGGCCCTGAAGCATGTCCGGACGCTGGCCACGAAACGTGCCCATATGCTGTCGCCAGACGAATATGGGAACGTGTCAGAAGACGCCTGGGACAAGCACCTCTCCACCTTCATCAAAAAGACGCTCCTGCCGGAGTTTCAGCGCAGAAAGATCGACCATCTGTTCGCCAAGGACCCCAAGAGGCACCTGAGCCGCCTCAGGATACGGATCAACCGGATCATTGACCGATATCAGCCGGCTGAGCCAGCGGTCGAACTCGATGATGCAATGACTGGCAGGGAATTTGAACTCTACTGCCGGAATGTCCTACAGGAGGCAGGATGGCATGCTGCGCTTACTCCCGGATCAGGCGACCAGGGCGCTGACATCATCGCAGAGAAGGACGACAGACGCGTTGTGATCCAGTGCAAATTCTACAACGGCACCGTCGGCAACAAGGCGGTGCAGGAGGCCTATGCGGCCGCTGCCTTTCAGGATGCGCCTTACGCGGTGGTGGTGACCAATTCGGTCTTCACCAAATCAGCTCACCAACTCGCGCATAAGAACGGCGTGCTGTTGATGCACCACACAGATCTGCCGCGGCTTGACCTGATCGTAAGCAGCGGGGCCAAGCCCCACTGACATACGATTCCATTCAATCGCTCGAAACATTGAGGAAGTCGTCGATCGACAACTGTGCCGAATTGGCCGGCTTCGTCTTCGGCGTTTTGGGCCTCTCCTCAACACCTTTTGCAACCGGCTGCTTGCGAGGGATAGGCGTATCCTCAGACTTCATTCGCTTCATTCGGGCTTTCGCCTTGTCTCGTGCTTGCGCTTCTTCGGAATTCGGGTTTTCGGTCAACCATTTCCCTCGGCGAATGACTTCGTTCACGCGCCCCTGGTTAACCCCAAGCTGGAAAGCAATCTCCTGCTGGGTCATGTCAGTGGTGTTGTGAAGCTCGAGGACTTTGCGGGCGAGTTCCGGCGTCATCTTGCGCCCGGACACCCGACGGGCCGGGGCAATTGAACGCGTCTTCTTCTCCTCCTTGCGCATCTTCTCCAGGATGGCCAGGGCCATGTTCATGCCTTGGGTGCGCAGCGCTTCTTCGAATTGCTTCAGCGTCGCCAAAAGAAGGACTCCTGAACTCCTGCCCCGATGCACTTACATCGGCTCAGGCTAACTATTGAAGGAGGAAGGGCAGTAAGACGCTCTGCATGCTCTGCACGCTGTCCGGATAGGTCGCCGAATTAAGTCGACTGGAACAGAATAGAGTCCATGATTGCCGTTCTTCAAGCTCGGCTATTAAAATTGGTTGTTGATTTGGTCTAAAAAGAACTGTGGGTAGTCAATCTCAGATCAAAGCCGGTGCCAAAGTCCGGCCTCGTTGATGTACTCGCCGGCTTTGTTCCCAAACTTCAGTTCCCCGCCTTCAACCTGTGAGTGGTACTACACCCGGATTTGCGGTATCTACCCAAAGTCTCCCCAACTTGGGGTAGAATGACACGTCCTCTCCAGAGCCAGTTATACCTGCCACATCAGGTCTCTTTCGCAGTGCCGTTCATATAAACCTTGAGATCAGTGGAGGATCAAGATTACCGCGGTCTCGTCCCTTTCGGAATCACTTGGTCGACGTTTCCGAAATCGGACCAAGGGTCGTCTTGAAGATGTGATAGCCGCGCCGCCAGATTGCTGATCCGATACTGGTTGCCACTGCGGATCGTCGGCAGTTCCTTCCAGGCGAGTGGCGTTGACACCGAAGCCCCAGCCCGAGCTCGCGTCGAATAGGCCGCCACAGCCGTCGCACCCCGCCCGTTGCGAAGGTAGTCGATGAAGATCCGGCCCGTCCTCGCGCGTTTCGCCATTGTGTTCGTGTAGAGGGCGGAGCTCGCCTTGGTCATGGCCGACGCGACACCTGCCGCGAAGGCCTTGGCCTCGTCCCATGACGCCTTCGGGCGGAGTGGAACGACAACATGCAGGCCCTTGCCGCCGGATGTCTTGACGAAACTCACAAGATTGAGGCCCTCGAGATAGTCGCGCACATCGGTCGCACCCTGAACCACAGCGTCCCAGCTGACGCCCTCTCCAGGATCGAGGTCAAAGACGAGGCGATCGGGCTTCTCCGGATTCTTCAGCGTGGAGCCCCATGGATGGATCTCGAGAACGCCGGCTTGCACGAGGGCGAGAAGACCACCGAGGTCTCGAATCGCCACTGCCTCGTCATCGCCCACGCGGATCCGCTGGATCAGATCCTCATCGAGGCCCGCCCAAGCGTGTTTCTGGAAAAAGCACTCCTTCTGCGAGCCGCCTGGGCAACGCAGGAGCGACAAAGGCCGGTTCACGATCTGAGGCAGGATCCAATCGGCAATCTCCGTATAGAACTGAGCGAGCCCGAGCTTGGTGATGCCCTCGTCTTCCCACAGGATCCGGTCGGGGTGGGTGAGATGGGCTTGCTCAAGGATTGTGGCCCCGGGGTTTGCGGCGGGAGGAGCTTCCCCGGCCGTCTCCCGCACGACCCCCCGGGGGGCCTTGTCCTCGCGCAGGCCTTGGAACGAGCCCAGTCGGACCATGCCGTCATGCGTCCACCCGCGGAATTCCGCCTCCGCGACCAGCTCCGGCCTGACCCACTTCACTCCACGACTGGCAGCGGCAGGGAGCCTGCTGGCAAAGGGCGACGCCTTGATCTCCATTGAGGAGAGAGCTTTGTACAGAGAGCCGGCGACCGCCGCGGTGAAGCCGGTGCCGACGCGACCGACTGGGACGAGCTTGCCAGCCTCATAGACACCCATCACCAGTGAGCCTACCGCCTTCCTGCTCGCGGTCGAGGGCAAGTAACCGGCGATCACCAGTTCCTGGCGCTGAGTGCACTTCGACTTGACCCAATCCTCGCCGCGGCCCGACCTGTAGGGCCGATCGGCGCGCTTGGAGATGATCCCCTCCAGACCCATGCGGCAGGCATGCCTGACGAGCGTCGCGCCATCCTCCTCGATATGGTCGCTGAAGCGAACAACACCACCCTGAGGCAAGTCGTCGAACAGAAGCCGTAATGCTGCCTTGCGGTCTGAAAGGTTGGCCTTCCTGATATCCTCGCCGTCGAGATAGAGCAGGTCGAAGACATAGTAGACGAAGCGCTCGCCTTTGCCCTTCAACTCCCGCTGTAGTGCCGAGAAGCTTGAGACACCGGCCTCATCCTCGACAACGATCTCGCCGTCGAGCAAAGCCGACGGAAGCTTCAGCTCCTTCAGGGCATTCGCAACTGGCTTGAACTTCGCGGTCCAGTCCAGACCCTTCCGCGTCAACAGTTGCACCTCGCCGCCATCGATGCGCGCCTGCATGCGGTAGCCATCGAGCTTGATCTCGTGCAGCCAGTTGGTGCCGCTTGGCGCGCTCTCAACCAGTTTTGCCAGGGCCGGCTCGACAAAAGCTGGAAGAATGCCCTTCTTCGCTCCGCCGATCTTGGTTAGCCGTCGCGCTTTACCAACGCGTGATTTTGCCACCTTCTCACGCGCTGCGTGGTCGATGCGGATCTCGCCCTCCCCAGCAAGCTCCTCGATCGTGCGACCTGACTTCAGTGATGTTGTCTTCTCCTCCAGAATGCCTGGATCGTCAGTGGTCCGGGCAGCCTCATCGTCGGACTTAAGCAACAGCCATTGCTCGTTCTTTTGTCCCGGCTTGCCACGCGTCCGCACGAGGTGCCACCTGCCTCTGAGACGCTCGCCCTCGAGGATGAAGGTCAGTCGACCACGGGCATAGTCTTCCCGGGGATCGCCTTCGGGGATCCAGTAGCCCTGATCCCAGACGAGCATGGTCCCACCGCCATATTGGCCAGCCGGAATGACGCCTTCGAAGTCGATGTATTTCAGCGGGTGGTCCTCGGTGTGGACCGAAAGGCGCTTCTCACCTGGAACCAGGCTCGGGCCTCTTGTTACTGCCCAACTCTTGAGAACGCCATCGAGCTCAAGCCGCAGGTCATAGTGCAGGCGGCGAGCATCATGCTTCTGAACCACGAAGCGGTCACCCTGAGACTTGCCCCTCTTCGCCTTGGGTTCGATCGTGATGGAGAAGTCCCGTTTCGCCTGGTAGGTGGCAAGAGAACCCGGGACCTTTGGTTTAGTAGAAGGCTTGGCTCGGGACCGGACACTCCTGGCTTTCAGACTGGATGATCCCGCCACCATAGCACACTCCTACGCAATACAACTTGTCGGGGACTTAGCCAGCCTTGCGCGCCTTCGTTTTGGGTGCGGGCTTCTTCGCCGATTTCGATTTCGCTGCGGGCTTCTTCGCCGGAGCAGCCTTCTTGCCCGCGGAGCCATCCTTCTCGGCGGAAACACTGCGCTTAAGCGCGTCCATGAGATTGACCACGTTCGACGGCTTCTCGGACGCCTCCTCTTTCAGAGGCTTGCCCGCCTGCTTCGACTTCAGCAACTCGGCGACAGCCTCTTCATAGCGATCGTCAAATTGCTTGGGATCGAAGTGTGCCGCCTTGCTCTCGATGATGTGGCCGGCGAGGTCCTTCATCTCCTTGGGGTACTTCACCTCACTGATCTCATCGAAAACCTTGTCCTCATCGCGGACCTCATCCGCTGCATGAAGGGTCGTCCCGACAAGCCCTTCATCGAGAGGCTCCAGCAGAATCATGCGCTCGCGCCGCGCCAGCACAATGCGGGCGATCCCGGCCATACCTTTGTCGCGGATGGCATCGCGAATGACGCAGAATGCCTCGTTCGACACTTTGTCGGTCGGAGCGATATAATACGCCGTATCAAGGAAGCGCTCGTCGACTTCATCGCGTGGCACGAAGCTCTCGATATCGATGGTGTGAGTGCTTTCCACCTTGAGGGCATCGAGTTCTTCGTCCTCGACCTGGATATAACTGCCCTTGCCGACGAGATAGCCCTTCACCTGCTCCTCGCTTTCGACGACTTCCTCCGTCTCGCTGTCGATGAACTGGCGTTTCACCCGGTTGCCGGTTTTGCGGTTGAGGGTGTTGAACCGGATCTTGCCTCCCGACGAGGTGGAGGGATACAGGCCGACCGCACAGGACACGAGAGACAGCTTGATGTGGCCTTTCCAGACCGTCCGTTCAGCCATGGGTAGAACTCCCAAAGACACGCTACTGTGTGACAGGCCCGGTAACCTTGGCCGGTACCCACACGAGTCAGCAACGTCGCCCTGAGATGACTCGTTCCGAGTTCTCCACAGGCATCTCCAACGCGGTTAACGTCGCATGAAACCGCTCCACGCCTCCGCGCATTTTGGAACTGAGCTAACGGCAAACGGAGTAGCCGAATGTCTGATGATAAAGCCAATCGCGGCGGTGCTGATCGGGGCCGTGTCGCCGGCGGGGAGACGTACGAGGTCGAGTACTTTGCCGAAAAGCATGGGATCAGCGTTGCTCAGGCTGAGGCGTTAATCAAAGAACTTGGGAATAGCCGTGAAAAGCTCGATGCAGCGGCTGGGAAGCTCAAGCGAGGCTAACCCCCGGCAGCCTGCTGCTCAAAGTCGAATATGACTGAGTGCCGCATCTATGTTCTGACCGCCGCTTGGGCGATCCCAAAGCAATACCAGGATGCCTTCCCGAGCGAAGGAAGCCATCTCGTGCGATACGCGAGCCGGTTTGACGGCGTTGAGATCAACTCCTCATTTTACCGCCCGCATCGTTTGTCGACCTATCAGCGCTGGGCCGATGATGTCCCGGAGCACTTCCGCTTTGCCGTGAAGATGCCGAAGACGATCACCCACGAAAGCCGTCTGCGCAATGTCGACGAGCCATTGCAGCGGTTTCTTGGAGAAATCGCCGGTCTAGGTCCCAAGCTCGGACCGGTCCTCATCCAGCTTGTCCCAAGCCTGAAATTTGATCCTGCGGTCGTCAGGCCGTTTGTTAAGAAGGTTCGAGCCTCCTTCGGCGGAGACGTCGTCTGTGAGCCCCGGCACGCGTCATGGTTCACGGCCGATGTCGATGCCTTCCTCGTAGAGCACCGATTGCACGGGTGGCGGCAGATCCCAAGCCTCATCCGAGTGCCGGTACTCCGGGCGGCTGGACCGGCCTCGTTTACTACCGCCTGCATGGGTCGCCCAAAATGTATTACTCGGCATACTCGCAAGAGGTCATCGCTGATACGGCCGGGACGCTTGGCGCCCACGCGCAGGCCGGAAGAGAAGCCTGGTGCATCTTTGACAATACGGCAGCCTTCGCCGCGACTGGCGATGCACTCAGCGCTATGGAGCTTCTCCACTCCCACGCGCTCAAAAAACGTTAGTTCGCTACGAAGTAGATATCAGCGCGATCCTGGCTCTTGAAGGGAGACCCCAGCGGGCACCTTCAGCTCTCCCTCATCCCCATCCAAGTCAATGAAGCGGCTATCCCTTGGGACAACGAGCCCGTCCCCGATCTTGGGCAGTTTCACCAGGCTTCTGCACGTCACTGCAAATTTATCGCCAGAGGCAGTTCCAGTGCCGGTGAGCCTCGCAGCTGACTGACCAAGCCCTGAGAGGCTACCTTCGATCCGAATGCTCTGATCCGGAAACACCCATGTGAAACGTTGGCCTGTCTGTTCCCATTTCCCAGGCCACTCCCCTGACTTCGTCTGGGAGGCATCGAAGATGTAGGGGCTCACCTCGTTGTTCTCCAACTCCCCTCCCCCGACGCCACCACCTGGATAGAAAGCGATCACGAACTGAGACTGGTCGGTGGAGCGGGTGCATTGCCAGAAGGAGCCTGCAAGGCTCAGGCCGTCAGCCAGAACTGCGGCAGGCGCAAAGACAATCCCGATCGCGGCAAGCAGAAAGCCTTTCATGGTTCTGTTTCCGGCCCTAGGAACGACGGCGCCGCACGGTAGTCTGCGGTTCGTTACCAAATTCGGTCTTCTTCCAAAGGATCAGACCTCTCCCAGCAGGATGTGCATTGCGAGCAAACAATCGTCACTTGCGAACAAAACCAGAAACAAGGATCAATCGTCCGAGAAGAAGCAGGGGACGATTCGTCAGTGTCCATCTCGGTCGGTTATCTCGACAAGCTCAACCCGGAACAGCGTCGGGCGGTAGAACACGGCGTCACCGACGGGAGGGCTCCCACCTCGACGCGCCCACTCTTGGTGATCGCAGGTGCGGGATCGGGCAAGACCAACACGCTCGCGCACCGCGTGGCCCACCTTATCGTCAATGGCGCCGATCCCCGCCGCATCCTGCTCTTGACCTTCTCCCGCCGGGCGGCCGCCGAGATGGCGCATCGGGTCGAGAGGATCGCCGGCAAGGTCATGGGCCAGAGCGCAAGTGTGATGACCGACGCCCTGACCTGGGCCGGCACGTTCCATGGCATCGGCGCCAGACTGCTGCGCGACTATGCGCCGGAGATCGGTCTCGACCCCGCCTTCTCGATCCATGACCGTGAGGACTCGGCCGACCTGATGAACCTCGTCCGACATGAGCTCGGCTTCTCCTCGACACAGAGCCGCTTTCCAGCGAAGGCAACCTGCCTTGCGATCTATTCCCGCTGCGTGAACGCCGAGATGGCCATCGAGGAGGTGCTGCGCGCCTCCTATCCCTGGTGCGCGGGGTGGGCCGCCGAGCTGCGCCAGCTCTTCGCCGCCTATGTCGAGGCCAAGCAGCGCCAGAACGTGCTCGATTACGACGATCTCCTGCTCTACTGGGCCCAGATGGCGGCCGAGCCCGCGATCGCGGCCGAACTCGGCGGGCGCTTCGACCATGTCTTGGTCGACGAGTACCAGGACACCAACCGGCTCCAGTCCTCGATCCTGCTCGCTCTCAAGCCAGGCGGCCAGGGTCTGACGGTGGTCGGGGACGATGCCCAGTCGATCTATTCCTTCCGCGCCGCCACGGTGCGCAACATCCTGGACTTCCCGAGCCACTTCAACCCACCGGCCGCGATCGTCACCCTCGATCGCAACTACCGCTCGAGCCAGACGATCCTGGCCGCAGCCAACGCGGTGATCGAGCTCGCCTCCGAGCGCTTCACCAAGAACCTCTGGACCGACCGCACCTCGGCCGAGCGGCCGCAGCTCGTTGCCGTGCGCGATGAGGCCGACCAGGCCCGCTACGTGGTCGAGCAGGTGCTGGCGAACCGCGAGGCCGGCATGAGCCTCAAGCAGCAGGCAGTGCTGTTCCGGCCTCGCACCATTCCGGGCCGCTCGAGGTGGAGCTGACTCGGCGCAACATTCCCTTCGTGAAGTTCGGCGGCCTCAAGTTCCTCGATGCCTCGCATGTCAAGGACCTGCTCGCCCTGCTGCGGTTTGTCCAGAACCCGCGCGACCGTGTCGCTGGCTTTCGGCTGATGCAGCTCCTGCCCGGCGTCGGCCCGACCTCGGCGCAGCGGGTGCTCGATCGCATGCACGCCGCTGCCGATCCGATCGGTGCCCTGATGGAGGCACCGGCTCCACCCCGGGCCGGCGACGAGTGGCCCACTTTTGTCGATGCGATCGCGCAGCTTCAGGTCGGCCGTGCCGGATGGCCGGCGGAGCTCGAGCTGGCGCGGACGTGGTACGAGCCCCATCTCGAGCGCATCCATGAGGATGCCGGGACCCGCAAGGCCGACCTGATCCAGCTGGAGCAGATCGCGGCCGGCTATCCCTCCCGCGAGCATTTCCTTACCGAACTCACGCTCGATCCGCCCGATGCCACGAGTGATCAGGCTGGCGTGCCCCTGCGCGACGAGGATTACCTGATCCTGTCGACGATCCATTCCGCCAAGGGGCAGGAATGGAAGTCGGTGTTTGTCCTCAATGTCGTCGACGGCTGCATCCCCTCGGACCTCGGCGTCGGCACGACGGCGGAGATCGAGGAGGAGCGCCGACTGCTGTATGTGGCGATGACCCGGGCCGAGGACCACCTTCATGTCGTTGTGCCGCAGAGGTTCTTCACGCACCAGCAATCCGCCACAGGCGATCGCCACGTCTATGCTGCCCGTACCCGCTTCATTCCCAGCGCGCTCCTGAAGCTGTTCGAGCGGGTATCATGGCCCGTCGCTACGGCGGAGCCGACCGCTGGTGCCGCCGACACAAGAAAGGTTCGGATCGACGTCGGCGCGAACATGCGGCGTATGTGGCGGTAGCAGCGGCAGATCCATCAAGCTCAGGAAGTTTCGCATCCGGTCAAAGCAGTAAGCACGTTTCGCTCTGGGAAGGTCCGGTGTTCCCTTCGTGAGCTGACATTCCGCGTACTTCAGCTCTGTGCCAGGACCGGACCTTTGTAGCGAGCCAGTGGCCTTCCTGCGTGAGGTGGACAAGCGGATGTCGGCCTGCGCGACGACTGTCCAGCAGACGCCTCCTGAGCGAACGTTGATGTGTCTGCTCACGGCTTGATGGCGTCGTACATTGTCTGCGCACCCTTGAGCCGCTGCTGCAACTGGGGAAGCACCTGAGCGGAGAATTCCTTGATCTCCTGATGCGGACTCCGGCTTGCCGCTTGGTAGATGCCGATTTCCCGATCAAGCGCCTGCACCTGGATCTCCGCGTAGCGTCGGCTCAGTTCGAGGGCATCGAGCGGCTCCAGGTTCTCAAGGATGACCTGATGCTCGAATTCCTTCATGGCCGGGAGTGGGATGCTGCGCTCCCTGGCGAAGGCCTCGAGCCGTTGCAGGAGGCTTGTGCGGAAATCGGCCGCTGACGCCGCGTAGTTCTTGACCTCCGGTCTCGTGTCGCGTCCGGCCGCAAGCCTGGCGGCCTGCGCCTGGAGGGACGCGGAGCTGTAGGCCAGCCGGACGAACTCCTGCGGCTCGATGGGACGCGTCTGCGTGGCGGGGACCGATGCACCCTGCCCTTGTGCCCAGACGACCGGGATTGCTTCCGGCAGCACTGTCACGAGAACGGTTGCTGCCATGACGATGCTGCTGATCTTCATGGGCTTACTGCCATCCCGGAACGCCCGACATGTCGGGCAGGCGATGCGCGATGCCCTTGTGGCAGTCGATGCAGGTTCTCTCGCCAGAGAACAGGAAGCGCTCGTGCGCCGAGGCCGCGCGCGGGTTCTGCTTCGTCAGGTCCATCGACTCCGAGCTGTGGCAGTTGCGGCATTCCAGCGAGTCGTTGGCCTTCATCCGCTCCCACTCGCGCTCCGCCAGGTGCTTGCGCATGGCCAGGAACTTGTCCCGCGTGGCAATGGAGCCGAAAATGTGGCCCCAGACCTCCTTCGAGGCCTGCATCTTGCGGGCGATCTTGTTGGTCCACTCGTGCGGGACGTGGCAATCGGGACACGTAGCCCGCACGCCGGAGCGGTTGGTAAAATGGATCGTGCCCTTCAGCTCCTCGAAGACGTTGGCCTGCATCTCGTGGCAACTGGTGCAGAACTGCTCCGTGTTCGTCGCCTCGAGGGCGGTGTTGAAGGCGCCCCAGAAGCCCACCCCGGCCACGAAGCCGCCAAGCGTGAGAAAGGCGAGGCTGAGGTAGACCGGCGGACTCAGCGCCGTGTTGACCCAGCGATTCCCGCGGAACCAGCCCCAGGCGCGTGAGATACCGGCCGCCATCAGCGCGTCCTCCGCTCGGGCTGCCGCTCAGGTTCGGTAATGGCGTCCATGTCGGTGAACACGTTCTCCACCAGCGGCTTCGCTGTCGTCTGCGGCACGTGGCAGGAGACGCAGACGTAGCGCCGCGGGGCCAGGCCGCCGAGGGTGTTGCCGGCCCGGTCCTGGTAGTGCGTCACGCTGATCATCGGCGCCTGGCTCTGCTCCGTGAACTTGCGCGCATGGCACGACATGCACTTGTTCGCGTTCAGGTCCATCGCGTAGCCCTCGATGGAATGCGGGATCACCGGAGGCTGGTCGGGATAGTTCCGGCCGACGCGCACATCGTCGGTGACCTGGCGCTGCATTGGCGGCGCCGGCACCTCCTCGGTGAACGGCTCCGGCCCGCGCAGGCGCGGCGCATCCTGCGCCAGGATCACCCCGGCCGCCAGGCATGGCACCACGCTGAGAAGCGACAGGAAGACGATGTGCCTCATGGCTGCCTCCCCGCGTCCGCACTGGCGGCCAGCACGACCTTGACGGCGCATTTCTTGAAGTCGGTCTGCTTCGAGATCGGATCCGTCGCGTCGAGCGTGAGCTTGTTGACGAGCTGGCTGGCGTCGAAGAACGGCACGAAGACCACCCCGGGCGGCATTTTGTTGCGTCCCCTCGTCTCGACCCGGCTGCGGATCTCGCCGCGCCGGGAGATGATGCGCACCTCCTGCCCGCGCCGGAGATGGCGCTTGGTGGCGTCGTCCGGGTGCATGAACAGGACCGCACCCGGAAACGCCCGGTACAGTTCGGGCACGCGCAGCGTCATCGAGCCCGAATGCCAGTGCTCCAGCACGCGGCCGGTGACGAGCCAGAGATCGAACTCGTCGTCCGGGGTCTCGGCGGGCGGCTCGTAGGGTGCGGCGATGAGGTTGGCCTTCTTGTCGGGATTGCCGTAGAACTGGAGCCCGCTGCCCTTCTCGACATAGGGATCGTAGCACTCGCGGTAGCGCCAGAGCGTCTCCTTGCCGTTCACGACGGGCCACCGCTGGCCCCTGACCTGATGATAGGTGTCGAACGGCGCCAGATCGTGCCCATGACCGCGCCCGAAGCTGGCGTATTCCTCGAACAATCCCTTTTGGACGTAGAAGCCGAAAGCCTTGGCCTCGCGATTCTCGTAGGCCGGATCGAGCTCCGACAGCGGGAACTTGTTCACCTGACCGTTGGCGAAGAGAACGTCATGGAGGGTCTTGCCCTTGTAGGCGGGGTTGGCATCGAGGACCCCGGCCGGCCAGACCTCGTCGGTGGTGAAGCGCTTCGAGAACTCCATCAACTGCCAGAGGTCGGAGCGGGCCTCGCCGGGGGCGTTGACGAGCTGGTGCCAGAAATGGGTGCGCCGCTCCGCGTTGCCGTAGGCGCCCTCCTTCTCGACCCACATCGCCGTCGGCAGGATCAGGTCCGCCGCCATGGCGGTGACTGTCGGGTAGGGATCCGAGACCACCACGAAGTTCGCCGGATTGCGGTAGCCGGGATAGGTCTCGTTGTTGGTGTTCGGCGCCGTCTGGAGGTTGTTGTTGCACATGATCCAGTAGGCATTGAGCTTGCCGTCCTTGAGCATGCGGTCCTGCTGCACGGCGTGATAGCCGACCTTCTCCGGCAGCAGCCCGTGCGGCAGCTTCCAGAGCTCCTCCGCGTGCTTGCGGTGCTCGGGATTGTTGACCTGCATGTCGGCCGGAAGACGGTGGGCGAAGGTGCCGACCTCGCGCGCCGTGCCGCAGGCCGAGGGCTGGCCGGTGAGCGAGAAGGGTGAGTTGCCGGGCTCCGCGATCTTCCCGGTCATCAGGTGCAGGTTGTAGACCATGTGATTGGCCCAGACGCCGCGAACGTGCTGGTTGAACCCCATGGTCCAGAGCGACATCACCTTGACCTTCGGATCGGCGTAGAGTTTCGCCAAAGCTTCCAGTTGCTCCTTCCGGACACCGGACAACTCGGACACGCGCTCCAGCGTGTACTCGCTCATGAGCTTCGCGTAGGCCTCGAAATCCGATGGATGCGAGACCTGGGCGTCGTTGGCGTGCTGCGCCCGCTGCTCGAGCACGTGCTCCGGCCGCAGGCCGTAACCGATGTCGGTGTTGGCCATGCGGATGTTGACGTGCCGGTCCATGAACTCGCGGTTCACCGCCCCGGTCTGGATGAGGTGGTTCGCGATGTAGTTCATGATCGCGAGGTCCGTGCCGGGCTTGAAGATCACCGCCATGTCCGAGAGATCCGTCGTGCGGTGCTCGTAGGTGGACAGCGTCGCGATCCGCACATGCGGATGGCTGAGGCGGCGGTCGGTCACCCGGGTCCACAGGATCGGGTGCATCTCGGCCATGTTCGAGCCCCAGAGCACGAAGGCGTCGGCATGCTCGAAATCGTCGTAGCAACCCATCGGCTCGTCCATGCCGAAGGTACGGATGAAGGTGACGGCGGCGGACGCCATGCAGTGGCGGGCGTTCGGATCGAGGTTGTTGGTGCGGAATCCCGCCCGCATCAGCTTGGAGGCGGCATAGCCCTCCCAGATCGTCCACTGGCCCGAGCCGAACATGCCGACCGCTTCGGGGCCGTTCTCCTTGAGCACGCGCTTGAACTGCCGCGCCATCTCGTCGAAGGCCTGGTCCCAGGAGACGGGCTCGAACGCGCCGTCCTTCGCGAACTGCCCGTTCCTCATGCGCAGGAGCGGCTGGGTGAGCCGATCGCTGCCGTACATGATCTTGGAGAGGAAGTAACCCTTGACGCAGTTGAGGCCGCGATTGACCTCGGCCTGCATGTCGCCGTGGGTGGCAACGACCTTGCCTTCTTTCACCCCGACCATCACACCGCAGCCGGTGCCGCAGAAGCGGCAGGGAGCCTTCGACCATTGCAGTTGAAGGTCCTCACCCGTCAGGATGTTCTGGGCAACGGCAGGGAGGGAAATACCAGCGGCTGCGGCTGCGGCTGCGGCTGCCTGGGCCTTCAGGACGGTGCGGCGCGTGAGGTCCATGGATCTACTCCCGCTCTTGGACAGGCTCGAAATGATGGAAGACGAGGGTCGCGGCGAGCACGCCGTCGAGGAGCTGGATCGCGTTGATCCGCTCGACGACTTGGCTTTCCGTTTCCGTTTCGAGGGTGACGATCAGTTTGCCGATATCCTCGCCGCCATGGACTTCGGCTCCCGCGATCGCACCGATGCACTCCACGATGAAGGGCACGCGGTCGGGACGGCTGTGAACCACGAGGCTGGAGATGTGACATTCGCCGGTCATGCCATGGCCTCCCGCGCGAAAACCCGTATGGCATCGGCAGGGCAGGATCGGGCACAGGCGCCGCAGCCGGTGCAGGCGTCGGTCAGGATCGTGGGGCAGGCACCACCAACGGCGAGCTCGAACCGCACGGCCTCCACCGGACAGACATCCCGGCAGCTCATGCAGGCGATGCCCCGAAAGGCGAGACAGGACGGACCGATTACGGCGATGGGAGGTCCGGCGGCCTGGCTTGCCGGGGCAAGCCTCCCGAGCAGGAAGCTGCGGCGCTTGAGATCCACGGCTTCGGTCATCCGGCGCCTCCCCTTCAGACCGGACCGGGCGGTCCCGTGAACAGGTAGTACATCCAGACGACGAACCCCCAGCCTGCGACGATGCCGACGGCGATGAAGGGCCAGATCAGGACTGCGAGGACCAGGAAGGTAAGCGTCTCCCGCCGCTTCCGGCCAGCCTTCAGCAGCTCCGATTGCATGGCCGGATTGTCCGATGGGAGATCACGCGTGACTGGCACCGCT
Organism: Microvirga ossetica; assembly: GCF_002741015.1. Taxonomy (NCBI): domain Bacteria; kingdom Pseudomonadati; phylum Pseudomonadota; class Alphaproteobacteria; order Hyphomicrobiales; family Methylobacteriaceae; genus Microvirga; species Microvirga ossetica. Next base: position 727,848 of record NZ_CP016617.1, on the reverse strand, counting down.
TCGCCTCCGCTGACGGTCCGGCGGGTGATCGGAGAGCACCGGCACTTGTCCCCGAACCCAGGGCGATTATAGACAAGGAACGATCTTCCTGTCCTACCCGATTTCACCGTAGCTCGGCCGGAGCGCCGTGCTTGACCGGCCGGGACAATCTGTTGACAGTTTGGGACAGCGCCATCCCGTGGGGTGGGCCTCGGTTCGCCAGGCGGTGGTCATCTCGCGGGACCAGCGCCGAAAGGAACGCCCGGTGGACGAGGTAGGTACCGCCCGACGGCCGCTACCTGGTTTGACGGAGCAACGCATCAACCCTTCGAGCGCCGAGCGAGCCCGGGTGACGTCCAAACGGCTCAAAAAGCTGGAACGGGCCGGCCGTATTCCGGCATACGAGACATTGCCCAGCCAACGGGTGTAACGCTGCAACCATAAGGGACTCATGCTGCGATTGGGATCCGGAATGGCCGCAACGGGTCAACCTCGGTAGTACCGCGGGCATGATTGAAGGTCCGCTCATCCCAGCGCCGCGGAAGTACGGCGAAGGTCAGCCCCGTGCCATTAGCGGTCCTTATTATCCGAGCCACCAGCACAGGTCGTGGTCCCGGGACACCGGCGCTGCGGCGCGATCCAAGTGCGATGAAGCATAAGAGAGACCCGGCGGACGGGCGCGACCTCTGAATGGTGTCAGTATATTTCGGACCTCGTGCAGGACTGGTTCGCGGGCGACTCCACCATCAGGCATCAGCCCCATTTGGAGGCAGTCCACCGTCCCGAACAGTCGATCCTTCCGGCGACGATCCAGTGACCGGAACCCGATTGCCCCGCGAGAGTCCCTGTCACGTCAACCTGGGCCCCACGGCGTTGGAGGCCGACCCGAACGCGTCCGTCCGGCTCCAGCCCGCCAGTGACATTGGCCCTCGTCCGCCCGGATGCATTGCGGGCCACTCCCTTCTCAACCACGATCGCATAATGATGCTTCCTGCGACAGGCGCCCTTCTCGGGGATGGTCGTCACAGTCCAGCGCCCATCGAACTGCGACTGCGCCATGCCCGTGGTGCTGACCGGGATCAATGGCGCGGCAAGGACAAGGCTGAGCAGCAGGCGGTTCATGACACGGTCTCCCTTTGGCGTTCGGACATTGTCAGTGCGGCAACGCGGTCGTCGCCACCGCGATCCCGCAGCCGCTTGCCTGCTTCAGGCGACTGGGGCCGATCCCTCGACGGCTTAGGCCGCCGGGGCAATCAGTCATGATCGCCTTCGGTCCGCCAGGCGGTCGGCGTCTGGCCCGACCAGCGCCGGAAGGCCCGGGTGAAGGCGCTCGCTTCGGAATACCCGAGAGCGGCCGCAATCTGGGCGAGCGGCACTTGCGTGTCCTGCAGCAACTGCCGCGCGATCTCGAACCGGATCTCGTTCGTGATCGCCCTGTAACCCAGGCCACTCTCCTTCAGGCGGCGGCTCAGGGTGCGGCGGTGTATCGTCAGCAAATGGGCGATGTCGTCGGCCGAGCAGTGATTGCTCGTCAGTCGCGTGCGCAGCAACTGCCGAATGTCGTCCGAGAATTCGGTGCCCTGCGCACCCTTCAGTTGCTGGATCCGTTCTTCCAGAAGGGCGCGCATCATCGGATCGGCCCCCGCAATCCGCAGATCCAAATCACGGGCAGAAAAGATGATGCTGGCGCTCTCCTGGTTAAACCGGAGCGGGGCTCTGAAATGGTGCCGGTACAGCGTCTGGTCTGCTGGGGCGGCCCGGGGCAACAGAACCTCATCCGGTCTCCAGCCAGAGCCGCACAACGTCCGCAGGATGTTGACTGTCACGCCCAGTGCGGCGTCGAGGATTTGCGGCCCGCTCCGGCTCTCCGCCTGGTAGGCCGCAAACGTGAGCAGGGCAATGCCGTCGCGGCCCGTCAGCGCAGGGACCACCACCCGGTCCTGAGTGCTCAGGTTCGAGACGAGCGCGCGCACTGCCTCGCCGACGGTGTGCGAGTGCCGCATCAGGCGCCCGACCAGGCCCAGCGACAGGATGCTCGCCCGCCGGCCGACCAGGAGCCCGAAATGCGTGCAGCCCGTGCGGGCCACGCACAGGGTGTACAGCCGGCCCAGGGCGGCGAACGGGATCATACTCATCGCATCGTCGAACAGATGCGGATCCAGTCCGGCCGCCCGGATCACCGGATCGGGCTCGACGCCGAGTTCGCGCAGGGTCGGGACGATTTCCTTGGAGACGCCAAGGTGAATGAAGCCGGGCGGCAGCGTTCGCCCAATGGCCGCCGGGACAGTCTGGGACACCTGGCTTGGTGGCCGGCTGTCACCCCCTGTCAGACATTCGGTGCCATCAACTTGCGTCATGAGAACCTCATGCCAGTCGATCGGATACCCTTACGCAAGCAACCTGATGATGTCCCGACATCCTCAGTCACACCTTCGTGCCTGGGACACTCGCGGCTCCATCAACAGCCCAACCCTGGCCTTCAACGGTGCAGAATGGAAGCAGGTTCATGTCCCTAAGTGTCAACGCGAGACTAACAGGACTGCCAAACTGCACCATCAGGTAAAACCCTGGAAATCGGCCGGGCAAACTCTGAGAACGGCAGATCAGACACAAAAAACCCTGCCCTCTGGGAGGGCAGGGTGAGTTCTCCTCGCCTTCGGGGTCTCCGAAAACATGACCATTAGGGCGTGAAACTATGCGGGAGTCAAACCAATCTATGCATACGTTACGGCATAGGCATGTATTCATGGCAGCAATACTGACGGAAAACAGCAATTTCATTCCGGTGTTGCTTTTAAGCCATAGCCAGAACGCGCCACTGCTTCATACTTGACTGTGCGACTCCTCGCACAAGGGATGCAAGCCTATGAGAACACGAATTCTTGGCCTCTTGGCCGCAACGGCGCTCACTACCGCTGGACTGTCCGCTGCCTCCGCTGCCGACCTGCCGGTCCGTGCGGCTCCGCCGGTCATCGCGGTGGCTCCGATCTTCACCTGGACCGGCTTCTATGTCGGCGGCAACCTCGGCTGGGGCTGGCGCGACAGCAACAACGACCCGGTGATCCTGACGGGGCCCGGCGTTCCGGGCGGCCTGGAGGGCGGCACGCTCCTCTTCGGCAACAGCAACGACGCCACCTTCACCGGCGGTGGCCAGATCGGCTACAACTACCAGATCGGCTCGTGGGTGATCGGTGCCGAGGCCGACATCCAGGGGATCAATAACGACAACAACTCCAATGTGGTGTTCATCCCCGGTCCGGGCTTTGCTGGCGGGGACTTTGTGCCCGGCGAGTTCGAGAACGGTGCGGATTGGTGGGGCTCGGTGCGCCTGCGCGCCGGTGTCGCCTTCGACCGCGTCCTGGTCTACGCCACCGGTGGTCTGGCCTACACGGAGGACAACACCGGCTGGGCGCTCGGCGGTGGTGTCGAGTGGGCCATGCCGGTGAACTGGTTCGGCTCCTCGGCGGTCACCCTCGGCCTCGAGGGTCTGTGGGTCAGCATCGATCAAGACGACGACAGCACTCGCCCCACCGGGACCTTTACTCCGGTTGGCGGAGCGCCGGTCAATGTGTTCCTGCCGCGGAGCAATGACGAGCAGGACTTCTTCGTCGCGCGCGCCAAGCTGAACTTCAAGTTCGGCACCTACTGAGCACCCACGACACAACAAGGAAAAGGCCCGGACCGCTCCGGGCCTTTTTTTTATGTCCTGTTTGACAACAGCAGCTTCACGGATTGACCCTCAAAGAACACATGACGGCTGTCAGCAGGCGGCAGGGATCCAACGACGCCAACATTGGTCTGCTTGGGGTCAAACTTTCCCATTCCGGTAGCTCAACGAACGTCGGCTCTTGAGTGCTGAAGTAGACAAAGCGCTTACGTCTTAGGAGTGCCAATTGGGGACGTTCCGGGTACATGAAGAGATCTCGGCGCAATCCAGAAATGGCACTCCGCGTGCAAAGTTGACATGACACCCTGGGTCTAAAACCGGTTGGGGAGGGCGCCCCGGCGGAGCTGGTCGGGGTTGCTCCGCCGGGGCGCCTTACGGTGTCTTGAACATGTGACGCTCACCCTGCCCCCGCCGGCGCGGCGCCTTGGCCGAGCGCTGCTCGTCCCGCTCCTGCTGACGCTGCGCCACATAGGCCAGCACCTCACTCAGGCGCTTGTTCTCGACAATCGCCGCCTGCGTCACCCGCCGCAGCTTGTCATAGGTGCGGTATGGCAGGTCGACCCCGTTGTGCCGGATCGCCAGCCGTCCGTCCGGATAGTCGATCACCGTCACACGCTGGCGGGCGAGAGGGCGCGTCAGCTCAGTGGGCTCGAGCAGGAACAGCACCTTGTCGTACTGGAGCGTCAGATTGCGGGTGACGGTGCGCTCCTCTTTCCAGGCGAAGATATCCTCCAGCACCATGTCCTGCGGCACCGGACGGTGCGCATCCGAGGGGCTGATGGGCTCCTTGGCGAAACGCCGGTTATGATCGGCCAGGAACCCCGGCAGGAAGGCGTTGGCTGCCTCGATCGTCGATATGCCGGCAAGCCGCATCTCCTTGACCAGGCGATCCTGGAGCGTGCCGAACGAGCGCTCGATGCGGCCCTTGGCAGCCGGCGTGTTGGCGCAGAGGATGTCGATGTTGAGCTCATGCAGGGCGCGTCCGAACTGGGTCATGCCGTCGCCGCCGTCCGCCGCTGTGTTGCTGACCCGGAAGATGGCGTGCTTGTCGGAATAGAAGGCGATCGGGCGGCCATGGGCTGCGACGTATCGATGGGTCTCACGCAGATAATCGAAGGTGGATTCCGAGGGCACGAAAGCCGCATGCATGAGCTGGCTGGTGGCATCATCGATATAAGCCAGAAGCGTGCATTGTGGGCCACGGTTCTCGAACCACCAATGCTTGGAGCCGTCGATCTGGATCAGTTCGCCCCTGCGCTCCCGGCGATTGCGTGGCTGATGAACCGAAGGAAGGCGTCGGCGGCGATCCAGCCACAGACCGTCTTCGATCATCCATTTGCGGACCGTCTCTCGGGACACGGGACAACCATGGGTCTCCCGCAGCTTCTCAGTAGCCAGCGTCGGACCGAAGTCTGGATAGCGCTCCTTGATGATCGTCATGACCAAGTCGCGGACTGACGCGGGAAGCCGGTTGTTGCCGGGCTGGCCGCGCCGCTTCGACACGAGGCAGACAGCTCCATGCTGCCGGAAGCCCTTCAACAGCCGGAAGACCTGTCGGCGTTTGAGCCGGAGCAGGCCGCAAGCGTCCCGAACGGTCACCCGACGGGCTTCTAAATCCATCAGCACATCCAGCCGGGAAAACTCCTTGGCGCTCATCGACACCACCGTCATACGGCACGTCCTCCTGCAGCCCCGAAAAGCAGGAGAGTGCCATTTGAACTTTGCAGAGGGGTGTCATCTCTATATTGCGTCTACAAGAGAATTTCGCAGAAGGCCGTATATGGAACCGGCCACGCTGGGACGATCCCGCCTCATCCGCGTTGTGGTGCTGTAGGCGGAACCCGTGCCATGCCTCAGGGGCTGAACGCCAGTCATTGCACCAACCGGCTCCTGGCCGTTCTCGAGCCCGAGGACTTTGCGGCTCTCGCGCCGCATCTCGAACTCGTCGAGCTGACGCGCGGTCAGATCCTTTATGACGCCGGGGATCTGATCAGCCATGCCTACTTTCCCCACAACGCGATCATCTCGCTTGTCAACGTCATGGAGGATGGCGCCATCAACGAGGTCGCGGTGTTCGGGCGCGAGGGCGTCGCGGGCCTGCTCAGTGCTCTGGTGACGCGGGAGGCCTTCGGCCGTTATGTCGTGCAGATGGCCGGCACCGCCTCGCGGATTGCGTTCTAGCGCCTGAACGAGGTGCGGGATACCTGTCCCAACCTTCGGCTGGTGATCCTGCTCTATGGCGAGGCCTTTCTGGCCCAGACCTTCCAGACCGTCTCGTGCAATGCCCTGCATCCGGTCGAGGCCCGCTGCTGCCGCTGGATCCTGGGCATGCACGACCGGGCGGATGGGGATACCCTGCCGCTCACGCATGAGTTCCTGGCCGAGATGCTCGGGGTCCAGCGTTCCACCGTCAGCGTCGTGACCCGCACGCTGCAAACGGCGGGCCTGATCCGGCAGAGCCGCGGCAGCATTACGATCCTCGACCGGGCCGGGCTCGAGGAGACGACCTGCGAATGCTACGGCAAGATCCGCCAAGTCTACCAGCGCCTGCTGCCCGGCACGTATCCACCAGCCCCCTCGTGGTAGAGGATCCCCAGAGCCAGCGCGAGGCTCTTGGTCTCGGATCCGAACCCCTCAATTTGGTAAGGCGTCATGCCTTGGGAGATGGATGTGGCTCGCTACTATTTCGATATCCGGCATGGAACGGACCTTTTGCGTGATGACGAGGGTGCCGAGTTCGACAGCCTGGACGCTGCGATCCGAGGGACGGCTCGCTCGGCGGCTGAGATTGGCACAGACCGGCTGGCAAGGGGTGATCTCAGCGATGTCGTCATCGAGGTGCGGAATGAGCACGACCAGCGGGTCGTCACCGTGACCGCCTCGATGAAGATCGAGCGGCATGAGCTATCGTCTCCGCCTCCGGATCTGGGGCAGGCATAATTCGCAGAACACCCAGTATGGAACCGTTCTGTCGTCCTTCCTGGGGATTACTGGGTCCTCGTTCGCCAGAATTGGATTTCACTCTCCCGCGTGGCGCTGTCTTGGGATGTTGAAGCGTGCCAGACGAGGCAGGAAACTCACCGCGCGAGGCTATCCTTGTTCATCCTCAGCGTGATGACCACGCCTTCCTCAGACCAGTCGCAGTCGATCGCGCCGCCGAGCTGAGCGGACATGCTCCGGTTGACCAGCTTGCTCCCGAAGCCTCCAGGTCCTGTGGGAGCCACAACGGGCGGGCCGCCCCGTTCGGTCCAAACAACGACCGCTTCGCTACTATCGGCTGTGCACGAGATATCGAGCGTGCCGCTGGCCACCGAGAGCGCGCCATACTTGAGTGAGTTGGTCGCCAACTCGTGGGTGACCAGGGCCAGCGTCGTCGCCGCTGCCTCTCCGACACCCATCCTCGGCACCGAGACGCGAATGCGTCCGCTGAAGGCTCCCATGTCATCGTAGGGTGCGAGCAGGACAGCAAACAGGTCGCCGAGAAGCGCCGCCGTTCCCTCCTGGCCCGGAAGCGGACGGACGAGGTCGTGGGCGCGCCCCAGAGCCGTGAGCCGGTGCGTGAGGTCCCGTGCCATGTCGGCCGTCGTCGCCGCCGAGCGGGAGGTCATCGCGGTGAGGCCCGCTGCAATGGCCAACAGGTTCTTGACCCGGTGGCTCATTTCACCTGCCAGCAACTCGTGGCCTTCCTCGGCCTGCTTGCGACCGGTCACGTCGATGAAGATGCCGAACATGATCCGGTCGACCATGCCGACATCGTCTCCTTGACCCCGAGCGGAGACCCACCGGACTTCGTCCCCGACCATGATCCGAAAGTCGATCTCATACGCGCCCAAAACCCCGCGCGTCGCCGCGAAAGCGGCCCTCACCCTGTCACGATCGGCTGGATGGATATGCGATGACAGGTCCTCAAAGGTCACACCTTCTTCGCTTCTGAGCACACCCCACAGGTCATACGCGCGCTGGTCCATGGTGAGCCTGTCGGTATCGACGTTCCACGACCACAGGGCGACCCCGGCCGCGTCAATGGCGCGGCGTAAGTTTTTTGGCTCCCACACTGGAGGAGTCGATTGTTCAGACGACACTGTGCTTTGTCCTCCTGCTCGGCCAAGGCCAGCACGACCACTAGCATGCTTCCCCTGAGGCCTTGAAGCCCGCACCACGAGGCTAGGTTCGGAAGGCAATATTCCTGTTCGGCGCTGCTCGACGATGTGCCTTCGACTGTGGTTCTTCCCAAGAAGCTCCAGCAGCGGTTCTTGGCGTAGGTCTGGCACGGCACCGATCGTACGCGGGCTCACGTACACGAGCCACAAATTCCGCCGAAGTGTCCTTATGGAATCGGATAGGGTTGATGAGGGGACCTGGCTGACCATGTATGCAGGCCATCGGGCAGGAGCAGCATGAAAATTCTGGTAGTCGAAGACGATCCCTTTGTTCGTGAGATGGCTGTGGCAGGATTGGAAGATGCCGGGTTCGAGGTCACCGAGGCGGCCAGCGGCGGGCAGGCTCTGGAACTCCTGCAAGCTGGGATTACGGTCGATGCGCTGCTGACCGACATTCGCCTGCCGGGAGCCAATGGCTGGGCGGTGGCCCGGGCCTTTCGCGAGCGCTTCCCCGATCTACCCGTCCTGTATGTGACAGGGTATGCGGAGCAGATGCAGCCTGTCCCCGGAGGGATCATTATCTCGAAAGCCTACAGGATGGCTCAGGTGATCAGCGCTCTGGGAACATGGGCGGCTTGAAAGGTACGGCGAATTTCCGATCAGCGCGATTTTGACAAGTTGGGGGAATAGCGACGATCATTCGCTATGAATGCCGACGACCTGCAAGACCGCTTGGCACGCCTGCGCTCCGGAGAAACCCTGCTGCTTCCGACAGCCGAGGTTGAGCAGGCTTTCGCCCCCTATTATCCGACCCTTGAGGAGCGCCGCGCCGCAGTAGCCAGATTGGCCGGGTTGTATCACTGCCGTCTCAAGGTCTGTGGGTCGAGCGAGAGCCAAATCCTCTTTACCCGGAACAACCATCTATAGTTCACAAATTTCGCATAACGCCCAGTATGGAATTGGATTTCAGTGCGGAGTTTGCTTGACCGGATGAGACACGAAATCGACGCGGCCAGAACGGTCTCCGCGCCGTGCACGACGACTGCGCGCGAACGATCCGGCACCGGATCGACCTGGAGCAGGGCGTACCTCTTAATATCCTTGCGGGAACAAGGCGAAGTGGCCAGCAGTTGAAGCGGCCTAGGGTGTCCACCGGAGGGTCTGCCTTGTCTCGCACTCTCGACGGTTACTCCGACAAACCAACTGCCAGCAAGAAGTGGGATACCGAGCTGTTGGCACTCACTGGCGCACTTATCGGCGTCGCCTTAGGCTGCGCGCACGAGATAAACGAAGCCATCTCTCATAACATGAGCGAGGTTGAGCCATTTGCCCAGATCCTCGCGGAAATCACAGCCGCCGCCCTCACAAGCGCAGCCTTGTTCGCCGCCGCCTCTGCGATTTGTAATCAATGGCGTCTGGCCTCCGTCTAAACTCAGTCGAGAACGACTATGAGCCTCGGCTGCCACTGCGCCGCGCGACGGCACGCCTGTGAGCCTCTGGATGATCGAGGACGAGACCTCACCTGAGGTCCCGCTGACCGCGGGGTCTTGGACGCTGAATCCCAAGGCTGGTATCGGCTATTAGCGTCTCTTCGGAGATCCGCCGCGCTCCTGCTCTGATCGGCAAATCCGGGAGTGGAAGGCGCTTCTTAGCGGCTGAGATGACTGCCAACAATTTCGCATCCAATCGGATCAGTCGCTCCGACAGCCATGTGTCCCAATCTCAGGATGGTCCGGAGTGGGTCAGGAACCGAGATTCCCTGCGCGTTGAGAACGTCCGGTTCGATGAGAACTGCTGCCTTCGAGCTTCGGTCTCAGGCGTGCCAGGAGCCGTCGTTCCCTGCCGCTCTATCCATCGCCAATGCGAGTAGTTATCCTCGACGAGGAGGACGGTACCCGCTCAGGTTGGCTGCCATGGAGCCCTGCTTCACACAGGTGACCTGCCCACGACCGCAGAAGGTATCTAGCGATCGGAAACCTGCGGCAGCAGCCGCTCGATCCGTTCGAGGAGCCTCGCGGCTAGCCCTGGACCTTCTAGGTGGATGCCGATCTCGTCCAAGGGATGGTCGGTCCTGCCCGATTGCGAACCCCAATTCATCGTGCTCACCACTACATGGTCGTCGTCCCACAATAAGAACTTACAGTGGAGCTGCGGCTCTCGCACCCCGATCACGTCGACCAAACCATGGAGACGCTCGCGCTGCTCGGACACGTGGCGGCGTTTCACCGGCCCGGTCTGGCGCGAGTAGAGGACCCTGACATCGTTCAGACGACGGCCCGCCACTTCCGCCGGCATGAACAAGGCCGGGACCATCGGAGCGCCGAGCCTGTGCGTGCAGCAGACGAAGCGTCTCTCGGCATCGTGAGCCGCCTTCCGGAGCAGCGGCTCGTGATCGGCGGCGTAAACGACGGAAAGACGCGCCTTCGCAAGGCCGGAGGGCGGCGTTCGGCGAAGTCTGGCGTCTTCCGAGGAACGGCGCAACTCGGCCGCCATGAAGCGCAGGTTCTCCCGGGATCGACTGGCATCCGGGAGAGGCGCCAAAATCGAGCGCAGGACGTCGAGGCCGCGGCCGCGGCTCCGCTCGCCCTCAGGACCACCGATACCTCCACAGCCGAGAACGGGGACGACAGCCAGTTGCACGAACCAATCACGACGACGGCCCCGCCGCGTCCGTCGTCGGCAGCCAGGATCTTGGCATGGCTCCTCACGGGATCGCGATGCACCTGAAGGTATCCGCGGGTGAGCCCCCCGGCCGACAGCCTGACCCGGATCTCCTCCATAGCGTGCGCGTGCTTGGCATGCTCGTCGAGCGACGTCCCGAAGAACAGGTGGCAACGGACACCGCGTTTAATGGCCCTGTCTAGGGCGTCGAGGATGCGGTCGCGCTGTTCCCGCCCCTTCTCGTCGGCTTGCGCCGCGATGAACGTCGAGAGGACAAACACGTCCTGCTCCGCGCGGTCGACGATCTCGACGAACCGGTCGACGTGGTCGGCCGACCCTATAAGGAACCCGTCGGCGTCGAATTCCGTCTCGATCGGAAGCACAGACGCCTGTGGCTCGGAGGCGAGTAGAGGCGGGAGGCCGGTCTTAAGGGTCGCACGTAGGGCGCCGACGAGTTCGTCGCTCGCACCCTTGGGAAACACCCGTTTCGCGCGTTGTTCAGCTCGATCCTGAGATAACCACGTCGCAGGACCGAGTTGACGGCACGGACGCCGCGCAGCCATTCGCCCGGCCGCAGCGTCCCCGCCATGAAACGGCCAACCCGAAGAGCCATCGTCTCGTCGGTCTCGTCCGGCTCGTCCCTGGTGAACCTCACTGCATAGTCGATGGGACCGACGTCGCGCTCTGGTATTAAGTCCACGTCCCGCCGCCGAAACACCGACCGGCCGACACGCTCGTAGACGAGGTTCACCGGAATCTCGCGGTCGACAGTCCGTTCCGGAAGGGGTTGTCCCGAGCGGATGAATTGCCGACCCAACGCACTGGTGGACAGCAACGGGACGGGGGAGGTCCGCAACTCCACCAGACCAAATCGCATCAGGCGCGACAGGGTCGCACCTACGACCTGGGCGTTCAGGCCCAGTCGAGCCTTCACCGACTCCATCGTGCCCGGGGCCTCGTCGAGATGCAGGAGCACGAGCTCCTCCACCGGGCTCCAACCCCAGGTCCTCTGGACGATGACGCGGGCCCGATAGTGCCACGCCGCTATGTATATCGTCATCGGACGCTCTTCCCGCGCTCGTCCCGTGCCAGGATCGTCACACCGTGAGGTCCGCCATCGACCCGCTCGCCGGTCAGCCCGCGCAATTCCCCGACCAGCGTGCGGATGAAGCCCAGGTCTCCCCCCGCCCGGTCGGGATCGGTGCCGTCCACGACGTCCGAGAGGAACCGGAGGCTCGTCGCGACAACGAGCTTCTGCTTCGCCCGGCTAAGGAGGACATTCAGACGCTGCGGGTTGCTGAGGAATCCTAGCGCCGGCTTGCCGACCATCACGTTGTTGCGCACCAGGCTTGCCAGGACGACGTCCGCCTCGCCGCCCTGGAAGCTGTCGCTCGTGTAGACGAAACGTCCGTCGCCGCGCGGTGACACGAAACCGCGGAGCCGCCCCTCGGCGTCCACCTTCGGCATTATTAGACTTTCGAGAAGTTTGACTTGTCCGGTATAGGTCGCCAGCACGACGAGGCTTGGCGGCTTTTCGTCCGGGCCGGCCGAGGGACATACGCCCATGAGCGCGTCAACCAGGGCCGCGGCCTCAGAGGGGTTCGACAGTGCCTTCCTGTTCCGCTTTTCGAACGATCTAACCTTGGACGTGCCGAGCGGGGGGAGGTCGAGCACGACGATCGGCGACGCGGGGAAACCGGCCTGCGAGCCAACCGTCGCCTTCCGCCCCTTTACCCGGTCGGACGGGACAAGGTCGCCGTCGTAGAAGGTTTTGGAGACAACCCGACAGATCGTCGGATGCATGCGGCTCTGTTCCCGCAGCGTCTTTGCAATGGAACTCGGACGACCCGCCTCGGCCTCGCGTTCTTTCTCCCGCTCGGCAATGGAGCAAAACGGTTCCTCCAGGCGGGTGGCAGCCGCGAGCACGTCGATCAGCAGTGTCCCGTCTGTCTTCAGGCGTTCGAGCGTCGCATCGACCTCGGGTGGGAGGTCGGGGATGGACGCGAGACGCTCCGCTCCATCCTTGAGCAACTCCTCCGCACGGAACGGTTCGAAGAACCTCTTCCGCTCCTTCGCTTCGAAAGGCGACAACTGGCGATGGTCACCGATCATTACGCGTCGATTGCCGAGGAGGAGCGCTCCGATCAGCTCGGCTCCGTTGGCACGGGCTGCCTCTTCGACGAAGACCCAATCGAACTGCTCGCCATCGGCGATCATGTCCTCGATGAACGGCGACGAGGTCGTCGCGAGCGTCACGTCGGACGACCGCAGGAGCAGGCTGTCGGTGTCGCGCAGGACGCGCTCGGCGACGGCTCGCTCGGCCTCGTCGGTCGGTCGCAACGCCTCCCGGATCTCGCGATACGGATTGACGAGCGGCCCGGACATATCGGCGCGTGACACCGCCTCCAGGAACTCCTGCGAAGTCCGCCTCAGGAGGGTCGCGTCAGCCTCGATGTCGGACTTTTGCACGCGCACGACGATCTTCCCGAGCGGCGCCAAAACTGCCTTCAGCTCGTGCTCCAACGAGATGAGCGTCTCGTGGTTCTGAGACGAGACCAGGATGCGGGCGCTCGGCGTCCGGACAAGGATGCTTCCGATCAATTGCGCGACGAGATAGGTTTTGCCGACACCAGGCGGCCCGACGACCACGTTGATTGAGCGACCTGCGGCAATGGCCTTCCAAGCCTCTTTCTTGGAGTCGTCGAGACCGTCGGGCGGATCGTCGGGCGCCGCGACCATCCGCAGGGCGTCTTCCATCGCAACGGTCGCAGGATCGTCGAGGGCCCTCAGAAGCTCGACGTTTGCCCTCGCGGCCACGACGTTCTGCAGCCGGCGACGGATCGCGCTCTCGGTGCCCGTATCAGTGCGGGGACGGAGGAAGAGAAGTTTCTCCGCTAAGACGGGTTCGCTCGACCTGAACCCGTAGGCACGCCGGCCTCCGACCTCCGCAATCTGCTCCAACGCGAGTTCGGGAAGACGCTCCTTCGGCCGACCCAACGTGTCGCTGAACGAGACGGTCCAATCCGGACGCCCCTCGTCGTTGTCCATCTCCCGTGCGAGGGCGACCGCCGGCGACGGCAGCTTCAACCGCTTCCGCCTCGCTTCTACATCCGCGTCGCTCCGGGGCGCGATCCACACGAGTTCGGATCGGCCTTGGGGAGGCGTCAAAACATCGACCGGGAACGTCCGTAACTGCTGCTTCAGCAAGGAGAACGCCTCAAGCAGGATCAGCGCATGCCACGAAGGGGGGTCATCGAACATCGCCACAACGGATCGTGCCTGCCCCAGACCGGCCCAGGACAGAGCGCCGTTGCCGAGCCTTCGGACACGCTCGGCTGCCGCGCCGTGATTCCTTGCGAGATAGACCCGCCGTTTGATTTCGAACGCATCTGCGATGGCGTCTTGAGGCCGCCGCTTCGCGCCACGCACGATCATGCCGATCCGGCTATCGACAATTTCGACCCTGTACGTTGCGAGATCGGTCACGAGTCGGACCGTGCGCGCATCGTCGACGACCGCGCGCGTGTCCGGCCTGAGCAGGTCGTCCGCGACGAACCGCATGAACGCATCCGTGTCGTCCGCCAAGATTGCGCCGGAGGCCAACGACGGAAGGTCGCTTCTCAGGACCTCTTTCACGGGGTAGAGCACCAGCTCGCCTTCAACGCTCGCGCCCAGCCGATCGAGCTCCTCGACGACTTCGGTCAGATCTTCTAAGGCTACGTGAGCGTCGTAGAGCTGATAGTGCGGCGGGTCGGCCATCCTGGCCAAAATGCGCTGCTCGATGCTCGTCAAGACGGGGGCATCCGGCGCCCCGAGCCCGAGGACCGAGCGGACGACCCTCGCCAGGTCGGCCAGATCCTGACGGAAAGAGATGGAGTTCGATGTCCGCAAGGCCATCCCAGAGGGAACCAGATCATCGTCCGTGATGTGTACGCAGGCCTCATAGCCGCCCAGCCGATAGCTCGGCGCCTGGTCGTCGCCGGCGAAGATTGCAAGCTCGTCGATGGCGCCGTGAACGATGCCAGCGTCGTGGCAATACGTGAGGGCCTCGACCACCCGGGATACGTTCCGCCAAAAATCCCGGCGGCCGCCGTTCGTCATGCAAAATTGGCGCCTCGCCTGTGCCCTCCGCGGCGAGCCGAGCAACGGAGCCCCGGGATCGAGCATGACGATGCCGAGCTCATGCTTGTCCTCGACGACCTCAATAACCTCAACGAGAACGTCCCTAGCCCGTCGCGAAGAGAGGACGCGGCGAATGCGGCGCAGGCCACCGTCGACGAGCCTACGGAGATCCTCGTCGATGGCCGTGCCGGTCTTCGGGAATAACCTGACGAGATACTGCTCCCCGGTCTCGATGTCCCTAGCAGGTCGAAGACGGGATTCGAGGGGCCCTCCTTGGACCCGAACAGAATCCTCGGCGAACCTGAAGCGGCCTTCCAAGGATTGCGGCGGAGGTTGGCGAGAACGGTTTCCCACTCGATCGTCTCTGGGCTTCGCTTAGCTCGCGCCGCCGGGCTGGTCCTCAAGGCGAAGTCGGCGACGGAACAAACATATCAGGGATGGTCCGTGAGGTGGTAGTGCCCGTGCGACTTATCCTCAGCTTCGATCAGATGCGGAGTAGAATACCGCTGCAGGGTGCGCGACTGCGCACTGGTGTTCCATCGCCGATCAAAGCATTCGGATTAGGCCGAAGTGTTCGAGTTTTGTCAGATCAACGATGGTCCGCTTCCCGGCGTCGGCCAAACGTCCGGTGCGGGTCAAACTGAGCCGTTAAGCGTGACCGTGTAAAGGTCTGCTGACCCCACGCCTGCGGACGCTTGGTGTACTTCGGCTCTGTGCCAGCTGAGGCATTAATGCAGATCACTCCGGTCCGGTGGCGCCCCGACGTCGCACTTCTTGCAGTTCAGCTCGTGGCCTAGCGCCCTCTCGCGGCCTTCCTCTGTAATCACCCACGGACGATTGGTCCAAGGCGGATTATGGCGGACATGTTGGTTGTGGCCACATTCAAGTTCAGCAACCCAGTGCTGTTCTTCGTCAAGGTGAAAGCCGACAATCCGTTTCTTCATGTTCCAGCAAAACGTCAGGCGCCCATGCGTCCAATCGGAGCCGTAATGGAGCCGAGGGAAGGAGAACCACATGGCGCAGTATTCAAGAAAAACAAAGAGATAGGCTGGGGGCAAAACATGCTTTGGACCAGCTTTGTGTACCAAAAGTTCTTCCCGCAACTCGACCTACAGCGCTTGGCACGAACGACTGCATTCGACCTCAGGGCGGAAGTTCGGCTTGCCTCCGCTCTGGGCCAGAGAACGAACCCGCTCGCGCGGGAGGGCACTGCGGCTGGGGCGGTGCCATGGCTTGGGGGCGGTAACCCGCTGAACGGCACACGATGACAGGGCTGGGTCCTGTCTTGAGGATCGAGGGGTGTGGTGCCTCCACCTCACGACAGGAGCCTTCGATGTCCGAGACAGCCATCAGCCCGCTGCGCCAGCGCATGATCGACGACATGACGGTGCGCCATTTCGTCGAGAAGACCTGCACTGATTACATCCGCCAGGTCAGACGCTTCGCGGCCTTCCTCGGCCGCTCGCCGGAGACCGCCTCGCCTGAGGATGTGCGGCAGTTCCAGTTGCACCTGACCGAAAGCGGCGTGACCCCACCGAGCCGCACCGCGGCGGTCGCGGCCCTGCGCTTCTTCTTCACCGTCACCCTCGATCGGATCGATCTGGCTCGGCGTCTCACCTTGGTCCACGAGCCGCGCAAAGTACCCCTCGTCCTGAGCCCGGCGGAAGTGGCTCGCCTTCTCGAGGCGGCCCCGGGCCCCAAGTACAAGGCAGCTCTGAGCGCGGCCTATGGCGCTGGGCTGCGGGTGTCGGAAGTCGTGTCGCTCAAGGTCTGCGATATCGACTCTCAGCGCATGCTCATCCGCATCGAGCAGGGCAAGGGCCGCAAGGATCGCTATGCGATGCTCTCCCCGCAATTGCTCGAACTCTTGCGCGACTGGTGGCGGATCGCGCGGCCCCTGGTCTGGCTCTTTCCCGGCCAGAACCCGGTCAACCCGCTCACCACGCGCCAGCTCAACCGCGCCTTCCATGCGGCCGCGCAGCAGGCCGGGATCACCAAGCGCGTGAGCCCGCACACGCTCAGGCATAGCTTCGCCACGCATCTGCTGGAACAGAACATCGACATTCGCGTGATCCAGGTCCTGCTCGGGCATGCCAAACTCGAGACCACTGCGCTCTACACCCGTGTCGCCACCTCCACGATCCGCGCCGTCATGAGCCCACTCGATCGGCTTACCCTGCTGAGACCGGAGCATCAGCCGCCCGCGTAAGGCGAGGTCGTCTTGGCCCGTCCAGGGCCGGAGGTCGCGGACATCTTCCGCGACCATGGACCGGCGTGGCGCCGCGCCAATGCCGGGCATATGAGCCTCGGCCAGCTCAAGGTGATGAGCGCAATCGAGACCTGCCGCACGGCGGCTCTCGGCGGGCACGTCGCGCGCTGCGCAGACTGCACGTACACGACCATCGCCTATAACTCCTGCCGCAATCGGCACTGCCCCAAATGCCAGGGCGCGGCGGCCCGGGACTGGCTCGCACAGCGCGAAGCCGAACTGCTGCCCGTGCCCTACTTCCCCGTGGTGTTCACACTGCCAGCCGCTCTCGCCGCTCTCGCCTTTCCCAACAAGGCCGTGATCTACGATCTCCTGTTCAAGGCCGCGGCCGAGACGACCCTTACCATCGCGGCCGATCCCAAGCATCTCGGGGCGCGGATCGGCCTCACCGCCGTGCTGCACACCTGGGGCTCGGCGATGACGCATCACCCGCACGTGCACATGATCGTGCCGGGCGGTGGGCTGTCCCCTGACGGCACGCGATGGATCGCATGCCGGCCGAACTTCTTCCTGCCCGTGCGGATCCTTTCAAAGCTGTTCCGGCGGCTGATCCTGGAGAAGCTCGCCACGGCCTATGCGGCCGGGCAACTGCGGTTCTTCGGCGACCACGCGGATCTGACCGGTCCCAAAGCGTTCGCAGCTTTCCTGGCTCGTCTGCGCAAGATCAGGTGGTTCGTCTATGCCAAGCGGCCGTTTGCCGGACCGGAGGCCGTTCTGGCCTACCTCGCCCGCTACACGCACCGGGTTGCGATCTCGAACAGCCGGCTGATCCGCGCCGACGACAGCGGCGTGACGTTCACCTGGAAGGACTATCGGGTTGAGGGTCGCGCCCGCTGCAAGACGATGACGCTGGCTGTCGACGAGTTCATCCGCCGCTTCCTGCTTCACGTGCTCCCGCGCGGCTTCCATCGCATCCGGCATTATGGCCTCTTCGCTCACGGCTCACGCGCCGCCAACCTGACGCGAGCCCGCGCGCTGCTTGGTGCGCGTGAGCCCTGTGCAACGGTGACCGCAGACCCGACTGGCGCCACAGCTCCACCATGCCTGACGCAGCCCTGTCCCTGCTGCGGCGGGCGCATGATCATCATCGAGCGGTTCGCGCGCGGGTCTTCGCCAATACACCGGCCATCGTCCCCGAGTGCTGTGATCCGGGTCGACACCTCATGAAACCGATGGCCCCACGACGCTGCCGCCCTGCTGTTCGTCACCGCCGTTGGTCCTGCGCCAGCCACCCGGGCACTCGGCCGAATGAGGCGTATACCCCGCGAATGGAGCATCAATGGTCACCGTCGCGCCAACTCGGCCACGGCGATGATGCCCCGCTCCGGCTCATCGCCGCCACTCCGCTGGCTTGGACGCGTCGACGCCGATCCAGTCCCCGATCCAAAGCGCCCAAATCCCCATAGATGAGCGCACCACGCGCGGCGCCCAACTGTTCCGCAGGTTCCTTGTATGGGACGTTTGTTGTCAAGAGCGACGTGGTCTGCCTCTCTTTCTTGCTCCTTGGCCAAGCGTCCAGGACCGGAATGCGGAGCATTCCCAGCCGATCTGCCCGCGACGGGATCAGCCGTGTCAAACCGACCGAGGATAGAGCGGAGCCATGCCACGGGCGCCGAGTCATCGCGCCACAGCCTTGTATTCGGTGGGTCCAATGACCCCGAACCATGATGCAGTCATGCGCATCGGCGGCGAAGCTCCAAAGCAGCGGACCCATTCTTCCCTTCGGCATGAAAGCCAAGGAACCACATCGGGATCCCGCCACCTCGAACCGTCAGCGGCGAACCGTCACAAGAGGACGGACCGGGCTGAAATTGCTGGGGATTTTGAGCGTCCTCCGATCATTGTGCAGGGCGCAGAACGACGCCGTCAGGCACAATTCCCTCTCGCACGAACCGCCACAGGGCGACCAGGAGCTTGCGCGCCAGAGCCACAATCATGGTCTTGCGCGTGCCGCGAGCGTTCTCGGTGCGGGCTCGAAACCATTGTGCCAAGGCGCTGTTCTTCTGGAAGATGAGAAAGCGCCAGGCCAATTGGATCATGCCGCGCCGAACGCGAGCGTTACCAGAACGGGCCAGCCCTTTCTCCCGACGTCTTGTGCCGCTCTCATCGGGCGAGCCTGTGAGGCCCCCATAACGCGCGACGGCTCGTCGGTCGCGCAAGTGCCGCGCCAGCACCTCTTGCACCAGCATGTCGGCCGTCTCAATGCCAACCCCCATGATGCGCCCCAACAGGCGCACCATGGCATGGGGCCCGTCGCAGGGTGCTTGCTCGAGACGGTCCAGGCGGGCATCCTCGATCTGGCGGATCTGCTCGCGCACGAGCCGCCGGCGTTCGATGTCGCGACGGAGCTCAGCCAAGGTATTGGGCGGGATCGCCTCGCCCTCGGGGGTGAGCAGTCCTTCAAGGCGTTCGGCGGCCTTCTTCAGCTTGGGATTGAAGCTGCGGATGCCGAGCCGGATCAACGTGGCTTTCATGCGGTTGATGATCCGGCTCTGCTCTCGCACGAGGCGCTCGCGGTTGGGCCGCTTGGCATCTTCCTCCCTGATGGTCGGGATTGCGACCATCTTGCAGTGATCGCGCTCGCCACGCAGCCAGCCGAGAAAGGCGCGTTTGAGCAGCTCGGTGTCCAGTCGGTCGGTCTTAGCGCGGCGGTGTTCACGCGATACGGCGACGCTCGATCCGTGAATGACATGGGCCTCGATGTCGCGCGCCCTGAGCCAGCGCGCCAGCCAGAAGCCGTCCCGGCCAGCCTCGAAGGCGACAGCGATGCGCTTGATCCTGCGGCCCGCCTTCTCTGCTTCGTCTCGCCATCGATGCAGCAGCTTCAGCAAGGCGTCCTCGTCGATCGCGAGCTTCTTCAACGGCTGGCGCTCGACGCCAGGCACGATGCCGGCGACGAGCCAGCTCTTCAGGCTCAGTTCGATCACGCAGATCAGTGTGCTGTCCGGTTCGAGGGGAGCGAGGGACCGGCTCAGGTCGTTCAGCTTCTGCATGGGAGACACTCCATCGGTTCATCTCAGCGCCGATGGATATGATATCCTCGCCGCCGGTCCCATAGCATCTTCCCTGGAGGCTTCCGGACGCCGGCCCCAGTGCATGTGCCTACGTCGCGATGGCCGGCATCCGAAACCCTTCACAGAGGCGGACCTTCCCAGATTTCGGTATGTTCAATTTGCGGAAGCAGGCATTGTGTAACCTCGAGCGGACCCCTCGTGGACTAGACCTGCCGCGCAGCCTTGAGTGCGTATTCCAGGATCTTGACTTTCAATCGGGTCAATTCCGCAGGAGCGAGATCAACTCGTGTGAACTGCGTCCAGACCTGAAAGCTGGTGAACGCGACGGCGACTTGGATGACGTGCTCACCATCCTCGGTATGCGCCAGCGCCTCCCTGACCAGCGCCTCAACGCCGGCCTCCACAGCGGTGAGAAAACCGTCGAGTTCGGGCACGAGGTCGCGATCCCGCGCCGCGAGGGCGAGGCGGTGTGCGCCCCGGGCGTAGAAGGCATCCAGCTCCTCGACCAGGCGCACGAGCCGATCGCGGCCCGTCTTGGCTTCAGCGAACACCGAAGCAACAGCGTCGGGAGTCGGGGGGCGCATCTCGAGCCACACATGCGCGCCGCAGGCCCGCACAAGGTCACCGAGCGTGGGGAAATGCCGGGAGACCGTGGCCGGCCCGACACCGGCGCGTTCCGCGATCTCCGCGAAGGTTGTGGGAACCACCCCCTTCTCGTCGTGGAGCCGCATCGTCGCCTCCACGATCCGCTCGCGGACCTGGTCACGGGCCTCCGCCCGCTTCTGCATCCGGTAGTCTCTCGCCATCAGATCTCTACATTTGACAGAATGATGATTTCGTGAAATCTTTCTCTCGCTAAAACTTTTAATCCAGCAAAACTAGTCCGTCAAGACTCTCATCATTGCGGAACCCGATTGGTTCCGGAGGAGGCGAAGCTATGCCCAGACGTCCTCTCTTCATCCTTGCAGCCACTGCTCTTGTTCTCACAACTGCCGGACCGGCTCTGGCCGCATGCGGCTCTACTCTGGTCGTTCAGGTCGGGGTCCTGAGTGGGGATCCCGAGAAGGACACCTTCGGCCTCCTGTGCGGGCCGGCTGATGTCGAGCGAACCAGCGCCCTCACCAGTTCTGCACACAATGAGATCCTGCAGGTCGGCGCGAATACGGGCGAGGCCGAGAAGGACACCCTGGGCTACCTGCAAACGGCAGCGGCTCAGTAACACCCGCGCTCTGACAGATCACTGATCCCAATTCCTCCTCCTGCGGGAGCTGGCTGACGAATCCAAGATCCAGAGGTCGTGAACTCATTTAGGAGGTCTCCATGAGAACCGTATCGAGAATTCTTGTTGCGTCGATGCTATGCATCCCAGTCTCTCCAGCGTTAGCAAACCCGGACGACGAGGTCCGAGACATCATCTCGGCGTGGGCACAAGCCTATACAGAGGGTGATCACAACAAGATATCGCATTTGTACGATCGCTATGCCCGCCTGCATGGTGTGGACACCGCCGATATGATCGGACCGGAGGCCATCAGCGAGCATTACTACTTCGAGAATGGGCACAACACGCTGCGCTCAGTGAAGCTCAATGACATCAAGTGCTACTCGTATGACGATGCGACCGCCACGTGTGCCGGTGGCATGGAGTTCGTCGTGACCAAGCGGTCCGGCGAAACGTTGCGCCAGCCGTCCCAGGTCAGCCTGGCTTTTGCGTATGACGCTTGTGCCGGTAAGTGGTTGATCCAAGACCATCGGGTGCTGCGCGGCATCGCCGTCGCGGTAAACCCTGCGCCCACACTCCAAGCCGATGCGGTACAACCATCGCTAAGCATCGTTCCAGCGAGCGCAGCAACAATCCCTGTCCAATGAGCGGTGCAGGGGCATGGTTGGTTCCCACCGGTTGCGCCCTATCACGACTGCGAAGTTACTGCCTCCTATCAAGAGTTGTGGCATGATCAATCAGGCATTGTGACAGGACCAAGGTTCGTGGCTGTGCTACCATAAGCCGATGAGGTGTCCCGTGAGCGATGCAAGGATGACATCGACGGGCCATGCGGTAGGTGATGCACCCTGCTGGATCTCCACTTCCAAGTTGCCCGAGCTGAGTACGAGGAAGCCCAGGTCCTCGTCATCACATGGGGGCGTGTTCTGGCCTGACGCAGGGCCTTTCAGGCCATGGCAGAACAGGACTCGGGAAGCCGCTGAATGGCATGAGAACGGATTACCGACCGGAAGGATACGATCTCCCTCCGCTCTTCGGTTGAGAGATGGCAAGCGAGGACGACATGAACGGTGCCGATCGCCTGTGTGACGTGCTGCTCGCGAACGACGTGGACGTCTGCTTCGCCAATCCCGGAACCTCCGAGATGCATTTCGTTGCGGCACTCGACCGCAAGCCGCGCATGTGCTGCGTGCTCGGCCTCTTCGAGGGCGTGGTCACTGGCGCCGCCGATGGCTACGCCCGAATGGCTGACAAGCCAGCCGCCACTCTCCTCCATCTGGGACCCGGTCTCGCCAACGGGCTCGCCAATCTCCATAATGCACGGCGCGCCCATACGCCGATGATCAACGTGGTCGGCGATCACGCCACCTATCATCTCCAACATGATGCACCGCTGACGAGCGATATCGAGAGCCTCGCCCGACCGATGTCGGACTGGGTCCGGCGAATTGCTGATGCCGAGAGCGTCGGGCCGGATACGGCCGCAGCCTATCAGGCGGCCATGTCCCTGCCGGGCGTTACGACGCTGATCCTGCCTGCCGATGCCGCGTGGAGCGAGGTCTCGGAAACGGCGATCACGCGTGCTGCACTCGCCGAGCAGGAACCCGTGGCAGCAGAGGCGGTCATGGCGGCGGCGAACGCCATCCGCTCGGGCCGGCGCGCACTCCTCATGCTCACCGGCCAGGCCCTGCGGGCGGATGCGCTAGAAATTGCGGGCCGCATCGCCGCAGCCACAGGGCTGCGGCTGACTGCCCAGGCATTCAACGGACGCATCGAGCGCGGCGTCGGCCGCGTCCCGGTCGAGCGGGTACCCTATCCGATCGATCTGGCGCTGGAGATGCTGCGCGACATTGACGTGCTGATCCTCGTCGGTGCGAGGGTGCCGGTAACCTTCTTCGCATATCCGGGCAAGCCCGGGCGGCTCGTGCGTGACGATTGCGAGGTGATCGAGTTGGCGCAGATCGGGCAGGACCTCAAGGGCGCGCTCGCCTGGCTTGCTGACGAACTCGGGGTGCGGCCTGACAGGCCGGCGCCCATTGTCCGGTCCGCTGCTATCGCAGACACGCTGCCCCAGGGGTGTTTGACTGCGGACGCAATCTCGCTCGCCGTGGCCCGGATGATGCCGGAAAACGCCATCATCTGCGACGAGTCCATCACATCGGGCCGTCAGTTCTTCGCCCTGTCGCAGAACAGCGTGCCGCACGACTACCTGCACATCACCGGCGGTTCCATCGGGATTGGCATCCCGCTTGCGGCCGGCGCGGCGATCGCCTGTCCCGACCGCAGGGTCATCGGCCTCCAGGCTGATGGTAGCGGCATGTACACGGTACAGGCGCTGTGGACGCAGGCGCGCGAGAACCTCGATGTCACCACCGTTGTGTTCGCGAACCGCGCCTATGCGGTCCTCCAAGGCGAGATGCGCAACGTAGGCGTGAACGAATTCGGCACCAATGCGCAGCGCATGCTCACTCTCGACGAGCCGGCGCTCGACTGGATTGCGATAGCGAAGGGCATGGGTGTGGAGGCAGGGCGCGCCACCACCGTTGAGGAGTTCGTGCGGCTCTTCGAGGGCGCCCTGTTGCGCCGCGGCCCCTTTCTCATCGAAGCCGTCCTCTGATTTCTCCCCGAGGCCGGGACCTCCCCGGCCTGACCCGGCGGCTTGAACATTTAGAACACTGACCCACCAAGGCTGATAGCAGATCTCCACCCACGGTTTGCCTCCAACCCGTTAGCTATTGGAGGTCTGCAACGGGTCAAAAATTCACATTCCGACTGCTCAATGAACGTCGGCTTTTACCCGCTGAAGCGGACCAAGCTCTTATGTCTCAGGAGTGCTATTAGCGGCCCTTAATGGTTTTGCTTTCGATTTTCCGAGAGCCGTTAGTGGAAGTAGGCCGCGCGGGTCGGACGCCGCGCGGCAGACTTTCAGTGACCAAAGACCTTTTCCATGGCCTTTGGGTCGTTGTGGACGGCCAGCTTGTCCATGATGGTCGTGCTGGCCTCGTTCAGCCCCACAACCTCGACCTCGATGCCTTCGCGGCGGAACTTGAGGACGGCACGGTCCACGGCATTGACGCCCGTGAGGTCCCAGATGTGCGCCCGGCTGACGTCGATGCGCACCCGCTTCAGGGGCTCCTTGAAGTCGAACGCCGCCATGAAATCCTCCGCCGAGGCAAAGAAGAGTTGCCCCTCGACCAGGTAGTCGCGCTCGTGGCTATCAGCCGTCAGTGACGAGGTGACGCGGAAGATCTGCGCTACCTTCCAGGCGAAGAAGAGGCCGGAGAGCAGTACGCCCACACCAACCCCAAGGGCCAAGTTGTGGGTGCCCACGACCGTGAAGACGGTTGCCAGCATGACGAGGCTGGAGCGCCGGGGATGCTTGCGCAGGTCGTTGAGGGACGACCAACTGAAGGTGCCGATCGAAACCATGATCATGATGGCGACCAGCGCAGGCATCGGAATGATGCGCACGAGGTCGCCCAGGACGAGGAGCAGGAACAGCAGGAATACCCCAGCGACGAAGGTCGACAGCCGCCCGCGTCCGCCCGACTTCACGTTGATGACCGACTGTCCGATCATGGCACAGCCCGCCATGCCACCGATGAAGCCGGTGCAGAAGTTGGCAATGCCCTGTCCGATGGCCTCCCGGTTCTTGTCACTGCCGGTGTCCGTCATCTGGTCGACGATGGCGGCGGTCAGCAGGCTTTCCAATAGGCCCACGGCGGCGACGCTGATGGAATAGGGAAGGATGATCCAGAGCGTCTCGAGCGTGAACGGAATGTCGGGGATCAGGAACACCGGCAGGCTATCCGGCAAGGCGCCGAGGTCGCCCACGGTGCGCACGTCGATGTTCAGGTAGGCCGTGAGGGCCGTCAAGACGATGATGCACACTAACGGCGAGGGAACGGCCTTGGTGAGCCGCGGGAACAGATAGATGATCCCAAGGCCCGCGGCGATCATGGCGTAAGTCTGCCAGGGCATGCCGATCAGCTCGGGCAACTGCGCCATGAAGATCAGGATGGCGAGCGCATTGACGAAGCCCGTCATGACGGATCGTGAGACGAAGCGCATCACGGAGCCGAGGCGGCACAGACCCGCCAGCACCTGAATGATCCCGGCGAGGATCGTGGCGGCAAGGAGGTATTCCAGGCCATGATCGCGCACGAGCGTGATCATCAGCACGGCGGTTGCGGCGGTCGCTGCCGAGATCATGCCGGGGCGTCCGCCGGTGATGGAGATGATCACGGCAATGGAGAAGGAGGCGTACAGCGCTACCTTGGGATCGACGCCTGCGATGATCGAGAAGCCGATGGCTTCGGGGATCAGGGCAAGGGCGACAACAATACCGGCGAGCACGTCGCCACGGATGTTGGAAAGCCAGTCACGGCGGAGGTTATCGATGAAGGTCATGGTTTTCCAGAAAGCACAGGGAAGCAGAGCCCGTCCTATGACGGGGCTGCTGAAGGGCTTGGTTACTGGATGGTCCGGCGGATTGGCGGCCGGAAGAGCCACCCGGAGTTGCACCGGGTCCTTATTCACTGGAGGCTTTATTGCCCGTCCTCGGCGACAAGATCAAGTCTGAATATTGCAACGCACAATCAATGAAGGTCAGATCAACCCAGCCGGCCAAAGCGTGGCCGTGTGAAGGTCGGTCATCCCAGCAATGCAGAGGTGTAAGGCTAAGGTCGGCCCCCGTGCCACAGGGCGTCGTTCTCTACGATTGGCCTGAGAGCCCCCCTTCAGCCCTTATCTCACTGATGGCCGCTGCTCCGGAGACGGGGTCCGGCCCTTCAACGCTTGCAGCCCTACCGCGCACCCCTTCAAGACAACTGCAACAGCCATCGCGGCAACAAGCAAAGCGGTGCTGCGGAAGAGGCCCTCGTAGCCGTATGTTGCAATCACGGGCGTGCTGAGAAGCGGCGAACAGAACTGTCCGATGAAAACGGAAGCGGTCAGGACACCACCAGCCAGCCCTCTTCGCCGGAGCGGAGCAAGCCTCAATGCAAGGGTCACAAAGCTCGGCGAGACCAATGCGTAGCCTGCCCCGATGGCGGTGGCTGCCACGAACCAGGCCAGAGGCGTCGCAGCATGGGCCAGCAACAGGAAACCGAGCGCCATCGCACCATAGCCCAGAGCGAAGACGCCAACGTAACCAGTTGCCCGCTGGATGCGGCTGTAGAGCAACGCCAAGCAACCGCCCGAGAGCATCAGGATGCCGAGCGCCGAGCCGATCATCACAGGACTGCTATAGCCTGCCGCTACGAACAAAAACGACAACTGGGTCGGCATGACAAAAAAGATCATGTTCGTCACAGCCTGGAGAAGCACGAGCAACGCGAAGACGAAGCCCCATGATGAACGTTCTGGGGTGCTGTCATCCAGCCTGGCGTCAGGAAACGGTGATGCCCGTGGTGGATCGACGATAACCTTCCACATCAACGGCAGGAAGGCCGCAGCAACGCCATAGATGACGAACGGCAGACGTGGCGAGATCGCCGCGAACCATCCGGCGAGCGAGATGAAGGCGAGACCTCCGAAGTTCCGTGCCGATATCTGAAGTCCTGACAACGCGCTCCGGTCCTCGCCGGTGAAGCAGTCGCCGATGAGTGCGGTCTGGGCTGTCATGATGAGGGCGACAGCGACCCCCAAAATCAGACGGCTTGCAAAGATGGTTGGAAGGTCGGGAAGGAACAGCCCCGCGGAGCCGGCGAACACGAAGAGCATGACCCCGGCCAGGAGCATCCGACGCCGACCGTACCAGTCGGCAACAAGGCCGGCGAACGGCGCGCAGAGGGCGACGCTCAGTGAGGGTGCAGGCACCAGCAGGCGCACCAGCATCGCAGCGTTCGGATCATCCGCGAAAAGGCGCTCGAGTCCGGGGAGCGCGGGACTGATCGTGGCGTTGGCCATGGTGGTGAGCGATGCTGCCATCAGCAGCGCCACCGCTCGTGGATCTCGCCAGACGGGCCTGTGGAGTAGATTGCGTACCATAACGTCCCCCTTGATCAAATTGACGATTCGAGAGACGGTACGACTTCAAGTCGACTTGAGGTCAAGCATGCAATTTTTGGACATTGGAGAGGTCGCGGAACGATCGGGCGTGCCGCCCTCGGCCCTGCGCTATTATGAGGAGATCGGCCTGATCCGATCCATCAGCCGGCATGGACTTCGGCGGCAGTTCGAGGCCGACGTTCTGCTAAAGCTGTCCCTGATCGAACTCGGGAAGACGGCGGGCTTTTCGCTCGCAGAGATCGCTGGCATGTTTGGGGAGGACGGTCGGCCCGACATCCCTCGCGACCAGTTGCGCGCCAAGGCGGACGATTTGCAGCGCCGGATGCTCGACCTGCGACTGTTGCGGGACGCCCTTCGGCATGTTGCCGATTGTCCCGCTCCGTCGCATCTGGAATGCCCAACCTTCCGTAAGCTCCTGAAAGCAACGCGCAGACGCGTCACTCGCCCATCCTCCGGGATCGGACGTCGCCGAAGCTCGCAGCTTGGCGAATAGCTCGTGGACAGCTTCCAGGCGTCAGTTCGAATGAAGCGCCTTGGAAGCAAGAGAGTCCACTCCGGGTCAAAGAGTAACGACCAGCAAATGGAATAAAGGTCAGCTTTCCGCCGCATGAGCAGACCGGAGCGCTTCTTCCGAGAGGTGCCATGATGGACAGAAGCTGGCGGCTAGCTTTCCACCATCGGCGATGGACCTCAACCGCGCCTAGCGGCCTCGATCGTTGCCACGTCGATCTTCTTCATGGTCATCATCGCGTCGAACGCGCGCTTGGCCTCCGCGCCTCCTGCCGCCATCGCCTCGGTCAGGACACGCGGCGTGATCTGCCAGGACACGCCCCACTTGTCCTTGCACCAACCGCACTCGCTCTCCCGGCCGCCGTTGCCGACGATGGCGTTCCAGTATCGATCCGTCTCCTCCTGATCGTCGGTGGCGATCTGGAACGAGAAGGCTTCGTTGTGCTTGAACGCGGGTCCTCCATTCAAGCCGATGCAGGCAACCCCCGCCACGGTGAATTCGACCACCAGCACGTCGCCCTCTTTGCCGGATGGGTAGTCACCGGGCGCACGATGCACGGCTCCGACCGTGCTGTCGGAAAAGGTCTCGGCATAGAAGCGGGCGGCGGCCTCGGCGTCCTTGTCGTACCAGAGGCAGATCGTGTTCTTTGCCATTGCGTGGTCCTTTCCCCTCTTGAAGCCAGCTCTTGACCAGCCTCCATCACTCCTGTGAAGGATGCGGCGGAACACTTTACCACTTAGCGAAGTTTTGTCACTATGCCACTCGACCAGACCTATGCCGCGCTCTCGGACCCATCCCGTCGCGCCATGCTGCAAAGGCTCGCGCAAACCCCGGAGCTCTCCATCTCCGAGCTTGCCGCGCCCTTACCCATCGCCCTGCCGACGGTGATGAAGCATCTCGACGTGCTCTCCAGGGCCAGCCTGATTCATCGGCATAAGACCGGGCGGACCGTCATGATCTCACTCGCCCCGCAAGCCATGGCCGAGGCGAGAGCGTGGCTCGAACGCACCGCTACCTTCTGGTCGGAACGCATCGACCGTCTCGCCACCATCGTCGAGGAACAGGAGAAACGATGACGAGCCTCACTATCATCCGCCGGATCAAGGCCTCGCCTGAGGCCGTGTTCGCCGCCTTTACCGACCCCGATACCATCGCGCTCTGGTGGGGCCCGGACCGGGGCCCAGTGCTCCTGGCCGAGGTGGATCCCCGCATCGGCGGCCGTTTCCATGTTCGGTTCCGCATGGAGGACGGCACCGAGCACGGCAGCATGGGAACCTTCGAGGAGTACGATCCGCCGCATCGGATCGCGATGAGTTGGACCTGGGACTCGGACCCCGGGGAAACGTCTCGTGTGGAGGTCAGCTTGCGCACCATCGAGGACGGCACCGAACTGACATTCGTCCATGCCCGCCTGCCCGATGAGGCCTCGCGTGACAGCCATGAGGACGGCTGGAACGGCGCACTCGATAAGCTCGAGGCCATCTTCGCAGAGAGGCGGCCCGCCTCGCGGGGCTGAACCGCCCCAATCCAATCGACAGGACGATGTGATGGAGGAAGCGCCTATGATCACCATTACGGCCATGAAGTGGGCCCCGCCGTTCGCGGCCGGAAGCGTTCGCGATCACCGCGCACGCTGGATCCTGAACGAGGTGGGCTGGCCCTATCGGGTGCGGCTTGTCGATGCGCCGACGATGTCCTCGGCCCAATACAGAACCCAGCAACCCTTTGGCCAAGTGCCCGTCATGGAAGAAGACGGACGTCCCGCGCTGTTCGAGTCAGGGGCGATCGTGCTCGACGTCGCGACCCGTTCCGGAAGGCTGCTCCCCGCCGATGCGAACCAGCGGTCCGAGGCGGTGATGTGGGTGATCGCCGCGCTCAACTCCATCGAGCCGTTCCTGATGAACCTTGCCGAGGTCGAGTTCTTCATCCCGGATGAGACCGAGAAGAGATTGCGTCGCCCGGCGGTGCTGGCCGCCGCGAAGAAGCGACTGGGCGAACTCCAGGACGCGCTTGGCGGGCGCCAGTGGCTTGTGGGCGACAGCTTCACCGTTGGTGACCTGATGATGTCCTCGGTGCTCAAGATCGCCTCTTCGCTGGAGGTTCTCGAGGGTTTTCCGGCCTTGGCGGCCTATCAGGCCCGGTGCTTCGACCGGCCGGCGTACCGCAAGGCGATCGATGATCAATGCGCGACGATTGCTCAGCACAGGATGGAAGACATGCGCTATGAGGAGGCACATCATGGCTGATGATGAGAAGGCCATCCTGCATATCTTACGCGACCAGGAAGCCGCGATCGGGCGTGGCGATGCGGAGGCGGCAATCTCGGCCTTGGCGGCTGATGTCGTGACGTATGACCTGCCGCCACCTCTTGAGTATCACGGCACTGGCACGCCAGCCGTCGACGGGCTCCGGGAGTGGTTCGCGACATGGGAGGACGGCGTCACGGTCGAGATGAAGGACCCGCAGGTCCTCATCAATGGCGACCTCGCCGTTGCCTTTGGGCTGGCGCGGATGCGCGCGGCATCAAGAAGGGTGTCGGCCCGCTCGACCAATGGCACCGTCGCACGATCGTGCTTCGCCGTCGCGATGGCGTCTGGAAGATCAGCCACGAGCATAGTTCATTCCCCATGCGGATGGACGGAAGCGGAACTGCCGCAACAGATCTGGTACCGTGAAAGGCACGCAGGTTAGCGGCTGCTCGATGCCAACCGACAGAGTTTATGATGCGAGGGAAGCCCCTGATCTGATGTCGGCTTGAGTCTGCTTTGGGTCGAGGGTATGTCAAAACTCGTACAAGCCCGGCCCCGACGACCTATCCGTACAAGTTCATGCTCATGTAACGGGGATTTCCCGGTCTATCAGGGCTTGCAAGAAATTAAATTGCTCCAAAGTGCGGTCCGTCCGCATTTCGACACACCCTTGATCAATGGCTGCCATTCTCTTAGATTTCAGCAGAGTGAATGGCAGCACTCCGTCAGATGGGATTGGCGGGCCAAAGGCTAGATTGAGTTCTCGCCTGCCCAGTCTGGAACGTGATCACCCAGCTTGTTCAGCAGACGCTCGAATTGCTCTGCCTCACGAGCGGAAAGGCAGGCCAGCATGGCACGCTCACGCGCCTCAAGCGTCGGCATGAAGCGTCCGTGCAATTGTCGCCCGACAGCCGTCAGAAAGAGGAGCTGGCGCCTCTGATCGGCCGCATCCGGCCGTCGGTCGATCAGGCCCTTCCGGGCCAGAGCAATCGCAGCCCGGCTCATGTTGGCCTTCAGGTGCCCGGAGAACTCGCAGATGTCGTTTGCCGTGATGCCCTCCCGATGAACGAGGAAGATGAGCATCACGATTTCGGGCCGAGTGATTCCGTACTCCCGCTCGATGGCCCGAAATGAGGGCTCCCGGTAATGGTTCAGGACATATCCCATCTTGTAGGCCGTCGGGATCGTCGTGCCGTTCAGGATGCTCTTGACGTCGTTACTGTCGCCGTTCGCCAAACTGACCCTCCAGCGCCTGAAGCAATGTTGCGATAGTCTCATGTGAGACCAACGTTAGTCTCATATAAGACCTTTTCCCTGCATCCCGGTCAGGCCGGGCGTACCCTCCAGGCCCATAACACAAAACGAACCGGACCACAGGTCCGCGTGCAATCGAGTGTAGGGAGAAACCCTCAATGAAAGCCAGCGCGACGACAGTTGCCGCCCTGCTTGCGGCATCCGCCCTTGCCTCTCCGGGCTTGGCCCAGGTCAGCGACGATGTCGTCAAGATCGGCGTCCTGACCGATATGACCGGGGTCACGTCCGATGTGACCGGCAAAGGTTCCCTTGTGGCCGCCCAGATGGCAGTCGAGGAGTTCGGTGGGTCGGTTCTCGGCAAACCCGTCCAGGTGATCTCCGCCGATCATCAGCACAAGGTGGAAGTCGGCGCGACGACGGCACGCCGCTGGCTCGACACCGAGGCCGTCGACGTCATTGCTGACATTCCCAACTCCGCGGTCGCCTTGTCCGTCCAGGGGATCGTGAAGGACAAGAAGCGTATCGCCCTCTTCTCGGGCGCCGGGACCACTGCCCTCACAAACGAGCAGTGCTCGCCTTACGGTTTCCATTGGACCTATGACACTTATGGGGTGTCCCGCGGAACCGCATCGGCGGTGGTCAAGGCAGGCGGGGACAGTTGGTTCATCCTTGCCTCCGACTACACCTTCGGACACCAGTTGCAGAAGGACGCAACCGAAGTCATCCAGGCCAATGGCGGCAAGGTGGTCGGGGCCGTCCGTCACCCGCTCAACGCCAGCGACTTCTCGTCCTTCATCCTCCAAGCCCAGTCCTCCGGCGCCAAAGTCATCGGCATCGCCAATGCCGGCGGTGACACGGTCAATGCCATGAAGGCGGCCCGCGAGTTCGGCGTCGTGCAGGGTGGGCAGAATCTTGCTGCCCTGCTCATGTTCATCAACGATGTCCATAGCCTCGGGCTGGACACGACCCAGGGCACCTATCTGACGACGGCGTCCTATTGGGACACGGATGATGCGACCCGTGCCTGGTCCAGGAAGTTCAAGGAGCGGGTCGGGGCGATGCCGTCCATGCTTCAGGCGGGCGTCTATGGCAGCGTTCTGCACTATCTCAAGGCCGTCAAGGCGGCCGGAACGGACGATGCCGACAAGGTCACCGCCGCCATGCGCTCCATGCCCGTCGAGGACGTCTTCACCAAGAAGGCGTCGATCCGGGAGGATGGCCGCGTGATGCGCGACATGTATCTTGCCAAGGTAAAAGCCCCCGCCCAATCGAAGTACGACTGGGATTACTTTGAGATCGTGCGGGAGATCCCGGCCGGCGACTCCGCCTGGCCACTGTCCGAGAGCAAGTGTCCGCTGGTCAAGAAGTGACGATGGACGCCCCGAGCCTGAGGATCGCGCAGGTTGGCAGTTTCCATGTCGGTGGGCGCCAGATCCAGGTCGAAGGCCGAGACACGCAGTCCATCGCATTCACGCGCAGCGCCTCGTTCTCGTATGACCCGAATGGGCTTTACCACGTCGAGCAGGCCTACGTTCAGTACTTCATCCCGGAACGGCTGGTCTCACCGCTACCGATCGTCCTCCTTCATGGCGGCGGGTTCAGCGGCACGATGTGGGAGACGACACCGGATGGGAGGCCGGGCTGGCTCCAAATTCTTCTTGGCCTGGGTTTTTCGGTCTACGTCGTCGACAATGTCGAACGGGGCCGCGCCGGATGGTGCGCCGTTCCGGAAGTGTGGTCGGGTGACCCCATCGTCAGGAGCGCGCAGGAAGCGTGGAGCCTATTCAGGTTCGGGCGAGCTGAGGACTTTGGGGACCGCAGGCCGTTTCCGGGCCAACGCTTCCCGGCTGGCGCCCTAGACGCGTTCATTATGGGTCACATACCCCGCTGGCTGACCACGACCGATGCTGCAGTCTCGACGTTCGAGGCGGTTCTTCAACGGGTCGGTCCATGCTGTGTGGTGACACATAGCCAGGGAGGTGAGGTTGCCTTCCGCGCAGCCGCACGTCACCCGACCTTGGTACCATGCCTCGTCGCATTGGAGCCGTCCGGTTTTCCTGATGAACCGGCCGCCTTTGTCGGCCGATCGGTGCTTCTCATCACCGGCGACTACATGGATGCGACGCCAATCTGGACGTCCCTCAGGGAAAGGACCGAAGAGTGCATTGCGGCTCTCAAGGAAGCGGGTGCAAGCGCGACGCTATGGTCGCTGCCGCGTCTAGGTATCAACGGTAACTCGCACATGTTCATGATGGACGACAACAACGCCGAGATCGCAGAAATGCTGCGCGGATGGATCCTGGAACGCCAACCGGGATAAACGACGGCCTAGCGAAGCCACCATCGCGAATTGTCTCCTATGGGTCAGGTAGTGAAATTCGTTCACTGACAGGAACGTCCGATGTTCCTGTCCAAAGCGGAAGTTCGCCCCCT
The DNA here is from genome assembly GCF_002741015.1 of Microvirga ossetica. Classification (NCBI taxonomy): domain Bacteria; kingdom Pseudomonadati; phylum Pseudomonadota; class Alphaproteobacteria; order Hyphomicrobiales; family Methylobacteriaceae; genus Microvirga; species Microvirga ossetica. Next base: position 694,355 of record NZ_CP016617.1, on the reverse strand, counting down.
GTCCGGAACGTGCCATTTTGAGACATTCCGGGCTCACAGCATCCCACACGCCCAATCCTCGGCCTAGGGGTGGTGTGATGTCAGAACTCGTTAGACAAGTCTCTGATTGTCCTCATTAGAGATGTCACCTCCGGGGAGTGACTGCTGAGAGCTCAACCCACCTTGAACAGGCTCTTGCCTTGGCCGCGCCGCCGCGGGGCGCTGTTGCTCCGGCTCATGTCGAGCTCCTTCTGCCGCTCGGCAATGTAGGCCAGAACCGGACCCAGCCGCTTGTTCTCGACAACTGCCGCCTGATCCACCTGCTGGCGTCGGTCAAAGGGCCTGTAGGGCAGCTTCAGGCCCTTGTGCTTGATGGCAAAGCGCCCATCCGGATAGTCGTAGACGGTCACCCGCTGGCGGGCGAGGGACAGCGTGATCGCGTTCGGCTCGAGAATGAACAGCACCTGGTCGTACTGCAGGGTCAGATTGCGCGAGACCGTCCGCTCCTCCCGCCAGGCGAACACGTCATCCAGCTCATCGTCCTCGCTGAGCGGGCGATGCAGGTCCTTGTCGCTGTAGGGCGCCTTGGCAAAGCGGCGGTTGAAGTCCGCCATGAATGCCGGCAGGAAGGCATTGCCCGCCTCAAGGGTCGAGATCCCAGCCAGTCGCATCTCCTTGACCAGCCGATCCTGCAAGGTGCCGTTGGCGCGCTCCACGCGGCCTTTGGCTTGGGGCGAGTTGGCGCAGATGATGTCGATGTTGAGCTGATGCAGGGCTCGCCCGAACTGGGTCATGCCGTCACCGCCCACCGCTCCTTTGCCGTTGACGCGGAAGACGGCATGCTTGTCGGAGTAGAACGCCACCGGCTTGCCGTAGGCCTCCAGGTACTCCCGGGTCGATCGGAAATAATCAAAGGTCGACTCGGTCTCGACGAACTTCAGGTGCATCAGCCGGCTGGTGGCATCGTCAATGTAGACCAGAAGCGTGCAGGGTGGGCCGCGATCCTCGAACCAGTAGTGCTCGGAGCCGTCGATCTGGACGAGTTCGCCGACGCAGTCGCGCCGATAGCGCGGCTGGTGCACCCCTTTGAGCTTCTGCCGGCGCTCCTGCCAGAGACCCGCCGCGATCATCCAGCGCCGGATCGTCTCGACACCCAGAGCGATGCCGTGCCGCTCGGCGAGCTTCTCGCAGGCGAGCGTCGGGCCGAAATCGGCATAGTTGGCTGTGATCAGCGCCAGCACCTCGGTCCGCAGCGCCGCCGGGTAGGAGCGGTTGCTGGGCTTGCCGCGCCGGCGCGACACCAAGGCCGTGGGACCACCGGTCTGATAGGCCTTGAGTAATCGGAACACTTGGCGCCGTGTGATCCGCAGCAGTTGGGCAGCTTCGCGCACCGTAATTCGCTCCGCCACGACGTCCCGCAGAATGTGAACCCGATCGATCTCCGGCCGGCTCATCCCGATCACCGTCATCAGACCCAATCTCCCCAGCACCATCACCCAGGGAGAGTGACATTTGTAACGGGGAGAGGAGTGACCTTTCTAACGGGGTTCTACATGTGAATTGCTGATAAGGCTGTTTATGGAACAGGCCATGCGGCGGCGGGGATACCGGGATCTATGAGGCGGATCAGAGAGCGGGAAGGATCGGGGTGGCTCTCACCTGGGAGCGACTTAGACCCGGAAGCGGGATCCTCTCGTTCACACCGCCTCAGCGGGCAATCAAAACGTTTCAGAGGACAGTGCAGGGTGGGCCCGTCCCATCCTGCTGGTCGAAGCGTGTGCAAGGGCGCACTGGCTGGGTCAGAGGTCCTGTAAGCCTGGGCTCCTATACCAGCCAATAATCCGTTGAAACCACGAAGACATCTTCGCTGCCGTTGGTGTCGTCCGGGACGAGGTTCGAGGCAAAGCTCTCGTAGGCGACATGTCGGCCATTGGCCGAAATCGAGGGCCCGGAACTGAAGAAGTTTCCTTCGGTGCCGTCGCTGGCGACGGAGATCCGCTCGGCGGTGCCTTCCTTCCGGTCATAGAGGAAGATGTCACCGCTGCCGTTGGTGTCGTCCGGGACCAGGTTCGAGGCCACACTCTGATAGGTGACAAAGCGGCCATTGGCCGAAATCGCGGCATCAATACTGAAGCCATTTACTTCGGTGCCGTCGCTGGCAACGGAGATCCGCTCGACCTGGATGTTCTGTGGGCACGGAGCTCCTGTGTCGGTGAGGGGGGTCCGGGTGGCCATTCTGCCTCCTTCTCGCCAATGGCGAAGCGGTGTTCAACCGGAGAGATCCAGTCGGGCTTGTGGAGTGGAGTTGCAAGCCGGAGCCGGGAGTCCCGGATGAAGCGGCGGCTGCCTGAGTTCACCTAAGCCGGGCGGAGGCCTTGCGGCGCTGAGCGTCTCGAAACGGGTCGCGGCGGACCGCGGCGCGATGCCCGGAACACAAAATGGCCTGCCAGCAAAATAGCACAACGGCCGAACAACTGGAACCGGACGCGGCTGATTTGCGAGTCGTGGCCAGGACTTCGGCCAAGCTGACGCCACAAAGCCCGGCAGCATCGCCCGCCGCTTGCGTTGCGAGCGGCGGGTGTCTGAATGGGATCCCTGTGGAATTCGCAGAAGCCGCAGTATGGAACCCGAATTGAAGATTTCGGAACGTCTTCCTGCGGCTTTAAGGAAGGATGCGCCGATAACACCAACGGTCTTGCCCTGTTCCGGAAACCACCGCCTCCAGAACAATACGGCTGAAGCTTCAGACAAGCTCAGAGACAAGGATATTATCCGACCCATTTCTCCGTGACGGGAGCCTCATTTTCACAGCTTCATCGGTATCCTCACACAGTGGATGTCATCCTCGTTCATCGCATCCGTGACGCCCTGGAACAACATGGACTTTCCGGCTCATGACCCCACATCTTCACAGGGAGGATTGATGATCAACATTGCAATCATGGCTGGGTTGTTTGCCCTCGCCGCCCCGGCAATGGCACAAGAAACTCCGCCATCGACATGGCGCGACCCTGAGACGCGCTGTGTGTATCTCAAGGTGGGAGAGACCCTGAGCCTGCGCTACCGCCGTGATGGCAAACCGGATTGTGCGAGCGTTCAGCAGGATAACACGGACGCGTCGATCACGCGCAGTGACTTGCGGGAACTGACGCAACAGATGACGCGCTCGATTGAGGAGTTGCGCCGGGATATCGGCGCAGTTCGGCGGGAGATGGAACATACCCGCAGTGAGTTAGAGAATATCCGTCGGGAAACCCGGCAGCCTCGAGCGCAGTAGTACTATCGATGTCGCTTGGAACTGACCTGTATCGGGATGGATAGGCCCAGCACGGGTCGCGGGCTGCGCCAGCGCGGGAACGCAGCGACGGTCACTGACATGTTCCGCCTCTCGCGGCATTTGCCCAGCGACGAGAGACGTTGATGAGAAGCCTACCCAGAGCAACTGCGCCCTCAAAGCTCAGCCGGGCGGTTTAATGTTGTCGTCTCCGTAACCTCGCCTTCCGTCGAGCTGCGGTCGTGGTTGCACGGCGGGAGCGGGGTCAGATGTCAACGCACCCCAAATCTTGCGCATGATCGATGTCGCCAAACTGAGGATGTTCTGTGCCATGTCTCGCTCGCTTTCCTTCGTGCCGCCAACGGCTCGGGTTCGCCGTGCGTCCGTGGCAGCTTGGTGCAGGTTTTTGACTGGTTTGGAGGCGAACCGGAGATGCAACCTCAGCGCCCACGACCGCGGGCACCCAGGTCCTCGCGGAGTTCGTGCTCATGGACGATCCGGTCATACGACTGATCTGCGCTTCTGATCGCGTATCGCGGCCCGTGATGCGGATCATCGAGCCTGACGATCTCATAGCCGCCTTTCCAGATCTCGGGCTGACCGTCCTCCGCGTAGGAGACGGCCTGTCCCACAGCAAACCGATGCTGGCCCAGGGTGGGCGTTGACGGGCTGTCTTCTGGGTGCTCCGCCGTCATGAGAGGCGCTGGGCGCGGCTCTTTGCCGGCGGGCTTAGTCGGAACAGGGCTGGTTGAGGAGGTGAGTGGCTGCGCGGCAGCTACCGGCACGGTCCAATCGAGCAGTATGCGGCCGCCATCGTCCATCACACGCAGAGCATCGGTCCGGGATGGCCAGCGTCTCATTCCGGCAACGCTCCGGGCGAAGGCCAAGGCTGCGGCACCGTCAGCAGCAGCGATCGGCAGGGTTCCGATGACCTCTGGAACACCGCGTCGAAACCTTTTGAACTGGATCAGGAATGTCATGCCAATCTCCTCACTGCAGAGCTTCTCCATTGAGGGCATCAGGCTCGGGGCAAACCAAGTTTCGCTGCCTGGGCAGTAATGATCCGCTCCTCCAGTTGCAGACTCGTGCTTGTCATTCGTAGGATATGGGGAGCCATAAACCAATTAAATAGAACTCAGATCAAATATAAAGCTGAGATAAATTGTTCAAGCGTGATATGTTAATCTTATTGACAGAAGAATATTTCTTTTGCTGTCCTAAGGAAAACATCATGCAAACCCCTGAGTGGCTGAAGCCTGGCCTCTACGGCGCCGCCTGTGGCGCTGTCGCGCTCGCCGTCATCGGGTTTTCCTGGGGCGGTTGGGTCACCGGCGGCACGGCTCGCACGATGGCGGCCGATCAATCGAAAGCCGAGGTAGTCACGGCTTTATCCCTGATCTGCGTTGATCAATCCAAGCGCGATCCCCAGCTTACTGAGCGTGTTGCTGCCATCAAGACCGCCTCGTCATGGAACAGGGGCGACCTCGTCCTGAAGAATGGATGGGCGACCATGCCCGGCACCGCGGAAGGCAACAGCCAGGTAGCCAAAGATTGCGCCGACAAGATCGCCGCTTAGGAATAGGTCATGCGCACAACACGAGAGACCATGACCTTCGACCGCCCGTTTTCACTCATGGCCGTGGATAAGATGCAGCCTGCCGGAACATACGCGATCGACATTGACGAGGAATTGATTGAGGGGCTGTCGTTCCTCGCCTACCGGCGCGTTGCGACCACTATCTACCTGCCACTCCATCAAGGAAATCATGGCTCGGTACAGGCGGTCAGGGTCGATCCTCAAGAATTGACGGCAGCTCACCAGGAGACGCCGCCCGCCTGAGGGTGGCGATTAACCGCCTTTGCGAAAGATGGCCTCGTCAACTGAACTCTCTCAGAAATGGGCATAAGCCGGCTATTGCACGGTGAGGCCCGCCCTAACGATGAAGTCTCCAATGTTTGGCTTTAGAGGCGGCGAAAGCAATGAAACGGTCACGAGGCCAGCACGGCCGTGGCTGTCATGATCCGCATAGGTCTCTCCTCGAAGGAGCATATCGCGGCTCCAAACTTGTATATGGGAGTCTCGGCCCAGTTCCCCAACAGAGATTGCTCCGTTCGGTCCATTGTCCGAACTCGTCTCAGGGTTCTGCCGTTGCTTGCCACGCATTGAAGATCGGCAAGCTCCAAACCCAACGGCACCGGACGATCCTCCTAAATCGGCCATTATCGTGGGCGCTACTGGTGCTGCACACCGCTTTCGAGGATAGAATCGATGCGCTCTTCAGCTCTTATAGTTCTCGTTACTCTCGGCATGTCAGGCATGGCACAAGCCCAGAGCACACCGCCAGCGTCCGGTGCGCCGCAGTTCATCACAATCAGCAACAATGCCATACTGAGCTCGCGGCTGATTGGTCTGGATGTTCAAAGCGCTGGCGGCAAAGGAATGGGAAAGATCGAAGACGTTGTCTTTGAGGGCGGCCAGATCGTAGGCATCGTGTTATCCGTCGGTGAGGTCCTGGGGAGCGGCCAACGCTACGTGGCAGTCGATCCATCCGCGATCGCGATCCGGTACACGGAGGGCGAGAACAGTTGGCAGGCGACCATGAATGCCGACCTTGATCAACTAAAGTCCGCCCCGGAATTCCGGTACGAAGGTAAGTGGAGGCGTTGATCCCCTCGCAGAGCTATAACGCTTTGTTGCACGGATCAGACCGTGTCGACGGTGAAGGCCATGAGCCCGCATTCAGGCGATAGCGTTCCAGTGGGAAAGCCTGACCATTCCAGATGAAAATGCTAAGCTAGAGCCATTTCCGCTTATTCCGGTTCATATCCAGCGGCCCTGAAGTAGTTGGCGCATTCCTCAGGCGAGAACTCGTCCAGCAATTCGCCAATGGTCTGCCACAGCACTTCCTTCGTGCGAGCGGCTGCCTTGCGCAGCAATGCCTTGAGCTTGGCAAAGGCATTCTCAATCGGGTTGAAGTCGGGCGAATACGGCGGCAGGCGCATCAGCCTGGCCCCTGTTGCCTCAACAAGCTCCCGAACGGCTGCACTCTTGTGCGGCGGCAGGTTGTCCAGGATCACCACGTCGCCCGGTCGGAGTGTCGGCACCAGGATCTGCTCGACATAAGCGGCAAACCACGGACCGGTCATCGGACCATCCAACACCATGGGCGCGGTAAACCCGCTTAGGCGCAAACCTGCCACAAAAGTCGTGGTCTTCCAATGTCCGTGCGGCAGTCCGACCCGCAAGCGCTGGCCCCGCGCGCAGCGTCCGTACAGGCGGGCCATCTTGGTCGAGGCGCTGGTCTCGTCAATGAACACCAGCCGTTCCGGGTCGAGATCAAGCTGGCCGTCAAACCAAGCCTCGCGCGCGGCTCTGACGTCAGGCCGGTCGCGCTCGCAGGCGTGGGCGGTTTTTTTTGACGGTGATCGCCCGCGCATGAAAGAAGCGCCACAATGTGCCGATGCCGGCTGAGACGCCGCGCTCCTGCCTCAGCCTCGCCTGCATCTCGTGAAGACTGATATGCGAGGAGGCGTCGATCAGTTCCAGGAGAAAGGCGGCATGCGGATCAAGTTTGGAGACCCTGGGTTGGCCCTGCCGGCGGGCAGCCACCTCGCCGGATCGAGCGCGGCGCACCCACAGAACGGCGGTTGAGATGCCAACCCCATAGCGGGCGGCTGCCCGCCGCACTGAGACGCCACTCAGGGCTGTCTTGATCACCCGATCCCGCAGATCCTGACTGTAAGCGCGTGCCATGCCGTGCCTCCATGTCTGGAAGTCAGCAAGCCACATCAGATCTCAAAGCGGAATCCCCTCTGACTCGGAATAGCCGGAAATGGCTCTAGCTTCAACAGGAGATTGCAGGCGCAATGTCTGCTTGGGGTCAAACATTCACGTTGCGACCAACCAACGAATGTCGGCTCTCAACCGCCAAAGCGGAACAAGCTCTTACGTCTCGGGAGTGCCATGAACGGACGTCTGGTTCTTTATTATCGTCTGGCTCAGGCAAGGTCATCCATCGAACAAGGACGGTCGGCGACCAGACCACTATTGCCGATGCGGATGAGGCAATGAGGAGCCCCCGTGCATGCGCGGGTGTGCCACTGGAGTCGTTGCGGCGTCGTTCGCGAGCACCTCTGCCTCATGATGGTGTCCCAGCATTTCATATCCGACAATCGTGACCACCGGCGCGAGCGTGAGGATGATGAGGCAGATCGGCATGTCGATGCCGGCCGATGCCGCGATAATTGCCAGCGCAACGACACCCGCCGTTCCAACCAGCAGCCACGCGTGGAAGGGATCGAAGCGGCCAACGAGATAGGTGTAGAGTGCATAGATCGATCCGAGAAAGACACCGACCGGAATGGCGACGCTCAGCACCGTCGCGAGCGCGCCGATGTGGGCCTTGTGTTCGATGAAATACGCCGCGACGTGCAATCCGGCGCCCGTCGCGACGATGGCGGTGACGATCACCATCTGGCCGTAGCCCCAGACGAAGGATCGGTTGCGGTGGGCGTGGAGCACCTGGGCTGACGGCAGGATGTAATAAACCCACCACATGCCGAAGGTGAGCCCGATGCCGGCGAGGCAGACCAGGGCCGCGTCCGTGGTCCAGCCCTGCTCCTCGACGACCGCTGACAGGGTCGCGAGCGTGCCCACGACCCCCTCGCCGAGCGCGATGATGGCGAACAGGCTGTGGCGCTCGGCAATATGATGGGCGTGCCAAGGCGTCCCTCCATCCCTGTGCTCGGCGAGGACGGGACCCGCCAGTTCGATGAGCGCGAGGGTGCAACTGAGGATCAAAGTCACGCCAAGCGTGAAATCGAAGAAGATCAGCACCACCCAGCCGATCTGGGCGATCGAGATGGCAGTGGCATAGGTCAGGCAGGCGCTGCGCCGGGCGGGATCCTGCCGGGCTGCGCGGAGCCATTGGACGACCATGGCGATGCGCATGATCACATAGCCGAGCACCATGACCGAATTGTCGAGGTGCTCGCTGTGCTCGATCGAGGCGAACATGCGCGGCAGGCCGATGGCTAGGACCAGCACACCGATCATCTGCACCATGGTGACGAGCCGGAAAATCCAGTCATCGGTATCATAGGCCGAGGAGAACCAGGAGAAATTGACCCAGGCCCAGCAGATGGAGAAGCTTGCAAAGCCGAAGCCAATCAGCGCGACGGCGTAGTGGCCCTCCGCCAGCGCATGGGCGACCTGGGAGGCCGCGAGGCCAAAGCCAACGACAAACGTCAGGTCGAACAGCAACTCAAGCGGCGTTGCGACACGGTGAGCCTCGTGGGGATCACGCCCGCCCATGCGCCGGGTGAGATGGTGGAGCGTTCCGGATTCGGCCGGCGTAGCGGTCATGGACGATCTTTCATTGACGATCGCAGCAGCAGTCCTACCCGCGAATGCGGATCACAAAAGACTCGGGAATTCAACGTTCAGCGCCTTTGATCCTAAGATAGGACCCACTGTTTGGCCACAACGGCCGGCGTCCCTGCAACGCTTGAAGGAAGGGCAGGACCCGTTTTGAATCCGAACCCATCCCCCCAAGGAGGTCGCGAGACGCTGCTGCTTTACTGATAAGAGCCACTTCACCGACGTGCTCTCAAGACTCATGCATCTATTCCCTGGGCACTGCGCTCGTAGCGCAAAGCCCCGTATGGCAGATCTGGTCGAAGGACTACCGTCCGCTCAACCTGATGAGGCACCGATCCCATTCAGGCGTGCCTCCAAAACGTTCGACCAGCGTGTCGATCAGAATCCGGACCTTGCCCGGGACATGGGAACCCGGCGGACGCACGATGTGGATGCCGAACTCGGGCTGCGGATAGTCCAGCAGGAGGGGCTCAAGGGCACCGCTCTCGATGGCGTCGGAGACCAGGAACGATGGAGCGTTCGCAATCCCGAGGCTCGCGATCGCCCATTGGAGAATGGCTTCCCCGTTATCCGACCTCAGGCGTCCCTCAGGTCGAATCGAGATCCGGCGATTGCCCGACTGGAATTGCCACTCCGGGACTAGGCTGGCCGTGTAGATCAAGCATTCGTTGCCAACGAGATCCTGTGGTGTCCCCGGCCGCCCATGGCGGGCAAGGTACTCGGGACTTGCGACCAGTACCGCGTGAACGGGGGCTATTCTGCGAACAACGAGACTGGAATCCCTGAGCGAGCCAATGCGAACCGCGGCATCGAACCGCTCGCCGATCAGGTCCACCACCCGGTCGGTATAGGACACGTCCAGCTCGAGAGCCGGATGACGTCGGGCTAGGTCCGCCAGGACCGGCGCTAGGTGCCGCACACCGAAGGATAGCGGTGCGGACAATCGCAGGCGGCCGCGCACGGACCCACCCTGCTGAGCGATTGCATCGCGCGCTTCGTCCAGTTCCGCAAGGATCCGGTCGCATCGGATCTTGTACTCGATGCCGGCCTCAGTCGGGATGATGCCGCGCGTGCTGCGGCTGAGCAGCCGCGTGCCGAGGTCAGCCTCCAGGCGCGTGATTCTCCGACTGATGATGGACTTCGAGACGCCCAGGCGGGCCGCGGCACGGTTGAGTCCACCGCTCTCGACGACCTCCACGAAAGTCCTCAGCTCCTCCAGCTCGGACACGGCAGTGTTCCTCCGTTGGCAACAGCATGGTGCCGAATATGCGCCTTCTGCGCCATCGGATGAACCATTACCTCGGTCGTACCGCAAGGACCAGAACCCTCGGAAGGATTGTCTCATGTCCACAGCTCTCGTGATCACCAGCAGTGCCCTCGGCGAAGCCTCCGTGTCCAGCCAGCTCGTCGCGGAAACCGTCGCCCGCCTGCGCTCGCGCGATCCCGCCCTGCGGGTCATCGCCCGGGATCTCGGCCGCGAACCCGTTCCGCACCTGACCATCGACTCCGCCACGGCGCTGCGCGGAGGGGAGCCCAGCAACGCGGCCCAAGCTGCCGCCCAATTCCTGTCGGACGGGCTGATCGCCGAGCTCAAGGCCGCCGATACCCTCATCATCGGGGCGCCCATGTACAATTTCGGTATGCCCTCGACCCTGAAGGCTTGGTTCGACCACGTGCTGCGGGCCGGGATCACGTTCAGCTACAGCGAGAGCGGCCCCGAGGGACTGCTCAAGGGCAAACGCGCCGTGGTCGTCCTGAGCCGCGGCGGCCTCTACAGCGAGGGGCCGGCGCAGGCGATGGACTCGCAGGAGCCGCATCTGCGCAACCTTCTCGCCTTCATGGGCATCACCGACGTGACCTTCCTGCGGGCGGAGAAGCTGGCATTCGGACCCGAGGCCCGCGAACAGGCCATAGAGGCCGTGCGCCGGCAGATCGACGAGACCATCGGCGAGGCTTGCCGCAAGGCGGCGTAAACTGCCAAGGGTGCCAAGTCATCATCATAGCCGCAATCGGTGGCGCGAAGGCTTGTGGGGCCGCACATAGAATCAGCACCAATCTATGTGGCTTGGATCAACGCTCGTTCTCGCCTGAATGACCAATTTTCTGGGCGGCAAGCTGCACCGCAGGCACAACGCAATCTATCGGCACTATTTCATCCCTCCGGCTCTGGCTGCTTTCTCGCCACTTGAGGCGTTGTGTAGTAAACTGCCGGGCCGTCGGAGCCTGCCATGCGGAACCCAAATCCCGAGCGCCGGCTGGCCGCAGTCTTGATGGCCGATGTTGAGGGCTATTCCCGTCTCATGGGCGGGGATGAGGCCGGGACGCACGCGGGCCTGAAGGCGATCCGACGGGAAATCATCGACCCATCCGTGAAGCGCCACAACGGGCGCCTCGTGAAGTCCACGGGTGACGGTGTGCTCATCGAATTCCCCAGTGCCGTCGAGGCGGTTGCCTGCGCGGTCGAGGTGCAACGGGCCATGCTCGTCCGCAATGCGGAAACGCCGGAGAGCAAGCGGATTGTCTTCCGGATGGGCCTGAATGTTGGTGACCTCCTCAGCGACGAGGGTGACATTATCGGGGACGCTGTGAACATCGCCGCCAGGCTCGAGCGCCTGTGCGTGCCCGGCGGCATCTGCATCTCGCGCATGGTGCGGGACCAGATCAGAGATCGGCTCCCATATGCTTTCGACGATCTCGGCGAGCAGCAGGTCAAGAATGTGGCGCGGCCGGTCAGAGTGTTTCAGGTTCACCTTGACACTTGCTCAGGCGAGCCGACGCCGTTGCCTGAGCCCAGGGCCACCAGCCACGGTTGGCTGCCGTGGAAGATCGCTGGTGCGGCCGTGATGGCCGCAACAGTCATTGCCGTCGCGTCGTGGTCATGGCCGTGGGCCGGGTCAGTTCCGAAGGACCACACAGGCGCGGCGCAGGTCGCTCAATCGCCCGCCGGGAGAGTGACAAGCCAAGCGGTGCGGTCCCCTCTCCCGCGGCTCTCCATCATCGTGCTGCCTTTCGTTAACTTGAATGACGACCCTGGGCAGGAAGCCGTTGCGGACGGCATCACCGATGATTTGCTGACCGACGTCTCGCGCATCCCCGGCAGTTTCGTCATCGCTCGCAATGTCGCTTTCACCTACAAGCGCAAAGCCGTGGACGTGAAGGAGATCGGCCGCGATCTCGGGGTGCGCTATGCGCTGGAAGGCAGCGTGCGACGAGTGGGAAACATGCTGCGGGTGAACGCGCAGCTCGCTGACACCCAAACCGGCGAACAGCTTTGGGCCGACCGGTTTGACGGCGAGACCGCCAGGATGCCGGAGTTGCAGGCCGACGTAACGAGCCGTATCGCCCGTGCGCTTGATCTCGCCCTGACGGATGCTGAGATTCGGCGGGGGCAGCGGGAGCGACCGGGCTACCCAGATGCCGTCGACCTTACGTTGCAGGGTCTTGCCACCTTGAACGGTCCGCACACTCGCGACAACGTCGTAGCTTCGCTTCACCTGTTCGGGCAGGCGCTGCGGATTGACCCCTATCACGTCGACGCCATGCTGGGGATTGCGCGAGCCTCCGTGGAACTGGTGAACCTGCGCGTCAATGTACAGTCCGCCGCTGAAGTTCTCGGCTACGCCAGGGCAAAGGTCGCCCAGGCTGTTGCTCTTGCCCCGCAGAACGCCCACGCGCATTGGGCGCAGGCTGAACTCCTGATGGCGCAAGGGCGTCATGAAGAGGCACGGGAAGCCTATCAAACCACAATTGCGCTCAATCCAACTTTGGCGAATGTCTATGCGAGGCTTGCCGCGAACGCTGTTTTCACTGGCCGGGCTCAAGAGTCATTCGCCCATGTGGATCACGCGGTCCGCCTTAGCCCGCGCGATCCTCGGCTTCATGTGTTCTACTTTCAGAAGTGCCACGGCTATGCGCATCTTGCCGAGTGGGATGCCGCAATCGAATGGTGCCGGAAGTCCGTTGCACTCGCTCCGTTCTGGATCGCCTATATCGACCTAATCTCGTCCTATGGTTGGAAAGGGATGCGAGATGAGGCCCAGGCAGCTATCATCGAGCTGCACAAGTTGTTGCCGAATTACACGGTCCGGAGATGGGCGCAAGAAAACTGGTCGAGTAACCCGATCTTCATCGCCGAAGACGCCCGACTTATTGAGGGCTTGCGCAAAGCTGGGCTTACCGACGAGTAGACGTCGGCCCTGGCCGCTTTGCTCAATCGTCGATACATTCGGCTTGTTAGCCGGTGTGTACGATCGCTGTGTGAACGTCTGCGTTGGGTCAGGCAGTGAAATTCGCCGATCTTGCGGAAGGTCTGGTTACGCGAGGATTGCTGCCCTCAGGCTTAGGTCTCAGTTGTGCCAAAATGCGACATTCCCATATCCCCGCAGAAGCCACACTTCGAACCCGTGGGGATCTGCAAAACTCCCCGGTTCAGTAGATTCCAGCACATGACCTAATTAAGGGCTCATGCCGGCAATCCGGCACGTCGTAGACCTTCGCGCAGCCATTCCGCGTCCTCGGCCCGCCGCAGGTACAGGACATCCACAAGCCAGTCGACATACTCCTTCGGACCCGCAGCCGGGTCGCCGTGCCAACGGTTGCGGACCGACTCGAGAGAGATGCTGGCGCAGCGCTGCGCCTCCTCGATGCGCCCCAGGTGCGCGCAAGCCGCCGCACGCAGGGCCATGTAGCGCGGGTGCAGGCCCGGCGACACCGTGAGTTGCTCAAGAAGATCGGCCGCTTCCTGATACCGCGCAAGCCGGAACAGGATGTGCGCGAGATAGTAGTTGTACCAGCCCGGATGGCACGGGTTGAGCCGGACGGCCATTTCGGCCGCCGGCAGCGCCCGTTCCGGCTTGCCGATGCACGACTGGATCCAGGCCCAAAAGATCTGGATCAGCGGATCGTTTGGGTTCATGGTCCGGGCAAGCTCCATGTGCCGCTCAGCCCGACCGAAGTCGCGCCACATCAGGCACATGTAGCCAAGCGTGGCATGAACCCGCGGATCGTTCTGGTCCTTCGCGAGCGCCTCTTCCGCTTGGCGCAGCGCCATGGCTCGATTCTGGTCCTGCTCCCGGGGCACCCCGACGCTGCCCGCGACCGAACGGTTGAGATAGATCCAGGCGAGTCCCGTATGAGCACGCGCGAAGCCGGGATCGATCCTGAGCGCCTGTTCGAAGAACGCCTGCGCTCGCGCCTGAGCCTCTGGTGTGAACACGTCAGAAAGGCGGTTGCCCTGAAGAAAGAGCTCGTAAGCGCGGATGTCCTCGGGCTGACGCCGCCGGGCCGCCGCCTCGCTGTCCTGGATGATCCGCTGGGCCACCGTTGCCGTGATGCTCTGGGCGATCTCCTCCTGGACCGCGAATACGTCCTCCAAGGCTCCGTCGTACCGCTCCACCCAGAGGTGTGCTCCAGTCGCGGTCTCCACGAGCTGAGACGTGATGCGCACGCGACCGCCGGCGCGACGGACGCTGCCCTCGACCACGTACCCGGCCCCGAGCACGCGGCCGATCTCGCGCACATCCGTGCTTTTGCCGCGGAAGGAAAACGAGGAGTTGCGGGCGATCACCATCAGGTCGCGGAAGCGCGAGAGCTCCGTGATGATGTCCTCGGTGATGCCGTCGCTGAAATAGAGCTGCTCGGGATCACCGCTCATGTTCTCGAATGGCAGCACCGCGACCGCCGGCTTGTCGGCCAATCGCGCGCCAGCCACGTCCGGAGAGGAAGTGCCGTCGAGCATCATCCTGTAGGCTCGGATGGGCCGCGCGATGTTCTTGAGGCGCTGCTCACCTGCGTATTCAAAGTGGCAGTCCAGCTTGCCTGGGAGCTGGTCATGAGTCATTCCCGAGATCAGGATGCCGCCAGGTGGACAGATCTGCTCCAGACGAGCCGCCACGTTGACGCCGTCGCCCAGGAGGTCATCGCCCTCGACGACCACGTCGCCCAGATTGATGCCGATGCGCAGGACGATGCGGCGCTCTGGGGGGATCGTCTCCTGACTGTCAATCAATCGGATCTGGACTGCCCTGGCGCAAGCCACCGCCCCGACCACAGACCCGAATTCCGCGATCAGACCATCGCCCATCAGCTTGACCAAGCGCCCACGGTGTTCGTCCAGGAGCGGTTCCAGCACCGTCTGCCGCAGGCTCTTCAAGGCAGCGAGGGTCCCAGCCTCATCAGCTTCGACGAGACGGGAGTAGCCGACCACGTCGGCTGCCATGATAGCCGCCAGTCGGCGTTCCGCTTGAGACGATGTCATCCATCCCCCGCCGCTTCGAACCTGTAGGGCGTCCGTCCGAAGAACCGGAGAACAATAGCTCAGCAGCGCCTCCGCGACGACCTTAAATGCAATTGGCCTGCTGGCGCCAAATGTCAGCACCGGGTCAAGCTCGGTAGTATCGCTGACCTGAACGAGGTCCGCTCAGCCAAGCGGTGCAGAAGTACGGCTAAGGTCGTCTCCATGCCAACCGCTGCCGTTTGGGTTCGCCCGTAGCTCTTCCGTTGTCGCTCCTTCTCGGATCTCAAGCAGGTGTGCTTTCGGGTCCTCGATGATCATGTGTGAACGGCTGGATCAATTTGCCGGTTGCAGACCCGTCTGCTTTACTGCCGTTGGGAGTGGAGCAAGCCTTATGAGCGCTGCGGCAGGAGCGGAACGTCGGCTGGCCGCGATCCTGGCGGCGGACGTGGTCGGGTCCTCACGGCTCATGGAAGCCGATGAAGCCTATGCGCTCGCTGCCATCCACGCTGCCCTCCATGACGTCTTGATCGCGACGGCCGCACGCCATGGTGGCCGGGTGTTCAAAACGATCGGCGACGGTGCACTGATCGAGTTCGCCAGCGCGGTCGCTGCCGTGACGTGCGCTCATGAGGTTCAGAAGACGCTTTCAGAACGGTCAGCCGCCAAGCCGGAAGACAAGCAGGTTCGTCTTCGGATCGGGATTAACCTTGGAGACGTCGTGGCCCGTCCTGACGGCGATCTCTATGGCGACGGCATCAACATCGCCGCTCGGCTTGAACCCATGGCTTCTCCTGGCGGCATCGTGATCTCGGCCAAGGTTTATGACGAGCTGCAAGGCAGGCTGGCGCTGGCCTGGCAGGATTGGGGCGAGCAGACCCTCAAGAACATCACGCGGCCTGTCAGGGTTTACGCCAGTGGCCACACGTCGGCGTCACCGGCGAGACCGACACCCAGCTCGCCAACCAAGCCCTCGATTGCCGTGCTGCCGTTCAGCAACATGAGCGGCGACCCTAAACAGGAGTACTTTGCCGACGGCATTGTGGAGGACATCATCACGGCCCTGAGCCGGGTCAGGTGGCTCTTCGTCATCGCCCGGAACTCGTCCTTCTCCTACAAGAACAACGCCATCGATGCGCACCAGATCGGCCGCGACCTCGGCGTCCGCTATCTCCTGGAAGGCTCGATCCGCAAGGCCGGTCAGCGCGTCCGAATCTCGGGGCAGCCCCTCGAGGCCGCCACGGGCGCCCACCTGTGGGCGGACCGCTTCGATGGCGAGATCTCGGAGATCTTCGAGCTCCAGGATCGCATCACCACAAGTGTCATGATTGCGGTCGAGCCGAGCCTGCGGTTGGCGGAGATCGAACGGGCCCAGCGCAAACCAACCGACAATCTCGACGCGTATGATTTGTATCTGCGGGCGCTCCCGGCCATCAACATCTACACACGAGCCGGTTTCGAGGAGGCCGAAGGTCTGCTCCGTAGAGCCGTCGCTCTCGACCCGACCTATGGGGATGCGCTCGCGGCCCTCGCGGAATGTCTCGTCCGAATGGTGGTCAACGGATGGGCCGCGGACAAGCAGGCCAGCACCGCTGAGGCCTGCGCGTTGGCCGGACGCGCGGTCACGGCCGACCCTGAAAACGCGTCGGTCCTGGCGGTCGCGGCTTGGGCCTATTCAACCCTGGGCGTGCGCTTCGAACAATCGCTCGACCTGGCCAACCGAGCGCTCGCCATTCATCCGAACTCGGTTCATGTGCGCTCGTTCTGCGGGTGGGTGTTTCATTACATGGGAGACAGTCTGCGGGCCATCGAGCAGTTCGAAGAAGCGCGGCGCCTGAGCCCTGTCGACCCGAAAGGCTATTTCCCGATGCTTGGTCTGGCGGCGGCACACTTCTTCGCAGGCCATTTCGACGAGACGGTGACCTTGACCAGCCGGGTCCTGGCCGAGGTTCCGACGCACAATGTCGCGCGCCGTTACCGTGCCGCAGCTCTCGCCCATCTGGGCCGCATGGATGAGGCATAAGCGGTTGTCGCCGAACTCCTGAAGGCGCAACCCACCTCTAGCCTTCGAACCTCCCGAAGCACCAGTTCCCACGATCCCAAGATGGGTGAACTCTACCTCACAGGACTGGAAAAGGCCGGCCTACCAGAGTGACGGCGTCTTTCAGTCCGAAAGTGCGTCTGGCGCATGCTCGATGGATCCATCGATCTTGGACCGGGTGAAGGCTCCTGAGGATGTAGGTTTCGGCACTTCGCAAGAAGACCGCTTACCACTTGTTGCGGCCATTTGGGAGTTCAAACGTCCAACCAGAAATGCTCGTTGAGCTTCAATGGGCGACTGAGTTGAAGATCGATGCGCCTGGCTTGCGGAGCGTTTCCATCAGCACTGCACCCAAGTTTCACGGGACTGACCATATGCCCCCGGCGTAGAGGCCTGATTTGACGAGCCACTATTCGCTCCAACCTTCCCTCGGGACGACAAGGTGGAGGCCCTACTGTCCGACCGTGTCTTCCTGTTCGGCAATCGCCTGACGGAAACGGACATTCGCCTGTTCGTGACGCTCGTTCGTTTCGATGCGGCCTATCATGGGCTGTTCAAGTGCAACCTGCGTAGGATCGCCGAGTACCCGAACCTAAGCACGCATCTCGAGCGGATGCTGGCAATCCCAGGGGTTGCCGGCACTGTGAACATCGACCACATCAAGCGCAGCTATTATTCAATCAAGAGCTTGAACCCGAACGGGATCGTGCCGCTCGGACCAGCTTTGGGATTTGAACGTTTTCTGGCAGGTGCCGAGAGGAAAGTGGCCTGATGCCGGCCAAGTGGGTCCAAACCACAAAGGGTGACAACCAACTCATAGAAAGAAGAGTTGTCATGGGGGCTCAACCAAGGCGGAACCGATCGGGAGCCGCCAGAACCCAGGAGCATCCCATGACCACGTTCAAAGTCGGCTATCTGATCGGCAGCCTTGCCAAGGGTTCGATCAACCGCAAGCTCGCCACGGCGCTGACCCTCGTCGCTCCGGAGCACCTCACGTTCACCGAGATTCCGATCAAGGACCTTCCGCTCTACAGCTACGACTACGATGCGGATTACCCGCCTACGGCGAAAGCGTTCAAAGACGCCATCGCGTCCGTCGACGCGGTGCTGTTCGTCACGCCCGAGTACAACCGCTCGATCCCGGGCGCACTCAAGAACGCCATCGACTGGGCGAGCCGTCCCTACGGGAAGAACTCATTCACGCGCAAGCCGTCCGCCGTGATCGGTACCTCGCCGGGCGCCATCGGCACCGCCGTAGGACAGCAGCACCTGCGCAGCGTGCTCGGCTTCTGCAACTCGCCGCAGATGAACGCCCCCGAGGCCTACATCCAGTTCACGCCGGGCCTGATCACCGATGAGGGCGAGGTCACGAACGAGTCCACGGCCGAGTTCCTGAAGAACTACATGGCGGAGTTCCACCAGTTTATCGTGCGGGTCTACACCGCTCTACCCCGCGACGCCTGACACCTTCGGGAGCATGTCCCAAGGCCAGCCCTCGACCCACGGCGATGTCGGCATTCTGAGCGTCATGCCGGGGTTCGATCTCGGTCGGGAACAATCGATGGAAACCAGCGAAGGTCATACTCCTCGCTGGGATCGCCTGAAGAATCGCAAATTTCGGGACGGGATTTCGGCGACGAAGTGAATGAGCCGGCTTTCCGGCGTGCCACTCCGCTCCAGCCGGGCGAAAACTTGGGGGCTTTGCAAGTGCGCCTGTCGGCAGAGCACGTGTCGCGCATCTCTGAGGCACTCCCGGTTGGAGCAGCCGCGGGCAACCGCTAGCCCGATTTGGCAGCCGTATATCGCTAAGGACGCTGGTGGATTCCACCAAGCGCCCGCATTCCCTGTCGCAACCGTGTGCATGTCTGCGTCTCTCAAAACCGAGCGAGGGTCTCCTTTGGGTCAGGTGGCGAAATTTGCGGACTTTCCGGAATGTCCGGTTCTCCGAGGAAAGCTGCTCTTAAACTCAGGTCGCACGAGGTGACAGCATTTGCTGCAGTCGGATCAGGTAAGTCAGCAGGAGTTAGATGATCCCCCATGCCCTATAGCGCCGGCGGCCGGTCAGTTCCCTCGGCAGGGATCGGCCCAGTTGCAGGAGCATCAGGTCCACGGCCTTGGGTGTCACTTTGAGCAGTTTCGCACCCAGCGGCACCGTCACCAGAGGGCGCGACAGGAATAGGTTCACGAGCCCGGGCAGAATGGAATTGCTGCGGCATTTATCAGCCACACGGTTCATGAGTTGTTGAGCGAGGATCAGCCTCTCCAGATCCTTGTTGGCGATCTCAACGGCCTCTTCGAGCACCTGGCAGAAGCCCTGCAGCTTTTCCAGGATCCCTTCCCTGCCCTGCGGCCGGAATTTCGATTGCTTAAACCCAGCGGCCAGCGGCAGGAGATGGGTTGTCAGCCCTCGAGCCCGGAGGATCGACGCGGCCATGATCAATCCGAGCCATGGTTGCCGGGTGTAGAGGTTCAGATCGAGCCAGGCATCCCAGGCGACGGCGGCCGCGGCGACTGCCGGCCAGTGGGAAACCCGCTTCACCACATCAAGCCAGGCATCTTCATTCTCGGCCTCGTCCTGATCCGGATCGTAGACGAGATGGGATCGGCTTTTCGGGAGCGGGTTTCGCCGGCCAGAACCTTGTCCGTCCGATCAAGCAGCGCGTCGATTTCCGCAAAGTGCGCTTCCCACGGATCGGCATCGTTGGCAAAGGCTGGATAGGCCTCCTCATCGTCCGGATCGACCTTCCTTTTGCCCTTGGGCTTCGGCTCTTCGGGTTTCACCGGCCCAATTCCTCGCAGGGCCGCCAAACCGTCATAGGAAATTGGCCAGGGCGCCTTCCTGACCATTGCAGTCCGTCGTGCCCGAAGAGCTGATGCAGCTCGCGTGAGTTCGTGGGTCGGGCTCCGCACGTCCATGCCAGCGTCATGCAGCACCAGATCGCCAATGTCGACCAGATGGCCGTCAAGCAGAAGGGATCTCACCGCTTCGTTCATGTCGCACCGGGATTGCCAGCCGGCGGCTAGCCCGGACGCCTCAAGCCGGGCGTCGAATGATTTAATTTCGAGTGCGACGAGCACGACAGCCTGCTCGACGTCTATATGCGAGCCATGAATGAGGCCGGACCGGCGCCGGTTGCCGAGGCCGCTTGATAGCGTCTTAGACAACTCAGATTGCGAGAAGGCCGCCTACAAAGAGGCGGCCTTTTTACTTTCCTGCTTAATGAAGAGCCCTCTGCCGCACAGGGATAGGGGCTCTGCTTCAGGGGTTGTCCTCAGGCTGCATCCTCTGATGCGCCCACGTCATCGTTGCCCTGTAGCTCCGCGATCAGGAGACCAGCATTCTGGCAGATCTTGCCTTCGATCTCGGCCGCAATCTCGGGATTGTCCTTCAGGAAGGTCTTGGCGTTCTCACGCCCCTGTCCGAGGCGCTGGCTGTCGTAGGAGAACCAGGCGCCGGACTTCTCGACTACGTTGGCCTTCACGCCGAGATCGATCAATTCTCCCATCTTCGAGATGCCCTCACCGAACATGATGTCGAACTCGACCTGCTTGAAGGGCGGAGCAACCTTGTTCTTGACCACCTTCACGCGCACCTGGTTGCCGATCGGCTCATCGCGGTCCTTCAGAGTGGACGTGCGACGGATGTCGAGGCGGACCGAGGCGTAGAACTTCAACGCATTGCCGCCGGTGGTGGTCTCTGGGCTTCCGTACATGACACCGATCTTCATGCGGATTTGGTTGATGAAAATCACCATCGTCTTGGTGCGGCTGATCGAACCGGTAAGCTTGCGTAGCGCCTGACTCATCAGGCGGGCCTGGAGACCAGGACGGCTCTCGCCCATCTCGCCCTCGATCTCGGCCTTAGGCGTGAGGGCTGCCACTGAGTCGATGACCAGGACATCCACAGAACTCGAGCGCACGAGCGTATCGGCAATCTCGAGGGCCTGTTCACCGTTGTCCGGTTGGGCGACGAGAAGATCGTCCAGGTTCACCCCGAGCTTGCGGGCATAGACTGGATCCAGCGCGTGCTCGGCATCGATGAAGCCGCAGACGCCGCCCTTCTTCTGAGCCTCGGCGATGGTCTGGAGTGCGAGCGTCGTCTTTCCGGACGATTCCGGTCCATACACCTCAATGATCCGGCCGCGCGGCAGACCGCCGACCCCGAGAGCGATGTCGAGCCCCAGTGATCCGGTGGAAACCGTCTCCACTTCGACAACCTGATCGCCACCAAGGCGCATGATGGCGCCCTTGCCAAAGGCTCGTTCAATCTGGCTGACGGCAGTCTCGATTGCTTTTGTTTTATCCGTGGTCATCCCAAATCCAGTGCGTAACAGATGAGCCGGACCCTAAGGATTTATGTGGCGAAAGAAAGAACAAAGACAGAACATATTGTCGCGACTTGGTCCTGCGGCGACAAGCTGAGCCATTGCGAACAAAACAGGAATGAGGATCTATATCAGCCTAGAGAGGAATGATTCGACTGTGTCTGCGAACCCTGCCTACCTTAACCAACTCAACCCGCGGCAGCGTCAGGCGGTCGAACACGGTGTCCTGGCCGATGGCTCACTTTCGGCTGCGCCACTTCTGGTTTTCGCGGGAGCCGGTTCGGGCAAGACCAACACCCTGGCCCATCGTGTGGCGCATCTGATCGTCAACGGCGCTGATCCGCGCCGCATCCTCCTGCTGACTTTCTCCCGCCGGGCCGCGGCCGAGATGGCGCGTCGGGTCGAGCGGATCGCGGGCCAAGTTCTGGGCCAGAACGCAGGCGTGATGACCGACGCCCTCACCTGGGCCGGGACGTTCCACGGCATCGGCGCCAGGCTCCTGCGCGACTACGCGCCCGAAATCGGTCTCGACCCCGCCTTCTCGATCCACGACCGCGAGGACTCGGCCGACCTGATGAACCTCGTCCGGCACGAACTCGGTTTCTCCACCACCCAGAGCCGCTTTCCCACGAAGGCAACCTGCCTGGCGATCTATTCCCGCTGCGTGAATGCCGAGACGGCTCTTGAGGAGGTGCTACGTACTTCATACCCATGGTGCGCCGGCTGGGCCGCCGAGTTGCGGCAGTTGTTCGCCGCCTATGTTGAAGCCAAGCAGCGCCAGAACGTGCTCGACTACGACGATCTCCTGCTCTACTTGGCCCAGATGGTGGCCGAGCCGTCAATCGCCACCGAACTCGGTGGGCGTTTCGACCATGTCCTTGTCGATGAGTACCAGGACACCAACCGGCTCCAGTCCTCGATCCTGCTGGCCCTTAAGCCAAGCGGCCAGGGCCTGACCGTGGTCGGGGACGATGCCCAGTCGATCTATTCCTTCCGCGCCGCGACCGTGCGCAACATCCTCGACTTCCCCTCTCAGTTCAGCCCGCAGGCCGAGATCGTCACCCTCGACCGCAACTACCGCTCATCCCAGCCTATCCTGGCCGCGGCCAATGCGGTGATCGAGCTCGCCTCGGAGCGCTTCACTAAAAATCTTTGGACAGATCGCGCCTCCAGTGAGCGGCCGCAGCTGGTGGCCGTCCGCGACGAGACCGATCAGGCCCGATATGTGGTCGAGCAGGTGCTGGCGAACCGCGAGAATGGCATCAGCCTCAAGCAGCAGGCGGTGCTGTTTCGGACCTCGCATCACAGCGGGCCGCTGGAGGTGGAGCTGACCCGCCGCAACATACCCTTCGTGAAGTTCGGAGGCCTGAAGTTCCTCGACGCCGCCCACGTCAAGGACCTGCTCGCCCTGCTGCGGTTTGTCCAAAACCCGCGCGATCGGGTGGCCGGCTTCCGGCTGATGCAGCTTCTGCCCGGCGTCGGTCCCACCTCGGCCCAGCGCGTGCTCGATCGCATGCATGACGCCGCCGATCCGATCGGAGCGCTCATGGAAGCGCCTTTCCCGCCCCGGGCGGGAGACGAGTGGCCCTCGTTCGTCAATGCGATTGCACAGCTTCGCGCGGGCACCGCAGGATGGCCGGCGGAACTCGAGCAGGCGCGGACCTGGTACGAGCCCCACCTCGAGCGTATGCACGATGATGCCGCGACCCGCAAAGCCGACCTGATCCAGTTGGAGCAGATTGCGGGAGGCTATCCCTCGCGCGAGCGCTTCCTGACCGAGCTTACACTCGATCCGCCGGATGCCACGAGCGATCAGGCTGGGGTGCCTCTGCGCGATGAGGACTACCTGATTCTGTCGACCATCCATTCCGCCAAGGGCCAGGAATGGAATTCGGTGTTCGTGCTGAACGTGGTCGATGGCTGCATCCCGTCCGATCTCGGCACCGGCACTACGGCGGAGATCGAGGAGGAGCGGCGGCTCCTATACGTGGCCATGACCCGGGCCAAGGACCACCTGCATCTAATCGTGCCGCAGCGGTTCTTCACCCATCAACAACCCGCCACGGGCGATCGTCATGTTTACGCTGCCCGCACCCGCTTTATCCCGAGTAGTCTCCTGAAGCTGTTCGAACGGGTGTCATGGCCCGTGGCTGTGCCGGACCCAGCAATCTCACCTGCTGCGACAAAAAGCATTCGCGTGGATGTCGGCGCAAAGATGCGTGGCATGTGGCGATAGCCAGCGCTGCCGAGGTGGATTCTCACGTTGCCACCTCGGGCACCAATGAGCCGAAGCGGAGGTCATAGCCGAATGGTAAGGCCAGCCCCCGACCCGGAAGAAGTTCAAAGGCGAGCCTCTCACGCGTTTGGCGAGCCGTCGGTGCTCACTGGGCGGCAGCGCAAGATCATTCACATCGACATGGACGCGTTCTTTGCGTCTGTCGAACAGCGCGATAACCCGGAGCTGCGCGGCAAACCCGTAGCTGTGGGTGGAGCAGGTGAGCGGGGCGTCGTGGCGGCTGCCAGCTACGAGGCCCGCAAGTTCGGTGTCCGCTCTGCTATGGCCTCGACCATGGCGCGGCGCCAATGTCCCGACCTCATCTTCGTGCCACCGCGCTTTGATGTGTACCGAGAGATCTCGCAGCAGATCCGCACAATCTTCGCCGAATATACGCCGCTCATCGAGCCGCTCTCGCTCGACGAGGCGTATCTCGATGTCACCGAGAACATCAAAGGCGTCACATCGGCCACGCGGATCGCAGAGGAGATCCGGGCGAAGATCCGCGAGCAGACGGCTCTGACGGCTTCAGCTGGCGTGTCCTACAACAAGTTCCTGGCCAAACTCGCCTCGGACTACCGAAAGCCGGATGGCCTCTTCGTGATCACACCCCGGATGGGTCCTGACTTCGTCGAGGCTCTGCCGGTGGGCAGGTTCCATGGCATCGGACCTGCCACCACGGCAAAGATGAACCGGCTGGCGATCCAGACCGGCCTGGACCTGCGATCCCAGACCCTCCCGTTCTTGCAGGAGCAATTCGGTAAGGCCGGATCTTACTACTACTGGATTTCCCGTGGCGTCGATCACCGTCCCGTGCAGCCGAACCGGATCCGCAAGTCGGTTGGAGCGGAAAACACCTTCTCGAACGATCTGATTGCTTTCGAAGAGATGAAGCAAAGCCTCGTGCCGATCGTCGACAAGGTCTGGCGTTACTGCGAGGGGACAGGCATCCGCGGACGCACGGTCACGTTGAAGGTCAAGTATGCGGATTTCCAGCAAGTCACCCGCAGCCGATCCTTGGCGACCCCGATGGATAGTAAGGCGGCATTAGAACACGCAAGCATCGAGCTTCTGAAATCCCTGCTGCCTGTGTCGAAGGGTGTGCGCCTGCTTGGGATCACCCTCTCGGCGCTCGGGGCGGATGAGGATCACGAGAGCCCGCAACTGACTCTGGCGCTCTGAGGTTTGGCGCCGCGGTAGGTCCTCAACCCATCAGAACAGTCGGCTCATGCCCCTCTGGCTGTGGCCGCGCCACAGTTCCTCCCCGTTATCCACAGCCCTTGGCTAGGCCTCTCACGTTGACTCTGCCCGTGGGAGCATGTTCATTTTTTGTTCCATTTTGTAGCAGTGAGTCATGGAGCATGACGGTGTCCCCAAGTTCCTCATCGCCCATCCGCCCCTTGAGCCTCGCTGCCTTGCCCGCATGAGCAGGACCCATGCATGCCAAGCCCCCGGAGGCCATCGCGGAGTTACGGCGGCAGATTGCGCACCTCGAGCGCGGGTCGCAGCGCCGCCGGCCCCTACCCTTCGGCGTGCCACCCATCGACGAACACCTTCCTGGCCATGGCTTGGCTCGTGGCACCCTGCACGAGATCATCGAGGCAGGAGCGGCTTCCGAGTTTGCCGGAGCCGCCACCCTGTTCACGGCCGGCATTGCCGCACGGCTCAAGGGACCGGTTCTCTGGTGCCTGACCCGGCGCGACCTCTTCGCCCCTGGCCTGCTGCGGGCCGGGTTGCATCCGGATCGCGTTATCTATGTCGAGACCTTCCATGACCGGGATATCCTGCCCCTCGTCGAAGAGGGCCTGCACGAGAAAGGCCTCGGAGCGGTTGTTGGCGAGGTCACGCGGCTCGGCCTCACCGCCTCACGCCGACTGCAGCTGGCAGCGGAGTCCTCGGGTGTCACCGCTCTCCTGCTCCGGCGCTGGTGGACCGTTGCCGACAAGGACCTGATCCGGCTGCCCACCGCCGCTTCGACCCGTTGGCGCGTAGCACCAGTGGAATCCGAACGCCTACCGGCTCCCGGCCTCGGCCGGGCCCGTTGGCAGGTCGA
Source organism: Microvirga ossetica (assembly GCF_002741015.1). Lineage (NCBI taxonomy): Bacteria > Pseudomonadati > Pseudomonadota > Alphaproteobacteria > Hyphomicrobiales > Methylobacteriaceae > Microvirga > Microvirga ossetica. The sequence goes on along the minus strand of NZ_CP016617.1, from coordinate 668,796 downwards.
CCTTGTGCGCTGCCGTGGCGCTGAACCCCGATCCTGGATCCTGGAGGCCTGCGATGCGAAGGGTCGTCTCGCTTTACCTGCCGACCTGGCCGACCGACCGGATCCGGCGCAGGTTCGGCGAGCCGCCACGCGATAAGCCGCTCGTGACCGTGGGTGCCACGGGTTCCCGCCGCCTGATTGCGGCCGTGGACGCAACGGCGGATGGTCTAGGGCTGCGCATCGGTATGCCACTCGCTCAGGCGCAGGCACTCGTGCCTGAGCGGCCTTGGTGTGCCAAAGTGGAGGTGTTGAGAAGCAAGCGGGTGTAGAAGTGGGGGCAGCCTCACCGAGATCATTCGCGGAAAAGCCCACCGCATCCGGGTGCGTGAAATAACTCGTCGCCAGCACCGGCGGCGGCGAGGCTGGTGCCCCGATGTCCCGCTTCCCTGCACCGGCATGCAGGGTGAGCGTTGCCCCACGGATGATGGGCTTCTGGTCGGTCATTCGAGGGACCCTGTCAGCTGGAAGGGCTCTGCCATCCATGCCTATGGAAGAGCCCCTGTGGCTCAATTTCTTAATCGGCCTCAGAGAGGCCCGCAAAGTTGATCGGCTTGGTGCGATCGAGCGAGGCATGGACCGGAGGCATGGGATATTTCAGTCCGGTCGCGCAATTGAACAACACGGCACGCTCATCCTTCCGGACCCGGCCGTCGGCCAGTGCCTGCTTATAGGCTGCCATGGTTGCTCCCCCCTCCGGGCATAACAACAGGCCATCGGCTCGCGCCACGGACTCAACTGCTGCCATGATCGCTTCATCCGACACGGCGATGGCGAACCCACCGCTATCGCGGACAGCGCGGAGAATGAGAAAGTCCCCGACCGCTTGGGGTACGCGAATGCCGGATGCTATCGTGTGGGCCCCCTCCCAGCGAATTGCGGCCTCGTCGCCAGCCTCAAAGGCGCGCACCATGGGCGCGCAACCGGCTGCCTGTACGGCGACCATCCGGGGTCGCTTGCTTCCGATAAAGCCGATGGCCTCCAGTTCAGCGAAGGCTTTCCACATGCCGATCAGACCAGTGCCGCCTCCCGTGGGGTAGAAGATCACGTCGGGAAGCTCCCAGCCGAGTTGCTCGGCCAGTTCCAGACCCATCGTCTTCTTGCCCTCGATCCGGTAGGGCTCCTTCAGGGTCGAGACATCAAACCATCCCGTGACTTCACGACCTTGCCCCACGAGCTTGCCGCAATCGTCAATCAGTCCATTGACCCGGTAGACCGCGCCTCCCTGCAGCGCGATCTCGGAGAGATTGATCTCGGGCGTGTCTTCGGGACAGCAGACAGTAGCGCGGATGCCAGCACGACTCGCATAGGCGGCGAGAGCCGCCCCGGCATTGCCATTGCTCGGCATCGCCAAGTGCTTGAGACCAAAGGCTTTGGCCATGGAGACGGCCATCACAAGCCCGCGGGCCTTGAAGGATCCGGTTGGAAGCCGACCCTCGTCCTTCACGAGAACCTCCCCTCCGCCTAGGTCCTGCAAGGACCGCGTAAGAGGAATGAGCGGCGTGGCCACTTCACCCAGACTGATGATGTCGGCCACCCGGCGCACCGGGAGCAGTTCGCGCCACCGCCAAAGGTCGTTGGGTCGTGCCGCCACCGTCTCCTTGCTGAGCGCGGCGCGAACGCCGTCCAGATCATAGCGAACCAGCAAGGGCTTGCCTGCGCGAGACAGGTTATGTGGTTGGTCCGCCTCATAGATCTCGCCCGTCCAAGAGCACTCAAGGTGAGTGACGAAGGTCGGCCGCTCAGTGGTCAGATTTGTGTTCATATTCACGGTATCGCCTTTCGACGCCACAGCGTCATGCAGAATGGGGACACACTTCGCGGTAACTTAGACCATATGGCAACCAGCTAAACACCTCCCTCAAGAGGTGCTCAATATCTCCACATTGGCGCACCAAGGCCGTTGGGACCTCCCCCGAATCCGTCTGCGAGATGCCTCGGCAAGGTGTCTCGGGTTCCACTGCCGATTCCGGCGCGGCCCAGACTCTGAAATCCTCTGCCCTTTAGGAACGTCCGGTATTCCCTACCAGGGCTGACATTCGGTTTACTTCCGAGACGTGCCAAATGCGGGCCTCGTCGGCCAAATTCGCTAAGAGTACGTGATCCAGCACCCGACCGAGAGACAGTGAGGCGGGGAAACCTCGATCATGTGAGGGCGTTTGCCAAGATACATTTCGCCTATCGCGGCGCTTTAAAAAATCTCCATGGCGCGCCCGGGCTGGCCCTATATGCCACAATGTTCGTCCTTGGTTACCCTCAAGCCCCCCACAGAAGGAACGGTGCATTTGCGACGGCTCGTTGTCATCTCCAATCGCGTAGCTATCCCGGACGCCACCGGAAAAGCTGCTGCAGGAGGCTTAGCCGTGGCCCTGCACGAGGCCTTTCAAGCTTACCAGGGGCTGTGGTTCGGCTGGAGCGGCAAGGTTGCAGCCCATCCGGCGGTCCATCCCAAGATCATCGATAAGGGACAGGTGCAGTATGCTGTCATGGACCTGACATCGCTCGATCGACAGGAGTACTATAACGGCTTCGCCAACCGGGCGCTCTGGCCCATCATGCATTATCGGATTGGCCTGTCCGAGTTCTCGCGGGCTGACTACGCAGGGTACTTGCGGGTCAATCGGAGCTTCGCCAGTGCACTGGCCCATCTGATCCAGCCTCACGATCTTGTCTGGGTTCACGACTATCACCTTATCCCCCTCGCGAGCGAGTTGCGGGCTGTCGGCATCACCAACCCGATCGGGTACTTTCATCACATTCCCTGGCCTGCTCCTGAGGTTTTTGGAGCTCTTCCAGGCAGTACAGAGCTCCTGCGCGTCATTCCGGACTATGATCTTGTGGGCGTGCAGACAGAGCGGGATGCCGACAACCTCAGACGCAGCCTCGTCCAGGAACTTGGCGCAATCCACCGCAGGGCAGACCTTCTCGACGTCGGAAGCCGACGAGTCCGCATCAAAAGCGCTCCAATCGGCATTGACGTCAATGGGTTCCAGCAAGCAGCCCAACGCTCCGGCTCAACCCGGCTTCTGAAGCAGACGATTGCGGGTCTGGGGTCCCGCAAGCTGATCATCGGGGTTGATCGGCTGGATTACTCAAAAGGCATTCCTGAGCGCATGGAGGCTTTCGAGCGCTTTCTGGTCAGCCATCCGGATCAGCGGGGACGGGTGACCTATCTGCAGATTGCCCCAACAAGCCGCAGCGAAGTGCCCGAGTACGCAACCCTCAGCCGAGACGTGAATGAGACGCTGGGGCGGATCAACGGCTCCTTGGGAGAGCCTGGCTGGGTGCCGATCCACTATGTGACGAGCACCTATTCTCGCGCGGTCCTTGCTCGCCTTTATCGGCTGGCCCGGGTCGGGCTCGTGACCCCCATGCGCGATGGGATGAATCTCGTGGCCAAAGAATACGTGGCAGCTCAGGACCCGCAGGATCCCGGTGTTCTCATCCTGTCGAAATTCGCCGGATCCGCTGAGGAGCTCACCGATGCACTCATCGTCAATCCGAACGATAAGGTCGAAGTCGCGGAGGCGTTTCAGCACGCGCTGCACATGAGCCAAGAGGAGCGGGTCGCTCGCTGGCAGGCGATGCTGAAGATTCTTTGGAATTCCGATGTCTCACGGTGGGCGGCGGCATTTATCAAGGATCTGGCCGCTACCAAGGCAAGCAAGGGACGCAGCAGAACGAGGCCTGCTAGAAAAGAAGATGAACGATAGGAGCCGCCAAACCGGTTTCTTGCCTGGGCTAACGTAAGGATTTCCAACAAGCAGAGTATGAGCCTCAGGTGGACTGCGATGTTTGCATCGCAGTCTTTGCATTGGGTCCAGTGCGAGCAGACCTTATCGTGAAGCGATCGATCTGACATGGAGGTGAGCAGCCCTGCCACTCGTTCAGCGATTCTTGTTGCGACTCGCACCGACATTGCCGCGTGGCGCATCGCGACCCGCCGTCTGGTTGCTGCTTTCCTGCGACAGCTTGCGCCATCGGGTGAGACGCTCCGGGTCCAGCACACCTGCCGCGACGGCTTCTTGAACGGCGCAGCCAGGTTCATGGGCGTGGGTACAGTCGCGAAACCGGCAGTGAGGGGCGAGCTCGGTGATTTCAGCGAACAGGGTCTCGATGCCAAAGGCCGCATCGCTGACGCGGAGCGAGCGCATTCCCGGCGTGTCAATTACCCATCCGCCACCGGCTATGGCGTGAAGCGAGCGCGAGGTCGTGGTGTGACGTCCTTTGGCATCGTGTTCGCGAATGCCCCCGGTTTCCTGGGCCCGTCCCGGCGTCAGGCCCGCCAGAGTGTTCACCAACGTCGACTTGCCGACACCCGAGGATCCGACCAGCGCCACTGTCTGCCCGTCATGGCACCATGGGGCGAGAGCAGCTGCGGCATCTCCAGATCGGGGGTTTAGGATCACAACGGCCAGCCCGCGTTGCAGCGCGCTCGCCTGATTTAGATACGCCGGCGCATCCGTCGCAGTGTCAGCCTTAGTCAGCAGAATCACCGGATTGGTCCCGGCCTCGTTCGCCAACGCAAGATAGCGCTCAAGCCGGGCGGGATTGAAATCGGCATTGCACGAGGTGACGATGAACAGCGTGTCGACATTGGCACCAGCAAGCTGCGGGGTCTTGCTGCCTTCGGTACGACGCTCCAGCACCGTCTTGCGGTTCAATCGGCGATGCAGCAATCGGGTTTGTGGGTCGGCAAGCACCCAGTCCCCCACGGCAAAATCGCCAGTCTGGCTATGAACCGGAAGCGTCAGTCCGACCGGCCCGGTCTGGGATATGGCGGTCAGGCGGGCGCGGTGAACGGTGGCGATACGATGGGGGGCAAGCCCGGCCTCATGGGCTTCAAGTTGATCCTCGAAAAAATCAGACCATCCCAAACTTGAAAGAGACACGGGACGGGTGTTCGAGGCCTCTGTCACGGTTTTTCCAATCACACATTGTCACAATCAGAGCGAGCATCCTTTAGAGATGAGCTGACCGCCGAGAAACAGGAACCCACGAGTACGGGACACTGTGTTGGCGCTCGTGACCCACCTCCCCTGAGTATTCCGACTGAAATGACAACAGGGTGTCGAGCCATGAGATCCGTACGAGACTGTTTCGCCGGCCTCGAATTCAAGACCGGCAATTCCTGCTATCGTCCCATGGGGCAAATAAGGCGCACAGGAATGTTGCGGATCAACTGCCAAGATGACTCCTCGCCCGCCTTGTTGTCAGACCTTTCCAGGTCCGTCGGATCCGGAACCACTCCTATTGTATGCCGTATTGGCGCTGATGCCTCTGCTCGTGTCGCTGCTGCTCGCTTCGCCTTTCAACTCACGTTCGGCCTGATGCCAAAACTCAGCCTCGTGGCCTTCTCGGCTGCCGTGCTGCTCCCACAGCTCGTAGGCACGCTGTCTCACCCGGTTCTCTGTATCGTTGGCATGCTGTTCCATATCGTGGTCCCTCCGTCATTCTGTTCCAGAATGATATGATCTCAACGAAGGCTTATTGAAGGTCAACCTAAGACATATGGAAATAAAACTGAGTATTATTATGTATGAAAATTGCGTAGATTATTGTATAATCAACTCTAATTCCTCATCTTCCTGAAGAATTATCAAATATTTTTATCTCTGAAGATCATACTGCTAGCTGGCAACGTCGTTTCGCAGCGACATTAATATTTCTACCGCTACCCTACAAACCTATGGCTGGGGCAAGAGGCAGCTTTTGCCTTCCGCCTGCCTCTCCCACAAATTGGACCAATCATGAAACCGGCACGACTTCTCCTCACCGTCACTCTCCTCGGCATGCTCGGCGCCACCCAAGCGATGGCCGAGTGCCAGATCGCCGATGCCAAACTCGAAGAAGCCATCCTGCAAAAGCCCGAGCTTCGCGGGAAGGCCAATCGCCAGACGGTTCGGGACCTGCGCAACTTACGCGATGCTGCGATCACGCTCTGGTCTTACGGGCGGCATGACGATTGCGAGCGCCTTCTGGGCAACATCCGCGAACTTCTCTCCGGCCCGCCAATGAACTCCTTGGGTGGCAACGATGAAGAGGATGCGGAAACCCAGATGAGCGCGCGCGAGCCGAAGGTCCAGCGCGGCGCGGTCCAGGGCCGTCGTGCCGATAAGGATGCCAGGCCGCTCATTCACATCGACGAGCTCGCTCCAGGTTTGAGGGCCGACCAGATCATCGGGGCAGAGGTGCGAAGTGCCGATGACAAAATCGTCGGAGAGGTCAGAAACGTCGTGTTTGGCACCAAAGACCGCCGCGACTACGCTATTGTGGCGTCAGGAGGTTTCTTCACACCCGGCAAGGACAGCATCGTCGTTCCGATCCGTTCCCTTAAGGTCTCGCAGGAACGGGACAGCTTCTTCCTTCCCATGACCGAGGCAAGCGTCAGGACTGTGCCGCACATGCCTGATCAGGACTACAAATGGCTGGCGGATGAAGCATGGCGCACCCGAAATGACGCGCTCTTTGCAGGGCGCCCATAACTACTGGAGGGGTTTGGCCCGCGTTTCAGTGCCACGGCGTTCGTGGCACTCCTATTCCTCGCGGAGCAGTGCTCGGATCATCTCAAGCAGTCTTTCCGGACGAATGGGCTTTTCGACGAAATAGGTGTCAACGGCGGTTCAAAAGTCGACCACGGGGCGGCGCAAAACTGGGCCAGTGGCGGGCGCGCTGACCACATAGCTGGCGCGTGCCATGGCGCATTGGCCCCCTGGGCCAATTGTCATCGGGTTGATTTCAGGACGATGTTTGCCGTTTGCGCGATCGGCTATGAGCAAGACGGTAGCTCTCGCCGTTCATCTCGAGGATGCTGACATGGTGGGTCAGTCGGTCGAGAAGTGCGCCCGTAAGGCGTTCTGAGCCAAGGGTCTCGGTCCATTCGTCAAAGGGCAGATTGCTGGTTATGAGGGTGGCGCCGCGTTCGTAGCGTCGCGAGATCAGCTCGAACAGCAGCTCCGCCCCGGTCTTCGAGAGGGGCACGAAGCCCAGTTCGTCGATGATCAGCAGCTTGTATCCGGCCATCTGCCTCTGGAGACGAAGCAGGCGGCGCTCGTCACGGGCCTCCATCATCTCGCTGACCAGGGCAGAGGCTGTGGTGAAGCCGACGGACAGTCCCCTTTGGCAGGCGGCCAGCCCGAGCCCCAGGGCGATATGGGTCTTGCCGGTGCCGGAGGGGCCGAGGGCAATGACATTCTCGCGCCGCTCGATCCACTCGCCACGCGCCAGCTCTAGGACCTGCATCTTGTTCAGTCTCGGGATGGCGGCGAAGTCGAAGCTGTCGAGGCTTTTGACGGCCGGGAACTTCGCGGTCTTGATGCGCCGCTCGACCATCCGCCGCTCGCGGTCGATCAGCTCCATCTCCACGAGCCGGGCCAAGAAGCGGACATGGTCAAGCCCCTCGGTGGCGCATTGGCGGGCCAGCTTCTGGTGCTCGCGCAGGAATGTGGGCAGTTTGAGCGCCTTGAGGTGGTGGGCGAGCAAAATCTCGGGAGCTTCAGCGCTCATGCGGCATCCTCCGAGATCAGGCACATATAGGCCGCCGCCGATGTCTTCTCGACCCTGGCTTTCGGCAGATAGGGGTAAACATCGAGGTCCAGCCGCGGCGGTCTGCGCTCCACCCGGCACAGGACCAGATGCTTGACCGCATCGAAGCCGATCGCCCCCATCTGCAGGGCCTGCTTCACCGCAGCATGGAGATCCGGGAGATTGAAGAGTTCCAGCAGCCGCAGCACCTGCACATATTCGCGCCGGCCCTGCTTGTTCATGCGGACTTCCATCAAGCCGCGCAAGGTCGCGAACTCCTCGGGCAGGTCCCATCCCTGCAAAGGAGCGGCCTGATCGAGTGCGTTGATCTTGTTCTCGATCAACGGGAGGTAATGTAGCGGATTAAAGATCACCTCTTCCCGCTCGTAGCTGCGGGGATGGCGCGCAATGACCTCGCTGCGGCAGCCGATCACCACCTCGTCGACATAGCCCCGGATCCAGACATCCTGATGGCCCCAGGCCACGGGCACCGAGTAGTCGTTGGTCTTGTAGCGCACGAGCGACTGCGATGAGACGCGCCCGCTGGCCTGATCGCAGGCCTCAAATGGCGAGGCCGGCAGGGGACGCATGGCCGCGGTATCCCGCTGCAGGCGCTGGCCGATCGTCTCGGCCGGCCCCCGCAGCTTGTCATCCTGCCGCTTGCGACATTGCCCCTCCAGCCAGGTGTTGAAGGTCTCCCAGCTCGGGAAGTTCGGGATTGGCACCATGAAGTTGCGACGGGAATAACCGACGAGGCCCTCCACATTCCCTTTGTCGTTCCCCTTGCCCGGACGACCGTAGCGATCCCGGATCACGTAGTGCGACAGGAAACCACTGAACAACGCCGCCCGCTTGCGCGTCCCGTCCGGCAGGATCTTTGCCACCAGGCAGCGGTCATTGTCATAGAGCACCGACTGCGGCACCGCACCGAAGAAGGCAAAGGCCTGGATGTGGCCGTCCACCCAGGCCTCAGACACAGCCGCGGGATAGGCCCGGACGAAACACGCATCGCTGTGCGGAAGATCAAGCACGAAGAAATGCGCTTTCTGCTCCACCCCGCCGATCACGACCACCGCCTCCCCGAAGTCGGCCTGCGCATGGCCGGGTGGGTGCGACAGCGGCACAAACATCTCCTGGCATCGCCGCTCGCGCTCGCGGATGTAGTCTTTGATCGTCGTATAGCCGCCGGTGAACCCATGCTCCTCCCGGAGCCGGTCAAACACCCGCTTCGCCGTATGGCGTTGCTTGCGGTGAACCGACCGATCGCCCTCCAGCCAGGCATCGATGATCGGGACGAACGTTTCCAGCTTCGGGCGCCGGACAGGAGCATGACGCCGATAGCCGGGCGGCTCCGCATAGGCCATCATCTTGCGAACGCTGTCGCGCGATATGTTGAAATGCTTCGCCGCCTCGCGCTGGCTCATGCCTTCAGAGCACGCCAGCCGAACCTTCCGGTAAAGTTCCACGGTGAAAATCCCCCAGCCCTCCCTGCAACCGGCAGAAAGGGAATAGGTGGACGACTTTTGCGCCGCCCGCAGCGGGTCTATCCCGCCGCTACCGTGGTCAAATTTTGCACCGCCGTTCTCAGGGTGGCCGCCGGACCCATGGTGCGCGTGATTTCCATTAGCCTCAGGAAGTCGAGTGCTGCTCCATTCCTGTCGAATTGTTCCTGAGCGGTGTTTTCTAGGTGATGTCCAGGGTCTAAACATCTAGATGCCGTCGCCGAACGGTCAGGTCTCAGCAAGGGTGGGCTACTCTACAACTTTTCCACCAAGGAGGCGCTGCTTCAGGCCATGGTCCAGCGCCTCGTCGACGAGGTTTCGGCGGAGCGAGAGGCGCTCCGAGCCGAAGCCGAGCCCGGGCGGAACCTGGAAGCACGTCTGTGCACGGCGGCGCTGCTCAAACTGCGCAAGGGCAAGACGAAGGAGGTTGCCAGTGGCATGCTGGCCGCTTCGGCCGAGAACCCGCGCCTGCTCGATCCCGTGCGCGAGGTCATCAAGGCGACCCTGGAGAACCTGAAAGCCACGTCGGATGATCTCGACGCGGCGCTGTTGGGTTGGCTGGCCATTGAGGGCCTGAACAGCCTGGAAATGCACGACCTCAATCCCTTCTCGGAGGAGGAGCACCAGCGGGTCGTCGAAGCAGTCAACCGCCTCTTACGCCAGGGCATCGCTGAGTAGAGCCCTTAGGCGCAACACCCGGGGAATTTGTCGTGAAGAAGACAGCTCCGCCGCGGGTTGTTGGACCGGGTTAGGCACGTCAGGCAAGGCGGACGAGGCACATTGGAGGCGCAGCACGCAACCTGCGAACTGCTTGAGATGGCTCATTCATGAACTTTCGCACGGAAGGTCTGAAACGGGTCGCCCGAGGAAATTACAGGCCCCCTGGGCAGGCCCCCTGGGAGGGTCTGCAACTCCCCGCTCGACCGGACATTCGACCTACTTCGCAGATGTGCCAAACGGAGACCTTGGTGATCCTCAAAGCCGTGGGCCTCGTTCGCCCAGAGGTGACGGCAATGCTGTTCGGAACGCCCCAGAGTTTCGGTTGTCGAAGCGCGCCCCTATAACTCTTCGCATTAAGCGTGCAGCGCAGCAGCGAAGATTCCTTCTCAGGGCACGCGATAGTGGCGATTTTGATCACCGTGGGCTGTCCCTAGTTGAGCCTAAGGATAGGTGCTTCCCCATCTCAGGAAGGGTAGGCGGAAGCGCCGCTTTCAGGTGCAGGGTGACGCGGCATAGGCCGATACGTCCCGTGCCAGGATGCGACCAGCTCCCTTGGCACCGACGATACGTCCGCCTTCGGCCACGATTTGGCCGCGCAGCAACGTCGTCACCGGCCATCCGGTGACCTCGAACCCTTCCCAGGGCGTGTAGTCGGCACCGTGGTGCAGGATCTCCTGGCGGATGACCTCGCGCCGGTTCGGGTCCCAGAGCACGATGTCCGCGTCGAAGCCGACGCCGATAGAACCTTTGCGTGGATAGAGGCCGTAGATCTTCGCGTGGTTGGTGGCGGTCAGTTCCACGAAACGGTTGAGGGAGATCCGTCCTTTGGAAACGCCCTCCGAGAACAGAATGGGCAGGCGGGTCTCAACACCGGGGATGCCGTTCGGCACCCAGCGGAAGGAGGTCTTGCCGTTCGGGTGGAGCTTGCCGGACGGACTGTCGTAGCGGAATGGGCAATGGTCTGAGGAAAAAGTCTGGAACACGCCGCTGCGTAGACCCTCCCAAATAGCCGCCTGGCTCTCAACGTCTCGCGGCGGAGGCGAGCAGACGTATTTCGCACCACTCATGTCCATGTCCGGACCTTGTAGGTCCTCGGCGGTGAGCGTGATGTATTGTGGACAGGTCTCGGCATAGACCTTGAGGCCGCGGGACTGTGCCCAGCGGATCTGCTCCATCGCCTCGCGGCCCGACACATGCACGATCATGATCGGCACATCGACAAGCTCCGCATGGCTGATCGCCCGATGCGTGGCCTCCCGCTCCACGATCTCGGGGCGGGAAACCGCATGATAATAGGGAGCGGTCCGGCCCTCGCGCTCGAGGCGCTCGGTCATGTAGCGGATCGCGTCGTATCCTTCCGCGTGAACCATCACGAGGGCGCGCTCCCGGCGCGCAACCTCGAATACGTCGAGAAGCTCGCGGTCCTTCAGCACGAGATCATCGTAGGTCATGAAGACCTTGAACGACGTGTAGCCGTCCTTGAGCAGTGCGGGAAGCTCCTGCCCTAGAACCTCAGGTGTCGGATCAGAGACGATCAGGTGGAAGGCCGTGTCGACGTAGCACTCGCTCTCGGCCTTCCGCCGGTAGTCCTCGACGCAGGCGCGCAAAGAAGTGCCCCGCTGCTGGAGCGCGAAGGGAAGGACTGTGGTATTGCCGCCGGCCGCGGCCGAAGCTGTGGCGGAGGCGAAGTCATCCGCCATCACCACGCCGGGCCCGGAAGGTTGCGCGATGTGAACATGGCTGTCTATGCCCCCGGGGAGCACGAGGAGCCCGGCAGCATCGATTTCGCGCTGGGCGCGAAGATTCTCGCCCAGCGCTACGATGCGCTCACCCCTGATACCCACGTCGCAGCGGATCGTGTCGGATGCGGTGACGATAGTGCCACCCCGGATCGCGAGATCGAGCTCCATCGGCGTCCTCCTCAGGCGAGCGCGCGGTCGAGGCTTGTGATCAGCCGGTCGACCTCCTCTGGCGTATTGTAGTGCACCATGGAGACGCGCACCACGCCATTACCTTCGGCAAGGTCAAGGTGCTCGATCAGACGACGGGAGTGGAAGTCCCCGAAGCGGATGCCGATCCTGTCGGCTTCTATGGAACGCACGATCTCGGCCGAGTCGCGTCCGTCCACCTTGAAGGCGATGGTCGGTACGCGGCGATCCGTTGCGCTGTCACGGCGCCCGACGATGCGCACGTCGTTGCGGTCCCTCAGATAGGCGAGGAGCTTTTCTCCCAGAAGGGTCTCGTGCGCCGCGATCTTACCGAAGGCGCGGTCGATGGCGGCCCGGTCGCCGGTGCCGCCGCCGAGGGCGTCGATGTAGTCCACGATGCCGGCCGAACCCCAGGCGAGTTCGTAATTAGTGTTGCCGGGCTCGAGCTTCATCGGCACCTTTTCGCGGCCGTAGAAGTAGTGATAGAGCCCGTCGAGCTCGAGCAGCTTCTCGTACTTGCCGTACATCACGGCGAAGTGGGGGCCGTAGGTCTTGTAGAAGCTGAAGATGTAGTAGTCGACGTCGAGATCGTTCACGTTCACAGCCCGGTGGGGAGCATAGGCAACGGCGTCGACGACGATTTCGGCGCCCCGCTCGTGCACACGGCGCGCGATCTCCTTGACCGGGTTGATGGTGCCCATAATATTTGACGCATGGGTCACCGCCACAAGCCGGGTCCGTTCGGTCATCAGGCGATCGAGTTCATGCAGGTCGATCTCGTAGCTGTCGCGATCGATGGACCATTCCTTGATGACGATGCCGCGCTTCTCCAGGGAGCGCCATGGACCGATATTCGACTCGTGGTCGAAATTCGTGACGACGATCTCGTCACCCGGCTTGAGGCGGCCTTCCATGGCTCGGGACAGGAACTGGGCGAGGACGGTGGTCGAGGGTCCCAGCACAATCTCCTCCGGGCGTTCCGCGCCGAGCAGCCGCGCGATCTTGGCGCGGGCCTCCATGAGCCGGCTCGTGGCCCGTTGCGAATGCTCGTAGCTAGCGCCGGTCTGCACGCTCGTGGTCAGGAGATACTCCGAGATGCGCTCGGCGACATTGCGCAGCACCAGGGAGCCACCAGCATTGTCGAAATAGGCGAAGCCGTCCGCCAGGGCCGGAAATTGGGAGCGGACGAAGGCGAGATCAAGGGACATGGATGCACCTATTCTGCGGACGGTTGGATCGAGCCGACGACAAGCGGCTCGTGGAGGTGATGGAAAATGCAGTCTTCGGGGGAGCCGCTTTCCCACATGAACATGAGAAAGTCGCCGTCGGCGCCAATCGCCGCGATTGGAGCGTGCCAGAGGTTGCGGGCGTAGTTGACCCCCTCGCCCCGATGGCCGACGAACGCTTCGGCCCGCTCGAGATCGGGCAGCCCGGCTCGGTCCTCCGGCGCGACAACGATCAGAAAACGCTCAGCAGAGAGAGCCACAAACGTCTGCGACGACAGAGGATGCCGTTCGAAGGTCACGAGCCGCATCGGCAGCGGTCCACCGCAGGCCCGGTAGACTGCAAGCACGGGCTCGCCATCGCGAGAAGCGTGGTCGAAGCGAGTGTCGGTGTCGAAGCGCAACGCCCGCCCGTCATTGACCAGGCGGCTGCGTTCCGGGTCGAAGGACAGCACCTCGCCGAAAGGGCTGAAGACTGACGGCGTCAAGCGTTTTGGGGACAGGGTCTGCACTGATGTATAAGCCTAGTGGGAAAGGACGGCCTGAAGGAAGCTTCTGAGGCGCGGGTCGCGTGGCGCATTGAAGATCTCGTCGGGAGGCCCCTCCTCGACGATTCGTCCTCCGTCCATGAACACCACCCGGTCAGCGACTTTGCGGGCAAATCCCATCTCATGAGTCACGACGACCATGGTGACGCCGGTCTTAGCAAGTTGCTGCATCACATCCAGGACCTCGCCTACCATCTCCGGATCCAATGCGGAGGTCGGCTCGTCGAAGAGCAGGACCTTCGGCTCCATGGCCAGCGCCCTGGCGATGCCGACGCGTTGCTGCTGCCCGCCGGAGAGTTGCGCCGGATATTTCACCACGTGATCCTCGAGCCCGACGCGGGCCAGAAGGCGCTGGGCGCGCTCCTCCGCTGCCGCCCATGACAGGCCGCGCACGCGGACGGGCCCGAGCGCAACATTGCGGAGTACGGTCATATGCGGAAAGAGGTTGAAACTCTGGAACACCATTCCCACCTCGGTGAGCACGGTGCTCTTGCGACCGCGGCCAACCTCCGCCCCGTCGACGATGATCACACCGCCGTTGTGCTCCTCAAGCTGGTTGATGCAGCGGATCAGGGTAGACTTGCCTGACCCGGACGGACCGATGATGACGACGATCTCCCCCTCTTTTACCCTGAGGTCGATACCGTGCAGCGCTTGGAAAAGGCCGAACGATTTGATGACGTTTTTCATCTCGATAATCGGGCGCGTCATCGTCCCCTCACCGCAAGTCGCTTTTCGAAAACCCCGACGAGGCGCACGAGCGGCATCAGGATCAGGATGTAGATGATGGCCGCGCTGATAAGGGGCGTCGGGTTCGCCGCCAGCGCCTGCGCCTGCGTTGCCTGCTTCAGCAGGTCAGGCATCGCCACCACGGATGCGAGGGCCGTGTCCTTCATCACGTTGATGGAATTGGATGTGATCGGCGGGATCACTATCCGAAGCGCCTGCGGCAGCACCACGTCGCTCATTCGCCGCCAGGGGCTCAGGCCGAGGGCGCGGGCGGCCTCGAACTGGCCCCTCGGCACGGCCTCGATGCCCGCCCGGAAGATCTCCGCGGAATAAGCGGCGGAAACGAGGCTCAGGGCGGAGGCGGCGGCCCCGAAGGAGGAAAGCCGCAGCCCGACGAATGGCAGTGCATAGTAAATGACGACGAGCAGAACCAGGATCGGGATGGAGCGGAAGAGGTCGATGTAGGCGACGGCGATCTGCCTTAGGGGTGAGCTGGCATAGAGCCGGACCAGCGCGAGAACCAGCCCGCCGATGAAGCCCAGGACGATGGCCGTCACTCCCAGGGTCAGCGTGGTGGTCAGGCCCGACAACAGGAGGGGAAGGGTTTGGACGAAAACCTTCCAGTTCAGGAAGGTGTCGAAGATGGACATGACGGGCAGCGCCTCAACATTCGTGGCCATGCCGAGCGTCCGGCACAGGTGCCGGACGCTCGGTGAGAGTTGCTCGTTAGAGCTTGGGCATCTCCATGACCTTGACGGTCGTCGAGTTCGGCTCGGCCTTGGCGCCGAACCACTGCTCGTGGATCTTCGCCAGGGTTCCGTCCTGCTTCATCTTCGTGATCTCGGCGTTGACCTTTTCCGCCAGCGGGCTGTTTTTCGCGAACATCATCGAATACTGCTCGCCGGTCGGGATGCGCTCCACCACCTGATAGATCGGCTTGTCCTTGATGTAGTACTGGACGGCCGGAATGTCGCTGACATAGCCGTCGATGCGGCCCGCAGCGAGGTCGAGCATCGCGGGGGCCAGGCCCTCGTAGCGACGGATGTCGGAGAACTTGTACTTCTGCTGGTTCTGCGTCGACCACATGTCGCCGGTCGAACCCGTATCGACCGCGGCCACCTTGCTCGCCATACCGTCCAGGTTCTTGATGCCCGAGTTGGCTCGCACCGCCAGCGATTGGTCGCTATCGTAATAAGGCTGGGCGAAGGATACCGACTCGAGACGCTTCTTGGTGATGGTGATCGAGGATACGGCGGCATCAACCTGACCCGATTGTACCGCAGCAAACAGCCCATTGAACGGAATGTTCACGAAGGACACGTTCATGTTCAGGCGCTTGCCGACTTCCTTGGCGACGTCGATCTCAAAGCCGACAATCTCGCCCTTTTCGTTCTGGAACTCCCACGGAACGTTGCCGACGTTCGCTCCGACCTTCATGTCGGCAGCAGAGGCCATCGTCCCTGCCGACATCGCTAACACGGCGGTTAAGGTTGCGGCGAATGTGCCGCGCCGAGTGAATTTCACTGACATTTGGTCCTCCATTTTGCACGCCGGATCCATCGCCGGCGATCGCTTCTCTGCTGCCGTCTGGTGGCCGGCTCCTTGGAAAACTTGCAAAGGCCGGTGATATTGGCCAAACTGGTCTTACCAATCTGACCAGTTGAACGTGCAGCTATCCTGGCGCATCGTCAAGACAAATCGTGCAGCTTGGAGGCAGTCAAAGATGGGGCCACAGAGGCGTGACCCGGAACTCCATTGGCTTTCGACGTGAGAATGGGTGGAGACAGCAGATGATGAGCGATGCAGTGAACCTGCCGGAATTGGAGCTCGCGGACCGCACCCCCGTACCACGCGGCATCGTCGAATACATCCAGCGCCTGATCCTGAAGGGTGGCCTTAAGGCTGGCCAGCGTCTTCCTTCCCAACGGGAACTGGCGGAGCAGCTAGGCGTGAGCCGGCCGTCAGTGCGGGAGGCACTGACTGTGCTTGAGACCATGGGTCTTGTGACGGTACGGGTGGGCAGCGGGGTGTTCGTCGCCAAAGCCGATGCGCGCCGGCCGCTGTGGCGCTACTCGGACCGCTGCACGCCGGCAGATGTTTACGAGGCACGCCTGGGGCTGGAGGGTTACGCTGCCAGGCTCGCAGCCGCTCGCATCGACAAACCTGCCGAGGAACGCCTGCGACGGTGCACCGACGCCATGCGAAACGCCCTTGAGATAGGTGACGTGATTAGCCTCGCCGTCAACGACACGGAGTTTCACGACATGATCTTTGAGCTCTCCGGAAACCCGGTTCTCGCCGCCATGTACCGGCCAGTCCGCGAAATGCTCGTCGAGAGTCAACGACTTCCCATGGCGCAATTCGATCGCCTGAGTGAAACCGTGCGTGAGCATGAGGCGATTCTGGAGGGGATAGCCAGCCAAGATCCCGACACTGCGGAAGTGGCAATGCAATGTCATATCCGCTCGGCTGCGGGCCGGTTTGGCATCTCGCTCTGAGGAGTACGACGTCCGCAACAGAAGCGACTTTATCGGATGCCCAAGCGGCGGCGGTGCCCGCGCGGACGCCCAACGAGCTCCCAGGTGCTTATGAAGCGACTTTTGTTCCAATGACCGGCACAGCAATCCAATGGCCGATAAATCCGCCAGCTATCACCAAAAAAGCCATCGCCTTCGGCAGGAGCATGCTCCGGAAGGTCGGCTTGGGGTCAGGAGCCGAGATTGACTGTCCTTTAGGAACGTCCGGTTCCATGAGGATTGTTGCCTTAAAGCTTTGGTCTCAGGTGTGCCATTCCAGACCTCCGGAAGTTGAAAATCTCTAATCCTATGCGGCTCGTTGAGACCTGATGAGCGACTTGTTTGATGTTTGGCGCGACTGGGTTGTGGAGCACGCTGCGCCTTATGTATGCGCGGGAACCCTTCTGGTCTTCATGTTCCCGGGTGCAGTCTCCTGTTCGTTGCACGCGTGACAACCCAGCCACCGCGCGCATGCACCGCGCGCATGGACCATCAGGCACGGGGTGCCGTTCGCGCTCCGACTCGCGAAGCGCGTTCGTGGTCCTGCGATGTAGGATAAGAATCGGTGTGGCTGCCGAAGGCTGGGTTGCCCTACGGCTCGACTCTTGGGGGTAGCTGGCATCGTCACTGGCAATAGAACCGTCAGCCGCGCCAAAGGATGCACCAGTTGCGATGAATGGGACTGATCAGTCCGATGAAGCTGCTTCACACTCGGCCTGATATTGCGTTGTGGTGGATCCCACTTTCTAAGCATCCGTGTCGTGGCGTCAGCGCATACCTGAAGGGCGTTATTCTCGTTGATACGCGCTCGGGACATATTACATATTGCGTATCGCAGTGCACAAGAAACAGGTCGAGTACGATGTTGGTCGCTATCCTCAAAAGCGTTGGGCGTGAAATCTGGACGACCCTGGTCCGTACGGGCGAGCGTCGCGCTGCCCGCGCCATGGCAAACTCCAAGGGCGGCACCTACCACTACTGACGGCGTCGCTCACCTGATCCAAGCCTACCCGGTCGGCGGGCTCGCGATCTTGGATATCGGCACAAGGGGCCGATGCGAGCGAGGCTCAGGACGACGTGCCCTTGAGCCGTTTCCTGACTTCCTCCACGACCCTTCCTGCCGTGATGCCAAAATGTTCGTACAGATCGGTTTCGGCTCCCGATGCGCCAAAGCCGCTCATTCCGACAAACCCGCCGTCCTCACCGATGTAGCGGTCCCATCCCAGGCGTACGGCTGCCTCCACCGCCACCCGTACCGTCCCCCTGCCGAGGACCTTCTTGCGGAAATCCTCGTCCTGGGCATCGAACAGTTCCCACGACGGCATGGAGACCACCGCTGTCGAAATCCCTTCCGCCTCTAGTTGCCTGCGGGCCTCGACCGCGATGCCGACCTCGGATCCCGTCGCGAAGATCGTCACCTGCCGTACCCCACTCTCGCCTTCCAGCAACACGTAGGCGCCACGGCGGGATCGGTTCTCGCCCGAGCCATCGGTGCGCACCGGCTCCAGGGTTTGGCGGGCGAAGATGAGCGACGACGGTCCTCCCCTGTTGCCAAGCGCGATCTCCCAGCACTCGGCCGCCTCCACGGCATCGGCAGGGCGAAGGACCAGCATGTTGGGGATCGCCCGCAGCGATGCCAGATATTCCACAGGTTGGTGAGTGGGACCGTTCCGGCCGATGCCGATGGAGTCGTGACTGAACACGAACGGCACCGGCAGGTTCATCATGGCGGCGAGCCGCAATGTCGGTCGCATGTAATCGGAAAACACGAGATAGGTCACGCCGACGGGCACGACCCCGCCATGGGCCGCCATTCCGTTCTGCATCGCGCCCATGGCATGTTCGCGGATGCCGTAGTGAACATAGCGGCCGCCGTGGTCCGACGCCGTGAACGGCGCGAGCGCACGCTTGTGCTTGGTCGCCCCCTCGAGGTCGGGTGCGCCCGAGATCAGCTCTGGTATCGCTTCCGCCAGAATGTCGACGATGTCACCGGACAGCTTGATGCCGGATTCAGCCGATGACTCTCGCGCGGCCCGCTCGCGGAAGGACCGCAGCGGTTCCTGCCAGCCCTCGGGCAGGCGTCCTTCCCTGAGCCGATCGAGGAGGCGACGCTTCTCCGGAGGCAGCGCATCGACACGGCTTTGCCACGCTTGGTACTCCGGCAGGCTCCGCCGACCGGCCTCGCGCCAGGCACTCAAGGTGTCGTCGGGGATCTCGAAGGGGGCATGCGGCCAGCCAAGGTACCGTCGGGCCGCCTCGGCCCCTTCCCTGAAGATACGGGCACTGTGCGCCGCGCGCGTCCCCTCCACCTCGGGCAGCCCGCGGCCGATGACCGTCGTGCAGCGGATCATCGATGGCCGCGGATCCTTCTTGGCAAGCAGGATTGCCGCGGACACGGCATCGACATCGTGGCCGTCGACCTCCTGCACGTGCCATCCGCTGAGGCGGAAGCGCGCGGGCATGTCGTCACTCAGCGCCAGGTCGATCACCCCGTCGTCCGTCATCCGATTGTCGTCCCAGAGGAAGACCAGCTTGCCAAGGCGCAGGTGCCCGGCCAGCGAGATGACCTCCTGCCCGACGCCTTCCTGGAGGCAACCGTCCCCAACGAAGGCGTAGGTGTAATGATCGACGAGGTCCCGTCCGAGCCATTCGCCCAGGAACGCTTCGGCAAGCGCCATGCCCGCCGCATTGGCGATGCCCTGGCCCAGGGGGCCCGTCGTGACCTCGATCCCGCAGGTCGGGTCGAACTCCGGATGGCCCTCGCAGTGGGATCCGAGTTCGCGGAAGCGCTTGATGTCGTCGAGGGTGATCTTCTCATACCCGCTCAGGTGCAGAAGGGAATACAGCAGCATCGATCCGTGGCCGTTCGACTGGACGACGCGGTCCCGGTCGAACCACAGCGGATCCTTCGGATTGAACTTGAGGTGACACGTGAACAGAGCTGTCGCCGTATCCGCTGAGCCCAGCGGGGTCCCCGGATGCCCCTCGCCCACCCGCTCGATGGCGTCGATCGAAAGGAAGCGGATGGCATTCGCCATGGTGCGTGGATCGGTCATGTTCATGATGCTGGTTCCTCCAAGCAAGGCTCCCAGGGAGCTCTTATCGATTCAAATCGTCTTGCCGCTTCAAAGCGGACGACGGCGGGTTCGGGCGGGCATCGGATCGTCGTAATTCGCCATCAGCCGCGATGAGGACGGCACGGAAATCATTCACGTTGGTGAGCTTAGTCCCGTAACGACAGTATCGCCCAAGGCCTCGAAGAAGCCGTGACCGTCGTCTCGCCGCCGGACAGCAGGACGCACGGTGCGGCGAAGGGCTGACCTTTCCGGGCGACCTGACGCCGGGTCCGCGGACGCGACGGCCGCTGCGAAGAGTGAGTGCAGGATACTACGGGGATCGCTCATCACGCGGCGACGCAGTTCCGGGGCGAGCCGGACTGGAACGCCTCGACGTTGTCGATGAGCTGGTCCGCCAGCGCCTGGATCGCCTCCTGGCTCGCCCAGGCGACATGTGGCGTCAGGATGAAGTTCGGCTTCCCGGCAAGCTTCATCAAGGGGTGATCCGCAGGTGGCGGCTCGCTCGTGACGACATCGAAGCCGGCCCCGCCGATCCGCCCGGTTTCCAGCGCCTCGGCTAGGGCCTGCTCGTCCACCAGCCCACCACGAGCCGTGTTGATGAGCAGCGGGGAGCGCTCCATCATGGCGAACTCGCGATGCGAGATCATGTTCTGCGTGGAGGGCATCAGCGGGCGGTGCAGCGTGATGATGTCGCTGGTGCGGATGACTTCGTCGAAGGGGGTGTACAGCGGCCCCATCCCTTCTATGCCCTTGTAGGTGGAAAAGAGAATGCGCATGCCCAGCGCCCGCCCGATCTCGGCAACGGCCCGGCCCAGGACTCCGTCACCCATGATCCCGAGCGTCGATCCCGCGAGATCGCGGATCGGGAAATCGAAGAAGCAGAACTGGCCTGCTTCCTGCCAACGGCCGTGGATCACCGCCTCCCGGTACGCGACGATGCTGCGCCTGAGGGCAAAGATCAGGGCGAAGGTGTGCTCCGGAACGGTGTTGATCGCGTAGTTGCGGATGTTGGAGACGATGATCCCGCGCTCGGTGCATGCCTTGAGATCGACGATGTTCGTGCCGGTGGCGGCCACGGCGATGAACCGGAGCTTCTCGGCCCTGAGGATGGCCTCCCGGTCGAGAGGCGCCTTGTTCGTGATGACGATCTCGGCATCCCGGATACGTTCGGCGACCTCGTCGGGTGCCGTTTGCGCATGAACCTCCAGACGATGGGGGAATGCGATTTCCCTCAGACGGGTCTCGGGCGAGAGCGTATCGCGATCGAGAAACACGACATGCGGCGTATCCTGAGGATGAGGCATCTGCTTCTCCCTGACTTATTATGGTTTTGCTGGTTGCGGTCGACGGGGAAAGTCGGGCGGTACGCATGGAACCCTGCCTGCGCCGTCTTCCTTCGACGGCTTGCAATCCATCGCGGAGCGGACCGAAACGCAAATGACTTCTTTACAAGGAACCGTGAATCCGGTTCATGTTAGCGTGCTATGTCCTTGAAAGTACCTCTTTCTTCGTTGCGCGTGTTTGAGGCCGCCGGCCGCCGGCGGTCGTTCCAGGGCGCCGCCACGGAGCTCGGATTGACACCGAGCGCGGTGAGCCACGCCATCCGCAAGATGGAGGAGGCGCTTGGCGTCGTGCTGTTCGAACGAGATGGCCGCGGGGTGCGCCTGAGCCCCGAGGGCGAGGCCCTAATGGGTCACACCGAACGGGCCTTCGAGGAACTGCGCCATGGGCTGGACATGGTGTCCACGCGGGCCCCTCACCTGCTGCGCCTTCACAGCGCCCCGAGTTTCGCCACCCAGTGGCTCGGTCCGCGCCTCGCACGCTTCCTGGCCGAGAATCCCAAGATCGAGGTCAGGCTCTCGGCGAACACCGACTATACGCGCTTCGAGACCGACGAGTTCGATGCCGACATCACGTATGGCGTGCCGCGGCAGGACGGCCTCGTGGTCCTGCCCCTGGGCGAGGAGACGGTTACGCCGCTCTGCGCGCCCCATATCGCCGAGACCATCGCGTCTCCCGAGGACCTGCTCCAGTACCAACTGATCCAGAGCGACAACAAGCAGGTCCGTTGGCCCTCCTGGTTCGCCTTGAACGGCACGAACCTTCCATCGTCCCTGCGCGGATCGCGTTTCGACCGCAGCTTCCTGGCTATCGCGGCGGCGGCCGACGGACTGGGCATCGCCCTGGAATCGACGTTGCTGGCCGAGCGCGAGCTCGTGAGCGGACGCCTCGTGGCGCCGCTTGTAGGCAGGACCAAAGACATCCGCTACGTCGGCCACTATCTGGTGTTCCCGAAGCCGTCGCGGCAAAGCGGCCCGATCCAGGTCTTCGCGCAATGGCTCGCGCACGAACTCGGAATCGAGCTCGTTCCCCTGCCTTGAGCGTCAGCGCCCTAGCAATGATGAGTCAGATTCAAGATTCGTTGCAAATAACTCGTTTGTTGCCCTTATGAGCCGCGTGCTACGACCTCCTCAACAACGAAGAATGTCTGGAGGAAGCGGTGCCTGAGAAAGTCGGAACAGCCGGATAAAGCCTCGCCCAGAATACTTGGCCGAGCCGCGTGCAAGACCGTATCTTGCTGCCACGCCATCCGCATTCCCCAGGATTGCCGCCCACTCCACCGTCATTCCGTTCGATCCGGAACATCCTGGAGGAGGCCCAATGTTACTCGCCGATAAAGTCTGCATCATCACCGGAGCGGCCTCCCAGCGCGGGATTGGCCGGGCGACGGCACGGCTGTTCAGCCAGCAAGGAGGACGCGTCGTGATCGTGGATCTCGATGACGGCCAGGCCAAGGCGGCTGCCGCCGATCTCGGCGAGGGGCATCTTGGCTTCGCCTGCAACGTCACCGACAGGCAGTCGTGCCAGGACGCCGCGGAGCGCGTGATCGGCGATTACGGCCGGGTCGACGTGCTGGTCAACAATGCCGGCATCACGCAGCCGCTCAAGATTATGGACATCCAGGCCGAGAACTACGATGCTGTCCTGGACGTCAACCTGCGCGGCACGCTCTACATGAGCCAGGCCGTCATTCCCCAGATGCGCGAGCAGCGCTCCGGTTCCATCGTGTGCATGTCCTCGGTTTCGGCGCAGCGCGGCGGAGGCATCTTCGGCGGTCCCCACTACAGCGCCGCAAAGGGCGGCGTACTCGGCTTGGCCAAGGCGATGGCGCGGGAACTTGGTCCGGATACGATCCGGGTGAATTCGATCACGCCCGGCCTGATCCAGACCGACATCACCGGTGGCAAGCTGACCGACGAGCTCAAGGTGGAGATCGCCAGTGGCATACCGCTCGGCCGTCTCGGCGTCGCCGACGACGTGGCCAATGCCTGCCTGTTCCTCGCCTCCGACCTGTCGTCCTACATCACCGGCGCCGTGATCGACGTGAACGGCGGCATGCTGATCCACTGATCGGCGTGGGCGCCATTAGCCCGCGCCCTCCAACCTTGGAGAGATCGATGAATACGAGCACCAGCGACGCTGGGCAGGTGTCAAAGCCTCCCCTGTCCAATGTGTCCCTTTCGGACCGCGCCTATCACATCCGCCGCCATGCGCTCCGCATGGGCGAGGTACAGGGCCAGGGCTACATTGCCCAGGCGCTGGGCATCGCCGACGTCCTGGCGGTGTCCTATTTCCACGCGATGAACTATCGGCCAGAGGATCCGGAATGGGAGGAACGCGATCGCTTCCTGCTGTCCATTGGCCACTACGCCATCGCGCTCTATGCAGCCTTGATCGAAGCTGGGATCATCCCGGAAGACGAGCTCGAGAGCTACGGCTCCGACGAGAGCCGCCTGCCGATGTCTGGCATGGCCGCCTACACGCCGGGGATGGAGATCACCGGCGGATCGCTCGGACACGGCCTCGGCCTTGCGGTCGGGTTCTGCCTCGGGCTGAAGCGCAAGCAGTCGAAATCCTTCGTCTATTGCCTGTTCTCCGACGGCGAGCTCGGCGAGGGCTCGGTCTGGGAAGGGGCTTGGTCGGCCAGCCACTGGAAGCTCGACAACCTGATCGGCATCGTCGACGTCAACAACCAGCAGGCGGACGGTCCGGCCTCCGAAGTGACCGGCTTCGAGCCGCTCGCAGCCCGCTTCGAGGCGTTCGGCTGGCACGTGCAGCGCGTCGACGGCAACGACATCGATGCGCTCGTCGCCGCCTTCGACAAAGCCCGCAATCTCACGGAGCCGAAGCCGCGCATCGTGATCTGCGACACCAAGATGGCCAAGGGCGTCCCGTTCCTGGAGGAGCGCGAGCGCAACCACTTCCTGCGGGTCGAGCCGCAGGAATGGCAGAAGGCCCTCGAACTGCTTGACGCCGGGAGGACAGCATGAGGCGCTCGAAATACACGCGGCCGACCTGGCTCGGAGAACAGGGCGAAGGCGGACAGGGAACGGCGGACAAGCCGCGGCTGACCACATCGGCGATGATCGCCTCGCTTGCCGGCGCGGACCAGCGCACGAAGCCCGCTCCGTTCGGCAACGCCCTCGCGAAGCTTGCCGAGAAACGGCCGGAGATCGTCGGACTGACGGCGGACCTCGCAAAGTACACCGACCTCCACGTCTTCGCGAAGGCCCATCCCGACCGCTTCTACCAGATGGGCATGGCGGAGCAGCTCCTGATCAGTGCCGCCGCCGGAATGGCGCGCGAAGGCTTCATGCCGTTCGCGACAACCTATGCGGTGTTTGCGGCACGGCGCGCCTACGACTTCATCTGCATGGCGATCGCCGAGGAAAACCTCAACGTGAAGATCGTGTGCGCCCTTCCCGGCCTCACGACAGGCTACGGGCCGAGCCATCAAGCGACGGAAGACATCGCGATCTTCCGCGGCATGCCCAACATCACCATCGTCGATCCGTGCGATGCTCATGAGATCGAGCAGGTGGTTCCGGCCATCGCAGCGCATAACGGGCCGGTCTACATGCGCCTTTTGCGCGGCAACGTGCCCCTCGTGCTCGACGAGTACGATTACACGTTCGAGCTGGGTAAAGCCAAGATGCTGCGCGACGGCAACGACGTGCTGATCATCTCCTCAGGCCTCATGACCATGCGCGCCCTCGAGACGGCCAAGGCCCTCTCGGACGATAACGTCGACGTTGCGGTGCTGCACGTGCCGACCATCAAGCCGCTCGATGAGGCCACGATCCTGAAGGAGGCATCGCGCACCGGCCGCATGGTGGTCGTGGCGGAGAACCATACGATCATCGGTGGATTGGGAGAGGCCGTCGCCGGGCTCCTGATGCGATCGGGCGTATTCCCGACCGCCTTCCGCCAGGTTGCCCTGCCCGACGAGTTCCTGGATGCCGGCGCCCTGCCGACCCTCCACGACCGTTACGGCATCTCCACCAATGCCATGACGAACAGCATCAAAGGCTGGCTCTAGGAATGCCTGCCTCGGCGTGAAGAGTTCCGAGGCAAGGCCGATCCGTCGACCCGAACCATCACAATGACCAAAAAAGCCCGGACAACGGGCAGGATCCAGAAGGAGAACGCACATGAAGAGCACGATTTCACGCCGCACCCTCATCGCCGGCGCCATCTCGGCCCCAGCCATCCTCACCTTGACCCGCGGTGCGCAAGCCGCGACCAATCTCACCCTCGGCCACAACGCGGCGCCGGGCAACCCGCGCAGCATTGCCACCGAACGTTTCGCCGAGCTGGTCAAGGAGAGGTCCGGCGGCAACATCACCGTTCGCGTCGCAGGATCCGAGCAGCTCGGCAACGAGCAGTCGCTGCTCACGAGCCTTCGGACCGGCGCCGTCAGCATGACGGTCAACAGCCAGGGCTCCACCTCCGCGCTCGTGCCTGAGATCGCCGCCCTCGGCTTGCCCTTCCTGTTCGAGGACAGCACCGCCGCCTTCAAGGTTCTGGAAGGCCCGATCGGCGAGGAACTTGCGCAGCGTTTCGCCAAGGTTCAGATGGTGCCGCTTGGCTGGTGGGATAACGGCATTCGCCACATCACCAACAGCAAGCGCCCGGTCGTGAAGCCTGCCGACCTGAAAGGCCTCAAGATCCGCACGCCGCCCGACCCGATGACGATCGACATCTTCCAGGCGCTCGGCGCCGGAACCGAGCAGATCAGCTTCGGCGAACTCTACATTGCGCTCCAGCAGGGCGTCGTTGATGGTCAGGAGAACCCGCTCACCAACATCGCGAGCTCCAAGCTCTTTGAGGTGAACAAGTTCATCAGCCTGTCGGGTCACAAGTGGGAAAGCTCGCCCTTCCTGATGTCGCAGATCACCTGGACCCGCCTGTCCGCGGCGGACAAGGAGATCATCAAGACAGCCGCCAAGGAGGCCGGTGACCTGCAACGCAAGCTATTTGCGGAGAACGAGGCCAAGTTCAACGCCCAGTTCAGAGCCGATCCGAAGCTTGCGGTGAACGAGGTCGACAAGCCCGCCTTCCGGGAAGCCTCGGCCAAGGTCGTCGACACCTGGCGCGCAAAGCCCTTCGGCGACTTCGTCAACCAGCTCGTCAAGACGGCGCGAGGCTGACGCCATGACTCGCGTCTCCCCCCTGCCTCACCATGAGGAACAAGCACCGGCTAAGGGGGGCGGCGCGCTCTCCGTCGCCGACATCATCGACCGCACGGTCGGCTTCGTCTGCCGTGCGGTGATCCTGCTGACCGGCATCGCACTTCTTGTCCTGCTGACGGCGAACGTCGTTGCCCGCTACCTGATGGAAAGCGGTGGGTTCCGCTTCGCCCAGGAACTGCCGGAGCGGCTCTTTCCCTGGTTCATCATGGCAGGCGTCGCGCTCGCGGTTCAGAAGGGCGGCCACATGGCCGTGGAGTCGGTGCTCGCGCGCCTGAACCGCAACGGTGCGCGCACCATGCTGCTCGTCGGCTTCGCCATCATCATCGCCTCCTATGCCATCCTCGGGTGGGAAGCATTGGGGGTCGCCGACATTGTGTCCATCGAGACAAGCCCTGTGCTCGGCCTGTCGAGCAGCTACAGCTACTACGCGCTCGCGCTCGGCTGCCTCGGGGTCATCCTGACGACCTTCGCGCTTGCGCTGCGTGTCTGGAGGCTCGGCCCCGAGGCCATGCCGACCCCCGATCCAGAGGAGACAGGCATATGAGTCTCATTCTCGTCGTCGCCTTCACGGTCCTCATGCTTCTGGCGATTCCCGTCGGGCACGCACTGATCATTGCGGCCGGTCTGACGCTCGCTTGGCAGGCCGAGCTGCCGCTGATGATCGTCGCGCAGCAGATGTACCAGCAGACGCAGTCCTTCCCGATGCTAGCGCTTCCCTTCTTCATGATGGCCGGCAGCCTGATGCTGGGCGGCAAGCTCGGTGAGAAACTCCTGGGCTTCGCCACCAAGGCGATGCAGCGCTGGCGTGGGGGTCCCTTGTCGACCACCGTCGTGGCGTCGGTCGTCTTCGGCGGTGTCTCGGGCAGCGCGGTCGCCAATGCGAGCGCGCTGGGATCGGTGCTCATTCCGTGGCAGAAAAAGCAGGGCTATCCGGCGGGCCTGTGCGCAGCCAACAATGCCACGTCGGCGATCATCGACATAATGATTCCGCCGTCGATCCCGCTCATCCTCTACTCGCTGGTCAGCGGTGTCAGCATTGCCGATTTGTTCACGGCGGGCATTCTGCCTGGAATCCTGCTGGCAGGTGGGCTCATCCTGACTTGCAGCCTGATCGCGAGACGGCGCGGCATCCACTCGGAGGATCCCGCCGTCAGCCGGATGGAACTCCTGAAGCTCGCGGTGCTGAGCGGTCCTGCCCTGCTGATGCCGATCCTAATCCTGCTCGGCCTGCGCTTCGGCATCGCCACACCCACCGAGATCTCGGTGCTGGCGGTCGTCTATGCGCTTGCGCTCAGCGCCTTCTTCTACCGCGACCTGACCTGGAAACGCTTCTATCACAGCCTGATCGAGTCCGGCATCGCAACCGGTGTCGTCATGCTCGTCATCATGGGTAGCGCGATCGTGGGCTGGATCCTCACGTTCGATGAGGTTCCAACGCGCTTCGCCGAGTGGGTCACGGCCACGATCAGCAACCCGCTCCTGGTCATCCTGGCGATGAACATCCTGCTCCTGATCGTCGGCATGCCGCTCGATCTCCCGCCGGCGATCCTGCTGCTCGGACCGATCTTCGTGCCCCTAGCGGCGTCGATTGGATTGGACCCGGTGCAGCTCGGCATCATCATGGTGCTCAATCTCGGCATCGGGCTCTACACGCCGCCGATCGGAACCACGCTCTTCATCTCGTCGTCGATCGCAAGAGCGTCGCTGGCCGACACGACTCGTGAGCTCTGGCCCTTCCTCGCCGTCTCCATGCTGATCCTTCTTGCGATCAGTTATATTCCTGCGCTCACGATTTACTAAGCCGGAAACGTCCCGCTTGAGAACAAGCGGGACGTTTCCTTTTGGTGTTTGGACCTGATCAGTCCGACAATCTGCCTATCATCACGGGAGAAGGAAAAACGACATGACCCGCGTCGCTTTCGTCGGCCTCGGCGCCATGGGCCTACCCATGGCGAGCAATCTCCTGTCGAACGGGTTCGCCGTCACCGGGTACGATCTCAATGCCAAGGCCCTCGACGCTCTCGAAAGCGCCGGAGGCAAACGGGCAACCGACGCCGCCTCGGCCGCCTCCGGGGCGGACATCCTGATCCTCATGGTTGTGAACGCCGCCCAGGCCGAGGCTGTGCTGTTCGAGGGAAGAGCTCTCGAGGCTCTTCGGCCGGATGGGGTAGTGGCCCTGATGGCGACCTGCCCGCCAAGCGCGGTGGGAACGATCAACGACCGCGTTCTCAAGGCTGGACGCTGGCTGATCGACTCGCCCGTATCCGGAGGTGTCGCGGGCGCGAAGGCGGCAACGCTCACAATCATGGCCGCCGGGCCAAAGGACACGTTCGACGAAGCGAAGCCGGCTTTTGACGCCCTCGGAGACAAGGTTTTCCACGTCGGTGAAAACCCCGGGCAAGGTGCGATGGTCAAGACAGTCAACCAGCTTCTCTGCGGCGTGCACATCGCCGTAGTCGCGGAGGCCTTCGCTCTGGCCGCGAAGGTCGGCGTCGACCTCAGGATCCTGCTTGAGATCATGAGCGGTTCTTCGGCGTCGAGCTGGATGCTCAAGGACCGGGGGCCGCGCATGCTGGAGGCAGAGCCAGAGGTGACGAGCGCGGTGGACATCTTCGTCAAGGATCTCGGCATCGTGCTGGATGCCGGCCGGGACGTGAAGGCAGCGCTGCCCTTGGCTGCGGCAGCCCAGCAGATGTTCCTTGCCACTTCCGGACGCGGAGATGGATCGGCGGATGACAGCCAAGTAATCCGTTCTTACTTTACCTTGAACGGCATCAAATAACCCGACATCGCTCTTCTTGCTCCATCGGGGTGGCTCCGTTCCCTTGAGCCTGTCTCATGATGCTCTTGTTCCGAGGAGCGATCTGAAGGTCTACTATGGGTCATCCGAGGAAACTCACTGCTCAGCAGGAACGTCTGGTGCCCCTGCCTGAGCGGCCATTCAGTCTACTTCCGCCTCGTACCAGGACCAGACCTTCATGGTTCATGGGTTCAGAATGGCGCGTAAGGCCGTGTATGGAACGGTGCTGACCCATCTAACGAAGTAGGCGGCTCGCGACCGGCCCAATAGGAATGGCCTCATAGATGGCCAGTCCCTCCTCGAAGCGCAGGGCCGAACAGGCGCTCCCAGCCTCGTAGAAGAGCCGGATGAATTCGTGGACTTGGTCATCGTCCAGCTCGTGGGCTATCCTGTGCTGATCGATCAACTCAGCGATGTGGCCGTTCCAGGCCCGACAAGCGGCCGAGAGCGGCGGTCGCCCCTCCATCGCTTGGCTGGCGCAAGTCGCTAGAAAGCCACAACTGATGACAAAAGCCTGGGTATAGATCCGGGCACGTAGCGGCTGGCCTTGAGGTGCCATCGCGACCTCCCGTAAAGGAGAAGAGGGACACTACGACTGACAGGGACAGGTTTGGGAGTTCGCGACACGAGCCCGGCAGTCATCGCCCCGATCTCCTCTTCAGCAGGTTGTCATCTTAGTCATAAGCGGTGGCCCAAGATGTGTGAGGCCGCACGGGGAAGCCTGCCCCTCCTTGGTCGTGCGTGAAAACCCGCCGCACGATTTCGCATAATCCCCAGTACTGCTAGCCCAGCCGGCGTGTGCGTTGAGGCACAGTCGTCTCTGGATCACGAGCAGAAGATGGCTTTGGTTACATCTTGCGGCCTCTGGGCGCTCCGACGCAGCGCCCACGCCGCTTAGGGTCGGGAGCGTCACATGCTTTCCAAATCTGCCCTGCTTGTGGCTGTTCTTGTCATCAACCTGCCGTCGCCCCTCCAAGCCCACGACATCTACTCGCATTTGGTCGACGCAGCGGGGAAGAGCTGTTGCGATGAGAAAGATTGCCGCCCTGTGCCTTACCGCATGACTGCGGGCGGAGTGACAATGTTCGTAGATGAGAGATGGATCGACGTACCGGAGGAGACGATCCAGTATCGGGCCCTACTGGATGATCCAGGCGAGACAGGGGGTGGCCACTGGTGCGGTTTTGCCCTCACGCCACTCAATGAAGACGAGCCTGTCTACACGACGCGATGTGCGATCCTGCCGCCTCAGGCTGCGTCGATCCAGGTCGAGTGGCTTGGTTTGTCAGAACAGTAATTCGCATACCGCGCAGTTTGGGAAGACGTTTATGGAACTGGGGTTGGCCAAAACGCCCACAGGAGAAATGCTGCGGCTGAAATCCAAAGACCGATGATCACCACCGCTGCCACTCGGCTAACCGGACGCTCGGATCGTCTCCCCGCCTCCGCGCGGAATGCCGCCATGAGCGGATCGGGATCATCTTGATCAAAAAGAAGATGACGATCGGCAGGAGGATCAGCTCGTCAAGATAGCCGAGGACGGGGATGAAGTCCGGAATAGGATCGATGGGGCTGAGCGCATAGGCGGCAATGGCCGTTGCCGCGAGCTTCACATGCCACGGCACACGCGGGTCTCGCGCGGCGATGTAGAGGACCACGACGTCCTGCTTGACCGCTCCTGCCCATCGGCGCAGCCGGGCGAGGCGTCCTGTCCCATGCCGGTCATCATTCATGGCTGGGCCACAGCTCCCATTCGCGACAGTCTATGACCCCTGCGTGAGATCACCGCCATACACGCAGGGCCGGTGGCTTCGCGGACTCGATCGATGCGGCTCCGGTCCTACCGAGGGCCATGTTCCAGTGCAAAGCCTCCCGTGGGAACCAGCCTGTTCAGTTGAAGCTCGGCGGCTCGGTTGAGATAGTTGAACGCAAGCCCCGTGTACGCCCTGGCAAAAGTGGGATCGAGGTCGCGGGCGCGCTCGAAGAACGCCCGCGCCCGGGCCTGCCCGTCGTCCATGAACACATCGGACAGGCGGTGCCCCTGCAGGAAGAGATCATAGGCGCGCATGTCCTGCGGCGGCCGGCGGCGCGCCACCGCCTCGGTCTCCTCCTCGATGCGACGGGCTAGGGTTGCGACCACCCCACGCGCGATCTCATGCTGGATGGCGAACACGTCGTCGAACGAACGATCATATCGATCAGCCCAGAGATGGGCCCCTGTGGCGGCGTTGATCAACTGCGCCGTGATCCGAACCCGGTCGGCGGCCCGGCGCACGGTGCCCTCGACAACGTAGTCAGCATTGAGGGCCCGACGGACCTCCCGCACGTCGACGTCCTTGCCCCGGAACGTGAACGAGGAGTTCCGGGCAATGACGAGAAGGTCCCGGAAGCGAGCGAGCTCGATGATGATGTCTTCGGTAATTCCGTCGCTGAAGTAGAGGTGATCAGGGTCGCCCATGTTGGCGAACGGCAGCACCGCCACCGCTGGCCGGTCGGCCCGGAGGATTTCCTTGCTGGAGGGTATACGGGCTGGGGTCCCCTGCCCGTGGATTGCTTTGACGGCGAAAGCCCGGACGGGCTCATCGATGTTTTTGACATGCTGAGACCCGAGATCCTCGATGGTGATGGGCAGAGCCTTGCGTGTGTACTCCTGGGCTGTCGCCGACAGGCAGATGCCCCCAGGCCGGGAGAGCGCCTGCAGCCGGGCGGCGATGTTGACGCCCTCCCCGAAGAGATCGCCGCCCTTCACCATCACGTCGCCCACATGCACCCCGATCCAGAACTGTAGGCGGTGGGTTGCTGGCAGCTTATCATTGGCGGACGACAGCGCCTCCTGGGCTCTCAGCGCACACGTCACTGCATCAACGGCACTGGGGAACTCGGCCAGCACGCTGTCTCCCGCCGTATTGGCGATCCGTCCGCCATGCTGCTCGATCTCGCGGTCCGTGATCTCGCGATGGGACGTGAGCAGGCGCAGGGTGCCACGTTCGTCCATGCTCATGAGGCGGGCATAGCCTGCAACGTCGGCGCAGAGGACCGCCACGAGACGCCGCTGAATTCCGGAGGCAGCCTTGATCACCCGCGCACCGCATCGTTGGGGCAAGTCCATGACGACATTGACCCGAGTTGCCGTCGCGCTCTCCGCCTGTCTGGTTTTTGTTGCCACACACGACGGAGCTGCAGCACGTGACCGCGGCTACGATGGCGGCGGCTTCGTGGTTCGCGATCATCGCATGCCACCCGTGGACCGCGATCATCGCACGCCCGTAATCATCCGAGATCATCGGACGCAACCCATTATCCGCGACCATCGCACTACTCCGATCGTGCGGGATCGCCGAGTGCCAAGAGGGCCTCAGGGCGGAGTGACTGTCACATCCTCTGGAAGCAGGCGAGGTGGATCGCCCTGCATTCGCTCGGTGTTCGGTGGGCCTTGCTTCGGTCTGTAATATCGCGAGACGAACTGACCTGCAGGGCTGCCCACCCGAGGCGGCCAACATTTCTCGGAGAGAGAAGCCGGGGGCAAGCGGATGTTCCGCCACCCCCGTTTCGAATGCGAGTGCTTGATTTGACGAGCAGTTCGAGCGGTGTCGTTAAATGGGCTTATGGAATTAGGGCCAATGGGATCGATCGTTCCGTCAGCCACGTGTCCCGACCTAAGGATGGTCCGGAGTGGGTCACTGCTTCACATTCCGACTGCCCGACGTGCGCAAGCTCCTGATTGCCGAAGCAGACAACACCCTTATACCTCGGGAGTGCCAGGAACGGGACTTTCTGGTTTTCGGTTCAATTTCGCGAAAGGCCATTTATGGAACGGGGCAGATCCCGATGATTTGAAAGGAACACGGGTGTCATTCGATGACCTCATCCGCGCGGATGAAGAGGGCAAAGGGCGGCGTTATGCCGAGGGCGCGCGCAGTCTTGAGATTGATCCGCAGTTCAAACTTGTCTGGCTTTTGCACTGGCAAGTCGCCCGGCTTCTCGCCACGCAGGATGCGGTCGATGTAGGATGCCGCCCGCCGGAAGACGTCGAGAACGTCAAGTCCATACGACATTAGCCCGCCCACATCGACGAAGAACCGGAATGGATAGATGGCTGGCAGACGATGACGGGCTGCTAGCATGACAATCAGTTCACGATGGGCGCTGGTCGTTGTGTCCGGCAGCACGATGAGACCACCGTTGGGCTCACGCGCGAACTCGTCAATGACCTGCATGATGGTGGAGGCGTCCTGCACTGCGCCTGGCGTAAGTCTCAGCTTCAATAAGGGAGCCGCATCCGTCATGGCGCGAAGATATCCGGGCCATCCGAAGTTTGCGGGATTTTGAACCAGAAGTACCCGCTCGATGCTGGGGACCATCTCCTTCAGCGTCTCGCCCCATTTGCCGGCCATCGGGTATTCGAAGTTCGTGAAGCCTGTAATGTTGCCGCCCGGGTGTCCGAGGCTTGGAACCAAACCGGCACCGACCGGGTCGGAGATCTGAACAAAGACAATCGGTACCGAGCGTGTCGCCCGCTGTAACGCTGCCGCTACTGGAGCTCCACTCCCGAGGATGATGTCAGGCACGGATGCTGCCAGTTCCGCGGCAAGACTCTGGATGCGGGCCGCGTCGCCACCCGCAAACCGAAGGTCGCTGCGAAGATTGTCGCCATCCCTCCACCCCAGGGCGTTCAGACCTGTCCACAAGGCCGACAGGCGTGCTTGGGCCTCCGGATCGCTTTCGGCAAATTCGATCAGAATGCCGACGCGCCTGACGCTGCCACCGGACTGAGAACTGGCGGCCAGTGGCAAGGAGCCGGCAGCTCCAACGAGATACGCGAGAAAGTCTCGGCGCCTCATTCGATCACCTCGCCAACGCAGCCTGCAGGCTTTCAAGCAGGAGTATACACCTTCCCGGATCGCAAGGTGCGAGGGTAGCCCGGAATGTCATTTATGGATGGAACGGTGCTGGTAGCAGGCCCACCCGCGTGAAAGCTCGCTTGCCGATAAGGTCTATGTGGAACCGACTGCAACTCCGGCAAAAAGAGAGACGAGGAGTTTAGCGGATATACAAGCTGCCTACCTCACTCTATCACCTCGTCTGCGAGGGTGAGGAAAGACGGCGGGACGTCAAGGCCGAGTTCCTTCGCAGCTTTGAGATATCACAAACCCAAACCGATCCGGCTGCTCGACGGGCAGCTCAGCCGGGCTCGCACGCTTGAGAATTCGATCAACATATCCCGCAGCGCGACTGCCGATTGCTCGAGGGCTCGCTCCGTAGGATAGTAATCCCCCTGCTTCGGCATCGCCTCGGTAGGTGGCGATGCCCGGGATCCGGTATCGGAGGGCGTGGACTGTGATCTCAGCGCGCATGTAGTCCATCGTAGGACCGACACTGCAGCCAACAGCATCTTCATTCAATCACGTCGTCGGCAACCAACAGAGACTCAAACTCTCCGCTAACCGTCCCCGCCAACTCTCTCGCTGTCTTTAGATTGATCACAAGCTCGAATTTGATCGGTTGCTCTACGGGCAACTCTGCCGGGTTTGCCCCTTTCAGAATTTTGTCCACAAACGTGGCAGTCTGCCGGGCAAGGTCGACCTGGTTGACGCCGTAGGACATGAGCCCTCCGAGATCCACGAATTCTCTGGCTGCGCCCATTGCCGGCAGTCTGCCGTTCGCCGCAAGACGCACGATGCGTTTGTATTCGCCAAACAGCATCGGACTGGGCATGACAATGAGAGCGCCGGCGTGCTCTCTGGCCATCGCGGCGAACGCACCGACGACATCCTCCGGGCCAAACGCCGGCACGAGTTGAAGCTGTAATCCCAAGGTCCGGGCCGCACCCTCCATTTCATGCAGGAGACCTGCCATCGTGCGTTCGCTGTATGCGTTGGGATGCCAAAGGACGGCCACACGGGAGAGTCCAGGGACGACCTCTCGGAGCAGTTGTAGGCGCTTGGCGGACCTTTCAATTACCCACATTTCTGACTTAGCAGCAGTGCTTGCCTGACCAGCACCAAGCGTGATTCCTTGGTGAGCATCTCCTCATCTGTGAGAGGTGTCCCATGGACAGGGCTCTGTCTCGGCTTTCCCGTGATCTCGCTGATCTCTGCGCGCCGGGCATACGCCGGACGGCCTCCTATTCGCTCCCACGAGGCGGCGCGGGAGCTGGGCCATGACAAAGACGTCTCTTCCGACGCATCCTCTGGGAGAGGCAGCCAATGTTATTTCCTGGGTCGATCAGGAACTCGCTGGGTGCCGCTTTCGGGACAATCGTCTCGGCCAGCGCCTGCGCAAGCTCCTGACCCACATGGCCGGTGCCATTGGCGGCAGCCTTCCGCTGGCCTGCCAGGATTGGGCTAACACCAAAGCGGCCTACCGCTTCCTGTCCAATCCCAAAGTTTCCGACCATGAGATCCTTCAGGGCCATTTCCAAGCCACCCGAACCCGCTTTGCCGCCTTCGGTGGCCCTATCTTGGTCATTCAGGACACAACCGAACTGTCCTACGAAAGAGCACAGCCTGAACGGATTGGTGCGACCCGCCGGGTCAACAGCGGCCGGGACAAGGAAGGTCGCTCCAGGATGCACACGGTCTGCGGGCTGCTCATGCACTCTTGCCTGGC
This sequence comes from Microvirga ossetica, assembly GCF_002741015.1. Lineage (NCBI taxonomy): Bacteria > Pseudomonadati > Pseudomonadota > Alphaproteobacteria > Hyphomicrobiales > Methylobacteriaceae > Microvirga > Microvirga ossetica. The sequence goes on along the minus strand of NZ_CP016617.1, from coordinate 633,051 downwards.
TGTGACCGCGGATGGGCTGCCGCTGGGGCTTTCGGCGATCAAGTTTTGGACGAGGCCTCAGTTCAAGGGCGCCCGGACGCTCAAACGCAAGATCAACCCGACCCGGGTGCCCATCGATCAGAAGGAGAGTATCCGCTGGCTGGAGTGCATGAGGCAGTCCGTGGCGCTGTTCGGTGCTCCTGAGCGCTGCATCCATATCGGCGACCGGGAGAACGACATCGACGAGTTCTTCTGCACGGCTCAGGCTCTGAGCACGCACTTCCTGGTCCGAACCTGCGTGGATCGGTTGGCGGGCGATGGCCAGCACACCATCGCGGACGAGATGGCAGAGGTGAAGGTCAAAGGACGGCATCAGGTCGAAGTTCGCAGCCCGAAAGGCGATGTGAGCCTTGCCACCGTAGAGCTCAAATACCGCCGGATCCACATCCTGCCTCCGATCGGCAAGCAGAAGCGCTATCCAGCCCTGAGCCTGACGGTGATCCACGCACAGGAGCGTCATCCACCCAAAGACCGGGCGCGGATCGACTGGAAGCTGATCACGGATCTGCCGGTACGATCCCGCGCGGACGCGATCCAGATGCTCGACTGGTACGCCATGCGCTGGAAGGTCGAGCTGTTCCACAAGATCCTCAAGTCCGGGTGCCGAGCGGAGGAGACCAAGCTGAGAACGGCCGAGCGCCTGGTGAACCTGCTCAGCATCTACTGCATCCTGAGCTGGCGGATCTTCTGGATGACGATGCTCAATCGTGTTGTTCCGGACGTGCCGCCGCGGCTGGCCTTGACGGACTTGGAAATGGACCTGCTCGACGAGCTGGTGCGAGACAAGGGCCAGGTGCTGCTGCGGAGCAAGACGCTCGCCTACTATTTAACTAAGATCGCCCGCATGGGCGGCTACCTTGCCCGTGGCCATGATCCTCCGCCAGGAAACACCGTCATGTGGAGAGGACTATCCCGCCTGATGGATATCGAACTCGGCGCTAGGATTGGGGCGCAAATCTATGGGTAATTGAAAGTTGGCGGACACCTCCGGGCCGAGAAACGTCGTCCCCGTCACATTCCCGCCTGGTCGCGCAAGGCTGGCGATCAGCCCGTCAGCGACCGGATCGGCCATGCCGACCACGACAATGGGGATTGTGGCCGTTGTTTGCCTGGCTGGGAGCGCCGCTGTCGTACTAAACGCGACAATGAGATCGGGCTTGCGCCTAACCAGGTCAGCGGCCAGCCCGGGAAGCCGATCCGACCTCCCATCGGCATAGTGTCGCTCTATGGCGAGGTTCTGTCCCTCCGTGTAGCCAAGGTCGTGCAGTCTTTGCAGGAAGGCGTTGAGCATGTTGAAAATAGGGTCGGAAGGCTCAGAGCGGCCGGGGGACAGGAAGGCGATCCGAGGCAGCTTCGTTGCCGGCTGCGCATGTGCCGCCAGTGCCCACGCGATCGCCGCGCTACCGAACAACGTGATCAAATAACGGCGTTGCATTGCCTTACCTCGGCTCGGCCGCGCGGCGTGCTGTCGTTCAACTCAGGCCATTAAGCGTTGCGCATGAGACCCAAGCATACAGCCAAATGCATATCGGCGCATCGGACTACGGGAGAAGCCGCCAATTTCTGATGTGACAATAATTCGCGTAATTGTCAGTATGGAAACGCGTTTTTCGGCTGGATCGGCACAAAGGAGCAGGATCTGGTCGAGTTCCATGCCGACGAGATCGCAGCCGGCGCGGCTACCAAGTCTCTCACCAATTGCACCAAGCTTCGTGATTACCGCTTTTCATCCGAGGCATAGCGCGAAGGTCCAGAGCAACCATGGCCTGATGCAGAATATCATCTCTTTACGAACAGGTGATCGTTGTTCTGCAAGAGGACCTCAGGTTGGGCCACAATGCGTTTGAGTTGACGGCACGAGACTATTTCATGCTCGGTACGCTGGCGGAGGCTGCAAACGGCATTGACCATTTGCCCTATGGCTGTACCGACGCACAAGCCAAGAGGCTGGTGCCGGTGGGCTATCTGGAGCGCGCCGCCACCCGTGCTGCCAATGGCCACGAGATTGTTCGCTACAGGATCACCCCGAAGGGCAGAGCCGCGTGGGACGCCTTTCGCTTCACCGAGGATCCACCGCCTGAAGCGGCAACCGAATAGCGCCGGTTCTTCTGCAAGAGGCGTGGGAGGCCCAGGCCGAGCGGAGGCGGGGCTATCAGGATCTCTGAGGGCACCGTTGCATTAACCTTGGCAGTTTAGCTAGGGATGGCCAATCGAGGAGCCATCCTGTTGTCGATCTTCAAGCACCGCCGCTTCCCGGTTGAGATCATCCTGCTGTGCGTGCGCTGGTACTGCAAGTACGGGATCAGCTACCGTGATCTGGCTGAAATGATGTCCGAGCGCGGTTTCAGCGTCAATCCAAGCACGATCTTTCGTCGGGTCCAACGCTACGCCCCGGAGATCGAGAAGCGGGTGCGACCCTGCCAGGGACATCGTTCAGGCTCATGGCGCGTCGACGAGACCTATGTACGAGTAGGCGGGAAGTGGAGGTATTTGTTTCGCGCCGTCGACAAGCACGGTCGGCTGATCGCCTCCATGCTGTCCCATCGGCGTGATACTGGAGCGGCTTACCGCTTCCTGCGCAAAGCTCTAAGGACAATGAGCGACTGTCCGCCCTCCTCGATTACGACTGACAAGCTGGCATCGTACCCCAAGGCAATTCGGCGCCTGCAGAAGGAAGACCTGCTGTCGAAGAATGTCGAGCACCGAACATCGAAATATCTGAACAACATCATCGAAGCGGATCATGGTGCGCTCAAGCGCGTGATCCGGCCGACGCGCGGCTTCCAGAGAATGAGAACTGCTTACGCCACCATCAAAGGCTTCGAGGTGATGCGGATGATCCGTCGCGGCCACTGCGTCCTGACACGACCGGACGTGACAGGCGAAATCCGGCTTGTGAACCAGCTCTTCGGTTTGGCTGCCTGAGGGATCCGGCCGAATGGGTCCGTTACGCCCTTTCCAAGTTAATGCAACAAAGCCGATCTTGCCAACTTGACAATACCGCCCCAACGGAGGGCGATCCGCTGGACAACCAACCCGTATTCATTTCTACTCCCCGAACAGGGGGATCTCCGGATGGCGCGACGCTGTCCGATCCGTCTTGCGGTCGCAGCCCAGAAGAATGAGCGAAATTGTCCCAGTATACCGTTTTCATCACCTCGCCTTTGGAAGCCGAGTATGTCGATTCGATCCGGTCCGTCAGCCCCGGCCTTGAGGTTCTGTTCGAGTCGGATCTGCTCCCCTCCCCCCGCTACGTCGCGGATCACAAGGGAGGCCCGTTGGAGCGAACCGAGGAGCAGGAGCGACGGTGGCGATCCTGCCTGGAGCGCGCGGACATCCTGTGGGATTTTCCGCCTCTCGGAGCCGATGGACGGAGTCCTATGCTCGGTGCGCCCAAGGTGAAGTGGGTGCAGACGACAAGCACGGGAGTCGGTCCTCTCGTCAAGCTTCACGGCTTGCAGAACTCGGACATCATCGTCACGACCGCACGCGGCGTGCACGCCGGTCCGCTTGCCGAATTCGTGATGCTGGGTCTCCTGGCGCATTTCAGGGGTTTGCGCCATTTGGAAGCCGAACAAAAACAGCACCGTTGGACGCGCTATTGCGGCGACGAGATCGCGGGAAAGCACCTCGTCATCGTCGGGGCGGGTGATCTGGCGCGGGGCACGGCCGTCTTGGCCCAGGCGTTCGGCATGCGGGTCGAAGCCATTGCGCGGCATCCGGACAAGTCCCGGGATCACCTCCATGTGTTCGACGCCATCTTTCCGGTCGAGCGGCTGCACGAGCGGCTCGGGCAGGCCGACGCGGTGGTCATCGCCGTTCCCCATACTCCCGACACCGACACGATGATCGACCGGTCGGCGCTCGGCGCCATGAAACCCGGCGGTGTGTTCGTGAACATTGCGCGGGGATCGGTGGTGGACGAATCCGCCCTGATCGACAACTTGCGATCCGGCTACATTGGCTTCGCGGCTCTTGACGTTGCGGCCAAGGAACCATTGCCGCCCGACAGCCCGCTTTGGGACATGCCGAACGTCCTGATCAGTCCTCATTCGGCCAGCACGGTGCAGGCTGAGAATGCCCGCATCACCGAAATCTTCTGTCACAACCTTCGAGAATATCTCGCGGGCCGGCCGGACCGGATGAAAAACATCCTGAACAAATCGTTGCTGTATTAACGGCACACGTCCGCACTGGAATGGACCGAAAGCGCTCAATGGATTGCTCGAAACCAGAGCCGATGACCGGGAGCCCGGGGCATTGCTCCTGCTCCCATGCCGGAGGAGCGCTTTCAAGGCCGCGCGAGGGCTGTCGCACATGGCTTTCTGCCGGGGAGGCCCGGTGACGATGCTGCTCGAAGTAAAAGATCTGCAAACCAAGTTCTTCACGGTCGACGGCGTGGTGAACGCGGTCAACGGGATTTCGTACTCGGTGGATAGAGGGGAATGCCTGGCCATCGTGGGTGAAAGCGGCAGCGGTAAGACGGTCGGAGTCCTGTCGATCCTCCAGCTCGTCCCGTCCCCTCCTGGCAGGATCGTTGGCGGACAGATTTCCTTCAAAGGAACAGACCTGCTCTCCATGAGCCCGAAGGCGCTCAGGGGCGTTCGGGGAAATGAGATCGCCTTTGTGTTCCAGGACCCCATGACGTCGCTCAACCCGGTCATGAGAATCGGCGCCCAGATTGCAGAGAGTCTTACGGCTCATGGGGGCATGACGCGGCGACAGGCCCGCACGCGTACGGTCGAGCTTCTGAGCCTGGTCGGAATTCCCAACCCGGCGTCACGGCTCAACGACTATCCGCACCAATTCTCTGGCGGCATGCGTCAGCGGGTGATGATCGCTATGGCGCTGTCCTGCTCGCCGGAACTCATCATCGCGGACGAGCCCACCACCGCGCTGGACGTAACGATCCAAGCCCAGATCGTGGAGTTGGTGAAGCAACTGCAGGCGGAATTGGGAACGGCGATCATTTGGATCTCCCATGATCTCGGCGTGGTGGCGCGCCTGGCCGACCGCGTCGCCGTCATGTACGCGGGCTATATCGTCGAGCAGGCGCCCGTGGACGAGCTCTATGCCCGCCCCGCTCATCCCTATACACGCGGACTTCTCAACTCCCTGCCGCGGCTGGACTCCAAGGTCAGAACGAAGCTTGAGGCCATCAAGGGCCTTCCGCCCAACCTTACCGCTCCGCTGCTGGGCTGCCCGTTCGTACCCCGCTGCGCATACGCGACGGACGGGTGTCGCATCCACAATCCGCCCTTGGCAGAAGTCGGCCCGAAGCATGCGGTTGCGTGCTGGAACCACCTGCTCAAACCACAGGTGACGCCATGAACGAGAACGCTTTAGTTCAGGTAAACCAGCTGAAGATGTACTTCCCGACGCGGGCGGGCTCATTCCTCAACCGGACCACCGGTTACATCAAGGCCGTCGACGGTATCTCCCTCGAGATCCGAAAGGGTGAAACCCTCGGGCTCGTCGGGGAAAGCGGCTGCGGCAAGAGCACTGCCGGACGCGCGATCCTGCAGCTCTATCGGCCCACAGGCGGGGAGGTGATCTTTCGAGGTTCCGACCTCGCGCGGCAGAGTGCGCCGGAGTTGCGTCGGTCTCGGCGGCATATGCAGATGATCTTCCAGGACCCTTATGCGTCCTTGAATCCGAACATGCGGGTCAGCGAGATCGTTGCTCGCCCCTTGCGCGTTCACGGCATGGCGGCCAACAAAGCCGAGGAAAGGCGCCGCGTCACTGACCTCATGACTAAGGTTGGCCTGAACCCGTCCCTTCGGGATCGATACCCTCACGAGTTCTCCGGGGGTCAGCGTCAGCGGATCGGGATTGCCCGAGCGCTCGCCACGTCCCCGGACTTCATCGTCTGCGACGAGCCCATTTCGGCTCTGGACGTTTCCATTCAGGCCCAGATCGTCAACTTGCTCGAGGAGTTGCGCGAGGAGTTGCAGCTCACCTACCTGTTCATCGCCCATGATTTAAGCATGGTGCGGTACATCTCAACGCGGATTGCCGTGATGTATCTCGGCAAGCTGATGGAGCTCACGACGAGTGCGGAGCTCTACGAAAACCCTCTTCACCCCTATACCAGGGCATTGTTGTCGGCGATCCCGATCCCCGATCCGCCGCTTGAGCGTCAGCGGCAGCGCATCATCCTCCGCGGCGATCTTCCAAGCCCGGCCAACCCGCCGTCCGGATGCAACTTCAGCACCCGCTGCCCGCTGGCTCAGGAGGTGTGTCGTCGGGTTGAGCCCAAGTTCCGGCAGGTTGAGCCGGGTCATTGGGCGGCTTGTCACCTGGTGTGAGGTAACCGATGCCGAGATTGCGCCATTTCCACCGCCATGCGCCCATCGCGTCGGGCCAAGGCTGGCCCGCATCCACGCTTTTGAAGACAAGGGCCAGCTAGAAATGCGGTACATCATCCGCCGTGTGCTGCAGTCGGTCATCGTCGTGTTCGGCGTCAGCATCGTCGCCTTCGGAATGATGTTTCTCACCGGCGACCCGGCTGAGGTCATTCTCGGCGACGGGGCCGACCGGATGACCGTCCAGCAAATCGACGAGTTCCGGGCGAAGATGGGGTTCGACCGGCCCTGGTACGTGCAGTACGCGGACTTTGTCACCAAGGCCTTGCAGGGCGACTTCGGCGAATCCTTCATACGGCACAAGCCTGCCTATGAGGTGATCGTCGAACGTCTTCCTGCAACGATCCAGCTTGCGGCTTTTGCCTTCGTGCTCTCGCTCGTGGTGTCGATTCCCCTAGGCGTTCTCTCGGCAACAAAGGCCCAAACGCCGATCGATCATCTCGTTTCGGTGGTGGCGCTCATCGGGCAGTCGATCCCAAGCTTCTGGCTCGGCATTCTGCTAATCCTGTTCTTCGGCGTGTACCTCAAGTGGCTTCCGGTTTCGGGCAGCGGCACATGGCAACATCTCGTCATGCCTGGCATTGCTCTCGCGGCCTTCCCGATTGCGCGAAACATGCGCCTGACGCGCTCGTCGATGCTGGATCTCATGCAGCGCGATTTCGTTCGAACAGCCCGTGCGAAAGGCATTTCGGAAAGCCGCGTGGTCTATGTCCATGTGTTTCGGAATTCCCTGCTGCCGCTCGTCACGGCGATCGGCCTCGAGGTCGGCTTCCTGCTCGGCGGTTCGGTCATCATCGAAACGATCTTCGGTTGGCCGGGCGTCGGCCGCGAGATCATCGCCGCAATCGGCTCGAAGGATTTTTACGTCGTCCAGGCAGGGGTCATCATGCTGGCGCTGATCTTCGCCTCCGTGAACCTCATCATCGACCTCGTCTATGTCTGGGTCGACCCACGCATCCGATTTGGCGAATGAACCCGAACGGCCACGTTTCAACACCAGAGGCACAACCAGTGCATAGCGAGTTCGCCGCTGCGACGTCGGTCAGAGCCAAGAGCCATTTCTTCGTGCGCCTGCTCCGCAGCAAAGCGGCGCTCGCGAGCGCGTTCGTTTTCCTGCTCGTGGTCCTTGCGGCCGTGACCGCCGCCTGGATCGCGCCCAACGATCCTTATGGAATCCGGCTCGTCCAGCGCCTCAAGCCGCCCGGCTACGTCAATGCGAGCGGGGTCACCTTCTGGTTGGGCACCGATACCCTCGGCCGAGACGTGCTCAGCCGGGTGATCTATGGGGCGCGGGTCTCGCTCATCGTAGGGCTCTCGGCCGTGCTGATTTCAGGCACGATCGGGCTGCTTCTCGGCTTGGCTTCGGGGTTTTTCGGCGGCCTCATCGACGATGTCATCATGCGCATCGCCGACATTCAGCTGTCGTTCCCGACCATTCTACTTGCGCTCGCGATCATGGCGGTGCTCGGAAGTGGGCTCGACAAGCTAATCCTGGTGCTCGGACTGACCGGCTGGGTGCAATACGGGCGCATCGTCCGGGGCCAGGTTCTATCGATCAAGGAGGAGGAGTTCGTGCTGGCCGCGAGGGCCACTGGCGAGAAGCGCTGGCGCATTCTGTTCCAGCACATCCTTCCGAACATCTGGAGCCCGATCATCGTGATCGCGAGCTTCTCGGTTGCAAGCAACATCGTGGCCGAGGCGTCGCTCAGCTTCCTGGGCGTCGGCGTCCCGCCTTCGATTCCAAGCTGGGGCACCATGCTGGCCGATGGACGCCAATATATCGGGGTTGCCGAATGGCTCACCATACCTCCCGGCGTAGCGATTTCGCTCACGGTCTTGTCGATCAACATCCTGGGCGACTGGCTTCGCGACTATCTCGACCCCCGCCTGAAAAACATACTCTAGGCTTGGCTCCTCTGGCGCAGGAGCGCTCGATAGGAATGATTGACAAGCACCTGCCTTGACTGAACACTGCCCTGTCACCCGTCCAACGAACCGGGAGTCCAGGTCCCTTGGCGCAACTTCTGAGCATGCCGGCCAGCCTGCCCGACATCGTTGCGGATCACCGCGAGCGAGCGTCCGCGCGACGCTCGGCGAACCGACCAACCTAGTGCCCGTCACGCATCGAGGCAGAACCGCTGACGTCAGCGGTTCTGCCTTGCGCAGCAACCAAGTGGAGGATCTTCGACGTGAAGGCCAACCGTTTCATCCAGAGATCGATGATTGCCTTAGGACTTCTCTCGGCCGCCGCGGCCGGATCGCCGTCATGGGCAGCGGCAAAGCCCGTTGTGGTTCTTCAGAACGCCGAGCCCGTGAGCCTCGACCCAATGTTCACCCAGTCGGACGCAAACGTCGTCCTGTCGATCCATGAGGGCCTGTTCCGATTGGACAACGAGGGCAAAGTCGTTCCGGCCATCGCAGAGTCCATCGCCAACGTCGACCCCCTGAACTGGGACATCAAGATCAGGCGAGGGTTGACCTTCCAGAACGGCGAGCCGATCAACGCCGACGCGGTGGTGTTCACGTTCGATCGCGCCAAGAAACTGTTCGCTGCGGGCAAGGGCGACCTTACCTTTGCGCTGGGCGCCCTGAAATACGACAGGGTCGAGAAGATCGACGATTACACCGTGCGGTTCGTGATGCGCCAACCGGATCCGATTATCACGGCCCATCTGGTCAATCCCGAGGTTTCGATCCTGCCGCCCAAGTACTATACCGAGAACCCGCCGGAGAAGGTCGTCTTCGCCCCGGTGGGCGCAGGCGGGTACAAATTCATGTCCTACAAGGCCGGCGAAGGTCTGGTGCTGAAGGCTTTCGACCAATATCGGCTTGGGAAGCCTCCCGTCGACGACGTGATTGTCAAGGCGGTCCCCGAGGTGGCAACGCGCATCAGCGAGCTGAAGGCCGGTTCCGCGGACCTCATTACGGGCGTGCCTGCCGACCTGAAGCAGAACCTGGAAAGCACGGCCGGCGTGAAGGTGGTGGATGCTCCGAGCTATCGCCGCCTCTTCATCGCCATCAAACAAGGCCGTCATCCGGCGCTTGCCGATGCTCGGGTCCGGCAGGCGATGAACTACGCGATCAACTGCGAGGAAATTGCGGCCTCGCTCTTGGGCGGGATGGCCAAGTGCCGGATCGATCTGGTCAACGAACCTTATAACAACCCTGAACTCAAGCCGTTTCCCTATGATCCTGCCAAGGCCAAGCAGCTTCTGGACGAGGCCGGCTGGGTCGCCGGCAGGGACGGCATTCGGGCCAAGAACGGCGATCGTCTCGCATTGGACATGGACACCACCAACGGGTCCTACCTTATGGACAAGGAGATCGCCCAGGTTGCAGCCGACTACTGGAAGGAGGTTGGCATCGAGATCAAGGATCTGCGCGTGATCGACTCCGCCATCAATGCACAATTGCGCGCCAAGCAGGGGGCCGGTTACAGGGACCTAATGAACAGCTCTTCCGGGCCGGACTATACCTGCCAAGGCGACCTCCTGCTGGTTCAGAAGGACTCCGGCTCGAATCGGATGAGTTGGTCGGACGAGAAATTCGAAGAGCTTTTCCGCGCCTTCACCCAGGAGTTCGACGCGTCGAAGTGGCAGAAGATGTGCTACGAGGCTGAAGCCTATGCGGCGCAGCAGGCTCCCGTGGTCTGGCTCTTCACCGAGCCGAACCTCTATGGCGTATCGGACCGTCTCGACTTCGCTCCTCGCCCGGACGGGCGTGTCTATCTCAACCTTGTTCTCAAGGGTGTGAAATAGTCGCTTCCGGCCGGCATCCGGCCTCCCGTCGTGAGAAAACCGCGCCGGGATGCGCGCCTCGGACTCCTCAGAGGCGCGCATCCCGCGTGGCGGTTCGGCATCTCTATTGAGCGGGATCGTGGGTTTGCAACTCGGCCGCACCGGTGCCCGGCTGGGGATTAAGCATGGTGGCGAGGCGTCGAAGAAATCGAATGGACTCCTGTGGGTGGGCCTCGTCTTGCACCACGTCGATGATGTTGCGGAGAATGGCGGAGACATCCTCCAGCTTCGCAACTTTCCCGGCGGCAAGAACATGGAAGAAGGTCGTGAATGCGACCATGATCGCCTGCTCACGCTCCTCGAGCTGTTGGCAGCGCGCTTGGAGAGCCTTGATCTCCCTCCCCTGGGTCGAAACCATATCGACAAGGGAATCATCTGCTTGGCTAAGACACCGACGGAAGCACTCATGTCGATGGGATGCTCCGAACCTTCAGGCAGCGATTCGTCAACTCGCCGGAGCGGAAATTCGGGACCAGCGATTCCTGGGCGAGATCATGATCAGCGCGGGCAAGGCCCTCCTCATGCGTTACCGCTGGTCCGACGACGGCAAGCAGATCCAGGCCGACATCTCTTTCGACGGCAGGAACGGCCCGTCCGGCAGGCAGTCGAGTAGGCAGAAGACTGCGTCGGTCTTCCAGGTGGCTGGGTGGATCACGTGCTCCCACGGCTGTTTGGAGATAGGCAGTCCTTAGGCGCCGCAATGGCCCGATATAGCTTGGATTTTGCGCCTGCCCGGTTGATTTGAAGCGCTTCATGATGCGCTCGCGTCGTCGGGTCGGCTGATGGCTGTTTTCGGCACGGGATCCTCTGCTCCCTCGGTGATCTTCGTCAGAGACGCAACCTCCTCCGCGTCGCAAACGGTACCGTCGTCACCGACGATCTGAAGCATGATTCTGACCTGCATGGGCCCCTCCGTGCGCTTGCGGGAGGGCTCAAGCAACGTCATCAGATCAACGGGATCTACGGCCTCACCACTGTTGATGCATGAGGTCGAGATACTCGGCATTGAATAGCCGAGCATTGACGTCCTTGCAGGAGAACGGCTTGCCCTGCCACCCTTGGCACACCTCAAGGCGTTCCAGAGCCTCCCGAACGTCATGAATCCCCTGTGCTCCGCTCCAGAGCGAGCTGATCCACGAAATCGGCCAGGACGGCGAAATCATGACTGACCTCCGGAGGGGCCGAGGCCTCACGCCGGACCAGAAAGCGGTTCACCCCGCCGCAATCCTCTGGCGGGCAGGCCCCCTGCCTATCCATGCAAATGGGATAACTTCTCCCGGGCTCGGTGCCATGCCGGCCCTCGAGACGCTCCCCGTGTTCCCATGGAACGGTGATATCATACTCATAGCGGAAACGGGTTCCTTGGCGGAGGCGAAGCTAGGAGAGCGGTACCTCCGGAGACCGGGCCGTCAGTTTCCGGGAGCCGAACCGCCTACGCCACGCGCTTGGGCCTTGAGCACGGAGATAATCCCCTGCGCTTGGACCTCAAGCAATTGACCGTTATCGCCGACACTCTAGACGGCCCGTTGTCCTTAGCTCAGATGGGAAGCGGCGAAAACTGGGTGGGCTATCATGTGGCGGCGCATCTCAACCTACGCAGACTCTTTAAGCGCCGGACCGTCCCGTTCATGCTCCCATGGACGATTGAGATCGTACTCGTAGCGAAGCGGGTGCCCAGGCGAAGCCGAATTTCTGAAAGCGGGATATCCTTTGGCCGGGCCGTCAATTCCCGAGAGCCGAACCGCCTGGCCCGGAGCGTGAACCGCAGCTCGTCAGGAAGCTGTGCTGGTAGCAGAGCTAGCGGGGGGTATTCGGGCTCCTGCCGGGCCGGGGCAGGCCCGAGGGCAGATTGTCGTTTGCGACCGGGCTCGCGCAGCGAGTGCCCGCCGCTAGATCATCATCGATTACAAGTAATTTTCGCACCACGCCATTCGTCCAACCGAAACCGTCCTGGCCCGGATATTCTCCGCCGCCGGCCACGAGCGAAGGGTTCACTACATTGTATTTTTCCATGAGCTTGCTGGTGTTGCGATAGGCGGTGACGACCCTGCCGATCCAGCGCCGCGCGATCGTTTGGGCAAGGGCTCTCTTGCTGTAGGCATTCAGACCCTCGATCGCGATCCACTGCAAGGGCGCCCAGCCATTCGGTGCATCCCATTGCTGACCCGACTGAACCGTGGTGGTCACAAGGCCGCCCGGCTTCAGCAGGCGGGATCGCACGACCTTAGCCACACGATCCGCCTGAGCCTGGGTGGCAAGCCCGAAGAACAGCGGGTACAAGCTGGCAGCGGTCACCTTTCCGGTCGGCTTGCCCTCGCGCCAGAGATAATCCGTGTAAATGCCTTCGCCAGCGTCCCAGAGATAACGCCGAACCGCCGCCTTGCGCAGCGCTGCACGTGCCCTGAACTCGGCGGCCCTTTCCGGCTTGCGAGATGCCGCATAGGCCTTGGCGAGGGTCGTCTCGAGATGGAATAGCAGGCTGTTGAGATCGACAGGCACCAGAGCGGTGGTGTTGATGGTTGCGAGCGACTTGCCATCGGCGAGCCAGCGCGAGCTGAAGTCCCATCCGCTTTCGGCGGCAGCACGGAGATCGCGGTAAACCTCCGCCGCTGGTCGGTTCGATGCGCGAGCCGTTTCGACATCCTCCCGGTAGGACTCCTCGCGTGGGCTGTCGCTGTCATCCCAATAGCGGTTCAGGAGCGTGCCATCGCCTAGCCGCACGACCCGGCGATGCGCCGTCCCAGGCTCAAGCGTGTCGGCGCCTTCCATCCAGAAGGCATACTCTTTGTTCAAGGCCGGCAGGAACGCGGCATACGTCGTGGCAGGATCGCGGCTTCTGGCGACGATGAGTTCCACCATGGATGCGAAGAATGGCGGCTGCGAACGGCTCAGGAAGTAGCTCCGGTTGCCATTGGGAATATGTCCGTACCGGTTGACGAGGCTCACGAAGTTCTCGACCATGCTGACCGCGAGATCATGACGACCGCTTTCATCAAGCCCCAGCATGGTGAAATAGGAATCCCAATAGTAGACCTCGTCGAAGCGTCCCCCCGGGACGACGTACGGCCGTGGCAAAGGCAGGAGCGAAGAGTAAGGGCCGAGCGTCGCGCTGTCGGGCCCGCGTTCGAGGACCTGCCACAGATTGTCGATGTGGCGGCACACATCCTCGTTGGGATCGCTGCGATAGGCGCTGCCCTTGGGAGGCGGCACAGTGAAGTTTCGGTGAACGAATACAGTTAGGTCGAAGCCAGGCTTGCCGCGCTCCTCCTCATAGCGTTGCACGATAGCGGCCGGTGCATCGTTCGGCAGGGCGTCGACGAAGGTCTTGCCGTCGGGAAAGACACGCTGCATCTGCACATCCACGAACAACTGACCAAACAGGTGCGATGGGGTATCGACCTCGGCGACCGCCGATGTGGCGATGCAGAAGGCGATCATCAGGCCGATGACCTTGACTTTCATGAGCGGCCGCTCCTTGACGCCTAGGTTGCAGTGCAGGCCACGGTCTCACATGTCATGCATGGTAATGAAATGTGTTGCGACGCGCTCCTGGCTCCGACTTCAATCTCGAGAGACTTCAGCAAGCTATACAATATCAGACGGTGACACGGTCAGTACAAGCGCACGCAGTGTTTGGCGCAGAGGGAACTCTGTGCGCCAAACCGTCATCGTCCAGTCCCGGCGAGATCGGCGTCTGCCGCCAGGAGCATGTCCGCATCAGGTCAAGCTGTGACGATCCTGCGGCTGAGGGGAGGTCACATCGCTGATGCGGACATCTCAATAAGGTCTGCCCCGTGCCAATCCCTAAAATCAATATAGTGCCTAAGTAGCCGAGTGTAGTTAGGCGTTGGGACAGATGAATGCTGTCGCATCCCAATGAATATCCGTATGCCGCTTCATAATTCTGTCCAGCAACAAAATAAAATCCGCCAGACAGCTGATGAATAAGGTTTCCATCAGACGGGGCCGACCCATGGATTTCTTATTCAATTAGCACGTCAGCCTGCACCAGCAGCGCGGGCGGCACTGTGACCCCCAGGCTCGTCGCCGTCTTCAAATTGATCGCGAAGGTGAAGCGGGTCGGGTTCTCAAACGGTAACTCGGCCGGACTTGCGCCCCGGAGAATGCGGTCCACCAACGCTGCCCCACGCTCAGCACTCCCGCTTTGGTCCGGTCCGTAAGACATCAGCCCGCCGTCGCGGACAAGAGACTCAAACTCGTAGATCGCCGGCAGCCGGTGAGCGGCGGAGAACTCGAACACCCGGCGCCGGTTCAGAAGGGTGAGCGAGTCACTGACCATGAGGATGGCGTCGGGCCTCTGATGGGTCATAGCGGCAAACGCTGCCGCGAAGTCGTCCGGCTCACGCACGCCGAAGGCCTGTACGCTGAGGTTGAGCGCCTTTGCAGCCTGCTCGGACTCCCGGACCCGGAGCGTCATGCCCAAGTCATTGGCGTTCCACAGCATCGCTACCTGCTTCAGCGTCGGCGTCAGCTCTTTCAGAAGTTCCAATCGTTTCGGCGAGAGCTGGACGGACACATCCGATATGCCGGTGATGTTGCCTCCTGGCCGGGCGAGGCTCTCGATCAGGTCCGTGGCAACGGGATCGCCCGTTCCGCCGAGAACAACCGTCGGAAGGGTGCCGATCTGCTTGACCGCGAGGGCGGGCGGATAGCCCTGCACGACCATCACGTCGGCCCTGTTGGCAATGAGACCCTGAATTAACGCCGGTATGCGCTCGAGCTGCCCCTCGGCCGCTCGGGTCTCGATGATCAGATTGCGCCCGAGCACGTAGCCATGCTGGGCGAGGCCGCGGACCAGCGCTGGACCATAGACGCTCTCGGTCATCGGTATGCCCGGACTGAGCGTGCCGACCCGAAACACCCTGGAGGATTGTTGCCCCCTTAGTTCCGAAGAACCCAACGTGAGGGCGAGAGTACCCAAGCAGCGGATAAAGTCGCGACGCTTCATGCAAACCTCCCAAGGAGGCAGGCGACCCAGTGAACGCACCGAAGCGTTTATTCAACCATGAAACTGTTCCTGCGCCTACCCGCCGATACGAGACGATGCTCGCGACGTGTTGCGGCACACCAACAGAGTGTCGGAGACAGCGTGGCAGCCATGCATGGCAATTGCGTGTCTCCATAAAATGGGAAACTGCGGCCAACGTTGCCTCCTAAGGCTGCTAGGCGGGTTTGATCTTTCAGGGCTGGTGCGGCCGGGCGCGCACTACAGTGCGTGTTCAGAAGCTCGGCATTTCGCCTTGGCCGTAAGTCTGGCTTGGTCCCAGATCTTTTGGATAGTCTGGCACGGCAAATGCGTCCGCAGGACGTCATTGCCATACTTTGACCATACCGCCTCTTGATCCGAAGGGGTGTGCCCTTCGCGCATGGCGTCCTCGATCAATTAAAGGACTCCCCTCCGACCTGCCGCATGGGTCGAGGCTGTTCATGCGCGGCCCGAGTTGTTGCCTCGAGATCATTGATGCTGTTGATGCCTTGTCCTTCGGGCCGCCGTGCCCAGCGTAATCTCTTTTTGACGGCTGCCCTGGTGGCAGCTCTCCTGAGTTCCGCGGCGTATTTGGCCGATTTGGCTTTCTCCGAGGATGCATGGCCGGTCATTTCTGCCCGTCTCGCTAACGCTCCTGCGCCCGCGCAGGAGACCGCCATAGGCGCCTTCGCATCAACAGATAGCCGACCGCTCGTCAGTTTCGCTCCGGCGATGAGCCTTGAGACGTTTGACTTTGTGCATAACACTCCGCTCGCACCGAAATTCAGCCAGTTTACCGTGCCAGACGAGACTAGTCTCAAGCCGCAGCTCGCTCTGCCCGCGGATGCATCACCCGAGATCCCCGTTGAGCCGGATCAGCCGCCTGCAATTTTAGCGGTGACGGGGGATACCATCGAACCGGTGCCGGAAGCGGTTCCTCTGCCGGTGCCCCGCCCTCCCGAATTGCGCGCTCCCGCACCTCGGCAACCCGAGGTTCCAAGGAGTTCGCGCGCGGCTGCCCCTGTGCCTATGACGAGTGCCGCTGTGGCGAGCACGCTGCCAGACGACCGCTCGTTCCTGGAGAAGCTTTTTGGTGGTCAGGCCGCCTCCCCACCGGCGACCGCGCTTGGCTATGCATCGCTCGACAGCGCAACTGGCAATATCGCGCCGAGTGCCCCCCTCAACCCAGCTCCGAATTTGACAGAGAACGCTGCGACCGCCGTTTATGACATCAGCGCGAGAGCCGTCATCATGCCGAATGGCGAGAGGCTGGAGGCGCATTCCGGGCTCGGGGATAAACTCGACGATCCGCGCCATGTGCATGTGTCGATGCGTGGGGCGACGCCGCCCGGCACCTACGATCTCACCGAACGCGAGAAGCCCTTCCATGGCGTACGTGCCCTGCGCATGAACCCGGTGGGTGGGAGCCGGGCGATCCATGGCCGCGTGGGCCTGCTGGCTCATACCTACATGCTTGGCCCAAACGGGGATTCAAACGGCTGCGTGTCCTTCAAGGATTACGATCGCTTTCTTCAGGCTTACCTGAAGGGCGAGGTCAAGCGTCTGGTCGTTGTGCTCGGCCGCGGGCAGGATGGCCTGCCCCGCATCGCAAATGCCGATAACGGAAGGTAGAAGAAGACCTGAGATGGACCATCGATGCTGCTCTGTTTCATGGATCGGATTGTGCACGCATTGAATGCATCCGGAGCCCGAATTCAAGTGATGCGGACGGATCTCGGGCGTCCGAGCTCGAGCATGCGGTTCAAGGCGTAAACTGCGATCGCGACCTCTGTCCTGCGACGCCGTTCTGTCCGCGAGCGTAAGCCGTTCCCAATCACTCGTTTAAGCCTGCTGATGGCGGCCTCCACCAGAGCCCGACGCGTGTACCCGGACCTCTTTTGCCAGCCCATGCGTCCATGCTCCGCGATACATTGGAGATGTCGGTCGCGCTGGGTCGGAGCGCTCTCCGCCGTCTCACTCAGCACTGCCGTTGATCGGGGTGGAACGATCACATCAGCATCAGGATGCTGCTTGGCGACAGCGCCGTAAATATCCGCTTGATCGTACGCTCCATCGCCGATGAAGGAGGCGAGTGGACCGGTGATCTGGTTGAGCAACGGCTCGACCTGCGAGCCATCGTCAACATCGCAGTTGGTCAGGTCTGATGCGAGAATCTCTCCAGTCTCAGCGTCAACGCCGATGTGCAATTTCCGCCAGGACCGGCGTCTTTGGGTGCCATGCTTCTCGATCAGCCACTCGCCGGGCCCACACAGCCGCAGGCCCGTGCTGTCGACCAGCAGATGAACAGATCCTCTGGAGCTTGGACATGGCTTTGGGACGTCCAGGGTCTCGGCGCGGCGGCTCAGGGTCGAGTGATCCGGGACTGCCAAATCCAGACCGAGTAGCTGAAGGATTGAGCCGATCAGGCCCTCGGTCTGCCGGAGCGCCAGCCGGAACACCGCCCGCAACGTCAACGCCGTTCTGATCGCCAAAGCCGAATAGTGAGCTTGACCGCCCCGGGTTGTGCGCGGCTCGGCCCGCCAGGCGGCAATGGCTTCCTCAGAGAACCAGACGGTGAGACTTCCCCGCCGGCGCAGGGCAGCATCGTCCTCGGCCCAGTTCGTCACTCGGTGCCGCTGCTTGGGGATATGGTGACGGCGGGCAGCATTGGCTTTGAACGGCACGGCAGAGGTCCAAGATCAGGAGGGCGCAGTCCTCTTATGCCCTCCCGCTTCGGCCGCCAAATCGCCCATTCGTGCAACAAAGCCACGCTGACAGCTCACCCATATGACTGCATCGACCACTCGCAGGCGTGGTAACACGTTAACGAGACAGCTTGCCAAAGGTGATGCTTACTCGTGATACTACTCGCGCTTGTCGAACTTTCGTTTCGGGAACCGGGAAGACAGCGCCAGCCTGAAGAGATTCGTAATAAATTAACATTATCCAGATGCCCTTGCCATTCGGCCGACATATGAAGATCGTATTCGCCCTGCTTGGAATCCTGGCGGGAGGTCAGGCATGTGCGCAGAATTTCGAAGCCGGGCGGAGCGGCTGGCAGCTCGAGCGTTTGTCGGACGATTTCGTCCTGTTGCGGACCGACATCACTGCTCTGGCTAAAGGCAACCGGTCGACCCGACAGGGACTGCTCATATTGGCGTGCGAGCCCGGTGGACGTCGCATCCGGTTTCAAATTGGAAACATTCCAAAGAATCCAAGCATCTACGTTTCATCTCAGGGTCGGGCAATCGTTCGTGGGTGGTTCGGGAATCAGAGCATGCCGTCGCTGCCCGTCTACCCGGCCGTCCAATTTTTTGAAGACGGGAGCTTCGAATTCAAAGAGACGGCAGGGTTCAGCGATTCCATCATGAGGGGAATGCTGGGCCTACTCCGCAAGGTTCCGTCCCGCCTCGAGGTTGTCCTCTTCAAGGGCACGGAGACCCGAGCGTTCCGACGCGGCACCGCGATGGTATTTAGCCTGGAGGGTCTCGATAGCAACCTCGGGGATATCTACGGGTTCGAGGGTCTTTGTTTCCATTCTGGCCGCTGAGATCGGACACCCATGATGGAGTACCTCGTATGCTCTGTTCTCGGAGGTATTTTTGCGGCTCCGGCATCGCGAAAAACACCGAGCGGCCTCGCGCGAGGACGAGGAGATGACCACAGAATCGTCGGAACGGGCAGGACGCCGCCGCTCTCGTTCAGGCCGGCCGACGGGATTTCGCGAGGAGGCCAACCCCGACCATCGAGAGGGCGGCCAACGCCCAATATCCTATCGTGATTGTGCTTGATCTCGCTGTGCAGCTTGCGGCCAGAACACCAATGTCCAGTGCGTGGATTCCAACGCATACGATGTCGCCTATGTCAGATGCAATTTTGTTCAAGATCAGCCTCTCATTTGGACTTTCCAGATTAACCGAGTTCGAACTCAGAAAAACAGAGCAGCAGCGCGACGGATGGCCGAAGGGCCTAATCCTTTAGGATAGCTAGAATAGAGTAACCTTAAGCGGCAACGTCGGTTTACCTCTTCCGATCAGAGAAACTTGCTGATCAAGGAAGACCTGCACTAGCCCGCAACCCGCTATCCATTTTCCGGATTACATCATGAAGTCTCTCGTCAGGCGTTTCCTGAAGGACAAGACCGGCGCAACAGCGATCGAGTACGGGCTTGTCGCGGGCATCGTTTCGATTGCGATCGTCGTGGCGTTGACGCTGATGGCTGCCCCGTTGGAGTCCTTCTACGGAAACATCCGGGACGGAGTTGCGTCCGTCAGCAAGTGAAATGAGCGCGAGAGCGCCATCCGACGCTATACGTGAAAGTTCGCAGTTGACTTCTCTCTTGAGATCAACTCGGACGAGCAAATGTTATCGATGCCCGGCCGACCGCAACCTGAGGTCGGCAGACGGCCTAGGCCATTTAGGGGATGCGGATCACAATGGTCTAGGCCATTAGGCCGAATCGACTCAGTAATCCAAAATAGCCAGAATGAGGCAACACAAGGGCTAGTGCTCTGGTTTTCCACAATCCAGATCGTGGGACTTGTGCCGAGGCTGCGGGGCCAGCAGCGCAATTCCATCCAAGGATCAAACATCATGAAGTCTCTTGTAACGCGTTTTGTGAAAGACAAATCGGGCGCGACCGCCATCGAATACGGCCTCATCGCCGGTCTCGTCTCGGTCGTTATCATTACCGTCTTGGTAACAGTTGGCGACAAATTGACCCTTGTCTTCAATACGATCGGAATCGAACTGGGGAAGGTGGCGCTATAAGGCTCGTCGACAGAGAGGAAGCGGAGGCGTCAGATCTCCGTTTCCCCTAGTCACCGAATAGCGAAAGCGAATCTAGTCAAATAGCTTGTGAATGAGTACGTTCCCCGTCGCAACTTATGCCCCATGTCTATGCTTCGTCGCCGGGGTGGTGTGCGCGGGCGCAGCCGATCTCGTGACAATGAAGATCCGGAACGGACTCGTTCTTTTTCTTCTTGC
The DNA here is from genome assembly GCF_002741015.1 of Microvirga ossetica. NCBI lineage: Bacteria > Pseudomonadati > Pseudomonadota > Alphaproteobacteria > Hyphomicrobiales > Methylobacteriaceae > Microvirga > Microvirga ossetica. The sequence goes on along the minus strand of NZ_CP016617.1, from coordinate 612,877 downwards.
GAGTTATGTGGTTTTTGCCCCGCTCTCCAGCACCGGATGGGTAGATATCGGGTGGAGCACCATCATCGCCGCGGGCGTTCTGATCGGCATGTTCGTTATGTTTGGCTTTGGCTGGATCGGCGGTGGCGATGCCAAACTCGCGGCTGTGATCGTGTTGTGGCTCGGGGCGGATCATGCGCTCGCCTACGTTCTCTATACGGCATTGTTCGGCGGAATCCTGACGATCGCACTTCTTCAGTTCCGTTTGTTGGTCCTGCCCGCGCAATGCCTCACAGTGCCCTGGATCATGCGGCTGCATGCACCGGAGACCGGTGTTCCTTACGGGGTCGCGATCGCATCGGCAGCGCTCTTCATCTTTCCGGCGACCCACTGGATGAAAGTGCTCACTTGACGTGGCCGCCGTAGAGTTCCCTTCCCTCAATCAATGACGGGATCTTCGACCATGCTTCGTGCCATCATTCTCATCATCGCCATCGGAGCCGGCGGCCTTGCCGGTTGGCTGGTGCTGTCCAGCAGGTCACGCGAAGCCGCGGTTGCGCCCGCCGCGCCGATTGTAAAAACAACAGTCGAGATACTGGTCGCGTCTGGCGATCTGGTTCAGGGACAGCCGCTCGAAGAAAAGAGCATGCGCTGGCAGTCTTGGCCGAAAGACTCCTTGAGTGCTGAATTCATCAACCGCGAAGTCAAGCCGGACGCGTTGACCTCATTCACCGGCGCTCTCGTGCGGAGCCATTTCGTCGCCGGTGAACCTATCCGTGAAGAGAAGATTGCACGCGGCGCGGCCGGGATGCTCGCCGCCATGCTGCCGCCCGGCAAACGGGCGGTGGCCATCCGCGTCTCTGCCGAAAGCACAGCCGGCGGTTTCATCCTGCCCAACGATCGGGTTGACGTGATACAGAACGTCTCCAGCTCAGACGAGGGAAGGCCCGTGCACACAAGCCGGACCCTTCTCCGCAATGTCCGCGTCCTAGCGGTCGATCAGAAGGCTGATGAAACCAAGGGGCAGTTGGTCGTAGTGGGCAAGACGGCGACGCTGGAACTGAGCCCGGGTGATGCGGAAATCATTTCCTCGGCTCAGGCTGCCGGCACCCTTTCTTTAGCCCTGCGCTCGATTGCGGATCTCGACGAAAATCCACTGGCAGCGCGGGAGAGCAGTGTCAACGTGCGCGTTTTCCGAGGTGGAAAGAGCGAAGACGTCAAGGTGCGTAGCGAAGGCACGATCATTCAATGATGGATGGCGCCGAGAGTATTGTGACAGAGTAAGCGTAAAATGAATAAGCATGTATCGACGATGACATCAGAGCCTCTCGATCCCGTCACGGCTCCGTGGCAATCAATCGCAAAGCGGCTCGACGCGATGACGCCTTCCGACCATTCGCACCGCCGTGAGGCAACGCGGATCCCCTACATCACCGTCCATGCGTTTTGCGACACCCCGGATATTGTGGATGTCATCACGAGTGCGGCCGCCGATCGTCTCATGTCGCGCGCTCATGTCACCGTTCAGCAGAGCGGGATCGCCGCTGCCGCGGTCTTCTACCAGGAGAAGTCGACGCCCCAGCTCATCGTCATCGAGAGCCGATCGCCTCCTGAGGCGTTCCTTTCCGAACTCGACAGGCTGGCCAGCGTCTGTGACGCAGGCACCAAAGTGATGGCGATCGGACATGCGAACGACGTGCATTTCTATCGCGAGCTGACACGGCGCGGGATCAGCGACTATCTGCTCGCACCCATCGACCCGATCTCCCTGATCGTTGCCATTTCGGGGATCTACAGCGAGCCCGCAACGGCAAAGCTCGGACAGGCATTCGCGTTCGTGGGCGCCAAGGGTGGAGTGGGGTCCTCGACGATTGCGCATAACGTGGGATGGACGATCGCGCGGCAAGTCGCGTCCGATGTTGTGCTCGCGGATATGGACCTGGCGTTTGGCACGGCGAGCCTGGATTTCAAGCTCGACCCAGGGCAGGGTGTCGCAGAGGCTATCGAGGACGCGGGACGATTGGATGAGGTCCTGCTCGACCGCCTGCTTGCCAAATGCGGCGACCATTTCAGTCTGCTTCGCGCGCCGGGCACCCTCGACAGATGTTATGATTTGGAAGAGAACGCGGTTGATCCGCTGATCGAGATCGCGCAATCGAGCGTGCCGTACCTGCTCCTGGACATGCCGCACGTGTGGAACGCCTGGGCGAGAAACGTGCTGGTCGGCGCGGACGAGATCATCGTCACGGCCATTCCTGATCTGCCCAATCTGCGGAATGCCAAAAGCCTGATCACATTCCTGAGGCAGGCTCGTCCTCACGATCCGCCACCCAAGCTAATTTTGAATCAAGTCGGCATGCCAAAACGGCCCGAAATCAAAGCCGCTGAATTTGCCAAAGCCGTTCAACTTGAACTGCTCGCATGCATCCCATTTGATCCGCAACTATTCGGAAAAGCCTCGAACGCCGGCCAGATGGTGGCCGAGGTGTCAGCGAAAGCCCCCGCGTCGAAAATCTTCACGCAACTGGCAGGCGCCCTCGTAACCCCGAAGCCGCGCCGTCGGAAAGGGCTGTTCGATTCAATGATGAGGCGGATGAAGTTTGGCTCGAACACAGGCTGAGAAGCGGCCGTCGAACCACGGAGCAGGATTGCTCCAATGCACGAGACGATAAGGGACTTCCATCATGTTCGGCAAACGAAGCCAGCCAAGTGAAACGCCAGGCGAGGTCCCGCTGCTCCAGCGGGCAGCAAGCGTCAATGCGGCGGCGGGAGTCCCGATTGCAGCGGGGAAAGCGTCGCCACCGAAGGAACCGAATGCACGCAGCCGTGCCGTTGTTCCCACGGCTCCCCGAACGCCGGATGCGCCAGCCGTGATGCGGCCACAAGCACCGAAATCCGATGAATACTATCTCCTCAAGACGCAGGTTTTCGCCGCATTGATCGAAGCGATCGACGTTTCACAATTAGCAAAGATGGATGTGATCCAGGCCCGCGACGCAATCGGCGAGATCGTGACCGATATTGTGACGGCGAAGAAGATCGTCATGTCGATTTCGGAGCAGGATGATCTCCTGCGCGACATCTGCAACGACGTCCTCGGTTACGGGCCGCTCGAATCTCTCCTCGCCCGCGATGACATCGCCGATATCATGGTGAACGGCGCCGACACGGTCTACATCGAAGTCGGGGGTAAGGTACAGAGGACTGATATCCACTTCCGCGACAATGCACAGTTGCTCCACATCTGCCAACGCATCGTGAGCCAGGTCGGTCGCCGCGTCGACGAATCGAGCCCGATCTGCGACGCGCGTCTGGCCGATGGCTCGCGCGTGAACGTGATCGCGTTTCCCCTGGCAATCGATGGCCCGAGCCTGACGATCCGAAAGTTCAAGAAAGATAAGCTCACGCTCGATCAACTCGTCAAGTTCGGCGCCATCTCGAGGGAAGGCGCCGAGATCCTGCAGATCATCGGCCGCGTCCGTTGCAACGTCCTCATTTCTGGAGGCACCGGCTCGGGCAAGACGACCCTGCTGAACTGCCTCACGGCCTACATCGAGCCCGATGAACGCGTGATAACCTGCGAGGATGCGGCGGAACTTCAACTGCAGCAGCCACACGTGGTCCGTCTGGAAACCCGGCCTCCCAACCTTGAAGGCGAAGGCCAGGTAACGATGCGCGACCTTGTGAAGAACTGCCTTCGCATGCGCCCTGAACGCATTATCGTCGGCGAGGTGCGTGGTCCCGAGGCTTTCGATCTGTTGCAGGCAATGAACACGGGACACGATGGCTCAATGGGAACGCTCCACTCGAACTCCCCGCGTGAAGCGCTATCCCGTCTGGAGTCCATGATCACGATGGGCGGCTATTCACTGCCATCCAAGACAATTCGCGAAATGATCGTGTCCTCGATCGACGTGATTATCCAGGCCGCCCGCCTGCGGGACGGGTCGCGCCGGATAACCCATATCACTGAGGTTCTCGGTCTCGAAGGAGATGTCGTGACCACGCAGGATCTATTCATCTACGACATGCTTGGCGAAGACGCGCAAGGTAATGTTATCGGGCAGCACCGCTCAACCGGCGTGGGGCGCCCACGCTTCTGGGACAGGGCGCGCTATTATGGCGAGGAGAAGCGCCTTGCTGCGGCGCTCGATGCTGCCGAGAAAGTCGCGATGTGATGCCGGTCTTGTCGCCAGACCTCGTTCCGGTTCTCGCTGCCGTGCTCGCCGCTATATGTGTTGGCGGCGTCGTGATTTCTCTGCTCTACGCTCGCGTGGGAGGGCGCTCGGAGGCCGATAAGCGGCTCGCTGCGATCGCAATTTGGGATGGGCCGGTTGGTCGCGCTGTGGGTTCCGAGGAGGGCAGTCGCAAGCGCTCGATCGAAACCACGCTACGCAATCTCGAAGAACAGCAAAAGGCGAAGAGAGGGGTGAAGCCCTCGCTTGGCATCCGGATGCGGCAGGCTGGTTTGGGTTGGACTAAGAAGACTTATTTTATCGCCTGCGTCATTGCCGCTGTCATGTCGTTCGGGGTCGCGCTCGCTCTTTTCGGCGTCAGTTCGCTTCCCGCCATCGGCTTTGGCGCGGCCGGCGGTCTGCTCCTACCCCATCTCTATGTCAACCGGAAGCGGAACGCACGATTCAAGGCCTTCACCGCCGAATTCGCCAACGCGGTGGACGTGATCGTGCGCGGTGTCAAAGCCGGATTGCCGCTCGTGGATTGCCTGAAGATGATTGCGAGCGAGGCGAAGGAGCCGGTACGGAGCGAGTTCAAGATCATCCTCGACGATCAGACGTTGGGTGTTCCGATAGACCAGGCGGTACAGCGGCTTGCAGAACGCATCCCCGTCGCGGAAGCCAATTTCTTCGCCATCGTCATCTCACTTCAGAGTCGCTCCGGAGGAAATCTCTCGGAGGCCCTCGGAAACCTCTCCAAGGTCCTGCGAGAGCGAAAGAAAATGGCGGGAAAAATCAAGGCGATGAGTTCCGAGGCGACAGCCTCCGCCGGGATCATCGGGTCTTTGCCGGTGGTGGTCACCTGTCTGCTGTACCTTTCAGCGCCCGACTACATCTCGCTGCTGTTCACCACCTTCATCGGCAAAACGGTCCTTGCTGCCGCTGCTGTCTGGATGGGATTCGGCATTCTGATGATGCGTAAGATGATCAACTTCGACTTCTAAGGCTCGCCATGAATTTGCTCGCGGCCAACTTGGATATGCTTATCGCGCTGTCGGCGGCTGTTGCGGTGGTTGCTGCGGTGCTCGTCGTGGCTTGGCCGTATTTCGTCCGCGATCATCTTACAGAGCGGATGGTGCAGGTCACCAATGAGAACGAACGAATTCGGGTGCGCGAGCGAAATCGGCTGAACGCACAAAGCAAACAGATTTCGCTCCGCACCGAACCGAAGCGGCTCTACAAGCTCATCGTGGACCGGCTCAACCTCGCCGGGACGGAAAATGGCGAAACGGTCAAGATGCTTCGGATGGCTGGCTATCGCGGCGAGGGGCCGATCACCGCCTATCTTGCCATCCGCCAGCTCGCTCCTGTGGGAATGCTCGTTCTGGCGGCGTTGTACGTCTTCGTCATTCTTCGCCTTGACTATCCATTCTTCGTGAAGCTCTCGATAGTGATGGCGGCAGCCGGGCTCGGCTATTATGCACCAGCGATCTACCTGAAGAACAAGATCTCGAAGCGTCAGTTCTCGATCCGCCGGTCATGGCCGGATGCCCTTGATCTTCTGCTCATCTGTGTGGAGAGCGGCATGGGCATCGAAGGCGCGCTTCGCAAGGTCTCGGGAGAAATCGGGTCGCAGTCTGTTGAGCTTGCGGAAGAGTTCGCTCTCGCAACCGCCGAGCTGTCCTACCTGCAGGATCGACGCAAGGCCTATGAAAACCTAGCCGATCGCACAGGCCTGGACGGCGTGAAGGGGGTCGTCACCAGCCTCATTCAATCGGAGAAATACGGGACCGCTCTCAGCCAGTCGCTTCGTGTTCAAGCGCAGGAGAACCGGGATATGAGAATGAACGAGGCCGAGAAGAAAGCTGCCGCGTTGCCACCCAAGCTCACGGTTCCGATGATCATCTTCTTTCTGCCCGTGCTGTTTGCTGTCATCATCACCCCGGCGGTCATTCAGGTGATGAAGGTCTAGTCCCCTCCCTCACGGGAAGCATGCCGCGGCCGACAGCGGAATGGACTTTTGATAGATCAATACATTCAACTCGTAGGTGACTGTCGCATTGACCGACGTGCCGCAGGCTGTGCCCTTGTTGATGGTGAAGACAGGCTCGGGGTCAGGCGCGTAGTAGTATGTTGACGCGTCAGGGCAGACCGCCGAGATGGCATCGCACCGGGCTTTTTTTTCGACGGCATAGTGCAGGTTCGCGACGGTGAATCCCAGGAGCGAGAGGTGAAAAATACCGAGCACCATTGCCAGGAAAACCGGTGCAATCAGTGCGAATTCGATTGCGGTTGCACCACGCTCATCGCTCGACAGTGCTCTCGTCCGACACTTACACATGTTTAGAGTAACCGCATGTACGTCGTCTTCCTAATGGTCGACGGGAATAGACGCCCAACCGTGAAGTCGAGAAACAGAGGTTGGTACGCGTAGGTTACATCAATCTTGATGTAATCTCCTGGTGCGCCCGCCTGTGCCCCCGCCACCGTATTGCAATTACTTGGCTTGCTGCTAAGGGCGATGCCGCCGTCCGGAATCAGCGCATTCGAATTATTGAGGCAATAGTAAGCTTCGGTGGGAGAACCCGCCGGCAGCTTGACGTTGGCGCCAAGGGTGGTGCTCTGGATCGCCGTCGCGACGGCCGTCTTCAACGCCGCACACTTGGTCGTGGCGGGCAGTTCCCTGGTCGGATCACATGCCTTCCAGGCCGCCTGTGCGCCGATTTGCGCGGCGTTCTGGACTTGCATCACCGTGTAAGCATACCGAGCGACTTCGATCCCGTTGAGCAGCAGAATGCACAAGGCGCCGGCAACAAGGGCAAACTCGATCCCGGCGACGCCCCGGTTATCGTGGCAAAGGGAGAAAGACACCCCGCCGGCTGACGTGTCGCGGCTGTCTTGAAAACGATTGCCACTCATGAGGACTGATCCGCGCAGTTGCATGATTGCAGCATCACATGACCAGTGTGCCGCGCCCCGTCGGGGCGGTTCCGGTCGGCAGGTCGAGGCCGGCCGCGGCGCATCCGCCTGTCGACAAGATGGAGCCCGTGCCATTGATAAGGAGGTTATCGACGACAAGACCGAAGCACGATTCGCCGTTGCTGGACTTGTTGATTACGCCACTCAACGTGACGCTTGCATGGGGCAGATAAACCATCCCGGTAATCTTCCAGGTTGGGGTGTTTCCGGCTTCCGAGATATCGACGCCGGTTGTCAGGTTCGGGTCCTGATAGATGGCGATGCCTTTCCAGGGGCCAGTTGTCGGGGCGGCGAAATCGAGGGTTCCGTCTCCACTGGGACTGTGTATGTAGCCGCCGTTTGTTCCGGTGAACACGATTGTGAGAGCTGAGCCGCTATTGGTGCTCATGGTGCGTCCGCTTGGCTTCTTGCCGGTATAGAGTTGACCATTCCAAATTATAAGGATGGCACCCTCGGCGGGAGTTTGGATCGTGACATCGCCCCCCAACACCAGGTCGCCGCAAACATTCTTGGGTCCCGCAGGCAAAGTGACCGTGCCGTTCCACGTGTTCGCAGCCGGGAAGTCTGCTGTTCCCATCTGGGGGTATTTGCCTCCGCACGGATCAGCCGGAAGGTTGTCCCTCAACCCGGCGTAAGGGTCGCTCAGTGGGGGTACGTCCGAGCGCTGGACGATACCGCACCCCTCGTTTTTTCCTGCAGCATCACCATAATCGGCCCCCAGATTGTGGCCATTACAGTCGGCGCCAGCATTGGACATAATGCTGCAACCGGTGAGATCAGCTTTCGGAGCGCCGTTGGTGCCGAAGGCGATACCACTCGTCCCGAGTGCCAGGATGCAATATTCCCGCGGCATCAGATCAAGCCGCGCAACAGCCTTCGCGCTCAGCATTGTTTGTTGCGATCCGTCCACCGTCGCGGTGCCGCGGTAGCCTACAACCTGAGACAGAAACAAAGGGACGTACCCGGTGATGGTCGCGCTGTAGCAATTGGCGCCGCCCGAAGGACAGGGTGCTGTATTCGACGCTGTGACCGAGATATTGTTTGCCCCATGCACATAGCCATATTTTGCTGCTGCTGCTTTGGCCTCGGCGCTGTAGTTCACGGTTCCGTTCGTGGCGGCTGCGATGGCGGCGGAATCGGCCGCATTCTGCATAGAGCGCTGGGTCAGATACCAGTAGGAGACCTCTACTCCCAGTCCCGTGACGCCGATCAGGACAGGCATAGCCAGCGCGGCCATCACTGCAACACTGCCGCTTCGATCGCGTACAAAGGATCTGACAGCAGTTCGAAGCGCCTTCCAAACAGCGCCTTCGCGAACCAACTCGAGCGATTTCATGATGCTGCCCCTAGTGCCCTTAGGTCGTCAGTTTAGGCTGCGAACCTGCGCGTCGCTCGCGGCGCCATCCTGGATGTGAAGTATAGAATTCTAAGCAAGGTCAAAGCTCTAAGAAGCAGAAGCGACGGTTCCGAGTTCCGACGATCAGACCTGGATCGGAAAATATTATCTGTCGAAACGCCGTCATAAGACAACTAGGCCGAATGGCCTATGCGGTCTTGGGGGAGTCTAGTGTGGTGAACATTGCTGGTCACCGACGTTTCGCCGGATCGAATGGGTACCATACGAGACATCATGTTCATGGTTGGCGAAGCTGCGCTCGCAAATATCCAACGAACTTGCTGAAGGCGCACCTATGACACTTACAGCGACAAGGCAACCGGTGTCATTCCCGCGCTCTCGCTAGGAATGGGCCCCGCCTTAGCCGTGCGGCCCAGAACCGAAAAATCTCGACTGGGGTGGGGACGTGCGCTGGCCACTGCGGCCGCCGCGCGATTGTTCACGCCAAAGTATCGGAAGATGGCGGCGAGGTGAATTTTGACCGTTCCCTCTCCGAGATTGAGTGCTGACGCGATCTCCTTGTTCGGTTTGCCCTGAACCAGAAGTTCAAGAACATCCTTTTGGCGAGGAGTTAGCTGACCCCGTGCAGTTGCATCGGAAAAGACGCGCATGTCGGTCAGCCTTATCGTCGATTCAGGAATTTGTGGCGCCACCTCGGCCAGTATCGGTGGCACATACAGCGCACCGTCAAGGACAAGACGGAGCGCAGATGTCAGTCCAGCGACGTTCAAGTTTTTGGGCACGTACCCATGGACGCCGGCTTCCAGCGCCGAAAGAATGTCGCGCCTCGACGTCGAGATCGAAGTAACGGCCAACTTTATCCTCGGGAACAACGCGCGGATTATGCGAAGGCCCGCGGCGGCTTTCATATCCGGGATTGAAAGGTCCAGAATGGCGACGGACGCTTCGGGATGTCCAAGAAGATACTCCTTCGCCTCGTCAAATGTGGGCACTTCGATCACGTCGGAGAAGCCGAGTTCGCGCCTCAGAAGAGCACCGACGGCCATTCGAAAATAAACATCGGCATCGGCGATGAGCGCGACGGATTGCGCGGGTAGCACCGGAACCTCCCCAGATGAGAGGTCAGTGACTGAACTGGAAACGACCGTCGGCTTCGCCGCGTCGCAGCGGAGGTCTTTTCCGCTAACTTTAAAAAGTTCCCCGGTTACACAACATTGTGACCGATGCACGCTCATAGTACTGCAATCCTATAGGCCATTGGCACTATAATCCTAATTGCTATTCAAAAATTCCCGTAAAGTCAAGGTAGGCGACTTTGTTTTTTGAGCACACATTTGGCTTCCCGGTCTACTTTACGAAACTAGGATATCCAAGTTAATAGCAGTTATAGCTAGATCTGGCTCCGGATAAAATCTGCTTTGCGCGAGAGTTTCCGTACAGTTCTGGTCCATTCATAAGTTTTCGTTAACCATTCTTGGACATAAAGGAATCAGGTAACAGAAAATTCAATAGTTTCGCTTGGGGGCGGTATGGGTAGGTCGAGAACGTTGGCGCTGGCGGCGACCTGCGCCGTACTCGCACTCGGACATGCGCCGTTCTTGGCGCCCGGTGCTCGCCTCATCACCCCCGTGTCCGCCCAGGTTGCAACTACCGCTCCGCGCGCGAAGCTACTGCGCGTCCGGGTGTCTGTGAACAAATCCCAGGCGCTTCGCCTGGAATACCCCTTTACCGACGTACTGGTCGGGTCCGCGGAAATCGCGGATGTCATTCCCCTGAGCGACCAGAGCCTCTACATCCTGGGCAAGAAGACCGGCACGACCAACGTTTCGGTTCTTGACAACTCGAGACGCGTTATCGGTGTGGTCGACGTCGATGTCGGCCCCGATACCGGGAGCGTCGCCGAGAAACTTGCTGCTGGGACTGGCGCGGGCGGCATTCGGGTCCGCAGCAGTGGCGACCAGCTGATCCTGGAGGGAAACGCCGCGGACGCGCCGACAGTTGATCGGGCGGTGGAAATCGCGCGGGCGAATTCTCCGGGGGGCGTCATCAACGCGACCCGAGTTGCCTCGCCGCAACAGGTGATGTTGAAGGTCCGTTTTGTCGAGGTCAACCGCAACGCCGGGCGCGAGTTCGGAATCCGCTCGGACTATTTGGGCCAGACGCGAGCCGCGCGAATTGGACGTGGTCAACCAGCTGATCCAGTCGCGGGCATTCCGGGAATTGATACGCTTCTCGGCTCGACTGTTCCGTTCGCGACGATCCTTGCCCGCTTCGCCAACAACTCGCGAATGCTCGACGTCACGATCGATGCTCTCGAGCAGAAGGGCCTTGTCCGCCGACTTGCCGAGCCTAATCTCGTCGCCATGTCGGGCGACAGCGCCGAGTTCCGTGCGGGTGGCGAAATCCCGATCCCCGTCTCATCCACGACCCAGTCTGGCGTCCCGACGATCACGGTCTCCTATAAAGAATTTGGTGTGAAACTGAATTTCACACCAACAGTCCTGTCTAACGGCCTGATCAATCTAAGGCTTGAGCCGGAGGTCAGCGATGTCGACCCCACGGTTTCCATTACCACGGGCGGCATCTCGATACCGGGTCTGTCCGTGCGCCGGGCGAAAACTACCGTCGAACTTCGCGACGGACAGAGCTTTGCATTGGCAGGCCTTCTGCAAAACGTCACCGAGCGCAATATCGAGCAGTTTCCCTGGTTGGGATCGATTCCGGTTCTCGGCGCGCTGTTTCGCAGCACGGAGTTTCTGTCACGCGAGACTGAGTTGGTGGTCATCGTCACTCCGCACCTCGTAAGGCCGGCGAGGCCAGGCGACATGATCGCAACACCGCTCGACACCACTTTGCCCTCCAACGACCTTGATCTATTCCTTACCGGGAAGACGGAAGTCGAGAAGCCGCGCGATTCCTCCACCTCTTCGCCGACCCAACAATGGATCATGGCGAACGGCGCGATAATCGGGGGACCGTTTGGACACATCATGTCGGAACCCACCACGGTGCCGGTGGGAGCCGCACGGCGGCGTGTTGCCAGACTGGCTCCGGCCGGCATTGTTACGGCGAAATACTAGTTCATTCCAAAGACAACTCTCGACAGCACCGACGGCCAGCCGAGATGAGTGACACTGGGAGTTCGATAGCGCGACGGAGGAAGAATACAATGATCGGGTATGCAAAGACCGCTCGCACGGTGCTTGTCGTCGTTATCGCGAGCTACTGCCTGAGCGCATGCGGCGAGTACGTCGACCGCAAGAACACGATCGCGTTCAGTGCCGGCAATGCGGTGCAAACGAACATTGTGACTCATGTCATCGATCCTTGGCCGGCAAGTTCTCGCAACCGGTATTTTGCAACCGATGGGCAGCGGATGCAGCGTGCGGTCGAGAACTATCGATGTGGAAAGGTGGCTGAGGCCAGCAACAACGGCAACGGCGGCGGAAGCAGCGAGGGCGCATCGTCGAACGGGGAAGGCACGTGCTAGGTTCGTTCCGATTCCGATGGATGCGGGACGGGTCCGGCGAGCAGTCACACGACCACCGCTAACTGAAAATTCGTTCGGGTCAATCGTCCCAGATTTGGAGTTTCGCTAGTTTTGTTGCCATTTAGCATCTTCAACTACGAGGTCGGTCTGATATTCATGGCAATAATGACAACGATGGGCGTGAAGCTGCTGTCGAAATATCCCGAGGGTTGGGCAACAATGAAACACTCTATCAAGTTCGTCCTTTTGGCAGCCACCCTCGCGCTTGCAGCGTGTCAGTCGATGAACGGACCGGAAGAGGCTGGCCAAGGGAGAGCTGTTAGCCAGGAACAATATGTCGACACCGACCAGCCACAACGATTGGGACGGGAGCAGTTCGCTCGCGGCAATTATGCGCTCGCTGAGCGGTATTTCCAGGCTGCTGTCGAGCGGATGCCGGAGGACGGTGACTCCTGGGTAGGACTTGCCGCAAGTTACGATCAGCTGGGCCGGTTTGACCTCGCGGATCGAGCCTACGAGCAGGCTGTCAAAATCAAGGGGAATACTCCGCAGTTGTTGAACAACCGCGGCTATTCCTATTTGTTGCGAGGCGATGCGGCTCGCGCCGGCGGTCTGTTTCGTCAAGCACAGGCGTCCAGCCCCGGTAACCGAACCATCACTAACAACATTGCAATTTTGAAGCGCACCCAGTTAACTCCTTGAGCGCTGCCCAGGCTCCTCCATATGTCGACAGCGGGCGCGATGGACTTACTTTCTTTGAAAGAACTGCCGCCGCGTCGCAGGTTACCCAACCGGCACCAGCCGCTGATGTCACGCAGTTGAGCCAATCTCGACCGTTAATTTTACCGCGTCGACAGGGACCCCGGAGAGTTGAGCGATCCGCTGGCGGGCCTCATTGAGAATTGTTTGCACTTCATGTGGAACGAGGTCCTCAGTTCTGCAACTTGCGACCGGTGTTTGCTGTGTGTCCGTGCCTCGGGAGGCGCCGGATGTTTCCGTTCTGCCGCCAAACAGGACTCCGCACTCCTTCCCGTTGGACCACATCACCCGCGCGCGAACAGGAGGACCTTTACTTGGTATATCCAGTTCAAATTCCGCCGGGATCGGAGTAGGATGAGAAAATAAGATTTTTGCCCCGGTTTCGGAGATATCCCTGATAGTGCATTCGATAACCGAGCAACGATTGTTAAAAACTATGCGCCCATTCAAAAGCGAGCGCTTGCGTGTTGAATTGCGCCTATCCACACGATTCCTCCATCGCCATCCATGCCGATCTGTAGCATCATTCAACAGATCTCTGAAAGATTAGGTGTTAGACAAAGCGTGTCTCCCGAGTGCTGTGAATGTAGATTTCGACCAATCCGCCCGTGTAGTGTTGACTGAAGCCGCCACGGTCAGTCTCAACGGACTCACAGAAGATGACAGGTTCGCAAGTCTATAAATTCAAAGTCATCCCTGGGCTTTGCGCGCTTTCAGGCACGCGATGCGCGGCTGGAACTCGCCAGGTTCGATCACCCCCTCGGCGTGGCTTTGTTGCACGAATGGGCGATTTGGCGGCCGAAGCGGGAGGGCATAAGAGGACTGCGCCCTCCTGATCTTGGACCTCTGCCGTGCCGTTCAAAGCCAATGCTGCTCGCCGTCACCATATCCCCAAGCAGCGGCACCGAGTGACGAACTGGGCCGAGGACGATGCTGCCCTGCGCCGGCGGGGAAGTCTCACCGTCTGGTTCTCTGAGGAAGCCATTGCCGCCTGGCGGGCCGAGCCGCGCACAACCCGGGGCGGTCAAGCTCACTATTCGGCTTTGGCGATCAGAACGGCGTTGACGTTGCGGGCGGTGTTCCGGCTGGCGCTCCGGCAGACCGAGGGCCTGATCGGCTCAATCCTTCAGCTACTCGGTCTGGATTTGGCAGTCCCGGATCACTCGACCCTGAGCCGCCGCGCCGAGACCCTGGACGTCCCAAAGCCATGTCCAAGCTCCAGAGGATCTGTTCATCTGCTGGTCGACAGCACGGGCCTGCGGCTGTGTGGGCCCGGCGAGTGGCTGATCGAGAAGCATGGCACCCAAAGACGCCGGTCCTGGCGGAAATTGCACATCGGCGTTGACGCTGAGACTGGAGAGATTCTCGCATCAGACCTGACCAACTGCGATGTTGACGATGGCTCGCAGGTCGAGCCGTTGCTCAACCAGATCACCGGTCCACTCGCCTCCTTCATCGGCGATGGAGCGTACGATCAAGCGGATATTTACGGCGCTGTCGCCAAGCAGCATCCTGATGCTGATGTGATCGTTCCACCCCGATCAACGGCAGTGCTGAGTGAGACGGCGGAGAGCGCTCCGACCCAGCGCGACCGACATCTCCAATGTATCGCGGAGCATGGACGCATGGGCTGGCAAAAGAGGTCCGGGTACACGCGTCGGGCTCTGGTGGAGGCCGCCATCAGCAGGCTTAAACGAGTGATTGGGAACGGCTTACGCTCGCGGACAGAACGGCGTCGCAGGACAGAGGTCGCGATCGCAGTTTACGCCTTGAACCGCATGCTCGAGCTCGGACGCCCGAGATCCGTCCGCATCACTTGAATTCGGGCTCCGGATGCATTCAATGCGTGCACAATCCGATCCATGAAACAGAGCAGCCGAAAAGGCGACGCCGGCGCGATGGGGTTGAAGAACCTCCCAATCGGCCGGCGTCGGGGCCTCGCGATCAGAGCAGTCTCACAGACCAAGCCATGAGAGGCCGCAGACCTCAGATTAGCCGTTCAGGAGGTCGCTCCAAAGCTATCCTTTGGCTTATACCACCTCTACCACCTCCCCGATTTTGTGCGCGGAATGCCAAGTATGGAACGCGATTTGATGGTTTCGGAAATTGTTCAAGTCAGCTTATGGAACGTCGCCGCACCTATTCAGTAAAACCGCCTCGAAATGATGCCTCGGCATGAGCGGCTATATTGAGAATAACTTGCAGCCGCGCCAGCCCAAATTCGCGGCATTCGAGGCTGATATTTTGGCCTGTCGCTGAGGTTTTCGCTCGGCAATATCCATCTCCGTCCGGAGAGCAAGCTCCCTCCCAGATCCCCCCTGGCGAGGGAGCTTTTTCGTGAGGGCCGAGGGGCCGGAAACGGCACCATTTCCGGCCTCTCCTGCCTGGCCCACCGGACACCATGCGAGATGGTGGGACCTCCAGGCAGGGAAATCCTGGCGCATCGTGCGGAAAACCGGATCCCCTGATCCGCACGATGCGCTAAGAGCTATCGCCGTGCCCACATGATCCGAGCGGTCCAGGCGATCTCCTCTGCCGGGATCACCTGATCCTCGTCCTTGGCAAGGGACGTCATTGTGAGGGTCTTGGCCGAGCGGCGCTTGAGTTCCTTGGCCAGGATCTCGCCACTGGTCGTGCACACGACGATCCGGTCGCCCTTGCGGGTGCTCGCTGTCGGCGAGACGATGAGGATATCGCCGTCGCGATAGAGCGGAGACAGGGCCTCGCCCGTGACGGCGAGGGCAAAAACCTTCTCCTGTTCGACATTGGGAAACTCGATCGCGTCCCGGCCCGGACCTTCGCCGGGCATGCCGTCCTCAGTGAAGATCTTGCCAGAGGCCGCCGCCGCCATACCGATCAGCGGGATCATGGAGCGGCGCAAGGAGCCTGAGGGCTCGATGAGACGAAGGAAATCCTTCAGGGTGGTGCCGGTGACTTCCAGGATTTTCGAGATCGATTCTGTGGAGGGCCAATGCTCTCGGCCCTTCCGGCTCACACGCTTTGATTTGTTGAAGCTGGTCGCATCGAGACCGGCCTTGCGCGCTAGTCTTGATGTGTGCAGGCCGTGACGTGATGCCAGGGCATCAATAGCAGCCCAGACGCGCTCGTGAGATAACATGCGACGAACCTTCGCTGGAGCATCTGACCCAAAAATGACTCCCCTTTTTTGGATCGATCCGATGCTCCTTCCTTAACTGGCGCATTGTTCAGCGCGGAAAACCGGATCCCATTTTCCGGACGATGCGCTCGTCGACTTGAGAACGCTTTTTTCCATGGCGAGGGAGAGGCCGAGATGAGCACGTTTTCCCGGTCTCTCCCCGCCTGGATGAGGAGCAGTGGGGGCCAGGCCCCAGAGCCAAGCCAAGAGATCATAGCTGCCTCCGCGCCGTTCTCCCGCAAGGGCAATCGCTGTACCCCAGGCGAAGCATTTTCCCGCGCTACGGCGCGGTCACGCCGAGGACTGCAAATCCTTGTGCGCTCGAACAGCGAAGGGATGGAATGTAATCCACTGGCCATGACCCGTCGCAGGAACAAAGCCGTTCCTGGAAGCTTTTGCTCAAGCGAGAAGTCGCATTGATAGGTTCCCTCTTAAAACCTGCTCCCTCGACCGTTTGGTGGAGGGAGCTTTTTCATGTGTGGCCCTGCCCCGAGGGAGTTTAAGTCCCTCACGTCTACCCGGATCATTATGTCCGCCTCGCTTCGGCCCCTAGGATATTCTCAATAATCCTCGGATTGCGGTTCAGCAAAGCCTTACAGGTGCGCATTTCTTACAAGGGGGACGTTATGGAACGCAGCGCCAACAGGATTCCGCGTCATCCCAGCAGCTAGCCAACTACCGATAGTCTGCTAATGGGATGGACCGGCCGTGCTTACCGGCGCACCCTTCAGGAGGGGCGCCCAGCACGAGGACTTGAGCCATGCCCACAGCTCCGCTTCAGCCTGTTGCCACCCTCGGGATCGACATCGGCAAGAACAGCATCCACCTGATCGGCCTGGATGCCCGCGGCGCCATTGTCCTGCGCCAGAAGCTCTCCCGCGGACAGGTTGAGGCACGTCAGGACGGGAACCACCCAACGGCGCCAACGGTGGTCAACGCTGCATTGCCAAGCGGGTAGGCACGATTTGCTGTGCTCCGAAGATCATCGGCTGGTCGTGTGTGACGCTTATCAGAGCACCACCGACTGGGGCGGACGTGAACAGCGACGGCAACTCCTTCAACCACATGGACGGGCCATCCAACGGCGCGATTGCCAGGAGTTGTTCTCCCGCGGCCGGAGGAGATATTGTCTTCACCTCGTTAGCAGAGGGCGCGCAAGTGCCTGTTCCAAAGCACGCCAGCCGTGTCGCACGCTCCGGCGTGATCACATGCTCCAGCCCGGCATAGGCCAGAGCCTCGGGACGGCTCACCTCACCCAGCGAGACGCCGCGGCGCCACAAGGCGGTGAAGGATGGGTGCTGCCCGCCATCGGCATAGGTGGTCCGGATGGCCGCCCTGCCCTCCTCCAGCAACACCGCCATGTGATCGTCTTCCATGGCCCGGTAGGCCAGCACCTCTGCTTCCCTCTCCGGGCTCTTGGCCGGCCGGAACGAGTATCGCCCCGCCGAGACACCCACGACGAGTTCTTCCCTAGTCGCCTCGAAGCGATCGGAGCCCTCCTTGAGCTGGCGCCAAAACGCGATGTTCGGGTCCAAGCGGTGCCGGACGAGGTTTTCTGCGGTCATGCGAAACGGATAGGCTTGCAACTCGACGGCCTTCTGGCCGCCTCTGAAGGCCTCCCGCATGAGGGCATAGATCTCAGACATGCCTGTGTCCGTCATGGCATAGCAACCGGCGGAGGAGCAGGTTCCGTGAACCATCAGGGCGGACCCGGTGGCCCCCTGAGCCCGGTCGTAGGCATTGGGAAACCCGGTGTCGAAGGAGAGATAGTGCTTGGAGTTCGGGTTCATCTGGGAGGCGGTGATCGCATAAAAGCCTTCCGGGGTCTGCCGGTCGCCCTCCTTCTGCTTGGGCCCAAGTTGGCCTGACCAGCGGCAGATGGGGAACGTCTTGAGGCGAACATATCGCCCGCCTGCGCTGCGCTTCCAGACTTCCAGTTCCGCTTCCTTCTTGTAGATGCGGATCACCATCGGCTCCGCGGGAGAGGTGTTCTTCCCCCTCATTAGAGTCACCGTTGCTGGCGGGACAGGAGCCTCGTGCTTTGGATACCCAGACGTAGCCTGCACGGTCTGCCCCATCAGGGCAGCGGCCATGAGGGCCAAGATGGACAGAAAGGCATATCTGGGCGCGGAGATCATGGGCGGCTTTCGGCTGCGGGGCACAAAAGGCACCTATCGCGTGAGCAACAGGGTGGATCTGCCATTCGCAGGCAATTGCGGCAACAAGTGGCTGGCTCTGGGCTCGCAGAACCAAATGAAACGGGTTGGTCGGCTTTTCCGCCAAGTGTACTTACAGCATGCCGATAAATCCTATGGGCGGATCGACGCCCACCTGATCGGCTTGTACTTCTTTCCCTTCAGCTTGGCCTGGCCCCAGATCGATTCCAGGTAGCCGGCATCGCCCAGGATGATCGAATCCAGCCTGGCCGACCGGTTGATGTCGACACCGTCCTGCTTGCTTTTGAGCCGTTGCGCATCGGTCTTGGACATCTTGGTAACGAAGGTCACGACAAGGCCGGGACGCCCTTCAACCTCGTAGGAATTGAACAGGCGCAGCCCGTCGGGCCTTTCATCGAGGAGGCGCTCGACGAAGGCGAAGCCATTGCTCTCTGCATGCTTGCGAATGTCTGCCAGGGTGGTCTCGCCGTACTTGAACCCCGGGAAGTCGGCAGGCCTGCCATCGGGGCGCCCGCCCCAGGTCTCCTCGGCATAGGCGATCCGCCCGTTGCCGGGATGCGTGGCGAGCGCAAGCTTGTTCCCGTCCGGCAGCCTCCACGTGACCGCCTCGTGCGGCCCGGCGGCAACTTTGGCTGTTGGTTTCCCGGCAATCCTCGAGGCAGCCGCGATCTCCTCCCCGATGCTGATGCCGTTCAGGGTTTGCGCCTGCGTCCCGGCCGTCAGGGCAAGGAAGGCGAGAACGGGGATCGCGGCCCGCTGGATGATGGAGGTTGAGAATCTCATGGCGGTTGTCGGCGAAGGGGCGGACAACCTACCTTCCACGGGAACTCAGTCAACCGGACCTGAGCATTCTCGGGTCCAGCGTTGCACGACGGCCACAACGTTTTGCAGTGCTGGAATTGGTCCCGTCGATCTCGAGAAGTGGCGCCGAGCGGGCGCTCAGTTTTACCAGGCCTTGGGGAGAGTGCTGCGCCTCGAGGCAGAGGTCTGATGCCGGAACGCGATGGATGGGAGCCTAGGCGGCTTCGGCCTCCGATCCTACGCTTCGCCAGCCTCGACTCTAAAATAAACCGATGAACCATCCTTGGACCTTCGCGAACAGAGCGTGGTCGGTTTCAGACGTGGGACCGGGCGCATTCTGTTGAACACCCTCCATCCGGGTCTGCGCCTCCTCTGCCGACAGCGCGTCAGCCTGTCGTCCAATGGCCAGTGCACCCTCCAGTACCGTGAGGCCGTCCCTGAACGGGAGGCGCCAGCGCATGCGCGCGGCGATGTAGGCTTCCCGCTCGCGCTCCACCATCGACGTGTCGGCGCAGGCCAGGCGGGTCACAAACGGCAGTAGGTGCTGCTGCTCCTCATCGGAGGCCTCGTCATTCAACTGCATCGCCAAGCGGCAGATCGGCCGTGAGAAGCACGCCGGCATGTCCACGACCGCGCGCACGGGCTGGTACGGGAAGCCCGCTGCCACGATGGCCGCCTCGTTGATGCAGGTGCCGCCGTCCTGGCCGCGGAAGGTGTGTGAGCGCTGCTTCAGCTTCCAGTTCAGGATAGGGACGAAATGATCCATGGCAGCGATCCTCACGGAGCCCCCACCAGGAATGGTGATCCCATGCCATCACCGCTGTCAATCCGCACACACCCGAGCCGGGTCAACGCTTGCTCAGTGGGACCACGTTGGATCCGGCCGTGTTGGTGCCCTTGGCCGGCTTGACCCTGCTGAGGACGGCAGGCGAGACGTTCCACCTCTGCCCAGTGTCGGTGATCACCGACACGATCTTCTTGTTATAGCGCGTCAGCATGCCCTCAAGCTGACCCGGTCCCCGATCTTGAACTCCAGCATCTCCACATGAGCGCGCATCTGGTCGAGAAAGCGCAAGCGCTCGACGATGCGGTGGTTGAGATCGATAAGTTCGGCCTCGGTCAGCTGGTCAATGTCGATCGTCATAGCAGTGCCCTGGATGAGAGCCGAGCTGGGCCATTGGGCCAATGTCTAGCCAGCGCATCTGCGTGTCAAGAGTGTGGAATGGCACCGAGAGTCGATGCTGTTCCACAGCAGGGTGTCCGGCCGGCGAGGACATCCTTTGCCCTAAGGGAACGTCCGCTTTACCCGCACGACCTGACCATGACGCTACTTCCGAGAAGTGCCAATTGAAGACATTCCAGGTCCACGACATGAATTCTCATGCTTACCTGGGCAACACAGCCAGTCGCATACCATCGGCCAAGCGCTCCGTATCCTCAGTGCGCCTGAACGGCTCCTTGGCTATGAACCGGGCCGCCGAGAAGCCGGGATGTGAGGCCTGGAGCCCAGCGGCGGCATCGCGGGCGGTATCCATTCGCCCCGTATGGGCGTAGCAGGCCGCCAAGTAGGCCTGGACCCAGTCCGGCTGCGACGGCGAGCGCCCGAAAGCGACAATGGCCTCGTCGTAACGGCCTGCCACGAAGTGCGCGACCCCTGTCATTCTCCAGCGCCAGCTTGGGTCAAAGTACGGATCGAGCTGCCGAGCCCGCTCCATCCATGCGATGCCCTCATTCGCCCGACCGAGATACAGGAACAGAATGCCCATGCAGGCGACCTGCTCCGGGTCAGCCGGGTTCAACTCCAGCGCCCGCAGCTTGTGCTGCTCGGCCAGATCGAAGTCCTTGCGCTGGAGGTGAACCCAGCCGAGCATGTCATGGCACAGCGGATCCTCGGCATCGAGGGCGACGGCCTTGTGGGCCAGCTCCAGCGCGTGGTCCAGCATGGCGTCCGAGCCGCTCGTGTCTCGGAACCATTCAAGTGTCAGCATGTAGGACAACAGCGCAGAGGCCTGGGCGTAGTCAGGGTCAAGCTCGAGGGCCCGCTCGTACCAGCGCCGCGCCTCCGCCTCGGTCTCGGTGTTACCGATCGGGAGTGAGCGGCCGCGCAGCACGCACTCGTACGCTGCCAAGGTCGCCGGCGGCTTGCGTCGCGCCTGCCGGACTCCGGTGGCCTGAAGCCGCCCCACGAGCGTTGCCACGATCGTGCGGACGATCTCGTCCTGCACTGCAAAGAGGCTTGCCTGCTCCCGGTCGTACCGCTCGGACCAGACATGGTCTCCCGTGGCGGTCTCGATCAGTTGCACGGTGATGCGGACCCGATCATCCAACCGTCGGATGCTTCCCTGGACGAGGTATTGGACGTCCGGTTCGAACGGGCGGGCATCGCGGTCGTGCTCCCGCAGCTTGCCCGGCAGGCTGATGGCCCGCACGGCCAGCTCCCTGAAGTGCATGAGGTCGGTGATCAGGTCCTCGGTGATCCCTTCGCTGAAGTATTGCTGGTCCGGCGTTCCTCCGAGATTGGCGAAGGGCAGGACGGCAACGGTTGGCCTGCGGTGCGCCGATGCTGGGTCCAGCCTCTCCGCCATGGCATGGTGCCTCGAGCCAGATCCGATCGAAACCCTGTAGGTATGGATTGGCCCCTCGATGTTCTTGAAGGTCTGGGATCCGAGATTGACGTAGGTCAGCGGCAGGACCTTGCGGACATGGCCGAGAGCTGCGTCCGAGAGGCACACGCCACCTGGATCGGCGACGCCCTCCAGCCGCGCCGCGATGTTGACGCTGTCTCCCAGCAGGTCGTCGCCATGGACCATCACGTCGCCAACGTGCACCCCGATGCGGAAGAGCAGGCGCGCCTCTGCCGGAATGTCGCGATCCATGGACACCAGAACCTCCTGGGCCTCGACGGCGCATTGGACGGCATCGACGGCGCTCGGGAACTCGGCCAGCACGCTGTCGCCGGCGGTGTTGGCGATGCGCCCGCCGAACCGTACGATGTGGCGGTCCAGGATCTCGCGATGGGCGGTGAGCGCTCGCAAGGTTCCGGCCTCGTCGCGCCCCATGAGGCGCGAGTAGCCTGCCACGTCGGCGGCGAGGATCGCCGCCAATCGTCTCTCGGTCTTATGCTCCTGCGCGTCCATGGGAGCCCCGGCGCATGATCCGCCTCTATTCTGCGCCCAAGCGCGAGAGCGGTCCAGATCGGGAAGCGCGATCCAATCCTAGCGAAGCACGCCTCTGAGAAATTATGGTCCGGTGTGGGTCAGACAAGGAAACTGCCGACCTTTCATGAATGTCCGGTGCGCCCGCCTTATGCCGACGTTCAGTCTATTTCGCAGATGTGCCATTTGAAGACGTTCCGGGCACATGAGCGAAATTTCGCAGAAGGCCCGATTGAGGGCTGGACGACCTCCTCGACGAAGCCAGGCTCAAGGTCGGCGGCGCCGTGACCGTCCAGCCCACGCGCGATGACTGCTGCGCCAGACCGACGGGGGCTGACCCGCCCAGCGCCGGAAGGCGCGGCTGAAGGCGCTGATCTCGGAGTAGTTCAGGATCTCAGCGATCTGGCTGAGCGTCAGGTCCGTCTCGGCGAGTAGCGTGCAGGCAATCTCGCAGCGGACCTCGTTGGCCACCTGCCGAAACGTGCCGCCTTCGGCTTTCAGGTGTCGGTACAAGGTCCGGCGAGACACCGCGTAGAGGCTGGCGACCATGTCAGACGTACAAGTATCCCGGATGAGCTTGACCCGAAGCGAGCGCTGCACCTCCTCGGTGAGCGGTCGTCGGCCATGACGCGATCGGGGCAGGTCTGCCTTGCGGGGGGACGGCATTTCCATCACAGCAGTCTAGCGCGGCCGGAGCGCCGTGCTTGATCGCTTGGGACAGCCTTGTGACCGTTTGGGACCCGTGGCTCACCCCGGGCGTAAAAATCGGCCGCGCGCGGCTGTGGGGCACCTTGGCCATCGTCGCGATGCTGCAAGTTGATGCCGGCTCAAGGCGGCACATGATGAAGGCCTGCGTGGAGAGAGGGATCTGGCCCTGGTGCAAGCCGGGTGCAAGGTACCGCCCACAGCCGAGGCCCTGGAGCGATCCGGGGCTTCTGGCGTTTTAGGGCTGCGAATGTCCGATAATTCCCTGTTCTGAAACAGAGAACATGGCACTTGGGCGAACGTCAGTGCCGCCCGAGCACAAAGCCGACGAGCAGTACCGCGATGATCAGCCCGGCCATTGTGGTCGCCCAGGCGAACAAGGCCACATCGGCCGGGGACCACACGGTGCAGCCTGACAAGCCGAGCAGCTCACAAACCCATCTCGCCACCGTGTCCATGCTTACCCCCGATCCGGACCACAAGGCGCAACTTGGAATTTCCGCAGACCAGGTCTGGCTGCCGAAAGGTCACGCCTCACAGCGCGCACCGCCTGCGCAAGTCGCATAACGTCGATTAGGGAACAGGCTGGATGCGACCTTCACGAAGAGCAGAGGGCGGTCCAAAGAGAGCCGCTCCGTTCGGCGGTAGGACTGCGCAGTGAGTTGAATATCTCACTGTCTCATCCTGCAATAAGCGGATTTCTCCGCACCAATGCCCGCCGGCTGTTTCACCTCTATCCCCGGGCAGCGCCCGATACTGGATCGCGTGGTCCGGCACGGCGATCCAAATGCCATTCACGAGCATTTGAACCCCGGCCGGCGTCACCCGATACGGGACAGGGCGACAATCCTGGTCGTTGCAGCAACTGTTTCCCCATCGGTCCTTTAAGGGCGAGTAAATGTCGTGGGCTTCGGTGGGTGGCTCGAGACTGATCAGACAGATCGCTGCAAGAAGCTCAAGCTTGAGAGACATAGGCCGCTCTCCCTCATGATGGGCAGGCGGCGCTCGTCAGAGCGTCGGGATAACGCGACCAGTCTTGTTCTACTCCCGACCGGAGATCCTGTTCCCGTCGCGCTGCGTAATTCGCATAACCCTCAGTATGGAACGCGATTTGAAGCTTTCGGGAAGTCGTCCCGGCGGCTTACGGAACACCGCCCTGACTATACAGTAAAAACCGCGCCGCAGCGGGCTTCAGCCAGCACGCGAATACTCGCGAATGCTATGGCTCGGATTGAGTAAGAGGAGAGGCCGGAAACGGTGCCGTTTCCGGCCTCTCCCGCCTGGACTACGGGCCACCATTCGGGATGGTTGTACCTCCAGGCAGGCAAATCCTAGTCGACTTGAGGGAGATTTTCGTGGCGAGGGAGAGGCCGGGATGAGCACGTTTTCCCAGCCTCTCCCCGCCTGGCCGAGGCACGGGTCAACACGAAGGCCGCATGATCCTGCTGGCCGTCAACTGTTGGATGCCCGTCCAAGGTTTGCCAGGCTGGCGGCCAGCTCATTCTGCCGAACCGGCTTGGTCAGCCGAGGGGGAGGTGCGGGGCCTGCGCCCCCGGCGTACGTGGAAATGATCGGCATTCGGCAGCAAAGGCCACCAGACAAGAGGCGACTCCACCGCTCAATCAGGAGACTTACGGCAGGCAGACATCTGTCGAATATCGCCCGGTCACACTCATTTCGGACATCGACATGGAAGTTGGGATTGTCTCGTCAGTCCGCTGCTCAAGTTCAGTCCGTACGAAATCGACATGGACGAAGCGCTGACGGAACGGGAGCTTGCGATGCTGAGCATACCGCGCCTCATGACAATACTGATGTTGGCAGGGGGGACGTTGCTTTTGAACCGAGAGGCGACTCCTGCCGAAACCCGGGTCGATCTCGCGCTGGTGCTGGCCGTCGATGTCTCCTTCTCCATGGAGCCGGATGAGCAGGAGCTCCAGCGACACGGCTTCGTCGAGGCGTTCCAGTCCCCCGAGGTCCATCAGGCGATCCGCCGGGGCGTGCTGGGGCGCATCGCCGTGGTTTACGTCGAGTGGTCCGGAGCGTTCGATCAGGCAATCATCGTCCCCTGGACCGTCATCGAGCTGCCAGCCGATGGCCTGGCCTTTGCCGAGCGGCTTTTGCGGGGTCCACTCCACAGCATGAACTACACGTCCATTTCAGGGGGCATCGACTTCGGCGTCCGGCAACTCCGTCAGAGCGGCCTGCAAGCGGATCGGCAGGTCATCGATGTCTCGGGTGACGGAGCCAACGACTCGGGTCGAACCGTGACCCTGGCCCGCGACGAGGCTCTGGCTCGTGGCATCACCATCAACGGCCTGCCGATCATGCTGAAGTGGCCCGATGGGCCCTGGGACATCGAGGATCTCGACCTCTACTTCCGCGATTGTGTCATCGGCGGTCCGGGAGCCTTTCTGGTTCCGGTAAGGGAGAAGGCGCACTTCATCGGGGCCATCAAGGCCAAGCTCGTCCGGGAAATCACGGATCAATCACCCCCTCGCTCGCTCGTCCAACATGCCCAGACCGACACCTCGACGAACTGTCTGGCTGGCGAACTGCGGAGACACCAGCCGCCAGCCAGGTGACTGACCAGGAGTTTCCTTGACGTGGCGTGCGGCAACACCGCGGGCCGCCTGAGCCATCGGGCGCCATCACGTGCTTCCAGCCTCACGTCGTACATGGATTCTCGAAAGAGGATGAGGCGAAAACCCACATTGGTTAGCTACTTGCCTGATAGTTGGTGGCATTTGCTGCCAAATGCCGGACATGATCAGGATCGGCATGCCGGCCGCATTAGGGCTCGACGAGCCTGGTGCGGACTGCATAGCGCACGAGGTGCGCCGTCGAATTCACCTTGGCCTTGCGCATGGCCGCGGCGCGGTGGCCCTCCACGGTCTTTTGGCTGACGCCCAGGATCTGGGCCGCCGCCCTGTTGCTGTGGCCCTCCGCGATGAGCTGGACGACGCTGCGTTCCCGCGCCGTCAGCGCGCCGTCACCGGCAGGCCCCCTGGACAGATATGCCGTCAGCAGGGTCTCCGAGACGCCACCGGTGAAGAATGGCTTGTGCTGCGCCAGCGCCGCCACGGCGGCGATCAGGAACTGCCTGGCATCGGACCTGAGCAGATAGCCGCGTGCCCCAGCCTCGAGCAGCTCGCGCAGCAGGGGCTCGCTCTCCTGCATGGTGAAGATCAACACCTCGGTCTGCGGCTGGAAGGCGCGGATCTCGCGGGTCGCGTCGACGCCGTTCATGAGGGGAAGCTGGTAGTCGAGGATGGCGACGTCGGGCTGCGTCTCGAGGGCGAGGTCGACTGCCTGCCGACCGTCCTCGGCCTCGGCGACGACCACCCATCCGGATTGACCGCTCAGGATGGCGCGCAGCCCGGTGCGGACCACGTCATAGTCGTCGGCGATCAGGATGCGCGTCATGCCCTTGCCTCAGGCCGTCAAGTCTAGCCGAAACCGCCAAGCGTCGGATCTAGGGGAAACCCCGAAATCGCCTTCGGCAATACCTGAGCTGTCCTGCGAGACAGGGAGACTGGCCCGGCCCCTGTCCGATCCGGCATTCGGTAGCAAAGACCACCAAGCACCACGCAAGTGCCTGGGCTGAAGAGATCTCTGCCCTTTTTGCTGCGGTCGGTCACAGCCGGCACAGGCATGCCAAATGCCGACGCCCGCTGACCCTTCCGATCGGTGGCGGTCACCCCAAGGGCAATCCAGGTCTGTTGGCGTCGCTACCGTGGAGAAACCGTCTGGCATTCCGGCAAGCGGATCGGCGCGGTCATGCCTTGCAACTGCTCCGGTTTGGCGCAAAGCGGGAAGCCGGCTGCCCGCATCCCGTCGGCCAATTTCTGGCGCTCGATGTCGCTGTATCCCGGACTGTTCAGGGCAAACCCCTCGATCGTGAGGTTGGGGTGGCGCTTGAGCGCATCGGCTACCGCCGCTCGCGCTTCCTCCGTCCGGCCGAGCGCGGCATAGATCACGGCCCCCTGCACCCAGCCGCCTCGCGTGCGGGTCTGAGGATCCTCGCGTTTCACAAAACGCAATGCATCCTCGTATCGGCCGGCCATCAAGTAGGTCAGCCTGAAGTAGCCCGCGGCCGAGATCGAATAGTTCGGGTCGAGGCGAATGGCCCGGTCCGCCGCCTGTGCACCGCGCTCGGGTTCCCCGAAGGTGCTTGACCACGCGGCGTATTTCGTCAGGATGCCCGCATCGCTCGGGTTCAGCCGCAGCGCCGTCTCGAACTCGGCTTCTGCCCGGGGCAGGTCGCCGGCCATCCCGAGGATATGGCCAAACGTTGCATGGGCGGCAGCATCCTGGGGATCGAGTTCGAGGCCACGCCGGATCGCCGGCATCGCGGCCGCCCGCGCGGTGTCGGCATCCGCGCCATAATGCATCGTCGCGTCGTGGGCGGCGGCCAGTGCGACCCAGGCGCGGGCGAGTTTCGGATCCTTGTCCACCGCTTGCTTGAACCAGTGGAGAGCCTCCTCGGTACTCTCCTTGGTGAAGCGTCCCATCGCTTCCTGACCCAACCTGTAGAGGTCGTAGGCCTTCAGATCCTCCGGTCGCGCGCGCTGGCTTGCCGCTCGTTCGGCTTCGGGAATCGCCCCGCTGGAGGCCGCCAGCCGAGTGGCCACCTGCTCGGCGACCTCGGACTGCACCGCGAAGACGTCCGTGGCGGGTCTGTCCCAGCGTTCGGACCACAGATGTGTGCCGCGATCGGCTTCGATCAACTGCGCCGTCACGCGAACCTGTTCGCCGCGCCGCTGGATCGAGCCTTCCAGCACGTAGCGGACCTTCAACGCCTTGCCGACCGCCTGGATGTCGACCGCCTTGCCGGCGTAGGCCGCGGTGGCGTTGCGCGCCATGACGTCCAGGTCTCGGTAGCGGGACAGATCCGTGATGATGTCCTCGGTCACTCCAGCCGCCAGACGGCCTGTCGCATCGTCGCCGCCGAGATTGTCGAACGGCAGCACGGCAATCGAGGGCTTGCCGGTGGCGGTCTCGATCGGCCGGAACCACCAGATGCCAAAACCTGCCATGAGCAATACCGTAGCGAGAGCAGCAGCTAGGGGCCGCCAACGCCGGAAGAGCCGGATGCGCCACAACCGGCCTCGTTGACCACCCGCAGTCCTGACGGCGTAGGTACGCACGGGTTGCGAGATGTTCTTGACGCGCAGCTCCCCCGCATAGTCGAGGGGCAGGTTGAGCTTGCCCTTGAGGTGGTCATAGGCGGTTCCCGAGATCATCACCCCGCCGGGTTCGCAGAGTTGCTCCAGCCGTGCGGCGATGTTCACGCCGTCCCCGAGCAGGTCCTCGCCCTCGACCACCACGTCGCCGAGGTTGATGCCGATCCGGAACACGATCCGACGCTCTGGCGCCACCTGCGCCTGGCGGGCTGCGGTCCCGGCCTGAACGGCGAGGGCGCAGGAGACCGCATCGACCACGGAGCCGAACTCTGCCAGTGCCCCATCGCCCATCAGCTTGACGATCCGGCCGCGATGCTCGGCCAGCAGCGGGTCGATCACGCTGCTGCGGATGTCCCTCAGGGCCGCCAGCGTGCCTTCCTCGTTCTGCTCGACGAGGCGCGAATAGCCCACCACGTCGGCCGCCAGGATCGCGGCCAGCCGTCGCTCGGTCCGGGTGCTCGTCATCGGACGGCCTCCAGCGGAAACCCTTGGCCCAAGGATAGCACAAGACCCGATGCCTTGCTTGCCCCGCCCCAGGAATGGCACCGACGAACATCCAGCGGACTGGATTTTGTTTGGTGGTTTTTGCTACCGAATGCCCGTCTGATCCCTGCGGCGTCCGGTTGCCGGACGATCAAGGATAGACTGTCCTGAAGGTCAGCAGCGGGTCACGCAAGGAAATTGCGGTCGCTTTAGGAGTGCCTGTTGTTCCCTGCCGAAGCGGACATCCAGTCTACTTCGCAGATGTGCCCGTTCCTGACGTGCTGAGCCGCGCCCCCAATTGGCATGCGGATTGATCATCCCGGTTCGCGCTGTGAGTGGTGGCGATTTCGGCTTGACCGGGAACCGCAACAGGCGCATCTGGCTTGTCATTCGCGGCTTGCTTCGGCAGACCGCGGACCCACAGGAACCCTGAACCCCATGCCAAGCGACAGTCCCAGTCGATTGACCACGCCGTTGCCGGCCCGCGCGCACGCCTGATCGCTTGATCGGCTCGCCCGCGACCGGCCTGCGACGGCCGGTCGGAACCGAGGTGAGCCATGACCCTCCTGAACCTGATCCCGCTCCGCGCCCATGAGCGCCCCGAGCCTGCTTCCGCGGACGACCGCAGCATCCTGCTGATGGTTGCCCTGCTGCTTGGCCTTGTGTTCGTGCCGATCATCGGCCTGCACATTGCCGCCGTCGCCTTCGACTCTGAAAGTGCAGCGTCGCCGCCGGACAACCTTGCCCATCACGTCACCCTGCCGGCGAAGCCCACGCGCGGCTGATCGTTTCCGCCTGAGGACTCCCCGATGATGAACTTCCATGGCCTGCGCCAGGGCCGTCTCGTGCGCTTGGCGCAGGATGGCACTACGCTCCCTACGCCTTCTGACGTGCTGTGGATCGACCTCCTCGATCCCACACACGAGGAGGAGAAGGCCGTCGAGGCGCTGCTCGGGCTCCAGGTGCCGACCCGGCAGGAGATGGCCGAGATCGAGGAGTCGGCTCGTCTGTACCAGGAGCACGGCGCCCTCGTCATGACGGCCGTGATCATCAACGGCGTGGCCGAGGGCCGGCCCTCCCGCACCCAGGTCACCTTCGTGCTGACCCCAACCCACCTGGTCTCGGTGCGCTACGCCGACCCGGTGCCCTTCCGCACGTTCATGGCCAAGAGCCAGCGGCAGCCGGAAGCCCACAGCACCAGCGACAGCCTGCTGGCCTCGCTGCTGGAGAGCATCGTCGAGCGCGCCGCCGACGTGCTCGAGATGGTGGCGGCCGACCTGAACGAGGTCTCGACCCGCCTCTTCATCGAGGACCGCGATCCGAAGCGCCGGAAGGTCAAGCGGGTGGAGGACGAGCTCCAGGTGCTGATCAAGCGGCTCGGGCGTAAGAACATGACCGTGGCGATCCTGCGCGAGAGCCTGCTGTCGCTGTCACGGCTGGTGCCCTACCTGCGCCAGGGCGCCGAGGAGTGGCTGACCAACGGCAGCCCGGCGCGCCTGAAGCAGGTCGAGCGCGACCTGCGCTCACTCTCCGCTTACGAGGGGCAGTTGTCGTCTGAGATCGTGTACCTGCACGAGGCGACGCTTGGGCTGATCAACCTCGATCAGAACCGCATCATCAAGGTGTTCTCGATCGCCGCCGTGCTGTTCCTGCCGCCGACCCTGGTGGGCACGATCTACGGCATGAACTTCCAGGACATGCCGGAGTTGCAGTGGGACTACGGCTATGCCGTCGCCCTGGTGCTCATGGTGATCTCGGCCGTTCTGCCCTATCATTGGTTCAAATGGAGGGGCTGGCTCTAGCCCTCGCCCCTCCGGCCGGTCGCCAGGAGGGTTGCCATGCTTCACCCCTTGCGTGTGCTGCTGGCCGCCCTCGTCTGGGCCGCCCTGATCCCAGCCATGCCGGCACAGGCGCAGACGGAGGTCGATCTCGCTCTCGTCATCGCGGTGGACATCTCCTACTCGATGGACACGGACGAGCAGGAGTTGCCGCGGGAGGGCTTTGCCGAGGCCTTCCGCTCGCTGCTCGTCCATGACGCGATCCGCCATGGCATGCTGGGCCGGATCGGCGTCACCTACATGGAATGGGCCGGAGCCTACGAACAGCAGGTGATCATCCCCTGGACGGTCCTCGACAACTCCGAGAGCCTGATGGCCTTCGCCGACAGGATCGCCTCATCTCCCTTGCGGCGGGCGCAGCGCACGTCGGTCTCGGCCGCCATCGACGTAGCCGCGAACCTGTTTGATCGCAGCGGGCTGGAGGCCACCCGCAAGGCGATCGACGTGTCGGGCGACGGCACCAACAACCAGGGCCGCCCCGTCAGGCACGCCCGCGACGAGGCAATTGCGAGTGGGGTCACGATCAACGGCCTGCCCATCATGTTGAAGAAGCCGGGTTCCCTCGACGATCCGGACCTCAACCTCTACTTCCGTGACTGTGTCATCGGCGGTCCGGGCGCCTTCATGGTGCCGGCCCGTGAGCGGTCGCAGTTCCAACTGGCGATCAAGGCCAAGATCCTGCTGGAGGTGTCCGCGACGCCTACGGTTGGAGAACCCCTGATCAGGCCGGCACAAGGTGACGTGGCCCGTGACGTGGCCCGGCGGGCGAACTGCCTCTCGGGCGAGGCCGGGTGGAGAGACCGGTTCGGCAATTAGGAACTGTTGGCGGCCTCACGCCGGAGCCTGATCATGGTCTCCTTGATGATCTGCCGCGCCTCACCCACGGTGCGGGCGATCCCCACGACCACTCCCCCGGCATCCTCAACCGCATCCGAAAGCGCGGCGGCAGCCAAGGCTTCATCCTCGACGATCAGGACCCGAATGCCGCTGAGCATGGTCGGCCACCCTGGGGCGAGCCTGGGACGAGATGGATCACGGCGGCCGGAAAGCCACTCTCGGCCGGCTCCGGCCCCGGGGTGGCCGTTCCGCGGGGCGCGATTGAAACCCTCCCTGTGCCGCCACGTTGTGCCGAAGGGGCCTCGCTCCTTTCTCAACGCCGGGAGGGTTCATGGCCACGACGGGGATCAGCGAACGGGTGGATGTGGCCCCTGCCATACACGGACACGCGACCCCGACCTCCTTCTGGGCCCTGACCCTCGGCTCCATCGGTGTGGTGTACGGTGACATCGGCACCAGCCCGCTATATGCCCTCAAGGAAAGCCTCGCGGCCGCAACCGCCCACGCGGGCCACGCCGCCCTTACGCGCGAGATGGTGGTCGGGGTGGTTTCCCTGATCCTGTGGGCGCTGATCATCATCGTGACCCTCAAGTACGTGGTCCTGGTCCTGCGGGCCGACAACAACGGCGAGGGCGGAACCCTCTCGCTCGTGACCTTGGCCCAACGCGCCCTCGGGCACAGCACCGGGTTCACGATCATCCTTGGCATGGTGGGAGCCTCGCTGTTCTATGGCGACGCCATCATCACTCCGGCCATCTCGGTGCTCTCGGCGCTGGAGGGCCTCAAGCTGGTGACGCCCGCCCTCGATCCCTACGTGGTGCCGCTCAGCCTCGTGATCCTGATTGCCCTGT
The DNA here is from genome assembly GCF_002741015.1 of Microvirga ossetica. NCBI lineage: Bacteria > Pseudomonadati > Pseudomonadota > Alphaproteobacteria > Hyphomicrobiales > Methylobacteriaceae > Microvirga > Microvirga ossetica. The sequence continues at coordinate 580,948 of NZ_CP016617.1, read as the reverse complement.
TTGCCGTCCAGCGGCTTGGCACAGCCAGCGTGGCGACGTTCTTCGGGCCGATCACCGCCTTTTGGTTTGCCGTCATGGGTGTCGGTGGCCTGATGCACATCCTGGACGATCCTGCAATCATCGGCGCGATCAACCCGCTCCATGGCCTCAGCTTCCTGATCAACCACGGCACGGCGGGTCTGTTTGCGCTCGGCGCGGTGTTCCTGTCCGTGACCGGGGCCGAGGCGCTCTATGCTGATCTCGGCCATTTCGGCCGCTCGCCGATCCGCACCGCCTGGCTCGGTTTCGTCCTGCCGGCGCTGGCCCTCAACTATCTTGGCCAGGGCGCCATGCTGCTGGCCCACCCCGAGATGCTGGAGAACCCGTTCTTCCTGCTCTATCCCTCCTGGGCGCTGCTGCCGATGGTGATCCTGGCCACCATCGCTACCATCATTGCCAGCCAGGCGGTGATCACCGGCGCGTTCTCGATCTCGCAGCAGGCGATGCAGCTCGGCGTGCTGCCGCGCTTCCGCGTGCTGCGCACCTCCGAGACCGAGAAGGGCCAGATCTACATCCCGATGATCAACTGGCTCCTGCTTCTTGCGGTCATCGTGCTGGTCGTGTTCTTCAGGACGTCGAGCAACCTGGCCGCCGCCTATGGCATCGCCGTGACGGGCGACATGGTCATCACCTCATGCCTGCTGTTCGTCGTGGCGTGGAAGTTCTGGCGCTGGTCCCCGTTGGTCACGGCCCTGGTGATCGCGCCGTTCTTCGCCATCGAGCTGATCTTTCTGGGGGCGAACGCGCTCAAGATCCCGCAGGGCGGCTGGTTCCCGCTGATGACCGGTGCGGGGCTGTTCACCCTGATGTGGGTGTGGCGCAAGGGCTCGCGCCTGCTGGCCGAGATCACGCACCGCGGCCGACCGCCGCTGGCGGAGTTCATCCGCATGTGCGAGACCAGCTCGGCACCGCGGGTGCCCGGCACGGCCATGTTTCTGACGGGCAACGCCCAGGATGTGCCGGCCGCCCTGCTGCACAACATGAAGCACAACAAGGTGCTGCATGAGCAGAACGTCATCCTGACGGTGGTGACCGAAGAGGTGCCGCGTCTTCCGGACGAGGGCCGCGTCACGGTCGAGAAGCTCTCGGACCGGTTCTCGCGGGTGACAGTGCGGTTCGGCTTCATGGAGAGCCCGAGCGTGCCCAAGGCGCTGCGGGCGGCGGGCTTCGACCTGAGCGACGTCTCGTTCTTTCTGTCGCGGCGGGCGCTGCAAGCGTCGGCCCAGTCCGGCTTGCCGTTGTGGCAGGACTACCTCTTCATCCCGATGGCGCGATCCGCCAGCGACGTGTCGGACCACTTCTGCATCCCCGAGGATCGTGCCGTCGAGGTCGGCTCACGCATCACGATCTGACTGACGAGGGAACGAACTAGGTCCGCAGGGCGCAGCCCCATGCAAGACTCAGGTCTTGCGCCTGCCCGTCCGATCGCGCGGGGCGGATCAGAAGTAGAGCAGCCTGGAAAAGAGCCACAGGATGGAGCAGAGGATCGAGAGCCCGGCCGTCCATAACCCGATCCCGTGCCAGTACCTGACATCCCAGTCCCGCCGGTAGAGCCTCTCACCGGTATCGCGGGTCTGGGCATCTACCAGAGCTGCTTTGAATCTCCTCCAGGCCTGCCACGCATGCACACGAGCGACGACGGACAATCCGCCGGAGAGCAGTGCCCCGTTCCACATCAGGTTCTGCAAATCCTTGATCGCCACGTCGCACCCTCGGAAGGCGAGCCTGGGCCCGCGGCACCCTTGATAACGAGAGTGGGGGCTGGAAAGTCCCCGTTAATGAGACGCCAGATGGGCTGCTGAAGGTCGGCTGAGGGTCAATGTGTAACGTAGAGCGAACCTCATCAACGTCCGCTTCACTTCACTCATGCCGACCTTTGGCTTCGGTCAGCCCCAGCACACGGTTACGTCTGCCATGGGCCGGCATCCATGACCCTTCACGTGACCGGACCTCGATTTTCGCTCAATTCTGCAAATGGTCGTATATGGAACCGCCAACATCGATTTACTGGACAAAGACGGTCGATATTTGTCCGACTGGGTCGATCAAGTTCCGCTATCAGGATGCAATGACGAGATTGCTGCTATGGGAACCCTGCTCATCAGAAACGCCGCCATCCTGGTCACGATGGACAAGGATCGGAGGGAGATCCCTGGCGGAGGTGTCTACTGCGACGGCAACCGAATCGTGCATGTCGGCCCGACGGAGGAACTGCCATCATCTGCCGACGAGGTCATCGACGCGGCGGGACAGATCGTCCTGCCCGGCCTCGTCAATACCCACCACCATATGTACCAGAGCCTGACGCGGGTCGTTCCGGCGGCCCAGGATGCCGAGCTGTTCGGCTGGCTCAAGGCGCTCTATCCCATCTGGGCGCGCCTGACGCCGGAGATGATCGCGGTTTCCACGCAGACAGCCATGGCCGAACTGATCCTGTCGGGCTGCACGACCACTAGCGACCACCTCTACATTTATCCCAACGGCTGCCGCCTTGATGATGCTATTGAGGCAGCCCAGGCAATCGGGATGCGGTTCCATGCCAGCCGGGGATCAATGAGCCTGGGAGTGAGCCTTGGCGGGCTGCCGCCCGACAGTTGCGTCGAGAGCGAGCCTGCAATCCTCGCTGACACGCAACGCCTCATTGAGACGTACCATGATCCGGAGCGTTTCTCGATGCTGCGGCTCGTGGTGGCACCATGCTCGCCCTTCTCCGTCACCACAGGGTTGATGGAAGAGTCTGCTCGCTTGGCTCGTCACTACGGAGTGTCCCTTCACACGCATCTGGCTGAGAACGTCAACGATGTCGCCTTCAGCCGCGAGCGGTTCGGTCAGTCACCGGCGGAATATGCCGAGAGCCTTGGCTGGATCGGTCCGGATGTCTGGCACGCCCATTGCGTCCAGCTTGATGAACCGGGGATCAGGCTCTTTGCCAGAACCGGCACCGGGGTCGCTCATTGTCCCTGCTCGAATATGCGTCTGGCATCTGGCATTGCTCCGGTCCGGCAGATGCGGTGCGAGGGGGTCCCGGTCGGGTTGGGCGTGGATGGATCGGCCTCAAACGACGCTGGCCATCTGTTGGGCGAGGCACGGCAGGCCATGCTGCTCCAGCGGGTGGGGTTCGGTCCCGCCGCCATGACGGCCAGGCAAGCGCTGGAGATGGCGACGCTTGGAGGAGCGCAGGTGCTCCACCGAGACGACATCGGCCAGCTCGCGCCCGGGATGGCAGCGGACATCGTGGCCTTCGATATAGATCAAATCGGTATGGCCGGTGCTCTGCATGATCCGGTTGCGGCGCTGATATTCTGTGCCCTGGGAAGCGTGTCGTGGAGCATGATCAACGGCCAGATTATCGTGAAGAATGGTCACCTTCTGCCGCTCGAGCTCCCGATGCTGGTAGAACGTCACAACGTGTTGTCTCGACAGCTCGTTCACGGGAGCTGATTGCCGCTCTGTCGTCTCCGCGGAATGTCGCCTGCGGGCCAGGGACGGTCTCTATGCGTTGCCTTGTAAAGGTCCGCTTCAATCTGCTCTTGCGGAAATACGGCTATGATCGGCCCCGTGCCAGAAGCTGACCTGATCGTCCGGTGAATGAGGCTAGTACTTGGCGATCGCCTCCGCGAGCGGCCGCCGTTGCAGCCAGGATGCCGGAACAAGCGCAAGCACGAGACCGATTGCCAGGATGGCAAGCCCAATCAGGATCTCCGTCTCTCCCAGCGTTGGCGTCAGGGCAACCCCCGTCCTGTTGGACAGCCAGTGGCTGATGCCGAAAGAGAGGGCGTAGCCTCCGAGGAGACCGATCGCGACGCCGACCAGAACGAGGGCAGCCATAAATCCCCAGGCCGCGGCGAAAACGTAGAGACGAGGAGCACCGAGCGCCCGCAGAGTAACGAATTGCGGCATAAGAAGGCGAAGCAGGATGAACACGCTGGAGACGATTGCCAGCAGAACGAGTGCCTGCGTGATCACGGCGAGAATGCTCATCAACTGCCGCACGTCTCCAACCACGGAATAGAGTTGGATCAGCGCCTCGGCCGGAAAGAATGCCATCGAGTCGTTGGTCGTGTAGGCCTGACGTAGCTTGTACGCTGAAGCAACCGTTTTCGCATGCACAACGGCTGCCGGGATGCCCGGTGTTCGCGCCGGGTCGAAGGGGGCGCCGATCTCCGTGCTCCCCTCCGGATGCCCGGATGGCAGTCCATGCGCGTCCCACACCAGTTCAACGGGAATTGTCACCGCGCGATCCCACGGCGATCCGGTTGGTTTCATGCGACCGACGACCGTCAGGACGATATCATGGGTATCACGATGAGCATGATCACCCGCGCCGTGATCGTCGTCCTCGGAGTCGCCGTGCGCATGAACGCCGTGCGCAGGGCGAAATTTCTGACCGACACTCAGAGGCGAGGCCCAGCCGATCACTGCTTCCTGTCGGCTCAGAAAAACACGGCCCTCCGCCAGGCCGTTGGACAAATGCTCGACGAGAGGGGCGGTCACGCCGACGACTGGAGCGCCCCGTATGCTGTCGCCAAAGGCCAGCGGCGAAACAAAGGAGGCATTGGGGTCGTTGAGCAGCTGTGCCGTCACCTCGGGCGAGAGAAGGCGGGCGGATCCGGGTTGCAGGAAGACCGACGTGAGCAACGCATCGGTACGGCTGCCCGGGGCCGCAACCACAAGATCGAACCGATCGGCTGCGCGGGCGCTTCCGGTTCTCAGAGCGCGCTCCTGCGAGATGATCGCCACCGATAGGCTCGTGCCGGCGGCAATGAGGAGGACGAAGGCCAAAGCGCTGAAGCGATACTGTCGCAACGAGGCCCAGATGATGAGCAGCGGATTCATTCAATTCCAGGCATCTGTCAGGATACCTTCCTGTAAAGACTGTCGCCAACTAAGCGGCCATCATGCATGGTCAGCGCCGACGAGGCATAGGCGGCCAGCCTTTCGTCATGGGTGACGCAGATGACGAGCTTGCCCGATCGCGCGAGCCGGTCGAACTCGTGCGCAATGCGGTCGCCATTCTCAGGGTCGAGGCTGGCGGTCGGCTCGTCCGCAAGGATGATCGGTGGATCCATCAGGAGAGCCCGAGCCAGCGCCACCCGTTGGCGCTGACCGCGTGACAATCCGGAGACGGAGCCTGAGCGGTGAGGGACTTCGAATCTCTCCAGGAGCTCGCGGGCGCGGCGTTTGAGATCCTGAGGCACCCGTGCTTTCGAAAAGGTGGCCGGGAGAATGACGTTCGAAAAGATGTCGAGTTCTTCGATCAGGCGAAAATCCTGGAAGATCATACCGCACGTCACATACCGCCAGGCGTCACGCTGCGTCTCGTTGAGATGAGAGATTACGGTTTCGCCGAAGCGGATTTCACCAGCACTCAACGAAACGATGCCGGCGAGCGCGTGAATGAGGGTCGTTTTGCCCGATCCGGACGGCCCCACCACGGCCACCATGGATCTGGCATGGAAACATGCACTGACGGTGTTGAGCGCTCGGATCGGCTCGCCGGCGGCATCCGAGAACGAGGCCGAGATGCCGTCGGCCGTCAGCATGGCGGGCCGATCAACGCTCGCGGTCATGCAAGCCGAACGGCAGCGTCGACGAGCCTGACACGACTGACGAAGCCCGTCTCTGCATCGGTCTCCGCCCCGATCTCCAGGCGACCGACGGTGTTGATGACACGGCCTGGACTGATTGCCTCGCCGCGGCTCTTCATGCGCACAAACACGATGCTGTCGATCCAATCACCTTCGCTCGCGCAGAACGGACAGGTCTCGACAGGTGTATTCGACAGAATGAAGAAATCTGACGCAACCTTCAGGTGAGGTGCCATGAAGCCCTGGATCTCAATCGCTTTTCCCTGAAGCTCGTAGGCGCGTTTGGAAAAGCTCATATCATCCTTGTAGAGCTCGAACATCCGGATCCGCTCAGTGGCAAAGCTCGTCCGAGACAGAAGCGGCAATCCCGCAAAGGCAAGGGCCGCAGCACGACGTGTCAGCATGTCCTTCTCCGTTTGTCTTTGCCGCTTGTGCGCGAGGCCGTGAGCGGCGGTTCTTCATTCTAGCTTATCCTTCGCACCACGGTCTTTCCAAGGCAGGTCGGATTGCGCCGCCCTTTGGAATCCGTCCGGACGAGGTCGTCCGGACGGATTCGGCTCGCCTATTGAAGGCCGATGACGGCCAGGAGCGGGATTAGAGCGGTGTTCATGCCCTTCACGAAGGGATCCTTTTCGACGTCGGCCCATTCGTCGAGTGAATGGCTGCGGCCGTTTTTGTCCGGTCCCTTCGCGCCGATGGACAGGGCCGGGATGCCAAGGCTCATCGGCATGTTGGCGTCCGTCGAGCCCCAGCTATAGTTCGGCTTGTAGCCGTTCGCCTCGAGCGCCGCCTTGGTGAACTGGAAGATGGGCTGCGTCTCCGCCGTGCTCCCGGAGGGGCGATCCCCGATCAGTTCGGCCTTGACGGTGATCTTGCCCTCCTTCGTCGATCGGGCGAAGTTCTCAGTATCCGCCGCCTGCTGGACGATGGTGAGGAGGCGTTCTTCGATACGCTTCAGCTCTGCATCGGATTCCGAGCGCATGTCGACTTCCATCGATACCTCGAACGGGATCGAGTTGACGGAGGTGCCGCCCGTGATCACGCCGACGTTGAAAGTCGTCTTCGGCTTGGCGGGCACGAAGCTGCGCGAGAACAGCGAAACAGCTTCGCCGAGCGCAAAGGCCGGGTTGACGAGGCCGAAAGCGCTATAACTATGGCCACCGGGCCCCTTATAGGTGACCCGGTAGCGCTTGGAGCCGATGCCGCCGTTGGTGACGCTGGTGATCCCACCACCCTCGACCGTGAAGAAGGTCTTGATCTTGTCCTTGTACTTGCCCTTGGTGAACAGGTAGCGCACTCCGCGCAGGTCACCGAGACCTTCCTCGCCTACCGTGCCAACGAAGAGGATGTCCTCCTTCGTCTGGATCTTGGCGGCGTTCAAGGCGCGAATGTAGCCGAGATTGATTGCGAGGCTCAACGTATCGTCGGCGATGCCCGGCGCATACAGCTTCGTACCCTCGCGCTTGACGGTCACGTCGGTTCCCTCGGGGAACACCGTGTCGAGGTGGGCCGTGATGGCGACGAACTTGCCGTCGCCGGCCGTTCCCTTGCGAATGCCCAGCACGTTGCCTTCCGGGTCGATCTCCACATCGGTCAGGCCGACATCCTTGAACATTTGCGCATAGGCGGCCGCGCGCTTTTCTTCCTTGAAGGGGGGCGCAGGAATTTCAGTGAGTTTGATGCCCTCGGCGATCACTCGGTCATAATCGCCATCGATGAATTTCACGGCTTCCTTGTAGGAAGCATGGTCCATGATCCGTTTGACTTCATTCGTACTCTGGTCAGCCGTCTGGGCCGATGCGGAACCGATGAAAAGTCCGATGCCCGTAGCCGTCAATACCAGCAACGAGCGAGTTGAAACCACCATAGCGTTTCCTCTTCGAGTATTTAACAGAACAGCCGATGAAGGCGTGGCTGCGCTTACAAAGTCCCATTCGCACGCGGTAGTCACGAGGCAATATTGTTATGTTCTTACGCGAGCGAGCACCTACGCTAGCAACGATACCCAACCTTCGCCATGAGAAAAATGCATGGCACTTATACGGTGTGGAGATGCACTCGTTATCCCGCGACTAGCTGTTTAGTCCCGGCATTTGGTGGAGCGGGTCGAGCCTGAAGCGTTGAGGCTCGCTTGTCCAGATCTTGCAGATGTACTCGTAGGGGGTGAGGCCGCGCAGCGTCTTGAGCCTTCGGGCGAAGTTGTAGGCGGCGAGGAAGTCGCCCAGGTGCCCCTGCAGCTGGTCGTGGGTGTCGTAGTAGTAGCGCCTGACGGTCGCGTCCTTGAGGGTCCGGTTCATGCGCTCAACCTGTCCGTTCGTCCAGGGATGGCGCGGTTTGGTCAAGCGGTGATCGATGTCGTTCTGCGCACAGGCGAGCTCGAACGAATGGGCCCGGAAGATCTCGCCGCGGGCCATCGCCTCTTTGATCAGAGGGGCAGCCGAACTGGTGTTGCCGGGTGTGGTGAAGTGAGTGCCGTTGTCGGTGAGAACCGTGTGGATCTTGTAAGGCACGGCCGCAATCAGCGCCCGCAGGAAGTCACCCGCCACGCGCCTTGTGGCTTTCTCATGCAGTTGGGCAAAGGCGAATTTGCTGGTGCGATCAATGGCTACGAACAGGTAGAGCCGGCCCTCTTCCGTATGCACCTCGGCGATGTCGATGTGGAAGTAGCCGATCGGGTAGCTCTTGAACTTCTTCTTGGCGGGCTTGTCGCCGGTCACCTCTGGCAAGCGGCTGATACCATGCCGCTGCAGACAGCGATGCAGGGATGAGCGCGTCAGGTGCGGGATGGTGGGCTGAAGGGCGTAAAGGCAATCGTCCAACGGCAGCAGGGTGTGCTTGCGGAAGGCGACGACGATCGCCTCTTCCTGGACCGAGAGCACCGTTGAATGCGGTGCTCTCGGCCCCGTCGGGCGATCTGCGGTGGTATCCCGCTTCTTCCATTTGGCGACCGTCTTCGGGTTGATGCCATGGCGCTCGGCCAGGGCCCTCAAGCTCGCTTGACTATTTTGTATTGCTCGACGGACTGGATCGAGCGTTGTGGCGCTCCCATGGAGAACCTGGCCCATAGATGGAGTATTCGGCCTGCCATCCCATGGCTTGGGCTAGAAAGGCGCGCGCCGCGGGACGATGATGAAACCTGGTCTGTTGGATCAAGCACAAGCATCAGGAAAGGAAGCCTAGCATGAAGCACTATGCTGGACTGGACGTCTCGGTGAAAGAGACGTCGGTGTGCATTGTGGATGAAACGGGTAGGATCTGTCGCGAGACAAAGGTGCCGAGCCACCCAGACGATCTCGCGCAAGTCCTCCACGATCCTGCTTGGCGGCTCGAGCGGATCGGCCTTGAGGCTGGCCCTTTGTCGCAATGGCTGTTCAGTGGGCTTGCAGAAGCCGGTCTGCCTATCGTCTGCATCGAGACCCGCCATACGAAGGCATTCCTCAAGGCACAGGTGAACAAGAGTGACCGCAACGACGCACGTGGCATTGCGCAGATGATGCGGGTGAATCTGTTCCGACCGGTTCATGTAAAAACCCTGACCAGCCAAAAGCGGCGCGCCCTCCTGACCGCCCGCAAGTTGCTGCAGGAGAAGGCGATTGCATTTGAGAATGATATTCGCGGCCTGCTGCGCAACTTCGGCCTCAAAGTCGGCATCGTTGGCGCAGCCAAATTCGACATCCGCATTCGCGAACTCCTTGACTGTCTGCCTGACCTGGCAGAGATCATAGAGCCGCTGCTGGCCAGCCGGCGAAAGCTTCGAGAGGAGTTCGAGCGTCTTCATCGAAAGCTGCTATCGATTGTCCGCGACGACGGTGTTTGTCGACGCCTGATGACCATTCCAGGGGTCGGTCCCGTTGTCGCTTTAGCCTATGCCAGTACTATCGACGTTCCGGCTCGCTTCCGGAACTCCAAAGCCGTGGGTGCCTCCCTGGGGTTAACGCCGGTGCTTCATCAGTCGGGTGAGAGCAACCGGATCGGCCGCGTCTCCCTCTGCGGGGATGGCATGATGCGAACGCTGTTGTACGAAGCCGCTCAAGTCATGCTGACGAATGTTCACGTGAAGTGGTCGTGGTTGAAAGCATGGGCGATGAATATCGCCAAACGGCGTGGTGGGCGAAAAGCCATTGTTGCGCTGGCCCGGCGTCTGGGCGTGATCATGCACCGCATCTGGAGCGATGGCACCGTATTCCGCTGGACGAGGGAAAGCATACCCGCAGCTGTCTAAGATGCCATACCGGAACGGGCAATGAGATAACTCGAATTCCGCCAGAAGGCGGAAGAAAGACGTCCTTCGCAGGACGATGGATCAGGCGAGCTCGTGGATGCGCTTGTATCGGCCGCGCTGCCGCGGCCAGAACGCCCCATAGATTGAGCCACCTCATCCTACGAATCCCATGGTGGGAGGGCAAATGTGCCGATCCCGGAGAGAAGCAAGGCCCTGCGAGAGACGACTGCCTGGAGGTGGGATGGCCGATGCCTTAAAAGCGCTTGACTTGGAGGGGCCGAATAGAGAAGCGCATCCCTCCATTCCGGCGATAAGAATGCACCATCAAACCCTGGGATCAAACATCTAGCGGGGATCCAGATCAGAGCATAGCGCGTTTCTTGATCATCAACGGTGATAATGTAGCAAACGTTGTCTTTGATACAGCAGCCGGTATTGATCCTGGAGTGTCCACGGAAGATGTAGAGGCTGAACTCTCTCGCGCCCTGTCAGAGGCGAATTCTGGATCGCAAGCCAAGATGGCGGACTGAGTACAATCGATGCAACGCAAGTTGCTCTTTAAATCGTCACGATCTGCCCCCCGCGGTTAGAGGCCTTCGCCCACCCGGATCTGGTCGTAAGCTCGGCGCACCGTTCCCTTGCCGTAGATCCGCTCCAGGCGACGCACGATGAAATGTCCGCGGGCGAGCGTCTGAAAATGATCGATGAAGGCGGCGTTGACCGCCGCGCCGCCGATCGCCCCAACAATCGGAACGGCCTGGGCCGCGACCTTCTGCGACACGACCACTCCGAATCGGGATCCAATCTGGGCCAGCAGGCGCACGATGGCAGAGGCGCTCTCGTCCACCACCCCGCGCCCGGCCATCTGCTGCAGGGCACGGGTGACGGACTTCGCCATCGCCGATCGCACGGCAAAGTAGCCGGCCTCGTGCAGTTTGTCCGAGCCGGAATGCCCGCCCAGGGCGAAGACTTGGACGCATGCCAGCGCCGTCTCGGGATGTTCGAGATCCTCGCCCTCGCTCTGGGCGATCCGGGCAATCGACCGCAGCATGATCGCCGTCGAGATCGGGAGCTCGACGAGGACGGCCGACACGCCCAGCGCTCCACCCATGGCGCCCGACAGGATCGCAAGGGCCTTGTGAGCGCGGGTTTCCGGATCCCTGCCCTCCTTCGGGATCGTCCGGAGCGCGTACCGCAGCGCCCGGGTGAGCGCCGCCTGAGTGGCTTTCGAGATTAGGTCGGATGCGACCTGGGGAAGGGCCTGCCCGAGCAGCTCGATCGGCCGCCCGGCCAAGGCTGCCAGGCGGCCAACGTAGCTTGGCCCCTCCAGCGAGCGGACGGCCTGTCTTAAGGCCGCGCGGTCCTCCTCAGACAGGGCGATTTCCGGAGTTGCGGCGTTGCCCTTGGACGCCGGAAGCGGGTGCTGGCGACGAAGTTCCTGGCTCATCCATCCTATCTGGGGGTGCAGATCCGCTTCGGATAGACCGCGCCTCCTGGTCTCCTAAGGCCGGCCCTTCACAGCATTTGGTTACACGTCGAACCCTTCCGAGCAGCTTCAGCTATCTGGCAAAGGGTGCGCCTCGGCCATGGGATTCCGCACACTTGGGGAGCGGACTGCTGCAATGTCCGCGCCCCCCGCCTATTGCGGTAGCGACGCTCTCTACGGCGCCTGGTTGCAGGGATGAGCGAGTTGGTAACCGCGGCTGGATAGTGTAACGGCCTGATTGGCTTCCGAGTAAAGATCCTCACCATGCCCTTCAAGGCCAATGCCGCCCATCGACATCGCATCTCCAAGCAGCGGTACCGGGTGACGAACTGGGCTGAGTACGACGCCAGCCTGCGCCAGAGGGGAAGCCTGACGGTCTGGTTTTCTGCGGAAGCCATTGCCGCCTGGCGGGCTGAGCCCCGTACCACGCGGGGCGGTCAAGCCCACTATTCGGCCCTCGCGATTAGGACGGCGTTGACCCTGCGGGCAGTGTTCCGGTTAGCGCTGCGTCAGACGGAAGGCTTAATCGGTTCGATCCTCCAACTCCTGGGTCTGGATCTGGCGGTACCGGATCACTCAACCCTGAGCCGGCGTGCCGAAACCTTGGAGGTGCCAAGACCATCTCCGTGCTCCAGAGAACCTGTTGACCTGCTGGTCGACAGCACAGGCCTGCGTCTGTGCGGGCCCGGCGAATGGCTGATCGAGAAGCACGGCGCCCAAAGGCGTCGCGCTTGGCGCAAGCTACACATCGGCGTTGATGCCGGGACCGGACAGATCCTCGCATCAGAGTTGACGACCAGCGATGTTGATGATGGCTCGCAGATTGAGCCCTTGCTCGACCAGATCACAGGCCCACTTGCCTCTTTCATCGGTGATGGAGCCTACGATCAAGCTGGCATCTACGGCACCATTGGCGAGCGCCATCCTGATGCTGACGTGATCGTTCCGCCACGATCAACGGCCGTGCTGACTGAGACGGCGGAGAGCGCTCCGACCCAGCGCGATCGGCATCTCCAAAACATCGCGGAGCATGGACCCATGGGTTGGCAGAAGAGGTCCGGGTATACGCGACGAGCCCTGGTGGAGACTGCCATCAGCCGGCTTAAACGAGTGATCGGAGACGCCTTGCGTTCACGGACGGATCAACGCCGCAGAACCGAGACGGCCATCGCCGTCAAAGTCTTGAACCGCATGCTCGAGCTTGGACGCCCGAAGTCCGTCCGCATCGCCTAAACCACAGGCAGGGGGGTGGGCTCAGTGCGTTCACCAATCGATCCGTGCAACACAGCCCACTCGCGGATCAGCGTGGGGTCACCAAACAGGCTGGGCTCGATCGCCAGGACATAGTAGCGGGCCATGTTGCAGGCGGGATCGAATCTGTCGAGGACCAGGTACTGAATTGTGTCTCCGCACATGTCTCCATGTTGCGCAGAGCATGAGGCGAGATCCAATCAAAGTCATGAATCCATTGCGGTGCAACGATTCACAACAGTGATGGACCCAGCTGACACAGCGCATCTTGCCCTGTTGCTACGTCGGGCATGAGCCGGGTTTGAGGTTGCCTCAGTTAAGGCTTGAATGCAGGTTACCGAGCATCAGGCCTGGCGGCCGTCGCTTTCCTCTTCGAAAGTGACAGCGACATCGGCGTTAGCCGAGAGGCGTACCTGGTTGCCCTCGATGTCTGCGACCAAAGCCGTTGCGATATAATGGTGGTGGCCCTCGTGCGACCCCTCCCCGCTGTCCTTCTTGGTCAGCTTGATGCGGTTTCCCTCGAGATGGTCGACCGTGCCGACGTGGGCGCCATCAGCGCCGATGACTTCCATATGCTCCTTGATCTGGCTGATGTCTGTCACGGCTTCCTCCCTCATGGCCCAGGTTGGAATAACGTACTGGATGCCAATAGGATGCATGTTCCGGCCGTTGAGCTTTTCCTGGCGGAGAGCGATGCGAGAGGGATGACGAGCCTCTCAGGAGAGGCAGCCAGCGGGATCGCCACTTCGGCTTCGACCTTGTCGAGAACCTGCGGGGATCCTGGGTCACCGGCACCGCCGTCGAGGGCCAGAAGGATCAACGCTCGGCGCCAAACACATCGATCCCACCATTGCAACACTCTCCTCCCCGATATCCACAGGCGCTTGGGCGAACCTCACATTGACTCTACGCAGCGGCATATGTTCTTGTTTTGTTCCATTTTGTCGCAGGAGGGAGGTGAGCTTGACCGATGGTCACCCGGCGCGAAGTCATCGACGACTTGAGGCGCCAGATCGAGAGGCTTGGCGGGACGTATGGCTCGCGCAAGTTCCTGCCCTTTGGCGTTTTAGCGCTCGACCGGCATCTGCCGGGACGAGGGCTTACCCTCGGAGCCCTGCACGAGGTGGTCGAGCATGGGCCAGCAGCGGAGTTTGCCGGGTCCGCCACGTTCTTCACGGCGGGGATTGCCGCCCGCCTCAAAGGTCCGGTGCTCTGGTGCCTGACCCGGCGCGATCTGTTTGCTCCTGGCCTGATGAAGGTCAGCCTTCATCCGGATCGTGTCATTTACGCCGAGACCAATCGTGATGCCGACGTTCTGCCGCTCATCGAAGAGGGCCTACATCAGAAAGGCCTGGGCGCGGTCATCGGCGAAGTCTCCCGGCTCGGCCTCACCACCTCCCGTCGCCTGCAGGTGGCCGCGGAGGCTTCAGGCGTTCCCGCCCTGGTCATCCGGCGCTGGTGGACGGTCGCTCAGAAGGACCTGACCAAGCTTCCCACCGCTGCCTCGACGCGATGGCGCGTGTCGCCGGTCCCGTCGGAGGTTGTTCCTGCCGGCGGCCTTAAACGCGGCCGCTGGCAGGTTGAGCTCGTGCGCTGCCGGGGTGCGGAACCCCGTTCCTGGATTTTGGAGGCCTGCAATGCGCAGGGTCGTCTCGCTCTACCTGCTGACTTGGCCAACCGACAGGATCAGGCGCAAGTTCGGTGACCCGCCGCGCGAGAAGCCGCTTGTGACCGTGAACAAGCAGGGCTCGCGCCGGCTGATTGCGTCTGCATGCCTGGCCGCACGGAAAGTCGGCCTGATCGAGGGAATGGCCGTTGCCAAAGCACAGGCCATGGTCCCGGATCTGCACATCATCGATGCCGATCCGGATGGTGAAAGTGCATCGCTGCGGCAGCTCGCAGAATGGCTGATCCGCTTTTCACCTGTCGTCGCACCCGATCCTCCAGACGGAATCTGGATCGACATCGCGGGAGTGGAGCATCTCTTTGGAGGCGAGGAAGCTCTGCTCAACAAGCTGATTGATCGTGTGGAGAACAACGGGATTCATGCCCGCGCGGCGATCGCCGATGTGCCCGGTGCGGCATGGGCCGTTGCGCGGTACGGCAAGGGCGGAATTATTCCACCAGGCCGGACAGTCGACGCTGTTTCGGCCCTGCCCGTGCAAGCCCTCCGGCTCTCTCATGAGACAGTGAGCACCATGCATCGCCTGGGTGTCGAGCGTGTCGGTCAGCTCGCCGCCATGCCGCGGGCCCCGATGGTGCGCCGCTTCGGCCGCGAAGCAAGCCTGCGCTTGGATCAGGCGCTGGGGCATGCCTTCGAGCCGATCACGCCGATGATTCCGGAGGAGGCGGTTATTGCATCCCGCGCCTTTGCGGAGCCGATCGGCCGGCTGGAGGACCTGAAGTTGGTGGTGCGACGGCTCGCAGAGGAGATGTGTCAATCACTCGGGAACCGCGGCGAAGGTGTCCGTCGTCTCGACCTGATCGTCCGCCGGGTGGATCAGAAAGGTGCTTCACTTCGCGTCGGGACAGCCAAGGCCACCCGGGACCACGTTCACTTGGCAAAGCTGTTCGATGAGAAAATTGAGACCGTCGACCCAGGCTTTGGCATCGAGGAAATCGTCCTCGTAGCCAACCGCGTCGATCCACTGTCTGAGAAGCAGACAGTCGTAAGAGGGATCGAGGCCGAGGACGAAGCTGTCGATCTAAGCCAACTCGTTGACCGGCTGACCGCTCGCATTGGGGAAGATCGCGTCTATCGGCTTGCTCCGGTCCAATCCCGCGTCCCGGAGCGCATGACAAGGAGGATTTCAGCTCTCGCACCACCATCGGAATCCAGCTGGCCGGAAAGCCTGGAGCGTCCCACCCGCCTCCTTGATCCGCCGGAATCGATCATGACGACGGCCCTGCTGCCGGATCACCCGCCCGGGTCATTCATCTGGCGCCGTGTCCGCTACAAGGTCACGAAGGCGGATGGGCCGGAACGCATCACCTCCGAGTGGTGGCTCGGCGATGAGCAGAAGTGGATCCGGGATTACTACCGGCTCGAAACGACCGAGGGTGCTCGCTTCTGGATCTTCCGTGATGCGCCAATGTCTGAGGGCGGCCGCTGGTGGATGCACGGGTTCTTTGCATGACCGTGTATGCCGACCTGCAGGTCACCACCCATTTCTCGTTTCTACGCGGCGCATCCAGTCCGGCCGAACTGTTCGAGCAGGCTAAGCTGCTCGGAATATCGGCGCTGGGAATTACCGATCGGAATTCTCTGGCCGGGATCGTCCGCGCGTATGAAGCCTCAAAGGACACAGGCGTGCGCCTGGTGGTCGGATGCCGGCTTGATCTGACCGACGGCACGTCCCTCCTCGTCTATCCGACGAATCGCCCGGCCTATTCGCGGCTGTGCCGATTGCTAAGCATCGGAAAGAGCCGCTGTGGGAAAGGCAAATGCTTTCTGACATGGGATGATGTCGTCCAGTGGAGCGAGGGTCTGCTAGCGGTCCTCCTGGCCGATGAGGCGAACGGCACACTCAAAGCGAACCTGTCGCGCCTGAAATCCACCTTCGGTCATCGCGCCTACATGGCCCTGATCCGCCGGTTCTCTCAAAACGAACACCTGCGTCTGCATGAGGTCGAAGAAGCTGCCCGGATCGCCTGCGTTCCAACCGTCGCACTCGGTGACATCCTCTATCACCATCCGGATCGGCGCCGGCTGCAGGATGTCGTCACCTGCATCCGGGAGGGCTGCACGATCGACGCTGCGGGCTTCCTGCTGGAGCGCAATTCGGATCGACATCTGAAGGATCCAGCCGAGATGCAGCGTCTGTTTGTACGGCATTCTGGAGCCTTCCACCGCATCGAGGAACTACTTGATCGCTGCACATTCTCCCTCGACGAGCTGCGCTATCAGTATCCGACTGAAACCGATCCGGGTGAGACCGCTCAGGAGAAGTTGGAGCGCCTGACCTGGGACGGCGCGAGCCGTCGCTACCCTAGTGGTGTTCCCGACACGGTGGCCGGAACGATCCGGCACGAGCTTCATCTGATCGAGAAGTTGGACTACGCGCCATACTTCCTCACGGTCAATGCCATCGTCCAGTTTGCGCGGACGCGAGGCATTCTGTGTCAGGGGCGCGGGTCGGCCGCTAACTCCGCGGTCTGCTACGTGCTCGGCATCACCTCGATCAATCCAATCGAGCACGATCTCCTGTTCGAGCGCTTCGTGTCCGAGGAGCGGCGTGAGCCGCCCGACATCGATGTGGACTTCGAGCACGAGCGCCGGGAGGATGTGATCCAGTGGATCTACGACACCTATGGCCGGCATCGTGCGGCTCTGACTGGAGTGGTGATTACCTACCGTGCCCGTGGCGCCGTGCGGGAAGTCGGCAAGGTCATGGGCCTGCCGGAGGACGTGACCGCCGGCCTGTCGGGCCTCGTCTGGGGCTGGGGCAACGATGGCGTGACGGAAAAGGAGGCCGAGGCGCTCAACCTCAATCTCAAGGATCCGCGGCTGCGGATGACGCTCGAACTGGCCTCGGAGCTGATTGGAGCCCCCCGGCATCTCTCGCAGCATCCGGGCGGCTTTGTGCTGACCCAGGATCGTCTCGACGATCTCGTGCCGATCGAGCCTGCCGCCATGGAGAACCGGCAGGTGATCGAATGGGACAAGAACGATATCGACATCCTGAAATTCATGAAGGTGGATGTGCTGGGCCTCGGCATGCTCGGCTGCATGCGCCGGGCCTTCGACCTTCTGCGGGAGCATAAGGGCGAGGAGCGGGAGATCGCCACGATCCCGCTGAAGGACGGCCCGACCTATCGCATGATTCAGAAGGCCGACACGGTCGGCGTCTTCCAGATCGAGAGCCGCGCCCAAATGGCGATGCTTCCCCGCATCAAGCCGAGGATCTTCTATGACCTCGTCATCCAGGTGGCGATCGTTCGGCCGGGACCGATCCAGGGCGACATGGTGCATCCATATCTCCGCCGACGGGAAGGTCACGAGAAACCGGACTATCCCCAGCCCGAGCTCCGGCGTGTTCTGGAAAAGACACTCGGGGTGCCGCTGTTTCAGGAGCAGGCCATGCGGGTGGCCATCGAATGCGCCGGGTTCGCGCCGTCCGAGGCGGACCAACTCAGGCGGGCTATGGCGACGTTCAAACTGACGGCGGGCGTCACCAAGTTCCGGGACAAGCTCGTGAGCGGCATGACCGCGCGTGGTTACGACCCGGAGTTCGCGGAGAGAACCTTCAAGCAGCTCGAGGGCTTCGGATCCTATGGCTTCCCGGAGAGCCATGCAGCCTCGTTCGCCAAGATCGCCTATGCCTCGTCCTGGATGAAATGCCACCATCCGGACGTCTTCTGCTGTGCGATCTTGAACGCCCAGCCGATGGGCTTTTATGCTCCCGCGCAGTTGGTTCGGGATGCACGAAACCATGGAGTCGAAATCCGCCCTATCGACATCAACCACTCGCGTTGGGACTGCACGCTCGAGCCGACGCGGAACCCGAAACGGTTCGCGGTTCGCCTCGGGTTAAGGCTGATCGCGGGGTTAAAGAACTCTGAGGCGGCCATGATCCCATTGGCCCAGGCGAACCATCCTTTCACATCGATCGAGGATCTCTGGCGTCGGGCTGGAATTTCCGTCGCGGCTCTCGAGCGACTAGCGGACGCGGATGCCTACGGACCGATCGGGGTCAGTCGACGGGACGCTCTCTGGACAATCAAAGGCCTTTCGGATGCCCCCCTTCCGCTCTTTGCAGCAGCCGATGAGCGGGACAGTCAGATCCGACCGGAAGGCTATGAACCGCATGTAGAACTCACGCCAATGACCGAGGGTCGTGAGGTTGTGGAGGACTACCGGTCGAAAGGGCTGACGCTTCGGCAACACCCGATTTCCTTCCTCCGGGAGGAATTGCGGCGCCAGCGCATTCATCGCTGCTCGGCAATCCGAATGATGCGGGATGGCCGCAGGCTGACGATAGCCGGAATGGTCTTGGTGCGGCAGAAGCCGGGATCCGCGAAAGGAGTAATGTTCATGACGATCGAGGATGAGACCGATGTGGCGAACCTCGTGATCTGGCCTTCGCTGTTTGAGAAGCAGCGCCGGCTGATCCTGTCCTCAGGAATGATCGGGTGTCGTGGACGCCTTCAGAAGGAGGGTGGGGTGACCCATGTTATCGCCGAGCACATCGTCGATCTATCGCACCTGCTGCGATCCGTGGGCGACCGGGATCAACCATTCCAGGCGGAACACGGTCGAGGAGATGAGGCAAAGCTCGGAACGCGCGACCGGCTGCGCGGCGGACCGAAAGAGGTTGTCGATGCGACGCCAGTCATGGTCCCGGAACGGCATACTACTGTACCAGCCATCCGCGTCGCGACACGCGACTTCCACTGAGTCAGCCCATCATGCAAGAGCCCGACCCGAGACAACGAACAAAACTGCTCAAGATCGGCACGCGGCAGTGCCGCTACATCGTCTCCGATGACCCTCGACGTGCCGTCTGTTGTGGAGCCCCGACAAAGGAGGGCTCGAGCTGGTGCGATTGGCACCGGAGGCTCGTCTACGCCCCGTCACAAGCCATCAAAATCCGGCATGACGCACTGGGGCCGTAGACGGGCCTTACCGCGCCCCCGGAACTCGGCCTCGGGCGTGCAAGACTGTCATTGTGCACACACTCAAGAGAGGCCATCCAATTTCGCAACGTCCTACAGTCAGAAGAGCCTTCTCCATCGCGCACCACGGCCTGTGCTGCTACAGGTCGAGGCCGGAGACTGCGCCATCGCGCGCCACGAGGGCGATCCGGATGCCGGTCCGTCTGACCAGCGGTCGGCACCGCCAAGTCTCCGCGAGCTTACGGAAGACAGGCGTGTCCGGCACCGCGGCGACCACAATGTCATCAGCAGAGACCTCGAACAGAATCGCTTGGCCGAGCGCCGTCGTGAGGAGTGGGTACTCCGGTCCTCCGGGCTTTCGGACGAGCGGGCCTTTCTTGCACCTGGCTACGATGCGGCGGCCGTTGACTTGGGTGACCACGTCGCCCTCGCCCGGCCGCGAGTGCACGCG
Source organism: Microvirga ossetica (assembly GCF_002741015.1). Taxonomy (NCBI): domain Bacteria; kingdom Pseudomonadati; phylum Pseudomonadota; class Alphaproteobacteria; order Hyphomicrobiales; family Methylobacteriaceae; genus Microvirga; species Microvirga ossetica. The sequence continues at coordinate 561,296 of NZ_CP016617.1, read as the reverse complement.
GATGGTCTTGTCGCCGCGTCTATACACGCCGGTCCAGGCATTGCGGCCGACCTGCGGCTCCTTGGCTTGCTCCCATCCGGTGCCAGCCATAAAGCGGCCGATGTCGAAGACGACAGCATCGCCGACCTTGATGCTGGCCCCGTCAATCGCGACGCTGGCCATTGCTCCGGAGGCGGGAAGCGACAGGATGAACTCGGCCAACCGCAAGGCCACCTCAGCCTCCGGCATGCGGTCGACTGGCAGACCGAGGTCCAGCAGAACCTGATTCCTCATGATTTCGAACCCTGTTCTGCTGCCTGCAACCTCGTCACCTGAGCCATCATCCATCCGTGTCCACCGCCGCGCAGTTGTCGGTTGCTCCAGCGCGTTCATAAAAGATTCCCATTGGCGCCGCTGCCAATGGTATTGGCTAAGCTTACCTGGTCCTGTTGTCGAAATACGACACGGCCAATATTTCTGCTGCACAGGCCTAGTGTTGACGCATGGTTCATGTCTAGTGCGAATCCTTATTCAGAAGGCCGTAAGAGCCTGGGAATTATTGCGGGGTGCACCATGAGCGACAAGCAGGCAAATCAAAGTGGATCGGTGGCTAAGCTTCATCCCGTTAGCACGCCTCCGGTCGATGAGAACACTGCATCGATGATCGACCTGCTGCAGGAACATCTGCGGCTCGCCCGTGAAGGCAAGCTGCGCTCGCTCGCCGTGGTGTCCGTGTCCGCTGACGGATCGGCCATTGGCACCCAGTGGTCCTGCGATCCTGGCGATATGGCATCGCTGATCGGCAAGCTTACCGTCCTCACCCACGATCTCATGGCCGCTCGCAAGTAACTCGTTGGCCCGTCGCCACCTGGAAAGCGGGACGCCGTCTTGTACCATTTCGGCTAGGCTCCAGAGCTGGAGGCGAAGGCGTGCACCGTGCTTCATGATTTGTGAACCGCCGCCGAAGAGGACCACGCCCTGTCGGAGAATCCCGCTCATGTGGAATCTCTACAGCGTTTTCACCACCCGCCAGGTCTTTAACGTCGCCCGCGACAGCGCGGGCGGCCCCTCACCTGCCTATCGATCCGCCCTGTAATGCGGGTGATACTGCGGCGCTCAGTCACCGCGTGAGAAGGCAGAATCAGAATTCTTCCAGCCAGCCGCCTGGCTGCTACCATAGATGGGGGGTGAGGGCGATGAGTCCATGATTGAGCTGGGTCGACCAACTCAATAGCAGACCAAGGGAGCGCACAATGGCACTGTTGAGACGAGAACTGCACGGGACCGCTAAGGGCCCGGTCGCCAACAATGACGACACTTGGTCTTTGGTGTTCGATACGGACACCAAGTGCCTCTACGTCGAGCACGAGTGGCAGCACGTGGACCTGACCCGGAGCGGGGCTCGAACAACGGGACGGAGCAAATCGAGATCTCCGAGTATATGCTCCAGGGCGGACAGACCGCCGGGCACCGCGAACTGTGGCGCCTCATCAGGATTCTGTTTGATGAACCGAACGCCACACAGAAAGGGTAGCGACAGAAAGGGTAGCGCGATCGAACCGAGCGGCTGCCCGACGGCGGAGCATCCAGATAAGTTTGCGGAGCGCCCGAACTTCTACCAGAACCGGCCGTTCTCGGCCTAGGGCCAGGGGCTTTCGGAGAACGGTCATGGGTGCTGATGAGAACTCGCCAAAGCGCGGCTTTGCTTCAATGAGTGAGGAAAGGCGTCGCGAGATCGCAAGCAAAGGCGGCAAGAGCGTCCCGGCTGAAAAACGGTATTTCGCCCAGAACACTGCATCGGCCTCCGAAGCTGGCCGCAAGGGAGGCCAGAACTCCCCGAGCCGCAGGAAGGATCGTCAAGGATAGGGTCACCGGCCAAGCTACCGGGCGACCTGCTAATTGGCAGTTCTGGCAGCATAGCCGGCGAATTGGCCTTGCTTCCAAAAATGGAGAGCCTTGTAGCGGCTCTGAAGGCCCTCCGAGGAGGTCCGCGCCTAAGGCGCTTGCTTAGTTGGCACCACAACTAAACCCACGAATTGCCCTTGATGGAGTCCGTGCTAACCCACATTGTCGCAAAAAAGCCTTGAAACAAACCAAGAACCTTTGACGTGAATAGAGGGAGAGCATCCTCGTCAGTGGTGCCATCCAGCGCTACAGTCGGAGAGCCCGGGATCTTTTCCTGGCAGGCGCCATGAACCAGATGACTCGACCCTTACAAGTTGATCAAAGGCCCGTTCCCGAGACGCTCGCGGGCTCGGTCGAGCGTGTGACCTTCCACAATGCCGAGAACGGCTTCGCTGTCCTGAAGGTACATGCACGGGGCAAGCGCGACCTCGTGACGGTGGTCGGACACACCCCAGCCGTTTCCGCAGGCGAATGGATCACCGCTAGCGGGCTTTGGATCACCGACCGTACGCACGGGCTGCAGTTCAAGGCCGAGGTGCTCAAGACCACCCCACCGACCGGTGCCGAGGGGATCGAGAAGTATCTCGCCTCCGGACAAATGCGCGGCATCGGGCCGGCCATGGCGAAGCGGATCGTCGCTGCCTTCGGGGTGGACACCTTCGAGATTATCGAGGCCGCCCCCGAGCGCCTGACCGAGGTGCCTGGAATTGGGCAGATGCGGGCGTCCCGCATCGTGGCGGGCTGGGCCGAGCAGAAGGCGGTGCGGGAGATCATGATCTTCCTTCACGCGCACGGGGTCGGCACCGCTCGAGCGGTTCGCATTTTCAAGACCTATGGGTATGAGGCCATCCAGGTCATGACGGAGGACCCGTATCGACTAGCCAAGGACGTGCGCGGCATCGGCTTCAGAACGGCAGATGCCATCGCGGCGAAGCTCGGGATGGAGAAGACTGCCCCGCAGCGCATCCGGGCTGGTATCTCGTTCGCGCTCCAGACGGCGACTGACGAGGGGCACTGCGCCTTGCCGGTCGATGCTCTCACCCGGCTGGCCGAGCAACTCCTCGAAGTCAATGAGGCCCTGATCCGCACAGCGATAGTCGAGGAGTTGTCCAAGGGCGAGATCGTCTCGGACACCATTGGGGACGAGACCTGCCTCTTCCTAAAAGGTCTCCATCTCGCCGAGCAAGCGATTGCGTCTCGGCTGATCGAGCGAGCGTCTGGTCCAGCACCCTGGCCAGAGATCGACCTCGACAAGGCCATTCCGTGGGTTGAAGGCCGCACGGGCAAGACCCTGGCAACCTCACAACGTGAGGCTCTGAAGCTGGTGCTTGGCTCCAAGATGGCCGTAGTGACCGGTGGTCCGGGCGTCGGCAAGACAACCCTGCTCGACACGATCTTGCGTCTGCTGGTTGCCAAAGGCGTTCGGGTCGCGTTAGCAGCTCCTACGGGACGAGCGGCCAAGCGCATGACAGAGCAGACGGGACTGGAAGCCAAGACCATTCACCGCTTGCTAGAAATTGATCCGAAGCATGGTGGCTTCTCACGCAGTGAAGAGAACCCACTCGACTGCGATCTGCTGGTGGTGGACGAAACCAGCATGGTCGATGTGCCGCTGATGAATGCCCTGACCAAGGCGGTGCCGCCGCAAGCAGGATTGCTGTTGGTGGGAGATGTGGACCAGTTGCCCTCCGTCGGCTCAGGGCAGGTGCTGGCCGATATCATCGCCTCAGGTCGAATTTCTGTCGCCCGCCTGACCGAGGTCTTCCGGCAGGCGGCAGAAAGCCGGATCGTGGTGAATGCTCACCGCATCAACAAGGGTCAGATGCCCGAGGTGCCAAAGGCCGGCGAGGAGACTGACTTCTACTTCGTCGAGATCGCCGATCCCGAGGAGGGTGTGCCCAAGATCATCCAGATGATCAAGGAACGCATGCCGCGTAGGTTCGGGCTCGATCCGATGAAGGATATTCAGGTGCTCTGCCCCATGAACCGGGGCGTGCTCGGAGCTCGTAATCTCAACATCCAGCTGCAAGAGGTGCTTAATCCCAATCCGTCATCCAAGGTGGAGCGGTTTGGCTGGCGCTTTTCGCCAGGAGATCGGGTGATGGAGACCCAAAACGACTATGACCGGGAGGTCTTCAACGGTGACCTTGGCATGGTGGTGCGGATCGATGACGAGGAAGGGGCACTGATTGCCTCGTTCGATGGGCGGGAGGTGTCCTATCCGTTCGGTGAACTTGACACGCTCGTCCCTGCCTATGCGACTACCATCCACAAGTCGCAAGGCTCGGAGTATCCCGCCGTCATTATCCCTGTCGTAACACAGCACTACACCATGCTGGCCCGCAACCTGCTCTACACTGGCGTAACCCGCGGCAAGCGGCTCGTGGTCTTGGTGGGCCAAAAGAAAGCTGTCGGGATTGCAGTCGGGGGTGGGCAGATGAAGAGGCGCTGGACGAAACTGCAGGAATGGTTAGCTGCCCACTGATCGACAGCTCAGACTTCCTTTCTCATGGCGCATTCGAAGTGTGCGGTTTCAACACCATACGCACGTCTCGAGGTAATATAAGTTAGACCATGCCGCTGCTCGCATATACCCACTCATGAGAGCCGCTTATTGCTCCACTGATGACCGATGATGAATGGGAGCGATTGCGATCAGCGCGAAATCGCGATGCATGGATGCCATATGGGAAAGGGCGGGCCATCCCCAAGACATCGCGCCTTGGAACACGCTTCTTCGCCCATCCTCCTGAGCAAATTCCCGAGGGAGCAAGGGAAAGCGACCTCCATCTTTACATCAAAGCACAGAGCCTGATTGGAGCCCGAGCCGCGGGTTGGGATGCCCTGCCGGAGCAATCTGGGACGGCACCAGATGGCCAGGACTGGCGGGCCGATGTCCTGTGCCGCCGGCCTGGAAAGCCCTGGACTGTCGCCATTGAAGCTCAGGTTCAGCTCCAGGAGGAGGAAACCTACCGCCAGCGGCAAGAGCGCTATGTGGCTTCGGGCATTCGCGCCCTCTGGCTGGTCGCTCATGAGCCTGCAGCCCTGCATCATTACTGGCTTAGGCCTGACCCACATCTACCGGCCTCCAAAACCACGGCCTGGAAGGATCAGTATGGCCTACCGGGAGCGCACGTGCATGTCGACGGCTTGTCGCTCAGCATCTCTGACTTTGTCGCCGGTGCCCTCACCGGGCAGCTTCAGTGGTATGGCAATGGCCGGCATGGGATTATTCCACTCGTTCTTCGTGAGGAGCAATGTTGGCACCGCACCTGCCGAAAAAGAGCTCTCCTGGCCTACAGGGCTGAAGCGCCACATGCGAGACCTCTCGAAATTGAGGTGGCCCAAGCGATGCACGGCTACGCAGACGCTTATGCCAAGGCTCGAGCGGCTCTTCCTGATCTCGCAGAAAGCCCACGGCCTTTCAGAAAAGTTCTCGCGTCACGCTGTCCCCATTGCAAACGAGAGATTCGGTATCAGCGTGAAGATTGGGCGGGCCAGACCGCCACATATAAGTTGCCAATTGGCATCAACATTCCGGAGCAGGGAAGCGAGATCGGCTTAACCCCACATGCCCAGTGGCGCTGGGGGCCGGAGGCCCGGTGGCCTCACTGGGCTCCCCTCGGCGGCTTTGGTCCGGTCTCCCATCAACCTCTTGAGAGGCGGCCGAGGCGCCTGGGCTCCAGGACAGGTTGATGTATCTCGATCGCCGAACTTAACGCGAGAGTCACAGGTCCTGCATCCAAGGTAAGGAGCTTGCGGGACCGCCGAGCTGTGTCTAACAATCGGCTATCAGGAGATCATTCATGCTGCACGTTCTGGCCTACATCACTGCAAAGCCCGGTATGCGTGAAACCGTGCTCCGAGAGTTCCGAGCGAACATGCCGGCCGTGCATGCTGAAGAGGCTTGCATCGAGTACGTTCCTGTTGTCGATCTTCCGGCGGCATTCGGAGCTTCCTAGACCGAACTTGGGCCAGACACCTTTGTCATGGTCGAGAAATGGGCGAGCCCTGAAGCGCCCAAAGCGCACGCTGCCGCCCCGCACATGAAGGCTTATACTGAGCGAACGGCTGACATGATCGAAGACCTCTTGATCCACGTCCTCTCACCTCTTTGAAAATCCTGCCTGACGCCCCCTGACGAGTTTCGCTGCGATTGCATGACATGCGGCAGCGGCTCTTGTCAGAACCTACCCGCCATCGCCCCTGCTGCTGGAGCTCTGCTTTGATTACATTCTACTACAACCTTGCCCCGAACCCGATGAAGGTTGCTCTGTGCCTGGAGGAGATGGGCCTCCCGTATGAGCTCAAGCCCGTGGATACACGCAAAGGCGAGCAGCATCAGTCGGACTTTCTGGCCATCAATCCGAATGGCAAGGTGCCTGTGATCATCGACCAAGATACCGGCGTAAGGGTCTTCGACTCGAACGCGATCCTGCTCTATCTTGCGGAGAGGACCGGACAGTTCCTCCCTGACAGCACACCGGTTACGCGTGGTGAGCTTCTCTCTTGGCTGATGTTCATTGCAACGGGTGTCGGCCCGTTCTCAGGCCAAGCCGGGCATTTCAAGCACTTTGCGCCTGAGCCCAAGGACTATGCCGTCAATCGTTATCTTTACGAAGCGAAGAGACATTACAGCATCATTGATGCGCATCTGTCCGGGCAGCGCTACATGGTGGGTGAAACTTACACCATCGTGGACATGGCCCTGTGGGGCTGGGCACGCATGGTGCCCTTCATTCTAGGTGAGAACGCCTGGGAGGACTTCCCGAACCTCAAGCGTCTTTTTGATGAGATCAGCGCTCGCCCGGCCGCTCAGGCCACTGCCGCGCTGAAGGAGAGGCACAGCTTCAAAGCTGAGATGGACGACGAAGCACGCCAACATATGTTCCGACATTTGGCTGTCCCGGCTAGCTGACTTCCCACGCGTGTCGCCTTTCCTCCGCCCAGCATGCAGATTGGCAATTGGGCGGAGGTCGAAGCCGTGGAGGGACATAGGTGTCCTGGGTAGTTCCCCGCTGGAAGCATAAAGTGCGGCACCAAATGCGATGAACAGCCCGGGTGGGAAAACTGCTGAAGCAGTCTTCCCGTCTTATGTCCCGCAGAATGTCCGATAGACGCGCTGGTGCGGTTCCGGTGGCTCGGAATAGTGGGCGAAAGCTGGCTGATCCTCATAGGGATTCGAGAGAACAGTCAGGAGCTCCTTGAAAGGAGCAAAGTCGCCCCGCTCAACCGCAGCTTGTATCACCGCCTCCACGCGGTGATTGCGCGGGATAAAGGCTGGATTGACGGCTCGCATTGCAGCTTGGCGGCTTGCACCATCTTGCGGCTCAAGGCTCAACCGCTCGCGCCAGCGGGTGGCCCAGGCATCATAAGCAAGCGGATTGATGAAGAGGTTTCGTACCGCCTCATCCCCTTCGGCTCCAGCGGCAGCATCGCTCAAGTGCCGGAATGTCAGAGTGAAGTCAGCCTGATTCTCAGCCATTGCCTTCATGAGATCCCCGGCGAGTGTCAGGTCTTCCTCGCGTTCCGTCAGCAGCCCGAGCTTGCACCTGAGCGCCGCGTGATAGGCCGCCTCGAATTTACCCGAGAAGGCTTCGAGCGCCTCGCCCGCTTCCGCAATAGCTTTCTCCTGGTCTTCGGATAGGAGCGGCAGAAGCGTCTCAGCCAGCCGTGTCAAATTCCAAAGGCCGATGTGGGGTTGGTTGCCATAGGCATAGCGGCCCTGCCGGTCGATCGAGCTGAAGACTGTCGCCGGATCGTAGGCATCCATGAAGGCGCATGGGCCGTAGTCAATCGTCTCGCCGGCGATGGACATGTTGTCGGTGTTCATCACTCCGTGGATGAAGCCGATGTGGAGCCAACGGGCGATAAGGTTTGCCTGGGCTGCAATGACTTGGTCTAGGAACGCGCGGTGGGGTTGGTCGCTTTCGGCAGCCTGTGGGTAGTGCCGGGCAATGACGTAGTCCGCCAGGAGGCGTAGCCCCTCCACATCCTGCCGGGCTGCAAAGAACTGGAACGTGCCGATCCGGACATGACTCGAGGCAACGCGGGTGAGAACTGCCCCGGGAAGTAGCGTCTCGCGGACAACCATCTCGCCGGTCAAGACTGCGGCGAGCGCCCGCGTTGTCGGCAGCCCAAGCGCCGCCATTGCCTCGCTGAGAAGATACTCACGCAAGACAGGTCCCAACGCCGCCCGCCCATCGCCGCGGCGCGAGAACGGCGTCGGACCTGAACCCTTGAGTTGAATGTCCCGGCGGATGCCGTCTCGATCAACCACTTCACCGAGGAGGACAGCGCGGCCGTCACCGAGCTGCGGCACAAAGTTCCCGAACTGGTGGCCGGCGTAAGCCATGGCAATGGGCTCTGCCGCATCCGGAACGCGGTTGCCGGACAGAAGTTCAACTCCGTCAGGACTGGAGAGAAGATCAGGGTCGAGGCGGAGATGTAAGGCGAGATCCCAATTCAGCCGGATGAGCCTCGGAGCCGTAACGGCTTCGGGTTCTACACGCGCATAGAACCGATCAGGCAGGCGCGCGTAGGTGTTGTCGAAGGGAAAATGAACTGTCATGGTCCGGGTTCACCATCAGGACCACGTGAAATCGTATTGAGCGCCTCAGAAAACAAGAGTCAGACGGTAATTCTGGATAGGGTTCAGGGCACTCCCACTGTAATCTTGTATAACTGAACTGCCTGCACGCATCGGGACAGACCACCCGCTCCACGGTTTTACTCCCTCCCCGTATACCTTGTGCATTAACGATCTGGCGACCCGCACCCTCTAGTCTGCCCCGCCGGGCCGCACTCGTGGGGCTGTCCTATTGGCGGGCGGAAGGTGTGGGAATGCGAGGCCAGGCTGACCTTTTCTTGGACTACGACGCACCGCCGGGTCCGATCGAGACGCGTCCCGTCGGTGAGATTGTGATCAAAGCCAAGCCTCGCAGTGAGATCTTTAAGGCCCCTGACTACGAGACCGCCGCCCGGATGCTGGAGGCCACAGGCGACTACCGCGTTTTGCGTCGATTGACGCCACGCCCCATCGTCGTGTCCCGCACCGCTCGCGAAGGCGAGAAGATCGCCGTCATCCTCGACACCGAAACCACCGGTCTCGATCATACGAGGGACGAGGTCATCGAACTCGGCATGATCACCTTTACCTATGATGACGAAGGCCGGATCGGTGATGTGATCGGAACGTTCAATGCCCTGCGTGAGCCGAGCGTACCTGTCAGTCCTGAGATCACTCGCCTGACCGGGATCACGCCTGAGATGGTCGCCGGCCAAGTGCTCGATCTTGAGGCAGTGGAGAAGTTCATCGCGCCGGCGGAGTTGATCATCGCGCACAACGCTCGCTTTGATCGGCCCTTCTGTGAGCGCCTGTCCAAGGATTTCCAGGTCAAGGCGTGGGCCTGCTCCCATTCCGAGATCGCCTGGAGCGGGTTTGGGTTTGAGGGATCGAAGCTGGGCTATCTCCTGACGCAGTGTGGCTGGTTCCACGAGGGGCACCGCGCAGTCGAGGACTGCCATGCCTTGCTTGAGGTGTTGGCCTCTCCCCTGCCGTCGGAGGCTGGTCTCCCTTTCAAGCACCTGCTTGCCTCGGCTCGGAAGTCGCTCCTGCGCATCTGGGCGGAGAGCAGCCCGTTCGACATGAAGGACGTGCTGAAGGCGCGAGGGTACCGCTGGAATGACGGGACCAACGGGCGCCCGAAGTCGTGGTGGGTGGAGGTTGACGAGGAGGCCGGTGAGGCTGAGCTCGCGTTTCTTCGGCGCGAGGTTTACCGGCGCGAGGTCGAGCCTTACACCCACAAGATTACTGCCTTCGAGAGGTTCCGATCGGCCCGCTAAGCGGCACCTGCTGGATCTCTACACAGCTGGCCTTACCCGAGGCCTTAAGGCTTGAAATCTTGACCGTCCACCGCCATCTCATCGCCCGCCGGAGCAACAAGGTTCATCTCACGCCATGACGACTGCTGACACCACGCCCGCCCCTGAGAGCCACTCCTTCGAGGCTGATGTTGCCAAGCTGCTGCACCTGATGGTGCACTCGGTCTATTCCGACAAGGATGTCTTCCTGCGCGAGTTGATCTCCAACGCGGCCGACGCCTGCGAGAAGCTGCGCTACGAGGCGATTTCCACCCCAGCTTTGCTCGGCGATGATCCCAAGACCCGGATCACATTGCTGATCGATGCCGAGAACCGCCGTCTGACGGTCGAGGACAACGGGATCGGGATGAGCCGCGACGAGATAATCGAGGCACTCGGCACCATCGCCCGCTCGGGCACTAAAGCTTTCATGGACCGGATCCAGGCAGCTCAAGGCGGCGAAGGGGCCCAGCTCATCGGGCAGTTCGGCGTCGGCTTCTACTCAGCCTTCATGGTGGCCGACCGAGTTGACGTCATCTCACGCCGTGCAGGTCATGATGAGGCGACCCTCTGGTCGTCCGACGGCAAGGGCTCCTATACGGTCGCGCCGGCAGTCATCGAGGAGGCGCCCGCCCGCGGCACGCGGGTGGTCCTCCACCTGATGGAGGACGCCGCCTCCTACACCGAGCGCAACCGGCTCGAGCGCATCGTGAAGGAGCAGTCGGGCCATGTGCCGGTGCCGATCTCCCTCGTCGAGAAGCCCGGGGCGGAGCCGCAGGAGGTTGCCGACGGCGCCGCCCTCTGGGTGAAGTCGCGCTCTGAGATCACATCTGAAGACTACACCGACTTCTATCGCAGCGTGGCCGGGCAGTTCGATGAGCCCGCCCTGACAGTGCATTTCCGGGCTGAGGGCCGTCACGAGTACACGGCGCTGGCCTTTGTGCCAGGATCCAAGCCGTTCGACCTGTTCGATCCCGATCGTCACGGCCGGATGAAACTCTATGTGAAGCGCGTCTTCATCACCGATGAGGCCGAGCTCCTGCCACGCTACCTGCGCTTCGTCCGTGGACTTGTCGACTCGGCCGATCTGCCACTCAACGTCTCGCGCGAGATGATCCAGGAAAGCCCGCTCCTGGCCGCGATCAAGAAGGGCGTCACCAGCCGGATTCTCAGTGAACTCGATAAGCTCGCCCAGAACGATGCCGAGGCCTACGCCAAGGTCTGGGAGGCCTTTGGTCCGGTGTTGAAGGAAGGGCTCTACGAGGATTTCGAGCGGCGCTCGACGTTGCTGGGACTGGCCCGGTTCAAGACCACCGCCTCCGGTGGCGTGTGGCGCTCGCTCAAGGACTATGTCGGCTCGCTTAAGGAGAACCAGACGGCCATCTACTATGTGACGGGGACGGATCTCGTACGCCTTGAAGCCTCGCCTCAGCTCGAAGGCTTCCGCGCCCGTGGCATCGAGGTCCTGCTGTTGCCCGATCAAGTCGATAGCTTCTGGGTCACGACAGGAACAGATTATGAGGGCAAGCCCTTCAAGTCTGTGACCCAAGGCGCTGCTGATCTGGTGCAAATCCCGCTGATCGAAGCCAAGGACAATTGGGATCCGCTGGCAGCGGAAGCAGTGACAGACTTCATAAATTCTCTAAAGGCAACCCTCGGTGAGACTGTGTCCGATGTTCGCGCCTCGGAGCGTCTGACGGAAAGTGCCGTCTGCCTGGTGGCCCCGGAATCCGGTATGGACCGCCAGCTCGAGCGGATCCTGGCCCGAGCCGGACAACTGGGATCGGCGGCGAAGCCAGTCCTCGAGATCAACCCGCACCATGAACTTATCATTGCCCTGGCAGGCCTCGGAGATGAAGAAGAAAACCTTCGCGAAGATGCCGCCTGTCTCCTGCTGGACGAGGCGCGGATCCTCGATGGGGAACTGCCGGTCGACGCAAGGGCATTTTCGCAGCGGCTCGCAAGGGTCATGCAGCGGTGTGTTCCAAAGGAATAGACTGGAAGCGGCCATATGCGAGAGCGCGGCTTGCGTTCGCTGCGCCTCACGGCATTCATTGTCTTGCATGCCACTCGGCAGCTCGGTGCCGAGTCCAAACTGTAGTTCCCTCCATCCTTCAAAATTACGAGCACACTGACTACCTGGAGAGGATCCAGCCTTCCGCGACTACCATCACGGGCTTCTAAAGCCAGTGGCTAAGGCAGCCCTGATACTTACCCGGAGTTTATGAGAGTAAGGATCCGCCGTGATCTACGCTTTCCGAATTTGGTAGCCACGCCGTTGTTTGCGGCGAAGCCAGGCTTCCAGGGCCTCAACAGCCTCGTGCTCTGATAGGTGGAGTTCAATCATCTGCCGGCCGCGCTGACCGATCCGGCCCCATTCCCGGACCAAAGTCGGATCGCCGAACAGCGATCGTTCGATGCGCAGGATGTAAAAGCGCGACACATTCTGTGACGGGTCACAGCGGTCCAGGACGAGGACATTGAGCTTTTCCGACATGAGCTCAAGTATCGTAATCCGTGGATTCAACGTCCAATGAAAAGCCGGAATCTTTCACAGGCTGACTGATTCACGACTGTGATGGAAGCTATCCCTCGTGGTGGGCTCGTGCGCCCGCTCGCACCAAGGGTGAGCCTTCGCAAATCGGCCTCCGAAGTGCTCAGCTCTGGCACCCTTGCGCACATAAGGGCGACACCAGCGAGGTGTTCGGTCTTCTACGACATCCGACGTCTCCTCATGGCGAGCAGCTCGACGCTCAGGTCGATCTTGCCGGCTTTGACGAGGCGCGCCATGGCGCGGAAATAGCCGCCCGGGTTCTTGATCCGGCCCTCGCCGCTCGAGACATCATCGTCGTAGAGCTGCAGCACGTAGATCACCGTCACCGCGGCCCGCACCAGGCCGATCTCGGCCACCGCCTCGTTCCAGGCACTCTCGTTCGCCCCCAGCGAGCCTCGCAGATAGCGCCCAGCCGCCACAATATCGGACACATCTTCAATCGGTTCGGGGTAATCGCTGAGGGTGGGGCAGGCCTCAAGGATCAATTCCGGTGATAGGTGCTCCGGCGTTTGTTCGTTATGACGAACCGCCTCAACGTCCAAGTCCCGAAGAGATCGTCAATGCGCACGGTTCGGCACCCACGCGCCCGGGGCGGGAACATGCGCGAGAACAACCAAGTTTGTCTCTGCCGGCAGCAATACAGAAGGAGAAAGGGCGCGGAGCAGTTCCTGAGAACATCCTGGGAAGCTCGGTCGTTCCGTTCAACGAGAGGCTGTGGTGGTTCGGCCTCGCGTCAACCTTTGAGCTGCTGCTCGACGTATCCTTTCTCCATGCATCAACGCTGATGGCAGCGGCTCGGCAGGGCTTCGGGACCGGATGTGAAGTGCAGGATCTCGGGAAGATGCCGCGATGCCCTCACGCGAGCGAATGGGGCCCTGGACTAGTCGCTCTCCCGGCGTTCAGCGGCAGCACGCCCCGCGTGTCCAGGTACTGTTCCAGCCTGGCCGGGCTGGCGTCCGGATCGGCCAAGCCGATATGGCCATCCGGCCGCATCAGGTACACGGCGCCCCGCTTGAGGCCCGCGCGCGCTGTCGTGGGTTGCCAGGGGAACACGTGCAGCACCAATCCCCTTCGGGTGCAGGCCTCCGCGATCCCGGCACTGCACTCACCATAGACGTGAGCCTGCCAGTCGAGGGATCTCAGCGGCGCGAAATTATCGTCTTCCTGATCCGCGCTGCTGGCCGTCGTGACCCAAGGCAGGCGGTCGCCGCCCCTGACGCTGCCGGCGCGACCCTCGCTCAAGCAGCTGCTGCCGTAATCGCCCATTGGGCAGCCAAAGGAGGCTAGCGCAAGATCCTGATTGTTGAACAGTCTTTGTGCGCGTCCCCGCTTGCGATCCGCCTGATTCTACACGGACCGCTGGGAGATTGAAGGATTTGAGGCGTACCCTCGAATCCCGGCCAGGTCACGATGCTCTGATTTGACATCTCTGACCCTCGAACAGAGCATTGCTGCGGGAGGTGCACGACAATGGTCAAACTTTCGATCATTCTGGCACTGGCCATGAGCCCCGTGTTCACCGTGGGCGTGCAGGCTCAGGAGTCCGCGGCAGGGCTCCCGGACGGCCCGGCAAAGGGCATGGTGGAGGGCGTCTGCACCGGCTGCCATCAGACGAGCGAGATCCTCCGCAGCTCCGGTTATACCCGAGCTGGCTGGACAGAGCTCGCCTCCACCATGGTCGATCTGTCGGCCAGTCCGGCCGAGCGAGAGCAGATCATCGAGTATCTCGCCACCCACTTCCCGCCCAACGCGATGCGAGCTCCCAAGGCTGCTCCTGGCGACGTGCAGGTCACGTACAAGGAATGGCAGGTGCCGACGCTCGGCCAGCGGTCGCGCGACCCGGTCGAGGGACCGGACGGCTCCCTTTGGTGGGCCGGCCAGTGGGGAAACCTCATCGGACAGATCAATCCGGCGACAGGCGAGATGAAGGAATACCCGCTGCCGCCGAACGCCATGCCCCACACGGTGGTGCTCGATGGCGCTGGGAACGTCTGGTACACCGGCAACAAGAATGGCACCGTCGGAAAGCTCGATCCCAAAACGGGCGAAGTGACGGCCTACAGGATGCCGGACCCGGCTGCGAAGGACCCGCATACGGCGGTGTTCGACCAGAGCGGCACACTGTGGTTCACCCTCCAGAGCAGCAATATGGTGGGCCGCCTGAACCCTGCCACGGGCGCCATCAAGCTCGTGACCATGAAAACTCCTGGCGCGCGCCCCTACGGAATCAAGATTGACGCGCAGGGCGTCCCTTGGGTCGCTTGCAACGGCTCCAACTGCCTGGTCAAAGTCGATCCGGTTTCGATGGAGCTGACCGAGTATAAGCTGCCGGACACGGCGACCACGGTCCGGCGCCTCGACATCGCCCGCGACGGGATGTTTTGGTACGTCAACTCCTCCGGTGGCAGGCTCGGCCGCTTCGATCCTCGCACAGGCGAGGCCAAGGAGTGGCTCTCGCCGAGTGGGCCGAAATCGCATCCCTATGCGATAGCGGTGGTGGACGGCATCGTCTGGTACAACGAGTCAGGGATGCGGCCGGACATGCTCGTGCGTTTTGACCCGAAGACGGAATCCTTCCAGAGCTGGCCTATTCCGTCAGGCGGCATTCACGCCGGCATTGTCCGCCACATGCGACCGACACGGGAAGGCAAACTCCTTATCCATCAGAGCAGTACAAATAGAATTCTTCTTGTTACGCCTCTGAACGTGGTCGCAACCCCTTGATGCATAGGGCAGCGCAATCATTCCTGCCCTGCTTGGCAGTTGCCTGATTGGGACGGTGACCTCGCGGGTCAATTGCCCAGCGGATCTCCAGGGATGGCCATCAAACTCTATGAACTCGCAGGCGCCGAGGACAACCGGCGCTTCGGCCCCTACTGCTGGCGGATCCGCTTCGTTCTCGGGCACAAGCAACTCGAGTTCGAGCCGGTGGCGTGTCGCTTCACCGACAAGGACGTGATCGCCTTCTCCGGGCAGGTCAAGGTTCTGGGCGATGGCGATGAGGTTGTTTCCGACCCCTGGGCCATCGATTGCTATCTTGAGCGGATCCATCCTGACCAACCTTCGCCCTTTGGCGGATCGGCGGGGCAGTTGGTGGATGGTGGCCTGCTGACACTCTCGAACAGTGGCTCCCCTTTGACGAATTGTAGTAGAGTGGCAGAGATCGCCCTTGCGAGCGGAGGACCGGTCGCCAGGGAATCTCCCAAAAGTTTGAGGGGCGGCGATGTCCCATCCGGCGAAGTCAGGTGCCAGTGTCTTCAACCTTGCGAGCTGGTTGGCCGGTCCCGCTCGCGTGAGCCTCACGCCAGTCGAGATCGTGGCACAGACCTGCGAGCGGCTGGTGCATGCCGGCGTTCCGCTCTGGCGGGTGCGGGTCGGACAGCGGCTGGCAAACCCTCTTATCGGAGCGTGGGGCATCATCTGGGTACGTGGAGCGGGAGCCGAGGAGTACACGGTTCCCCGCAGTGTCCTGGCCACGAGTTCCTACACCGGCAGCCCCTTCGAACATGTGGTCAAGACCCGCACCCGCTTTCGGCACTCCCTGCAGCACCTCGATCCAGCTCACGATCACCCGGTGTTGTTCGAGCTAGCTGCAGCCGGCAGCACCGACTATCTTGCCCTTCCAATCACCTACGGCGACGGCTCGGTCCAAGGAGCGGCATTCACAACTGATCACAGCAGCGGCTTCAGCCCAGAGGATGTGGCGCTGATCGGGGAACTCAGTCCCTTTCTCGCCGCGGCGCTGGAGCTTGCCGCCATGCGGCGCTCGACCGAGAGCCTGCTCCAAACCTATCTTGGCGATGGCCCGGCCAAACGCATTACGGCCGGTGCCATCCGCCGAGGCGATCAGGTGGAAATCGAGGCCGCCGTGCTGCTCACGGACCTGCGGGGTTACACGGCGCTCGCAGAGCAACTGGCGCCCGATCAACTGCTGGAGCGCCTCGACCAGTATCTGGAAGTCATCGTCGAGGCTGTGCGCGCAGAGCACGGTGACGTGCTGAAGTTCATCGGCGATGGCGTGCTGTCGATCTTCTCTGTCAACGCAGGTGGACGAAAGGAGGCCTGCGCTCGTGCACGTCGTGCCCTGGAGGCCGCCCAGCTGATGGCTGCCGAGGTCGGCAATCTGCACTTCGTCGGTTGCCTGCACGCCGGTCCCGTGACGTACGGCAACATCGGCAGCGCCGATCGCCTGGACTTCACGGTCGTTGGCCCCACGGTCAATCTCATCAGCCGCTTGGAGGCCGTTGCCAAAAGGATGAACCAGGTCGCGGTCTGCTCGGGTGAGGTGGCGGCGTTTTTTCCCGCTGACACATTGAACCCGCTCGGCAGCTTCGTTCTGCCCGTTATTCCGAATGAGCAGACGATCTTCGGGGTGATCGTACCCAATGCAGGAGCCGGAGAATAAAACAAGCCATCTGCTACCGAGTCATGATTTGCCGCTCGCGTTGGCACATGAGCAACACCACCGCGACAGCTTGTTCTGCAGGTCGGCTTAGGCTCTTCCAAGCTCGTGTTGTCGCACGATCATCTCAGCCCCTTGTTCACTCCTGATTACGTACAGGACCATGCCATCATCGACGACAGGGAGGATGCGCACGACCTCACAGATCCCGCCAGCCGCCTGTCTCATGGGACAAGCTGGCCAACCGAGAAGAGTGGTTGCATCACGTTCTCCAATCCGAACGGGGAGCCGCTGGCCCAGGTCTGCCGATCGCAGGTCTGGATTGTTGTTCGGTTGTCTGCGCTGTAATCAGAAGTGGTGAAACGGTCAGCGTCTCTGCCGGTTTAATCGGCCCATTTCTCGGATGCGAAACTCCAGCTCGTGGAGGTCTGCGGCTGATGCGAGATGCGCCGCATCGCGCTCTTCATCGGTGGGCAGGAACTCCTGCCGGATCGAGCTCAGATGACGTCTCAAGCTCGATGGCAGATGCGTGAGGTTGAAGGAGGCGACTTTGCAAAGTGAGAACAAGATCATGTCATGGCTCCTCTGATGTGTCTGGAGCCCTCTGGCGCTTCCCCTGCAGGGTATCTGTTGTAAGCTTCTTCCCTTCCAGCACGCTGGTCCTTGACCTCGTCTGAGCGATAGCAAGCGGGCGTGAATGTTTCGTTACGGGGAGGCTCAGCGCAGTGGGCGCACATCAGTGGGCGCGCACGCTTCGTCGTTTGATGATCACGACCTCGGTCTGTCGTCCTCGAGTGAGCGCTGATCGGCTCTGATTGGGCTGAGCGTGTGCCAACAGGACGCGATTACGGCTTTCATCTTCCGACAGTCCGACCAACTGTGCGGCGATCGCAATCTGGCTCTCAATCTGGTCTGTCAGACCCTGCGCAGCCGCTATGGCCTCGTCGAGACCAGGAGGGTCATGGCGTGTGCGGCGCCGGCTCCACGCGGCAGGAATGCCTTTCTTTCGATCCACGGTCCCTCTCCTCAGCATCCAACAAGCCAACGGCGGAGAAGGCGATTTGTGCAATGCACAATTGTCGCAGCCAAGTTTCAGGCTTTCGGTCATCAGACAGGCCTAATGGGAGTGCTCCATGTAGCAACTCGCAGCCTCGTTCTTAGGCCATGGCATCTGCCGGATGGATCACAATCCCAACCGTTTAACGAAGTCGGAGCCCTTCTCGCGATTTGGCGTCGCATAGAGCTGCTATTGCTGAACGTTGTTCGGGGTATGCAGGGTTGCCAATGTGGAGGTGATAAGGAGAAACCTTGATGCAGGCGCCAGTGGTCACTCCCGCGCAACTGCGCGCCGGGCGCGCTCTTCTCGGTTTGTCACAGGCCGAACTCGCCGAGCGCGCGGGCCTGACAGTTGAAGTCGCCGCAGAGGCTGAGACCAAGCGTGCAGCAGGTGCGCTCGAGCCTGCCGTGGCAGCCCTGCAAGCCGCTCTTGAGGGTCAAGGCGTGCTCTTCCTTGATGCTGACGGCGGACAAGGTCCTGGCGTTCGACTGCGACGTTCCGGTCAACCGGACGAGGGTCTGCGGCCGGACCAGCTCACGAGCGACAACGACAGCTGAGAGAGCCGGCAAGCCCATCGGCCCCTGTCGGAAGACCGGCCAGCATGCCATGTTAGGCCTCGTGATGCTGGAACGCTTCCCATGGCCTACCGTGTCCGGTGGCAACTTGTCGGACGATCCGGGCAGCCGCTCGACAACGGCTGCCTTGGCGAGGGTCTTTGCGCCTA
Source organism: Microvirga ossetica (assembly GCF_002741015.1). NCBI lineage: Bacteria > Pseudomonadati > Pseudomonadota > Alphaproteobacteria > Hyphomicrobiales > Methylobacteriaceae > Microvirga > Microvirga ossetica. The sequence goes on along the minus strand of NZ_CP016617.1, from coordinate 542,812 downwards.
CGGCGATGCCGTGGCGGCAGTGGCTGAGTTCCTGCGCCCGTACCCAGACATGTGTCGGTGCCCGGCCGAAAGCTACTGGCTGGCACGCCGCTCGCAGGATGCCGATCTGGCGGTGTGGGTCTGGATTGAGTGTCACAGGATCGAGGAGTCGACTAGGATCAGCAGTGCGCGGCTGGTCTTAGGTCCGGCAGCAGATCAAGCTGCAGTGCCTGTGTGCGATCAAAACGCTGAGCTTCCAGTGGGGCCTAGTTACTCGCCCTGGCCCCTGTGCCCATAGATCTGATTCTTGGCTCGAGGATGGTATCCCCTTAACCTGGATCTCACGTTCGTCGGCTTGTCTGCTGAGCACATGGACGAGCTGAGCAGTTTCAGGAGGGCTTGGAACATATGAAGCTGTACCGCCTCAACGTCACTGCGGACGGCGAGCCCTCCGCAATCTTCGCCCTTGCCGAGGATGTGGACAGCCTTCTCCACACCCTCGAGTACCAGGACCATGGCGAAGCCGATGAGGAGAGCCTGCTGCCGTATTTCGATGGGGAGAAGAAGCCGCGGGTGATCCGAAGCCTCGAGGAGGTTCCGGAGGATTACCTGGATTTCGTCTGCCTGGGCGACAATCCGGAAGAGCTAACAGTGACCGAGTTCTTCGACACGCAGGATTAGTCACCTGAATGGTGCAGAAATCTCAGGATGCAGGTCGCCCCGAATGGAAGATGGTAGAGACCGATCGAGGGCATGCCGCATCAGGCCTTTCTGAACCAACGTCTGCTATCCGGGCCGTCGATCGACCCACTCTACGCCTTGGCGTTGGCAACCTTGCGATCAGGGTCGGGCGCTGCACCCGCACTCTCAAGAAGCGCAGTCAGTTCCCGGCTGTAGTTCTCCCGCCGTTGGCGATGCCGAGATTCAAGCATTGCGAGCGCACGATCCTTGACATGCGAATTCGGCAGTGTCGCGATGAGGTCCTGTCGCTGCCGATCGTATTGATCATCCATCTCGTTCAAAATGGATTGAAGGGACCTCACGAGAGGATGATCCTCGACAACTGTCGTCTCTGCGGTTGAACAAATCACTCTCTGGTCCCAGGAAACACAGCGCTCCAGACATTTGTGTGGGAAAGTAAGTGGTCGGCCCTGAACAACCCACAACTGATTGAGGTTGAAGGATTCTTCGTCTTCGCGAAGCATTGTAGAATGACAGCATCTGGGGACTGACCCGCTCAAAACCGGTGTTTTGCCATGGGACCCAAGCCATCGATGCCGAGCTCCGACGATCTCTACCGCAGCCGTCTCGATCAGATCCTCGATCATCGCCACGAGTTGTTCCGGCTTTCTGGCCTCATCGACTGGCACCGCTTCGATGAGGAGTTTGGCCGCTTCTACCGACCCCTCGTACGGCCCGCGAAGCCGACACAGCTGATGGTCGGACTGTCCTATCTCCAACACACCTTCAACCTGTCCGATGAGGCGGTGGTGCAGCGCTGGATCGAGAATCCCTATTGGCAGTGGTTCTGCGGCTGCGCGTATTTCCAGCATCAGCTGCCGTGCGATCCCAGCTCGCTGACGCGCTGGCGCAAGCGGCTTGGACCAGACGGGTTGGAGACGCTGCTTTCCGCCACCATCCGGGCCGGGCTCGACACGGGAGCGGTGCAGCCGACAAGCCTGCAGCGGATCAGCGTCGACACCACCGTGCAGCCCAAGGCGATCACTCATCCCTCCGACGCGAAGCTCTACCTCAAGGCCTTGCAGGCTTTGGTGCGCCAAGCCAGGAAGTGCGGTCTCAAGCTGCGGCAGGCCCACACGCGTCTGGCCAAACGCACAGCCGCGCAGGTGGGCCGTTATGCCCATGCCCGTCAGATGCGACGCATGCGGCGCGAGTTGAAGCGGCTGAAGACCTATCTCGGGTGGGTCTACCGCGATGTGGCCCGCAAAGTCGCCAGCGATGACAGCCTCCTTGCCCACTTCGCTGGTCTGCTCGGCCTCACTGAGCGTCTTCTGATGCAGGAGCGCACGAGCAAGAACAAGCTCTACAGATGGGATATTCGGCCTGCCGCCAGAGCCTTTCCATTTCACGAAGAAGCGCGGCGCCTCAGGCTGGTAGTACAACGAGGTTCGTGGAAAATGGCCTCAGGCATCAATGGGAGAAGCGCAGCATGAAGCACTACGTGAGGTAGATGAGGAGGCCGGCCGTCACGAGTCCGGCCAGGGTGTAGTCGAGGGTCATGACAGAGTCCTCAGAGCCGGTCGCAGGCGGCGGTATAGGCGGCAGCAAGGCCGAAGAAGCCAAGACTAGAGCATCGGACAGGAACGCGGATTCAACGGGTTCACTTTGGGCGGGAGCTGTGATTCCCTTCTGACCAGGAGGTGGATCATGACCCAGAGCTACTCTCTCGATCTACGCGTGCGCGTGGTGGCGTTTGTGGAAGCGGGTCACTCTTGCCGGGCCGCGGCGCGCCACTTTGGGGTCAGCGACAGCTTCGCCATCAAGCTGCTTCAGCGCCAGAAGACGTCCGGATCGCCCACTCCGGCGCGACAGGGCCGTCCACCCGGACGCCGGAGGCTTTCGCCCTACGAGACGTTTCTGATCCAAGCCGTCGAGGCCAAGCCGGACATCACCATGCCCGAACTCGCGGCTCGGCTGCTGGAGGAGCATGGGATCGTCGCCGCCCCGGCCACTCTCTCGCGGCTGCTGTGCCGGCACGGCTTCACCTATAAAAAAGCCCAGATGGCCGCGGAATGCGCACGCGCCGACGTGCGTGAGGAGCGCCGGGTCTGGCACACGCAGCGTCAGCCGCGGATGCGCCAGCAGCCATATCGGTTGGTGTTCTTGGATGAGACCTACGTCAATACCAAGATGACGCGCCTGCGCGGCCGGAGCTGCAGAGGTCAGCGCTTGCGCGCTGCAGCCCCCTTTGGCCACTGGAAGACCCACACCTTTCTGGCCGCGCTGCGCTGTCATGAGCTGAGTGCGCCGTGGATCATCGATGGCCCGATCACGCGCTCGGCGTTTGACATCTATATTGAGACGCAACTGGCGCCCACGCTGGTGAAGGGTGATGTGGTGATCCTCGACAACCTCGCGGTCCACAAGAGTGCGAGGGCGGCGGAATGTCTGAAGCAACGAGGTGCCTGGTTCCTGTTCCTGCCTGCATATTCGCCCGATTTGAACCCAATTGAGCAGGCTTTCGCAAAGATCAAAGCACACCTGCACAAAGCCGAAGCCCGAACCGTTGACGCGCTCTGGCGAGCTGTCGGCAACATCTGCAATCTGTTCGAGCCGCAGGAATGCTGGAACTATCTCAAGGCCGCCGGATATGCGTCCGTGTAATCGTCCGATGCTCTAAGTGTGAGCATCAGGATGTCCATGGAAGTAGGCTCCGTCCGAAAGGCCCGCCGCATGGGATACGGCATGCCAGTCCGGGAACAGATGCCAAAAGGCGTATAAAGGTTCGAGAGAGCTGGAAGGGCGTCGGTATAAAATTGTTATAAAGATTGGACCGTTTGGGACGGACCGCGGGGTCATGCGCCCTAACAGCCCATCCGCTTCGCGACAGCCGTCTCCATTGCCGACGTCCAAGGCTCCCGGCGTTTACATCGACGGTCAGCGTTGCCCTAAAAATGAACCTCCTGCCACGATGTCCAGGGTCAGGAGGTGAGATGCCCTTGTGCAGGGGACCCGGAACGACCGTGCCGAGTACGGGCACCGGGTTGGCACGGAGCCACGGCCGTCAGGCCGGAAGCATGCCCGCAAGCGTGAGGCGGACCGTCTGGGGAAGAACCTCGACGGCATTCGGGTCATGGCCGGCCTCGAACTCGGCAAAGTCGATCGCCGCCTCGCGGCTGATGAAGATGCCACCGACGAGACCCGCCCGGTCCCGGCGATCCAGTGGCCCTCGGCATCCACGCCGACGACGAAATAGGGGCGCCCGACCTTCACGAAGGCAGGCGAACCTTGATGACTCATCTCAACACTCATGGGGTTGTGGTCGTGATCAGGGCCGCGGACGGCATCCACTGCCTGGACGCTTCATTCGCAGTCGACAGCAACGAAGACGGCGCTGGCTGCGATCCGTCGCTTGGTCGCCCGAGGTGCAGGGTTCTCCGGCCGGATCAGGGCGGTGACGAACGCCTTCAGGATCGCGATCGCCAGCACCGGATGCGGCTCGTCCACCTCGCAAGGACCCCAGCAGACGGGGTGGCGAGGGTTCATCGCGCACCACCAGAGCCCGTCGTCGAGGCAGAGGCGGCAGACACACCATGTTGGCATCTGCTCCGTGATGAGACCCAGTCCGAGATCCGTCCAGGATCGTGCCACGATCATGGGACGGAGGGTGGCCAGGGTCGCGAAGGGGTTGCCTTGGCAGGTGTGCAGGATGATCGATCGGACCAGTTCCTCATCGAGGTGGTCGGTCCGGCCGAGCGTCGTCATGAGCGCGGCGAGCCGCTCCAGCTTTGAAGAGACAGGATACATCGCTGGTCTCCTCAGAGGACGGAGGTACCGACGATGCGGATGCCGAGGCGCAAGGCAAGAAGACCGAGGCAGGCGACGGTCTCCAGGGTGAGCCCCTGGTAAGGCTTCGCAGACTGGGCGAGCGTTCCTGAATCCTTGCGGGCGCCCTTCACCCAAGTCCTATGACCGGCATAGCGAACGAGAGACATGATTTTCTCCATACGGCTGAGGTGCCGCACGGGACATAAGAAAGGACTTTCCGCATCAAGGATCGAGAGAGGGCGAAGCGACCTTATATTAACTTGTCATATGGAAACTCAGTCGGATTGTTATGCCGCCCTCGAAGCTCCGTTTCCATATAAGGATCGTATAAAAATTGCTGTTGCATGAAAGCTTCAGCGCATTGTCCTTATGGGATCTTTATTTGACGGTGCAAGCGGCCGCGGCAAAGCTCTGTGCTTCCTCAATTGGTGGAGTCCCAGAATGATCACCGAGCGTCGTTGGCAACTCCTCACCATCCTGACCTGGTACGCAGCCTCATGGGTGGGCATCGTCCCGTTGATCATGCCTGGATCCCCGGCATACGCCGCAGACCCGTCCGCCCCGGCACCGGCCGCCGCACCCGTCCCCTCGGCGTTCGACTTCGCCTTCGGTGCCCACCTTCAGTCCGACTACAATTTCCGCGGCATCTCGCAGTCCGATCGCCACCCCACCCGGTCAGGGCTTGGCCAATGAGCGAGACCAGGAAAAGGGCGAAGAGTGCAACCGACAGTCCGTTGTCATGGAGGAAACGACGCATACATTTGACCTCGCACTCGAACCGCTACGGTTGGACAACGCCGGACGGGGATGCTGGTTTCCGATTCGCCCGCGTGGTTGAAAGCAGCCCGGCCTGTTACAGCTGATGAGCGATGACACAGTGCATCGCGATCGGACGCTCCCATCCCGCCAATAACCCTTCCCTCCCCGACGCGATCCAGATCCACCTCGGGCGCGAGCCGCGTGCCCTCTATGGCAACTCTTGTCAGTGGCTCAAGCCATTTCAGGGCTACGTCGCTGACACGCTGCGTCGTTGACGAACGCCGTCGCTGGCGTAGTGTGCCCGCGGTTCACAGCTATCCCTCGCCGAGCAATTCAACATCCTGGCTGCGTAAAGCCTGCGGGTGGAATAGTCCTGATCTACCCTCATCCAAATCTCGCGGCAGAGCCACAGATCTTGCGCTGGCCCCAACTGAGCATGAACCGCAGATACAGCCGAACGGCGTGCCGGATGATCTCCGGCTGGAACTGGTATTACAGCAGGGGCGGGCCACCTTCACTCCGCAAACATACGGTCTGCCAGAGAGTGGACCGCTATCCACCCCATGAGATCCCTTGGCAGTGCCGGCGGCTTTCTCACCGAAATCAGCCAGGAGGCAACACTCGGAAATGTTGCCAGTCGCCACCAGCGCGATGGCGAGGGTCCCCATAGCGAAGCCGTCCGGCTCACCATGAAAGTTCTTGCCAGACAGGAACTCAAACGCGCCCAGGACATTCCACTTGTTGTTAGAGGGTAGAGAGCCTCCGCCTTCTCGGCAAGTTTGACTTGCTTTGAGATACTGGGCGCCCGAGAATTGCGGCGTGCTATCCTCCGCGCCGCTCGATATGATGCGCTGGCCCTCAGGCGAGACCGCAACGTCCGAGACGAAGCCTCTTTGATGGTACGTCCATACGCATGCGTTTGAGCAGCAAACGGAGAGAAGGAATGGCTCGGTATGTTTCGGCTGCGGCATTGATGACCTATGCAGCTTTTACTTGCCAATCCGCCTTGGCTGCCGACTATCAGACACAGGGCCTTACAACGGCGGATAACGCGCTCCCAGTGTTCTACGAGGCTCTCCGGACCAAGATGAACTTTACGCTCGGCTGGAAGGACGGCGCCGATCCCAAGGCTTGGCGTGCTGCTGGCCTTGCCAAGGCGCGCGATCTGATGATTCCCGATAACGACCGCGTCGCCTTTCAGCCAACAGTGATTGACGAAATCGACCGCGGCAGCTACGTCGCCCGCAAATTAGTCTTTAACGTCACCGCAGAGAGCCGCGTGTTGGCGCTCGTGCTGGTACCGAAGGGCAATGGGCCGTTCCCGGCGGCTCTGATGCTGCACGACCACGGCAGCCGCTTCGACATTGGCAAGGAGAAGTGGATCGCGCCCTGGAACGATTCGACGCGCGAAAACTCGGCCAAGGAGTGGTCGGAGAAGTTCTTCGCCGGCCGCATGCCCGGCGACGAACTCGCCAAGCGCGGCTACGTGGTAATGGCGACCGACGCGCTCGGCTGGGGCGATCGCTCTGTCGCTGACTTCCAGCGCGAATCCCAGCAGGCGCTGGCGAGCAACTTGTTCAATCTCGGCTCGTCCTACGCTGGGCTGATCGCGCAGGAGGATGTGCGCTCCTCCGAGTTCCTCGCCTCGCTGTCGGAGGTCGATAAGGGCAAGGTGGCCGCCGTCGGCTTCTCCATGGGGGCATTTCGGGCTTGGCAGGTGGCGGCGCTGTCCGACAGCATTACTGCAGCGATCGCCGACTGCTGGATGGCAACGATGCCGGGGTTGATGGTGCCCGGCAATAACCAGCTTCGTGGCCAGTCGGCGTTCCCAATGCTCCACCCCTGGATAGGTCGCTATCTCGACTATCCCGACGTCGCAGGCCTCGCTGCGCCAAAGCCTATGTTGGTATATGCTGGTGAGAAGGACACATTATTCCCGGCTGAATCGGTCAACGCCGCTTTCGACAAGATGAGGAGGATTTGGGCTGCCAACGGCGCCGCCGACAGGCTAGAGACCCGTTTCTGGCCTTATGGCCACGTCTTCCTGCAGGATCAGCAGGACGCGGCGTTCTCGTGGCTCGACCAGCAGTTCGGAAGGAAATGACAAACCTGTCTGCGCTGATCAACCGACACCGTCATGTCTGGATGGCGCCCGTTTGGCAATGTGCTTGATGGGACTTTCACCTTTTAAAAAGCCAGATTTGAGTGACTGGTTCTGTTGCAAATCCGGCACAGGGACGAGAAAGCAGCATCTGCACCGTACCGCCCTCATCGCCGAGCCGCTCGAATTGCTCGGCAAGTGAAGGCTGCGGATTGCAGGCATATTTCGCCTGCTGTTTGCGCATCATATGGATTAAATCGATGCCACCCAAGATCACGCGGGCACTGTCAAAGGACTTGAAGCCAAGCACCGGTCGCAGGCGGCGTTTGACGGCGCGGTGATCCTGCTCGATGCGGTTATTGAGGTATTGACTCTGCCGGATCCTGATCGGCTTCAGCTTGCACCCCGATCTGTCCTGAAGCCGGCTCTCGGCATCACACGACAGGATGGCTTCGCGATTGGTCTGGCTGCCGTCGATGACAATCCTCCCGGGCCGGCCATGCCGCTTGAGCGCCTTGCGCAGGAACCGCTTGGCCGCTGCCAGATTGCGCCGTTCACTGAACCAGAACTCGACCGTGTCGCCGTTGCTGTCTATGGCCCGGTAGAGATACCGCCACTGCCCGCGGACCTTGATGTATGTCTCATCGATGTGCCACTTGCCCGTGACGGCTCGCTTGCGTGCATTGAAGCGCTCCAGCAGTTCGGGCGAGTACCGGATAACCCACCTGTGGACGGTTGCATGGTCGACGGAGATGCCCCGCTCGGCCATCATCTCCTCCAGGTTCCGCAGGCTCAAATTGTAAGCCAAATACCACCGGACGCAGAGCAGGATCACGGATTTATCGAAATGCCCGCCCTGAACACCGCGTCCCCCACTACTGTGACCAACGCCCCAGTAGCTGAAACTCTGCAACAAAGAGTTTGCGACGGATCCGGATAACCCACCACCAAGTGGCGAGCCCGCCCGCAGGCTGTGTAGTCGCATCGCCTGGAGGCGTCGCTGGGGTGGGTGTCTGAGCTAGGACCAACAAGGATGAGAGTGCCAGCAGGGCAGTCCCTGCGAGTGAGGCGGATAGAACTTTGCGCATGGGCTCCTCCTTGGGTTCTCTCCCAATGAGCGTCGGCAGGCCACAGAGCTAATGAGGGAACGCCGTCCGATTCATCAGAAGCTGTAACTCGTTCAACCACTGAACATAGCGAGAGCGGCCTCTCTGATAGCACTCCGCAAGTTGGGCAGCGAACCGCGTCTTGATGGTCTCGGGGCCTGCCCCGCCCTGAAGCTGCTCCTGGTCACTTTGGTAGTGAAGTTCGATATCCGCCAGAACCGCCAGGGTGCTTTGAAGCTGGGGCAGTAGGTCGGCAGGATACCAGGGACATTGCATCGCCGAGGCGGAAGCCTGTCGCACGACAGAGGTACGCGGCATTGAACACCCTCCCTCTTCTCAGAATGGAGGGGAGCATAGCAGCATTCAGGTCAGAGGTAACTCGGATATCGATGAGGGGCCGAGAATGATCAGGTTTTGAGGCTTTGATCATTGGCTCGTCTGCGAGGAAACTGGAGTGGATTCCTGAGCCTCACGGTAAACGCTCCATGATCGTCCACGCCTGCTGACTCTCATAGCTCCTGCTGGATGACATTCTGCCCATCAAAATACGCCTGGATGATCCCGCTATCCTCCTCGCGTGAGGAGACATTCAGTGAGCTTGATGCGCCATCGGCAATGAGCTTTCCAGCCTCCAGAGAGACGCGACAGGCACTCACCACCGTGGCCGGAACAGTGTGGGGCATTTGAGAGTGCTGCATGAACTCAGGGAAGAGCAGCGGGAGCAACTCGCCGCCGTCAAGTCGGAACATGACATACTTCATAGGCATAGAGCGCTCCCATTGAAGCCACGGCGATAACCTGCCTACTTTCAGATAGGAGCCGATCTGGGAAATGCCGGATGCTTGGTCCCAACTGGAACGCGTTATCTCCGAAAGGATTGCCCTATGTTTGAGAAGAAGCAGAGCTATACCCCGACAGAATCTCAGCGAGCCTATAAGCAACTGGATCAGCTTGTCGCCAAGAAGAACATCAACCTGCGACAGGCCAGTGCCCATCGGCGATATGTTGCCAGCCGAGTTCAGGTCACGCTGAAACCATCCTACACCGCACAGGCGGCACGGCGGGCCAAAGCCGAGATCGTGAAGCTGACCGAGGCTGGCACGATCACGATGAAGTCAGCAGCGGCCTATCGGGCGCATATCACCAAGCGCACTCAGGCTGCTTAAGGGTCAGGTGCGATGAAGTGCGGCACAAACCTTCAATCAGCCATCGACGCTGGTTTTCACGGAGTGATGCAAGGTAGATGGCAAAAGCGCCTCATGGGTGCCGAACCCGTAATATGGACCAGCGGCAGCCTAATTCTCAATCTGCTCCCGTCGTGCGAGCCGCTCTACAAGCTCTGTCAATCGGGCTGGGAGGGGAGTCTCGACCGAACCGTAGGCAGCCCGTAGTCGCTCCCCCAGCCATTTAAGGTCGTTGGGGGCCAGCGACTGATTCAGCTTAGCGGAGGCAGGAGGAGACAGGATGATCGCCGGGGCGTCGGTCTGGGGCAGAGCTTCCAGCGAGACACTCTTGTTGACGGCACGGAGGTGCCGGTGAATGCCCCTATATTCTCGCCCTTGTTCAGGGTCACTATTGTGCAATGCAGCGGGATATTGCGGCAAATGTACGGACAGGATATTAAGCATCTCGTGCGGCAGCACCTCCTTATTTGCCGTGGAGTAGGCCCCTGACCGCTCGGTTGCAAGGTTGGTGCCTGATCTTCAAGTACTCCACGCTCTCAATCGCCGCCGGTAGCGCCGTTCCAAGCACCTGTGATACCGTGGTATTTAGTGGCCTCGAAAGGGGAGATTATTATGGATGAAGACCACTTCAACATGGCCGTCCGCAAGTTCCTAAAGGAAGTGGGAGTCACGTCGCAGCGAGAGATCGAGCGGATTGTGCGTGAGGGAGCCATAAAGGGAACGAGCCTGCGGCTCCGTATGACCCTGACTTCAGACGATCAGCCCGCGCTAAAGCATGTGGTCGAAACGACCATTGAACTCCGCTAACGCGTCCTCTACCAGTCCTCATCGAAGTAGGATCGCGGCAACGGTAATATCCATCTGCCGTCCGTTATCGGGCGATGGCAGTTAGCGTCTCCCGCCTTGGCTGGTCAGCTTCGACTTGGCGATTTCTGAAAACGCGACTGTCAGGACATGTTGATTGGCACAGTCCCTGATCTCGAAACTCGAATCGTGCCGATCCTCGCCTTTTTGATCACCATCCGCGATCATGTCGCGGGCCTTGGCGAGTGCGTCCGCACGGGCGGCTTGAAGGCCGGGATATGTATCCCCTTCCGGGTCTTCGATAACGCCGCTCGGGGTCTTGATGTTGAAGTAGTGCAACGCCGGTTGGGTCGCATGCGTGGGGGCAGGACGCGGGCTCGTGGGACGGATGCCCAGAGCGCGGCGCACCGCCTTCTTCGTTCCATCGTCTAAGATCGTCACGCTGGCTCGGTCGTTTCGGAGCCTTGCTCATGCTGACATTGTACGACGGCGAGCACGCTTTTTGATGTCAGTCAAACCTCGAACGATCTGAGTCGTCACGAGACCCTTGTCGCTTCCTCAGCACCAAAGCAGCGTTTGCTCTCAGGCATCTTCAAGCTGGCAACGGACATATCCTTGCCGAAGAGGACGGCGTATAGTTCGATCAGATGAGGAGGGCCTGATGTTCAGAAGAATCAAATCTTATGTTTCTTTTGAGAACGAAGCGCTTGTTGTTGCCGGTCTCGCATTCTTGTTTTGTGGGGCTGTGATCATGGGCTTCATGTAATGCTCTCCCAAACCTTGATCGCGCTGCTCCTGATGGCTGCTGTTGTTCTGATCTACGTTTTCGCGATCAAGTCTGGGTAGTGAGCAAGCTCTGATGATGGAGATGGAGCCTCACAGAGGTGCTGACCCGGAGGTGGCCCATGGCCTATCTGATGTTTCAATATGACCGTCCAATCGACACCCAGAACTGGAACAACTACAACCGGCATGTTCGCGACTGGATCGCCCAGCTTCTGACAATGCCTGGAGCCATATCGTTCATGGCCTATCGCGCCGCTCATCAGAACAGCCCTGACACGTTCACCCTGCTGGAATTCCGCACCATGGAGGAGGCCCGGCACGCCGCAGCGTCGGAACCGGTGAAGCATGTTCTCGACGAGTTGCGGGCCTTTGGCGCGGTGGCCAAAGTGCTGCTGGTTGAGCGCTCGCCGTTCACGCCCGAGCCCATCCTGGCTGCAATCCAGGATTCAGAGATCGACCCAGTCACACCGGTTTGACGTTGTCGCCTTGCGCTTCTCGGTCACAGCCTACCGCTAATGCAGGTCAGTTCCCCTTGATGGAGTCAGCCTGCTGCTTCCACATGACCAATGGCCTGAAGCCGAGTGCCCATCGTGAACCGATCAAGGCTGACCAGCGGCAGATGGAGGAATGTGTCGATCCGGCTTTTCACGGCATGGAAGGCGCGAACAAAAGCTTGCTCCTTGTCGGCATCAGAACCTTCGACAGCGGCTGGATCGTCGATGCCCCAGTGCGCGATTGAGGGATGTCCTGGCCAGACCGGACACGCCTCACCTGCCGCGCTGTCGCAGACGGTGAGCACAAAGTCCATGACAGGCGCTCCCGGTGCCGCGAACTCGTCCCAGCTTTTCGAGCGATACCCGTCTATCGGGTAGCCGTGATCACCCAGCACCTTCAGGGCGAGCGGGTTGACCGTGCCCTTCGGCTGGCTGCCTGCCGAGTAGGCTGTGAAATGGCCCTCGCCGTCCTTGCGCAGGATGCCTTCGGCCAGGACCGACCGGGCTGAGTTGCCGGTGCAGAGGAACAGGACATTGTAGAGTCGCTCGGTCATGGGTGACCTCCCCGTGCCAGAAATTGCAACTCAGCCCCGTGCTCCGGTCGGCTGGGTTGGCTCTGCTACAACGCAGGCGGATGCTCCCGCTTGGTGCCGAAGGAGCGTGAGGGGGTGCCTGGGAACAGCGACACATGCGTGTGCCGGGCGATCCACTCCCCGCCCGCAGCCTGCCGCCCGAGCACCACCGTCGCTCGTCCGGGCCGATCAAACGCTTTGCCGCTCTCAGAGTAGCCGGTGGACTCGAACACCGCCATGCCGACCGCCGTGAGGCGGTCGGCTGAGATGATGGTCCGCAGATCGTCCAAACGCCAGCGGAACTGGTCGATATGGCTCCAGACGTGACTCCACTGCTCTTGCTCGGTTGCCTCGCGCCCAACAGTGAAGGCTGCGAAGGTCCCAAACGTGACGATGTCGTCGGCGAAGAGCGGGCGGGAACCGACGAAATCCACCGCCTGGATGCAGAGTTGGAGCTTCTGGAACCAGCGGCGGATCAAGGCGACATCATCTTGTTCAGCCATGACAGGCTCCAAAAGCCGAGGCTAGGTGACAGGCATGGTGCGCTTGCCCCGGCAAGGGGTCAAGCAGTCCGCAGAAGCCAGCTTCACGAGCGAATGGGCTGGTCGCACGGCAACCGTAGGTGTATGGTGAAGCGGTAGCCAAGGTGAAGCGACGCCATGACCACCGCCGCCCGCCAACACAGCCATCCCGCGCTCAAGGAGACAGAGCGCAGCCGGTCGGCACGGCGCAAGCTGGCGCGGCTCCATCACATCCATCCGCCCTCACATGCGCAGCATCTTGCCCTTGTTGAGGAGGTCCGCGCGGGCCGTCGCTCAAAATACATGCGCGACCGCCTTCCCGCCTGTCTCCCCCACCTGCGAGCCTTTGCGCTGTCTCTGACCCGCGATCCGGTCCGGAGTGATGACCTCGTGCAGAGTACCCTCCTGCGGGCTTGGGCAAACCTGGATTACTTCCAGCACGACACCAATCTGGAGGCGTGGCTGTTCACGATCCTGCGCAACAGCTTCTACTCAGAGCATCGTAAGTACAGACGGGAGGTCGAGGACCCGGACAGCAGCTTCGCCCAACGCCTGATGGTGCAACCCGAGCAGGAATTCAGGATGTTTCTGGACGACGTTCAACGGGCTTTGGTGCGCTTGCCGCTGGAGCAGCGCGAGGCTCTCCTTCTGGTGACTGAGCACGGCGAGACCTATGCGGATGTGGCGGCTCGCTGCGGTGTCGCGGAAGGCACGATCAAGAGCCGGGTGAACCGGGCTCGCACCCAGCTTGCCGCGATGTTGCAGATGGAGAACCGGCACGATCTCGGACCGGATCGGCTGATGCAAGCCGCCCTCCAGCACTCGAACGCCGTAGCTTCCATGTGAAGCCATCCTTGGTTCCACCCGGAGCAGGCCGGATCGCCAACACGGCAGGCGACAGTGTCTTGGCCGAGTTCCCGAGTGCCGTTGATGCCGTCCAATGTGCCGGTGCCGTGCAGGACGCCATTGCTCAGGTAGCCCAAGACACACCGGAGGATAGACGCCTTCAGTTTCGGATCGGAATTCACGTCGGCGATGTCATGGTCCGAGGTGGCGATCTGCTCGGCGGGTAAACCCCACGAGCATGGTCGGCAGGCTCACGGCGAGGGATAGACTTCCAGCAAGCTTGATGTCGGCTCCGAACAACAACACCAGCGTTGGAATGAGCAACTCGCCCCCGGCCACGCCGAGCAGGGAGGCAACAATGCCGATCACGAACCCGGCGACAATGCCAGCAACGAGCTGCGCCGCCCCAACGAGCAGGGCCTGGCCGGCGCTGGCGTCATGGCCGAACACCAGCACCCCTGCGATGGCGACCAGGAGGACCGCGATCACCCGGTAGAGGGTCTCCGATTTCAGGCGTGTCGCCCATCCGGCGCCAATCCAAGCGCCTAGAAGGCTCCCGCTAACAGGTTCAGCACGATGGGCCAGTGGGCTGCGATTAACCCGAAGGATACCGTCCCAGCCCGGAACGGCAGAGCGGAGGCAACCACGACGAGGCTCGTGGCCTTGTTCATGATCACCGCTTCGAGCGCCGCGAAGCGGAACAGCCCGATGAGTAGCGGCAGGCGGAACTCAGCCCCACCAAGGCCGATCAGGCCGCCAAGGGCGCCAATGACAGCCCCACCACCAAAGGCCATCGGGAGATTGCGTGGAACATGGATTGCGTCTTCGGGCATGTCCTAGAACTACGCGAAAATGATCCTGAAAACAGCCTCGCACATGCACGGGAAGATCGTCCGTGAACTTCGCATAATGGTCAGTATGGAATGCGCTTTCCGATCCAGGCAAAAAGTAAGCGCCCTCTCTTCTCAAGGGGACGCGAAGGTCCGATCCGTAGGGGTAAAACAGTATCGGTGTCGCCTCTGTACGCTGGTCCGCCTGCCCTGTCTGTCGGATACCTCACAAATAGACTGTGACAACACGTACCGCTCTGCGTTGTCAGGGCGGAGTATTCCGATCGCCATGGCTAAGCTTATGAACGCGGACCATCGCACAAACTGGCTCCTGGCCAGTCTGGAGGCGGCGGACTTTGCCGCCCTTGAGCCGCACCTTGAGCTCGTGGATCTGTCGCGCGGACAGGTGCTCTATGAACCCGGCGATCCTCTCCGCTATGCCTATTTCCCGCACTTTGCCGTCGTGTCGCTCGTGAACATGATGGAGGATGGCGGCACCGTCGAGGTGGCGTTGTTCGGGCGTGGCGGCGTTCTGGGTCGTGCTCTCGTGACGCGGGAAGCCTTCGGCCGCTACATCGTGCAGATCGCCGGCACCGCCTCGCGCATCCCGACCGAGCGCCTGGAGGAGGTCAGGACGGCCCGCCCCAAGCTGCGACAGTTGCTCCAGCGCTACGGCGAGGTCCTGCTGGCTCAGACGTTTCAAATCCTCAGCTGCAACGCCGTTCATCCGGTCGAGGCGCGCTGCTGCCGGTGGATCCTTATGGCCCAAGATCAGGCCGATCAGGAGGTCTTGCCCCTGACGCACGAGTTTTTGGCCGAGATGCTGGGGGTGCAACGCTCGACCGTCAGTGTGGTGACCCGCACGCTGCAGACGGCCGGGCTGATCCGGCAGAGGCGCGGCGGCATCATCGTGCTCGATCGAGCCGGGCTCGAAGAGACCACCTGCGAATGTTACGACAAGATCCGGCGCCTGTACCAGCGTCTGCTGCCCGGCGCTGACGCAGCACAGACCCCGTCTGGAGAACCCATCCCTGATCGATCATGATTTCCGATAAGGACCGAGATGGAAGGGATCAGGCGTCGTGGCCTGCGTGCTGCGAAGCCTCCTGGCGGTTCGGTCTGCGCCTTGCCGTCTTGAACAGCTTTGCCTCCATCCGGTCTTGGAGCCATCGGAGTTCGTCTTGCAGCCGCTCCAGGCAGTCCAGGAGTTCGGCATCGGTCAGCCGAGGGCGTGAGGGACTGGCCGTCTGCTCGAGCGCGGCATCGGTGACCCTGCGGATCTGCTCGAGGATGGTCGGGCCGATGTTGGGTGTTGCGAGCCAGTAGCTGTCCGGGGTCTGGGCAACCTCCCGGATGCTGGGACAGCGCGCCTTGAACTCGCTGAGGATCGTCTTTCTCACGCGAGGCGGAACGGCGTTCAGAGGAAAAGGTTCATCCCAATCCATGGGTCATCCGCAACCTGAGCCGACTTTCCATTGCAGCGAGCCAATCCAGGCTGTTCCAAGGCGAGACCTGGGCCGATATGGGGTGTCCACGTCCACGGTTTATAACATCGTCGTGATAGGCCCAGACCACCCCTCGTGCGAAACGGACCGTGGATTTCGCAGAACACCCAGGATGGAACGGGCCTGGCGCAGTCGGTCTGGCTCCAACCGAACAAGTCATTGGCGTAGAACAGCAAGGCGGGTGGATGCTTTTCCGCTAAGACCTCGTCCTGTCGGTGCACACGGGGCAGTACCGGTGCCGCATCCGTCCGCCTGCAAGGAGCCGATCCAGAGCGCCAGCAGGCGGACGGGATGCCCTTTCGATGACGAACTTATTTTCTCTTACTGGTTCATATCGCGGATGCCGCGCTTCTATTTCGACTACTCCGTTGGCTCAGCTTCCAGCCACGATGAGGCTGGCTACGAGATCGACAGCCTTCACGCGGCCGAGATCGAGGCCAGGCGCGGCGCGGGTGAACTGACGCGGAACCGATTGCTCCAGGTGCAGGGTGCAACCTCTGAGGCCATTCGGGTCGAAGTGAAGGATGAGCAGCGAAGGGCTGTCCTCACCGTGATGGTCTCGATCCGGGTCGACCACGAGGCGCTGATGCCCCCATTGCGCATGTGACGATCAACCATGTCTGCCGATCGCCTTAAGAAAGCTGCCGACTATCGCCGGAAGGCGCAGGAAATCCGGACCATTGTCGAGAAGATCACGATCGACGAGGCCCGCGAGCAACTGCTTGAGACAGCCGAGCACCTTGAGCAACTCGCGCAGGACGAGGAGCGCAAGGCTCACGCCGACGGCTCCCCGCCGGAAGACCTCGGGTAGGTCGGGATGACAATGAAAGCACACCCGCGCAGTGCGGTCGTTTCAGCCCCTACCAACCTTTTCTATTCATGGACGTGCGAAATAAACCGGGATTGATTTACCCATGAGCGATGATGATTTCGACGACTGGCTCGACCACCATCGGCCGTCTCCAACGACCGACAGGTTGGCTCATCTGCTCAGGTGGCTGGGTTTGTTTGGTGCAATATGGCTGTTTGGCGTGGCGGTTCTAATCGCCGGAACGTAGGCTCAAAACCCGCGCCGCGAATTTCACATAACGTCCAGTATGGAACGCGATTGGAAGGTTTCGGAAAGTCTTCGCCGCGCCGTATGGACGCCGCGGTGACCATGCAGTAAAAGTGGTCGCCTTAGCGCGTCGGCAATTACTTGCGAGAACTATCGGTACTCATTAAGCTTGGCAATTATGAGCCACGTCCCATTCGTTCGCTTTTCCCGGGCCCGCGATCCCGATTATCAGGCAGACCGCTTGAGGCGGCGGTTTGCGGCGATATGGCGTGATTATGAACGGGCGATGAGACGACGCCGGAGGATGAGCCAAGGCCGGTTTGCGGTGGTTGTTGCGCTAGTCGCGTTCGGGTCTTTTGTCGCTTGTTGGGTGCTTCCGCTCACATTTCCGGGGCTACTTCGCTGATGAAAAAACGCCCTTGGGGTGAGCCCGAAGACCTGGATGACCAGAGCACCCTTGCCGCCTACGAGGAGTTTCGCCGGTACCGGGAATTCACCCGTCGTTGTCATGAGCAGATCAAGCAGCAGCAAGAGCAAGAGAGGCAGCAGCAAAGGCGGCAAACAAAGGCGGGAGCGCCTTATGCGATGCTTGGTTCAGCCCGGCCTCGTCGCAGTTGGAAGTGCTGCGGTCATATGGGCTGTGTTCTCCTACGTCGAGGCGCTGGATCCGTTACTGTCGTTCGGCTCGTCACCCTCGATCACACAGGTCAGAAGCTACGGCTCCTTCCGCAGTTGCACTGACGCCCGCGCCGCTGGAGCCGCTCCGTTGCATCGAGGGCAACCGGGCTATGCTTCCCACCTTGACGCCGACGGGGACGGTGTCGCGTGCGAGTGGTCGTGGCGGAATTGGTTTCGCTAAAGGCTGGCTCGTTCGCGGGAAACAGGGGCTAGGCGGCCGAAGATGCTGCGCCCGTCCCGACCCGCTCCGAGCCAGCGCCAGACCCACAAGGCCATGACATCGTCGAAGTGCTGCAGCAGCTCCTCCAGGCTCATGGTCCCGATGGCGTCGGCCCCAACCTCCGCCGTGACCCGAAGGTGATCCTCCACCCGATGGGGCGGCAGGGCCGGGTCGTCCAGGTCGAGGGTCGGCGGGGCCTGCATCTCCCCGATGAGGGCCTTCATGCGCAGGGCGCCCAGCTCACGCTGGGGGGCAGGCTTGGGCGTCTTGGGCAGCAGCCTGAACTGGCAGACCTCGCTCAGCAGCCTTGCCCAAGCCTATGGCTTCTGGGTCCGCAAGGTGGCGAAGGTCGCCGCGCCGTGCGCGTCGAAGTCCTGCTCCAGGGCTGCCAGGAGCGTTTGCGCCGCCCTCCTGCGCCGGGCGCGGGCTCTGCGGCCCTTGTCCTTCGTGCGGTCCCCGCCTCGGACCGGAGCAGATCGCCAAGGTAGATGAGATCGCACAGCGTCTTGGCGTATCCGGCCGCATCGGCGTCCTGGAGGGGGCTGGACGGCTCGATGCGTCTATCGCGAGGACGGATGTGCGAAGAACACTTCAGGAGGTGTCTGATCCGGCGAGGTTTACGCCGCTCCGAGATCGAGCAGCACATTGACGGCACCCACAAGATTGTCATTGGCGTCATGCAAGGGTGTGGGCAGTGGCCGGAACTTAACCCGAGTGCCGTCGGGCCGCTCTGCAATGGCCGTTACGCCCCGAACCTCCCTGTCCTCGCGGATCGCCACCGCCATCGGGCAGCAGTCATGCGGCAGCGGAGCACCATTGAGCGTGTAAATGTGCCACGAGCCGCACCAGCGGTCCCGCCCCAGCACCGGACGCCGTCCCCACAGGGCCACGGCAGCCTCGTTGTAGAAGGTGATACGTCCTGTTGCATCAGTCGTGTAGACCGCAAAGGGGAGAGCCGCGAGAAGGTCGGCATAGCGCGCCTCGGCGGATTTCTGGTCTGCTGTGGGGCGACTGAGGAAGGCGATCACCTGGTCAGGCCTGCTGTGCCTGGCCAGGAGGCGCAGCAAGGCTTTCCGAACATGCTCGCGAACGCTCACACGTGCCTCGGGCTCAGGCAGGGAATCTGGCCTGGCCCCAACGCTTTGTCCTTGAGGCCCCGCCTTTCCTTGCGCGGCCGTGACCTGAAACAGGTAAAAGCCGCTAAACCGTACGCCGGCAGCGGCTGCCTTATCGTTGAAGCCCGCTAGGCGAGCATCTTGGGGGCGAAGCGGACCCGCGTAAGTCCACTGCTCCGAGCTGATGAAACTCGGGATCGGACGGTCCTCCGGCACGGCACAGAGGATCTCGGGCCGCTGCTTGTTGATGAACAGGTTATAGGCGCAGTCGCTCGCCTCCGATCGGGCGGCCAGTTGAAGATCCGACTTCACGATACCCTCTCTCACGCCTGACGTTCTTGTCCGTTTTTGATTCGCAATGGCTTAGCTAACGCTTGCCCCTTCTGTGTGGCTTTTGTGCGCCTCTCGGAGGTACCGCTACGGGGAAGGTTCCGGACGATGCGAACGTCTTTCCGCTACGGTCATAGACCTACGAGGGACAGTGCCCTGTATCACCTGGAACGCTCGGGGGCTCGTTCCCGGACTCGACAAGCGGAGGCGCATCGGATGCATCGCAGGCGTGGATTCCAATTTTGCGTTCGATGCTCTAGCTTCTGATACCCGGCGCAGCGCCCGTGCAATCGTAAGCAAGAGCAGGGCGCGCTCTCGAGGCTGCCTCTGCTCGACTCATGGAACTGATATAGAGATGGCCTTGGGGCACGGACTTGTTCGATGCTGACAACCTCTTGTTATTGATCGCCACAAGACGAATGGCGGACTGGTCATCCACCAGTCCGCTCGCCCAACGCGGCAAGCGATGTGGATGACATCGCCGACGAGTATGACGCCGCCCAGGAGCGCGGCGAGATCAAAAAGGCGGGCAATCCAATTGTTTCCGGTGGGAACAATTGCCCGGCCCGGCCGAGCTCGGTCTATTGCGTAAGCACATTCACAACGCCCGCATTATCCGCGATGCGATCGAGGCCGACCCGGAGGTGATTCCCAAAACCATCGAGCGATGGCAAGGCGAACGCGTCGGTGCCGAAGCTGTCCGGCAGTTTCGCCGTGAGATCTCCTGTCGGTGGCCGTGAGCTGGCGGGGAGCCGGGACGAACGCAAAGCGCTGGCTCCGCTCTTCACAGACTAGTGCGTGCCCTTTTGGCGCGGGCGCTTGGCCTGCGGCAGGGACTGGCGGCGCAGATCGGCGAGCATCACCGTGATGGCCGAGACCAGCATCATGGTGACGATGCTCAAGGTGCGGTTCTCCGGGTGGCGGTCGCGGACCGCCAGGGCTTGATCGGTTAAAAGTTTCAGGTCATCCAACAGGGTCATGCTGCTTTCTCGCTTTTTGGGCAGTGGTTTGTTGCAGGCACTCTTCAACTGGTCGCGGCGCATGGCGAGCGAGTGATTGCGCAGGGATTCCAGAGTGAAGCGCGCCGTTTTCCTGCGCCAGACCAAGCGGGAGTAATCCGTTTCGATCTCGGTTCTGCTGCCATAGAACCGCAGGAATCGGCCGCCAACAGTTCACAGGCCACAGATCGGGGTACGGCCCATGATCGCGCACGAGGCGTAATAGTTCGCCTTCAGGACGTTGCCGAACTTGTTGGTGGTGCAGAGCAGTCAGACGCCGCTGTAGGCGAGAATGGGACCGAGCGGCGGCGGCGTGAACGCGTCGGTGTCGACGTTAGCAGGCCGGTTGGCCAGCAGGATCTCCTGTTATTGGCTGTCGGGCTTAAAAGGGCTGATGTCGTCGCGATTTTCGATCACCTCCGAGGCTGAAGCGGCCATTCGCATCAAGTCGTTGAAGGTCATGTCGAGTTTAACGAGGCCGCCTTTCGGGCGTTTGAATATGAAACAGACTCCCCAATCGGACCAAGCCGCTGGCTGGACATCAATCAGGCGGAGTGGTGTTGAAGTGCCGGAGGGTGGCGTGTAGGTAATGAGAAGAGGCTCATCGAGAATCATCATTATCCCCTTTGCGTTCGTCGCCTTCGGTGCAATAGCCGAGCGGCATTTGGTCGAGGCAGTCGGCATCCCACGACGGTTGGCCGTTGCGCAGCACCTTGGCAGCATAGCGGTGGGCCGAAAGCAGGGGGTAGACGGCGGCGCGGATCTTGGTGGGTACGCATCCCGGTGATGCGGGCGCGGATGGACTATGTGTTGCGGGTGGTCACGGCCAGGGCTGTCTTCGCCCCGGCGGCGCGGCGCAGGACACAGCACTGCCCGTCCTGCAACGGCGGATGGTTTAGCCTGACGGCCACCGCAGATCTTGCTGGAAACCGCCAATACGTTGTTTTCCTTGGCTGTCCTTTGACCCCCATCCGTCTGCAGCTCTACGCGGCGATGCCGGAGACCGCCTGGATGCCCGCATGGCCTACGATCCGACGCGCCGGAGCTTTTGAAAATGCCCGGTGGGTGACCGCTCCCTGCGGCAAGGGAAAGACCGGACCCGCCCCGACTTCGGTCTCCGAGCCCCGATTTCCGACCTTCGCGGGCCACCGGGGGGCTGCCTTGGGGCCGAGGGGCAGGACGGGTCGGCGCCGCTGCATCACGACCCCTTCTCCTCGCACCTCGTTTCGGTGGGCGAAGGTCCTGAACGCATCGGACGGGTCGTCGCCCGCACCCGGATCGGAGCCCTCGGGGAGCACGATACTGCCGGGCGGGTGGGTGGCGAGCCAGTCCACCAGAGCATCGTTCCAGACTTTTCCGAACGCCTGCCGCCACACTGCGACCGGCCCCAGCCTGCCCATCCTGTCCTGCTGGAACAGGGGCTTATTCCGGAGGCGGTCTGCGCCGATCTCGCCGTCCGTCGCCAAAGGCTTGCCTATCCTGGCCCAAATCAGGATACTGAGCCTCACCGCTGCAGGGGGCGCTCCAATGCACCAATTGCCCATGACCGTCCTGGCAATGCCCCCCGGCACAGCAGGCGTCGCGGCCCGCCTGGCCGCGGCCAGGGCTCGTGCGGCGGGTCTCGATCCCGGTCCGCTCCTGTGCAAGGCAGGCCTGTCGTTGGCCCAGCTCCAGGACCGGGATGCCCGCCTGGAGGCGGCGAGCCAGATCGCGTTCCTGAACCTGGTGGCGGACGCCCTTTCCGATGAGGTGCTGGGGTTCCATCTTGCCGAGACAGTCGAGCTGCGGGAGGCCGACCTGCTCTACTTCGTGCTCGCCTCGTCGGCGACCCTCGGCGAGGCGCTGGCCCGCGCCGAACGGTACAGCACCCTCACCAACGAGGGGGTCCTGCTGCAACGCCGAGAAGAGAGTGACTTGCGCCTCCGCTACAGCAATGTCGGCGTCGCCCGGCACACCGATCGCCATCAGGTCGAGTTCTGGGCCAGGACCCTCGTCCGGATCTGTCAGACCCTGACCGGCACGAGCATCAAGCCCATCCGGGTCACTTTCGCGCATCCCCGCTGCGGCGCATCGGGCGAGCTGGATGCCTTTTTCGGGTGCGAGGTGGCCTTCGCGTCCGAGCATGATGATGTCGTCTTTGCCCGCGGCGCCTCGCAGCTTCGGCTCGTCCATGCCGATCCGTACCTGAATCAGGTTATGATCCGCTCCTGCGACCAGGTCCTGTCCCATAAAGCCCGCTTAGCCAGCTCGATCCGCGTCAGGGTGGAGAACGCCCTCGCACCGCTCCTGCCCCATGGTACGGCGCGCGCGGGCGAAGTGGCCCGGGCGCTCGGCATGAGCGAACGCACGCTGGCGCGGCGGCTGGCTGAGGAAGGCGTGACCTTCCTGGCGGTTCTTGACGACATGCGCAAGGAGTTGGCGCTGCATTATCTCGCCGACGCCAGCCTCTCGATCTCGCGCATTGCCTGGCTGCTCGGCTACCAGGAGGTCAGCGGGTTCACCCATGCCTTCCGGCGCTGGACAGGACAGGCGCCGACGCAAATACGGGCCGACCTCCTCAATCGCGAAGGCCAGGATCCATAACCCTCGATGTCGTAAGGGGGTTGCCGCTCGCGAGGGAGCCTGGTGAGGTGGCTGTCGCCCAGATTATATTCATGAATGTCGAAGGCCATGCGGCTGGACGCCGTTGCGGTATCGATCTACGCGTCCTGCCGGTCATGTCCGGGAACCGATGGTGTCGTCCGTTAAGTCCTTCATGGCCCCTGACCGTTACAGGAGCCTCGTCGCCTCCGGAAGCACAAAAAGGGGCGCGGGATGACCCCGCGCCCCAGTCCAGAGTTGCCCCTGGTGTCGTTGGCTGTCGTTGGCCGTGCAATAACGGCAGGTGTGCTCAAAAAAGGCCCCTGGCCTCTGGATGGGCTATCTGGACCGGCGGCACAAGGTCGGGTCCAGCGTGCGACCTGCGGCGGCGGAGTACCGCCGGAGCGCGCCAGGGGGATTGCCCCGCCCCCAATTCCTAGCAAACCCGGACCACTTCGCTCTTGCACGCCGCTGTCAGCGTTTTGCGAAATGCTGCCAGACGGGAGAGAAGCGTGCAAGGTCGTGCAATAACGTTGGCGGCCTGATTAACCCAACACAGCCGCGGTCGAGAGCCGGGTGCTGACCGCGAGCCGGGCTGCCCTCGATCACCTGATCGGCAGCGCGGGTGTGCCCGTGCAAGCCGCCGCCACGGCAAGTGCGTCGGTCGATGTCTTTGTGGCGTAGAACGGCCTCCTGAACTTGCCCCGCAAGAATGATGCGCCATGGCTGACGACGCTCATCAACACGCCCGTCCGCACCTGTTACGGCGAGAGCGACGAGGCTGCCAGCACCGGCTTGGGGCAATTAGCGATGGCTTATCAGCGTGCGATTGGGAGCGGGAATGAGCGCGTCGAAGCGATCTCGACCGGGAACACCACACATCGCGGCACCTTCGCCAGCGCGCTGCCCCAATGGAAGGCTTGGTTCGACGCACTCCTCAAATGAGGCAGCCGTCCGACCCGCGAATTTACGAGAAGATCAAGTATGGAACAGGCGCTGGCGCAGTCGGTCTGGCTCCAACCAAACAAGCCGTTGGCCCATGTCAGCAAGGCGGGTGGGCGCTGTTTTCATCTCTCGATGAGAAGCAGTCTCTTCGCTGGGATGAGCCGAGCCGTCCACTCTGACAGGAGGCTGGGGACGTCTGATCCATCCATCGGTTTCGCATAAAGGTACCCTTGAGCGGCGCTGCAACCCATCTCCCGCAGTCGCTCGGCCTGACCTGCTGTTTCCACCCCCTCAGCCGTTACCTTGAGGTTCAAGCTCCTGCCGAGGCTAACCACCGCTGTCACGATTGCTTCATCGTCCGGGTTCTGTTCAATGCCTTGCACGAAGCTTTTATCAACCTTGATGTGATCTACAGGGAATCGCTTCAGGTGGGTCAACGAGGCATAACCTGTACCAAAGTCATCGAGAGCAATTTGGACCCCTCGTGCCCGAAACTTCTCCAGGGCCGATGAGACGACATCCGATTGCGCATCGAGCAGAACCTTCTCGGTGATCTCGATCTCGAAATGTTGCGGCGGAACCTTCGAACGGTCAAGAATGCGCAGGATGTCCTCAGCTTGACCCGGTTGGACGAACTCCCTGTGGGACAGGTTGATTGCCACTTGGCCAAAGCGCAGGCCCCTGTTGAGCCACTGCCGCATGTCTGAGACCACTTTGCCCATCAAGCGGCGGCCTACCATGGTCGCAAGCTCAGGATCGTCAAAGATGTCCCCGAAGGTTGCAGGAGTGAGCAGGCCCAGCGTCGGGTGGGCCCATCGCGCGAGCGCTTCAAAGCCGACGATCTCGCCTGTCGAGAGAGAGACCTTCGGCTGGTAGAATGGCATGATCTGATCGAGAGAGACCGCCTCCCGCATCTCCCGCCTGAGTGTGGTTCGCCTCTCCGTGGCAGCCCGCATCTCGTGCGAATACGTGACAACCCGGTTACGGCCCTCGGCTTTGGCTCGGTACTGGGCCATGTCCGCGTCCTTCATCAGGTCGGCAGCGTCTGTACCATGATCAGGGAAGGCTGCGACACCAATACTGGCGCGACTGGCGATCATCTGACCGGCGTACGAAATGGGTTGGCTCAGCTTCTTGGCGAGGCCTTCGGCGAGTGTGGCTGCATGTTCCAGCCTGGTTGAGCCTGACAGCAGGACGACGAACTCGTCGCCCCCGAGCCGGGCCACGGTATCGCCATCTCTTGCGACGGACGAGAGCCGGGCGGCCGTTTCCTTCAGCAGGGCATCCCCTGCGTCATGCCCAAATGAGTCGTTGACACCCTTGAACTCGTCCAAGTCAATCGCCAGGAGGCTGAGGCTGGTGCCGCTTTCCCTGGCTTCCGCGAGAGCTCGTTCAAGCCTATCCTGGAACAGGACACGATTGGGTATTCCGGTGAGTGCATCATAGTTGGCCGCCCGCCAAAGCTCTTCTTCTGCCTGCTTGCGGCTATGGATATCGGTGACGGTTCCAACCCATTCCTGGACTGTGCCGTCGATGCCCAGGAGAGGGACCGCCCGGGTCAGAGACCAGCGGTACTCGCCGTTACGGCGACGGGTTCGATACTCCTGCGCACAAGGCTGCCCTGAAGCAAGGGCTTTCTGCCAGACGGCAATAACGTGGTCTCGGTCATCCGGGTGGACGCTCTCGAGCCAGCCGAACGGCCGCGACTCCTCTGGCCCTTCGGCGCTGAACGTCTCCCACCCCCAGCCTTCAAGAACTGCCCCGTCTGGTCTGGCTCGCCAAACCACAGCCGCGCTGGCATTGACGAGGGCGCGGTATCGCTCTCCGCTGACGCGTAGCCTCTCAGCGGCGGTTTTCTTGTCATGAACGTTGGTGAGGGTGCCAACCCATTCCTGGACTGAGCCACTCGCGCTCAGGATCGGAACCGCCCTGGACTTAAACCATCTGTATTCGCCGTTCGTCTGTCGAACCCGAAACTCGTACGTTCCGGACCGAGCCGAAGCAAAGATGTTCTGCCGGACGGCAACAACCCGTTCAGAATCGTCAGGATGGACTGCGGCCAACCAGCCGAATCCTTTGGAAGCCTCCGGGCTCCGGCCCGTGATCTCACTCCATTCCGGAGAGCCGTCAATGATTGCGCCGTCGGGACTTGCGCGCCAGACCATTGTCGCGCTGGCTTCGATCAGGGCACGGTACCGGTGCTCGCTTTGGGCCGTGATTGTGCTCACCCTCCGGAGATTGAATTGGCTCATCACGGCACCCGCAAGAGCGAGAAGCGTCTCGCTCTGGACCTGGGTGAGGCCCTCGGGGCGAGGTATGGTGTCGACCACGCAGAGCGCCCCAAGTGGCAGGCCGTCCGCCGTCGCAAGGGGGGCGCCAGCATAGAAGCGGACGTGTGGGTCACCTGTAACCGCGGGATTACCGGAAAACCGAGGGTCCTTGGTGGCATCGGCAACGACGAACAGGTCTGACTGGAGGATCACATGGGCACAGAAGGCAACCTCGCGCGGGGCCTCCCGAAGCCCCTTCAAGCCAATCTGCGACTTGAACCACTGCCGCTGCTCATCGACGAGGGTGACGAGAGCGATTGGAGCATTGCAGACGTGTGCGGCCACCTTCGCGAGACTGTCGAAGGCAGCCTCTGGTTCGGTATCGAGAATGTCGAACGTGCGGAGAGCCGCAAGGCGGTCCGCCTCGACCCAAAGAGAGAGGCTGGCCTCATTAACAAACGCCGGCATGAAGGTTCATCCAATGTGATATAGTTGAGCAGTTCGGTCGAGTAGCACTCGGAAAGCGATCAAAGGCGACCTTGGGGACCAGCCATCCGCAGAGCCCCTTTCGACATCAGGCTCCTGTCAGTGCCAGGTCTGATGGCGCTCCTAGGCCTCGCAGATTAAATCGACGGCGGCCGCCAATTCATCCTCGTCGATTCAAAGCACCCCAAGCTGTCGATGATCAATCGGGTCCGGAGCGAATGGATCTCCAGCCAAAACGTCGGCAGGCCCGGGCGTGGCATCTCGGTCAGGCGCACCTCAAGGCTGCCCTGCCGACTAAGCGTGACGGTCCGGGAGCCATCCGCTTCCGTAGCGAAGACAAGGTGCACATAGGCGCGGATGATCTGTTCTTCGATCCGGTCCCGGCGCGCTTCGGGCCATGCGGCGTCGCCCGCCGACACCCAGCAAGATTGCATCATGTGATTCTCCATCGGCACGAGGCTTTCCAGCGCAGGCGGCCCGCATTCGCGCGGGAGGAGCCACGCTCCGGCCGCAGCCTGCCAATCCTGTCCTGCCGGAACAGGGGGGTTATACCGCAGGCGGTCTGCGCCGATCTTGCTGTCCTTCGCCAAAGGCTTGCCTGTCCTGGCCCCAGTCAGGATCCTGAGCCTCACCGCAGCAGGGGCATTCCCATGCACCAGTTGCCCATCACCGTCTTGGCGATGGCCGCCGCTGCCGCGGGTCGCGGTTTCGGAGTCGAACCAAATGGCCAATTTCAGGCTATCGATCCTGCTCCAATGCAAAGCGGCCCCGGTCTGACCGGGGCCGCCTCACCACTGACGGATCGAACGCTTGTTAGATGATGTAGAAGTCGGCGGCGTTGATTGTCGCCTTGTTCTCCAGGACGGCGAACTTCACCGCGGCGGTCGAGCCCGTGCCGTCCGCATCATAGGAGAGGGCGCCAGTCTTGTTGTCGTAGATGATCCGATCGCTGGAATCCAACGCCTTCGTGCCGACCACGAAAGCGCTCGACGAGAGGGCGCCGGCCGCCAGCTTGGTGAAGACCGAGTCACCGAGCTGGATCGTGTCGTCGGCAGCTTTGAAGTCGACGAGCACGTCCACATTGCCGCTGCCCAACTTGAGAGCATTGCTCCCAGCCGAAGCGAACACGAAGGTGTCCCGGCCCGTACCACCGATCAGCACGTCGCTGCCGTTCATTCCCCAGAGCGTGTCGTGGCTGTCCCTGCCGTTGATCAGGTCGTTGCCGGACGTGCCGATCAGCTCGTTGGCGCTGCTCGTGCCGTTGATCGTCGTCGTGGTGGTCGGCCGCGGCGAGGGCGTCGGCGTCGGGGTCGGAGTGGGCGTCGGGGTCGTCTCAGCGACGTCGGCAACCTTGAAGGTCACGGCGCCGGTGTCGGTGTCACCGTCCGCGTCCTTGGCGGTGTAGCTGAAGCTGTCCGAGCCGAAGAAGTTGGCCTTCGGCGTGTAGACGAAGGAGCCGTCGGCGGCGAGCTTCACGCTGCCGCCCTGAGCGGTCGCGAAGGTGCCGGCAACTGCCGCTTTACCACCATCGGGAGCCGAGTCATTGGCGAGAACGCCCTTCGTTGCGTCGACCGTAAGAACGGCGTCTTCCGTCGCAGCATAGGAGTCGTCCGCGGCCACGACCGGATCGTCGCTCGGGGTCGGTGTCGGGGTCGGGGTCGGCGTGGGGCTCGGAGCCGGGATGGACTCGGGGCTGCTGTAGATCGTGTTGGACGAAATCGTCGAGTTCACCAAGCCCGTGTTGGCGCCATAGCTGCTGTAGTGCACGTCGCCGACGCCAGCCAGCACGTTGTTGGTGATCACGATGCCGGATGAGGGCAGCATGCGGTCGCCGATCTCGTTGCAGATCTCGATCCCGCTCGCCGGCTTGCCGCTGCGGTAGAAGGCGGTGTCGTAGGAATGCGACACGGTGTTGTACTGCACCACCGCATCCTGGGCGTTGTCGAGATAGACGCCGACGCTGTAGCTGTCGTAGACGGTGTTGCCGGTGATCTTGGCGCCCTTGGTGAACATCGCACCGACGCCTTCACCCCAGTTGTCGTAGACGTTGTTGTTGCTGATCGTGCTGTTGTCGGACATGGCGAGGCTGATGCCCTGGGCCCAGCCGCCGGACCAGGTGCGGCTCATGTTCTCCTTGACGTTGCGCCAGACCTCGTTGCCGTCGATCACGTTGTTGTACGACACGCCGGGGCTCGAGTATCCGGCATAGATGCCGGCGCGGAAGCTGTCATGAACGTTGTTGCCGATCACCTTGGAATCGTGCGAGCCCCACAGGCCGATGCCGGTGCGCGTCGAGTTGACGACCTCGAAGCCCTGGAAGGTGATGTAGTCGCCGGTGATCACGACGAGATCGGTGTTGGCCGGGGTGCCGGCGCCGTCGATGACCACCTTCGCCCCGTCGACGGGCTTGAAGGTGATCTGGCCCGAGGCGGTGCCGTTCTTGGCGATGCTGACGGTGCCGTTGTAGGTGCCGGCGCCGACCAGCACGGTGTCGCCGGCCTGGGCCAGCTGCGCCGCCTTGGTGATCGATTTCACCGGGCTGCCGGAGGCGCCGGAATTGGAGTCGCTGCCCGTGGTCGAGACATAAAAAGTTGTCATAGCTTTGCTCGCTTTTTTCTCGTTTCAAACATGCAAGGGAATATTGGTGAGAGCGTAGAATAAATCGCCTACGTCCACACTCAGGCTAGTAAAATCATGCTTTAGAAAATCATGACTGGTGTCATGTCAGCATCAATAACAATCTCTTAGGTAATGCATGACGGCATAGCCCCTACTCATATTGTTATCAGACGGATTTTTGCTCAGTACTAATCACGCGTACATTCCGATATCAGGTATTAATTTTATGGGATCGCCAACCCGATGGGACGAACACCGAACGACGCTTTCTCTAAAGGAAAACGGGTCCAGACTCTTGTTGAGATCTGCCAAAGCGTTGTTACCGCTGCGTGGTAAGACTTACAGTGATCATGCTGCCCGCGGCGTGGCCACCGCGTTCGACTTCGCCGGTTGTCTGATGCCGACGGAGCGGCTGCACCAGCTCGGTTCAAAGCCTGCAACGGTGCTTGGCGACCTGGCGGCTGGCTATCGGCATTTTATGCACGCTGGTGCTGAGGACCGGTTGCGTCGGTACGCGCTCGACGCGGCGCCAGTTGGATCCTTGATCAAGTCAGCGCTTGCTTCGGCGGCGTCGTCAGCCATTGCCGGATCAAGCCCAAACGCTACCAGTTCCCACGTTGCGTCTGACCACTGGCGAACGACGGCGGCGGATCCTGGAATTTCTCGCTGCAGCAGGATCTTGCTCGGAAGCCAAACAGGCCGTTACGCGATCCAGCCGCGGTTACCAACTCGCTCGTCCATGCAACATGACGATGCCGCGCCGCCTGGAGCCTGGGCTGTGGCGCAACGCGGCAGACCATGCTGCGTCCGTGTGGGGCAAGTGACGCAACATCTCGACGGCGAACAACGATTTGGCGGGTCGCAGCAAGCGTGCGGGCCATGTCTTCCGCTAGATAAGGCTCGTCCGATGAGAAGGGGCCTTGTGCTCGTCGGATCGTGCGCTCGTCGCAATTTTGCCGCTGACCCGGAAGGCTCCGTCACGAGAGGCCACCGGGCCAGCGGCACCGACGAGCAGCCTCGCCCAGCCAAACCCTGTGGCCAGCGCCCCATCGGCCTGCGGTCGCCAATCCGCACTGAAGGGCTGCTGCCACCATCGCTCCGCAGATAGGATCAATGATGAAGCGCGTGAAGACTCATCCAGGCCCGCACCGATCGAAAGAGAGCACAGAGGTCCAAGACGCTCTGAAGACGTGCTTTCCCTCATTTGCTGGCGTCGCCGTATTCTCCGCGGTCGTCAACGTTCTGGCGCTCACGGGCTCCATCTACATGCTCCAGGTCTATGACCGCGTGCTGTCCAGCCGGAGCATCGCCACCCTGATCGGCCTTTCGCTGATCACGCTTGCGGCCTTTGCCCTCTCCGGCGGCCTCGACATGCTGCGCGGACGGATGCTGGCGCGCATCGGCGCCCGCTTCGACGAGCTCCTGTCCCACCGCGTCTTCGACCTCGTGGCCACGATGCCGCTCAAGGGCGCCCGGCAGGCCGAGAGCATGCAGCCGATCCGGGACCTCGACACGATCCGCGGCTTCCTCTCGAGCCTGGGCCCGACGGCCCTGTTCGACATGCCCTTCATGCCGATCTTCCTCATCGGCTGCTTCATGATCCATCCCGGCATCGGCGTCATGTCGGTGGTCGGCGGCGTGGTCATCATCATCCTGACCCTCTACACCGACGCCAAGAGCAAGGGTCCCTCCTTCGAGGTGACCAAGAGCGGCGCCGAGCGCCATGCCATGGCCGAGACCAGCCGCCGCAATGCGGAGGCGATCCGTGCCAACGGCATGCTGGGCTTCCTGGCCAAGCGCTACGACGAGGTGCATGTCCGTCACGTCAATGACGGCCTCGTCGCCAGCGAGTCCTCGGCCGGCATCAGCGCCTTCGCCAAGGTCTTCCGCATGGTGCTCCAGTCGGCCATCCTGGGCCTGGGCGCCTATTACGTGATCCAGGGGCAGATGTCGGGCGGCCTGATGATCGCCGGCTCGATCCTGATGTCCCGTGCGCTCGCTCCCATCGAGATCGCGGTCGCGCACTGGAAGGGCTTCACCGCCTCCCGCCAGGCCTATCGCCGCCTCGCGCATATCATGACCATCGTGCCGGCCCAGGGCCAGCGCATGCCGCTGCCGGCCCCCAAGGCCGCCCTGTCGGTCGAAGACGTCTATATCGGCGCCCCCGGCGCTTCGCTGCCCATCGTCCAGGCCGCCACGCTCCAGCTCCAGGCGGGCCAGGGCCTCGGCCTCATCGGCCCCAGCGCCTCGGGCAAGTCGACCCTCGCCCGCGCCCTCGTCGGCGTGTGGCCGACCCTGCGCGGCGAGATCCGCCTCGATGGGGCTGCCCTCGACCAGTGGGAGCCGGATCCGCTCGGCCGCAATATCGGCTACCTGCCCCAGGACGTGGAGCTGTTCGAAGGCACCATTGCCGAGAACATCTCGCGCTTCCAGCCGGACGCCAAGCCGGAGGATGTCATCGCCGCAGCGCAGACCGCCGGCGCCCATGAGCTCGTCCTCAATCTGTCGGACGGCTACGACACCCGCATCGGTGAAGGCGGCGCCTCGCTCTCGGGCGGCCAGCGCCAGCGCGTCGCGCTGGCCCGCGCCCTTTACGGCAACCCGTTCCTGGTCGTGCTCGACGAGCCCAATGCCAGCCTCGACGGCGCCGGCGACGAGGCCCTGAACCAGGCCATCCTCGCGGTGAGGAAGCGCGGCGGCATCGTCGTCGTCATCACCCACCGCCCGGCCGCGCTCGGCCAGGTCGACCAGGTCGCCATCATGGAAGAGGGCCGGATCAAGGCCGTCGGACCGCGCGACGAGGTCCTGCAATCCGTCATGAAACGCAATGCGGCGGCGCCGGCACCCGGGCGCCCGCAGCAGGCGCCAGCCACTCCGGCCGCTAACCTGCGAAAGGTCGGATAAATGTGCAGGCCAGGATGAAACCCATGATGAAACCCACCACGGCCGCCGCGGCGGCCCCGGTGCGAGCGCCCCAGTCCGCGCCGACAAGTCATTGGCGTAGAACAGCAAGGCGGGTGGATGCTTGTCCGCTAAGACTACGTCCTGTCGGGCTCCCCTGCGAAAGGTCGGATCAATGAACGCCATCATCGTCAAGTCTCCCGCTGTAAGGTCCCGGCACGCAACGGCGGTGCGCCGGTCTGCCATGACCGGGTTCGCCGTCATCGCTCTCTTCGGCGGAACCATCGGCCTGTGGGCGGCGACCTCGACCCTGTCCGGCGCCGTCGTCGCCGGCGGCCAGTTCGTGGTCGATACCAGCGTCAAGAAGATCCAGCATTCGACCGGCGGCATCGTCGGCGAGCTGAGGGTCCAGGAGGGCGACCGGGTCTCCCAGGGCGATCTCCTGGTCCGCCTGGACGAGACGATGACCCGCACCAACATGCGGGTCGTGACCAAGCAGCTCGACGAATATCTCGGCCGCCAGGCACGGCTCGAGGCCGAGCGCGACGGTTCGAAGATCGAGATGCCGGCGGAGTTCGCCGCTCGTCTGAACGAGCCGGCCGTTCAGAAGATCGTGTCGTCCGAGCGCACCCTGTTCATCGCCCGTGCTGCCTCTCGCGAGGCGCAGAAGGACCAGCTCAGAAAGCGCATTACCCAGTCCCAGGACGAGATCGGCGGATTGAGGGCGCAGCAGCAGGCGAAAGCCCGCGAGGCGGAGCTGATCGTCGGCGAGCTGAAGGCGGTCCGCGCCCTCTACCAGAAGAACCTGGTCCCGATCACGCGCCTGAACGCCCTCGAGCGCGATGCCGCCAGCATCGAAGGCCAGCGCGGCCAGCTCATCGCGGCTGTCGCCCAGGCGGAAAGCCGCATCGCCGAGACCCAGTTCCAGATCATCCAGATCGACGAGCAGATGCGCGCCGAGGCGATGCAGGAGCTGCGCGAGATCCAGGGCAAGATCGCGGAATATACCGAGCGCCGCGTGGCGGCCGAGGACCAGCTGAAGCGCATCGACATCCGTGCTCCCAGCGACGGCTACGTCCACCAGCTCAACGTCCACACCATCGGCGGCGTGATCTCGCCCGCAGAGCCGGTGATGAACATCGTCCCGATCAACGACAAGCTCGAGCTCGAGGCCAGGGTTCTGCCCAACGACATCGATCAGGTCAAGCTCGGGCAGCCATCGACGGTGAAGGTCCATGCCGCCAACGCGCGCATGGTGCCCGATCTGCATGGCAGCGTGAGCCGGATCTCGGCGGACGTGTCGCGGGATCAGCAGACCGGCACGACCTTCTACACGATCCGCGTTGCGCTGCCGCAGGACGAGATCAAGAAGCTCGAGAACATCCATCTGATCGCCGGCATGCAGGCGGAGGTGTTCGTCGAGGTGAACCAGCGCACCCCGTTCGAATATTTCTTCAAGCCCATGCAGGAGCAGATCGCCCGCGCCTTCCGCGAGCACTAAAACGACCGCGCGTTCGACAAGGCATTGCGCGCGTGCGTCCACGACGCACGCGCGCAAGACAATAACGAAGACGGAGGATGCACCGACATCCCTCAGACCAGAACCGGTAGCGCGCTCAGCGATTACCAAACCAACAGGGGCATACGACATTGGCTATTCTCTACATTTCACCGACAGGATCAGGGACGCGGGACGGCTCATCCCTGGCGAATGCCAGCACGATCTCGAACCTTTCAAGTCTCATCGGCAAGGCCGGGCCGGGCGGCCAGGTTCTCCTGCGTGCCGATCAGGGCGCCTTCAATCTATCGGGCCAAATCACCATCAAGAACGGCAGCGCAGGCGCACCGGTGACAATCCGGGGCGTGGATGCGAACGGCAACACCAAGATCGCTCAAATCAACGGCACCCGTGCCACCGACTGGACGACCGACAAGGCGGTCGGATCAGAGGTTTTTCGACTGCTCTCCGGTGCCGATCACCTCAAGTTCGAGGACATGGCCTTCAGCAACATTGGTGACGGGGCCTTCCGTATCGGTGCGGATATCACGGATCTAACCCTTCAGGACATGCAGGCGACGAACGTGAAGCGCTTCCTGGCCAATACCGTCTCAAGCGGCTATTCCAGCGCCAGCGTCAATGGTCTCACAGTGCGGAATGTCGAGGTCTACAAGTACTCCCACAACGCCATCAAGCTGCAGTACAACAGCAGCAACATCGTCATCGAGGACGTCATCGGTCGCGGCGACCCCGGCACGCCGGAGCAATATGTATTCGGCGTTGCGCTGGACGGCACCGCACATGACGTTCTCTTCAGAAACGTGACAATGCAGAACAGCTATGCCCGTGGTGCGAGCAACGTGTACTGGAACGGCGACGGCTTCACGACCGAGGGGGGCAATGACAACATCCGCTTCGAAAACACTGTAGCATTCGGCAATACGGACGCCGGCTACGATCTGAAGTCCAGCAACACGGTTCTGGTCAACGCGGTTGCCATAGGCAACAACCGCAATTACCGCTTCTGGAGCGACTCCATTACGATGGAAAGCAGCCAGAGCCTTGATCCGAAATACTTCGGTGGGAGTGCGTTGACCGATCACTTCTGGTTGGGCGACGGGGCGCACGGGACAATGACCGCCGGTTACATCTCGGACCAGAATGCCGGGCTGACCGTCTTCGACCTCTGGAAGACCGGTGCAGTGCTGGAGGTATACGATACAAGGATCGCCACGGCCGGAAAGCTGTCCGGGCTCAGCTCGAGCTCTGCTCTTCTCCTCGATGCAGCCAGCAGTGGCTCTGCTGTCGCTTACCCGTCGCCGAACGCTGCCGCATTACCCGCAGGCACTGCGCCGGGTGCGATCTTCGGGACGAACGGATCCGAGAGGCTAACCGGGACATCTGCCGCGGAGACGATGTTCGGCCACGGCGGCAACGACAAGATCAGTGGCAAGGGCGGCAGGGACATTCTCCTGGGAGGAGCAGGTCGTGACAATTTCGTGTTCGACACGAGGCCTGGTGATCAAGCCAGTGCCGCCACCATCACGGACTTCCGGCCGGGCGAGGATGTCATCAGCCTCGACAACGGCGTGTATGGCAGACTCAAGGACGGGGCCTTGACGTCAGCGACCTTCGTTGTCGGGGCCAAGGCTCTCGATTCGGACGACTACGTGATCTACGAATCCAGGTCCGGCGCACTTTTCTATGACCCTGACGGAAGCGGCGCCACGGCTGCGATACAGGTTGCAACGCTCGGCAACCGCGCGCAGCTTACAGCAGGCGATTTCTACGTGATCTGATCGAACGCCACTCCGGCACGGTTCAGCGCAGCGATGCCGACAGTTGAACCGCGCCGCTCGTCTGTAGCAGAGCAGGTTATCACGAAGGCAGGCTCGATCCGGCGTTGCTGGAGGCAGACGCTGCTCAGTTCCAAAGAACACGTCAATTCCGGCATAATAGTCGATGGCTGTCCCTCATGATGCTTGGGGCCGATCCGCTCGGACCCCGTTCCAACACCATCACTCTGAGGGACAGCCACCCCATTGCGCTACTATGCGAGCGGCAGGCCCATTACGGATCTACGTCACTGCAATCGGTAGATCGCCTGTCTCACGCCAAAATGCTTAGTGACACTCGGACTGAAACCCGGGCTCAAAGGACTCTCTCGGCTCCGTTGTAGGAACTAAAGCGCTTTTGATCTGGGCCTGAATCGATTTGGGTGGTCTGTGCGTTGACGGGAATACGGCCCGGGAGGCCAGCCATGCTCCAGCCCTATTCTCCTGATCTGCGTGAGCGCGTTCTGGCTGCCTGCGAGCGCGGCGACGGCAGCCAGGTTGAGATTGCCCATCGCTTCCAGGTCTGCCCCGCCACCGTGGCGAACTGGCGCCGCCAAGAGCGCGAGGAAGGCCGACGCTGCCCCAAGCCGCACAGCGGCGGCGTGCCCTCGCGCCTGGATACGGCAGCCTTGGAGGTGCTGCGCCAGCTCGTCATCGAGGACAATGACGCGCTGCTGCGCGAGTACCGCGAGCGCCTGGCCGAGAGAACCGGTGTGACGGTGTGTCTGGCGGTGATCTGCGAGGCGCTCAAGCGGCTCAAGCTGCGTCCTAAAAAAAGACGCTTCGGGCGGCCGAGCAGGAGCGGCCCGAGATTGCTGCCGAGCGCGAGGCCTATCGCCAGCAGATGAGTGACATCCCCGCTGAACGCCTGGTGTTCCTGGATGAGAGCGGTGTCACCACCAAGATGGCCCGCACCATGCCCGAGCCCCACGCGGGCAGCGCGCCTATGGCTCCATCCCGCTCGGCTCGTGGCAGCGGCTGACGGTCTTGGGGGCACTCGCCTGTGAGGGCCTGATCGCGACGATGAGCATCGAGGCATCCACCTCGACCGCCGTGCTGCTGGCTTATCTCGAGCAGGTGCTGGTGCCCAAACTCCGGCAGGTGAAGCCGGATGCGGTTCTGGTGATGGACAACCTGCGCCCGCACCATGCAACCGAAGTCGTTGAGCTTCTCGCCCAGGCCGGGATCGGAGTGTTGTACCTGCCTCGCTACTCACCTGAATTCAACCCGATCGAACAGGCCTGGGCCAAGGTGAAAGAGCGGCTCAAGGCGAAAGCCGCGCGCACGCTCGAAGCCTTGGAGGCGGAACTCAAACCAGCCCGCGATACCATCACAGCAAAAGATGCCACAGGCTGGATCAGGCACGCCGGCTATGCCCCACACTGAAAACAAAAGCGCTTTAGGAAAGGGTGTAACGAATCCATCTGGAAGCTTTTTTCAGACCGTGAGGCCGAATAACTGATTGATGAGAAGGATGCGGCCGAGGGCATCCTCGACTTTCTCTTTTGCCTTCAAATGCGCGGCAACATGATCAGAAGAAAGATTGATCTGGTTCGAACAAGAGAGCCCACTCGTATTCCTTCTCCACCGGATCAAACGGCATCAGTCCAGCTCCGGGCGTAAACGTCATTTCGCCAAAATAGAGCTGTCCCGCGACGGAATAGAGATCAACACGGACATAATTGAAACCTTCCGATAAGTTCTCCGCCACAGCGAGCATATCCTTCAAATTTTGCGGCGGCAACAATTCCTGGCTTGAAACGGATGGGTGACCGAGGCTCAGATTGATTGGTATCCAGTCTGCCGTAAGAAAGTTCATTTTATGATTGGTGAAGCGGTCGCTGTGGACCTGAATGATTTGTGTCAACACCTGATTGCTGCGGAAGCAGTGGATTTTGTAGTCCTTGGGGGGCTTTCCTCCATCTGCCAGCAGCGTTTCGAATATGATGTGCGGTGGGATATTCTGGTAATGACACTCCCGCTGCTTACTATAGAAGTTCTGCTTCAACCAACCGGCCGCCTTGAAACGTAACTGCTCGACGTCGGCCTCTGCTTTGCTCCAAACTAGTTCGACCCAGCGAGAGCCATGACTTGCCTTCATGACGAATGCAGGAGGGAGGTTTTCGAATGCAAAGTTTTCAATATCCGATGTTACGGCGTAGATCGGGATGAGATAGGCTTCTCCGATGCGCCTCCTCACATACTCCCTGACCCGGACTTTATCACTTAGAATAGTAAAAACTGGCTGGGGAAAGAGTCTCCGGAACGCAATTCGCTCGCTGAAGCTTGGTTGATGCCGAAAATCGGGTAAATGCCCGTGAACAAGATAATGTGTAAGGTAAACAATCGCTATGTCGCTCATACATTTAAATAAGACTTCGCGCGCGCGGCCATGAAGCAACCTCTCTCGTGCGATCCTCCTAAGCGCACTGGTCATTTCATAGCGAGCTCGATTTTTAGGCCAGAATTGTTCCAACGCTGTATGCTCCCTATAGGAATCTTAGCATTGATTTTGAATCTCGATTGGCTCTCGACCTGTCAGGTGTTTGTAACAACGAGAACTGTCTCGCCGCATGTACATTCGGCATCCATGAGCTCCCGCCTCGAAAATGGGAGCGCTCTTGGGGAGCCACGCCTACTTAGCTTTCGCACCTCCTGAACAAGGCTTGACCCGTGCCCGGCTATTGATGGCCGCGCTAACTACTTCTCTCACGGGATGTCTGAAAAGATACACCGCCACAATCCAGGAAGCGCCGCCTCCTGTTCCGAGGATGAGAAGATTTGCGATCGGATGGGTTTCGCCCAGCGCGCCAGACAGGGACAACGCAAACGGCAACCCTAGACTCGCCGCAGCGACACCCGCGCTTCGGGAAACAGCCTTTACAAGCTCACACCAATGAATTCCATATGTTCGGAATAGAAGGTATTGGGTGATTACGACGCTGTACCCGTGAACGATGATTTGGCTCGCCGCTACAAACGACAACGAATAATGCGCCGCCACGTAGATCACACACACACGAGCAGGTTGAATGGCTAACTCGCGACGGAATGCAGTTTTAACGTGACCGGTTCCTATGAAAAGATCTCCAGATAGTGCTGTAGGTGCCCATATGATCGAGCCGATGCATAAGATCTGCGCAATTTGAATCGATTGGGTCCAATTTGGCCCCAGCACCAATCTCACGAGGTCCGGCATACCAAGACATGCAAGACCGAAGGCTGGCCAAACGAGAACGACGTATAGCGATGTTAGTCGCAAGTATATCAACTTCACGTTTGCGCCTTCACGGTGCGCGCTCGCGAGAGTTGGCAGAACAGCTGGCATGAACGGCTGCGTGAGAAGATTGTTAATAGGCCTGAGGAGCCCTCGCGCTCGACTGTAGATGCCAACCTCTGAGAAGCCGAGAATCTTGCCAATAATATACTCAGGTGCGCTTACGCCTGCGTTTGCCAGAAGCGTCGCACCTGTGGCATAGCCTCCAAAGTTCGTGATTGTTTTCCAATTATGCAAAGATGGCCGAATGAGAACATGCCTCGGTGCGTGGAAGGTCAATAAAATAATAGATGTCGCATTGCCTAGCAGGGCGCCGAGCGGAGCGCTCTCATAGCTCGCGCCGCCGAGGGCGAACGCAATCGTCGCTAAAAGACCGATTATGCCCGATGTTGTATTAACGAGACACAGAGTTCTGAAATCAAGTTTCCGCCGTAGCAGGGCCCTAGCCGGTAGACCAAAAGGCTGAAGGATCGCAAGGGCGGCACAGAGCCTTAGAACGTGAGATAATCCTTCGTTGCCGTAGAGTTGTGCGAGTACATGCGAACTGGCAAATGTCACAAACCCAGCGATCGCAGACGTCACCAAAGCTATACCAAACGCTCCTCGAATAGCAGCCTCGGTCGGGTCAGTTTGCAGGAGGTAGGAAGATGTTCCGAAGTCGCGGAGCGACTGTATCAAGGACGCGATCGCGAACCCAACAACATAAGTGCCAATCTCATGAGGAGTTAGAAACCTGGAAAGCGTGATCATGCCGAGGAACGATAGTCCGACCGCAACGTACTTCTCTATCGCGGAGTAGATGAACGTGCGCGGATTATCCATGTTCGCCCCGAGTTGGTGAGGTCGCAAAATCGCTTCTTACTTTTCTATAATAGCGGACCCGCCTTGGCCAGATGCTGTAGAATCAATGACTTAGTGCCGCTGCGACCACTCGCGAAAGATTCTTCCCCCACGAAGCACTCGCGCCAAGAGGTGGCTGCAAACCGCGGATGACGCGTCCAGTGATCCCACAGGTCCTCGTGCCGGAGGCATCGTCATATATGGGTACTCCCCTCTAGCCTGAACGGGCTAAATTGTGCGAAGGAAATCGCGAATTTCGCATAAGCGCCAGCATGGAATCGGCCGGGGTGCGAGGCTAATCTCTCTGAAGATCAGACCCTGCAAAAAGAAAACGCCCACTCTCGCGAGGAGCGCTCTCAGGTCCGACCCGTAGGAGCAAGTGTCGCCTTTGTACCCAGGCCGCCTTGTCTGTCGAAAACACCACCAACAGACTGTGACAACTCATACCGATCCGCGTTCCTTGGCGAGTGTCGTGTCACGCACCCTCCAGACGGCAGGGCTGGTCCAGCAGGGCCAGGGGGATCACGGAGATCGACCGCACTGGGCTCGAGGAGACGGGTTGCGAAAGCTACGGCCGGATCCGGCGGATCTATCAGCGCCTGCTGCCCGGCACGTATTCACCCGTCCCCTCGCGGTAGAGGATCCTCGGCAAAAGAGAGCGCCTTGAACCGCGAACGCTGAGCAACGGGCCACGCAAGTTCACCTAACGTCGAGGATGAAATCTCGAACAAACTGAGAAGCTGTCCCAACCTGTAATCCCAAGGGGCGAGAACATTAGCCCGACTGGGCTAAGAACATCGACTCGTGCGAAACGGACCGTGGATTTCGCAGAACACCCAGGATGGAACGGGCCTGGCGCAGTCGGTCTGGCTCCAACCGAACAAGTCATTGGCGTAGAACAGCAAGGCGGGTGGATGCTTTTCCGCTAAGACCTCGTCCTGTCGGTGCACACGGGGCAGTACCGGTGCCGCATCCGTCCGCCTGCAAGGAGCCGATCCAGAGCGCCAGCAGGCGGACGGGATGCCCTTTCGATGACGAACTTATTTTCTCTTACTGGTTCATATCGCGGATGCCGCGCTTCTATTTCGACTACTCCGTTGGCTCAGCTTCCAGCCACGATGAGGCTGGTTCTGAGATCGACAGCCTTCACGCGGCATACGTGAAAACTTAATCCATTCGAGCGCACCCTTCGCGTGCAGCGGCTATAAGTGTAACTACTGTAACCTCTCCAAAGGAGAGCCCCTAAATGGTAATCGTGTTGATGCTAGCTGCCTGGGTAGGCGGGTTGATAACAGCCATTGCACTCTGGCCCTTTGGTCGGCTCATTGCGCTTGCTGGCGCGCCATTCGGGGGAAGTGCCCTAGTGCTCATAGTGGCTGTCCTCGTGGCTTTGCGGGACGCCTACGCAAAGAAAGCTCGTCCGAACCAACACCTGAGCACAAGCACGCTACCGCTAATTCGCCAGCGCCCGAGACGCTACTAACCAGTTTCATCTCGTCATTTCATACTGCTTCATCTCGTCATTTCATACTGCGCCTTAGACGAATTTGCGTGGTCGAGATCGAGGCCGGGCGCATCTCAGTTTCGCATAAGCGACAGTATGGCACGCGTTCTGAAGGTTTTCGAAAGTATTCGCGTAGGCTTATGGGGCATCGCACCGGATGTTCAGTAAATTCTACTGTGAAGTACACATTAGCCAGTGCGCGAATACTGGCGAATGCTTAGCACGGCATAGGCTAAAGAAGGTATTGTCAGGTTGGCGAAGGTTCGGGCGTATGGCAGGGTCTCGGGCATGAGCACAACGTCCAACCCGTACCGCGGCTTCCGCTTTCCGGCGGAGATCATCAATCAGGCCGTCTGGTTGTATCACTGCTTCAGTCTGAGCTTGCGTGACGTCGAACCGATCCTCGCGGCGCGAGGCATCGTGGTCAGCTACGAGACCATCCGCGAATGGAGCCTCCGCTTCGGACGGACCTTCGCGAAGTCGCTCAGGCGGCGCCGGCCACAGCCCGGAGACAAATGGTTTCTGGATGAGGTGTTCGTCCGCATCCGAGGCAAACTGCACTATCTCTGGCGGGCCGTTGATCAGCACGGAAACGTGCTCGATGTACTGTTGCAGGGTCGCCGCAACAAGACGGCCGCCAAGCGCTTCTTCCGCAAGCTGCTGAACGGTTTGTGCTACGTGCCCAGAGCCATCGTGACTGATAAACTTGGATCCTATGGTGCCGCCAAACGCGAGATC
This sequence comes from Microvirga ossetica, assembly GCF_002741015.1. Taxonomy (NCBI): domain Bacteria; kingdom Pseudomonadati; phylum Pseudomonadota; class Alphaproteobacteria; order Hyphomicrobiales; family Methylobacteriaceae; genus Microvirga; species Microvirga ossetica. The sequence continues at coordinate 500,925 of NZ_CP016617.1, read as the reverse complement.
CTGCCGAGTGTTGAGCATCGGCAGAGCCGGTATCTCAACAACCGCTGCGAGGTCTCGCACCAACCCACCCGAATGCGTGAGCGCCACATGCGGCAGTTCAAATCAGTCCGGCATGCCCAGCAATTTCTCGCCATTCATAGCTCGATCCACAACCACTTCCAGCTCCACCGTCACCGTCTTTCCGCCAGTGAGTATCGTGTGGCCCGAGACCACGCCTTTGCTAACTGGCGCGAGCTTGCTGGGCTGCCCTCGCAGGCTAATCTGGCCTGACTCAATGGTTGCTCCAGCGGCAGCGTCGTCTACTCGGCCTCAAGTTGACAATACCGCGGGCTGGCCGTCCGGCCTGCCGAGACCGATGAACAATTGGCGATAGCCCTGACGCGCGCTCGGCAGCGACACGAAGTCCCGGTAGCCTTGGACGAACATCGCCTCGACCTTGCCGCCACCGAGTGCGGCATTCGCCGCTTTGGGATCCTGCAACAGCTTTCCGAGTTGGGCTGGCGCGCTTTGGTGGGCATCCGCGAGCACGTCCAGCCAAATGGTGTTGACGCCCGGCGGCACCTCGTCCGGGGCCTCCACTCGCTCTTCGGCCGTGCGCAGGTCGTAATCGGTCCTGAGGCCCAGCGCCGCGATCCTCGCGAGGTCATCGGGGCTGATCCTGCTGAGTTGATCGGATCGGTAAATCCATTCCAGAACGGACGACAGCCCCATCGTGCGCGATGTACCCTCCGAGGTCACGCAGTTTCGGCACGGACCTTATGCCAAGGCTTGGCCCGGGTGCCTCCTTGGCCGGCTGAGCAAGCACCCTGGTCGCGGGCCCGCCGAGCAGGAAGGCGGCCACGAGCAGCAGAGGAAGGAGAAAGTTCCGTGGCCGCAACGTAAGGCTATTCCACTCGGTGGAGACACGCAGCCCTATCAGCAAGGGCATCTTGAACACGATGCTGGTCAGGGGGTGACGGGGATGAAGTCTTCCATCCGGCGTGCAGGTCGGGCTCGTCATGGGACGCCTCCCCGGTTGTCTTCGTGTCTCTCGGCCGACAGAGCCCTATCAAAGTGTCGTCGAGTGTGGCTTTGCCAATGGGTGTCTCTCAATACAGCTCATTTGCGGACGTCCGGCCAAGTTCGGTGCGCGCCGGCGGCGCTCGCTCCCGACCCGATTGCCGGAGTCGCGGAATCCTGGACATGCTTCGGCTTCGATGGATATCGGGGAAAACCCTGAGAGAGGCTCAGGGTAGTCCTGACTCCGTGAAGGTCTCCTACGGGTCGGGATGTGCCAAAACTCGAACAGGCTCGGCCTTGCCGAACGATTTGTACAAGTTCACGCTTCTGCACTGGGAATTTCCCGGTCAATCGAGGCTTGCAGGAAATTAAATTGCTCCATGGAGCGACCTGATCGCGTTTTGACACATTGGGTAATCGCGGAGCGAGTCGCCCTCAGGCCAGACGGTCACTGCATGGAAGAGCGGGTGGTTGTTCCCCGATAAGATGGAAAGACGGGCTCTCGACTGGACGCCGGGCCCAAGCATCGAACGGAGAACAACCATGGGTGAGTCTATCGGTCTTGACGTGTCGTTGAAAGAGTTGGCGATTTCTGTGCGGCGGGATGGCAAGCGGATCTGGCGCGGCAAATGCCCCTCGGATCCACACCTGATCGCGGAGGTTCTGCGCAAGCGTGCACCCGAGCCAAAGCGGGCGGTGTTCGAGACTGGTCCTTTGTCGGTATGGTTCTACCATGCGCTTCGAGCCGAGGGGCTGCCGGCGATCTGCATCGATGCTCGTCATGCCAAGGCCGCCCTCGACATGGCGCCGAACAAAACCGACGCCAATGATGCCGATGGCCTGGCCCATCTGGCTGAAGTCGGCTTCTACCGCGAGGTGCGGGTGAAAGGGTATGACAGCATGCTGGTCCGCACACTGGTGGCCGCACGAACCCGATTGGTCCAGATCACAACCGAGCTGTCGAACCAGATCCGCGGGCTCATGAAGACCTTCGGGTTGGTCGTGCCGCGCGGCAAAGGCGGCACGTTCGAAACCGAAGCCCAGCGCCTGCTGGTCGGTCAAGCGGAACTCGCCCGGATCATCCTGCCGATGCTGGAGGCCTGGCGCAGCGTGCGCACCCGGGCATCGGTCCTGGGGCGCCAGCTTCTCGCCAGCGCCCGGCAGAGTGCGGCCTGTCAGCAGTTGATGTCGATCCCCGGGGTGGGGGCGATCACCGCCACCTCGTTCACAGCCGCCATTGAGGATCCTGCCAACTTCAAGACGTCGCGCTCGGTCGGCGCCTGGCTGGGCCTGACGACCCGCCGTTATCAGTCCGGGGAGGTCGACTATGACGGCCACATCTCGCGGCGCGGCGACGCTCATCTGAGAGGGCTGCTCTATGAAGCCGCGACCGTGATCCTGACGCGCACTCATGCCGACAGCGACCTGCGCCGATGGGGGTTGATGCTTCGGGAGCGGATCGGCTTCAAACGCGCGGCGGTGGCCGTGGCCCGCAAGCTGGCGGTCATCATGCACGCGATGCTCAAGTCCGGCGAGGTGTTCAACCGGGCGGTCAGCGCCCCTGCCTGATCCAGAGAATTCGGATGCGCCTGCCCTGAGGCGTGCTGAGGCGTCCCTGCCGGGACGTGGACGAACCATTCCGCCGTGGCTGTTGCACCTGCGCGCCAGCAGGCCCGGAGCGTGCGTTTGACACCTTGGAAGGTTCCTCCCGCGGAGCCCCATCATGCGGCGACTACTGTCGACCGCGAAGACGACACTGCTCCCGGCAAACCACAGCCTCGACACCAAAAAGGGCTTGCATTCCAACGAGCGATTAGACGACAGCCTCGGTCAGGCAGTGACGTTCAGTGACGTTTCGGAATGTCGGGTCAGGTGAGGAATGCCGCCCTTGGGCTTGGGTCTCAGGTGCGCCGTGATACTACCTTGCAGCGTTGTCGTCCTGAGCAGACAGGTTGAGCACGAACCGGGTGCCCGGTCGGGCATCCTGCCATTCCAGACGGCCACCGAGCTGTCGGCTCAGGCTAGCGACAAGCCGCATCCCCAGGCTCCTGGCACTAGCCGGATCGAAGTCTGATGGCAGCCCGACGCCGTGGTCCATCACCTCGAGCCGGAACTGCTCCGGGCTATCCGATGTCAGTTCGACCCAGACTTCGCCAGGAGCTTCGGGGTAGGCATACTTGAAGGCATTGGTCACGAGTTCATTGACCAGAAGGCCCAGCGGGACGGCAAGGTCGGTCGGAACGATCACCGGATCGATGCTGCATCCCACCGTGAAATGGGGCGCCGCCTCCTGAAGCTTGGCGCACAGCTCGCCGAGGAACTCGGCCAGATCGACGGAGCGCATCTCATTATGCCGCCACAGGCGGTCATGGACCTGCGCGATGGTGTGCACGCGGGCCTCGGCATCGGCCAGGGCCCGGCACAGGTCCTCGTTGCCGGATGCCCGCCCCTGCATGTTCAGCAGGCCAGCCACGAGCTGGAGGCTGTTCTTCACGCGATGGCTGATCTCCCGGGTCAGCACGTCCTGCTCCTCCAGCGCCTGCTGAAGAAGGGCCTTGTTGGCCCTGAGTTCTTCCTCCGCCTGCTGCCGCTCGATAGCGACGCCCAGCAGGTTGGCGAACCCCTGCATGAAGGCGAGGTCGTGCTCGGTGAATCGGCCCCCGGTTGGGCTGTCCACCTCGAGGATGCCAAAGGCGCCGCCATCGCCTTGGATGATGACGTTGATGGCCCGCCTGACGCCATGATCGGTGAGGAGCTTCGGGGTGCGGAAGCGGGTTTCCTCCGCCAAGTGATTGGAGATCACGGGCTGTCCCGTCCTGAGGGCGAATCCCGAGGGGCTGTCCAGGTCGGTTCCCGTGCGGGCGACGCCGACCACCCCCGGCTTCCAGCCCACCCCGGCCCGGACCACGAGCTCGTCCTCGGTGGGCAGGAACTCCATGACCTTGCAGAACTCGCTATGCAGCCCTTCGGCGCACGTCCGGACGGCCTCCTGGAGGAGGGCGTCGATGTCACGGGTCTTGAGGGCAAAGATACCAAACCGTGCCGAAAGTTGCTGCTGGCGCAGGCGATAGGCGAGCTCGTCGGCGGCATCGCCGCCCTGCTCGGGTGCGATCGGCTGCGCTCCATCGAGGTTCGAGTTCATGGCCCCGCTCCCACTGTTCTTTGCCTTGAAAAACTTAGAGCACCTTGGAAGCCGGAAAGCCAGTTCAGGAAACTCCTGACCCGCCGGTGGCTGATCTTGGCGATGCGGGATCGGCAGGCTCGAGGGGCGCGTCGACGGTGCCCGCAGGACCGCTTAGGAACAAGGCGTAGCTTTCCACACGCTGAGCCCGGGACCCTGCCCAGCGCCTTGAGAGCAACCATTTGCGCCATTCGCAGGATCCTTATGGATCTTACGGAGTGGTAACTCACGAAAGTAACCTACATTAAAGCCCATCCATCCACGAGGTCATCGCTGAAACGGCCAGGACGCTTTGCGATCTCGCAGAGACAGAAACGGTGGCTTGGTGCATCTTTGACAATACGGCAGCCTTCACTGCGACGGGCGATGCACTCGGCACCATGACACTTCTTCAGTCCCAGGCACCCCAGGATCGTTAGTTTGACGCAAGGGCGCAGGCAGATCCTAGTCGACGAGCAAGGGCATTGGGAAATGTCCGGTGTCGGGGCTGCCTCCAATGGGCATCGTAGCGTGAGTTCCCGGACGGTTGGTGAGATGTAACAACCGCGGCGACCGCCAAGTGCCTATTTTGTCCTTGTCGGGTTCATCTGGGATGCGAACATGTCCTGCCATTGTTCGAAGCCTTTGACGGCAGTCGGCAACCAGGCCCTGATCATCGCATCCGGCTCCATCGCCTTCAGGTTGGCGGACAGGCGCTCCTGCATCTCGTTCATCAAATGCTGTTGCATGGGCTGCACGTCCGGCATGCCGAAGAAGGCGCGTGCTTCCTCCGGTGTGCAATCAACGTTCATGGTGACCTTCATCTCGAACGATCCTTTCCCAGGTTATCGACTCGGCGGGCGTCGGTTGCCATGGCAGCAGCGGTTAGGGAGCTGGTTCGGTGTTGCTGCCCATGATCCGGTTCGCGCCCCCTGTCCCCGACCCTGAGGCCGTAATCCGGGACGGACGACACGGTCGCTTCGTGGCAACATCAGCCGTGACGCATGGTGAACACCGCGTGATCGAGCCAGGGAGCGTTGTCCATCCTCCCCGAAGGGATACATGGTGGCTGTCACGGAAACTGATCTGGTGATCCGGTGCGGTCCCTGTCATGGCCGGCACCCCGTTCCGGTTACGGGCACACAGGTCGCGGTCCTCGACCGCGACCTGTGTGCAAGGTGAGGCGTTGCTTTCGTGATCTTACTTGCGGCCGGAGGCGATCGCGGGTCGCGTCCTGCCGGAACGATGGCTCTCGTCGGAGTGCTGGATCTCGATCTCGTCCCGACGGACGGTGTCCCGCACGGTCTCGGTCCGTTGGGTGCGTTCCCGGCGCACGACGACCTCTTCCCTGACCTTCACGCTCTTGCCGACCACGGGCCTCTCGGTCGTTTCGATCATCTCGATCGTGACCTCGGTCAGGGTCTCGCCCATCACGGCATCGGTGACCGGCTTGCGCCGTTCCACGATGACCTTCTCATCATACAGCGTCACCTGCTGCTGAACCGGGGTTTCCACGACAACGCGGCGCACGGTGGTGGTGCCGCTGGTCACGGTTTGCTTGCCCACGACCAGGGTCTCTTCGGCGAGCGGAATGACCTCCTCGGCCTGCGAGGATGGTTGGCCATTGATGGGACGCGCCACGGCACGGCCCAGCGGAGCCGTCCATAGGTTGAACATCGAATCCCAGAGGACCGAGCCGGTACTTATGGGTGCCGTCGCGACCCGCTGAGCGACCTCTGTCGTGCTCCGGACCATCTGCTTGGCACTCTCGGCTGCGACCTCACCCGTCCGTGCGACGGCATCCACGGTCTGCCGGACGGCCATGCGGGCCTCCTGCGCGCGCTCGGCCTCGTCCTGCTGCTCGGCAAGGAGCCTCGCTTCCTGCTCGCGCTCGAGCCTCGCCTCGATGCGGCGCTGTTCGGCCTCCACCTGCCGGGCCTCCTCGATCTCCGCCTTCTCGGCTTCGATGCTGTCGACGATGGCCTGGGCTTCCTCGTCGCTCAGCGCCTTCAGGACCGCCGGCAGCAGCTCGTTCTTCCCGTCGCGCACGCTCTGCTGATGGATCTTGCGCAACTCGGCCACCTTGGTGGCGAACTCCTCGTCATCCTTTGGCAAGGTCTCAAGCTCGTCGAGAAGCACTCTTGTCTGCTTGTTGTCGGCGAGCGCTGCGGACACGAGCGCCTTGGTGGCCTTGTGTTTCCTGAGCACCGGGAACAGGTGCTCCTCTTCGAGCCTGGCGAGCAAATCCAGCTCTGCCTTGAGATCCGCGAACAGCCTCTCGCGCGTCTTGATCGCACCGTCCGAGGTATCCACGAGCTTGGCGAAGAGTTCGTTGGCCTTGGCCGGACCGGTCTGAAGCAGTTGCCTGATGGTCGTCATGTCGTCCTCATGGAAAATTGGAGCCAGACGCAATACTGGATAGTGACGTTGATGCCCGAGCCGATCTTCAGACGTCGCAGCAGCAGGGCGCAGCAATGGCCCTCCGAGGCGATCGGACCGCAGAATCAACCGGACTTTGAAGAGCGGCGGCGCAGGCGCTGGGAAAGACTACCTCGCAACGGCGAACGGCTTTTGCTGCGTCGCAACATGGCAACGGCTCCGAACCTGACCGGTTCCTTGCCTGACGGCAGTTTCCTGACGATCCCACACGGCTAAGCGGGGCTTGGGAGCGTTTCGGTTGCCCGGGCGTTGTCGCACCGGGCCGGGCCGGCGCTCACGACCTACGGCGGCCTGGAACCGTAATCGATGCCAGATCTGAAGCCCAAGCTCGCCGAACGGGACATTCTCCCCCCGGGTCCCTCTTCTGCCGGCCTTGGCATCGTCGGCATGATCGCCCTCGTCATCGCGGCTCTGTACGTCGGCCGCGAGGTCTTCGTTCCCGTGGCGCTCGCCATCCTCCTAAGCTTCGTTCTGGCACCGCTCATCCGGCTGTTGCAGAAGGCGCATGTGCCCCGGGCGCTGGCCGTGATCGGCGTCGTACTGGTCGCCTTTGCCGGCATTACGGTGCTTGCAACCGTAATGGCGACGCAGGTCACCCAGCTCGCCGGGGACCTGCCGCGCTACCAGGTCACGATGCGTGAGAAGGTGCAGTCCCTGCGCGGCTCCGCCGCCAGCAGCAGCGCCCTCGAACGGGCCGCGGACGTGTTGCAGGACCTGGGCAAGGAACTCGACAGGCCGCAGGCCGGGACATCCCCGCCGGCCAACCCGCTGACGCCGAACAGCGTGCCTGCTACCGAGACGAAGCCCATCCCGGTGGAAGTACGCCAGCCCGACCCAGGCGCCCTGCAAACCCTCGGCGCCTTCATCACCCCGCTCATCCATCCGGCCGCGACCACCGGGATCGTGATCATCTTCGTGATCTTCATTCTGGTGCAACGGGAGGACCTGCGGAACCGCCTGATCCGCCTCGCAGGGTCGCACGATCTCCAGAAGACCACCGCAGCGCTCGACGATGCCGCCGGGCGTCTGAGCAAGCTGTTCCTGACCCAGTTGGCTCTGAACGCGGCCTTCGGCGTGGTGATCGGCATCGGCCTGTATTTCATCGGAGTGCCGAGCCCAGTGCTTTGGGGCATCCTTGCAGCGATCCTGCGCTTCGTGCCCTACATCGGTGCGTTCATCTCCGCTGCCTTTCCGCTGGCCCTGGCAGCGGCCGTCGATCCCGGCTGGTCGATGCTGTTGATGACGGCCGCGCTGTTCATCGTCATGGAGCCGCTGGCAGGCCACGTGGTCGAGCCCCTCGTCTACGGCCACAGCACGGGATTGTCTCCCGTGGCGGTCGTCGTCGCGGCGACGTTCTGGACCTGGCTCTGGGGGCCGATCGGACTGGTGCTGGCAACCCCGCTGACCGTGTGCCTGGTCGTGCTCGGCCGGCACGTGGAGCAGCTCGAGTTTCTCGATGTCATGCTCGGAGACCGCCCCGCTCTGTCGCCGCCGGAGATCTTCTACCAGCGCATGCTGGCCGGTGATCCCGCGGAGGCAGCCGACGTGGCGGAGGAGTTCCTGAAGGAGCGCTCGCTCTCCGTCTACTACGACGAAGTGGCCTTGTCCGGTCTGCGGCTCGCCCGCGCCGACGCTCTGCGTGGCGTCCTCAACGAGGACCGACTGGAACGCGTGAGGGCGACGGTCGAGGAATTGGTGGACGACCTCTCCGACCATCCGGACCAGGAGCCGAAATCCGGCCGCACCGACGATCCGGAGGCGGCCGCCGCCGTCGAGGCCAGCGAAGGCGAGAGCGGCAGGGCCGACCTTCCGACCCTAATGCCGGAGGATCTCAATCCGCGCTTCCGGGGCGAGACGCCGATCCTGTGCATTGCCGGCCAGAGCCCGGTCGACGAGGCCGCTGCCATGATGCTGGCGCAGCTCCTGACCAAGCATGGCCTTCGCGCCCGGGTGGAAAGCGCAGCCTCGCTATCGGTCCAAGCCGTTGCGAGGATCGACGATGCCGGCGTCGCGATGGTGTGCTTGTCCTATCTCGATGCCGGAAGCCCGGCTCACATGCGCTACGCGGTGCGTCGCCTGCGCCGCAAGATGCCGCAGGCGCGAATCTTGTTGGGGTGCTGGGTCGAGGGAATGGACGCTACGGCTGCCACGGTCCTGCGGGAGGCGGCCCGGGCGGATGTCGTGGCTACCAGCCTGCGCGAGGCAATGGCTCAGTGCCTGGACATGGCCAGGAAAGAGGTAATCGAGGGCTTGAAGGGATCCATTGCGATCAGCGCTGCGTCATGAGATTCGTTGCGCATGAGGCTACAGCGCCGAGATCGCCGCCAACCTCGGCACGAGCCTCCTCGGCGAGAACGCTATCGCCGTCGAGGCCAAGCGAGGCCGCCGGCCCAGCACAAGGATGCCTCGGTGCCTATCGGCGTCGTGGTCAACGAGATCGCCACCAACGCGATCAAGCATACCTTTCCGTCCCGCAAGGGCGCGATCCGCATCGGCCTGAAACGGCAGGTGGACGACTTCATCCGGCTGTCCGCACGGACAACGGGATCAGTCCGGACGCGGCAGCGGGCCCAAAAGGGACGGGCTTCGGAACGCGCTACATTGGCGTGTTCGTGCGGCAGTTGGACGGCACGCTGAGCCGGTCGTCGAGCGCGGCCGGCAGCTCGTTCGACATCCGCCTGCCGGTCGCCATCCTCGCCACCTGAGGCCGCCCTCCGCGGGAATTCACGGGCGCCCTTGCGCCGAGCGGACATCCTTGATCAACCGATGCTGTCCTCGTGCGCATCATCGATTTCAGCCAGCCGAATGTCCGCCAGGGTCTTGAAGGTGCCGGCCGGGAACTGCTCGAGATAGGCCCGGAACATTGCCGGGTTGTCGCTGTCCTTGACGGTGTCCCAGAACGCGAGTTCGACGGCCGAGCCCTCCGGCGGAGCGGGAGGCCGTTCCAAGGTCTCGGGCTTGGCCAGCCGATCCCGCGCCAGGGGCGCGAAGATACCGTCGGGATAACGCTCGAGATAGGCCCCGTACTCGTCCGCCTCCCCGCTCGCTTGGACCGACTGCCAGAACTCGAGCTCGATCGCGTCCTGCGACAGGTCCGCGGCAACGCCGCTCGAGAGCGACGGCTCCGGCGGTCCCGGGATCTCACGGAGTTCGGTCGTACCGTCGGGATCGAACAGGATGCGGAAGGCCCGGACCGGGCGGGCGATGTTCTTGACGCTGTGCTCGCCAAGGTCGTCGAACTCATAGTCGCCCCGATCCCGGATGTGGTCGCGCACGCCCCGCGTAATGCAGATGCTGCCCGGTTCCGCCAGGGACTCGAGGCGGGAGGCGACGTTGACGCCGTCGCCGAAGATGGTGCCGTCCTTGACCAGGACGTCGCCGATGTTGATGCCGATGCGCAGCCGCATCCGGCGCTCCGGAGGCAGGTTGGCATTGGCCTTGTGCAGGGCCTGCTGGATTGCCACCGCGCAGTGCACGGCATCGACGACGCTTGCGAACTCGGCCAGGACGCTGTCGCCGGCCGTGCCCGAGATCTGTCCGCGCCCGGCGGTGATGAGGTCGTCGATGATCGTGCGGTGGGTGGTGAGGATGGCGAGCGTGGCGTCCTCGTCCTGGTGCATCATGCGGCTGTAGCCCGCCACGTCGGCGGCCAGGATGGCGACGAGCTTACGCTCGAGGGGAGGCGCTTCCACGATAACGGGCTCCGGCGGCAGGGTGGGAAGGACGCCTCTGAAGACGCCTCTGAGGGAGCGCCGTTCCCACGGGCCTTGCCTCGATGGCGTTGCACCCTCGGACAGCGCGGATCGTCGGTCCATCACAGCGGGTGGGAATGATTTTTGGCTAGGTTGTCGGATACTCCGGTCAAGATTCAGGCAACCCCTGCCGAATTTCCATGCCCGATGCAGTGATTGGGAGGGAAGGTGCGGCGTTGACTGGCCAAGCCGTGCCCGTTCCCTAGGGCGGCAAAGGACCGAGCCGTCGGTCGCAGCACCTGCTCCGGCAACGCAAGGAATGCGCCGATGAAGCTCTTCAAGTGCCAGGCCTGCGGCCATCTCGTCTATTTCGAGAACCGCGCCTGCGAGTGTTGCGGCCATCGCCTCGGCTACCTGCCCGATGCCGGCACGCTCTCGGCGCTGGAGCCCGATGGCGGCACGACCTGGCATGCGCTGGCCCGGTCCGAGGGGGCCGACCGCTTCTGCGCCAATGCCGAGTTCGACGCCTGCAACTGGCTGGTCCCGGTCACCGCGGGCGACGCGTATTGCACCGCCTGCCGCCACAACGGCCTTATACCGGACCCCTCGGTCCCAGCCAACCTGGCCGCATGGCGCGTGATGGAACGGGCGAAGCACCGGCTGTTCTATACTCTGCTCAAGCTCCGGCTGCCCTTGGTCACACGGGCCGAGGATCCGGAGCATGGGCTGGTCTTCGAGTTCCTGGCCGAGCCGCCCGCGAACGATGGCCCCAAGGTGATGACCGGACATGACGAGGGCCTCATCACCATCGCGCTCAGCGAGGCCAACGATCTCGAGCGCGAGAGGCGGCGCACGGCCATGGGCGAGCCGTACCGCACCCTGCTCGGCCATTTCCGACATGAGGTCGGCCACCACTACTGGGACCTGCTCGTGCGCGATGGCGGCCGGCTCGAGGCCTGCCGGGCCGTCTTCGGGGATGAGCGGGAGGATTACGGCGAGGCCTTGCAGCGCTACTACCGCACAGGAGCGCCGACCGACTGGCAGGAGCGCTTCGTTTCGGCCTACGCGACGACGCATCCCTGGGAGGATTTCGCCGAGACCTGGGCACACTACCTGCACATCGTCGACACGATCGAGATGGCGGAGGCCTTCGGCATGCGGGTCGGCCCGCCGCTGGACGACAGCGGCACGCTGTCGGCCGACTTCGGCGTCGATGCGGACAGCGGGGCTGACATCGGACGGGTTGTCGAGGATTGGTTGCCACTCACGTTCGCACTCAACAGCCTCAACCGCTGCATGGGCCAGCGCGACCTCTATCCCTTCATCATCAGTCCGCCGGTCGTCGAGAAGCTCGGCTTCATCCATGGCCTCGGGCGGGATGCGGGGCAATAAGGGTCGCAACGGATCCATCCAGCGGGAGCAGCCGTGCGAATCCTTATGGGATCTTCAGGACTTGCCCCCGGCAGTGACGGATGCAAGGAACGCTATGGTCCTGGCGGCTGGTCGTGGACGACAACGAGCGGGTCAGGACGCCTTGCGTCCCAGGTCGCGCTCGACGCGCCGCAATGCGAGCAACAGATCGATCTGATCGTCTGGGATGGGTTCTCCCTCGATTTCGGCAAAGACGGCTTGGAGATGGGCTCCAAGATGCTTTCGCGTATCAGGGGCAAGAGGCGGAGCTGCGGGCTTCCGGTCCGGGCGTCCCTCGTTACTCATGAGCCTACCTATCCGTACTCTGGCACCAGCCTCTGGAAGCCTTCCTGCCATTGCGGGGAAGCATCGCTGCGCATGGTTAACAGACCGTAAACGAACCCCCGTCGGATATTGGGAGCCCGCAAGCTGCCGGAGATATCGGCAACCCGCATGCTGTCCCGTCAAATCTCACCCCAGCCACGCGGGTAGCGCCAAATGGCCTTTGTGATGGGCGGCGACTGACTTCAACGCGGGCGCCCCTGCTCCCGCGTCCTTACTCCGCGGTTGAAAGCAACCCAGCCTGTTACATCTGATGGGCGATGACACAACCCATCCTGACCGAACGCTCCCATCCCGCCGCGATCCCTTCCCTCACCGACGCCATCCAGACCCATCTCGGGCGCGAGCTGCGCGTCCTCTACGGCAATCCTGACGCGGAGAAGATGCCCCGAAGCCTGACCCGGCTGCTCGATCGGGTGGCGCAGGTCATCCGGGCCCACACGGAGCCGGTGGACCAGGCCTTCGGCGACGAGCTCATGGGCAGCCTGAAGTCGCTGCGGGCCTACGCGATCTCGCTGACCCGGGACATCCACCAGGCCGAGGATCTCGTCCAGGAGACGGTGCTGAAGGCGATCGGCCGGCAGGAGACGTTCGAAGCCGGCACAACCTCCAGGCCTGGCTCATGACCATCCTGCGCAACCTGTTCGTCTCCTCCCGCCGCACGAAGCAGCGTGAGGTCGACGATGCGGACGGGTCCCACGCGGCAATGATGATCACGATCCCGGATCAGGAGGACCGGCTGGCGGTCCAGGACCTCCACACCGCCCTCGCCAGGCTGCCCCGGGAGCAGCGCGAGGCCCTGCTGCTTATCGGTGCAGAGGGTCTGTCGTACGAGGAAGCCGCCGAGGCTCTGACGACCGAGAGGAAGAGGACGGTCGTCGAACGCCGCGCGTGGTGCTCGGCGGTGGCGGCTCCGGCTTGTCTCATCGGGTACCCTCCCTGTGGATCAGGCGGCGGGAATGAAGTTCATTGCGGCACCGTTCATGCAATAGCGCTGCCCAGTCGGGGGCGGCCCGTCATCGAAGACTTGGCCGAGATGGCCGCCGCACCGCTGGCAGTGCACCGCCGTGCGGACCATGCCATGGGATTTGTCTTCCTCGATGCCCACCGCCCGCTCCAATGGCACCCAGAAGCTGGGCCAACCGGTGCCGCTCTCGAACTTGGTCGTGGAGGAGAACAGCTCGGGCCCGCAGCCGGCGCAGGTGAAGGTCCCGTTGCGATGTTCGTTGAGCAAGGGACTGCTGAAAGGTGCCTCGGTGCCGCTCCGCCTGAGCACGGCATATTGGCTGGGATTGAGGAGCTTGCGCCACTCGGCATCGGTATGTGTCACGGCGAAACGCTCGCCGGCGAAAGCTCGGGGCATCCGCCTGAATGTCCCGGCCGCAACAGCAAGGCTCGCGATACCGGCGTTCACCAGGATCCGGCGCGTCACCATCGCAGTGACCTCCATGGATCGACATGGGAACGAGGCTTCGAGTGTCAACATCGAGATGGATGTGTCCATTCGATGGGTCTGCGATCACGGGCAGGCGACGGCGATTGGATGGGCCAGGCGGTCATCCGGGAACCTCTTCAAGCCGGCGCACTGCCGCCCCTTACCCTCGGCTCGGCCGATGTCCTGCGCGTCTTCACAGACACTTGCGATCAGGAACTTGTGTGCCTGTGGCCCACCACCGGGCTTCCGATCTCGTCAACGCCTTTGCCACGCCTAGGTGATGGGTGGATGGGGGATCAGTATCGCCGCCGGATGCCCGGATACCTTGGCCCTGGCTCGAGGCCTGGGCAGGTCACGCCGGACCACCCCGGCAGCCGTTCCCAATGACGCGGGTCCGTCGGGTCAGGTGAGAGGCTGACGTTCCATCCCGTGCCCTGGGATGTGGGCAGGATGATTACGTGGTGGGCCGGGCGGGGCCAAAGCAACCCGAGCATTCCGGAGGACCGACATCATGACGACTACTGGCTGTCTCGAAGGGCGGTATGCCCTGATCACGGGGGCCTCGCGCGGGATCGGTCGGGCCATTGCCGTCCGCTTTGCCAGGGAGGGCGCCACCGTCGCCATCAATTTCAGCGGCTCGTACGACGCGGCCGAGGAGACGCTTCGCCAGGCGCGGGAAGCTTCCCGCCACGGCGGCTGCTCCGGCACGGCGCATATGATCGTCCAGGCCGACGTCGGTGACGAGCACGCGATCTCGCGCATGTTCGACGAGGTGCTTGGAGCCTGGGGCGTCTCGACATCCTGGTGAACAACTCGGGGATCCAGTCGGAGGCGGAAAGCCACATCTATCCCATCGACGAATATCGGCGCATTCTGAATGTCGACCTGACCGGTCCCCTGATCTGCTCGCAGGTTGCAATCAGGCACTTTCTGTCACGGCCTGGAGGAGGGACGATCCTCAACTGCTCGAGCGTCCACGAGATCGTGCCGAAACCGGGGTTCATCGCCTACTCGATCAGTAAGGGCGGCCTCAGGAACCTGACGCGGACGCTGGCCCTGGAATACGCCGATCGCGGCATCCGGGTGAATGCGGTCGCCCCGGGAGCCATCGTCACCGACATCAATGCAGCCTGGAAGGATGACCAAGAGGCGCGGGCGAACGTCGAAAGCCACATTCCCATGGGCCGTGCAGGCACGCCGGAGGAGATGGCGGCCGTGTTCGCATTCCTGGCCTCCGGTGATGCGTCGTATGTGACGGGCCAGACGCTCTACGCCTGTGGGGACTGACGTTGTTCGGCGAGTTCAGAGAGAACTGGTCATCCTGAGCGGGAGGGACTGTCGGCTTTGGGTCAAGCTCGGTGGTACCGTCGGCCTGAACGAAGGTCCGCTCATCCCAGCAGGACGGAAGTACGGCTAAGGTCAGGCCCGTGCCAGGAGACGACGTTCCGGGATTTTGGTTCAGTTCCGCGGAAGGACCTCTTGGAGCACTCGGTCCTCTAAAGCAGCGCTTCGCCCCGGAACATCGGGGTGCAATTGCCGCCGACACGCGAGTGATAGCCATCCTCGGCGCGCCACGACGTCACCTTGAGCAGGCTTGGCCGGCCCATCTCGACGCCCTGAGTGATGGTGAAGGCGGCCTTGTCTCCACCATCGAGCGAGAGCAGCAGAGCGCCGAGCGTGGCGCTGGCGCTTCCCGTGGCCGGGTCTTCCCAGGTGCCTGCGAGCGGTGCGAACATCCGGGCCCGGATCGAGCCGCCGTCACGCGCATAGAGGAACAGCGACAAGCGTCCGGCCAGATCGCCATGCAGCCGCACGAGCTTGCGAAAAGCGGCGACATCGGGTGTCGCTCTGGCAAGAGCTTCCGCCGCGACCTGCGTCAGCACGAACTTGACGCCGACCGAAGCCTGCACCGGCTTGTGGGCTGCTGTAGCGATATCGTCACGTGAAAGCCCGACGCAGGTGGCGATCTCGTCATTAGGCAACTCCATACCGAGGGACAAGGGCTGCGGCGCGGCGATAACCGCCCCTGTCACCGATCCGGCCGGATCGCGCTCGACAGCGATCTCGACGAGGCCAGCCTTCTGCTCGAACCGCAGCACACCGTCGCGGTCGCGGCCATGGCGCGCCAGCACATAAGCCGTGCCGACATTGGGATGGCCGGCAAAGGGCATCTCGGCCGTGCGATGGAAGATACGCACACGGGCGTCATTGGCCGGATCGTCGGCTGGCAGGACGAACGTTGTCTCGCTGTAGTTCATCTCCGCCGCCAGCGCCTGCATCTGCGCGTCGGACAGCCCGCGCGCGTCGGTGAAGACAGCGAGCGGATTGCCGCCGAAGGGGCGGTCAGTGAAGACGTCGACAGTCTCGTACGGAAAGCGGGGCACGGCGGGCTCCGAAGGCTGATTGGGCTCAGCCGTTCCCTATCAGCGCAGCCGACCGAAAACCAATTCAGCGATGGAATGGGACCGATCACCTTTTATGCTGGCCCCAGGTTCTGTTCAAGCCGGGCCGCACCGGATAGGCTGAGCCGCATGACTTGAGCGGAATGGTGGAAACCATGTCTCCTTCTGCCACGTACGATACCCGTCGCGACCAGATGTTTCCCACCCTGTCCCCGGACGACATTGCCCGGATAAGACGCTTCGGCGAGGCCGCGGCTTTTGAGGCAGGCGCACGTATCGTCAGGGCCGGCGACATCGCACCAGGACTCATCGTGATCGTGTCCGGCAAGGTCGAGATCAGCCAGGATGGCGGCGGCGATCGGCACGAGACCATCGTCGTCCATGGCCCCGGCAGCTTCGCGGGCGAACTGGCGCAGCTCTCCGAACGCCCCTCTCTCGTGACGGCGGCGGCCATCGAGCCCGTCGACGCGTTCATCATTCCCTCGCGACGGCTGCGTGACCTGATGGTCCAGGAGGCCACCCTCGGCGAGCGCGTCATGCGGGCGCTCATCCTGCGCCGCGTCGGTCTCCTGGAAAGTGCCGGCAGCGGACCCATCATCATCGGGCACCAGAACGATGGCGACGTGCTGCGCCTGCAAGGCTTCCTGACCCGCAGCGGCCACCCGCACCGGGTGCTGGATGCGGAGACGGATTCCTGCGCCCGATGCCTCGTCGAGCGCTTCCACGTCGACCCCCATCACCTGCCGATCGTGCTGTGTCCGAATGGGAAACTCCTACTCAACCCGGGGGAGCGGGAGCTTGCCCGCTGCATCGGCCTCGTGAAGCCGATCGACGGGTCGAAGCTCTATGACGTCGCCATCATCGGCGCCGGTCCCGCCGGCTTGGCGGCGGCCGTGTATGCGGCCTCCGAGGGCCTGTCCGTCATCGTGCTTGACTGCCGCGCTTTCGGCGGGCAGGCGGGCGCCTCGGCCCGCATCGAGAACTATCTCGGGTTCCCGACCGGGATCTCCGGCCTGGCGCTGATGGCGCGCGCCTATACCCAAGCGCAGAAGTTCGGCGTGGAGATGGTCATCCCCAACGAGGCCGAGCACCTGGGTCTCGCCGCCGGTGATGGCGGCCAACAATTTAGGCTCAGGACAGGAACAGATGAGACCGTGCACGCGCGCGCCGTGATTGTAGCCAGCGGCGCCCGCTACCGTCGCCTCGACGTGGCCAACCTGGCGCAGTTCGAAGGCTCGAGCGTGCATTACTGGGCCTCTCCGATCGAGGCAAAGCTTTGCACCGGGCAGGAGGTCGCGCTCGTGGGGGCGGGCAATTCAGCCGGACAAGCGGCCGTCTACCTGGCCAGCCAGGTGAAGACGGTGTGGCTTCTCGTACGTGGCGTTGACCTGGAGGCCAGCATGTCGCGTTACCTGATCGAGCGCATCGAGGCGCAGCGCAACATCAAGGTGTTGCCCGAGACGACGGTCACGGGGCTGGACGGACAGGGAGAGAGTCTCGAATCCATCCGGTGGCGCAACCGCCAGGGAGAGGAAGGGACGTGCCCGATCCGCCACCTCTTCTTGTTCATTAGGGCTGATCCCTATACCGACTGGCTCACAGGAAGCGACATCGCGCTGGATGGCAAAGGGTTCATCCGCACCGGAGCCACGGCAGGCCAGGAGCGCCATCCCCTTGAGACGAGCCGCAGCGGCGTCTTCGCCATCGGCGACGTGCGCTCGGGTTCGGTCAAGCGGGTATCGGCCGCGGTCGGGGAAGGTGCTCAGGTCGTGGCGGCATTGCATGCCTGCCTTGCCGGGCGAGGTCGGCAACCGAGTGTGCCCCAATCGATGAGGATGACCTGATGAGTGGTTCATGCAGCCATGTCGCGAGTATCCGGGACGTCACGCCAAGCACTCGCGGGTGCGAGGAATGCCTGAAGACGGGCTCGCCCTGGGTGCATCTGCGTCTGTGCCGGACCTGCGGCCATGTCGGCTGCTGCGATGACTCTCCCAACCGTCACGCGACGAGACATTTCGAGGCGACCGGGCATCCCATCATCGAGGGCTATGATCCGCCCGAAGGCTGGGGCTGGTGTTACATCGACGAGATCGAGGTCGACCTGCCCAATCGAACACCGCAGCGGGGCCCGATCCCGCGCTTCGTATGAAGGTCTCGTCGTGGAACCTCGACCTTTTTCTGCTATTCGCAATGGGGCGGCCGTACGAGGACCGGTCGCATTCAGGTTACTTGTACTCCGTAGCGCATTCGGGCAGTTTTGCCCTGCAACCACTTATAGAACAAGTGGCAACTGGATGTGAGCGGCAGCAATAGAACAATCCTGTTCGGTCCCTTCGTCCTCATTCCCGAGCGGTGGTCGCTCATGGAGGGCAGCAAGCCTGTTCGAATCGGAAGCCGCGCACTCGAAATATTGTTGGCGCTCGTCGAACGCTCGGGCAAACTGGTGGGCAAGGACGAGCTGCGGGCCCGCGTCTGGCCGGAGACCTTCGTCGAGGAAAGCAACTTGAAGGTCAACGTCGCGGCCCTCCGACGGACCCTGGGAGACGGGCGAGGCGGCGTCCGGTATATAGAGACAGTCAGCGGCAGGGGCTACCGGTTCGTCTCCCCCGTCCAGATCCTCGGTGACGATGCGGCTACACACAATGACGCTCCGGCCCGCCTCCGTGCACACAATCTTCCAATCCCCGCAACGCGCGTCCTCGGACGAGGACAGGCCAGCGACGCGATCCTGTCGATGTGCGAAGGAGCAAGACTCGTTACGGTTGTCGGAGCCGCAGGGATCGGAAAGACGACGGTCGCTCTCGCCGTTGCCGCGCGCATGGCCGAGACCATCGAGCATGATGTCCGGCTTGTCGATCTCGCGCCTGTGACCGATCCAGCTTTGGTGCCGAGTGCGATTGCGGCCGCAATCGGTCTCACCGTGCATTCGGCCGATGAGCGGTCGGCATTGCGGATGTTCCT
Organism: Microvirga ossetica; assembly: GCF_002741015.1. Lineage (NCBI taxonomy): Bacteria > Pseudomonadati > Pseudomonadota > Alphaproteobacteria > Hyphomicrobiales > Methylobacteriaceae > Microvirga > Microvirga ossetica. The sequence goes on along the minus strand of NZ_CP016617.1, from coordinate 482,085 downwards.
GCGCGACCGACGGCTCATGCTCGTTCTCGACAATTGCGAGCACATCATCGACGCAGCGGCGATCTGTGTGAGGGACATCCTCGCGGCTGCCGCTGGGGTCCGCATTCTTGCGACCAGCCGGGAGGCGCTTCGTGCGGAAGGCGAGCTGGTTTATCGCCTTCCGCCCCTGGAGACCCCGCCGGACTCGCACGAGCTTATGGCCGCGGAGGCTCTGGCCTTTCCGGCCGTCGAACTTTTCGTGGAACGCGCTACTGCAACCCTCAATGCGTTCTCCCTGGATGACGCAAATGCGCCGGCCGTCTCCGAGATTTGCCGCAAGCTCGACGGCGTGGCGCTGGCCATCGAACTCGCTGCGACACGCATCGACGCCTTCCAGGTCCGCGAGATCCTTGACCTCCTCGATGACCGGTTCCGTATGCTCATGGGGCGGCGTGATGCTCCGGGACGCCATCAATCCCTGTCCGCCACGCTGGACTGGAGCCATGACCTCCTGTCCGAGAGCGAACGCACGATCCTGCGACGCCTTGCGGTCTTCGCGGGAACCTTCAGTCTCGAATCCGCCTGTGCCCTGGCTGCCGATGGAGATTTGGACCGGACCGATCTGGTTGAAGGCCTGGCAAGTCTCGTCGCCAAGTCCCTCCTGTCCGTGGACGCGAGGGGGGCAGCGTCGCATTATCGTTTCCTCGACACGACTCGCGGCTACGCTCTCCAGAAGCTGGCCGAAGCCGGCGAACGCGACCGACTTCGACGACGCCACGCCGAGAACATGTTGGACCTGGCAGCGCAGGCGGAGGCGGAATGGCACACCAGGCCAGCGCCCGAGTGGATCGGCGATCACCGACGCCAACTCGACGACATCCGCCTTGCCTTGAACTGGGCCTTCACTGACCAACACGACATCCCGATCGGCGTCGCCCTGACTGCGGCTGCGATACCGCTCTGGGAGCATCTGTCGCTCGTGGGAGAGTGCCGCGCTTGCGTGGAACGTGCTCTCGCGCATTCCGATGACGGATCGCTGCGCGAGCATGACGAGATGAAACTTCGCATGGCGCTCGGCACGGCCCTGCTCCATACTCGGGGGCCGGTTCCCCGGTGAGGTCGGCCTGGGTGCAGGCCCTAGACCTCGCCGAACGCCTCGACGATGGCGAGTACCAGTTGCGCTGCCTGTGGGGGCTCTGCGACTACCATACCTGGATCGGCGACCACCGGACGGCGCTCGTGATCGCGAACAGGATCAGCGCCATCGCGAGTGCCCGTGATGACCGCCCAGCCACCATCAACGTCGAGCGGCAGATCGGAACCGCCCTGCGCTATCTGGGAGACCTTGCCGAAGCCCGCAGCCATCTCGAGCGAATGATCCGACAATACGTTCCTCCGGCGGTCCGGGCGGAAACCGCTCGGTTCCAGCTCGATCCGCGGTTGGCGGCAAGTGGCACCTTGGCCAATGTCCTTTGGCTCCAAGGCTATCCGGATCAGGCTGCCCGGATGGCAGAGCAGCAACTCGTCGGAGCGCAGAAGGCCGACCATGCTCTTGCGCTCTGCAATGCGCTCGTCCACACCGCATGTCCCCTTGCCCTGCTGGTTGGAGACCTGCCTGGCGCCGAGCGGCTACTCGCAATGATCGAGGATCACGTGGCAAGGCATGCCATGACGGTCTGGAGCGCGATGGGGCGCTGCCTGCGCGGAGAGTGGCTGCTGGAAAGTGGTGAGATGGCGGGCTTGGACATCCTCCGCCACACGCTCGCAGAACTCTCCGACATGGGATTTGTCATGCGGCGTCCATACTACCTCGGGATCCTGGCCAAGGAGTTTGGCGTTCACGGCGAGATCGACGCGGCTCACGTCACCATCGAGGAGGCACTGACGTTGTCGCGGGTCCAGGGGGAAGTCTGGTGCATGCCGGAACTGCTGCGGATCAAGGGCGACCTGATGCGCCTGTCTGGCCCAGCCGAGACGACGCACGCAGTCGAAACGCCATACCTGGAGTCTCTCGAGTTGGCCCGCCACCAAGGCGCGTTGTCGTGGGAACTGCGCTCCGCGACCAGTCTGGCCGACCTCTGGCACCACTCGGGGGAAAGCGAACCGGCGAAGTCTCTTCTCTCATCGACGTATGAACGCTTCGAGGAGGGCTTCGAGACCCGCGATCTCCAACGGGCACGGGCTCTACTCGATGACCTCCGCGGAGCCTGTGACAAGCGGCCCATGACGACGGTCGTGACCCTTTTGACCTCGCACCCTTCTGGTTCTCCGTCCAGAAGGAAATCCTAGATCACCCAGGTTCGGCGACGGTCGGATTGCTTCCATTCCAATAGGAGCATGATTGGGGCGATCATGCCCAGTACCGCGAAGGCCATGAAGGCCATCACGTAATGTTCGCCTGATCCGGCCACCATGTGAAGCGCTGCCGGACCAAGTCCTGCCCCGAGCGTGAAGGCGAAGTAGTTGATCCCGTAGATCTTCCCGAAATGCTTGGTCCCGAAGCGCTGTGCCAGCAAATAGCCCATCGCATCGCCCTCGGCACCCAACGCGAGCCCAAACATGATGGCACTGAGTCCTGCTGGAAAGGGGCCGCCGGAACTGGCAAGGAGCAGGTGCCCGGCAGCGGGCGCGAGGAAGACCAGACTGGTCAGCGGAACGGGCGGGAAGCGGTCGAGAAGCGCTCCGAACCCGAGCCGCGCCACAATGAACGCGCCACCGACAACGCTCAGGATGACGGCGGCATTGCCTGTCGGCACTCCTCTGTCCGCAAGGATGACGGGCAGTGAGATCGAGCCCGCGGCGGCCACGAGATAGTTCATGAAGAACGCGCCGAGCATCAGCCAGAAACTTGGAGTCATCATGGCTTCGCGCAGCGTGTGACCTTCGCCTTCGCCCCCCGGACGACGCGCTGGAGGATCCCGGATCAGGAACAGCGCGATCGGAAGCGTGACCAGCATCGTTGCCAGTCCGGCCATCACGAAGGCGGAACGCCAGCCCCACGTCGCGATGATGAGCGAGAGGATTGGCGGAACCGATGCGATGCCCAACCCGACGAACGAGAGCATGGCGCCCAATGCCAGACCCCGCCGGGCATTGAACCACCCGATAACCACCTGGGTGTAAGGCACTCCGGTTTGCGCTCCGCCCAGGATGCTTGCCAGGACGACGGCGGCAACGAAGGCGGAAAGGCTTCCCGATGTTAGCCCGATCCCGGCAAGCCCAACTCCAGTGGTCACCGATGATACGGTGAGCACCGAGCGGGGCCCGAACCGATCCGTGAGGACGCCGACGAGTGGAGACATCAAGCCGTTGACCAGGGCGACCGGGGCGACGACTGCGGCGATGGATCTCCGATCCCAGCCGGTGTCCTCGGCAATCGGCAGGATGAAGACACCGAAGCCATGGATGAGCACGATCCCGATGCTGAAGTACATCCCCAGCCCAGAACCCAGCACCAGCAAGATCTTTCCGGTCCAACGTGTCATGCGCGATCCATCAGACGGCACTGCACCCAGCAGCATTCGCGCCGGCAAGATCCGCTTTGGCATCGGCAAGAATAACATTGCCTCACAGCCGAAGCAGGGGAACCGGCTGCGCTCGGAAGCCTGGCCTTCGTGTCCTGGATCGATCCGTCATACCAGAAGCCAAAGTCCGATTCACCGAAATTCACTATTCTTAACGACAGGCAACGCCGCGGACAGGGTAAGCCATATTCAAGCCTGCATCTGCCGGTGCCGCACAACACGGGTCGAGCCATGTCGAACGAACTCAATAATCACTATAGCTTAGCTGGACCGGACCGCCGGGATATCCTGCACGCCGCCGGGACCGCGATTGCCGGCGCGACTGCCGCCGCCCTCGCGATGGGTACTCCGGCTCTGGCCCAGACGCCGGGCGGTGGGAGCCCGCGCGCCGCCACCGGAGACCGCAACAGCGCGTCGCTCGGAGCCCGGCTCCGGGGAGTGCAGCACTTCGGACTGACCGTACAGAACATGGACCGCGCCTACGAGTTCTATACGCAAGTGCTCGGCGGTACCGAGATCATGCGCGACGGCGACTTCCAGGGCGAGCGCATCCACAACACCCTGCTGACCGATCAGGACATCGAGGCGCGTGAGCGGAGCGTCAATCCGCGCACGATGGGAGTTCCCGATCTGAGGGGCGGGGCGCAGCGCCTTGATGTCCGGTTCATCCAGTTCGACAACGCCGTGATCGAGCTGCTCCAGTATCGTGATGCCGATCAGCCGATGGGTGGCGGCAATAGTTTCGCCGAAGCGCGAGATCACATGAGCCCGGCCTATCCCCGCTCGATGCATATCTGCTTCCACATCCGGGATGATATCGACTTCAACCAGTTCATCCGTGATCTGGAAGCGGAGTCGGCCCGACGCGGCATGACGCAGGTCAGGGCCAACCGCGTCATCACAGTTGCCTCCGAGAAAGAAAGGCTGTCAGCGCCCCTGGAAGCGAACACCAACCGGATCACCGAAGGGCGCTCCAACGGCTGGGCCCTGATCTACTGTAAGGGCTCCGAGGGAGAGCAACTGGAGTTCGTTCAGGCTCTTGGGCCTGTCAAGAAGACGTTCAATGACGCTTTGGATGCCCGTCGGCGCTTGGTGCGGGCTGACGCAGGCTGATGGAGCGTCGTAGCGTCTGCGCGCGTGGGTCACCGGACGGCTTGACCCCTGCATAGCCCGCGCCGCGCCCTGGATTCCGGGATTCCAGGGCAGCTTGGAGAGAGGAATGGTCAGCATGGTTGGCAGGACGCGAATGTATTCGGCAATGGCACTGCATGTAGGCTTGGTGCAACTGGGAGGGGCATCGATGGCAATGGCACAGGACGGTCCAGGCAAGGGATATGCGCAGGTTCCCAATGGAGCCATTTCCATCGTTGCCGAGGTTCGAGCAAAGTCGGGCAAGGAAGCCGAATTGCGCGATGTCACCTTACCACTCGTTCAACTCGTGCGAGGCGACCCGAAGAACCTCGTCTACTTCCTCCAGGAAAACCGCGAGACCCCCGGCCACTTCATCTTCTACGAGATCTTTCCCACTCAGGCTGATTTCGAGGCTCACAACGCGATGCCATACGTGCAGGAATGGTTTGCCAGGCTGCCGGCCCTGGCAGATGGCGGTGTGAAAGTCATGCGTATGGAAGTGCTCCCGGGATTAGGGAAGTAATGTGGGACGTCTGGCGGTGGCGCCGCCCGCTGAAGCGGACCCGTATCTGATTCGAGAATGCTGGAATGGTCCTTCCTGCATTGAGCGTTGCCAGGCTGAAATGCCTTACGTTAGTTCTGCCGATCCCACGATGTGCGTTCCTGGACGCGCGGCGATGGCTGCATCGATCAGGGCTTGGGCAATCCGCACGGCAGGGTTGATGCGCAAGCGTCGAGGAAGGACTGGATGAAGAATGCGCAATACGATCGAGGCTATCCTTTCAGCCGGACGCCTTTCATCTCGCCTGCCCCCGATCAGTCCCGGTCGTACGAATGTCAGGGACTCGAAATCGAGCGTCGCGAGATCACGCTCCAGCTGGCCCTTCACCCGGTTATAGAAGCAGCGCGAGGGCGGGTCCGCACCAATTGCCGAGTTGAGGACGAAGGTTCGGGTGCCGTGCTGTCGGGCTAGCTCGGCAACCGCGAGAGCGTAGTCGTGGTCGACCCTGCGAAATGCCTCCTGCGATCCAGCCGCTCGCATGGTTGTCCCCAAGGCGCAGATCACCGCGTCGGCTCGCCACCAATCGACGTCGTTCGGCAGACGCTCGAAATCGACTGTCGGTGCGAAAAGCTTCGGGTGGCTTGCCACATTGTGGCGGACCGGAGCGACGACGGCATCAATTCGACCGTCAGCGAGTGCGAGGTCAAGCACATGTCGGCCCACAAGGCCCGTCGAGCCCACGATCAGAAGCTTCATCCCACTGCCCTCCTCCTAACCAGGCCACCGCTCGCAATGACCTAGTTTATCGAAGGTTTCGCGATTGGTCAGGTTGGTGCCAGTGGGGCGACAGGGAATCGCAGGCCTTTCGCATGAAGAACCCCTGATGCTCGCATATCCAAAATGTCAGCAACGGGTCGATGAGCGACGAACAGCAGATCAAATTAAGGTCTGCTTACCCCGTCATGAGCTGACCAAAGCAGTACTTCCGCCTCGTGCCAGTTGCGGCCCTTCCGCCCCTTGTAATGCCTCATGCATTTAGGGAAATTCCGCGCTATCATGTGGGGATAGGCGACCTGCGGATAAAGTAGCACTCGTCACCTACTCGACGAAACGCGCCATGAGCATCGCGCCACTGCTCTCCCGTCCGAACAGCACTCGCCGGCCATCACGGCGCGTGCTGGACTACTACACGGGCCTGTCGACCTTTAGCTTCCGGAGGAGCGAGGACCATGGCGGAAGACAAGCACGAGGTGTTGATCCGCGCCTACATCGCCGAGGTCTTCAACGGGCACCGTCTGGATACCCTGGAAAAATACTGGGATGACGAGCTGACATCGCACTGGCTGGGCATGGAGACGATCCACGGCCTACCTGCCTGGCGCGCGGCGATGGAAAGCTTTTTCGGCGCCTTTCCGGACGCCGCCTACACCCTGGATGATATGTTCTTCGCCGGCGACCGAGGCGTCTGGCGTGGCCGCTGGCAGGCGACCCAGCAGGGCGAATGGCAAGGGATCGCCGCATCCGGCCGCAACGTGACGTGGACCGTCATCATCATCGGCCGCTTCGCCGACGGCAAGCTGAAAGAGGATTGGGTCGAGTTGGACCGGCTTGGCCTCTTCCAGCAGCTCGGATGCATTCCGATTGGGACGTAGGGGGCCTGTCATGGACCAGCCTTCTCGCGGCATCATGCCCGTCGTCGGCTCGATCGTATTTCTCTTCGCTGCGCCGGGACTGCTTGGCGTCTTCATCCCGTGGTACACGACCGGGTGGCACATGGACCCGCCGCTGCTCGGGTTCGAGCCGGTGCGCTGGCTCGGTGGCGCGCTAATCCTCTTAGGCGCCGTGATCCTGCTCGATTCCTTCGCCCGCTTCGCCTTGCAGGGCCGCGGCACGCCGGCGCCGATCTATCCCACCGCGACGCTGGTGGTCTCGGGCGCCTACCGTTACGTGCGCAATCCGATGTACCTCGCGGTCATGGCGCTGATCGCCGGCCAGGGGCTGCTGATCGGGTCCCTGCCGCTGCTGATTTACGCACTAGCGTTTGGCATCGTCACCCATCTCTTCGTGCTGGCCTACGAGGAACCGACGTTGCGCAGCACCTACGGTGCGCAGTACGAGGCTTATGCCGCCAATGTGCGCCGCTGGCTGCCGCGACTGACGCCCTGGCACAGCGGAGCTCCTGCGCGCCCTACTCCGCCTGCCTGAGGCCGCTATGGGTCACGGACAGTCCTTCAGATTGGCCGTGTGAAGGTCCGCTCCCCGCCTCCATGCGGGCGTTGGGCCGGCGGGTCGGAAGGTGTCGCTTAGTCGCCGGTCCGGCAGGTCGTCAACTTTCCCGCTCGGGTCAGCGTTGCATCCTGCCCTTTGATCCAGAACTCTATGGCGCCCTGAGTGTATCGACCTCCATCCGCAGAGAGAGCCTGCGGCAGCGTCATCTCGGTCGAGGATCCGGCATAAACCAGCTTCACTGACCCCATTAAGGTGCTTGGAGGAGAGAACGTGGCCTGAAGCTTGCTTCCATCCGCACAGGTGTAATGAACAGGTGGGCGATCGTGGGCCACCGCTCCTGTGGCGGCGCCGACCAGATACAGTGCGGTCATGATCGTTCTGCCCAAGGCAGGAGATGGACAGTTCACGAGGCAGTTCCTTTCTTGTCGACCGCCTTCCGTAAGTCCGCATCGAGGCGGTCCTACGATCCCGAAGATCCTCAACCACGTCCTGGTCTGGCTGCCCATCTTCTTGAAAGTGTCAGCCGTTCACAAGGCAAGGCCGCAAGGATGACGACTGGCATGCATCCCTCCCCTATGCCAACATCTTCTGACCCCAACCTTACTCTGATGCTGCCGGAGGCTTCATGAGACTGATCGCATCGCTTGTTTCACTGTCAATGCTCCTGACACCCACTGTCGCTCTGTCGGGGCAAGGCTTCGATGTGATTGTTCTCGGTGCTTTGGGCGGCATTCAGGATGGCAATCTCAGCTCCTACCTCATTCGGCCACACGGGGACCGCAACGCCATCGCGTGTGATGCCGGCAGTCTGGTCAATGGGTTGAGGGTCGCTCAGGACAGGGGCGTCTTCAGGGACGTCAAAGTGCCTGAGGGCTCGCCTGACAGCGTCCTCGGGCATGTGCTGAAAAGCGAGATCAAAGGCTACCTTATCAGCCACGCTCATCTAGACCATGTGCAGGGGCTGGTAATCGCTTCACCCGATGACAGCAACAAAACCATTTATGCGCTGCCATCGGTGAGTGCGGAGATTGAGCAGGCCTACTTCAACTGGAAGGCTTGGCCCAACATGCTGGATCGTGGCCAGCCGCCGCAGCTGAAGAGGTATCACCTGGAGGATCTGAAGCCTGGGGAGACCAAGGACCTTGCTGGAACCAAGATGACCGTCACACCTTTCCCGCTCAACCATGGAGGAGCCGAATCCACTGCCTTCCTCATCGAAAGCGGGGGCGATGCCATCCTGTGCTTCGGCGATACCGGTCCTGACGAGGTCCAGAAGGCTTCCAACATACGGGACATCTGGAAGGCCATTGCCGACAAGGTGAGGCAGCAGAGGTTGAAGGCCATCATTCTGGAAGTGTCATACACCAGCGATCGGCCGGACAATCTGCTGTTTGGGCACCTGACACCGAAATGGGTCCATAAGACGCTGCATGTTTTGGATCAGGAAGCTGGTGGCAACGCCCTGAAGGGACTGCCGGTCGTCGTGAGCCATATCAAGTACTCGTTGACGGATGAGCAGCCTCAGGAGGCGATCCGCAAGGAACTCGAGGCCGGCAACGATCTTGGTCTTCAGTTTTTGATCCCGGAACAGGGTGCGCTTTACCACTTCCAGTAAGGTGATGACTTGCGTCGCCTCAGCGCCACGCAGGGGGCAGGCCATCGATTCCCCCGTTCGTGCCCACCGGGACCATCGTGTGCAGTCCCCTTCAAGCCGCATATTGGAGGAGTTCCTTGACTGCCGGTTCCAGATCCGTGATGGGCCGGATGCTTGGCGGGAACTCCAGCGTCCGATCCTCCGGCCACGCGATGATGTGGGTTCCAGCGGCAAGGGCGGCCTGGGCTCCGGTCGGACTGTCTTCGATGACAATACATTGCTGAGGCTTAAGCCCGAGAAGCGTCGCAGCCCGCTCATAGGGCTCAGGGTCAGGCTTGCCGCGCACCACGTCATTGATCGACACCGAAATAAACCCGGGCGTTTCCAAGCCAAGCACCCGGATGTTCGCGTTCACCACGATCCGGTCTGAGTTCGACACCAAGGCCTGCCGGAGCCCCGACTGCTCGAATAGCCGCCAAGCCTCCAGCGCGCCGGGCCGCACCGCAATCTCCGCCGCATGGGCGGTGTAGTAGCTGTATTTGAGCCGGCGCCACTGATCGAAGCTCATCGACAAGCCGAAGATCTGCCAGCACTTCTCGTAGACGACCTTCGCCGCCCGGCCGACGATCTCATGATGAAACTCGTCAGGCGCCTCCACCCCTTCGGTTGCCAGGGCATGGCGAAGGGCACGAAAGTGCATGTCCTCGCTCAGCAGCAGGGTGCCGTCAATGTCCCACAGCACGGCACGAAACGGATGCCGTCCTGGCCCACCTGCGTCTGGATGTTCGTTCGTCATAGGATCAGCTCCATCGTGGGCTGGGATTGAGGACGACGCATGTGCTGTCTCATCGGTGAACCCACACAACTCCAAGCGTCAGGTCAGGAGGTATGGCCGCTCACCGATCCGTTTCAATGATCCCATCGCGTCTTCAGGTCACATTTCAGCCCTCCTAAGGGCCAACCATCCCGACTGGGCTGCGGTTTGCGCTCGGCGTGGAGGGTCTGATGCTGGATCTGGTGATTGGCGCAAGGCGCAAGGATCTTGGCGGCTTCAAAGTCGGTCGCGTGCTGCCGTTCATGCGGCGGCGCATGGTTGGGCCGTTCATCTTCTTCGACCATATGGGACCTGTAGATCTGCCGCCCCATGTGCCTCGGACAACCGACGTGCGCCCTCACCCGCATATCGGGCTCTCCACCGTCACATACCTGTTTGATGGCGAGATCATGCACCGGGACAGCACCGGGGCGCAGCAGGCCATCCGGCCCGGCGCTGTGAACTGGATGACGGCGGGCAGCGGCATCAGCCACTCCGAGCGGTTCGATGGCCCCATCCGGCAGAGCGGCGGGCGGGTGCACGGCATTCAGGCCTGGGTGGCCCTTCCGGAAGCCCAGGAGGAGATGGAGCCGGACTTCATTCATCATGGCGCGGAGGACCTCCCAGTGTTTGGGGAAGCGGGTGTCTCGGCGCGGTTGATTGCAGGTCGGGCTTTCGGGCTGACCAACCCGGTCAGGACCCAGTCTCCCCTGTTCTATGTCCATGCCGAGTTGCAAGCTGGCGGCCGGATCGGCATCCCGAGCGAGTATGCAGAGAGAGCCGCTTACGTAGTAGCAGGTCGGGTGCGAGCGGATGGCCGAGAATATGGCCCGGGGCAGATGCTGGTCTTTGCTGGCAGCTCGGATCCAGTCCTGACGGCGCTTGCGACCTCGACGGTCATGCTGCTGGGCGGTGAGCCCTTGGGACCGCGGCACATCTGGTGGAACTTCGTGTCCTCACGCCAGGACAGGATTGAGCAAGCCAAGGCCGACTGGCAGAGCGGTCGGATTCATCTGCCTCTGAATGATGATCAGGAGTTCATCCCGTTGCCGGAAGATCCCAAGCCCGCTCCTGAGCCGATGTCCTGAGCCGGATGAACTCCTGATCGGTGGCGACGTCTGAATAACCTCATACTTGTCGGATATCGGAAGGGCATTGACTGCAAATCCCCGATCAGGGTCGTTTGTGGCCGACGGCTCGAGCGGCAGCACATTGAGACAAGGCAATAGGAAGGTCCACTTGCCGGCGCATTCCAGTAGTTCGATCTACTTCCGCCTCGTGCCAATGAACGAACCCGCTCGCGCGGGAGGGCACTGCGGCTGGGGCGGTGCCATGGCTTGGGGGCGGTAACCCGCTGAACGGCACACGATGACAGGGCTGGGTCCTGTCTTGAGGATCGAGGGGTTTGGTGCCTCCACCTCACGACAGGAGCCTTCGATGTCCGAGACAGCCATCAGCCCGCTGCGCCAGCGCATGATCGATGACATGACGGTGCGCCATTTCGTCGAGAAGACCTGCACTGATTACATCCGCCAGGTCAGACGCTTCGCGGCCTTCCTCGGCCGCTCGCCGGAGACCGCCTCGCCTGAGGATGTGCGGCAGTTCCAGTTGCACCTGACCGAAAGCGGCGTGACCCCACCGAGCCGCACCGCGGCGGTCGCGGCCCTGCGCTTCTTCTTCACCGTCACCCTCGATCGGATCGATCTGGCTCGGCGTCTCACCTTGGTCCACGAGCCGCGCAAAGTACCCCTCGTCCTGAGCCCGGCGGAAGTGGCTCGCCTTCTCGAGGCGGCCCCGGGCCCCAAGTACAAGGCAGCTCTGAGCGCGGCCTATGGCGCTGGGCTGCGGGTGTCGGAAGTCGTGTCGCTCAAGGTCTGCGATATCGACTCTCAGCGCATGCTCATCCGCATCGAGCAGGGCAAGGGCCGCAAGGATCGCTATGCGATGCTCTCCCCGCAATTGCTCGAACTCTTGCGCGACTGGTGGCGGATCGCGCGGCCCCTGGTCTGGCTCTTTCCCGGCCAGAACCCGGTCAACCCGCTCACCACGCGCCAGCTCAACCGCGCCTTCCATGCGGCCGCGCAGCAGGCCGGGATCACCAAGCGCGTGAGCCCGCACACGCTCAGGCATAGCTTCGCCACGCATCTGCTGGAACAGAACATCGACATTCGCGTGATCCAGGTCCTGCTCGGGCATGCCAAACTCGAGACCACTGCGCTCTACACCCGTGTCGCCACCTCCACGATCCGCGCCGTCATGAGCCCACTCGATCGGCTTACCCTGCTGAGACCGGAGCATCAGCCGCCCGCGTAAGGCGAGGTCGTCTTGGCCCGTCCAGGGCCGGAGGTCGCGGACATCTTCCGCGACCATGGACCGGCGTGGCGCCGCGCCAATGCCGGGCATATGAGCCTCGGCCAGCTCAAGGTGATGAGCGCAATCGAGACCTGCCGCACGGCGGCTCTCGGCGGGCACGTCGCGCGCTGCGCAGACTGCACGTACACGACCATCGCCTATAACTCCTGCCGCAATCGGCACTGCCCCAAATGCCAGGGCGCGGCGGCCCGGGACTGGCTCGCACAGCGCGAAGCCGAACTGCTGCCCGTGCCCTACTTCCCCGTGGTGTTCACACTGCCAGCCGCTCTCGCCGCTCTCGCCTTTCCCAACAAGGCCGTGATCTACGATCTCCTGTTCAAGGCCGCGGCCGAGACGACCCTTACCATCGCGGCCGATCCCAAGCATCTCGGGGCGCGGATCGGCCTCACCGCCGTGCTGCACACCTGGGGCTCGGCGATGACGCATCACCCGCACGTGCACATGATCGTGCCGGGCGGTGGGCTGTCCCCTGACGGCACGCGATGGATCGCATGCCGGCCGAACTTCTTCCTGCCCGTGCGGATCCTTTCAAAGCTGTTCCGGCGGCTGATCCTGGAGAAGCTCGCCACGGCCTATGCGGCCGGGCAACTGCGGTTCTTCGGCGACCACGCGGATCTGACCGGTCCCAAAGCGTTCGCAGCTTTCCTGGCTCGTCTGCGCAAGATCAGGTGGTTCGTCTATGCCAAGCGGCCGTTTGCCGGACCGGAGGCCGTTCTGGCCTACCTCGCCCGCTACACGCACCGGGTTGCGATCTCGAACAGCCGGCTGATCCGCGCCGACGACAGCGGCGTGACGTTCACCTGGAAGGACTATCGGGTTGAGGGTCGCGCCCGCTGCAAGACGATGACGCTGGCTGTCGACGAGTTCATCCGCCGCTTCCTGCTTCACGTGCTCCCGCGCGGCTTTCATCGCATCCGGCATTATGGCCTCTTCGCTCACGGCTCACGCGCCGCCAACCTGACGCGAGCCCGCGCGCTGCTTGGTGCGCGTGAGCCCTGTGCAACGGTGACCGCAGACCCGACTGGCGCCACAGCTCCACCATGCCTGACGCAGCCCTGTCCCTGCTGCGGCGGGCGCATGATCATCATCGAGCGGTTCGCGCGCGGGTCTTCGCCAATACACCGGCCATCGTCCCCGAGTGCTGTGATCCGGGTCGACACCTCATGAAACCGATGGCCCCACGACGCTGCCGCCCTGCTGTTCGTCACCGCCGTTGGTCCTGCGCCAGCCACCCGGGCACTCGGCCGAATGAGGCGTATACCCCGCGAATGGAGCATCAATGGTCACCGTCGCGCCAACTCGGCCACGGCGATGATGCCCCGCTCCGGCTCATCGCCGCCACTCCGCTGGCTTGGACGCGTCGACGCCGATCCAGTCCCCGATCCAAAGCGCCCAAATCCCCATAGATGAGCGCACCACGCGCGGCGCCCAACTGTTCCGCAGGTTCCTTGTATGGGACGTTTGTTGTCAAGAGCGACGTGGTCTGCCTCTCTTTCTTGCTCCTTGGCCAAGCGTCCAGGACCGGAATGCGGAGCATTCCCAGCCGATCTGCCCGCGACGGGATCAGCCGTGTCAAACCGACCGAGGATAGAGCGGAGCCATGCCACGGGCGCCGAGTCATCGCGCCACAGCCTTGTATTCGGTGGGTCCAATGACCCCGAACCATGATGCAGTCATGCGCATCGGCGGCGAAGCTCCAAAGCAGCGGACCCATTCTTCCCTTCGGCATGAAAGCCAAGGAACCACATCGGGATCCCGCCACCTCGAACCGTCAGCGGCGAACCGTCACAAGAGGACGGACCGGGCTGAAATTGCTGGGGATTTTGAGCGTCCTCCGATCATTGTGCAGGGCGCAGAACGACGCCGTCAGGCACAATTCCCTCTCGCACGAACCGCCACAGGGCGACCAGGAGCTTGCGCGCCAGAGCCACAATCATGGTCTTGCGCGTGCCGCGAGCGTTCTCGGTGCGGGCTCGAAACCATTGTGCCAAGGCGCTGTTCTTCTGGAAGATGAGAAAGCGCCAGGCCAATTGGATCATGCCGCGCCGAACGCGAGCGTTACCAGAACGGGCCAGCCCTTTCTCCCGACGTCTTGTGCCGCTCTCATCGGGCGAGCCTGTGAGGCCCCCATAACGCGCGACGGCTCGTCGGTCGCGCAAGTGCCGCGCCAGCACCTCTTGCACCAGCATGTCGGCCGTCTCAATGCCAACCCCCATGATGCGCCCCAACAGGCGCACCATGGCATGGGGCCCGTCGCAGGGTGCTTGCTCGAGACGGTCCAGGCGGGCATCCTCGATCTGGCGGATCTGCTCGCGCACGAGCCGCCGGCGTTCGATGTCGCGACGGAGCTCAGCCAAGGTATTGGGCGGGATCGCCTCGCCCTCGGGGGTGAGCAGTCCTTCAAGGCGTTCGGCGGCCTTCTTCAGCTTGGGATTGAAGCTGCGGATGCCGAGCCGGATCAACGTGGCTTTCATGCGGTTGATGATCCGGCTCTGCTCTCGCACGAGGCGCTCGCGGTTGGGCCGCTTGGCATCTTCCTCCCTGATGGTCGGGATTGCGACCATCTTGCAGTGATCGCGCTCGCCACGCAGCCAGCCGAGAAAGGCGCGTTTGAGCAGCTCGGTGTCCAGTCGGTCGGTCTTAGCGCGGCGGTGTTCACGCGATACGGCGACGCTCGATCCGTGAATGACATGGGCCTCGATGTCGCGCGCCCTGAGCCAGCGCGCCAGCCAGAAGCCGTCCCGGCCAGCCTCGAAGGCGACAGCGATGCGCTTGATCCTGCGGCCCGCCTTCTCTGCTTCGTCTCGCCATCGATGCAGCAGCTTCAGCAAGGCGTCCTCGTCGATCGCGAGCTTCTTCAACGGCTGGCGCTCGACGCCAGGCACGATGCCGGCGACGAGCCAGCTCTTCAGGCTCAGTTCGATCACGCAGATCAGTGTGCTGTCCGGTTCGAGGGGAGCGAGGGACCGGCTCAGGTCGTTCAGCTTCTGCATGGGAGACACTCCATCGGTTCATCTCAGCGCCGATGGATATGATATCCTCGCCGCCGGTCCCATAGCATCTTCCCTGGAGGCTTCCGGACGCCGGCCCCAGTGCATGTGCCTACGTCGCGATGGCCGGCATCCGAAACCCTTCACACAAGCGGAAGTACGGCACCCGATAGGCCCACACCCGGGTTAGATGCGCCGCCAAGGTTTGTTCAGGGAATGCGCTCGATCCTGAGCGGGAATTTCCCCCGCACAAGCAAGGGCTCGAAGCTACCCTCGAAGCGGCCGAGCCGGATCAGCCCGTCCCAGCGATAATCGGCGTAGAACAGTGCTAGGTTCCCCCACGGCGCGAAGTAGCACAGATCACCCGGCCTCTCGTTGCCGAACGGGCCGCTGCCATCCTCCGTGAGCTTGCGCGGGAGATAGGCAATCTTCTCGTTATTGCCGTAGTCGTCGATCGTCAGGTCCAGCGGCAACAGGGACATCAGATCACGTGCCGACGGATTGTCGTACAGGGCCGCGGTCATGCTCTTCCCGTTGAAGGTCAACCTTATTCTCATGTCAGTCGGTCCCTGACGTGTTGGCGCGTTCCTTTGTTGGGCGAAGGATGGCCTGGGCAGGGCAACGCTCGCGACCATCGCCCCGAGCAGCGCGCGGCGAAGCGGCAAGAATGCGTTCTCCGTCATGGCAGGCACTCCTCCAATGATTGGCTCCGTCTGAAGATGTCCGATCGAACCCGGTAGGCACATAGACCCGCGGCGGCGGCACCGATCACCAGAACGAGGGCACTGAACCCAAAGGTCACCTGATATCCCTCGTGATCGAAGAGCCAGCCGCCGGATGCCGCGCCGAGCGCGAGCGCGAGCTGGACCACGGCCACCATGAGGCCGCCACCCGCCTCGGCATCTTCGGGAAGCGCCTTGCTGAGCCAGGTCCACCAGCCAACCGGTGCCGCAGTCCCGATCAGCCCCCACATCGCAAGCAGTGACGTCGTCGCGACCGGTGAATGACCGAGCAGGGTCAGGGCCCCTCCGATGACTGCCATGAGCAGCGGCAGGACGATCAGCAGGCTGTAGAGCCGCGTCTTGAGCAGGAGCCCGATCAGGTAGGTCCCAACCACACCGGCCCCGCCGATGACGAGAAGGATCAGAGAGAGCATCGACGTGTTCACCCCAGTCACCGTCTCGAGGAAGGGGCGCAGATAGGTCTGGAGGATAAATTGGCCCATGAAGAGTAATGAGACTGCCGCCATGCTGAGCGGAACGGTGCGGCGGCGCAGGACGCGGAAGACGGTCCCGCTTCTCCCTGCCTTCGCCGGCATCGACGGCAGGCTGACGAACAGCCAAGCAAGCGTTATGGCCGCGAGCGGCACGACGGCGAAGAAAGCACCGCGCCAGCCGATATACTGGCCAAGGAAACTCCCCAACGGCGCCGCGATCGTGACTGCAAGCGCGTTGCCGCCATTCAGCAGGCCAAGCGCGCGAGGCACCTGTGATTCCGGCACCAGGCGCATGACCGTCGCCGCCGACATCGACCAGAACCCGCCAATGACGACGCCGACGAGCGCCCGCCCCGCCATGAAGACGGCGGTGTTCGGCGCAAAGGCGACCATCACGCCCGAGACGATCATCACCAGCGTGAGGCTCAGCAGCACCGTACGCCGATCGATGCCGCGGGTCACGCTGGAGATCGACAGGCTGGTCAGGACGGCGAACAGCCCCGACACGGCGATGGCCTGTCCGGCCGTTCCCTCGCTCACTCCAAGATCGGAGGCGATGGGGGTCAGGAGGCTGACCGGCATGAACTCGGAGGCGATCAGCGTCGCGACACAGAGCGTCAGAGCGAAGACGGAGCCCCACGAGGCTGCCTCAGCCGTCGCCAGGGTTTCTGCCGTGGTCTCTCCTTGCATCGTGTATCATCCTTGATCGTACGGGAAGGCACGCCCGATTGCCGGGCGTGCCGTGTTGCAGGGTCTGTGTCAGCTCGGCGCTTACGAGCTCAGCTTCCCGCGGAAGAAGTCGGTCAGCTTCTCGAACGGGATCAGGTTCACCCGGTCGTAGAGGTCGACGTGACCTGCGTTCGGAACGATGTAGAGCTCCTTCGGCTCGCCTGCCCGCTTGTAGGCATCCTCGCTGAACTCCCGCGAATGCGCCTTGTCGCCCGTGATGAAGAGCATCGGCCGCGGTGAGATCGTCTCGATGTCGTTGAACGGGTAGAAGTTCGCGAACTTGACGATGCTGCTCAGGGTCGGCTTCGTGGTCAGTTCCGCCTGCTGCCCCTTCGGAGTGTAGGCGCCTCTGGGCGTCCGGTAGAAATCGAAGAACTCGCGCTGGATCGGATCGGTGCTCTCAGTGAGCTCGTTGACTGTGCCCGGAATGTACTGCGTCTCACCACCGGCGAATTCGACCAGGCGCTGAGCCGTTGCCTTCTGAATGAAGTCTTTGCGCTGTTCGATCGTGACTGACTGCTTCAACCCATTCCGGAAGGCGGCGCCCATGTCGTACATGCTGACGGTTGCGATCGCCTTCATGCGCGGATCGATCTTGGCTGCGCTGATGACGAAGCTGCCGCTGCCACAAATGCCGAGCGCGCCGATGCGCTCCTGATCGACGAAGGACTGCGTGCTCAGGAAGTCCACCGCGGCACTGAAGTCGTCGGTATAGATATCCGGGGCGACCAGGTGACCGGGATTGCCCTCGCTCTCGCCCCAGAAGGATAGGTCGATGGAGAGCGTCACGAACCCCTGCTCGGCCATCTTGGTGGCATAGAGATCGGCGCTCTGCTCCTTCACCGCGCCCATCGGGTGCCCGACGACGATCGCGGCCAGCTTCACGTTCGGCCGCATGTCCTTGGGCGTGAAGAGATGACCCGTCACCATCATGTTGTACTGGTTGCGGAAGGTGACGCTCTTCACGTCGACCCGATCGCTCTTGTAGAAGTTGGCAGCACCGTTCGACATGTCCTGAGCCGATGCCGGAGAGGCGCTGACAGCGAAGCCGGAGACGGATCCCAGCATGATTGCGAGGCTTAAGGCGAATTCCTTCATCTCATCGTCCTTCCTTGAATCCCATGGGGCTGATCCGTCCGGGGGTGTGTTCACCCAGCACGGATACTGCTCAGGCCAAGCACGTTGCCTGGCGCAGAATTCAATTTAGCGGCTGCGAACTCATAGGATTAGATGCTATATCGATCTTGAGCCTATAAGCAGAGGTTATGAATGTTTCGGGAGAATGTTAGCGATCTGGTCGCGTTCATCACCGTCGCGCGCGAGGGCAGTTTTACCCGGGCTGCGGTCCGGCTCGGCGTCTCCCAGCCAGCCCTGAGCCAGGCCATGAGAGGGCTCGAGGAGCGGTTGGGGCTGCGGCTCCTGAACCGGACCACGCGCAGCGTCGCGCCTACCGAGGCCGGCGAGCGCCTGCTGCGCAGCATCGAGCCGCAGTTCGCGCAGATCGAAGGAAGCCTCTTGGCGCTCACGCAGCTGAGGGACAAGCCGTCAGGCATCGTTCGCATCACGTCGACCCAGCATGCGGCCGAGACCGTGCTCTGGCCACGGCTCTCGAAAGTGATGCGCGACTACCCTGACATTACGATCGAACTCGTGACTGACGAGGGCCTCACCGACATCGTGAGCGCACGTTTCGATGCCGGTGTCCGGGTGGGCGAGTTCGTCGAGAAGGATATGATCGCGGTACGCATCGGCCCGGAAATGCGGCAGGCGATCGTCGGAACGCCGGATTATTTCAAGACGCATCCTGTGCCAAAGCGTCCGGAAGACCTCACCAATCACCGCTGCATCAACCTGCGACGGGTCACGCGAGGTGGGTATTTTCCCTGGGAATTCGAGAAGCGCGGACGCGAAATCAACGTGCGCGTCGAGGGGCAGGTTGCTGTCAACAGCCTGGAGCTTGCACGCAATGCCGTCTTGGACGGGCTTGGGCTGGCTTACCTACCCGAGGACCTCGTCGAAGAGCAGATTGCGAGAAAGCAGCTCGTACGGGTCCTGGAAGATTGGTGCGAACCGTATCCGGGCTACCACCTCTATTACCCAAGCAGCCGTCAACATGCCCCCGCGTTTGCTGTCGTGCTGGAAGCGCTTCGCTTTCGCGGCTGAATGCAGCAAACCCTCGGCCCATAGGCTGTGGCAGCGGTGCGCTATTCCATGAAATGCCCGCTTTGGGTCAACTCGCGAATTCTGCTGTCCGCCAGAACATCCGGCGTTCCCTTCCAGAGCTGCCATTCGGTTTACTTCCGAGAGGTGCCAGGAGTTGCCGTTACGCAGGGTTGTGTCGTGACGGCTCTAGCCAGATAATCGTGGGGATCCCTTTGAGCGAGTTTCCTACTCCCTTCTGACATCGCAACCCACCGGCGGGATACGCCATGCCCCATCAGCGGTTCCTCGACTTCAATGTCACCGAAGCCGCCACCTGGCTGGTGGCTACGGCACGAGTGGCTCTCTCCCCGGTCGAAATCGTTGCCCAAACCTGTGATCGGCTCGTAGCCACAGGAATCCCGCTCTGGCGGGTGCGGGTCGGGCAGCGGCTGATCAATCCTCTGCTCGGAGCCTGGGGAGTGATCTGGATGCGCGAAACCGGAGCCGAAGAGTACACCGTCCCCCGCAGTGTCCTCGCGACAAGCGCATTCACCGGCAGCCCTTTCGAACATGTGATTAAGACGCGGACCCGCTTTTACCGCTCCCTGCGCGATCTCAATCCAGCCCGTGACCATCCGGTGCTCTTCGAGCTTGCTGAGGATGGCAGCACAGACTATCTGGCTCTGCCGATCATCTATGGGGATGGCTCGGTCCAAGGGGCTGCGTTCACCACCGATGCTTCAGGCGGGTTCAGTCAAGAGGCCATCGCGCTGATCGAGAGGCTTAGCCCGTTCCTGGCAGCAGCGCTCGAACCTGCCGCGATGCGCCGTTCTGCCGAGAGCCTTCTGCGAACCTACCTTGGCGATGGTCCGGCCGAGCGCATTGCCGCTGGCGCTATCCGCCGCGGTGATCAGGTTGCGATCGAAGCCGCCGTGTTGCTGACCGATCTGCGTGGATACACCCTACTCTCGGAGCAGTTGCTTCCCAATGCGCTGCTGGAGCGCCTCGGCCAGTACCAGGAACTGGTGGTCACCGCGGTTCGAGCCGAGGGCGGGGATGTGCTGAAGTTCATCGGCGACGGCGTGCTGGCCATCTTTCCGGTTGAGGACGGCGGACGGGAGACGGCGAGCACTCGCGCGCGTCGGGCGCTGGAAGCGGCCTTGCTCAACGCCGAGTCGATCGTGGGGATGCACTTTGTCGGCTGCTTGCACGTCGGCCCTGTGATCTACGGCAACATCGGCAGCCCGGATCGGCTGGACTTCACGGTCGTGGGCCCCACGGTCAACTTTGTCAGCCGGCTGGAGGCGGTCGCCAAGAGCACAAACTCGGCCGCGGTGTGTTCCCGGGAGGTCGCAGCCTGCTTTCCGAGCGACACCACCCGGCCGCTTGGAACGTTCACGCTGCCAGGGATCCCCGACGAGCAGGCGGTCTTCGAGCTGATCGCACCGGACCGAGGGCTTCGGGAGGACCAAGGGCTGACCTCGAGATAAAGCCCGGAACACAGCCCGGAACTTAATCCGGTTGATGGCGGAGCGTCCAACTGCGTCGCAAAACAGCGCTGGCCCGAGGGAAAGATCATACCGGGCAAAGTCTTCAATTCATCGAGTGGGGTCTGCTTTGTGCAGGAGTTCGAGTATCGTTCAATGCGAGCCGATCCCGAAAGCCGCCGCTCTTCCCGGAGGTCTGGGTTCCCTGTGCGGACCTTAAGCCCTCCTGGAACAGATTGACCGGGGTCTCCGCCCAACCCGGATGTTTCAAGAATTGAGGAGAGCAGCATGAGGAGCGGTCGCACAAGACGTCATGAGGTTGGTGGTAACCCTCTGGCCTATGATCTTATCGCCAGGAAAGGCGTTGCCCTTGGCGTGACAGGGATCGGCGCATCTTCGGTCGGTGCCTTTGCGCTCGGTGCCGTGGCCATTGGAGCGATTGCCATCGGTGCGCTGGCGATCGGGCGGCTGGCGATCGGCAAGGCGCGGATCAGCCATCTGGAAATCGACGAGCTTGTGGTAGGCAGGCTGCGCATCCGCGACACGCAGCCGTAAGGGCCCAGGCAGAACGATGAGCACCGTCCTCATTCCCGACTTCATGGCGGATGCCACGCTCTGGGATGATGGTGTATCTGCGGTTCGCGTCCTGGGTCCGGTCTCGCACGGCGACCTGAGCCACGCGTCCACCATCGAGACAGACTAGACCTGAAAGCTCATGTGTCCCGAAGGTCCGCAGCGGGTCAACCTCGGTAGTACCGCAGGCCTGAACGAAAGTCGGCTCATCCCAGCAGTACGGAAGTACGGCTAAGGTCAGCCCCGTGCCATTTGCTGACCTTCGCGCCTACTCCGCGAAAGCCTCCCCGTAGATCTCTTGCTGCCCACCAGCTCATCCCGGGAACAGGAAGGTAAATACGGCCGGCTCCAGGTTCCTCGCCTGCACATTCAGGCCTGGCGCGTCCGAGATCGATAATCACTCTCGGCTCGCGGCGCGGCGCCGGCCTTCCATCACTCGACGAGTTCGAAGTCCGGCATCTTGAACGTCTTATTGTTGAGGGCCTCGGTGCCGCCATAGAACCGCATGGCCGGCAACGGCCGTTTCTCCGCGGTCGGGATCCAGTTGGCTTCGAGCCCCTGCGGCGGCTTCGGGCCGACATAGATCGTCACGCTGCCGTCGGCGTTCTTCCTCATCCCGTCGAGGTCGTACGAGGACAGCGTCGTGCGGTTGGAGTCGCTGTAGATGAAGGACATGGTGGCGCGGTTGTAGACCGTCAGGGCCCAAAACTGCTTGACGGGCATGTCGGCAGGCACATCGATCTTGTAGAGCTTGCCGGCTTGCAGGAGCTTGCCGTCCTTGTCGGCCATCGCCATCAGGTACTGCGTCGCCGGCGTATCGCTGAGTTCCTTGGGCATGTAGGTGCACCAGAAGTACTCGGCAGCGCGGCCGATCAGGTCGATGTGATTGTCATAGCCGAACGTGAAGGTCCTGTTCGCATCGGCCTGGAGTAGCGATGCGTAGTGCCGGTCGGGCCAATAGAATTTCTCCCTGGGCATGTTGTCGAACCAGTGCTGCATGTAAAACCAGGCATCAATCGCCGCCTGCTGCATGGCCCTCTTGGCCGTCTCGTCCGGGCTGAAGGGCTTGCCCTTCTCGATACCGAGTGAGGTCAGCATGCCCATCATCACCTTGTCCTGAGGGTTGACCGGTTCGACACTCAGGATGGCGTGCATGTCCTCGAAGTGACGACCATCATAGAACGGAAGGGTCGGATACCGCTTGTCGATGGGATCGACGAACCGCTGCTCCGGGGGGCTGCCGGCCTCGGACAGATAGTACATCCTCAACTTCTTGCTGTATTGGTAGGCATCGGCCGCGCTCTTCCCTGGCGCGGGCACTGACCGGAAGGCCAACGCGATCCGGAAGTTCGGCGAGGTCACGTGGATGTACCCTGGCGGAATTGCGCCCTGATAGCCGGGCGGGGTGAACAGGAACTTGCCGCCTTGACCCTTGTCGATGCCGGACGGGCCGACATCGGCAATCGTGAACTGCCAGGCATCGACCACCTGGCCGTAGACGCTGCCCTCGGCGCTTGCAGCGGGCACCTCCAGCACCACCGGACCCTGTCGCAGGTCCGTGAAGGCGGTGATGTAGGGCGTCGTGCTGTTAGCGGTGATCGCTTCGAGCTTCGGGGTGGCGGGCGCAGAGTAGGCAACGATGTCGTTGTCCCTGATGCCGAGGTTGTCGAACGCCGCCCGCCTGAAGCTGTAGATCGCGATTGCAGGCATGTTCCACAGCACCGCCTCGAACGCGCGTTGGTACTTGATCTGGTAGTCGAAGTCCTTGACCGAGGCGGTCGCGCCTTCCGGAGGCTGCCCGCCGAGAGGTTCCATGCCATCCTGAGCCTGCGTTGCCGGGATAGTGAGAAAGGCTGCGAGCATGGCGCCAAGTGCCACCAATGTGTGGAACATACGCATATGTCGATCTCCTCGGATCGGATGGTCCTCTCCCCCGAGCGTCTGCTATTGGACCTTTCGCATCTGCGGCAACTGGTAGGTACCATTCAGGATCTCGTCGCTCGGCTGGTAGAGCCGCAGGATCACGTAGAAGTCGCCTGTCGGTGCCGGCAGCCAGTTGGCCGCTGCGTCGCCTTGCGGGGCCTCGACCTGAATCGGGATCGTGATCGAGCCGTCCGCGGCCCGCTTCAGGCCCCTGGTGTCGGTGCCGACCTTGAAGCGGTCGATCGGGTTCTCGACCAGCATCTTGTCGGAGGCGTTGTACATGGTAAGCGACCAGAACGCGTCGACGGGCGGCTCGCGGTCGAACCTGACGAGGTAGCGGTTCGCGCCGTTCAGCACGTTGCCGTCCGCGTCCTTGTAGCGGATCGGGTACATCGCCTCGCGCTCGCCGTTGCCACCGAGATAGGGTCCGGCCACCATCGCCCGCAGCGGATAGTTGAAGCCAAAGCTGTCGAGCCCGGTGACCCAGTCCCAGCCATTCCGCTTGGTGGCCGTGCTGGCAAAGGACGAGATGGCCGCGGCAGGGCCGTCTTCCAGGCCGCGCAGCAGCCCCTTGCGAGCAGGCTCCGACAGCTTGGCGGGATCGAAGCCGTCGGATGTCAGCCCGATGCGGGCGAACTGGGCGAACAGCGCCTGATCGGCGGGCTTGATCCGGTTCGCCTTCAGGGCAACGGCGAGATGCTTCAGGAAGCCAAGATCGTCCCCGGCGATCGACGGCAGAGGCGGCAACGCATTTACGCCTGCCGTGCCCGCAGAGGCTCCGAGAGGTTCGAGGCGGAACTGCTTCTGGAGGTCGAGCACGGGAGCTGCAGGCTCGCCCTGCGCGATCCGCAAGCGGCCCCAGAGCCAGACCTTGTCCGTCGTGACATCAAGGCGCTCGACGTCGCTTGGGAGCTGTCCGGACCAGCCCGGCGGCACAATGGCGTAGCGTTCGGCCTTCGTGCCTGTGGTGCGGCGACCGAGATAGTGCTCGAGCTCCTGCCACATGTTGAAGACGTTGACCACGTAGTAGCGGTCGCCCGTGTCCGGGACGGACAGGATGTACGGGGTGTCGAGCTTGACGACCGCGCTCATGTAGAACGTGTCGTTGTTCGCCGTGGGCATGTCCTTTGCCGCGGGCGTGGCGAGTTCGGCGGCCCACCCGATCGTGTTCAGGGGTGCCCGGTAGCTTGTGGCGGGTTTGGGGGACGGGACATCGGTGTAGTCGCGGATCACCCGCTCCATGCGCACCAGGGGATAGCCCCAGGTGTAGACGGAGACACCAACTTTCAATTACCCACATTTCTGACTTAGCAGCAGTGCTTGCCTGACCAGCACCAAGCGTGATTCCTTGGTGAGCATCTCCTCATCTGTGAGAGGTGTCCCATGGACAGGGCTCTGTCTCGGCTTTCCCGTGATCTCGCTGATCTCTGCGCGCCGGGCATACGCCGGACGGCCTCCTATTCGCTCCCACGAGGCGGCGCGGGAGCTGGGCCATGACAAAGACGTCTCTTCCGACGCATCCTCTGGGAGAGGCAGCCAATGTTATTTCCTGGGTCGATCAGGAACTCGCTGGGTGCCGCTTTCGGGACAATCGTCTCGGCCAGCGCCTGCGCAAGCTCCTGACCCACATGGCCGGTGCCATTGGCGGCAGCCTTCCGCTGGCCTGCCAGGATTGGGCTAACACCAAAGCGGCCTACCGCTTCCTGTCCAATCCCAAAGTTTCCGACCATGAGATCCTTCAGGGCCATTTCCAAGCCACCCGAACCCGCTTTGCCGCCTTCGGTGGCCCTATCTTGGTCATTCAGGACACAACCGAACTGTCCTACGAAAGAGCACAGCCTGAACGGATTGGTGCGACCCGCCGGGTCAACAGCGGCCGGGACAAGGAAGGTCGCTCCAGGATGCACACGGTCTGCGGGCTGCTCATGCACTCTTGCCTGGCTGTGACCGCGGATGGGCTGCCGCTGGGGCTTTCGGCGATCAAGTTTTGGACGAGGCCTCAGTTCAAGGGCGCCCGGACGCTCAAACGCAAGATCAACCCGACCCGGGTGCCCATCGATCAGAAGGAGAGTATCCGCTGGCTGGAGTGCATGAGGCAGTCCGTGGCGCTGTTCGGTGCTCCTGAGCGCTGCATCCATATCGGCGACCGGGAGAACGACATCGACGAGTTCTTCTGCACGGCTCAGGCTCTGAGCACGCACTTCCTGGTCCGAACCTGCGTGGATCGGTTGGCGGGCGATGGCCAGCACACCATCGCGGACGAGATGGCAGAGGTGAAGGTCAAAGGACGGCATCAGGTCGAAGTTCGCAGCCCGAAAGGCGATGTGAGCCTTGCCACCGTAGAGCTCAAATACCGCCGGATCCACATCCTGCCTCCGATCGGCAAGCAGAAGCGCTATCCAGCCCTGAGCCTGACGGTGATCCACGCACAGGAGCGTCATCCACCCAAAGACCGGGCGCGGATCGACTGGAAGCTGATCACGGATCTGCCGGTACGATCCCGCGCGGACGCGATCCAGATGCTCGACTGGTACGCCATGCGCTGGAAGGTCGAGCTGTTCCACAAGATCCTCAAGTCCGGGTGCCGAGCGGAGGAGACCAAGCTGAGAACGGCCGAGCGCCTGGTGAACCTGCTCAGCATCTACTGCATCCTGAGCTGGCGGATCTTCTGGATGACGATGCTCAATCGTGTTGTTCCGGACGTGCCGCCGCGGCTGGCCTTGACGGACTTGGAAATGGACCTGCTCGACGAGCTGGTGCGAGACAAGGGCCAGGTGCTGCTGCGGAGCAAGACGCTCGCCTACTATTTAACTAAGATCGCCCGCATGGGCGGCTACCTTGCCCGTGGCCATGATCCTCCGCCAGGAAACACCGTCATGTGGAGAGGACTATCCCGCCTGATGGATATCGAACTCGGCGCTAGGATTGGGGCGCAAATCTATGGGTAATTGAAAGAGACACCAAGCTGGTACCCATCGGCCTCAAGCCCCTTGGCCAGCACCTCGGGTGTGGCCGGCGTCGTCAGCAACCTGTCCTCGTAGGTCTCAGCAGCCGACAAAGGACCGCTGAACGCCCAACAGAGGGCGAGTGCCAGCGGGATAACAGAACGGCTGCCCCTGTTTCCTGATGACATGGCATATCCTCTCGTGAGCCTGTTGCCGTGCTCGGCCTGAGTTGACATAGATCGCTACAGGATAGTGCTGCGGATGGCATTCGGTATCGGGGAAAACCCTGAGATCGGGACTGGCAAACCCTTGTTTCCTACGGCCGTTGAAGGTGCCTGTTCTCCCGACTGCGGCCGATGGAAGGTCGGCAGAGGGTCAGGCTGAGAAATCTCCTGCCCATTCAGAAGGTCTGGTGTCCCTCTATTAAGCGGACCACTGGCCTACTTCCGCCTCGTGCCACTAAGAGACCTTCCAAACCCACCCTCCGCTTACGGCGACCCCACTCCTGTAGAGGCGAATGGCAGTACCTTTTGGACCCTCCTACATCCGAGACGGATCCGTCACTTTGGACTTACGCCGTCCCACTGCCCATCGCCAGGAACCCAAATGAATGCGGCCCCTGCTCTGGCAACATGGCCAAGTCCCGGAAACGGCAGGTGGTAGGTTGATACAAGTGCCCTTTCGCCTGCACACCGCTCCAGGAATGCGCGGCGCGTCATTGCGCCTTGCTCCATATCAAGATCGAATCCGCCGCGCCAGTCAGGATGCTGAATGCTGACGGCACGCTTCCCAATGACATCCGCCGTGCAGGGAAGTTGATCGGAGCCAGAGACGATCTGAGCCGAGGTTCTTGGCGTCGTCGACGGCATCGACACATTCGTCGAACTCCGCCTCCTTCAACTCGCGTTCGGCGCTCCCCAGCGCTAAGCAGCGATTCGGTGGTTGGCCAACGGATGGCGACTTCGCTCGCAATTGAGCATCGCGACCGCCTCGTGGATGGCATCATCGAGGTTCTCTGGACCCGCGAAAGTCTGGTGAGCAAGATGATGCTGCTTCAGATCGCGCCAGAGCTCTTCGATGTCGTTGAGTTCGGGAGCGTACTTTGGCAGCCATTCGACCGTGAGCCAGGGCGCCCGCTCGGCGAGGGCGGCGCGCGTCGCCTTGCTGGTGTGGATCGGGCCATTATCGAGGACGAGCACGATCGGCTTCGTCGCACGAGCGGACGTTGGGCCATACTGCGTGTCGATCTGGTCCAGCAGCGCGATAAAATCGGCACTGCGCTTGCTCCGGCTGGTGCGCACGATCAGGTCCCGCGGGGCCCAGTCGAGCAGACCGAGCATCGCCACCTTGGCGGCTTGGCCGGGCGCTGGAATGCGCAGATCCGCGCCCTTCTTGGCCCAAGCATGGGCGAGATAGGGGTGGGTGAGCGCTTCGGATTCATCCCCGAACAAGAGCACGATATCGCCCGCCTCGGCCTGCGCCTTCAGGAGCTTGCGGCGCAGGCCAGCGCGGTCCACGGCGTCTGCATCCTGGCGGCCCTTCAGGGTATGGCGCGGCCGGCGCCAGCGGAAATCCCCTTTTGGCGCAACACGACCGAGAGCCGTGAGCGCGAGATGCGCACGCCGGAGCGCTTCTCGATCTCGTCGGCCAGCCGCGGCAAGGTCCAATTGGGGCGATTTGCGACCGATCCCGCCAGAACCGCCTCGGCTACAGCGAGCGCCCGCTCGGCCTTGACCGGTGCCGGTCCCGGGGCAACGGATCGCCGCAGCGCGTCGACCCCACCCGTCATGAAAGCGCTGCGCCAGAGCCGCACGGTATCCTCGCGCACGCCGAAGGCCTCGGCGATCCGCGGGCTCGTCCAGCCCGCCAGGGTCAGCAGGAGCGCCCGCGCCCGATCCGCCTCGCCCCGATCGCGCGAGTGGCTGAGAGCCATGAGCTCACGCCGCTGCGCGGCGCTTGCGACAACAGGGGATTTGCCCGCCATGATCCGCATCCCGAACCAAACTATGAGATGGAATCACAGACAGCATCCGTTGGCCACCCCGCTGAAACCTGCTTAGCTGTAGTGCGGTGAGTGTCGACTGCGGCGGCTTCTTGTCGAGCTCCGCCTTGATCATGGCAATGCCGGCGGTGCACTCGGCCTGGTCATCGGCGACGGCCGGCATGACTGAGGAGGCGAACGTTGTCAGGACAAGGCACGACATGAACAGATGACGCATGAGAGCACCCCACCTATGATTGTACGAAGTCTGATACGCTGTGTGGCGGACGATCGCGCAGGTCGGTCTCCACGACTCTCGCCGCCCGGCGTCCAACCCATGGATGGGTGCCTACTCGCAATCACTTCTCTACCTTCGAATATAGCATAACATGGATTGGCTAACCTTCCACGTGCCGCATCCTCTCATATGGGAACGGTACGACGGCGTGTAGCAGTCCCCTTTCGGATCGTCACACAGCCGGTCAGGACTTATTCAGCAATGCCTTGCGGCAACTGACGCGAGTTCCTGGAGCAGTCTTTCCTCCGACGCTTGGTTCGAGAACGATGTCGTGCTCCGATCCGACGAGGCTCCAGATCTCCGCGTTGGCGCCTGGGCAGAGATCCGTGAGTGCTGCGATCATCCTCGAAGGCGCGTACCAGAGATCGAAGGCCGTCTGGTACGGTTGCGGCATGATCGTTGCGAGGAGCCGGCCGTCCCGCCAACGCACGCGGACCTCCCACTGGGATGGCGCATGCTCCTTTAGGTCCTGGGCGAGAGCCGCCACCGCCCTGTCCTCCGCTGCACCGGCAGGAAGACCAATGCAGAGCCCAGCGCACAGTAGAATTAAGGTTTTTTGGGCCATGTCGGCCTCCCGCTCAGGCGAAGTCGGTCCCCATGACCGACGTAATGGAGGGATCCTCTCGGCATTGCCGCCAATTTGCCCGCGGACCCTGGCATAGCTATGTCACTGTCGCACGCTCCCGGAGCGGCAGTGGACGATGGCACGAAACAACCTTACCCAGCATCACTCCCCAATTCTCCTACCGTCTCCGGACCGGCGACTTCCTTTTCGATCGGGTTCTTCCCTGACGGGGCATCGACCATCGCTTTCACGACAAGCGGATCGAGTTTTCCATCATCTTGGCCCGCGCAGGATAACAGCGCTCTCTGCATGCCCGGTGTCCAGAAGGCCACAATGTGGTCGTGGATACCCTTGAGAGCCTGATCTTCCGGATAGGAACGGAAGAAGCTGGCGATCTGATTGGCCATTCGGATGAGCTTCTCGATACTCATGTCAAGCCATCCTCACTGTGAATGTGTTCCAGGCCATGGAAGACGGTCACGGAATCGTGCCGTGCGATTGCAATGAGTGTCATATCGAGACGTCGGGCTCGTTCCAGAGCCAGGGATGTCGGAGCGGAAATTGCAATCAATGTTCTCGCCCCGAATACGGCGACCTTCTCGACCAGCTCGAAGGAACAGCGGCTCGTGACGATCACGAAACCGCCGTCAGGCTTCGTGCCGGCGCGGCATAGCGCGCCGATGAGCTTATCGAGGGCATTGTGACGGCCGACATCCTCACGCACGCAAACAAGCGTCCCATTCATGTCAGCCCAAGCTGCTCCATGAACCGCATGGGTCCGCTGATTCAGCACCTGCTTACTGTCGAGCGCTGCCAACGCCGCTCGAATGGCCCTGAGAGAAACGCTCGGCGCAGGTCCGCTGAGCAAGCGCGCTTGAGGCAGCGCGTCGAGATCATCGATCCCGCACAACCCGCAGCCGGTCCGCCCTGACAGCACGCGCCTACGAGCCAGATGTTCATGCAGTCTGTCAGGTACAAGATCAACGGCGACCCTCAAGCCCTTCTCTTCCGGCTCGATGCGAATTCCGCGGATATCGTCCGGGGCTTGAATTACGCCTTCCGTCAGGCTGAAGCCCACGGTGAAGTCATCCAAGTCGGATGGCGATGCCATCATGACGGCGAACGGAATGCCGCCATACACGAAATTGACCGGCACTTCTGAGGGGATTACGCGAAGGCCACGAATGGGCTCGCCCCTCCCAAAGCGGAGGACGGTGGCAGGCGCGTCCACCGCCTCAAGGAAATGCGGGTTGTCTTCACTCAGCAGCATGGGCATTCGCGTCGATGCGCTTGAGTGCGACATCCTCTTCATAGAACCGGGCCTGCCAGTCGCTTTGCCTGTTCGTGCGGCGCACCTGCACCGCCGTGACCTTGTACTCCGGACAGTTCGTCGCCCAGTCGGAGTAATCGGTCGTGATCACGTTCGCACCGGTCTTCGCGTGGTGAAATGTCGTGTAGACGACACCCGGCTGCATCCGCTCGCTGATCTGCGCCCGCAAGGCAATGTCGCCCGAGCGACTCTCGAGGGACACGAGGTCGCCGTCCACGATCCCCCGGCTTTCCGCATCGAAGGGATGGATCTCAAGCACGTCCTCTTCGTGCCAGCGGCTGTTCTCCGTGCGCCTCGTCTGGGCGCCGACATTGTATTGCGACAGGATGCGGCCGGTCGTCAGGATCAGCGGGAAACGCGGCCCCGTACGCTCCTCGGTGGGGACGAAATCCGTGATCATGAACTTGCCCTTGCCGCGGACGAAGCGACCTACGTGCATCATCGGCGTTCCGGCCGGGGCAGCCTCGTTGCACGGCCACTGGATCGATCCGAGCTGATCGAGCTTGTCATAAGATACGCCTGCGAAGGTCGGCGTAAGGCTTGCGATTTCGTCCATGATCTCGCCGGGATGCGTATAGTGCATCGGATACCCGAGGGCATTCGAGAGTGCCATCGTGACCTCCCAATCCGCCAACTCGCCTAGGGGCGGCATCACTTTCCGCACGCGGTTGATGCGTCGTTCCGCATTGGTGAAGGTCCCGTCCTTCTCAAGGAAGGAGGAGCCGGGCAGGAAGACGTGGGCATATTTGGCGGTTTCGTTCAGGAAGATGTCCTGGATCACCACGAATTCCATGGCCCTCAAGCCAGCGGTCACGTGCTGCGTATCGGGATCGGATTGAGCAATGTCCTCGCCCTGGATGTAGAGGGCCTTGAACGATCCGGACACCGCCTCATCGAGCATGTTGGGAATGCGCAGGCCGGGCTCTTTCAGGAGGTCTACCCCCCAGAAAGCCTCGAACATCTGCCGCGTCGCATCGTCGGAGACGTGGCGATAGCCTGAGAACTCATGCGGGAAAGAGCCCATGTCGCATGAGCCCTGGACATTGTTCTGCCCGCGCAGCGGATTCACGCCGCAGCCGGGCTTCCCGATGTTGCCGGTCGCCATGGCGATGTTTGCCATGCCCATCACCATGGTCGAGCCCTGGCTGTGCTCTGTGACGCCAAGCCCGAAATAGATCGCGCTATTCCCGCCGGACGCGTAGAGCCGGGCCGCGCCTCGCACATCCGCGGCAGGAACCCCCAGGATGTCCGCGACGGCCTCGGGGGAATGACGGTCGTCGGCAATGAAGCGGGCCCAGGACTCGAAGGCATCGAGCTCGCACCGCTCGCGCACGTATTCCTCGTCGACCAGACCCTCCGTCACGATCACGTGCGCGAGCGCGTTGATCATCGCCACGTTGGTCCCGGGCTTCAGGGGGAGGTGATAATCGGCCTCGATGTGGGGCGATCTCACGAGATCGATCCGGCGCGGATCGATGACGATGAGGTGAGCCCCCTCGCGCAGCCGCCGCTTCATGCGGGAGGCGAAGACCGGATGCCCGTCGGTCGGGTTGGCCCCGATCACGATCATGACATCCGCCTGGTCCACCGATGCGAAGTCATGGGTCCCAGCCGACGTGCCGAGGGTCGTCTTCAGACCGTATCCGGTCGGCGAATGGCAGACGCGGGCGCAGGTATCGACATTGTTGTTGCCGAAGCCGGTGCGGACGAGCTTCTGGACGAGGAATGTCTCCTCGTTCGTGCATCTGGAGGACGTGATGCCGCCGATGGAGTCGCGGCCGTACTTTGCCTGGATGCGCTTGAACCCGCTGGCGGCATGGTCGATCGCTTCCTGCCACGAGACCTCGCGCCATGGATCCGTGATCCTTTCACGGGTCATGGGCTTGGTGATGCGGTCCCTGTGCGTGGCATAGCCCCAGGCGAAGCGTCCCTTGACGCAGGAATGCCCTTCGTTGGCCTTGCCGTCCTTGTACGGCACCATCCGGACGACGGTGTTTCCCTTCATCTCCGCCTTGAACGAGCAGCCGACACCGCAATAGGCGCAGGTGGTGATGACCGAATGCTCGGGCGTGCCGAGTTCGATCACGCTCTTCTCATTGAGGGTGGCTGTCGGGCAGGCCTGCACGCAGGCGCCGCAGGAGACGCACTCGGACCCGAAGAAATCCAATCCGCCCGGCGAGACGCGGGAGTCGAAACCCCTCCCCTGGATCGTCAGGGCGAAGGTGCCCTGCACTTCCTCGCAGGCCCGCACGCAACGGGAGCAGACGATGCACTTGGAGTCCTCGAAGGTGAAATACGGATTGGACACATCCTTCGGCGCATCGAGATGGTTGGCCCCATCATAGCCGTACCGGACCTCGCGCAGGCCGACGGCGCCCGCCATGTCCTGGAGCTCGCAATCGCCGTTCGCGGAACAGGTGAGGCAGTCGAGCGGATGATCCGAGATATAGAGCTCCATCACGCCGCGACGGAGCCTTGCGAGCCGATCGGTTTGCGTGTGCACGACCATGCCCTCTTCGGCAGGTGTGGTGCACGACGCGGGCGTTCCGCGCCGCCCGTCGATCTCGATGAGGCAGAGACGACAGGAGCCGAAGGGCTCCAGCGAATCCGTGGCGCAGAGCTTGGGAATCTCGGTTCCCAGCATCATGCTTGCGGCCATCACTGAGGTGCCTGCCGGCACCGTGACCGGCTGGCCGTCGATGGTCAGCGTCACCGCCTTGTCCGTCCTGCGGATCGGCGTGCCGTAGTCGACTTCCTTGATCAGAGCCATCACTGCTCTCCATCACTCGGCGGCCGCGGGAACCTGCGGGGCCTTGTCGAAATCCTCGGGGAAATGGGTCAACGCGCTCATTACGGGCAAGGGCGTCAACCCTCCCATGGCGCAGAGCGAAGCGTCGGTCATGAGGGTGCAGAGATCCTCGAGAACCTCGAAGTTCTTCTCGGGCTCGATCCCGGCGATGATCCGGTCCATGACCTCGACCCCACGCACCGCGCCGACGCGGCACGGCGTGCACTTGCCGCAGCTCTCGGCTGCGCAGAATTCGAAGGCGAAGCGGGCTTGCCTCGAGAGATCGACGGTATCGTCGAACACGACGATGCCGCCGTGACCGAGGAGCCCCTTCTCCGCGGCGAGTGTCTCGTAATCCAGGGGAAGGTCCAGCATGGAGGCCGGGAAATAGGCCCCCAGCGGTCCTCCGACCTGTACGGCCTTCACGGGACGCCCCGTCGCGGTCCCACCGCCGAAATCCTCAATGATCTCCCGCAAGGTGACCCCGAATGCCAATTCGATGAGGCCGCCGCGTGTGATATTGCCCGCAAGCTGGACCGGCAGCGTGCCGCGCGAGCGCCCCATGCCGAAGTCGGCATAAGCCTGTGCGCCATTGGCCAGGATCCACGGCACAGTCGCGAGGGACAGCGTGTTGTTGATGAGCGTCGGCTTGCCGAAGAGGCCTGTGATCGCCGGCAGTGGCGGCTTTGCCCGCACCATGCCGCGTTTGCCCTCGAGGCTGTCCAGGAGGGACGTCTCCTCGCCGCAGATGTAAGCGCCCGCTCCAAGCCGCGCTTCCAGTGTGAAGGCCTGACCCGACCCCATCACGGATGAGCCCAAGTAGCCGGCCTTCGTGGCGAGCTCGATGGCTTCCACCATGATCCGGTAGGCGTGAGGATATTCCGATCGGATGTAGATGAAGCCCTTGGTGGCGCCGACGGCGAGGCCGGCGATGGTCATGCCTTCGATCAGGCAGAAGGGGTCCCCTTCCATGAGCATCCGGTCGCCGAAGGTGCCGCTGTCACCCTCATCCGCATTGCACACGACGTACTTGCGGTCGGCCTGCGCATGAAGGACCGTGTCCCACTTGATCCCAGTCGGGAATCCGGCCCCGCCCCGTCCGCGCAGCCCCGAAAGCTTGATTTCGTCCACGATGGCCTGCGGCTCCAGGGACAGCGCGCGTCGAAGGCCGGCATAGCCGCCATGAGCCTCGTAGTCCCCGACGGACAGCGGATCGACGATGCCGCACCGTGCGAAGGTCAACCGCTGCTGCCTGGCGAGGTAGGGCTGGTCCTCCAGGTGGCCGAGGCGCAAAGGGTGTTCCCCACCCGACAGGAAGTCGGCATCGAACAGGCCGCCGATGTCCGAGGGACTGATCGGCCCATAGGCAACGCGTCCCTCGGGCGTCTCGACCTCGACCAGGGGTTCGAGCCAGAACAGGCCGCGCGACCCGGTCGCCACGATCTCCAGGGCTAAGTCTCGAACGAGGGACTCCTCGCCGATCAGCCTGGCGATCCGTGCAGCGCCAAGGGACAGCGAGGCGGCATCCCGCGAGATGAAGACCCTGGTCATGTTCCCCGCGCCTCCCGGACGACGTCGTCGAGACGCTTCCGGTCAAGCCTGCCCATGGGATCGCCGTCATAAAGCGCGGAAGGGGCACAGGCGCACAGCCCGAGGCAATAGACCCCTTCGACGGTCAAGGCACCGTCAGGCGTGGTCCCGCCCCATTCGATCCCGAGTTCATCCAGCAGATCGCGTGCGAGCTGCGGGCCGTTCATGGACTGACAGGCTTCCGCACGGCACAGCTTGAGAACGTGGTCGCCAGCGGGCTTGCGGCGGAAATCATGGTAGAAGCTGACGGTCCCGTGGATCTCGGCCCGCGACAGGTTCAGGCCCGAGGCCACCAAGGCTATGGCCTCATCGGGAATATGCCCGAACTCGTCCAGGAGAGCGTGGAGGATCGGCAGCACCGGGCCTTCCAGAGAAGCATGCGCCGCGATGATCTCGCTTGCGCGAACCTGATCCCAATCGCCGAACCTCGGCATTTCCACACCTGAATATTATTAATTTGCCCAAGACTGCTCGCCTTGAGAGCGGTATGCAACCAGGATTTTCGGATGGATCGGGCAGCCGAACGACCGCGTAGCCTCGCAGGCCGCGCGGTCATCCTCGTCCGGATCACTTCCTGTCCGTCAGGCGGCGGTCGCCTGCTTGGCCTTGGCCGTATGGGCCGCGATGAGGTCCATCAGCTCCGGTGACAGGCAATCGTAAGGCTCC
Source organism: Microvirga ossetica (assembly GCF_002741015.1). Classification (NCBI taxonomy): domain Bacteria; kingdom Pseudomonadati; phylum Pseudomonadota; class Alphaproteobacteria; order Hyphomicrobiales; family Methylobacteriaceae; genus Microvirga; species Microvirga ossetica. The sequence continues at coordinate 446,716 of NZ_CP016617.1, read as the reverse complement.
ATCCCGAGCTCCTTCAACCGAGCGCGGATTTGCGGCATCTGGGCCGGGTCCACGCCGGACTCAATGACCGATGAGACGAATGCGGCAAATCCGGGGGCCGACCATCCACTCGTCGGAGAAAGCTCGGTATGGATGAAATCGAAGCCATACAATGCATGGTTCTTGTTCTCGATGCGGCCATACATGTGAACACCGCAGACCTTGCACGCATGTCGCTGGATCGTCGCGGACGGATCGACGACCTGCAACTTGTCCTCATTGGCCGTTACGGTCACATTATCGCGCGGCGCGACGGCAATCATTGCGAACGTGGCGCCACTTGGCTTCCAGCACTTGGTGCAACCGCACATGTGGTTGAACGCACTGTTGCCCTTGATCTCCACGACGACCGGATCGCTGGTGCATTTGCATGTGAGCCTGCCACCGCCGAAGTTCGGATCGCCTTGGGTTACGCCATTGTCGACTGCTGGGTGGATCGTGAGAGTTGCATTCATTGGACGTTCCTTTCCCCATCAAAGTCTGTTTATCTAGCCGGCAGAGCCTATCACGCCCAAGGGAGGCTATGAGAGCTGAGCCGGAACTCCAACTAGCTCACGCAACTAAACCCGGGTCCGTCGTGTCCAAGTGGAACGGACGCGCGGCCGGGGTCTCGGTGACGACCCAATCAGTACACGATGACCGAGCGGATCGACTTGCCCTCGTGCATGAGGTCGAAGGCGGTGTTGATCTCGTCCAGCGGCATGGTGTGGGTGATCAGATCGTCGATGTTGATCTTGCCCTCCATGTACCAGTCGACGATCTTCGGCACGTCCGTGCGGCCGCGCGCGCCGCCGAAGGCCGTGCCCTTCCACACGCGTCCGGTGACGAGCTGGAACGGGCGTGTCGCGATCTCCTTGCCCGCTTCCGCCACGCCGATGATGATGCTCTCGCCCCAGCCGCGATGGCAGCACTCGAGCGCCTGGCGCATCACGGTCACGTTGCCGGTGGCATCGAACGAGAAATCCGCGCCGCCGCCGGTGAGATCGACGATCGCCTGCACCACCTTGTCGGCGCCGATCTCGTTCGGGTTGATGAAGTCGGTCATGCCGAATTTCCTGGCCATCTCGACCTTGGTCGGGTTGATGTCGACGCCGATGATCTTGTCGGCACCGACCATGCGCGCGCCCTGGATCACGTTGAGCCCGATGCCGCCCAACCCGAACACCACCACGTTGGCGCCGGGCCACACCTTTGCCGTGTAGATCACCGCGCCGATGCCGGTGGTGACGCCGCAGCCGATATAGCAGATCTTGTCGAAGGGTGCGTCCTCGCGCACCTTGGCGAGCGCGATCTCCGGCAGCACGGTGAAGTTCGCGAAGGTCGAGCAGCCCATGTAGTGAAACACGGTCTCGCCGTCGCAGCGGAAGCGGCTGGTGCCGTCAGGCATGACGCCCTGACCTTGGGTGGCGCGGATCGCGGTGCAGAGATTGGTGCGGCGCGACAGGCAGGATTTGCAGTTGCGGCATTCCGGCGTGTAGAGCGGGATCACATGGTCGCCGACCTTCAGCGTCGTCACGCCCGGGCCGACCTCGCGCACGATGCCCGCGCCCTCATGGCCGAGGATCGCCGGGAACTTGCCTTCGCTATCGAGACCCGAGAGGGTATAGGCGTCCGTGTGGCAGACGCCCGTCGCCATCACCTCCACGAGCACCTCGCCCGCCTTTGGGCCTTCGATGCGGATGGTCTCGATGGTGAGCGGCTTGCCAGCCTCCCACGCGACTGCGGCCCTCGTGTCCATGGCGTTTCCCCTTCGTAGATTTGCTCAGGCGTTCGAGTAGGGAATGCCCAAGTTTATAGCGTAAAGAGGAGCTTCAAACCACTGTGATGACGCCTTCTGGGGCTCGGCCGGAACTACTAAAAAGGGTCATCGGATTCAGGGAAAGCATTCCACTTCGGCCTCGGCCTGCGCGCGGCGAAGATCGGCGATGAGGTCCCGCATGAAAGGATTGCTGCGGAACAGTTCGGCCCCTTCGCCGGGTCGCTGGCCTACGCTGAGGGCGGTTTCCGCCTGGACATAGCGCTCGTACGGGAAGATCGAAGCAATGACGTCGATTGAGCATGAGCAGCGCTCCAGCGCCAGCCGCGTTCCGCCATTGGCCGCCATGCAGGCAAAGACGTAGTCGGCACGGGCTGTCGTCGGATAGTCGTTGATGCCCTCTTCCTGTGCAATGACCGGATGGGCTGTCAAAAGTCCCAGAAGGAGGCCGCACCTCGAGACAACATTCGCCCAGGACATGTGCCACTTCCCGTTGGGATCCAATCGCAGCATACCAAACACTCCAATGCGCGTGAATGCCTGTCTATCGTGGCATTGCCCCGATTTGCGACAATGGAAAGCCAGGGCATCACGACCATCGCAACGCCCGGCCATACCCCTCTGGGCACACCTCGGTCCAGATCGCCTCCGGTTCCGATCACCTTCTCTGCACGGCGGATGTCGTCGCCAACCGCGCAGTCGGCTTCCAGCGCCCGGACTGGCGCGGTGAGGACGCGGCGAGCGTTCCTGGAACGGTGTACGAGCGAAAGGGCGTTAGTCTCGACCTACCACCTGCCGTTTCCGGGTCTCGGCCATGTCACGAGAGCCGATGGGGCTTTCGCCTGGATTCCTGTCGACTGGCAATGGAATGGCGTAAGTCCAAAGTGACGACTGCGGCCAAGCTTCCTGTCAGAAGCTTGGCCTTTGCCACCGGAAGCCAGGTCTTTCAGATGTGGTGCTCCTCCAGATCCAGAGGAATGCATTTCCAGCGCGCGACGCGCCACCCGGGATGCGTATTCGTCCACTCTGCCATCCTGGGTTGCGCTCCCGTTATGCAGCCGAGATCGCTGACAGGCTCAAGCGCCAGACTGAAGCGCTCCTCCTTGCAGGTATCGGGGGATGAGATCAGGCAAACAAGGAAGATCAACGCCATAGTCAATTCCTGTCCGAACGGCCAGAGAGCCGCCAAAAGTCGGTGCCAAGCCTATCAGAATCATTGGGATTGCGCCAGAAAGCGGCCCCTGAAGGCCTCGATCGCTCCCTTGTCCAGGCGTTCTCCATGGCTTAGCCCGACCTTGATATCCTTGACCGCATGGGCCGGAGAGCCGGACAGGACGATGATGCGGTTCGCCATCCGGATGGCGTCCCGGCTGTCATGCGTGACAAACAGGACCGTGACGGGCCTCTGCGCCAGCATCGCGATCAGGAGATCGCGCAGCTTGTCGGCCGTGGTCTCGTCCAACGATACGAATGGCTCATCCATCAGCAGGACATCGGGATCGAGGGCAAACGCCCGCGCAAGCGCGACGCGCCGTTGCATGCCAAGGGAAAGCCGTTCCGGGTAGATATCCTGGGTGTCGGACATTCCCATGTCGGCGAGCAGATTGACCGCGGTCGTCCGTGCGGCCTCCGTCGACGGCAAGGGGAGAAGGATGTTCTCGAGCACCGTCCGCCAGGGCAGCAGGCGCGGCGTCTGAAACACGTAGCCCAAGCGCGGGCGCGGCTCGCCGCAAAATTCGATCCGGCCGGAGTAATCCGTGTCCAGCCCTGAGATCATGTTCAGCAATGTCGTCTTGCCGATACCGGATGGGCCGAGCAGGCAGACGAACGCTCCCGGATCGACCGTCATCTGGAATCCGTCGAAAATCCGGCGCATCGGGGCGCTGGCCAAAGGGGCATATGTCTTGTCGTCGATCTCGATCTCGAGACCTGTCATCTCCGCCATCGGTTCAGCCTCCGCTCATATGGCTGGAGGATGAGAAACTCGATCATCTGGATGACGGCGACGAAAGCGAGAGCGTAGGCGAGAATCGTGGAGACATCGAAGAGTTGGAACGCCGAACCGATGACGAAGCCCACCCCGCTGCTCCGGCCAAGGAGTTCGACGACGAGAACGATCTTCCACACGAGTGCCAGACCGGAACGAACGGCACCCATGAAGTAGGGGGTCAGTTGTGGCAAGACCACGTGGCGCAACGTCCGCAACCGACCGAACCTATATACGGATGCCATTTCGAGGAGATCGCGGTCCAGCGCCCTGCTACCTTCCCTTAAGGTGACTGCCACGTTGGGAATCTTGTTGATTGCAACAGCGGTGATGGCGGCCACCTCGGTCAGGCCCAGCCAGATGTAGCAGAGAATGATGATGACGAGGGCCGGCAGGTTCAGGAACAGGATAAGCCACGGATCGAAGAAGCGGTTCAGCAGCGGGGCGCGACCGAGGGCAATGCCAATGGCCGATCCGATCGTCATTGCCAGGACGAAGCTCGCGAATACCCGCGCCAGCGTAATGCTGATATTGGTGAAGAGGGAGCCGTCGAGCCCGGCCTCCACCAGCGTTGCGCCGATCCGGCCGGGCCCCGGCAGCAAACGCGGATCCGAGAAGTATGCCGCAACTTGCCAGGCAGCCACCATAGCGACGATTGAAAGCGCCAACCAGGCAAAATGCTTTGATCGCCTGGCCGATTGCTTCTTCATGCTAGCCCTTCGGCACCCAGAAAAGGGTAGGATCGAAGCGCGTCCTGGGGCCGACCAGTTCCGGTCCGCCGAGTTCGCTCAGAATTCCGAAAAGCCTCTCTGCTGCCTGGGTCTCGGCACCTCCCCATGGTGTCGGGATGCCTGCCCTGAAGTAATCCTTCAACCGCCCGAACTCCGCGTCGGATTCGATGCCCATTGCAGGCCTGAGACGCTCCCACGCGGCATCCTCGGCCTTGAGGATCTGGTTTGCGCCGCTGACGGCGCGGAAGAACCTTGCCACCTGATCCGGCTTGGTGCGCAAAAGCTCCTCACGCCAGACGAACCCGACGAGTGGAGGTGAAGGGGTCACTCCAAGCCCGGTCAGGACGTCAACCATATCGATCAAGGGCTGATAACCTGCGGCCTCAAGGCGTGCCGCGAAATTCCAGAACGTCAGCACACCGTCCAGGCGTCCGAGCCTCAGTTGCTCGGACAGCAGCGGCGGAGCACCGTAGATCGGCTCGGCGATCTCCGCGAGATCGGCATGGAGCGTGTTGCGGGAGAAGGCCCGCAGCAGGAGCCAGCTCTTGTCGAGCGGGCTGCCTGCCACTCCGAGCCGCTTTCCTTTGAGATCCGCGAGGGACGTGAACCCCTTGTCCCTCGGCACCATCAGTGCGCCCAAGGCGTTCGAGTACGGCCGGAAAAGAAGGCTGTCGCCTTCGGCCCGTTGGCGCATGGCCCAGAGCCAGTCGCTGACGATCAGGTCGACGGCGCCAGCTTGAAGGGCGACAGTCGTTGCCTGATTGGAGGCAAGTTCGACCCGCTCGATTCTCACCCCTTCCCTGACGTCGACCTTGTCGCCGGCAATTGTGTCGAGGAGCCAGTTGACGGTTCCGAACTTGAGCGACCCGACCTTGAGTGGTTCCAAGACCTGGGCTGCCCCCGGCGATGCGAAGGGCATGACGGCCAGGGCTGCAAAACCTCCAAGGAGCACACGCCGAAGTGGATCCATCGGAATCTCCAAGAGCCAAGGGTTATAGCCACATTGTTAGTGGCTTTCTGACGAGCTCGCGGTTCCCGGTCCGAAGATTACGCCGAGCAGCACGCCATCTCAAGCTCAACTCGCGCGACAGACTTGGACTTTCGCCGACCTCATTGCGTCCAGTCAGCAGCCCCAAACCTGTCCTTGCGTGATGGAGCGCCTATTTGACTTAAACGGGCCGCGAATGTTGAAATCATCCTCGGCTGGATGGCACCCACGGGACATCATGCGGCGTTGCTCCCAAAAGGACCAGGAACGGGGTTGATGACGCAGCCCGCACTCCGCATCGATGGCGTGAGCCACTCTTTCGGCACACGGACGGCGCTCGACCGCGTGAGCTTGACAGTGCCTTCCGGTTCATTCACCGCCCTGCTGGGTTTGAACGGCGCCGGCAAGACAACCCTGTTTTCGCTCGTGACACGCCTCTACGACAGTTCGTCCGGCACGATCCAGGTCTTCGGCTTTGACGTCCGGCGGGAGGCTCCCGCAGCGCTGTCCCGACTTGGCATCGTGTTCCAGGCCCGCACGCTCGATCTCGACCTGTCGGTACGCCAGAGCCTGCTCTACCACGCCGCACTGCACGGGATAGGCCGAAGCCGGGCAAGCGCGCGTGCTGCCCATGTCCTCGAAAAGTTCGCCCTTGCCGACCGCATCGACGACAAGGTCCGCAATCTCTCCGGTGGGCAGATGCGTCGGCTCGAAATCGCCCGCGCGCTGATCCACGACCCCGCACTCCTCCTTCTCGATGAGCCGACGGTCGGCCTCGACGTCGAGGCTCGCCAGGGCCTCATCATGGAGGTGCGGCGGCTCGTGGCCGAGGAAGGCCGCGGGATCCTGTGGGCGACGCACCTGCTGGACGAGATCGAGATGTCCGATCGCCTCGTCGTCCTCCACAAGGGGCGTGTCCTCGCCCAGGGATCTGTGCAGGACGTGCTGGCCGAGGCGGGCGACACCGATTTGCAAACGGCCTTTCTGAAGCTCGTCAATGCTCCCGGAACGACTTCTGCCGGGCGGGAGGCTGCCGAATGAGAGGCCTTGGAAGGACAAGCCCTTTGTCACCGAGAGGCTACGCAACCTGCTTCGCCGGGATCGCCTGGCGAGAGGCCCTGCGGTTCTTCAGCCAGAGAGGGCGTTTCCTGTCGGCGCTGGTCAGGCCGCTCGTCTGGCTGTTCATCTTCGCGGCCGGGTTCCGGTCCGTCCTCGGCGTCTCGATCATCCCGCCTTACGAGACCTATGTATTGTATGAGGTCTATGTGACGCCCGGCCTCGTCGCGATGATCCAACTCTTCAACGGGCTGCAATCCTCGCTTTCGATGGTCTATGACCGCGAGGTCGGCGCCATGCGGATCCTGCTTGTCAGTCCCTATCCTCGCTGGTTCCTTCTCGTCTCGAAGCTCCTCGCGGGCGTCTTCACCTCCATCCTGCAAGTCTATGCCTTCCTCCTCGTGGCATTCTTTTGGGAGGTCGAGGCTCCCGCCATGGGATATCTCACGCTCCTCCCGGTTCTTGTCGCGACGGGCCTGATGTTTGGGGCGATGGGGCTTCTTCTCTCCTCCCTGTTCCGGCAGCTCGAGAACTTCGCCAGCGTCATGAACTTCGTGATATTCCCGATGTTCTTCGCCTCCTCTGCGCTCTACCCGCTTTGGCGCATCCAGGAGGCGAGTCCACTTCTCTACGAGATATGCCGATTCAACCCATTCACCTACGCAGTGGAGGCAATCCGGTTTGCGCTTTACGCAAAATTTGACGGAACCTCACTCGCGATCGTCATGGGTGTCGCCGTTGCCTTTCTCATCATGTCGCTGTTTGCGTATAATCCGTCCAAAGGCCTTATCGCCCGGCGCGGTGCGCCGGCCATGGCCGACTAGGTGTCGGAGGAGCCCATGCGCTTTCGCTGGAGCGTCGGAATTGGTCTCGTCATCGTCGGCCTGCTGTCCGCGGAGACAGTGGTGGCAGCGGAGACAGACTGGCCCTGTGTCCAGCGCCGGGTCGTGGAGCTGAGTGTCGCCCAGATGTGGGCTGGGCCGCCGATCGACCCGGCAACGAGCCTTTGGCGTGACGATCAAGCCGTCGCTTCCCTTGTACGATCACTTGCATCACGCCGCACGAGCCTCGACGAGGCGAGCGCCGCGATCGAACGCTTCAGCAATGCTTTAGGAACGGATAAGGATGCAAAGCTGGCCCTGCTCTTCGCCGGGGTCTTCGAGGTCATCAATACGCAGCGGCGTCGCCTCATCAACGGTATCGAGCGATATGCCCGCAAGCAGAGATCCCTTGCCGACCAGATCAGCGAGACAGGCCGCATCCTGACGCAGAGCACCAATCCGACCCCGGAGAGGACCGCGCTGGAGCAGAAGCTGCAATGGGACACGCGCATCTACGATGACCGCAATCAGGCACTGACATATGTCTGCGAGAGTCCGGTCCTGCTGGAGCAAAGGGTCTATGCGCTTGGCCAGGAGATCTCACGCCATCTCAACTGAAAACGTTTGAAGCAGGTCGGTCCGTGCCGCACATCGGTTCGTCGAGGGCGCCGCAGATGCTACGGCAACTTCATTGACACCAGACCACCGATTATGAGTTCGGTCACCAGAAATCCTTGTGGTCCTTTACGATCTCCTCTTCGAGTTCAAGGTATGGGCCACGGACCGCCACATTGCGCCGTCCGGCGGCGAACACTTGGCGACAGCTCAGATTGAGGGTCAGATTCTTCGGGTTGTCTCCGGTCATCTCGTCCAGCCGACTTTCACTGAGCCCGAACACCACGGTACCTATGCCAGCCCAGTAGCACGCCCCGGAGCACATGCAGCACGGCTCGACCGAGGTCACCAGCATGCATTGCTCGAGGAAAGCAGGGTCGTATTGAAGCGCGGCCGCGCGGGCCACGTTTGACTCTGCGTGGCCAACGCCGCGATCCCGCGCGAAGGTGTTGCCCGATGAAATGAGCACTTCGCCCTTCGGGCCGACCAGGAGCGCTCCGAAGGGATGATTGCCAGCGGCCCGGCTCTCTTTGGCGATCTCCATGGTGAGACGTAGATATTCGGTGTCGCTCTTCATGGCCGCCTCGTTGGGATGCTCATTCGGACCGCAAGCGTAGAGGCTCCTCGTATGGATGCTTCAACCGCCTGCTAGGGCTGCGTAATCGCTTTATCCTGCTCATCGAGAAGCGGCACTCCATATTGCAGGAGGATGGACTGGATCTCCGTTCGGTGGGCATCAAGGAAATCGTTGAGGCGATGTTTCCATTCGGTCTCGCCATGCCTCAGACCGAGAGTGATCCTGTAGGTCATCGGAACCGACTTCGTCTCATTCAGCAGAGGTGCGACTGCGAGCGGCATGCCGGACTTCTTCACGTAGTACCCCGCGATCGGCCCCCATAGGATCCCCGCGTCGATCTCACCCGTCTTGATGTCCTGGAGCATCTCCTCGGCGGGAGACTCGTAGCGGCGGTCGACCATCAGGGCGTAGGGCTTCGCATGGGCCATCAGCCCGTTCGTCGCCATGACGGTGGCCGGAGGGGCCCCTGCAACGATGCCGACGCGCTTGTCCTTGAGGCGATCATCGTTCAGCGAAGCGACACCGTTCAAGCTTCCGTCCTTCGGATAGATCAATGACCATGCTGACTTGTAGTAGGGATTGGTGTTCTGGATGACCTCGCCCGCAGCGACGTATCCCATCACGAGATCGCAACGCTTGGCGCCGAGTGTGTTGCGCACGAACCCCGTCACCTGCGGAAACCACGTGTATTCGAGCGGAAGCTTCAGATCGGCGGCAAGCAGGTCGGCGATCTTGTTTTCGAAGCCTTCACCCACCTCGTTCGAGAAGGGCATGTTGGCCGGATCCGCGCAAACGCGCAAAGCCGTCCTCGAGACCAGGTCCGTTGGCTGTGCTATGGCCAAGCCCGGTACGACGAGAAGTGCAGCCAGTGAGATGCCGACCGCTGTGACCAGATCAGCCGCCGCGTCCGAGACATGAATCTTCATTTTGCGTCGCCAACTTGGGTTTGTCTTCCCGCTTCGCCGGGCGTCCACGAGGAACGGCATCGTCTGCCCGCGCTTTCAGGTAGACGTAGAGATCATCGATGTAGCACATGACATTCACGTTCTGGGCGAACGCCGGCATGACCTGGTTCTCCGCGACGCCGACCTTCTGGCGTCCGTTGACCACCACGTCCATGAACTGCTCGTAGGTTAGTGTCTTGAGCGAGTGCGCCAATGCCGGCGCATAGCTGCTTCCTTGCCCATCCGGACCATGGCACGTGTGGCAGTCGGCATGGTACCGCCGATACCCGCTGTAGGTGTACCAGTCTACGGTTCCGTCTGATCCGATGTGATAGGTCGGCATGCCCTCAGAGGTCATGTACTTCCCGTCCTCGCCCTTCACCGCCGTTTCCGCGGAGTGCAGGGTGGCAGGTGAAAACGCGACAACTGTCATTGCTGCTATAGCCGCAACGCTGCCCCAACCGCGATTCTTCGCCATCGCTTCGTTCTCTTTCGCTCCGGTCTTCGGATTCTTCCAGCGGGCCGCTGAGTGGAGAACGCCTAGCATCGGCCAGCGATGCTAGGCGCCTTATTGTGAGCCGTGCTCCGGCTTCATTGCGTCGGCAGGGCGAACACGGTCAGAGTGCCGCCGAGCGTGGTGTAGTTGGAAAGCGCCGCATAGCCGCCGACCGCGCCGAGGCCGGCCGTCTCGATGGCCCTGTCGCCTTTCTCCTCGCGACCGGGATTGACGGCGGTCTGCCAGGCTCCGGCCCCCTGCTCACCCATCAGGCCAGCGGCGAGACCGATACCGGCCCAACCGCCGACGCCCGACAGGACGGCAATGTACTGCCTTCCCCCATGCTCGTAGGTCGTGACGTTGCCGATGATGCCGGACGGGGTCTTGAACTTGTAGAGTTCCTTTCCCGTCTGGGCATCGACGGCCTTCAGGTAACCTTCGAGCGTCCCATAGAAGACGACATCGCCTGAAGTTGCCAGGGCGCCTGACCAGACCGAGAACGGCTCCTTGTTCGTCCAGGCGATCTTGCCCGTCCTGGCGTCCCACGCGATGAAGTTGCCCATGTTGGTCTCGCCCTTGGGCGGGAACATGGACAGGATCGCGCCGACATAGGGCTGACCTGCCGTGTAGTTCACCCGGAACGGCTCGTAGTCCATGCAGACGTGATTGGTCGGAACATAGAACAGTCCCGTCCGCGGCGAGAACGCTGCCGGCTGTTGGTCCTTCGTGCCGAGCGCGGCAGGACAGACATGCTTCGTATTGACGTCCTCTCCCTGCTGTTCGGTCGAGAACTGAGAGACCACCATCGGGCGTCCATAGGTCGGACTGTTCTTGTCCATGTCGACCTTGGAGACCCAGTTGACGGCCGGATCGTACTTCTCCGCGACAAGAAGCTCGCCATTGGTGCGGTCCAAGGTGTAGGCGAGCCCGTTCCGGTCGAAGTGAACCAGGAGCTTGCGCGGACGTCCGCCGATCTCCTGATCGACCAGGATCATCTCGTTCACGCCGTCATAGTCCCACTCGTCATGAGGGGTCATCTGGTAGAACCAGCGGGCCATGCCGGTATCCGCATCGCGGGCCATGATGGTCATCGACCATCTGTTGTCGCCGGGACGCTGCTTCGGATTCCAGGTCGAGGGGTTTGCGGTTCCGTAGTACACGAGGTTCTGCTCGGGATCGTATGAATACCATCCCCATGTTGTCGAACCGCCGACCTTCCATTGTTCGCCCTGCCAGGTCTTGAGGCTCGAATCTTTGCCGATCGGCTTGCCGAGATGGGTCGTCTTGTCCGGATCGACGAGCATTTCGTTGTCCGGTCCCGTGGAATAGGCGCGCCAAGCCTGCTTGCCTGTCTTCATGTCATAGGCAGTGACATGCCCACGCACGCCGAATTCACCACCCGAGATCCCGACAAGCACCTTGTCCTTCACGGGCATGACGGTCGCCGTGTTGGTCTCACCCTTCTTCGGATCGCCGTTCTTCACGGACCAGACCACCGCGCCGGTCTTCACGTCCAGCGCGACGAGTGTCGTGTCCGCTTGATGCAGGAAGATCTTTCCGTCCGCATAGGCAAGGCCGCGATAGACGGTATCGCAGCACATCACCGGAATGACGGTTGGATCCTGCTTCGGCTCGTACTTCCAGAGGATCTTGCCGTCGCTGTTCAGGTCGAGAGCGTAGACGATGTTGGGGAACGGGGTATGGACATACATCACATCCCCGATCACGAGCGGCCCGCCTTCATGTCCACGAAGGACGCCAGTCGAGAAAGTCCAGACTGGCTGGAGCTTGCTGGCATTATCCTTCGTGATCTGATTGAGCTTGGAAAAGCGGGTGTTGGCGTAGTCGCCTGTCGGCAGAACCCATTGCTTTGGATCCTGGGTCATTTTCATCAGCTCTTCATTGGCAACGGCAGGCCAAAAGGCCGAAGCCGTGCCAAGTAGCACGGTCGCAAGTACAACTCGTCGCATTTGTTTCCTCCCAATGCACGCTTATTTGCCAAGACGCAGCCGGCAACATGCCGGCCGCTCACGCGGCGTACTCATGGGATCTTTCGGCTTCGGTAGCGTTTTGCTGCCACATGCGGCGTCGTGCCAAGAGTGAGCATAAGCTCAAATTGGCTGGCGTCGGACAGCGCAGCGAACGCCGGCCCGGTTCCACCGAAGATTTGCCTAATGTAGAATAATCTGCCTTGCTAAGCAATATTTGCTTTTGCGATCTCGGCACTTGTACGCACGTTGCGTGTGCGACTCCCGCCCGGCGGATTATTCTCGTTCGACCTTGATCACTTCATGCTGGAGAGTTGGTTGGCTTGCTGCACTGCACTCATGCAGTCGGCCTCCTTGCCCTCACGGTCAAAGGCGCGAGCTTGGTCGAGGGCGGCCATTGCCTGACGCATGTGGTCCGGCGCGGCAGAAGCCCTTGCACCCTGGGCGATTTGTGCACTCGTCGGCTGGCCCTGACTTTGTGCGCGGGCATCCGAAGGTGACGTGGCTCGCCCTTGCGTAGCGGCATTCATCGCTGGCGTCGCCTCGGTCCCGGCGGCCTCGCCAGCCTTCGGCACCTGACCGGGTGTCGCGGTGGCTCCGGCAGAACCGGCCGCGCTGCCCTGCCCCTGGATCGCACCGGTTGCGTTGACGGCCGCTCCCTGCGCCGTCTGGGAACCGCCAGGGCTGGTCGGGCCGGAGCCCGCGTCACGGCTGGCCAATTGTTTCGAAACGTCGTCGATCCGGGCTGTGCAGGGTCCGGCTACAGCCGTTCCGACACCCGCTACCAAGGATACCACACTGACTAGCAAGAAGGTGTTCGTCCTCATGTGCGCTCCTCCTCTAGGGAATGGCACGCCATGACAAACGACCTTTTGCCATGACAGTTCCATCAAGGCTTCGCGCGTGCCATTCCGTTTCGCCATGACAATCAGATCTATGAGACCACATCCGTCTCACTTCGGCCCTACTACGACTCCCCAGGGATACCCGCCGACCCTGACGCTCTTCAGCACCTTCTCAGCCTCTACGTCGATAATCGATACATCGTTGGAGACGCCGTTCGTCGAGATCAGGAGCTTCTCGTCTGGCGTGAAGGCGAGCTGCCAGACGCGCTGGCCGACGAGCAGATATTTCTTGACCTCCATAGTCTCGGCATCAATCACCGCCACGCGGTTGGCAGGACCCAAGGCAACGAAAGCCCACTTGCCGTCCTTGGTCAGCCGCACGCCGACCGGCTGGATCGCCTCCTTCGTAATGCCGGGAATCTGAAACCCGATCTTCTTGATGATCTGGCGAGTGGCAGGATCGATCACGCTCACCGTCCCTCCCACTTCGGAGGAGACCCACAGCCTCTTGCCGTCAGGAGAAAATTCCGCGATCCGTGGCCGCGCATCGACGAGCACGTTGCCGACGATCTTGTGGCTCGTCGTATCGATGAAATGGGCCATGTTGGTGGTCTCGGACGTGTTGACGAGGATGGCCCCGTCCGGACTGATGCCCATTCCCTCCGGCTCGACCCCGACCGGCACCTCGGCCAGGAGTCTGTTCGTCTCCACATCCACCACCGTGACCATGTTGTCGTCCTCGTTGGCGATGTAGAGCGGGTTTCCCTTCGGGTGCAGGATGAAGAGCTCGGGGTCGGGACCGGATCGGAGATTACGCACTACCTTGCCGGTCGCCGTGTCCACCACGTCGATGCGGTTGTCGTCGCTCGCGCAGACATAGAGCCACTTGCCATCGAGGCTCAGGGTGATGCCTCGCGGACGGCGGCCGACCTTCCAGGTGGCGACCACGGCGAGCTTGTCCGAGTCGATCACCGAAACGGTGTTGTCCTTCTCGTTCGAGACATAGATCGTGTAGGCATCAGCGTCGGCGGCCCCCAGCCATGCGACCCCCAGGACAGCAAGCACTGTCCTTCCACCGACGAAATTCCACGACATGGCAATCCTCCCGGTTATGTCATTGAAGCTTGCAGGCGGTCTCCGGCTGATCGAAGCCAAGGGTGTCGAGCGGCGTGCGCTGGTGCAGGAAGCCCTGCTCCGGCGCCACCGAGACGAGAAAGCGCGGCTGCACGAGGAGAAGGGGCTGGCGGAGCTGCTGGTCCCAGGGCCTGAAGCTCAATGAGACCCCCTTGTATGCCGGGAGGCCGAAATCCGCTCCCCTGATGAATTCCCTCACTGTGCCGGGATCGGTCACCTTCGTCTGGGTGACGGCCTCGCCGACCGTCCGGACTGCCATCCACACGTGGTAGTCGAGCGGGCGCATAAGGCGATCGGAGGAGCGCCGGAAGCGGGTCTGAGCCTGCGCCGCTCCCCACACCTCGAATGTCGGGTGCCATGTGGTGGCGGTCAGTCCCTGGGTACCCATGACAAGTCTCGAATCCCACGTCCGATATGCGAGGTAGTCACCGAAGTCCCTCGCCTCGTCGGCGACGATAGCGACGTCGTAATCGAGGTTCTGCGTGAAGGTGAGTGCCACCGCGGTGGTCGGGCTGTCGGCCTTGGCGCGAGCCAGCGGGCCGAATTCCCATGGCTTTTCCGCAGCGATCACCAGCCCGAACTTGCGGGCGGAGCGCTTTACGGCCTCAGCGTAGAGCTTGTCCCCCGGCTGCGGGCCGACGATCAGGAAGAGCCGACGCCAGCGCTTGAAGGCAAGGAACTGGGCCAAGGCATCGGTCAGCATGGCTCGGCTCGGCACCACGTGAAAGACATTGGATCGGCAATCTGCGCCCCGGAGCCGATCGTCGGTAGCGCTGACATTGAAGAGCAATGTGTTGTTGCCCTTGAGCGCGTCGGCTATCGCCAAGAGTTCCTCAGCCGGGAGATTGATCGCCAGGAATGCGATCCCGCGCGCTGCGAGCGTCTGCGCTGCGGCAACTGCGTCCTGCCCCTCCTCGAGCGTCTCCTCCTCGAGAACGTAGCGATGGCCCGTGAACTGCCCGGTCGTGTTGTTGTCGCGTGCCGCGAGCCGTCCGCCCGCCAGCCCCTCATCCTCGGGGGCAGGATCGAATTCGTATAGCGTGGGCGGTGGCGGCTGGCGGGTGATCAGCCCGATACGGATATCGGTGGGATCCGGCGTCTGTGTCCATGCTGGGAGACTGGACGCGGTGATGGCCACGACAGCGCTTAGGATCAACTGGTAAATTGACCGATGAACCCGGAGGCGATGCCTTGAGCCAAGCAGTACCATGGGATTGTGTCCTGTTCACGCGAGGCCGAAGGGCATAGCCGTGAACACGCAGTACCTGACGCGCTACCGCTTCGGCTGGCGAGAAAGATTACTGCACAATGGCTACGCTGAACAAGGCTTGGAGGTCTCACTTTCCTGTCAGCAGATCACTTCTGG
Source organism: Microvirga ossetica (assembly GCF_002741015.1). NCBI lineage: Bacteria > Pseudomonadati > Pseudomonadota > Alphaproteobacteria > Hyphomicrobiales > Methylobacteriaceae > Microvirga > Microvirga ossetica. Next base: position 431,373 of record NZ_CP016617.1, on the reverse strand, counting down.
AAGATGAGGCTCAGGTTATTGGCCGGCATCGGGACGCGCTCGGCAAGGCTTAATCCATTGGCTTCGGCAAGTTCGGCGACCTCCGGAAGATCGCGCACGCCCCATTCCGGATTGCGCCGTCTCAGATCCTGATCGAAGGCATCATTGCTCAGCGCCGTGTGAGCGCCGTTCTCTTTGTAGGCCCCATAAAGATAAAGCACGCCGCCTGGCGAGAGCACCCGCCCTGCTCCGGCCATCAATCCCTGCGTCGCCCGCCAAGGACTGATATGAACCATGTTGATCGCCACAATGGCATTGGCCTGTTCGACAGGCCATTCAGGAGCGGCAGCATCGAGTGAGAGCGGCGCGCGAAGGTTGAGCAGCCTGGAGATCGCCCGATGGGCCGCAATGCTTCTCAGAGCCTGCTCGTCCTGATCCGATGGCTGCCACGTCAACCCCGGAAATGCGGCCGCAAAGTACACCGCATGCTCGCCCGTGCCGCTGGCGATCTCCAGGACGGTTCCTGTCGGCGGAAGCACCCTTCGCAGTACGCTCAAGATTGGATTCCGGTTGCGGGCCACAGAAGGTGAAGCCTGTGCATCTTGTGTGGAGAATGTCTTCATCGTGGATATACATATCGCATTTCGGGGACCCGTGATGCAATTCCCCATGCGCCTAATTCGGCCGGATTCGCCTCAGCGCCCCGTCGGTGCCGACATCAGGGGATCGGTCCACATCTGCGGGACCTCTCAGCCTTATCGCCATTGTCGCGATGCGGCAGCGTTGCGGGAGGAAGGATCGAGGGGGCGATTCGAGACCATGAAAGTCTCTCGTCGGGGAGCAAAGGAATAGAACGCCTCGCTTAAGGACATCGTCGATGGCTTGGGAGTGTCACGCTACAATGCTGGAGTCAGACAGCACTGGGGATCTGATCAAAGAGAGGGAAAGATGGGCGAGTGGAAAACGGTCTATGCGGACGAGGTCGAGGGGCGCTGGGTCACACTCAAGGTCTACGAGACCGAGAATGACGAGGATGGAGACGAAGGTCTGGCCGTTCGCGCGACCGTGGCACCTGGCAGGACCGTGGAGCAGAGCAACGAGCAAAAGCCGGGAGCCGAAACAGATGCGGAAGACAGCTCAATCACGCTTGATCCCGATCAGATTGGGGATCTCGCAGAGGAGTTGGTTGAGATCGGCTTCAGCGCTGAGGCAGCGGCGCGGATCGTTGGCAAGCTTCCGGTGTGATCTTCTGGGCCGCGGCAACCGCAGGCTCGTTGCGCGCCCGTTAAATGCACGGAGTGAAGGGTTTTGCTCGCCCACGAACTGGCTGATCTTTGGTGGCATCAAGCGCGAGAGGGCGCAGATTTCCTGTCCGGGCCGCTGAAGCCTAGTGCTGATGCTGACCTGATGAGTTTAGCTGAGGGGGCATGGAAGGCCGTGCATCGGGGCCTATCCTTGTCCCATAGGCCTAGCGGCCACGGCAGCGGATCTAAGGGCTTTCCATGACAGGGGAACGACACATAGCATTTGAAACACCGAATCCCTTCATCGTATTGTTAAGCAGGGCAGCCAAGCAAAACTATTCCGCTCCGTGTGGCGGCGCACATCGGATCCAGCACAGTGAGCGTACACGAATAAACATTATCATTATCCGATGTGGGCAATTTCCCGGAGGGTTGAGCGCGATATTCGCCATGTCCGCCGCGAGGCAGTCAACCCAACTCATCGGTGTAGAAGGAGTATGATCATGCGCACCTTCGCTATGCTCCTTTCCACTCTTGCCATCACGAGCTCCGCGCACGCGTCTGAACTCACGCCAATTAAGGGCTTGAGTGTCAAACTCGCCAATGTGGCGGGCAATGCGTACTACACCATTGAAAAGGACGGCTATCGGGTGGTAACGACCCTAGCTTCCAGTGAGGAGGCGACACCTGTTCGGTTCATCGCAACTCTGTTGTCCGGTCAGAAAGTAATTGTGTCGATACCGCGAGCTTTCGGCCAAAGCGCCGTTGAGCTTGAGATCAAGCGCATTGAGGATCGCGTGTTCGTGAGCGACGACACTCAGCTTAGCAGCCTGGATCAGTGATCAAGCTTTCGGCGGCCGACGCGCCATGATGCACCGGCCCCTGCCCCCGTCCACGATGTCACATGGGCGCAACCATGCACAGAGTGGGCGTACATAGGTGGCGCGCCGCACGCGCGCTCATCCTGATTGCTTGCTGGGTCACGTTCCAGGCCGCCGCGCAAGCGGTGAGGGACGAGGATGGGCGTTATTATGCTGAGAACGGCGAGCCGACCTATCACATAGCGCAGGGCGGACAGGTAGACTGGTATACGTTCAACGGGTATCGCCGCTATCACGCGGCGTGTCATATGTGCCATGGCCCGAGTGGCGAGGGCAGCATGATTGCCCCACCCCTGTTGGCCCCTCTGAAAGCAATGGACTACGCAGGCTTCCAAGACATCGTCATTCACGGCCTACGAACGGTAGGCCCGGCCCAGCAACGGGTCATGCGGGCGATGGGAGAGGACCAGAATGTCGTGTGCAATCTACCCGACATATTTGTCTACCTGAAGGCCCGCGCCGATGGCGCTCTGGGGCAGCTCCGGCCCGACAATCATCAGCCCAAACCTGCGGCTGCGGCTCTGAATGAGGCTGCTTGCCGGGAAGCCAGTAGGCCACGGCGGTGATTAGACCTCCACCAAATGTAGACCGGGGTGAAGCCGTCGCCAACTCAAGCTCACCCATCGCGTTCACGACCCCAGTCAACAGGCTGGCTTATCCGCAATCATACCGTCAATGTTCGTGATGTTGTGTCCGGGTGTTGTGTGGCCTAAGGACAAGCCGGGCCGAAGTGATTGAGACATGCCGACGCGGATCGGCAAGGGCCAGTTTGGGTCAGGCATTCGCATTCCGGCGGCTCAACGAATGTCGGCAGTTGAGTGCCGAAGCGGACCGAACGCTTACGTCTCAGGAGTGCCAGTACCAGACCTTCGATCCGCCGCCAGTCCTCATTCCATGAACGTGATGCGCCCGCTGGCGACATCGTGCATCGCCGCAACGATCCTCAGATCTTTCTGGGCGACCAGATCCCGAAGAACCTCGCTATCTCGTTGAAGACCTTGGGCCGCCAGCGTGGCATTCGTTGTCGCCACCTGCTGCACGAAGTCCGTGTTCTTCGAGGTGTGCTCCCCCGGGGCGTTCCGGTTGGCCTCAACCGCGGGCTTGATGCGGTTCAACAGGTCGGTGAGCTTTCCAAGCTGGGCGCCATCAATGGCACCCTTGACCGCGCCGCACTCGCTGTGGCCCAGCACGACGATCAGCTTTGCCCCGGCCAGCTTGGTCGCGAATTCGGCACTGCCAACGACGTCATCGTCGGCGACGTTGCCGGCAATGCGGGCGCTGAAGATATCGCCGATGCGTTGATCGAACACCAGCTCCGGGGGCACGCGGGAGTCGATGCAGCCGATCACCAGCGCGAACGGGAACTGTCCGCCGGCGGTCGCCCTGACCTGACCGAGCAGGTCACAGTTGCGCATATTCTGCGACAGGAAGCGCTCGTTGCCGGCCTTGAGCTCCGCCAGCGCATCGTCGGGGCTCAGCGCCGCCTGCCGCTGTTGCGTCGTCGCCGCGCACTGATCGGCGGCAAACGCTCTTGAGAAGCTAGCCGCGGTGCCGGCTAGAACTCCGGCGCAGCAGAAGTGTCGTCGTGACAACATCTCACCCTCCCTTGACCTGTCTGTCGGCAACGAGCCGACCTCGCCCTCATCCGGCCGCGGCGCCCTTCAGAGCCGGTGCCGCCTCGTGAGGCTGCCCGGACACGTCCGTCTCGGCGGGCGGATCGATCCGGAACCACGCCACGTACAACGCCGGCAGGAAGACCAGCGTCAATCCGGTCGCCACCGCAAGGCCGCCCATGATCGCGTAGGCCATCGGCCCCCAGAACACCGTCGGGGCAATCGGGATCATCCCAAGGATCGCCGCTGCCGCGGTCAGGAGGATCGGACGGAACCGGTGAACAGTTGCCTCCACGACGGCATCCCAGGGATGCAGCCCGTGCGCCCGCTCGGTCTCGATCTGGTCGATCAGGATCACCGAATTGCGGGCGATCATGCCGACCAGCGCCAAGACGCCCAGGATCGCGACGAACCCGAGCGGCTTGTTGGCCAGCAGCAGCGCCAGGACAACCCCGATCAGCCCCAGGGGCGCCACGCTCAGCACCAGGAACAGGCGCTGGAAGCTCTGGAGCTGCACCATGAGCAGGATGAGCATCAGCGCCAGCATCAGGGGCACCACCGCGAGCACCGACGCCTGCGACTTGGCGCTCTCCTCCGCCGTGCCGCCGACGGCCACGCGGTAGCCGCCAGGCAGGCTCGCAACCAGCTCGGCCATCCTGGGGTCCAGCTCCCTGACGACCGACGCCGACTGGACGCCGGGCGCGACATCCGCCTGCACGACGAGGCTCGGCACCCGGTCCCGCCGCCAGACCAGCGGAAACTCCTGCCCGTAATCGACGGAGGCGAGCTGGGTGATCGGCACCGTGCGGCCGTTCGGCAGGGGAAGCTGGAGATCGCGCAGGGCCGCCAGCGAGGTGCGCTGTTCGCTGCCGGCGCGGACGACGACGTCGACGAGGTAGATGCCGTCCCGCACCTGGGTCACCGACGCGCCGGTCACGACGCCGTTGAGGGCCTGCGCCACGGCCTGGGAGCTCAGGCCGAGCAGCCGGGCCTCGTCCTGGTTGACGCGGATCTGCAAGGTGCGCGCCGGCTCGATCCACTCGAAGTTGATCGTCTGGACGTAGGGGTCCGAGCCCATCACGTCGGCGACCTTGAACGCGGTCTCGCGGACGGTGTTCACGTCGGGGCCGGTGACGCGGTACTGCAACGGCCAGCCCACCGGCGGCCCGAGCTCGAGCGGATACACCCGGGCGACCACGCTCGGGAACTCGGTCTCAAGGACCATTTCCAGGCGGGCCCGGACCCGCTCCCGCGCCTCCAGGCTCTTCGTGACGATCACCGCCTGGGAGAAGAAGTCGTTCGCAAGCTGAACGTTCAGTGGCAGATAGAACCGGACCGCGCCACGGCCGACATAGGTGCTCCAGTGGTCGATGTCGCCGTCGCCCTTCAGGATCCCGTCGAGCCGGCTCGCCACCGTCTCGCTCGCATGGATCGAGGAATTCTGCGGCAGCTTGAGGTCGACGAGCAGTTCGGGGCGGTCCGAGGCCGGGAAGAACTGCTGCGGGACGACGCGCATCCCGTAGAGCGCAAGCCCGAACAGTGCGAGCGTCACCAGGATGGTGATCCAGCGCGCCCGCATGACGACGATGAGCACCCGCCGGAATGTCCGCATCAGCCGCCCTGGCTCGGCATGGGCGTGCTTCGCTTGTCTCGGCAGCAGCCAGACCCCGAGCAGCGGCGAGAACAGGACGGCGACGAACCACGATGCGACGAGCGCGATGCCGACCACGGCGAAGATCGAGAAGGTGTACTCCCCTGCGGAGCTGCGGGCAAAGCCGATGGGGATGAAGCCCGCCACGGTGACCAGGGTGCCGGTCAGCATCGGAAACGCGACCGATGTGTAGGCAAAGGTGGCGGCGTCCTCCCTGGTAGCGCCCTGCTCGAGCCGCGTGATCATCGTCTCGACCGTGATCATGGCATCGTCCACCAGGAGGCCGAGGGAGATGATGAGCGCGCCGAGCGAGATCCGTTGCAGGTCGATGCCGGCATAGGCCATCGTCATGAACACCATGGCGAGCACCAGCGGGATCGACAGCGCCACAACCGCGCCGGCCCGCAGGCCGAGGCTGAGGAAGCTGATCGCCAGCACGATGGCGACGGCCTCCCACAGGGTCTTCATGAATTCCTTGATCGAGTGCTCGACCGTCACCGGCTGGTCGGCCACGAGCACGGGCTCGATGCCGATGGGCAGGTCCCTCCGGATCGCCGCCATGGCGGCCGCGATGTTGCGGCCGAGCGCCAGCACGTCACCGCCGTCCCGCATGGAAATCGCGATCCCGATGGCGGGCTGTCCATTGACCCGGAACATCGGTTGGGGCGGATCGCCATAGGCACGCCGGACGGTGGCTATGTCGCCCAGGCGGATGACGCGACCGTTCACCACGAAGTTGACCGCCAGCAGATCCTGCTCGGAGCGGAACTCCCCCGACACCCGGATCAGGAGCTTCTCGTTGCCGGTCTGGACAACCCCCGCAGGGGCCACCGCGTTCTGCGCCTGAAGCGCCGCGGCGAGGGCAGCATGGTCGAGACCGAGCCCGGCGAGCTGCTCGGTCGAGAACTCGAGGTAGAACTTCTCGTCCTGGGCCCCGACCACGTCAATCTTGGACACGTCGGGAACCTGAAGGAGCCGCGAGCGGACATCCTCGACAGTGTCGCGCAGCTCACGGTGGGTGAAGCCGTCGGCGATGAAGCCGTAGATGATACCGTAGGTGTCGCCGAACTCGTCGTTGAACCCGGGACCGGTCACGCCCTGGGGTAAGGTGCTGCGGATGTCGCCGACCTTCTTGCGCACCTGGTACCAGATATCTGGAACATCCCGCGCCAGCACCTCGCCCTTCAGGTTGACGAAGATCGTGGTCTGGCCGGGCGTCGTGTAGCTGCGGAGATAATCGAGATGCGGCGCCTCCTGGAGCTTCCGCTCGAGGCGCTCGGTGACCTGCTGGAGCGTGTCGTTGAGGGTCGCGCCGGGCCACCCGGCACTGACGACCATGGTCTTGACCGAGAAGGCCGGATCCTCGGCCCGCCCCAAGGAAAAGTAGGAGCCGATCCCCGCGACCAGGACGATGAGCATCAGGAAGACGATGAAGGACCGATGGCGGATGGCCCACTCGGACAGGTTGAGGCTCATGACGTCACCCCGAGCAGGCGGACCTTCTGCCCCGGGCGCAGCGCTTGGACGCCGGCGGTGACGACCACGTCGCCGGCCTCGATGCCTTGGGAGACGGTGACGCTGGCCGGATCGTAGCGGACCACGTCGATGTTGCGCAGCGCCACGGTCTGCGTCGCGGGATCGACCACCCAGACCGCCGGGCGTCCGTTCGCCTCGGTCAGCGCCGTCGCCGGAACCTCGATCACCTCGCCGGAGGTCGCCGAGGCCCGTCCGACCACAGTCGAGCCGAGGCGCATGGCGGCGGGCGGATCCGTCAGCCCGATCTTCACCTGATATGTGCGGGTGACCGGGTCGGCCTGCGGCGCGACCTCCCGCACCCGTCCGGTGGCCTTGACGCTGGGATCGTCCGCCAACACGATGGTGATGGTGGCTTGGCGCGGTCCCATGCGGACGAGGTGCGCCGGCACGTCGAACACGGCGTCCCGCCCGCCCTGGCGGGCGACCTGGACGATCATCTGCCCGGCCTTGACCACCTCGCCGGGCTCGGCCCCCTTGGCGGTCACGGTGCCGGGTGCGTCGGCCTGAAGCTCGGTGTAGCCGAGCTGGTCCTGGGCGTTGCGCAGTTGCGCCTGCGCGGAATCGACCTGCGCCTCGGCGGTCTGCCGGGCCTGCTGGGCGTCATCGAACTGGGCCCGGGTCGTGTAGCCTTTCTGGAGCAGGCCCTGCTGGCGCTCGAAGGTGTTCCTGGCCTGGGTGAGCTGCCCCTGCGCCGCCGACAGGCTAGCCTGGGCCGAGCGGAGGGCATTCTGCTGGTTCTGCGGATCGAGCCGCGCCACGACCTGGCCGGGCTTGACCTGATCGCCGATGTTGACCGGCCGCTCCAGCATGCGGCCGTCGGTGCGGAAGGCGAGGCTGACCTCGTCCTGGGCCCGGATCTGACCGGTGAGGGAGACGGACTGCTCGTCGGCGCGGCGCTCGACCGTGATGGTCTTGACAGGCCGGATGTCCGGTGGCGGGGCTTCGGCCTGCTGGCACGCGCCCAGCAGCCCGAGGAGGAGCAGTGCGGGCCACGGCGCAGTGTTTCTCGGAGTGCTTGAGACGGCGCCGACGGACATGCCCATGGCCTCCTCCTCAGCGCAAGCGGCATTCCCAGGATTGCGTTCCGATCTTGAGGCGACCCTTGGCATCCTAAGCCCATGTCCGAGGATGCACGGCTCCTCCCCTGGGTTCGCGCAACCACGTGGAACGAAGCGACGTCGACAAGGATGTCGATCAAAAATGGCCCATCGAGAGCCCAAGTCGAACGCGGGAACCGGAATGTCTGCAAGCAGGATACGCCTCCTGGCCGGGGTGGCAAGCGGCCCGGGCGGCTCCGCAATCCAGCCTCATGGCACGACGGCGAAGAACACGATGCGTTGCAGGAGGCGGTTCAGCGCTCTCATGATCTAGGCTCTGTCACGCTCGACGCATCGGGGATCAGCACCCCGTGCAGATGCCCTTCATGACCTTCTGATCGATGCGCTTGGCGCGTTGGTCCATCTGTTGGATGGCCTTCGCATCATTGGGCGAGAACTGCTTGTCCGGCGGTGGCACGGTATTGCTGTCGAGCATCCGATCAATCGCCGCTCCGGACGGGATCTGGATTTCCCCGGAGGGCGTGAACGGCCGATTGCTGTCCTGCGCCAGGGCGGGACCTGCGGTGATCAGGGAAGCGAGGGTGACGAGCCACAGATAACGCTGCATCGAGATAACTCCCGAATGAGGATGCCGACCCCGTCCTGGACTGCGGCCGACCCGGTAGGTCCAGGTCCCGGGGCAGTATACACCTTCCGGCCGAGAGGCCCACCTGCGGCGGGACGCACCTTTGATGAGCGTGCCGCTCGCTATCGCCGCCGGCCTCTCCGCGGCGGCACTCGTCCGGGCCGAGCCCGGCGGTTCGCGTTGACCATGCGACGGATCAGCCCCATTTGGAGGCGGTCCAGCGTCCCGAGCAGGCCATGCTCCCCGCAAGGGTCCATGTGCCGGAACTCGAACGCCCCGCGAGCTTCCCTGTGATCGCGACCCGGGCCCTGTCGCGTTGGAGGCTGACCCGAACATGCCCGTCCGGTTCCAGCCCGCCGGTCGCCCTGTCCGTCGTGCGCCGCGAAACGGCATTGCGAGGAACCCCGTTCTCGACCACGACCGTGTAATCATGGGCCCTGCGGCAGGCGCCCTTCTCGGGGATGGCACGGACACTCCAGCGCCCATCGAACTGCTGCTACGCCATGCCCGAGGTGCCGATCGAGATCAGTGGCGCAGCAAGGAAAAGGCTGACTAGCAGGCGGTTCATGACACGGTCTCCCTCTGGATTTCAGACATTACCAGTGCGGCGATGCGGTCGTCGACCCATACTCCGCTGACCCTTGTGCCGCTTCAGTAGAGGAGAACTTTTGCGGAAGGCTGCTTGGACGCTTGCTCGTCCCCGCCGTCGAGGGACTGGAGCGGGTCGGGATCAATCGCGGGCTGGCCGCCCTGTTCCTCATTCTGGTGCTGAAGGACGGGGCAGGGTTGGCCGCGCTGCTAGCGAGATGATCGTAGTGCCTTCCGCCGCCCTTGCGACGATCGTCAAAAGGTCCAGACAGTCCGGCGACTCGGAGTGTTCATCAGCAGCGAGTCGCCTCGCCAGCCGCGTTGATTTGTACGTTGCAAGTGATCGCAAGACTGCCGCGTGAAGGTCTCTTGTGGGTCAAAGTGAGTCGTTGGGCGTGGCCTTGTGAAGGTCAGCTTACTCGTATGACTGCGGAAGTTTGGCTTTCGTCTGCCTCGTGCCAGGAGCTGACCTTCCTGGCTTCGGGTTCAATTTCGCAGATTATGGAACCGGAAGTGGCACCTCTACACCACCGGGAAGAGCCTCAGGAGGGCCACTCCGTCGTCATTGTATCACCTTATCGGCAAGGCTGAGGAGCGCGGGCGGTGAGGTTGAGGGACAGCTACTACAGTTTGGGCAGGGGCTGTGCGTGGGTGAGCCCGCTTCGTGACAGTCCTGTGCTCTGCCATTATCTCCGGTAAGCAGACCAGTGTCATCGGCCATCTTTGCTATCAGGACGTCGAAACTGACTGTTACATCCTCAATTCCCGGATGCCCTACTTTGACGCCGTAATGGGCCTGCGCACTAGGTTTCGGCCAATCGGCCGGTGTGCTATTCTGTGGCTAGGTTATTCGTGTCAGCACGGGCATCGAGCCGCGTGGCGCTGAGCGCCTCAAAACGGGTCGCAGGGATGCAAGGTCTTCGCCCAGCTTAGTCGACATCAGGCAGCCGCCGCTTTATCCGGCCCGCCACCCCACTCCGCAGCCCTCGACCAGATTTCTCGGGTCGAGCACCGTTTCGCTACGGCGAGAAGGAGGCACCATGGCTACCCAGACCACCATAACCGACGGAAATATCTCAGCCGCGCAGAGCTTTCAGGTGGAGCGTGTATCCGTCGCAAGCGATGGCACCGAAGCGAATGGAGGCAGCGGCGGGTTTGGCTCTTGGGGGCCTGCCATTTCGGCGAATGGCCGCTACGTCACCTACCACAGCGATGCCTCGAATCTCGTCCCTGGAGACACCAACGGCTTCGGGGACATCTTCGTCTTCGACCGGCAGGCCCACACCACCGAGCGCGTCTCGGTCGCTGGCGACGACACTCAGGGGAACGAGTCGAGCCTCTGGCCCTCAATTTCCGCTGACGGTCGCTTTGTGGCATACTCCAGCAATGCGTCGAACCTCGTCGCCGATGACACCAATGAGGCCATAGATGTCTTCGTCGTCGACCGGGAGACCGGCATCACCGAGCGCGTATCCGTCGCCAGCAACGGCACTGAGGCCACGAATCCACAAGGCATTGCCCACAGCCGGTATCCCGACATTTCGGCGGATGGCCGCTACGTCACCTATTGGAGCGAGGCCACGAACCTGGTCCCAGGTGACACCAACGGTGTCGAGGATGTCTTCGTCGTCGACCGGCAGACCCACACCACCACGCGTGTCTCCGTTGCCAGCGACGGGACTCAAGGGAACGCCCTCAGCGTCGAGCCCGACATTTCAGCGGATGGCCGCTACATCACCTATACCAGCGATGCCTCGAACTTGGTTTCCGGAGATACCAACGGCGCCTTGGACGTCTTCGTGTTTGATCAGCAGACCCGCACCACCACGCGCGTCTCCATGGCCAGTGATGGCACTGAAGGTAATGGCCCCGCAGGAAGCGGCATCCCCTCGATTTCGGCGGATGGCCGCTATGTCGCCTACGTGGGCGCTTCCACGAACCTCGTTCCTGGAGACACCAATGACACCGCAGACGTGTTCGTGTTCGACCGGGAGACCCACACCACCACGCGCGTCTCCGTGGCGGGTAATGGCACTCAGAGCAACGGCTTCAGCAGCCTTCCGGATGTTTCGGCGGACGGCCACTCTGTGGCCTATGTCAGCGAGGCGTCAAACCTAGTTCCTGGAGATACAAACGGCCTCAGGGATGTCTTCGTGGCCCAAATGATCTTCACCCCACCCGTGGACGGTGTGGTCAAGGATGGAGATGAAGGCAACAACGTCCTCAAGGGTACCCGCCGCGACGACATCTTGCGCGGGCACGGCGGTAAGGACTGGCTGTTCGGTGACAAGGGCGATGACAGCCTGGACGGCGGCCAGGGTGACGACAAGATATTTGGCGGCAAGGGCGACGACACCGTGCTCGGCGGCGCGGGCAGCGACCGGATTTTCACAGGCAAGGGATCAGATCTGGTCGTCTTCAACGAAGTTGATGGTCATGACCGGGTCTTTGACTTTGACCAGCGCTGCCGCGAGATCGACCCCCGCTTCGACCGGGTGCAGCTTGACGTCAGTATCGGCACCAACGCCATTGATGATTTCGCCGAGTTGCAGGCGTTGATTGCAAGCGGCGACATCGGCCTGAGCACCCAGCACCACGGCCTGACGCTGACCTTTGACAACGGGGACGCGCTGACCTTGCGAGGGGTTCGGGAGCTCTCGGCGGACGACTGGCTGTTCATCTGAGAATAGTCCTGTCGCCTGCGCTCTGAGGGACTGGCAACCGGAGTGGCTGAACTCACGTATGCGCGTGATCACACTGTCAACGAGTTGAACATAATGGCTCTGTCCGCAAGCAGGAACAGCACGTATTGCGTGTAATGCCGCAGTATGGAACGAGATTTGAAGCTTTCGGGAAGTCGTCCCGGCGGCTTACGGAACACCGCCCTGACTATACAGTAAAAACCGCGCCGCAGCGGGCTTCAGCCAGCACGCGAATACTCGCGAATGCTATGGCTCGGATTGAGTAAGAGGAGAGGCCGGAAACGGTGCCGTTTCCGGCCTCTCCCGCCTGGACTACGGGCCACCATTCGGGATGGTTGTACCTCCAGGCAGGCAAATCCTAGTCGACTTGAGGGAGCTTTTTCGTGGCGAGGGAGAGGCCGGGATGAGCACGTTTTCCCAGCCTCTCCCCGCCTGGCCGAGGCACGGGTCAACACGAAGGCCGCATGATCCTGCTGGCCGTCAACTGTTGGATGCCCGTCCAAGGTTTGCCAGGCTGGCGGCCAGCTCATTCTGCCGAACCGGCTTGGTCAGCCGAGGGGTCAGGTGCGGGGCCTGCGCCCCCGGCGTAGGTGGAAATGATCGGCATTCGGCAGCAAAGGCCACCAGACAAGAGGCGACTCCACCGCTCAATCAGGAGACTTACGGCAGGCAGACATCTGTCGAATATCGCCCGGTCACACTCATTTCGGACATCGACATGGAAGTTGGGATTGTCTCGTCAGTCCGCTGCTCAAGTTCAGTCCGTACGAAACGGCATTCGGTAGCAAACGCCACCGGACTTGATTACATCGCCGCACGCCCTGGTGGCGTCTGCTCGACGTCAGGAGTAAGGTGAGAACTGGGCACGTTATCGAATAGCGCGCGACGACGCCATCACGAGGTGATCGGATGAGGCGGCGCGATCTCATACTCGGTGGATTGCTCGCCACAAGCTTCCCATCGCGGGGCTTGGCGCAGCCAAAGGGTCGTGTCCGGCAACTCTTGCTCATCGGGCATGCTTGGTCCATTCCATCGACGACTGATCCTGCTACCCCGCCCTGGACCGTGTTTCGGGATGAACTGCGTCATCGAGGCTACGCGGAGGGAGACAACCTCGTCGTCAGATGGCGTGAAGGTGTGGAGGACTGGGGCGGACCGCGGGATGAGTGGGCCGAGGTGATGGACGACATCCAGCGGCTCTCACCGGATGTAATCGTAACCACCTCGCATGGCTGGGCGCGTACGTTGAATGCCGTGATCGGCATGATCCCGATCGTTATCTCAGCTCTCAGTCCGATCGAACAGGAAGTCATATCGAGCCTTGCGCGAGGATCTGGCAACATCACGGGTATCGCGATCGACCTGGGACCTGACTTTTACAGCAAACAGCTCGATCTCCTTCTGGAGGCGGCGCCAAAGGTATCCCATGTGGCATTTCTCAGCGCGGAGAGAATTTATTACGGCATGCGGCAGCTTTGGCGTGAAGCCAACCAGCGTGGCGTCAGCATCCAGGAATTTCTCTATTCGCATAACTATGAAGCCCTCTTCGGTTCCATGGTCCGGGAGGGAGCAACGGCAGTTCTCGTCCTCGCGGATGCCAACCATGTCCCTCACGCCGACCAGATTGCACGGTTGGCGAGACAGTATCGGCTGCCTCTCACGAGTCCGTTCCGGCGCCTGACGGAGGCAGGCGCCCTGATGTCATACGGCATTGACTGGAGCGGGGTCGATCGCGGTCTCGCGGTCTACACGGCGCGCGTGCTCGGCGGGACCAAGCCAAGCGAACTCCCCTTCGAGCAGCCACGCCGTTACGAACTCGTGCTCAATCTCCAAACAGCCGATGATCTTGGCCTGACGTTCCCTGGCTCGCTCATGGCTTTCGCCGACGACATGCTCGAACGAGGCCGCTCCCCTTGAGATTGTCCAATCTCATCGGACCGATGAGCGCCAGGAACTGCGGCATTCGGCAGTAATGACCACATGGCAGCAGGTAAGTGGCTGGTAATGAAATATATTCCTGTATCCAAGTGACTGGCGAGGAAGCAGATTTGCACCCCGTATATGCCAGGACTTCCCAAGGGGTGGATTGAGGTTGGTGGCTTTTGCTGCCGAATGCCGGATCAGAGCTGACGTCACGGCGGCCTTTGACGCAGCGGAGTCCGCTGGCCCCTACGAGCATGTCACAGTTATCGGCAAGTCAGCCGGTACAGCAGCAATGGCCATGATCATACCGGATCGCGCCGGGTTAGCTGGCGCTGATCTAGTCTGGTTAACACCGGCTTTTCTCGTGTCCGGTATGCCTGAAGGGATGGCCCGGTGCCAGAACCGATCTCTTTTGGTGATCGGAACCCAAGACCCGCACTTCAATGAGGTTCATCTACAAGCCGCAAGGGAGCGGGGTACAAAGGTGATAATCATGCCGGGCTTGGACCACGGACTTGAGAAGCCCGATGACATGATCGGATCGCTGGAGGCGATGGCCTCGATTATAGGCAGGCTTGCTTCATGGGTTCGGTGAGCGCCCACTTTACCTGCGGGTCGGTGGTTTTGCTACCGAATGCCGAGTATGTCCAGGGTCGATGCGCTGCAATGGAAATTAAGTAGAACCTAGATCAACTCATTCCCGTGGCTTTGCCTTGTGCTGGCTTTCCGCGATATGCTCGATGATGGGAGGCAGAAGACACCACCCTGGTGAGTCCGCTCCCGCGAGACGCCCGTAACTGGTGGCACGCCTCTCCCCGAGAGGCGACAGGAGGTCGGGATGAGGACCGCTTTGTGCGACAAACTTGGAATCGAACGTCCAATCATCCAGGCCCCCATGGGCGGCGCGAGTTGCCCAGAGCTTGCGGCAGCGGTGAGCAACGCCGGCGGGCTCGGAATGCTGGCCCTCTGGTCCGTTGACCTCGATGGGCTCCGCCGCCAGATCCGTGAGACGAAGGCGCTGACGCAACGGCCTTTCGGGGTCAATCTGAACCTGGCTTTTGATCAACAGGAGCGACTGACTGCCTGTTTCGAGGAGGGTGTTTCGATCATCTCCCTGTTCTGGGGCGATCCGGCCCCGCTAGTCGGACGCATTCATGAGGCTGGGGCGCTGGTCCTCCATTCGACCCCAGACGCCACCGATGCGCGGCAAGCCGTCGAGGCTGGAGTGGACATCATTGTGGCGCAAGGCTGGGAGGCAGGCGGGCATGTACGTGGACAGATGACTTCCCTTTCTCTGATCCCGAGCGTGGTCGATGCGGTTGCTCCGACCCCGGTCGTGGCGGCAGGAGGCATTGCTGACGGGCGAGGTCTCGCGGCCGTGCTCGCCCTCGGAGCCTCCGGCGCGTGGATCGGCACCCGATTCCTCGCTGCGAAAGAAGCTGCCATCCATCCGCGTTATCGAGAGCTTCTGCTCGAGGCGACGGGGACGGACACGGTCTACACGCGGTTGTTTGATGGAAGCTGGCCGAATGCTCCGCATCGGGTGCTCAGAAATTCAACCGTTCGGACGTGGGAAGCGGCGGGGTGCCCCGCGTCCGGCAGCCGACCCGGCGAGGGAGAGGTGCTGGCGACCTCGCCGTTGCGCGGCGAACTCGAGCGGTACAGGTCAGTCACACCGGGCGCGGATGCAACGGGTGACATTGAGGCACTGTCGTTGTGGGCTGGTCAGGGTGTTGGACTGGTCAAGCGCGTCCAAGGGGCCGCCGAGATCGTACATGAAATCATGGACGAGGCGCGGTCAGTACTCCAAGCATGTGGGACGCTTGCAGCTTCATAGCGGAGCCACTGGTCGTCTCGGTTGTGTGCTGGTCAACGCTGGCAGCCATGAGTTTACGAGGGCTGTTCTATGGGGAAACATGAAACAATGCTCGGGTCGAACAACCTTGCGACATGGTCGATGGCAGCCACATCGCTGATGCAGTCGCTGACCCGCCTTGCCCTCCACCTCCGATGCGAAGGTAGTGTCCGAGTTTTGTTCCGGGAAGGAGCAGTAGCAGATCCTATCGAGCACTTCTCCATCGCCGCTCGCACAATTTAGATCAGAAGCCGTCAGCGCTCTCACATTTCGAAGTAATTCGCCTCCAGATTCAGGCGCTTACAGGCGATTTGGTGGCCTTTGCTGCCGAATGCCGGTACGAAATCTATCTGGACGAAGCGCTGACGGAACGGGAGCTTGCGATGCTGAGCGTACTGCGCCTGATGACAATACTGATGTTGGCAGGGGGGACGTTGCTTTTGAACCGAGAGGCGACTCCTGCCGAAACCCGGGTCGATCTCGCGCTGGTGCTGGCCGTCGATGTCTCCTTCTCCATGGAGCCGGATGAGCAGGAGCTCCAGCGACACGGCTTCGTCGAGGCGTTCCAGTCCCCCGAGGTCCATCAGGCGATCCGCCAGGGCGTGCTGGGGCGCATCGCCGTGATTTACGTCGAGTGGTCCGGAGCGTTCGATCAGGAGATCATCGTCCCCTGGACCGTCATCGCGCAGCCTGGCGATAGCCAGGCCTTTGCCGAGCGGCTTTTGCAGAGCCCACTCCACAGCATGAACTACACGTCCATTTCAGGGGGCATCGACTTCGGCGTCCGGCAACTCCGTCAGAGCGGACTGCAAGCGGATCGGCAGGTCATCGACGTCTCGGGTGACGGAGCCAACGACTCGGGTCGAACCGTGACCCTGGCCCGCGTTTGAGCGTATTCGGAAGCTTCCGTCGGCGCTCGGTCAGTGAGTCAGTAAAGAGCCAGTCTATGCGGCCGCTCTGCCAGCCCGATGTGAGCACGAATATTGAAGAACACTTGGGAGCCGCTGGCGCCAACTCCGCTGCCGGGATTGCGCTGTCCACAAGCCATAGGAACTGGTTCGGCTAAAGTCAGCTCCGGGTCAATGAGTAACGAACAGCAAATGAAATGAAGGTCGGCTCACCGCCTTATGGGCAGACCAAAGCGCTCGATGGATCCGGAAAACGTTGCGTTCGAGCGTATTCGGAAGACTCCGTCGGCAACGTTGCGTCGCACCTATAGGACTGGGAGGGCTCTTCACCTGGGACGACCCCGTGAGGCAGCCTTTTCCGTAGCCTCGCCGACCGATTTCACTATCATGGCCGCTGTGGACGAGACACCGCAGGTCGAACGCAAGCTGGTCGCGATCCTCGCCACCGACGTGGTGGGGTACAGCCGCCTCATGAGCCTCGACGAGACCGGCACCCTGACCAGGCTCAAGGCGCTGCGCCGCGAGGTGATCGATCCGGTGATCGCGAACCATCACGGCCGCATCGTCAAGCTCATGGGCGACGGCGCTTTGGTCGAGTTCGCCAGCGTGGTCGATGCCTTGGCGTGCGCCGTGGAGATCCAGCGGGCGATCGCCACCCAAGGTGAGACCCTCCCCGAGCACGCCCGGATCTCGCTCCGGATCGGCATCAATCTCGGCGACGTCATCGTCGATGGCGACGATGTCTACGGCGATGGCGTCAATATCGCCGCCCGGCTGGAGGCTATCTGCGAACCGGACGGCATCGTCATCTCGGGAACGGCCTATGACCACGCCAAAAACAAGCTTGACGTTGAGTTCCAGTCGCTCGGCAGGCAGCACCTGAAGAACATCCCCGAGCCGGTCCGGGTCTATCGCGTCCTGCTGAAGCTGCCTGCGCGAGGCCGGGGATGGCGGCCGCGGTGGTCCATCCTGGCCGCGGCGCTGGTACTGGTGGCCATTGTGACCGCGACCGGTGTCGCGCTTTGGCCCCGGCCCGCCACCCTGTTGTCGGAACTCTTGCGCGCGGCTAGGCCGGGGGCCGGCAAGCCCTCGCTCGTCGTCCTCCCGTTCGACGGTCCTGGCGATACCGCCCAGCAGGACTATTTCGCCGATGGGCTCACCGACGATCTCATCACCGACCTGTCGAAGATCTCAGGGCTGACGGTGATCGCCCGTCACTCGGCGTTCGCGTACAAGGACCAGCCCAAGGACGTCGGAACGATCGCCCGGCAGTTGGGGGTCCGGTACGTGCTCGGAGGCAACGTCCGCCGCGCGGGCGACACTATCCGGGTCAATGTGCAGCTCGCCGATGCCGCCACCGCAAGCAACATCTGGGCGGAGCGCTATGACGGAAGCGCCAGCAGGATCTTCGAGTTGCAGGACCAGTTGATCAGGCGCGTCGTCGAGGCCCTGTCGGTCAGGTTGACCGAGAGCGAAACCTCCGCCATCACCCGCCTGCCCACCCGCAATCTCGAAGCCTACGATTTCTACATGCGGGCCGAACAGAAGGTCTATTCGATCGGACAGCGGTCTCTGGGTGAGGCCCTCGCGATGTACGAGAAGGCGATCTCGCTTGATCCCGGGTTCGCCGAAGCCTATGCGGGCCATGCGCGAGCGATCGTCGATGTCCTCGCCTTCGACTTCCAGCCCCTGATGCTGAGCGCGGTCGCCCGCCAGCAGGCCTATGCGTCGGCGGGCCGGGCCCTGGAACTCAATCCGGGACTACCACGGGCCTATGCCGTCCTCGGCATCCTACAGATGCTGGACGGCGAGATCGACCGGGCGATCGAATCGGTGCAGCGGGCGGTCGAGCTCGACCCGAACGGCGCGGACGCCAGGCTCAACCTCGCCATCGTGCTGACCTACGCGGGGCGGCACCCGGAAGCCCTGGCGGCCATCGAACGGGTGCTGCAACTCGATCCGAAGCCGAAGGCCCAGGTCTACGACTACTACGGCCTGGTGCTGTACATGAACCGCCGCTACGAGGAGGCGCTCAAGGTCCTCCGCTCGGTCGGCCCTGACGGGTTGGGCGATGTCGGCCTCGAGACCCTGGCCATGGCGAGCGCCCAACTGGGCCGCATGGAGGATGCGCACGGAGCCGTGGAGGCCATTCTCAAGAGGATCTCCAGCCAAAGTGTTGCCAGTCTCCGCGTCATGTACGGGCATCATCGGCGGCCGGAAGATCTTGACCACCGCTTGACAGCGCTCCTCAAGGCGGGCCTGCCGGAGTGGTGTTACGGGTTCAGTGGTCGGCCGGAGGATCGGCTGGATGCGTCGGCAATCCGCTCCCTCGCCTTGGGCAAGACGTGGACCGGGCACCTTCAGAACCGCACGCCCTTCGTCATGCAGCTAGGCCCGAACGGCGATTTCGCGGTGCGTACGCAAACGAGGATGGCCGTTGGCCGGTTCACGCTCGAACAGGACCTCTTCTGCACGCAATCCGCCGGGGTCATGCTCGGCCGGAAATTCTGTAGCCCGGTCTATCGCAATCCCGGGGGAAGCGCCGAGACCCGGAGCGAGTACGTCTATCCCGATTCCACCACCGTCCGGTCTTTCTCGGTCGCCCAGTGACGTTCCCACGCAGGGCCGCGGCCGCGGGTGGGAGGCTGGCGACGGACGCTCAGTTGCCGCTCCCCTGCCGGGCCTGGAATTCCTTCTGCTGGATGTCCGGCCACTTGACGTCGGCCTTCGCGATCACGTCGACGGCCCGGGCATCGAAGTCCTCCTCCAGGCCTTCCCGTCCGCCGAACAGGTAGAGCTTTCCGCCGACGATCCGCCAGGCGTCCGGATCGATGTTGGCCGAGGCTTCGTCATTCGCCGTTCCCAAGGCGCAGAAGCCGCCATATTGCGGCGCGTAACGAATGGGCTCGGAAGCGAAGGCGTCCCGGTTCCTGGCGTTCGTAAACTGCCACGTGGCGCCGAGCCAGTCGTAGCTGAACTCGGGCGAGCCCTGGGTCGGGCGGCCCTCGGTGAAATAGGCGACCGCGTCGTAGCCCTTGATGGCGACGTTGCCGAAGTATCCGGTGTTCACGCCGTCGGCCGCGGCGGCGGTGCCGATGCCCAGGCAGAGGAGCAGCGGGATGGGTTTCACCGCGCGTGGCAACCATTTGGGCGGTGGGAAGCAGCGTAGGGCCATGGCGGGCACTCCTCTTCTCCGATCCGGTCAATTCGCGGCCGCAACACATACGGCCTGCGAGGAGCCGATCGTCTCCTTGGGCTGGCAGCGGGCGCCGTGCCGCTTCAGCAGCGCCATCACCGCGGCACTCTTGTAGAAGGTCGCCCGGCTCAACGGCGTGTAGCCGTCGCCCTGGACCGCCTCGACCTCGGCGCCCCGTGCGATCAGCAGCTCGGCAACCGCGGCTTGGTTCTGCTCGGCCGCGACGTGCAACGGCGTGATGGCGTGCAGGCTCCTGGCATCGACCGCGGCGCCTTGGTCCAGCAGCAGGATCGCAATGCGTGGGCTCCCCGCGTAGGCCGAGGCATGGAGTGCGGTGAACCCGCGGTCATTGCGCGCCTCGAGGTCGGCTCCGGCCTCGATCAGCGCCGCAACGGCTTCAGGCTGGTCCGCGAGTGCGGCTTCGATCAGGGGCGTCTCGCGCTCCCGGTCGCGGCCGTTCACGTCACTGCCGGTGGCAAGGAGCTGCTTGACCTGGTCGACGTTGCCTGTGCGGGCCGCATCATGGAGCGGCGCGGCATTCCCGTGGCCGCCGGCGCCAAGGCAGACGGCGAAGGTCAGGGCAGCAAGCCATGGGGACCGCATCACGCTCGTCTCCAACGTGCGTCCGATCCAGATCGCCACGATGGTCCAGCGACTGGCACCGCCGTGGCATGGTGGAGCCGGAGTTTACTTGGCAAGCGACCGAACCCTGGAGGCTCCATCAATGGGGGAATCTTACGCCCGATCCCCAGGAAGGCAAGTAACCGCTCACCCGGCGTATTCGGACTGCCCGGCAATATGCCGGGGCCGATCGGAAGATCCGTCGATGGATCGAGTCGTCAGGTACCGCCAGCATGCTCGTCCTTGATCGCCAAGAGATGAAGCTGGATCCGGCACCGCTCAGCGGGCAGCCGGTTTGGTTGGCCTTGTGGGGTGGTCCGCCCTCTCGCCGTCCGAAGGACAGGCTTCCTCATGGGACGGGTCGGATGGCCCCCTCACGAAGGGCAAGCTCCGGTCCAAGAATTGCTGTCGGGTTTGGCGGTAGGATGGCGCATTGGGTGGCATGGTCCATCCTGTGGCCCTGCCAGTGTATCTGCCCGCACCAATGTCCCCCGTCTGTTTCACCCGTATCCCCGAGCAGCGCCCGATACTGGATCGTATGGTCCTGTACCGCGATCCACTCTCCCTCGACGAACATTTGCACGCCATTCGGCGTCACCCCATAGCGCGCGGGTCGACAATCCCCTCATGGCAGCAACTGTTCCCCGACCAGTCCCTGAGAGGCGAGTAGATGTCGTGGGCGTCGGCGGGCAGCTCGAAACCAAGCAGGGCAATCGCTGTAAAGAGATCAAGCTTGAGAGACATAGGCCGCTCTCCCTCATGACGGGCTGGCGGCGCTCATCAGAGCGTCGGGAAACGCTACTCCAGCTATTCTACTCCCGAGTGAGGCCCTTGTCGCGCAGCCAAGCAAGACAGCGAAGTTTCGAGAAGACGCTACATGGGACGCCTCTTCCGGCCCTCACCGCGTCCCGATTTGATGATACAAAGGGGATCGGTCGCAGGGTGGACGCATGTTGAAGCCGTTCACGACAGAACGCCTCGCAATCCGTCAACTGGAACTCCCGGACGCTCCTGAGCTGGCCAGGATCAGCGACGTCCCGGCGGTGAGCCAATGGATGGCCTTCATGGAGGGCGGCTTCCCACTGGAGAAGGCGCAGGCCCTCATCGCCAGCCAAGACGACACCAAGGAATACTTTTTGGCGGTGCGGCTGCCTGATGGAGCCCTGATCGGGGCCATGGGGGTCATTGATCACCCGGACGGGAGCATCGAGGTTGGCTACTGGTTCGGAGTCGATTACCAAGGCAAGGGCTATGCGTCTGAAGCGCTTCGGGGGATGCTGGTGCAGATTGCCGCTGATCCTACGCTGGCACCTCGTTCAATCTTTGCCGAATGTCGACCCGACAACGCCGCCTCCATCCGGCTGCTGACCAAGACCGGCTTCTACGCCACAGGGTGCCCAGGTCCCAGGCCCAACCGGATCGAGTTCAGGCTTGGATGAAGACGATCGCGTGAGCATGAAGACCGTCCTGCAATTCGCGAAACAGGAATTGTACGACCGCGCAAGATGCAATCTATGTTGGAACAGCTAGAGTCAGCTCTGGGTCAAACATTCACCTTCCGGCCGCTCAACGAACGTCGGCTCTTAAGCTCTGAAGCGGACCAAGCGCTTACGTCTCAGTAGTGCCAATTCGAGACCTTCGCTCTGCGATCGAGATGCTGCTTCCTATCTTGGCTTTGGGTAGTCTCAAGCTCCTTTTTGGGATTGGGCTGATGTTCGTCTGCATAATCCCCATAGCTTAACAGGGAGGCCGCGATCGCGTCTGGACGAGTGCGGAGTATTCCGATCTTGGCCGTCGTGATAACCTCAGGTCAGGCTGACGTAGCAGCATCGGGAGAAGCCGATGACCTCCGAGACCGCCTCCAACCCGCCTTCTAACCGGGGAGTGCCTCCCTTCAACCACCGGCACCTCGATGAATTGATGGAGGCAGAAGGCATCGACGTGCTGATCGTCACCTCCAAGCACAACGTCCAGTACATGCTAGGCGGCTACCGCTTCTTCATGTTCGATTACATGGATGCGATCGGATTGAGCCGCTACCTTCCGATCTTCGTCTACTCCCGCGGGCGCCCCGAGGAGAGTGCCTACATCGCCAACCCGCACGAAACTTTCGAGCAGGAGCTGGGGCGCTTCTGGGTTCCCAACATCCAGGCCAAGTCGAGAACTTCGACCGACGCCATGCAGGTTTGCGTCGAACATCTCCGTCACCTCGGCCTGCCCTTGAAGCGGATCGGGATCGAGGCAGGC
The DNA here is from genome assembly GCF_002741015.1 of Microvirga ossetica. Classification (NCBI taxonomy): domain Bacteria; kingdom Pseudomonadati; phylum Pseudomonadota; class Alphaproteobacteria; order Hyphomicrobiales; family Methylobacteriaceae; genus Microvirga; species Microvirga ossetica. Next base: position 408,746 of record NZ_CP016617.1, on the reverse strand, counting down.
TTTCTTCCGGCTGATGCGTATCTCGTCCTGAGGGATGCGATGCCAGAATCCGAGATCGCGGATGCGGTCTTCACGCTCGAGCGCTTGCGCGCCGTGAAGACTGCGGAGGAACTGCGGTTGCTGCGGCAGGCGTCCGAAGGCGTCGTCGACGCCATGCTCGCTGTCTTCCCGATGGTGCGTCCGGGCCAGACCAAGCGCGAGGTCGTGGAGGCCCTCCGGCGCGAGGAGACGATGCGAGGCCTGCTGTTCGAATATTGCCTGACCACTGCCGGAACGAGCTTCAACCGCGCCCCCTCGGATCAAGTTCTTGAGGAGGGCGATATCATGTCCCTGGACTCCGGCGGCAACTACCGCGGCTATATCGGTGATCTCTGCCGCATGGGCATCTTAGGCGAGCCTGACGCCGAGCTCCGTGAACTGCTGGAGCAGATCGACGAGATCCAGCTCGCGGCGCGAAAGCCTCTCAGGGATGGGGTGATCGGGGCGGAGATCTATTCGGCGGTCGAGCCGCTGATGCAGCATTTGACGGCTGGCACGGCGAGCTTCGTCGCGCATGGCATGGGGCTGATCAGCCACGAGGCGCCTCGGCTGACCGCGAGTGGCCCGTGGCCCTATTCCGCTTTCGACCGGGAGCGCCCCCTGCCAGCGGGCATGGTCATCTCGATTGAGACAACCCTGCTGCACCCTCGGCGCGGCTTCATCAAACTGGAGGACACGGTCGCCGTCACGGCCGATGGTCACGAGGCCTATGGAGACAGTGGCCGCGGGTGGAACCGTGCGGCGTTGGCCGTGTCGTCGTTTGAGGCCGGCGTGTAATCCTGGGTGTAGGGCCCTTGGGTCCATCTTGACCCTAGGCGCTGGAAGAGCGTCATTTGACATTGGAAAGCTTAGATCGGTCTTACCGGACTTTGCTTAACCAGGGCTGGATAAAACCGAGCCAGCGTGCACATCAGCGCGAGGGTCGGGAACGGGCCAAGTGTAACGTTGGGCGGATGAAATGAAGGACCGCTCGTCATACCTTTACAGGAATTCGGCGTACTGCTGGAATGTGCCAAGGTAGCGTCCCGGGGACATGAAGCGAATTTCGCATAAGTCACAGTATGAAATGCGTTTTTGGGCTGGATCGGCACCAAGGGCCAAGAGCTGGTCCAGATCTTTGCCGACGAGCTCGTCGCCGGCCAGGCGCTTAAAGGGGTCGCCCTGACGAAGCGGCGAAGTGGGTCTCGGACTTATGACGTCAGGCCTTGTCCTGGCAAAAAGAAAGCGCCCGTCACGACGGGCGCCTGGAGGTCCGACCCGTAGGGGCAAAAGAACGGTATCGGTGTCATCCATGTACACGGGCCAACCCGCCTTGTCTGTCGGATTCCGAACAAACAGACTGAGACAATTCGGACCCACCCGCGTTGTCTGGATGAAGTGATGCTGCTGCCATGGCAAAGCTATGAAAGCGAACCATCAGAGGAACCGGCTGCTGGCTGCGCTGGAACCCGCGGACTTCGCGTCGCTTGAAGCCCATCTCGACCTCGTGGAGCTGGCCCTCAAGCAGGTGCTCTATGAGCCGGGTGACATCATTCGCCACGTCTATTTCCCCCACGAGGCCATCATCTCCCTTGTCAATGTCATGGAGGATGGTGCCACCACCGAGGTTGCGGTGTTCGGGCGTGAGGGGGCCGCGGGCCTGCTCAGTGCCCTGGTGACCCGGGAAGCCTTCGGCCGCTATATCGTGCAAATGTCCGGCACTGCCTCGCGTATCCCATTCGAGCATTTGAATGCGGTGAGGAACGCCCGCCCGAATCTGGGGCAGTTGATGATGCGCTATGGCGAGGCCTTTCTCGCCCAGACGTTCCAGACCGTCTCCTGCAACGCCGTTCACCCGGTCGAAGCCCGTTGCTGCCGCTGGATCCTGAGCATGCACGACCGGACCGATCAGGACAGTTTACCGTTGACGCACGAGTTCCTGGCCGAGATGCTGGGGGTGCAGCGCTCCGGCGTGAGTGTGGTGACCCGTACGCTCCAGACGGCAGGGCTCATCCGGCAGTCCAAGGGAAGCATCACGGTGATCGACCGAGAGGGCCTCGAAGAGACGGCGTGCGAATGCTACGGGAAAATCCGGCGTCTGTTTGAGCGCCTATTGCCCGGCACATTCCCTCCCGCCTTGTCCCGGTAGAAGAGAAGCCTGAACGCATACGCATTGCGCAGAAGCCGTATGGAACCGCGAACAAAGGCTTCTGTCTGTCGTTGACAGGCTCGGTGAGCTCTATAGGCCATGTCGAGAACGACCATCAGCGGCGGCTGGGCCTCGGTTGACACTGCGCCTCGTGACGGCACGCCTGTGATCCTCTGGATGATCGAGAACGAGACTCCACCTGAGGTCCCGCTGACCGTGGGGTTTTGGACGCTGAATTCCAAGGCTGGTATTGGCTATTGGCGTCTCTTCGGAGATCCGCCGCGCTTCTGCCCCGATCGGCAAATTCGGGGGTGGATGTCGCTTCTTACTGGTTGAGATGCCCAACAACAATTTCGCATACCGGCCAGTATGGAAGCGATTGAGGTGTTCGGGAAGTCGTCGTGCGAGCTTATGGAATGCCGCGCCGCCCATTCAGTAAAACCGGCTCGGGAAGTCGCCTCGGCGGGACTGCGAATACTGGCGAGTTCTGTCCTTGAAGCGAGCGGGTGAAGAGGGATCGGCGACGCCACCTTCCGACCCCTCCTGCCCGGACCCGAACACCAAGGGATTGCCGCATCTCCAAGGCGGAGAAACCATAGCCGGCTTTAGGGATCCTAGCAGCAGGGTGATTATCCCACCCATGATGCCGTGCTGGAGGAGACCTTTCTCACCCATCGGCTGATTGAATGGCCGGCTTCCCCTGTGCCGGCCTGGTCCTTGCGGGTTCCATTGCGGTCCTGCACAACCGGCTCACGGAACGACGTTGAGGGGCGGCCGGCTTCAGCCCCTTTGTATCCTGACATTGCCGATGCTCCGTACGATTCCTGCTTGTGCCGGCGCCGCGGTCGCGGGCTGCTGTTCCTTTCGGACGTGGCTGCGCCTTGACGGCTTCCTCCGGCGGCCCGTCCCGGGCGCGGCCTAGAGCACGACGGTCCCGGCGTGCTTGGCCTTCTGCTCGGGCTCGACATGGATCGTGACCAGGGCGTCATCGACCTCGTCAAGCAGCGCCCGCTCGATGCGGTCGCAGATGTCGTGGGCCGCCGACACCGCCATCTCCCCCGGCACGACCAGGTGGAAGTCGACGAACGTCACCTTCCCGGCCTGTCGGGTGCGCAAGTCATGCGCCTCCAGCGCGCCCTCGGCCTGGGACGAGATCAGCTCGCGGATGCGGCCGAGGGTGTTCTCCGGCACTGCCTCGTCCATCAGGCCGCCGACCGACTCCCGCATCACCGCCCAGCCGGACCAGAGGATGTTCAGCGCCACCAAGGCCGCGAGCGCTGGATCGAGGATGGCCCAGCCGGTGGCTGCCGCCAGCCCCACGCCGAACAGGACACCAATGGAGGAGACGACGTCCGTCAGAAGGTGCTTGCCGTCCGCGACCAGCGGTGGTGAGCGCGAGCGCCGCCCCTGCCGGATCAGCATCCAGCACCAGCCGGCGTTGATGACGCTCGCCAATCCATTGACGAGAAGTCCCTCCATCGAGGCTGTGAAGGGTTTTGGGGCCATGATCCCGAAGTAGGCCTCACGCAGGATGGCGAGCGCCGCCACGACGATCGGCACGCCCACGATCACGGCGGAGAAGTATTCCACCTTGTGGTGCCCGTAAGGGTGGTTCGCATCGGCCGGGATGGCGCTGGTCCGCACCGCCAGGAGGGCTACCACGGCGGTCACGACGTTGATGATGCTTTCCAGCGCATCCGAGTACAGGGCGATGGAGCCGGTCAGCAGATAGGCGGCGTATTTCAGGCCAAGGACGGCGACGCCGACGGCAATGCTTCCGGCGGCCAGTTTCTGGATGCGGTCCATGCTCGAACTCGACACATAGGGACCACCTGACGGCAGCCAGGGCAGGTCCGGGGATGAGTGGGATGGCCGCTTCAAAGGGATTCGTCCGCCTGTCGCCAGCCATTGATTCTACTTGCAAATTCATCGCAGGAGCAGGTGCGCTCGGGCACGCCGCGGCCTCATTGCACCCAGCCGAGCGTGAGGCCCGCGACCCCGAGGTAACGCGCGGTCTTGGCCACCACGATCAGCGCCAGGAACACCGGAAACGGCTCGCGCAGGACGCCCGCCACGATGGTGAGCGGATCGCCGATTATCGGCACCCACGACAGAAGCAGCGTCCAGCGACCGTAGCGGTGGTACCACCCCTCCGCCTTGGCCACACCTGCTCCCGGGCAACCGGAAACCAGCGTCGGCCCTCGGAGTGGGCGATGAGGCGGCCCAGGTACCAGTTCGCGCAGGAACCCAGGATGTTGCCGAGGCTGGCGGCGAGCACCAGCACCCAGACCTGGTAGTGCTCGGCCAGCAGCATGCCGGCCAGGACCAACTCCGACTGGAACGGGAACACCGTCGCCGACAGCAAGGAGGCCCCGAAGAGGCTGAGATAATCGGGCAGATGCACCATCAGTTCGACTGTCCGCTTCCGGAAGGAAGCGGGCGGCGTACCCGACCGGCAACCTGATTCGTGTACGCCTCATGGTGTGTCCGGACCTGTTCCACGCGTCGGGGAAGCTCCCGCAGGAGGGCCGTGCGGCGATACGGCGTCAGCTTCCGCCATTCGCGGATCTCGGGGATTGTCCGGCCGCAGCCGAGGCACCAGCCGGTCCGCCCGTCAAACGCGCACACGGAAATACAAGGATTGTCTTTCGTCACGGCCTCAACCCGATCCTGCGGCAAACATTGCGCTCGACTCAGATAGGGTAGCCCCCTATATCATGCAAGCCGTCACCGAGGAGGCCACATGTCCCACACGATCAAGGAAAAGGCGAAGCTTCTGGCCCGGGTCCGCCGGATCAAGGGGCAGGTCGAGGCGATCGAGCGAGCGCTTGAGGCAGAACTCGGCTGCACCGACGTCCTGATGCTGGTTGCCTCGGTGCGCGGGGCCGTGAACGGCCTGACCGTCGAGCTGATGGAGGACCACATCCGCAACCACGTCGTTGATCCGGCGCATGAACCGGACCCGGAGCGCGCCAAGGGCGCCGCCGAGCTCATCGAGGTGGTCCGCACCTACCTGAAGTGATCCACTCCATGGCGGCTGGGAGAACCATTGCAGCCGCGAGACATTCCTGGAAAACCAATGCCTGATATTGCTCAACTCCTTCAGTCCGGCGGCAATGGCTGGCTGTACCTTCCGATCATCCACAGAATGACGGGCGTGCCGTCACGCGGCGCAGCGTTGATCGGGGACCAATCCCCTTTCAGGGGCTCCATCGACATGGTCGGTCGGATTTCCAGCCTCACTGCGGCGATTGTATGCCGCCCCTGGATCGGACCGCGGATCGCTGGGTTTCGTTGACGCTTCCCGACGTTGACATGCCGTGCACTCAGTCACCATGAATTCCCCTCTCGGCAGCAGTCCTTGTGGCCAGCCACCCTCCCGTGCTTCCTGGCAATTTTACACCAAGCACGGCCAGCATGACCGGAGCGAAGGGAGTGGGCTTCAAACTGAAGCCGCACTGGCTTTGGCGGCTCCAACGCAGTTTGCATCTGCCACGGTTGCGAGATTTCCGTTCCGCGAATTCACGGATTTGCCCGGATTGGCCAACGACCAGACGTAGAACCCTTGTCCGCTCCGGGACGTTAGCGCTCAGCTCTAATCACAGACAGGAGTGAGGCCATGGATTGGAACCGCGTTGAGGGCAACTGGAAGCAGGTCAAGGGCCAGATCAAGGAGCAGTGGGGCAAACTCACCGACGATGACCTCGATGTCATCAACGGCCAGCGCGATCAGCTCGAAGGCAAGATCCAGGAGCGCTATGGGCTCGAGAAGGATCGCGTCCGTCAGGATGTCGACGATTGGTACGGTCGCCAGACCTGGTGATCTCAGAATGGGAAAGGCCCCGAAACGGGGCCTTTCTGGCCTTGAAGGGCGGGTTGATTAGCGCTTCCAGCGGCCTTCATACTTGAACTCGGGGGCGGACTTGAGTTGATCCTTGGTGGCATTCATCACGGCATGCCATTTGTTGTCGTTCTCGGCATAGCTGACCTTGACGGCGCTCGGACGGACGATGACATAGCGCTCGCCCAGGCCCAGGAAGCCTCCGACCGAGACGATGTAGCCACTGAGATCGCCTTGCGAGAGGATCAGGTCCTTGATTTCACCAATCGTCTCGTTGGCCTGGTTGGTGACGTTGAGACCGATCAGGTTGTTGCTCAGCACGTCGGTCGGCTTGGCTGTGACGAAAGTTTCCGTTGTCGTTGTCACGGCCGTCTGAGCGACAGCGGTGCCCGCCAACAGGGCCGTGGCGGCGATGGCAATGAGGATACGGCGCATTTGTCCCTCCGTTGAAACGGGCTAGAGGTCGGGGAATGCGCCCATACCGGCGAGGGTTCCGCTGCTCCAATGCGTGACCCTGAAGGCTATGGGCTGCCGGCAGCCAAGGGCGCCAAGACCAACTCCAGCGAGGCAGCGGATGGCATCTCACCCGAGCGTGCGGATGGCGGGCAAGAGGCTTGGCTGTGACCTAAAGGCGACAACCGACCGAAGGGGGTGCCTCAGGGGCAAAAGTAGTCCCGCGCACTGTCCGAAATGCAGCGCGCGCCGTTCGGGAGAATGATTCCGCCTGCTCCGTCGGGTGGAATATAGGCCCCGGTGGAGATCGTGAACCCGCCATTGGGATCGGCCGGCACCGTTGAGCCGTCCGGCAGAGTGAACCTGCCATCGCTGTAGGTGATGTGCCGGGTGTATCCTGGCGGAAGGGCCGCCGGGACAGGGGCCGGGGGCACGGGAGGTGCTGCCTGTGTCGATCCGAGATTGGCTGGCGGAACGGGCTGGGATGGCGGCTCGCGGGACAAAACGCAGCCTGACAGGACAATGCCCATCAGTAGGATTGCCGGCACTCGCATTGCATTCCTCCGCTCGATCAGCGTTAGCGTGTTTCTTTGGCGGCTTAATCGATCAGCCATAGAACGACAATGGGCGGCCACAAGGGCCGCCCATCGCTAGCCCGAAGGCTAGAGTCTCTTAGCGGATGACCTGCACGATCTTGTGGCTGCTCGGCTCGACGAGCACCGGGGTGTTGTTCACCACCGTGTACTTATAGCCCTTCACCTTGTACTCGGAAGGCACCTCATGATAGGTCACGCCGGATTCGGGCAGAACGGCACCCACGCGCACCTCTTCCTTGTAGGTGTAGGACGGCACTTTCTGGGTCGTCACATAGGTGCGGAACTCCGGCTGCTGCTGATCGGCGATGCCGCCGACGATGGCGCCCGTGACGCCACCCACCACGGCACCGACCGGACCGCCCACAACAGCGCCGCCGACTGCACCCGTGGCCGCACCGGCCGCAGCACCGCCCTGAGCAAAAGCGGCCGCAGGGGCGAGGGATGCAAGCACGGCACCAGCGAGAAGAAGCTTCTTCGACATGGATGTTCTCCTGAATTCATGATCTCGGGCTTGGTGCCCGCTGATCCAATAACGCACTTCCAGGAGAACGGTTTCAAGTATACTCAAAATTATATGCAGCTTTACCCAATATTCGGCCAGATGAATATCTGATGAGTGCCGCCGACAGGAAATATATATTGGAAAACATCTCAAGCGTTATTTATGACTGAACGATTGGACAGTCGAATAGGTGAGTGACGGTTGCCGGAGCCGTCTGGTCCGCTGTCCTGTTGCTTAGTGTTTGCTGCGTCACTCCGCTGCATCCATAATGGCAGCTTGAGGGTGCCCTTTCACATGCTGCTGTGCCCACATGGCGGCTTGGGTCCGGTTTGACACCTTGACCTTCCTCAAGATCGCTTTGACATGAACTTTGACGGTCGCTTCGGCCAGCCCCAGATCCCGCGCAATCACCTTGTTCGCGGCGCCTTGGGTGATGAGATGCAGGATCTGGGCTTCGCGACCGGACAGACTCTTTCCGCCGAGACCATCGTTGGCTGGCACAGCGGCAGCCGATATTCCGAAGCCAACTTCGTCGCCTCGGGACTGTGCAGTCAGCAGAGCCAGGCCCACATCTGCCGGGATAAACCTCTCGCCGAGCACAACAAGCTCAAGAGCCAGCATGAGAGCTTCAGGGCTCATTGCGGTCGAGCACAGCCCATCGAGACCCGCTTGGAAGGCATGGGCGACGGCAGCGGGATCCAAGTGATCGCTCAAGAGAACCGTCCGGACAGAAGGCCATCGCGTCTTGAGGCGGTTGACGGCCTCGCCGATGTCGTCGGCAACGTGGTCCGTGTAGATCAAGCAGAGAGCAGGCGCCTCTGAGGTTTGTTCGTCGGCGCCCGACGAGATGACGAACCGCGTCCCCGAAAGAACGTGATCGATGCCGCTGCGGATGAGGTTGTTCTGACAGACCAGAACGGTCGCGACATGAGAGCGGGCCTGTTGGGCGAGCGGGCGGGATCGCTCGCCATAAACAACATCCTGGTCCATGGATTGTGCATCACTTCTGATAGTCATCATTGTACGTTTGAGAGTACCGGCGACGCTTGGCGGCAAGTTCCAGCCGAGGGGCCTTCGGGTTGCGACACCCCATTCCGGGGACAGCCTGTGAGACCTAGACCCAGCTTGGCAGTAACAGACCTAATCGCTCCCAAGTTCCCGCCAAGCGGCCACGCCATGGAGGTCATCTTTCGAGTGTTGTGCGCGGGTCTCATCGGCCCGTCCGTTCGAGATGGGTTTGGCCTGGGCGAACCACTGTCACGCGGGAGGGCACAGTTCCCATCAGATGCTCGCCAGCAGGAGGCCCGCTCCAACGAAGGAGCTGACGGAGGCGACAAGAAAGAGCGCCGCGCACTGCAATGACGGGCCAGTGCTGAAGGCGTAGGAAGGATTGGTCGCTGGAGCCTGGGGCGCTTCTGCCACTCGGATGTGATTCATGGGCCAGCTCTGCCTTCTCGGTTCGTATGAGTGACAAACGAAAGCCGTCGCGGGCTTATTCCTTCACGAAATATTTCCGGTCGTTTCAGGTGCACCGGGATCGCCCGCACTGGCCAATCCGAGAACGAGGGCGCCTGCCGCAGGAGCGGCAGGCGATGGTCACTGCGTCGGTAAAGCCCGTCGGGTCAAGGGAACCGAAATCCTGACGGCACATTGGTTGGTTCTCGGCCGAGCCGATTGCCTGCATGGACGCTGCCCTGGACCATCGGTGTCCCGCCGGGATGCGGGATCGTGTCTGCCGTTGCAACTGTCCGGCTCGACCATGGGTCACAAACGGGTTCGATCACGAAAGCCTTTCAGGAGCCAACCTCATGTCCAAGACCGTCACGTGCCTCTACCAGGACCAACAGAAAGCCAGCGAGATCGTCAGCCGCCTCGAGCAGGCCGGCATCTCGCGCGGTGACATCAGCTTTTACTCGACGGCTTCCGACAACCTCATCGACGATCTGGAAAACGATGGCGTGCCGCGCACCGATGCCCATGCCTATGCGGAAGGCGTGCGCCGGGGCGGCTCGCTCGTTGCCGTGGAATGTGATGAGGACGAGGTCGACCGGGTGGTCGGCATCCTCGACGGCGAGGGCATCCTCGACCTCGACGAGCAGCAGACCGCCTGGCGCTCCGAGGGATGGCCGGGATATGACGTGTCGGCCTCGGGCAGCACGGCCGGTCTCGGCAGTGCGACGGCAGCGGTGGCCAGCGACCTCGCGGGAACGTCGGAGACATCCCGCGCCAGGAGCGCCAGGACCGATGTGACCGGACGGGATGAGGTGATCCCGATTGCCGAGGAGCAACTGCATGTCGGCAAGCGCGAGGTCGGCCACGGCCGGGTGCGCATCCAGTCCCGTGTGGTCGAGCGCCCGGTGCAGGAGCAGGTCAATTTGCGCGAGGAACGCGTTCACGTGGAGCGCCGCCCCGTCGACCGTCCCCTGAGCGAGGGTGACGCCGCCTTCCGCGAACGCACCATCGAGGCCGAGGAGCGCCGCGAGGAGGCGGTGGTTTCCAAGGAGGCGCGGGTCACGGAAGAGGTTGTCGTGCGCAAGGACGTGGAGCAGCGCACCGAGACCGTGTCCGACACCGTGCGCAAGACGGAAGTCGACGTCGATGACGAGCGCAGCGTCCGGGGTACGGGCACCGCGGGTTCGACCGATCGCAAGGGTCGCAAGGGCTGATCGCAATTCGGCCGAGGCCCGGCGTGTTGCCGGGCTTCGGTTCCTCGAAACGACCAGGCCCGAGTGGTTAAATTCTAACGCTTGGTACCCGATCTGGGATGCCTGCTCTAGCCCAAAGCGGAAGTACGGCTAAGGTCAGCCCAGTGCCATTAGCTGCCGTTTAGGCGACGGCAAGGCGTCTCCAATTCGATCTTATTCCCGTACGCTCGAACCGGCAGCCCGGCTCTGAGAGCGGAAGAATTAGTGGACGTCAGCGATAGACCAGTCCGGACTGCCGCGATCAGAAACAACGATGTGCGATGTCGATCTATGAACATCACGCCTCACGTTAGAAGGTGAGCCGTGTTCTCAAGCCGAACACCCACAGGGTGTCTTCATTGGGATTTAAGGCCGGATTGACGATCATCTGAATGTTCGGCGTGAACGCGAGATTGGGCGTCAGGTGCCAGCGGTAGAAGGCCTCCATCGTGTACTGGTCCCTGAGCGCGTCGTTGGACGGCTGTGCCCAGCCCACGCCCAGACCGAAAAGATCCGAGTAGGCCTCGAACGGGCGCCAGCCAAACCCGGCCGCGAGATTGCGATCGACGAACCATCCCTCGGACACGCCGCCGCGCAGGAACACCATCACGTCCTCGCGGACCTTGTAGTTGGCGTTGAAGGCGACGCCGTTCGCTTCGGGTGGGCCGAATTTCTGGTCGTCCTTGTGCCAGGCCGTGATGTGGACATTGTTGGCATCCATCGGACCGCGGGCTTGCAAGGGGACGCCTTGTCCCGCGAGCGACGTCCATCCGACCTCCACATGGTAGAAGTGCTCGGGCTCGGTGAAGAAGTCGTCGATGGTGAGGCCGGTGTCGTCGCTGTTGGCCGTGTACATGCCGGCCTTGATGTAAAGCCCGCCGTCGGTCGGGTACCCGGCAGCGACGAGACCAAACCCTCTCAGGGGCGTAGGAATTGTCGGGCTCGTCGAAAACGCCTGGTTGAAGAACTGCCGGTTGTCGTCGAAGAACGGATAGGCGTTGACGAAGTTGGGCGCGAAGAGCTTGCCGATGGCATACTGGAAGCGATTGTTGAACAGGTTCTGGCGGATGTAGAACTGGGTGACGCCGAGATCGAACTCGCCCCACGTGGCGGCAGTCGGCGTGATCGACCCGGCTGCCAGCCCTCCGAACAGCGGTGACAGCTCCGTTCCCAGCGCTCGCCGGTCTTCCACCACGGCCTCGAGCCACATCGGGTTCTCATAGCCGGGGCTGGTCAGTTGGTAGCTTAGGTTGAACGTGAATTTGCCACCAACTGCGTCGTGCTCGTCGATCGGGCTGCTGGAATAGTGCTGCCACAACACGCCGTAGGAACCGCCGATGGTGAGCCCGTACAGCTCCGTCAAGCGCTGTTTGTAGGCGAACCATTCCTCGAGTGCCGTCGGAAGGCGAAAGAAGCCGCTATGGGGCCTGTTATCCTCCTCGACGTCGCCCTTGCCCGACAGGGTCTGGTCGAGGAGATCGACCCGAGCCCCGTCGTACCATTCGATTATGCCGGGATCGGGATACAGCGGAGGGGCCGCTGCTCCCGGTGTCTGGGATGAGGCCATACCGGGCGTCAGACACAAGGCAAAGACGCTGACAACCGTGAGAACCTTGCTTCGGTCCGCATCTCGTTCACTCAACTGACGCATGTGCTTCACCCTCACCAGGTTGGACGGTCGCTGCCGCGGACGATGACCAAAGGATCACGCCAACCACTTGGTGTCCTGGACAGCTTCACCAGCGGCGCAAGGCGGTGGACCTCGCCATAGGGTGTCGGTCCCCGAACAGTCTCCGGCGGGACCATCCGGTGCTCCGGAGCCGTGGCGTCGAAGTCGGTGCTCGGAAACGTGCCGAGGCTCTGGTACCACATGGCGGCGCGCGAGAGGCTGACCCGCACGTGATAGCTGCCGCCCTGCCGTGCACGGCGCCGGAGGGCCGCGATGACGCCGGCAGCTCCGAGATAGCCGGCGATGTAATCGTTGAGCACCAGGGTCGGCGGGAAGGCCGGTGTCGGGCTCTCACCTTCCGGCATGGGGAAGGTCGGCGGGATCCCCGGCTTGCCGCCGCCGCCCTCGGCCATGGTGTAGCCCGTCACCGTCAGGGCTTCCATGTCGAAGCCGGCCCGGTCCTTCCAAGGGCCGTCCCATCCGTAGCAGCGCACGGTCAGGTAGACGATCCCAGGACGCTTCCTCGCGACCTCCTCGACACCGAAGCCCAGCCGCTCGATCCCGCGTCCGCTGAAGCTCTCCATGAACACGTCGGCGCGGGGAACGAGCGCATCGAGGGCCTTGGCCTGATCCGCATTCCTCAGGTCGAGCATCGTCGAGCGCATGCCGACATTGACGTCGGTCCACATCGCCTCGTGCTCGAAGGACTGGTCGCGCGCAACCTGGAGGATGTCGGCCCCGTATTCCGCCAGCGTGCGCGCCGCACAGGATCCGGCGATGACGTGGGTGAGCGCCAGCCCCTTGATCCCGGACAGCGGCTACCTTGGATCGGGCGTGAAGGGGATGGGCTCGGAGTCACCGACCTTGCGGATGTCGATCACCGGCACCTTGGCCAGTGCCGCGCCTTCCGGATGATCGAGCCATTCCTGCGCGGTGCGGTGAATGCCGCCGACGGTCCTCGTCTCGATCATCGCATTGTCGAGATCCTCGGCGTTCCACTGCTTGATGGCTTTGGTGATCGACTCGCGGTCGGGTGTGGTCCGCAGCAGTCTCAGCGCGCGGTCGTTGAGGTGGGGGTAGGCGCCGGTCACGTTGACGTACCGGCCGTCCTTGGTCTCGAACGCCACGAATGAGAAGGGATTCCCCAGACCGACGGGTGCCTGGTACAGGCGGCCGTTGATGGTTGGCGTGAAGGTGAAGCCTCGCGGCACGGGGTCGTCCGCCGGCACGCGTCCGGCTGCGATGCGGTGCTGCATGATCGGCGTCATGAGCGGATTGACGTTGTAGACCGCCTCGCGCAGGTCGACTGTCAGGTCCTGCCCCTCGCCCATGCGGTCCTTCCAGATCGCGGCGGCGCCGACACCCGCTGCCATTGCCGGCAGTGCCATCGCCGTGCCGATGCGGAAATGGCTGCGCAGGATCGGATCGCGGCCCGTGAAGCTGACTGTCCCGCCACCATCGGAAGGGTTGCCGCCGATGTCGGCCATGAAGCCCGAGAACGCCTTGTCGATGTCGAAGCTCGCCGGATCAGTTGCCGCTTGTGCCGCACCGGAGAGCGTTGAGGCGAATGCTGCGCTGAGCGCAAAAGCGCCGGCACCTTGCACGATCTCGCGACGTGTGGGGTCCATCATCCAGTCCTCCTGAGCGATATCGCATTGGCCGCCTGTGGGGGCATCGATGCTCTCAGAAGTTTGCTAATCGGTCCATTTATTCATCCGCTTGACTGCGAACAAGATGAATTGAATCTGCTCAATATTTCAGTATAACTCACTTACTGTTGGGAAATTCCGGCAAGTTACGCACGTCATGCTACCTTTGACTTCACGTTGAATTCGGAGCCTGCTGGGATAGGATCGCAATACCCTGATAATATTTTCAGGGTTTCCCTTAGATTCAGATGCGGGTTTTCATTGATCCGAGTAGGGGTTGGGGCGCGAGCTCACCGGTGGTCGATGGCATTGAGCGCGAGGTGTGGTACACGGGTCGCCTCACTCGATGGCCCCCTCCAGCAATCCGTAGCGGACCATGACCATGCTCAGTGAGCGGTAGAACTTGATCAGGTTGTTCCAGGGGCGATCGATGCGGGTCAGCCCGGTCAGGGCGGCCACAACGGTCCCAACGTCGGTCTCGCCCCGCAGCACCAGCCAACCACCCAGCACAAGTGTGCCGACGACACCGAGGGCGGCCAGCACCTTGAGCGCCGCCTTCGAGGACAGCTTGCGAATGTGGATCCGTCGGCGGGCGCGGAAGACCTCGTCGAACGTCTCAAGGATCGTTGCCTCAGGCCAGGGGCCGCCGCATCGACCGCCCGGTCCGCGGCCGTTCGCAGCAGCTCCAGGCGCTTTTTCACCAAGGTGTTCACGGATCCCTGGACGGCAGCCACGATCGCCGCCTGCGGGAGTGCGATCGCAGCGATGAACACTCCCAGGAGCGGCTCGCTGACTGTGATGAAGATGAGGATGCTGAGCAGTGTCCCGATCTCCAGGAGCGGTGTCGTGATCGCTTCGCCGACAAACAGACCGACGCCTTCGGCCTCGGCGGTCAGCATGCTGACGACGGTCCCATCGGCCGTCCGCGTCGGATCACCGGTGCGGCGCTTGTGGGCATGGGTGGAAAGGATGCGGCCGCGGATGCGGCGGACGATGGTCTCACCGAGGATCGCACTCCGATATTGCAGGCAGAGCTTCAGCGCGATTGTGAGCAGGCTTGCTGCCCCATAGGAAGCGCCGAGCACCAGCACCTGGTGCAGCGAGGTCCCGTACGCCAGTCCATTGATCAGCTTCAGCTGGAGGTAGAGCGGCACGGCCGCCAGGACGGCGATCGCGAGCGAAAGCCCGATCAGCAGGAGCTGCGCCTGTCTCGTCTGACGCCAGAGAAGCCGGTAGAACCCGGACAATCGACCCGTTGGCGCGTGATGTCCATCAGGTTCGGCAGCCGACCGAGGCATTGCCAGTCCTCCATCTTCCCGTGGTGGACCGTAGACCTATCCCGGGGACGGAGGTCAACTGTATCAGTGTTGTTTGGGAACAAGGCACAGTTGTGAGACCCTCGCGGCGCAATAGTACGAAGATCGGTTCGGTAGTCCCGCACTGGAGCCGAATGTGTTTGATCCACTGTCCAGCTCGTGCCATTGCGTCCCAGAGCAGGATGGTCCGAAACGGGTCAAACCAGGATGTTGAGAACAGCGAGGGAAGGTCCGCTTTCCACCCAATGCGTTGGCTTGGCCGTGGGTACCAAGCGTTAGAATTTAACCCCTAGGTTGCCGGATAGGTTGCCGGACCCTCGGGACCAAGGTCGTCGGGATCGACACGCTTGATGATCGCGCGTTGCTTGCGCAGGGTGACCGGCACCTCGACGGTTTCGGACTCGACGCGGCGCCGGATGTGCAGTTCCTCCTTGAGCACCAGGCGCTTCTCGACCACGAGCACCTCCTCGAGCACCGGCACGATGGTCACATCGCCTTCGGTCCTGATCTCCGGTGCGGTCTCGACCACTTTGTCGATGGGCACACGGGTAACCTCCACCGTCTCCCGCTGGACGTTTGCGTGAGCCAGCTCCTCAAGAGTGTCTGTGACCGTCTGCACGCGTACGCGGCCCGTGATGACCCGTCGTTTATCGACGGTCATGGTCTCCTCGACGAGCGGGATGATCTCCTCGGCCATGGTGCGGGCACCGCCCCTCGGCGCATCGTCCAGAACAGGCATCTGCTGATCATCGTGTGGCGGAACGCTCGAAGGGTGGGTTGGGTCGCCCATGGCTGTTTCTCTCGCAAGCGAGGACAAACGGGCACCCGTCGCGTCGGTTCCCCATATGGAGGGCCGGGAAACCCGAGGCAGGGGTGCGCCAGCCCTCGCGATGAGAGGAACGCGGGCGTGTGGCCAACGTTGATCCGCAGCCCTTGTGGGCGGAAGGGGAACATGATGCTCGACAGGCTCAGCGTCTTCACGATCACGACCCTCGTTGCGGTGAACGAGGCCCTCGCCCAAGCCACGCCGCCGGCTACCTCCGGTTCACCCGCCTCCCCCGCGTCCACGGACGGCGGCGCCCCTTGGCTGTGGATCATCATAGGGCTGGCGATCATTGCCGGCCTTGTCTGGTACTTCATGCGCGGACGGTCACGGGCCACGACAACCGGCTCCTCGGCGACCCCCGGGGCATCCACCGGCGGCGCCAAGGTATACGACAGCGACAAGCGCAAGTAGGCAGCTTGGTGCCGGGATCATGCCACCGACGCCTCGCCGTACACGTCAGGGCCGAGGCAGTGCCGTCGTGCGCCGATGCGCGCGTTGGTGTCCGGCTGCAATCGAGGAAGGACTTCGCGATGGTGGCCGGATACACGTTCACGCCTTCGGAGGTCGCACGGCGGGAGCGAAGTGGCCTTCGGCAGGGACGCGGCGACTGAGCACGAGGCGGATCAGGCCACCCACGGTACGGTCCATGATGCCGACGATGGCCCTCTCGCACGGTTCCGCCGACCAGCCGAGGGGCCATTGTCGGACGAGGGCGCGTATGTCTCTTGACCTTGCCATCGTGGGAAGGTGCGGGGTGCGTGCATCATCCCGTTGAAACGGAGACTTTACCATGTGCGGATGCAGCACCCATCAGACCGAGGCGAGCCAGGCCGTGGATCGTCCTCCGGATGTCCTGTCCCTGAAGGTCGAGGACATGACCTGCGGTCACTGTGCCGGCACCATCAGGAAAGCCATCGAGACCGGCCTACCCGGCACGAGCGTCGAGGCCGATCCCGCCTCCAAGCTCGTTTCGGTCCTCGGCAGTACCGATCTGGTGTCCATCAAGGCCATTGTTGCCGAGGCGGGCTACACCCCAATCGAAGTCTGAAGGAGGCTCCCATGTTCGACCGCCGCCGTTTCCTGAACGTCCTCGGCACCGCGGGGGCGGCCCTGGCCATGAAGCCCGTCTTCGCCGAGACGGGCCTGCCGAAGGTCGTCGTGAGCAAGGATCCGTCCTGTGGATGCTGTTCCGGCTGGATCGACCATATCCGCGCTGCGGGCTTCCCAGTGGAGGTTCGGGAGATACCCGAGATCAAACGGGTGAAGGTCCGGCTCGGGGTACCCCAGGACCTCACCTCCTGCCACACTGCCGAGGTCGGCGGCTACGTCATCGAGGGACATGTCCCCGCGGACGCGATCATGCGTCTCCTTGCGGAGAAGCCGCAGGCCAAGGGGCTCGCGGTCCCAGGCATGCCCGTCGGCTCACCCGGGATGGAGGTCACGGGCGTGGAGAACGATACCTACGAAGTCGTCCTGTTCGGGCCTGCGGGCCAGAGGACCTTCGCTCGCTATCAGGGCTCAGAGGAGGTGTGACCGCCTCCCCGTGCAAGCGGGCGGGCATACGGGAAACCGGCATGGCCGCGAAAGCATGTCCGTCCGGTGGCGACAGGCTTATGCTGGACGCGCCGGGGTGCCGTGCGCGCCAGGCCGGGGAGACCGTCCGACCAGCGGAGGATCCGTGCCATGACCGACCGACACGATGAACTCAGACGCATCCTTGCCGCTGGCCTCGGCCGGCCTCGTCGGTGTTCTGGGGGTGATCATGCTGGTGCAGGGCTTCGTCGACCTCGCAGCACCCGCGACGGCCTTATCGTAAAGGAAGCCTTTGCATGGCCACTGACAGCTTGATCGACCGGGCCAAGCAGTGGGCGCGCACCATCAAAAGCGATGTCGTGGCGCTCTGGATCGCCGCCCGTGACCACCGGGTGCCCTGGTATGCGAAGGCGGCCGCCGGAGCGGTGGCCGCCTATGCGCTCTCGCCGATCGATCTCGTCCCGGACTTCGTGCCGATGCTCGGCTACCTCGACGACCTTCTCATCGTGCCTCTGGGAATCCTGCTCGCCATCAAGCTCGTCCCGGCTGACCTGATGATGGAGTTCCGGGCCGAGGCGGTTGCGCGGGAGGGACGGCCGGTCAGCAAGGTCGCCGCTGCGGCGATCATCACGCTGTGGCTCCTGGCCGCCGCATTCCTGATCTGGCTGTTCTGGCCCACGTCATCCGGGTGAGGGAGCCAGCCCTGAACCGCGTTAGCGTTCCTCCGGTGGCTTGATGGCCGAGAACAGCCGCAGCAGCGTCAGGTCGTAGGCTACTTTCAGGGTGCCGGCGAGCACGAGCGGCCAGCCGAACGGCGACGCGGTCAGCAGCCAGCCGGACAAAAGTGACGCGACCGCCGAGGCGAGGCTCCGGGGCACCGCCGTTACGCTCGCGGCGGCGGGCCGCTCCTCCGGCGTGACCACCGCCATGACGTACGAGGACCGGGTTGGCACGTCCATCTGCGACAGCAGGCTCCGCAGGATCAGGAGCCCGAACGCGATCCAGATGGTCGGCGCGAAGGCGGTCAGGATCAGGAAGACGCTCGACGGCAGATGGGTGAACACCATCGTGTTGATCAGCCCGAACCGTTTGGCCAGCGGCACCGCTGCGAAGTACGAGACCGCCGAACACAGGCTGGTCACGAAGAAGATCGCTCCAATTGTCGAGACACCGATGCCGAACCGCTCGCCCAGCCAGATCGTGAGCAACGCGTTGATGACGAGGCCGCCGCCGAAGGCATCGACCGAGAACAGGGCCGCCAGCCGGTAGACGATCCCGCGCGACGGCCCGAGCGGGGCCGGCGGGTTGTCGGTGCCCGCCTCAACCTCGCGCGAGAGGTGGCGGTAGAGCAGGAACGTGAGCAGCCCCAGCAGGCCGTAGAAGCCGAAGAGAGCCGCGGACGTCGTCTCCGGCGTGGCGACCGGGGCAAGCCAGTCGACCCACGCCGACCGAGAGCGCCCCGAGGGCACCGAAGAAGGCGCCGACGAAGCTGTAGCGGGCGAACGCCGCCGTCCGGTCCCCGTCGGCGACGACATGGGACACGACGGTGTGCTCAAGGGGCAGGAAGACGCTGACGTCGCCGCCGGACGGATTGAGCGTGCCGACGAAGGCGATCACAAGCAGCGGCCAGAAAGTCTCGATTCCAGCGAACCCCAGCCCGGTGGCCAGCATCAGGAGACTTGCGGCCAGCAGGGCCCTACGCCGCGGGATCCGGTAGGCGACCAACCCGAGGGCGAGCGTCAAGAGGGCGGATCCCAGCAGCGACGCAGTCGAGATGAGGCCGACACCGAAGGCATCAAATATCGGGCCGGACAGGGCGGCGCGATTGCGACCCAGGATCTGGCTACCGTGATTTCATACATCTTCGAGAATGCCGACACGCTCGGGGTCAGTACTCAAGGGTATTCCTAGTGGGGCAGTTCCGCGGGAGCGAGAATGGCTGCGTCGATCGGCTCGCACGGCGTCGCCCGATATGGAGGCAAGGACCTTCCGAAGCCGTCGGCTGTCGTGATGGCCTACACGGCCCATTCGGACCTTTCAGCCGACGAGCCTCCGACCTTTGTAGCCGTCGGCGAGGAGGATGTAATCGCACCTCCCTCCGCGATGGAGAGACGGATTGCAGCGCTGCGACAGGCTGGCACGGAGGTGGAATACCGGAAGTACAAGGAACTCGGTCACGGCTTCGGTCCTGGCACTGGCACGAGCGCCGAGGAATTCGGCAACGTCATCGCACGCGGGGGCGCGGGCGTCGTGATCGCCTCCCAGTCCGGGCATCGGCTGCCGCCGCTCTCAACCGAGCAGAACGCGGCCCTCGCGACAACGCCCACGGAAGACCTTCTCACGCTGCCGATGCTTCAGCCCGATCAGGTGGAGGATCCGCTCCATGCCTATCAGGTCTCGAAGCGAGGGAACTCGTTACGGGTGATGGCCGAGGCCGTCCGCTGGGGTAAGCGCGGCGCACGAATCAACACGATCAGCCCGGGGATCATCATCACCCCGCTCGCGAAAGATGAACTCGAGGGACCACGCGGCCCCGGCTACCGTCGCATGATTGAGTTGTCAGCAGCAGGGAGAGCCGGCACCCCGGACGAGGTCGGAACCGTCGGTGCCCTCCTCATGGGTCCGGACGGCGCGTTCATTACGGGCAGCGACTTCCTCATGGATGGTGGCGTGACGGCCGCCTATTGGTACAGCGATCTCACGCCGAAGTGACAGGTGGTCCTATGCGCGGCACTTATGAATCCCGAATAGAGGGTCATGTAAATTTCACCACCTAATCGCCTGGAGCTGCGCGCATTAGATTACCCTCCGACCTGATCGGACGTCGCGAACATGACGCGAGATTCCCAAACATCGAAGGAGAAGGACGATGGAAATCAATAGAAGCGGCTCACAAGCCTCGGGCAAGGGACCGGCAGACTGGTTCACCGGCACCGTGCGCATCGACCCTTTGTTCAGCCCGCCCGATCCGGCGCGTGTTGCGGGGGCTCATGTCACGTTCGAGCCCGGCGCGCGCACGGCTTGGCACACCCATCCGCTGGGCCAGACCCTCATCGTCACGTCCGGCCTTGGCTGGGTGCAGCGCGAGGGCGGCCCTATCGAGGAGATCCGGCCGGGTGACGTGGTCTGGTTCGAGCCTGGCGAGAAGCACTGGCACGGCGCGACAGCCACCACGGGCATGAGCCACATCGCCATCCAAGAAAAGCTGAACGGCTCTCCTGTCGATTGGATGGAACACGTAACGGACGATCAGTACCGCGGGTGATCCCCGCATGCGTTAGGGCGGCAGGCTTGCACCCGAAACATTTCCGTATGGACCTAAGCTCCGGCCTGACCCCCATCGCCGTTTCTGCTCGCACCGTGCAAGGCTCTTGCCGGAATGCTATCAGGTTCAAGCTCAGAGCCTTCGTGATTAGCAGAGCGAGCACATGTCTGACGTGGCGAACCGGATCATCGGCTTTGTGTCCAGTGCCTTGCAGGCGCTTCGATCGCTTTGGTCTCATGGAAACTCACAGGATCATCTTCAGGCGAGCATTCGACAGGCGGAACTTGAAGGCCTCCAGTTCGCGTTCTATGCCCGGCTGACTGCGATCATCGTCGTGTCCGTCTGGCTCATCTGGCTCGTACCATGGCCACGCGATCTCTATTACGGGGCCTACGCCTTCGGGTTCTTCGTCCTCGGTTACCTCCCGTACCGTCTGCGGCATCATCCTCACGGCGAGGCGATTAAGCTAGGCTTTATTGTACTTGATGTCGCGCTGGTCTCAGTGGCTGGTGAGCAATTATCTTTCCTTTCGCGTGAGGCGGCGCAGCAGGATACGACTCATCGCGAGATAGAGCAGCATCTCGCCGGTCTCGACCAGACGTTCGTAGTCCTTCGCCAGCCGCCGGTTGGTGGTCAACCAGGCGATTGTCCGCTCAACAACCCATCTGCGCGCGAGCACCTGAAAGCCACTCGGCCGCGTCGGCGGCTCTGCGCCAATCCGCGTCCAGACGCCACCGGCCCACCAGTGTTGTGGGATCGACAGCCTCCAGCCCAGCGCTTTGCACAGCCAATCCTTCAATCCGCGATAAGCCGTGTCGGCCCACATCAGCTCGATGGCCGGGAAGAGATGCTGCAGACCCTCCAACAAGATCTCGGCTCCGGCGCGGTCATGGATGTCGGCTGGATGCACGCTGTTCTTCAGGAGATTGCCTTGCGTATCAACGAGAAGATGGCGCTTGCGACCCTTGATCTTTTTGCCACCATCGTAACCACGTGGTCCGCCCATCTCAGAGGTCTTGACCGATTGGCTGTCGATGATCGCCGCTGTCGGCTGAGGACTGCGGCCGATCGTGCGGCGGTAGCTCTCGCGCAGGACCTGGGTCACGTGCTCCCAGGTGCCATCCTCGCGCCACTGGGCATAGTGGTAGAAGACGGCACACCGGGGTGGATACTCGTGCGGCAGCAGCCGCCACTGGGCTCCGGTGCGCAGCAGATAGAAGATCGCATCGACGATGCGCCGTAACGGATAGGTCTGTCGCCGTCCGGCTGGATGGCTGCGGGGGACAAGGGGCGCGAGCAGCGCCCATTCGGCATCATTGAGATCGCTGGCGTAGGAACAGACATCCATGGCGGGGCTCCTCAACCGTCAAACAGCCCGCATCCGCCTCACCGATTCCAGTGAAATCTATCCTGAATCAAAGACTTGAAGCGAGCAATAAAATTGCTCACCAGCCTCTTAGGAGACCTTTCGAGCTCAAACCATACCCACGCTAAGCGCCCGATGGCCCACGGGTGGATGGATGGAATTTCGCGAAAGGCTGTTTACAAAACGATCTGCTGGCGCTGCTCTCGGAACAGGAGCTTCCAGAACTCTTGCATCTGGTAAGCTCGCCAGACGGGAACCTTCTCCTGCCCGCAACATCCAATGTTGGGTCGAACCCGCTCGGGCGGCCATTCACTGCGAGCGTAAATCGCTTCAGCCCTAGGAGGATTTTATGGCACAGCTTTTTTCGACGTCTCTTACAAGACGATGGGCGGTCATAGGGCTTGCGCTGACCGCGGCCCCGGTGGCTTTGACAGGAGCGGATCACGCCTACGCCCAAACCAATCAAACCAAGCCTGAGACAAGTCTGTACGAGCGACTCGGCGGCGTCTTCGCCATTGCGGCGGTGGTCGATCACTTCAGCGATGCCGTCGTGAAGAACCCTATCGTCGGCCAGAAGTCCAAGAACCCGCGGCTGCGGGAATGGCACACGAAGAATCTAAAGAGGCTGCCCGGCCTCAAGTTCATGCGGACGCTGTGGGTCTGCAACGCTGCGGGTGGACCTTTCCAGTTCACGGCCACCAAGCCCGGCGCGACGCCGCTCGGCCTCGAGGAGGCGCACCGGGACCTCCGGATCTCCCCCGCAGAATTCGATGCGGTTACCGCCGAACTCGGACGGTCCCTGGACTTCTTCAAGGTTCCGAAGCGCGAGAAGGCCGAAGTCTTGGCCGCCTTCGCCGCCCATAAGGACGAGGTCACGGCTGGCTACGTCCGGCGTTAAGCGCGGCTAGCAGTCCACCGATCAGGACCGATAGGGGGTAAAGTTCACCATGATGTTCGCCTCATGTGGAAAAGGTGGTGCTTGGCCTAAGGAGCGGGGCTGGCCGCATGTTGGTCCTGCTCCTGATTGAGGATCAGGGTTTTGGTGTCGGTGAGAACCAGTTCTGGGTCGAGGAAATCCAGGCTGTAGATGTTGCGGATCTGGCCCGAGGCGTCGATCAGGAAGGCGCGAAAGATGTGGTACAGCGGTCCGCCCGCCGCGCCGGGATCGGGTTTGGCGCTGACAGCTTGCCCATAGGCGGCGAGCACGGGCGCGAGCGCCGAGCGGTCGGGGGCCGTGAGAAAGAGCCATTCGGGAGCGCCGGGTTCGCTTGAGCGCCAGGTCGCCGCATACTCGGCAAGAACCTCAGGTGTGTCATGATCCGGGTCAAAGCTCATCGAGACCAGATGCATGCGCTGGGCAAGCCGTTGATCTTTGGCCACAAGGTCCTGCAACAGTGACAACTGCAACGTCGCGGTCGGGCAGAGATCGCCGCAGCGCGTGTACATGAACGCCAGGACGGTGATCCGACCCTGAAGGAGATCGGCCAGATCATGTCCTCGCCCCCTCTCGTCCAGGACACTCCCCCCGGCCGCGGGTCGGATGGCCGGAAGCCGATAGCTTCCGGGATCCGGCAGAGCAAAGGCGTAGCCGGTGCTTGGGCCGATCGGTTGCCCGGCGTTTGGCTCGCGCTCGTGCAGATCATGGGCCGACGCAGCCAATGATGCCCCACAGAGCACGGTGGCCAGAATGAGACGGGGGACAGTACGGCTCGGCATTGGATCCCTCCCCTCGCAGGTGCAAGGCGAGAGCCGAAGGGCTCCCGCCCGGAAAACGTCAGCTCGCGTAGAGCTTCGAGGAACCGAACGACATCATGTGCGGACGCCCCAATCCCTCGCGCAGGAAGTCAATCTCGAACCGCGGCGCCAACTCCTTTCCATCCCAGCTATAGGCCTTCAGGAACTGCGCGCCGTCGGCACCCGTCTTGTCCCAGTTCGAGAGAAGTGAGCTGGTGTAATAGAGACGCTTTCCGTCCCAGCTCTGCGAGACCATGTTGACCTGACCGCCGACCTTTCTTTCGTAGATCTGCTTTGGCCTGTGCGGGTCGGAGACGTCAAAGACCCGGGTCATGCCGTCCATGAAGCTGTCGATGAACAGCGTCCTATCGTCGGCACTCAGGCTGATGTCGACGGGAACCGGCAGCTTGGCTGGGTCCCCAACATCCGCCACCGCTTCGGCTTTCCATTCTCCGTCCGTATCCTCGTACACAAGCCACAGCTTCGAGGTGAGAGCCGTCGAGGTGAAGGCGTAGTTGTTGTAGGGCCCCCAAGCCCAACGGATCTCCAGCGGCGCGCCCGGAACGTTGAATACCTTCTTCGGCGTGCGCGCATGGAAGTCCCACAGGACCATTGTCTGGCCGAAGTGCTTCATCGCCTCCTCGTCCTTCATGACCTCGCCGAGCGGACGCATGTAGTTGCTGAAGCCCGTGAAGGATGAGGTGAGCATGACGTTCTTGCGCGGAAGGACACGGGCGTCGTAGCCGTAGCCGTCGGCAACCTTCTCGACGGCCGCGCCTTGGGTATTCTCCGCGGTCGGCATCCAGTGCGTGGTGATGTACTGCCCGTCATTGGTGTACTCGACCAGTCCGGTACGCCCGTCGTGGTTCTTGTTCGACAGCCCCGGGATTAGCATGCGCCCCGGCAGGGCATAGGCGCCATGCGCGCCAACCACGCCTCCACTCTTCTCGACGAAGTCGTCGATCGTCTTGACCAGCTTCGGATTGGCAGGGTTCGTTGCCACGTCAAAGATGTGGATTCTGCTGTCGGACAGGCCTGCGACCCAGAAGAAGCGGCGGTCATCCGTCAGCCCGCCATGGTGGGCCTCGCCGCGCCCGCCGACCGAGTCAGTGTCGATCGCCTTGCCGAAGGTCGGCGAGTCCTTGCGGACATCGACGGTGACCACCTTGTCCTGCCCGTCGCCAACCCCCTCGAGGCCGAGGGTCCAGACATAGACGAACTCCTCCTCGCCGGTGATCTTGGCCATGTACGGCGACTGGCAAGTCTCGTCGGCTTGAACCGGCTGACCGGTGAGCCCTGCACATAAGACGGCAGCGGTACTCAGCAGAACCCGACGCCTCCGGTTTCGCCATGGCTGGATGGCTAATTGTGACAACAGAACCGAGATCCTCGTCATGGCTCCCTCCTCTGTATAGTCGGTTGCACGCACATGGTCTTGTGGTCCCAGGTGCTATCTTTCGATGAGCCGGCGGTATCGTGCCGCTCACCGAAACAATGCGCCAGAAACGGTCGGACATTAAGGCGGGCGGCGAGCCGCGTTGTTGCACGAATAGGCGAGTTGGTAACCGGAACCGAGCGACATAGGAGGACTGCGCCCCTCCTTGTCGGACATCTGCCGTGCCGTTCAAAGCCAACGCCACTCGTCGGCACCGAATTCCCAAGCAGCGGTACCGGGTGACGAAGTGGGCCGAGTATGACGCCAGCCTGCGCCAGCGAGGCAGTCTGACGGTCTGGTTCTCTGACGAGGCGATTGCCGCCTGGCGGGCCGAGCCCCGCACGACACGCGGTGGTCAGCCCCACTACTCGGCTTCGGCGATCCAGACAGCATTGACGCTGCGAGCCGTGTTCCGGTTGGCGCTGCGTCAGACGGAGGGCCTGATCGGCTCGATCCTTCAGCTCTTGGGTCTGGATCTGGCGGTGCCGGATCACTCAACCCCGAGCCGTCGCGCCGAAACCCTCGAGGTGCCAAAGCCCTGTCCAAGCTCGCGAGGGCCCGTTCACCTGCTGGTCGACAGCACGGGCCTGCGATTGTGTGGACCCGGCGAGTGGCTGACCGAGAAGCACGGCACCCGAAGACGCCGGTCCTGGCGCAAACTGCACATCGGCGTCGACGCCGAGACTGGACAAATCCTCGCATCAGCGCTGACGCCCCATGCTATCGAAGATGGTACGCAGGTCGAGCCGTTGCTCGACCATATCCCCGGCCCACTTGCCTCCTTCGTTGGCGACGGAGCCTATGACCAGTCCGGCATCTATGGCACCGTCACCGAGCACCATCCTGCTGCCGAAGTCATCGTTCCACCCCGAGCAACGGCGGTGCCGAGCAACATGGCAGAGGGCACTCCTTCCGATCGCGACCAACATCTCCAAAGCATCGCGAAGCATGGCCGTATGGGCTGGCTGAAGAGATCCGGGTACACGCGTCGGGCTCTGGTAGAGACCGCCATCAGCCGGCTTAAACGAGTGATCGGAGATGCGCGGCGCTCGCGAACAGATGGGCGTCGCGCGACCGAAGTCGCCATCGCCATTTCTGCCCTGAACCGCATGCCTGAGCTTGGGCGCCCGGAGCCTGTTCGAGTTGCCTGAGATCGGGCAAGGATAGGTTAAATCCATGCCCCGGTCGATCCGTGCAACATGTGTGGACGCCCCAGGTGACGCAAGAGAAATCTTTAGGTTCGGTGTAGTGCGTCGGCGAGTGCTTACATGTGTGCGGCCTCGTCTGCGGCCATTCACATGCCGCGGGCCCGGATGGAAGTCCGCGGATCAAGTCCAACTCACGGTCACGTGCTCAAGGCACGCTGTTGCACTCTGGTTTTCCTGATCCCGTCTCATCGACCGTTGCGCCATCTCTCCCCTTCGACTTTCCTACGCCTCCAACAGCCCCACGGACGCGAGCGCTTACACGCTCACGGCCGGAGCTCGGTAGTCCCCACCTTTGGCCATCAAGGCCCAGACCATGCGGGCCATCTTGTTGGCCAATGCTACCCGCACCAGCATCGGCGGCTTGCGGGCCAGCATGCGAGACAGCCACGATCCGGCTGGTGCGCCATGACGGGCCGCCCAGCGCAGGACAGCACTCGCCCCGATGATCAGCAGGCGACGTAGAGTTCGCTCGCCCATCTTCGAGGTGGCCCCCAGCTTCTGCTTGCCGCCGGTCGAATGCTGCAAAGGAGTTAAGCCGATCCAGGCGGCAAAATCTCGTCCACGCTTGAACGTCTCGGCCGGCGGCGCCAAGGCCGTCAAGGCTGTTGCAGTGATCGGACCCACTCCAGGGATCGTCATCAAACGGCGTGCGGTTACATCCTCCTTGGCCCTCTGGGCAATCTCGCGATCAAGCAAGGAAATCCTGCCATCCAGCCTGTGCAGCATCTCGATTAGCACCGACAGGATGGCACGAGCGATCTCCGGCACCGGCTCAGCCGGGTCCTCTACGGCCCGCACAAGGGAAGAGACATGGGCCGGTCCTTGGGCCACCACGATCCCGAACTCGGCCAGATGACCTCGCAAAGCATTGATGATCTGGGTCCGCTGCCGCACCAGGAGATCCCGCGCCCGGAACACGAGAGCGGCGGCTTGGGCCTGCTCGCTTTTGGGCGCCACGAAGCGCATGGTCGGGCGCTGGGCCGCTTCACAGATCGCTTGCGCATCGGCGGCATCGTTCTTCTGGCGCTTGACGAAGGGCTTCACGTAAGCCGGTGGGATCAGCCGCACGGCATGACCGAGCTTGCCGATCTCGCGCGCCCAGTGAAGGGCGCTGCCGCAGGCCTCCATAGCCACGGTACCGGGCGGCTGAGTCGCAAAGAATGATAGCACCTGAGCCCGCCGCAACCTCTTGCGGAACAGGACTGCTCCAGATGCATCGGCTCCATGAGCCTGGAACACATGCTTCGCCAAATCCAGCCCGATCGTACAAACCTCTGCCATGGACGCCTCCTGACGTGATGATCAACACCTCCACTGTGGCACACCAGGGCCGTTGGGGCGTCCACTCCATCACGGTCGCTTCATGCTGCGCGCCCTGTCCTGATGCTTGTGAGGGATCACCCTCACGCTATCATCAGCTCGAAGCGCTGCCTTCTAACCATTGCCGTTGCAGAGAGGACTCAAGCCGAATACTCCATCTAAACGGCTAAGCAGGTTTCAGCGGGGTGGCCAACGGATGCTGTCTGTGATTCCATCTCATAGTTTGGTTCGGGATGCGGATCATGGCGGGCAAATCCCCTGTTGTCGCAAGCGCCGCGCAGCGGCGTGAGCTCATGGCTCTCAGCCACTCGCGCGATCGGGGCGAGGCGGATCGGGCGCGGGCGCTCCTGCTGACCCTGGCGGGCTGGACGAGCCCGCGGATCGCCGAGGCCTTCGGCGTGCGCGAGGATACCGTGCGGCTCTGGCGCAGCGCTTTCATGACGGGTGGGGTCGACGCGCTGCGGCGATCCGTTGCCCCGGGACCGGCACCGGTCAAGGCCGAGCGGGCGCTCGCGGTGGCCGAGGCGGTTCTGGCGGGATCGGTCGCAAATCGCCCCAATTGGACCTTGCCGCGGCTGGCCGACGAGATCGAGAAGCGCTCCGGCGTGCGCATCTCGCGCTCACGGCTCTCGGTCGTGTTGCGCCAAAAGGGGATTTCCGCTGGCGCCGGCCGCGCCATACCCTGAAGGGCCGCCAGGATGCAGACGCCGTGGACCGCGCCGGCCTGCGCCGCAAGCTCCTGAAGGCGCAGGCCGAGGCGGGCGATATCGTGCTCTTGTTCGGGGATGAATCCGAAGCGCTCACCCACCCCTATCTCGCCCATGCTTGGGCCAAGAAGGGCGCGGATCTGCGCATTCCAGCGCCCGGCCAAGCCGCCAAGGTGGCGATGCTCGGTCTGCTCGACTGGGCCCCGCGGGACCTGATCGTGCGCACCAGCCGGAGCAAGCGCAGTGCCGATTTCATCGCGCTGCTGGACCAGATCGACACGCAGTATGGCCCAACGTCCGCTCGTGCGACGAAGCCGATCGTGCTCGTCCTCGATAATGGCCCGATCCACACCAGCAAGGCGACGCGCGCCGCCCTCGCCGAGCGGGCGCCCTGGCTCACGGTCGAATGGCTGCCAAAGTACGCTCCCGAACTCAACGCCATCGAAGAGCTCTGGCGCGATCTGAAGCAGCATCATCTTGCTCACCAGACTTTCGCGGGTCCAGAGACCCTCGATGATGCCATCCACGAGGCGGTCGCGATGCTCAATTGCGAGCGAAGTCGCCATCCGTTGGCCAACCACCGAATCGCTGCTTAGTTGGAAAGACGCTCAAACCAGGGGCTGCACTACTTCGCAAGCAAAATGCGGGCATCGCCCGCGCGCTTTAAGACATTTAGCGACACATCCTGTCCATACCGATGTAGTCTCAGATCAAACGTTGAGGCATTCACGCGAAGCTCGTGGATCAAGACCTCGTCCAGGAAGCTTGGCAAGGTTGGATCGTTGAACCGAACCGCATTTCCCTCATGATTGAGTTCCAGCCCCAAGCTCGATCCAAGAAGCGCGAACGGTGTCGCCGCGGCCCACGCCTGCGGTGAGCAGGCAACCGGGTAGGCCGTTGGTCCCCGGTGGCGCCGGCGCGTAAACCCGCAGAACAGTTCGGGCAAACGGCGCAATTCCTGATAGCTTGCGACCTCGAACAAGGCCCGGAAAACCTGCGCCGCCTCATGCTTCAGGCCATACTGCGCCATACCGAGCGCAATCATCCCATTGTCATGCGGCCAGATTGAGCCGTTGTGGTACGACATTGGATTGTACCGCGCTTCGCCCCGCGCGAGCGTGCGGATGCCCCAGCCGCTGAAAAAGTCGGGGCTCATCAATGTCCTCGCAACCCGGCGGGCCCGCTCCGGTGCAGCAATGCCGGCAAACAAGGCATGCCCGGCGTTGGATGCCCGCACACGGCAGGGCCGCTTAGCTCCGTCGAGTGCCAAGGCGTAGGTGCTGATATCCTCACACCAGAATGCTGCCTCGAACCTCTCACGAAGGTTGATGGCTTCCTTGGCAAGCCGGTTGCTGATATCTGCTTGATTGAGTGTCGTCGCCAGCCGCGCGGCAGCCTGCTTGGCTGCGAAGACGTATGCCTGTACCTCGCAGAGTGCGATCGGACCTTCGGCTCCCGAGCCATCCGCGTGGAAGATGGAATCGTGGCTGTCCTTCCAGCCCTGGTTGGCTAGCCCCTGATCCGTTTCCCGGTGATACTCGACAAAGCCATCGCCGTCGCGATCACCGTACTCATCGCACCAGCGCAGGGCCGCTTCGATATTCGGCCAGATTGCCTTGATGGTCTCCTGGTCACCCGTGCGCTCGTAGTATTGGCCTGCCAGCATAACGAAAAGGGGTGTTGCGTCCACTGTGCCGTAGTAGCGCCGGAACGGGACCTCGCCGAGGCGAGCCATCTCGCCCAAGCGACGCTCGTGCAAAATCTTGCCGGGCTGAGCATCGGCAGCAGGATCGACGTCGGTAGCCTGCATCTCAGCCAGATAGCGCAGCACGCCTTTTGCAATGGATGGGTCTGCCCACAGAAGCATCATTGCGGTGATGATGCCGTCACGACCAAAAACCGTGCTGTACCAGGGAATGCCAGCATAAGGGTAGAGGCCGCACTCGGTGGGCGTGACCAGCATGTACATATCGGACGCGGAGCGGGAGATAACCTCGTTGAAGAGGTGGTTCGAAGTTTTGATCTTGGCGATCTCCCGCGTCGTCGCCCGCAAGGCTCGACGGGTGTCTCGGTAGGCCTTGAGGAAGTTAGGTACCTCGGGACTAAAGATCTCCCCAGTTTTCTGCTCCTCACATGCCACCGAGATCAGGATCGAGCGGCGCTCGTCTGGCTCCAACGCCATCTCGTAAATGGCTCGCTTAGCCTCAAGGCGTGTTGGCCACGGCTCGAAGTGCAGCATGGACTGACGGACGATCCCGTCGAGTCCCTCATAGCTGAACACGATCCGGTCGGGAGTCACGGTCTTGATTGAAAGGTGACCGCGATGATCCCGCTGCATACCGCGGACCTCGAACAGGTCGCAGAAATCGGCGTCGAACCGACATTCGAGGCGGAAGACCCGCCGGTGAGCGTCATAGTTGCGCAGGCCAATACGCTCGTAGAGAACCCCCTTCCAAAGGAACTTGGTTCGATTGAGTGCGATAATGTCCCGCGGCAGCGCGGTGTCCTCCCCCGGCCTTATGTCGGGATTCGTCAAGTCAACCGTGAGCGCTGCATTATCGTCCTGAATGACTGAGCCCAGCAGCAGGGGGCGCTTGCCCTCAAACCGCATCTCAAACCGTGAAAGGTAACGAGTATCCTGGAAGAACAGGCCTTCTGGACTATCCGGCACGGTACCGCAGTCGCCATGGGTATCGAGCACCACGAAGGCGTCGCCCGTCTTCAGCGTTCGCAAACTCCGTTCGACCAAGGATGTTTGAGCCTCAATGTAGTGTTCCGAAAGCTGCTCCGAAGAAGGTTCTGGATGGTCCGAGGCCGGTCCCATGACGCGTTCGCTCATGCCAATTTCCTCGTTGTTGATGTTCTGTATAGGCTCAATGCTGCCATGGCCGGCTTAGCCATACGCTCATGGTGCTCGGAAGCGATCGATTGTTTACTCTGCCGCAACCAGATGGCGCTGATCAGTGCCGCCTTTTGTCAGCAGGGTGTCGTAAGCATGGACATAGTCTTTGGCCATGCGAGCCACCGTGAAGCGGCACTCGAAGACTTCCCGCACACCCGCTCGACCCAGGCTCTCAACCTGACGAGCGGCCGTGACCGCTTCATCCATTGTCTCGACGATGAAACCAGTGACGCCATCGGCAACAACCTCAGGGACTGAGCCGTTGCGGAAGGCGATCACAGGCGTTCCGGCCGACATGGCCTCAATCATCACCAGACCAAAAGGCTCGGGCCAATCAATCGGAAATAGCAGCGCCAAAGCATGCCCGAGAAAGTCGCACTTGGCTTCCTCATCGATCTCACCCACAAACTCGATTAACGGGTGATCAAGAAGTGGTTCAATGACCTCTTCGAAATACGCCTGATCGGCCGGATCAACCTTGGCAGCGATCTTCAACGCAATGCCAGCTCGTTTGGCAATCTCAACAGCGCGATCCGGACGCTTTTCCGGGGCGATGCGACCAAGAAATGCAAGATAGCCCCCACCTTGCTCATTAAAGGGACAGACACTCGCGGGCAATCCATGGTGAACCGTTGCGAGCCAGTTCACATGAGGAGGCATCGGAGCGCGCTGGCTGTTGGAAATCGAGACCAGGGGCATTTCTTGGAAGGTTTGGTACACTGGCATGAAGTCGGGCAGGTCGAGCCTGCCATGCAAGGTTGTCAGGCACTTATGAGCGAGATCGCGGAAGAGCACATGTTGCAGCAGGTCAACATGGAAATGGATGATGTCGAACTGATCAGCTCGGGAGCGGACCTCGTTTAGCATGACGAGATGGCTGGCAATGTGATCGCGAATGCCGGCAAGTCTGAGCCCTTTCGGAACACAGGGCACGAGCTTTGCGGACGTTGTTGAATCACCGCTGGCGAACAAGGTAACGTCATGGCCCTGACGCATCAACTCCTCAGTAAGCCAGGAGACCACTCGCTCGGTCCCGCCGTAAAGCTTGGGCGGAACGGCCTCGGCCAATGGGGCAACCTGCGCAATCCGCATCAAGATGTTTCCAGCAATTGAGGTGTCGGGTTCCTGAGGTTAACCCATGTTAGTGAAGGGGGTTCCAAGCTCATACGCGCCTGTTAAGCTGTGATCATGTCCCATCATGCAGCGCTGGATTGGCTCAACTTCCTGCTGGCCGACGTAAGGGGCGGGCTGGGACCTTATGTCAGCGTATTCCTGCTCACGGAGGCAGGGTGGGACCAAGCTACAATCGGTCTGGTCCTGACGATCAGCGGCCTGATCGGGATCTCTATGCACGCTCCCATCGGAGCCCTGATCGACGCAACCCGGGCCAAGCGCAGCCTTATCGTGGTGGGCGTCGTTGCACTCTCGGCCTGCGCGATCGCTATTGCATGGCGCCCGATCGTACCCATTGTGTTTGCGGCCGATGTAGCAATGGCAATCTTGGGCGCCGTCTTCGCACCAGTCGTTGCGGCGATCACACTGGGCCTCGTCGACCGAGACAAATTAGCTGCTCGCCTTGGGCGCAATGCTGCCTTCGATCGGGCCGGAAACCTGTTTATCGCTGCCGTGGCGGGCGCTGTTGGTACGGCCTGGGGCCAACGGGCGGTTTTTTACCTGGTCCCCTTCTTCGGCGTGTGGACGGTGTGGATTGTGCTCGCGATCCCAAGCCACGCGATCGATCATCAGCGTGCCCGCGGTTGGGTGCCCTCGATGACAGTTCGTCAACACCAACCTAGTCGCTGGGGCACGCTCCTGACGGACAACTCCCTCCTAGTTCTCGCCGCAGTCGCGGCGATCTTTCATTTAGCCAATGCGGCAATGCTCCCCTTGGTCAGCCAGAAGCTCGCGCTCGGTCATCCAGGCCAGGAGGTGGCCCTCACCGCAGGCGCGATTGTTGTGGGGCAACTCGTGATGGTCCCGATCTCGTTGCTCGTGGCGCGTGCCGACCTGACTGGGCGCAAACCACTTCTGCTTATTGCCATAGCCGCCTTGGTGCTGCGTGGTATTCTCTTCACGCTTTCTGGAAATGCGGCTTGGTTGATCGCAGTCCAAGTGCTTGATGGCATCGGGATTGGCCTGTTCGATGCACTCTTGCCTCTTATTCTGGCCGATATCATGCGTGACACGGGGCGGTACAATGTGGCTCGCGGCCTTGTTGGTACTGTTCAGGGAATTGGCGGCTCCCTCAGCCAGGCGCTAGGAGGATTGGCAGTGACGTGGGCCGGCTATGAGGCGGCGTTTCTGATGTTGGCTGGAGTGGCCTTCATCCCGCTCGTGCTGGTGCTGGTTGCAATGCCAGAGACCCGGCCACACTAAAACCCCCCATGCAGCATCAGGCGACCAAGCTCGAGCATCCGGTTCAACGCATGAACTGCAATGGCAATTTCGGTCGCGCGGCGGTGTTCCGTCCGCGAGCGCAACGTACCCCCAATCACTCGTTTGAAGCGGCTTACGGCAGCCTCCACCAGGGCACGACGAGTGTACCCGGATGTCTTCTGCCACCTCCTGCGTCCATGCTCGGCGGATAGATTGGAGATGCCGGTCGCGCCGAGTCGGTTTGATTTCCACATTCTCGCTTAGTACCGCTGTTGAGCGGGGCGGTATGATCACGTCAGCATCAGGGTTGCGCATGGCGACAATGCCGTAGATGCCGGCCTGATCGTAGGCTCCATCGCCCACGAAGGAGGCAAGAGGAACTGTGATTTGGTCGAGCAAGAGCTCGACCTGCGAGCCATCGTGGATTTGCGTCGGTTTAGTGGAGAGCGGCTTTGTAGCTATCCGGCCAGCCTTTCGTACTGAACCGGACTGACATAGTCCAGTGTCGAATGACGCCGGACGGGGTTGTAGAAGCCGTTGATGTAACGCCCAAGCGCATCCTTGGCCGCTGCTCGTGTCTGGAACACGGAAATCCAGCAGTACGGGTTTCTTGGCTAAGCTCCAGGTGATGAACCCGCAGCCGACCTTGGCGTTGCCTGATGCGGCTAACTACCGCTCCAGCCAGTCGGCATAGCCGTAGCCGCCACCGGTGAGGCCGAGCCCACCAGCATGGCTGACCGCAGCGGCGAGTTTGCCACCCGCCACAAGGTCCATAGGGGCGAGCAGAATCGGATGCTCAATCCCAAGCGCGGTGGTCAAGCGGGTCTGGAGAGGCATGACGGATCACTCCGGAGGCTCAATCCAGAATCTTGCACAGGACGAAGGAATACAAGTGTTCTCCTCCTCCTGGAGCGTTGCCAAGCGGAGAGTCACAAGATTGTCGGCTGGTTGCAGCCTGTGTGCCTTGTTTCTCTCCGCAACCGTCCGCACCTGCCTGAGGGTCTGTAACAGGCTTGGCGGTGCGTTAGCATAAACTGGACACCTCACCCGACCCGCCGCACAATCCGATCTGGAACTGCACCGAGGGTCCCATGGATCGGCAGGATCGTAAGGTCGAGCGACGGCTGCAATTGTTTTGGCTCAGGTAGCGCGTCTTTCCTGGTGAATATGTTAAACTGTACCAAGACCACGATACCGGCTGAGGCTCTCTGATCAGATGCTCCACTCCATCCTCTCCCTGCGCTGGGTCACCCTCGTCGCTGCTCTTGGGGCTGCACTCGGGGCCCTGCTGATGTTTTTCGAGGGTTGCCTGAAACTGGCATATGCCCTGGAGATGGTGCTTCAGCCGAGCGCCGACACCGAAACGTCGGTCATCGCCACAGTGATGCAGGCCACGGATGCGTTCCTGTTTGGTCTTGTCCTAATTGTGTTCGCCTATGCCATCACCTTCGGCTTTGCCTTCACCCTCCCCAACAGCGTTCGAGCCAAGGCACCGCTATGGATGCACATCGAGGGTCTCGGAGAAATCAAGATCACCTTGATCCAGGTGGTCTTGGTCTACTTGGTAGTGGATTTTGTTACCGACGTTGTGGAGGCTGAGACCCGCATTACTTGGGAGATGCTCGTGAAGCCGACTGCCATTGTGTTGATCGCGGGAGCACTTCGTCTGATTGGCACCATGCACCTGAATGATCAGCCGGATGTTTCCGAACAACCTCGGCGAACATCCGAGACAGCCCAGCACCTCGTTGAAAAATGATCGTCCACCCTTCCACGACCATCCGCGCCTGCCTGAGGCTCTGTAACAAGCTTGGCGGTTCGTTAGCATAAACTGGACAGCTCACCCGACCCGCCGCACAATTCCTTCTGGAACTGGAACTGCACCAAGGGTCCCATGGATCGGCAGGAGCATGAGGTTGAGCGGCGACTGGTGGCAATCTTTGCCGCTAACATGGCAGGCTATTCACGCCTGATGTCCCAGGATGAGGATGCAACCCTCCAGAGCCTGACCACCTGTCGCGGGATCATAGACCGGCTCATCACCGAGAGTGGTGGGCGAATTGCCAACACAGCGGGCGACAGTGTACTCGCGGAGTTCCCGAGCGCCGTAGATGCCGTCCGATGCGCCGTTGAAGTCCAGAAGCTCCTCACCCAAGCAGACCAGGATACACCTGAGGAGCGCCGCCTCCAGTTCCGGATCGGAGTGCATGTTGGCGACGTGATGGTGCGGGACGGCGACCTGTTGGACGATGTCGTTAACATCGCTGCCCGACGGGAGAGCCTCGCGGAGCCTGGAAGCGTGTATATCTCAGCCGAAACCCACGCGTATGCTCGTCGAGCGCTTACTCCCGGCTTCGATGATCTTGGACCGCAGAAGGTCAAAAACATTGAAGAGCCGGTGCATGTGTTTCGTGTCGCGGCTCCAGCATTGCCAGCGACTGGCTCGACGCCGCGAGGCGAGCGAGCAAAGCCGCTCCCCTTGCCTGATAAGCCGTCGATTGCCGTGCTGCCGTTCGACAATATTGGACATGATCGAGAGGACGAGTACCTTGCGGACGGCATTGTGGACGACATCATCGCCGCGCTGTCGCGGGTCCGCTCGTTCTTCGTGATCGCCCGCAACTCCACCTTCATTTACAAGGACCCTGCGGTAAACGTCCAGCAAGTCAGTCGGGAACAGGGTGTCAGGTACGTTCTTGAGGGAAGTGTCCGGCGCAGCCGAAACAGAGTGCGTGCGACCGCGCAGTTGATTGATGCCGCGACCAGAGCTCATTTTTGGGGCGAGCGCTACGAGGGTTTAGTTGACGATATTTTCGACTTTCAGGACTACGGCCTGTTAGCGCTTGAGCCAGTCGATTGCTGCGGCGAGGCAGAGCACGCCCATGAAGGATCGTGCGGTCTTCTCGTAGCGGGTTGCAACGGCTCGCCACTCTTTGAGCCTGGCCCAGAGCCGCTCGACGACATTGCGGTTGTTATAGATCCAGTCCGGACAGGCCACCGGCGCCTCATTGGACTTAGCCGGGATCGCCGGCTTCGCACCGATGCTCCAGATGTGCTCGCGGAAGCTGTGGCTTGAATAACCGCGATCGGCCACCACCCAGCTGGGCACACTCGGCAAACTGTGAAGCAGCGGAATGGCGTCAGGCAGCTCGTGCGCCTGACCGGGTGCAATGCGAAACGCGATGGCGCGTCCGAGCCCGTCGGCGATCACGCAAGCCTTGGTGCCATAGCCGCCACGAGACCGACCAAGCGCTTCACGATGGTCTCGTTGAGCTTGAGAGCCCCTTTTCGACGAGCCCCGGCGGCCTTCTGATGCGCGCGCACGCTGGTGCCGTCGAGGAAGGTCATCCCGAGCTGGATGCCGCACTTCTGTACCAGGTTGAGCAGGCGCTCCCAGACACCCAGACGGGCCCAGCGGATGAAGGTCTGAGCGGCGCGCCACCACGGCCCCAATTCAGCCGGCACGGCGCGCCACTTGGCGCCGTTCTCATGGCGCCAGAGAATGGCCTCGAACGTCCGACGCAGATCCTGTGGCGGTGTCTTGCCCTTGGGACGGCATTGCTCCACCAGTGGCTCCAGCATGGCCCATTGTGCTTCCGTTAGCATGGCTCCTCCTCAGACAGGACGAGCAAAACGCCTCCAGGTGCAAAGGGTTCAAGTCATAACAGGCCGTAGATCACTGCAAGCGTGGTCGGTGCCTTACAGCCATCGATACGGGCCGCTGAGGTCGAACGGGCGAGGCGCAAGTGACCCGTAGCCTCGACGCCTATGATTTGGTCATGCGATCTCTCCCTTTGGTTTGGTCCTATGATGCAGCCGCCAACGGGACAGCGACCGAACTCCTGGAGGAAGCACTCTCACTCGATCCGGGCTATTTATTCTCTGGCGTTGGCTCTGTCCGCTTGGTGCAGCGCACAGCAGGTCTTCTACATCTGGTCGAAAGATATTGAAGGGGACAAGCGCCACATTCACGAGAAGGCTCGCATGGCAGCGGATATCGCCCCTGATGATCCAATCGTCCTGACGGTGCTCGGTATTGCGCTGACGATCTCGCGCGAGTTCCTGGCGGCACAGATAGTGATCGAGAAGGCGCTGGCGCTCGATCCGAACTCAGCTTGGGCATGGAACCGCAGTACGTTTCTTCACACCTACCTCGATGAGCCTTATACCGGGATTGATCACTTCGCGAAGGCTTTGCGCCTCAGCCCACTCGACCCGACGACTTTCATGACCTATGCCGGGATTGGAATGGCTCATTTCGTTGCCGGTCGATATTTGGAAGCAGTCCAGTGGGACGAGAAAGCCCTCCTTGCTCATCCCAAGGCAATATTCATCAACCGGCTTCTGGCCGCCGCGTATACCCTCTCGGATAAACAGGCGGAAGCCGAGGCGTCAGTTCGCAAGCTTCTCGTGGGGTATCCGGACATGACGGTGAGGGCCGTTCGCGCCGCCTTCCCCCTCAGTGCCAAAGTGCTGGAACGCCTCTGTGACGGTCTCACACGTGCGGGCTACCTGAGTGAGCCCACTTTCGGCTCTTTCCCAAGACCATTCGGACGCGCCGTGTCGGCGAAGGTCTCAGGCAGCCTTTTTGGTGCGGTGACCCTTCGCGGAAGCTTCCGCAGCCGCCTCGACGGGAGCAATGCTCTTCTTACGCTGCTCGCCAAGGCCCATTATTTTATTAGCAAGTTCGGAGCGCGCCTTGGCGTAGTTCCGGCGCAACCATCGGGTAATCCGCTGGGAGGTTCCAGTTGGCTCGGGGGCTTCGGGGCTTTGCTCATGGTGAGATTCAGAGCAGATACCTTGGCTTTTTGATGACAACGCTTCTGACGCTTGATGGCGAAAGAGCGTCTGGCGTGACGCCGGAAGCTCGACCTCAAGGTGCCATCGACCATGCACTTTCCGAGCGTGATCCTTGCTATGGAATGGAGGAGGAAACGCGGGAACCCGGATGCAGCATCTTTGTTGGCATGATACACCCACCAACTAAGAGGTCACGCCAATGACCTGCCCGTTCTGCAAACAAGAGGTCGATGAGCCCTGCCGCAACACTGTTGAGGTGCAACGGCGAGCCAACGAGCATATCGAGCGATGCGACAAGGCTCTGCGAAACCTGAAAGGGATTATGTTCGGCTAACCGTGGCGGTTGGCGTAACGACGCTTCTTGGCGAGGTTCTTCTGCCTTCGAGTATCTTGGCTGCGGCAAGGCTCGAATGATTGCCCGCTAATCCAATACTTATCACGAACAAATACCCCGTCGGACAGGATCCATTCCTTTGGGAGAAAACACGTTGTGTAGGGCAATGCCGCCCAACGCGTGACGGTGCCTGCCTCAGAAGTAAGAAAGTGGGGCCGAACGGAGGGCTTAGCCCGCCGTTATTCTTGTATGCGCGGCATGGCGCGAACAACACGATGGAGGAAGACATGTTTGGTAGGCGTCTCGCGTTGGCTCTTCTCGGCACAACACTGATCTCAGCCCCTGTTATGGCTCAAACCAACCAGCCAGCAGGCTCAATGCCAACACCCTCGGCGGGCGATAGTAGCTTCGGCGCGCATGAACCAGCGCGCACGCATAGCTGGCTGGCCCAGGAGCAACCGGGGCAATGGCGGGCCTCCAAGCTCGAAGGACTGGATGTCTACAACCAGAACAACGAGAAGATCGGTGACATCAGCGAAATCCTCGTGGACAGCAGTGGCAAAATCCAAGCGGTGGTGGTTGGTGTCGGCGGGTTCCTGGGCATTGGTGAGCGCGATGTGGCGATCCCGTTCGATCAGGTGAAATTGGTGAATGAGCCACGTGCTGTGGCGACCACAGCCACCACGACCGATCCGAATGCCCCGGCCCCACCGAGGGCCACAGCCGCCGCTCCAGGGGCCGCCAGCCCGACTGCGCCGACCACTACCGGCACCTTGGCTATGGATCGGCCTGCCGATACTGCTGCTCGCGCGACTCCGGATCATGCGATGTTGACAACGAACATGACCAAGGACCAGTTGAAGGCGGCTCCCGAGTTCAAATACGCTCGGTAGGAGCATTGATCGTGACGAAGGGGCCGTAAAGCCCCTTCGGCTTTGCTGCCCCGCCTGAGAGGTTCAAAGACCCGTACCTGATTGCGCGAGTGAACTGAGCTATCCGTGGCACTTCGGTACGGCCGCAGGGTCAAGTCTTTCAGCGATCACCCAGTGACCCTGACGCCACTCCCACCAGATGCGGCCCGTGCCGATATCGGTGACGCAGCAGGGCACTGAGTTGAAGGTGTTCTCAGGCGTTCTCAGCCCCTCCGTGTTCGCATAAGGATTTCGAATCAGTCGCCGTCAGGCGTTCTGTCCGGTGCCGGAATGTCGCCAGCACCATAGCCGCGCCGCCCGTTGAGCTTGACTTTCGGGGTTGCTGCGGGACGCTATTCCAGTATCCGCACGGCC
Organism: Microvirga ossetica; assembly: GCF_002741015.1. Classification (NCBI taxonomy): domain Bacteria; kingdom Pseudomonadati; phylum Pseudomonadota; class Alphaproteobacteria; order Hyphomicrobiales; family Methylobacteriaceae; genus Microvirga; species Microvirga ossetica. The sequence goes on along the minus strand of NZ_CP016617.1, from coordinate 368,777 downwards.
TTCCAGACCGAGGTCACGACCCTCTGAATGGGGCTAAGCGGCATCTTGCGCATAATTCATTTGCCGTCTTACAGGTTCGTTCGCTTGCGGGTAAAATACCAAACCGCAGCCGCGATCACGACGGCCAGCAGAAGAACCCACCACCAAGTGGCGAGCCCGCCCGCAGGCTGTGTAGTCGCATCGCCTGGAGGCGTCGCTGGGATGGGTGTCTGAGCTAGGACCAACAAGGATGAGAGTGCCAGCAGGGCAGTCCCTGCGAGTGAGGCGGATAGAACTTTGCGCATGGGCTCCTCCTTGGGTTCTCTCCCAATGAGCGTCGGCAGGCCACAGAGCTAATGAGGGAACGCCGTCCGATTCATCAGAAGCTGTAACTCGTTCAACCACTGAACATAGCGAGAGCGGCCTCTCTGATAGCACTCCGCAAGTTGGGCAGCGAACCGCGTCTTGATGGTCTCGGGGCCTGCCCCGCCCTGAAGCTGCTCCTGGTCACTTTGGTAGTGAAGTTCGATATCCGCCAGAACCGCCAGGGTGCTTTGAAGCTGGGGCAGTAGGTCGGCAGGATACCAGGGACATTGCATCGCCGAGGCGGAAGCCTGTCGCACGACAGAGGTACGCGGCATTGAACACCCTCCCTCTTCTCAGAATGGAGGGGAGCATAGCAGCATTCAGGTCAGAGGTAACTCGGATATCGATGAGGGGCCGAGAATGATCAGGTTTTGAGGCTTTGATCATTGGCTCGTCTGCGAGGAAACTGGAGTGGATTCCTGAGCCTCATAGTTAGTTCTATATAATCGTCCATGCCTACCTGATGCTCCTGGTAAAGCTTGGCTTCTGAAGCGATCCGCACCACGCTTCGGGCCGAACACGTCACGCTCACAACAGCACAATTCGCTGCGGGATTGCGCCGAGCGTCCTATAAATCGGCAGGAGCATAGGATCGAGTGGCGGTTGGGGCCACCCAGGACCATGTTGGAGAGCTAATTTCGTGCTGCCCCAGCCAGGGGTGTGTTGGGAGCAAGGCGGCAGCGCTCCCGAAACACCTGTTGCGCGGCAGCAAGATCAGGAACCCAGGTCTCGAATCGCGCCGTCATCGCACCACGCCCCTCTACATTCAAGGTTTGAACCCCTGTTGTGTGCAGCGGCCCCACGAGGCTGTCGCCTTCACCGAAAAACAGGGTGCCGTCCTCCCACTCCAGCAGCACAAAGCCCCGCTCGGTCTGGACAACGAAGCTCTGGCAGAACGGCTTGAAATCGAAAACAACCGTGCCGGTGAAGCGGGGATTGCCAGGACCGGTTGTGATGAGACCCACGACGCCAACCGCAAAGGCAACACACCAAAGGCCCAAGGCCAGGAGAGGCTTTGTCATCGCAGGCCCCCTCGCAGTGTTGGAGAGAACGCCCAGATCGACGCAGCACTAACTTCGTGAACATTATAGCCGCTTCTGTCGGCTATGTTAACGTCCCTTCTCATCCTGCCGTGAGAACCACATGAGATTGCTGCTATATGGGCTGGAAGCTTGGCAGGATTGAAGAGTGGATGGGCTAAGCTCGTCAGCCAAGGTCTTCACATAGGCTAAAGCATTCCGGAACGCGCCTTACAGCCGTGGCGTTGAGTTGTGCAGGTTGCCGACAAGCTGCTGAGTGGTCTTGCTTCGAAAAAGATACTGCTGGCGAATTCATCATGCTGGGACGGGAGCCATCATGAGCCTGGTAAATGCGGATTGCCGGGTTCGTGCGAGCGGCGTGCCAGCGAACCAAGCACCAAGCCGAATGAGGTTCATGGCGGCTGCTGAGCCTGTCAGGTCCGCCGAATGAGGTCCTCCAGAACGCCATCGAGGCCGCCCAGGCCAAGGGCATCGTGATCGTTGCGGCCGCGGGCAACAATGGCCCCGGCGCCGAACCGTCATATCCAGCCGCCTATCCTGGAGTCATCGCGGTCACCGCAGTGGATCAGGAACTGAATGTGTACCGGCGCGCCACGCAGGGCGGATATGTTGACCTTGCTGCACCCGGGGTGAATATCTGGACAGCATCGTCGAAGGGCAGTGGCACCCTGAAGTCAGGCACATCCTATGCTGTCCCCTTCGTGTCCGCCGCAACAAGCCTGTTGCTCGCGTCCAACCCCACGTTGGACCCTAAAGTGGTTCAGTCCGGCCTGGAAGCGCGCACCCGCGACCTTGGGAAGCCCGGGTGGGATCCGACGTACGGGTTCGGCCTGATCCAGGTGGCAGGCCTGTGCCCGCAACCCACGAAGCCGGCACCGGTGACCGCATCCTATGAGCAGCCGGCTGCTTTACCTTTTGCAGCGCAGACTTCAGAGGTGCCTTGACCCTCGACGAGCAATCGTACTTTGGGTGCAAACAGGCAGCTGAACGCACCGGGTATAGCCCTGTCGAAGGTTGGCTTGGGGTCAAGCTCGGTAGTACCGCAGGCCTGAACGAAGGTCAGCTCATCCAAGCAGTGCGGAAGTAAGGCTAAGGTCAGCCCCCGTGCCAATCTCGGATGTTCGCCAAGGCGGCCTCATTCCGCTGCGACACTGATCGTGGTGCAGTTCCGCCCCTCTCCCTTGGCGGCGTACAGGGCGCGGTCGGCCCGACGCAGGATCGAACTTCGGTCGTCTCCCTTCAAAGCCTCGGTAATCCCGGCGCTGAAGGTGTAAGACAGGTCAATCCCGTCCTCGACGAGCCAGGCTGGCGGAAAGCGATCCCGGATCCGGTCGATGATGCGGAACGCGTCGTCAGCCCCGGCACCGGGTAGGATCAGCAGGAACTCCTCGCCGCCCATCCGACCCAGCATATCCTGTGCACGCACTCTCTCGCGGTACATGTCCGCAAAATGGCGAAGAACGGTGTCCCCAGCGTCGTGCCCGTGCCCGTCGTTGATGGCCTTGAAGTGGTCGATGTCGATCACGGCGATACACAACTTCGAACCAGAGGCCTCATGCTCAGCCAGCATGCCATCGAGTTGCTCCAGGATATGGCGGCGGCTGGCCAAACCCGTGAGAAGATCGGTCTGCGATGCCTTTAGCGCTGCCTCGTGCGCCTGGCGCAATGCCTTTTCGTTCTGCTTCAGGGCTGTGATGTCGGCACCCACAGACAGAATCCAGCCGTTCGGCAGAATGGTCTGGTCGATCCAGAACCAGCGGCCATCCACGAGATCGGTTTCAAAGGACTTGCGGGGCAGGCTCCTTCGCCGGGAAAGGGTTCTGGCAAGGAAGGCCTCGACATCTCCATCGTCGATCCGAACGCCAAGACCGTTTCTGTGTGCGTGGCGGGTGATGCCGGCGAAGGTGAAAGGACCATCATAGTTGCCCAGAAACATGCCCTGGTAGGTCTTATTCGCGTACCGGAGATTGTCCTCGGCATCAAAGATGGAAACCGCCTGCCCACTTTCGGTCAGGGCCTCGACGAGGGCCGGGAGGGTCTCGTCCGCGAGATTGGGAATGAACTTAGACATTACGACCTAGGGCAAGACCACGAAGGAACCATAGAGGCAAAAGGACTGCACATGTGTAAACAATTGCTCATCCCGGGCCTGCAGCCATATCCAACAGAGCAGTTCGAGCGGGTTTCGACACGAAGCAGCGCGAAGGTCATTTCCACCTCTTCGGCTTTAGTCGACATTTTCAAGCGAGATCCGTGACGTTCCCGAGGAGGCGAAGACCGATGTCATGCCGCTCGCAGGTGCCAGCCGGCCAAAGAGATAGCCCTGGAACTGATCGCAGGCGAGCCCGCACAGTATTTCCGCCTGCCGCACGGTCTCTATCTCTTCGGCCGTTACCTTCATGCCCAGTTGATGGGCGAGCATGATGATGGTGCTCAGGATCTGGCGGGCCCTGTGCTCGTCCTTTTCAAGGGCACTCACGAAGGAGCGGTCGATCTTGAGCTTGTCGAAGCCGAACTGCCACAAGTAGGCGAGGCTCGAATAACCCGTGCCGAAATCGTCCATGGCCACGGATACACCAAGTGCCTTGAGAGACCGGAGTTGCTCGGCGATGCCCTCGGTGTCCTCCATCAGCATCGACTCGGTGACCTCGAGCTCGAGCCGATACGGCGCCAGGCCGCTCTCCTTGAGCGCGTCGCTGACGGTTGAGACCAGCGTCTGGTCGTAAAACTGGCGGACCGACAGATTGACCGAGACGAATGTGTCCGATGGCCAGGTTGCGGCAGTACGGGCTGCTTCCACGATCCCCCACTTGCCGATGGCTGCAATCAGTCCCATGGATTCGGCAATCGGAACGAACGTGGTCGGAGGGACATAGGCGCCCTGGCGATCCCTGAGCCGCAGCAGAGCCTCGAAGCCGACACAGCTTTCGTCAGCGGCGGAAAGCAACGGCTGATAGTGAAGTTCGAAGCCCTCGATTGCCGTGGCATGTTGAACCAAATCCTCGAGCTCGCGCCGATTGCGCATGCGCTCATCGAGTTCGCGCGAGAACAAGCTCACTCTGTTTTTGCCGTCGATCTTGGATTCGTACAGAGTAACTTCGGCACGATTCAGCGCCTCCTCGACCGTGGCCCCTTCATCCGACATCACATAGATTCCCGCGCTGACGTGGGCGGCCATGGTGTTGCCGTGCACGTGGATCGGCTCGCTGATGGTCGCCATGATGGCCTTTACATCGGACACCATCTCTGCCACCGCGTACCGAGTCAGCGCGATCACGAATTCGTCTCCGCCGACCCGGGCGACGATGTCTTCGCCGCCGCAGAATCGGCTGATGCCGCGCGCAACGTGCTTGAGGAACTCATTCCCTGCATCATGTCCGAAGTCGTCATTGATGAGCTTGAAGTTGTCGACATCGAGAAAAACAAGAGCCAGTTGCCGACCCGGCACCCGGTCGGCAATTCTGGCCTGGAGCATCTCCGCGAACCGCGTGCGGTTAAGCAGGCCCGTCATGGGATCGTGGCTGGCGAGGAACTCGGCCTGGTGGCGAACCTCACGCGCCTGCCTCGTCCGGATCAGAAACGCTACAGTCGGAATACCGAAGGAGAAGGCAAATCCCACACCGAGTGCAACGGCCAGTGCACCTAAGCTCGACTTTGGCCATTTCTGGCGGGTGATGTGGGAGCGCAGGGCGGCGAAGCGAACGATGCGGTAGACTGGCAGCGTTTCCGCCAAGAGACACCACCATGCCGGACCTGCCCGCCCGCTTCGCCGCGATCATTGTAGCGTTTGCCCCGCTCTTTCGCCACCGAACCTGGCGTCATGCCGAGGTCCTGCTCGTCGGAGCCATCCTGGCACCCGGTAAGCGCACCGTGACCAGCATCTTGCGTATCACCGGCCTCAGTCGCGAGCGCCACTTCGTCAACTATCATCGCGTGCTCAGTCGGGCTCGCTGGAGCACACGCGAGGCGGCCCGGCTGTTGCTGGGCCTGCTGATCCAGGCCTTTGCCCCAACCGGTCCGGTGATCCTCGGCCTGGATGACACCATTGAGCGCCGCCGCGGCAAGCGCATCAAAGCCAAGGGCATCTACCGCGATCCGGTGCGCTCCTCCGATGCTCATTTCGTCAAGGCCTCGGGCCTGCGGTGGATCAACCTCATGCTCCTGGCTCCCATTCCATGGGCAGCTCGCACCTGGGCCCTGCCGTTCCTCACTGCCCTGGCACCCTCCGAGCGGTATTGCCGTGAGCGGGGGCAGCGGCACAAAAAGCTGACCGACTGGGCGCGTCAGATGATGCTGCAGGTCAGGCGGTGGTTGCCTGAGCGCGAATTGGTGCTGGTGGCCGATATGGGCTTTGCCGCCCTGGAACTGCTGGCAGCGCTGTCTCGCCGCGGCGTGATCTGTATTACCCGGCTTCGCCTGGATGCCGCCCTCTACGAGCCGGCTTCACGGCGCCGGCCGGGGACGAAGGGCCGTCCGCGCACCAAAGGAGCTCGGTTGCCGAACCTTTCCGATGTGTTGCTCCGGACGAGCACGCGCTGGCGCCGCGTCACGGTGCCTGGCTGGTATGGCGAAGGAGATCGCGTGGTCGAGTTCTGCTCGGCCACGGCCGTGTGGCGCCATGGCGGAATGCCCATCGTGCCGATCCGCTGGGTCGTGCTGCGTGATCCTCTCGGTCGGTTCTCGCCCCAAGCCCTGCTGTGCACCGATCCCACGCGCGATCCGCTGCAGATCATCCGCTGGTTCATCCTGCGCTGGCAGATCGAGGTCACCTTCCAGGAGGCGCGTGCACATCTGGGCGTAGAGACCCAGCGGCAATGGTCGGATCAGGCCGTCGCCCGCACCACGCCCTGCTTGCTCGGACTGTTCTCAATCGTGACTCTGCTGGCCGCGCAACTCGGTCAGCGCTCCCGAACCGCTGTTTGGATCGACAGCTGGTATCGCAAGTCTCATCCGACTTTCGCGGATGCCCTGGCGGCCGTGCGGCGTCAGATCTGGAGCGAGATGGGTTTATTCACATCACGCTACCGACACAAAATGTCGAAACCCTCACACGCCCTTCAACGAGGCTTGGTTTACGCGCTCTGCCAAGCCGCCTGATTGGCCAAAGTCGAGCTAAGGAACGGTGGAAGAATGCTTCTGCTCTCGTTTCGTCGACATAGGTCTCGGCGATGGCGCGCAAATTGCCCGCACTGTCGAGCACCGGAACATACGCTTCGGCGTAGCGTGATGGCATATTGCGCTCGCGGGTCCCGGCGTTGAGGAAAACCAGCGGCTGCTTACTGGCGATTACCTCCATCGCTTCATCGTCGATATGATCGTGCTGTTCCTGGTTCGAGAAGGTTTCGAGGTCGGACTGAAGGACCGCATTGCCCTTGGCGTCATAGAGCTTGAAGCGAAACACGTTGCCGACCATCGCGGTCGAAACGACCGCTCTCTGGCGTTCGGTGAGCTGGCCGCTGCTGACCAGTTCGTCGAATTCCGGGATTGTCGCGACAAAGTATTTTGCCCAGTCTTCCGCCCGGGCCCGCGCATCTGCGGAGACGGCATGATCGATGGCAAGATCTACGGCGAAGACCACCAATCCACCCAGAATGGCGGTACTCAGTAACGCGGCCGCGATATACTTTCGCAGGTGAAACACAGTAGCCCCCGCAGGCATGAAGTTTTCCCCCCTTGCAATAGATTTCATCGGTCCATGACGGTCCTTAGTTTGCAGTTAATGATCTTTACGGAAGGCCTGCAACTGTCGAATTCAGGGAGTACGAATGTCTGCTAATGGGATGGACCGGCCGTGCTTACCGGCGCACCCTTCATGAGGGGCGCCTAGCACGAGGACTTGAGCCATGCCCACAGCTCCGCTTCCGCCTATTGCCACCCTTGGGATCGACATCGGCAAGAACAGCTTCCACGTCGTTGGCCTAGATATCCGCGGCGTCATTGTCCTGCGCCAGAAGCTCTCCCCGGGACAGGTCGAGGCACGTCTCGCCAACATGGCGGCGTGTCTGATCGGCATGGAGGCCTGTGTCGGTGCCCACCATCTCAGCCGTCAGTTGCTGGCGCTCGGTCATGATGTGAAGCTGATGCCAGCCCAGTTCGTGTCACCCTTCCGCAAAAGCCACAAGAATGACTTTCGTGATGCTGAGGCCATCGCTGAAGCCGTGCAGCGGCCCACCATGCGGTTTGTGCCCACCAAGAGCGTCGAGCAACTCGACCTGCAAGCTCTTCATCGTGTTCGCGCACGACTGGTGAGCCAACGCACGGCAGTCCTCAACCAGATCCGTGCCTTTCTGCTGGAGCGCGGGATTCCGGTGCGCCAGAGGCTACGTTCGCTGCGTCAGGCTTTGCCGGATATTCTCGCTCAGCGAACGGACGTGCTCACGCCTCGGATGACGCACCTAATCGAAGGCCTGATGCAGGACTGGCAGCATCTCGACGAGTGCATTGATGCAGTGACCGGTGAGATTGAAGCTTTGGTGGCGGCGGACGAGGCCTGCCAGCGCCTGATGAGCGTGCCGGGTGTCGGGCCGATCATCGCCAGTGCCATGGTGGCAACGATCGGCAATGGGGCGGCTTTCCAACGCGGCCGCGACTTCGGAGCGTGGCTCGGCTTGGTTCCGCGCCAGATCTCCACCGGTGACAGAACCGTGCTGGGCCGCCTGTCCAAGCGCGGCAACACCTATCTCCGCTCCCTCCTGGTCCAAGCCGCTCGCGTGCTGCTGCTCTGGCCCGCGAAGTGGCGCCAGCACAGCTTTGGTGAATGGCTGATAGCCGCCTCGATGCGCCTGCACCACAACGTGCTGGCGGCGGCTCTGGCCAACAAGCTGGCCCGCATCGCCTGGAGTGTGCTGAGCCAGAACCGGACTTATGAACCCCGGACAGCGGCTGTGATGGGCTAAGGGTAGCATCGCCCTACCCTGCCCTGCATCAACCGCTTGGAGCTCGCCGAGGTCTGCGAGAGGAAGACGAGATGGAGAGCGGTCGCGCCGTCACATTGGTGCTCTGGTGACCCCGATGGCCGAAAGGGCCGGTCCGCTAATGAGAACCGATGTGCGCGGATACCCATGATGGCCGGGAGCCTTGCTCCGCAAAAGGCCGGATATATTAGCGCAAGACCAACCTCACCATCTCACATGCCTCTTGCGACACACGGCCGGTCCATAAATCGGGGTCAGGAAGCGATGGAACCTGCCGGTCTGAAACATCTGGTCTTCTATGCCAACGCAGACATTCGCCCTACTTCCTGGACGTGCCAAAACGAGACTATTGAAGGCGATAGTGAATGCCACCATCAAGAGCGGCACCGCGAAGGTGGATCCGCCGTCGCCGACCAGGCCGAGGACAAGGCCGCCGATCCCGCCGGATCACGTGGCGAGAGCACCTGTCATGGGATCAGGCATCGTCCATCACTCCCACAGAGCTGCGCCGAAAGGTGACCTGCGGCCAGTCAGACGGCACGATCCGGAACAGGGCCATGCCGGCGACCATGGCGGCCACGAACACGGAGAACTGCCATGCCGTCCTCCTACTACGACCGGGTTGTGGACGTGATGGAGGAGCTGGTGAAATTCACGCTCCTGACCCGCGACCGCTCGGATTCCCTCACCGACCGCTACAGCCAGCGCAAGGAAGCGGCCGAGAAGGAGGCCAAGCAGCTTGCTGCGGAAGCCATAAGGCACGAGGTCAAGGCGGCCGAGTAGGCGTATCGACGGCCGCTGATCCGAAGTCAGCTCAATGAGCCGAGTTCCCCGAGTTGGGCGTCCTCGCCCCTCGTCGATAGCGATGCCGCCGGACGGGCCTACGCGGCCTACGTCGGCGTCTACATCGTCGCCTCCCTGCTCAGGCTCTGGGCCGTCGAAGGGGTCCGTCCCGACCGCCGGGACGGCACGGGCGCGAGCATCTGCCTCGGCGGCGCGGCCATCATACTGCTTGGACCGAGAACCGCGTGGCGCGAGCCTGATCCCTCTCCCGGCGTGCGGTGCTCAGGGATGCACGCCCCGCGTGTCCAGGTACTGTTCCAGCCTGGCCGGGCTGGCGTCCGGATCGGCCAAGCCGATATGGCCATCCGGACGCACCAGGTACACGGCGCCCCGCTTGAGGCCCGCGCGCGCTGTCGTGGGTTGCCAGGGGAACACGTGCAGCGCCAATCCCCTTCTGGTGCAGGCCTCCGCGATCCCGGCGCCGCACTCACCATAGACGTGAGCCTGCCAGTCGAGTGATCTTAGCGGCGCGAAATTGTCGTCTTCCTGATCCGCGCTGCTGGCCGTCGTGACCCAAGGCAGGCGGTCGCCGCCCCTGACGCTGCCGGCGCGGCCCTCGCTCAGGCGGCTGCCGCGATAAGTCACCCCGATCTGCGAGATCGTGCGGAACATGAAACGGCGCACGAACGCCGCCGTGAACAGGACTGGCAGCAGGCGTGGCGCGACCGCGACGCGGATAAACCGGGCGAGCGGGCCCGGGCTGGTCACCACCGTGAAAGCCTGGTCGGTCGTCGCCACCAGGCGCCGGGCGAAGGCGATCCGCTCAGGCTCGTAGGTGTGCAGCAGCGGCGTCCCGGCCCGCCCGTGCAGGACGGCCGCCAGCTTCCAGGCCAGGTTCACGGCATCCCCGATGCCGGTGTTCATGCCCTGCGCGCCCACGGGGCTGTGGATGTGCGCGGCATCGCCGAGCAGGAAGGCGCGGCCTTGCTGGAAATGGTCCGCCACACGATGGTGCACATGGTAGGTTGAAAACCAGTTCACCCGCTCGACTTGAATGCTCAGCCGCTCGAGCATGTGGGGGCTGACGTCCTGCCACGCCAGGGGCTCGCGTGGGGCTTGCGTCTCCTCCCGCACCGTGCCGATCAGGCGGGCCCGCCCCGAACCTGCCATGGGAAATACCGCCAGGAAATCCGTGTCGTCCAGGGCTACGTGCAGTTCGCCGTCCATCACCGAGCCGTTCGCCGCCACATCGGCCACGTAGTACACACGGGTGTAGGCGCCGCCCGGGAAGCCGATGCCCAGGACATCGCGCACGGTGGAATGGGCTCCGTCGCACCCCGCGAGATAGGCCGCTTCGCACACCTCCTCGGTCCCGTCCGGCCGCCTCAGGCGTGCCCGCACGCGCTCGCCGTTATCCTCGAAGCCGAGGAGCTCGGTCCGGCGCTCGACCTCGATCCCCGTCTCGCTCAACCGGTCGATCAGGAGCCGCTCGTGCTCGTCCTGCGGGAAGATCACCAGGTACGGGAAAGGACTCAAGCCTTGCCCCATCGCGCCGAAGCCGACACGGGCGGCTTTCCGGCCCCTCACCCACAGGTTTGCGGCCGTGAATTCCAGTCCCTGATCGACCACCGCCTCGGCCAGGCCGACCTGCCGGTAGAACTCGAGCGTCCGCGCGTGGACCACCAGGGCCCGTGACGTGGTCCCGGGTTCCGGCGTCTTGTCGAGGATGCGCAGGCGGAGTCCGAGCCGGTTCAGCCAGAGGGCCAGAACCAGACCGGTCGGCCCGGCGCCCACGATAAGCACTTGCGTGTCAGACATCCGTCGCCCCCTCGCAGCCCATGCTCGCCCCGGCACCCACACACGCCAGCCGGCCGGCTGGACTCAGTGGCCTGTCATCGCCAACGGCCCAAACGCCCCCGCGACCGACGGCAGCCGCCAGGATGTCGAAGCGTCGCCGATGGCACTGTGCTCCTGGCACGACGAACCCGGGTGCCCTTCGTCGGCTCGGGGATAGTCCAGAAAGTAGGGCAGGTGGATTTGAGAACCCGCCACTCAGCCCAGGGCACGATAATTCGATCTTTCTGGAAATATCGCTTGACGCAGCACGCACACAGGCCCAAGGTATTTCCATGAACGTCGAACAAGCAGCTAAGCAGCTCGAAGCGCTTGGGAACACCACCCGGCTCCAGGTCTACCGCACTCTCGTCCGGGCCGGAGAGGCGGGCCTGCCCGTCGGGCAGATCCAGGAGCGCCTCGGCATTCCGGGATCGACGCTCTCGCATCACCTCCAGCGGCTCCTGCTGACCGGGTTGGTGACGCAGGAGCGGCAGGCCACGACCCTAATCTGCCGGGCCAACTACCCGGCGATGAACGGCCTCATCGGCTTCCTCGCCGACGAGTGCTGCGCCGATGCCGGATGCGGAGCCCAGGCGGAGAACGCCGCTTGATTTATTTTTGCCGACTATTTCCATCCTACCGGAAATAGCGATGCAGGAGATACTGATGCTGATCCTTCTCTCTTCCCGCCTCGGCCGGGAACGCTCGGCCACCACCCACAGCGAAATGCTGTCGTTAGACGATCTCGACGATCATCTCCTGCGGGACATCGGCTTGCGGCGCACTAACCTCTATGCCGTCCCCGTGGAGCGGTTGCTGCCCGCTTGCCGCTCCAAGGCGGCCCATCGCTGGGCCGAACTCATGACCCGCTTGCGCAACGCCCTCGCTCCCGGACCCGTCCCCTGCTGCCGATCCTGACCAAGGAGCTTCCCATGACCTCGTCCAATGCCCTCCCCATTGCCGTCATCGGTGCAGGTCCGATTGGCCTCGCCGCCGCCGCCCACCTGATCCGGCGCGGCCTGCCCGTGAAGGTCTACGAGGCAAGCGCCACCGTCGCCGCCAACGTCAAGGATTGGGGCCGCGTCCGCCTGTTCTCGCCGTGGGAGTACAACACCGACGCGGCAGCCCGAACCCTGCTCCAAGCCCACGGCTGGCAGGAGCCTCCTGGCAAGGCGATGCCGACGGGGACGGACCTGTACGAGGCCTACCTCAAGCCGCTGTCCGAAGTCCCCGCGATGGCAACGGTGATCGAGACGGACGCCAAGGTCTCGGCCATCACCCGACAGGGCGTGGACAAGGTGCTCAGCTGGGGGCGCGAGATCAAGCCCTTCGTGCTTGCCGTCTCCAACGGCAACGGCGCCATCCGGCGCGACCTGGCCCGGGCGGTGATCGACGCCTCAGGGACGTGGACGGCCCCGAATCCCTTGGGTGCGGGCGGAATCCTGGCCGAGGGCGAGTCCGAGAATGCCCGGAGCATTGCTTACGGCATCCCGGACGTGCTCGGCCGCGACCGCGCCGCCTACGAAGGCAAGACAATCCTGGTGGTCGGCGCCGGGCACTCGGCTGCCAACGTGCTTCTCGATCTGGCCCGATTGGCCGAACGGGATTCTCGGACCTCCGTCGTCTGGGCCACCCGCGGCGAGAACCTGATGCGGGTCTATGGTGGCGAACGGGCCGACCAGCTTCCGGCCCGCGGCGAGCTCGGCTCCAGGCTCAAGGCGCTCGTCGACAGCGGACGGGTCACCCTCGTGGCCGGGTTCTCCGCCACACGCATCCGTGCCATCGACGGGCAGGTTATGGTCCAGGGCGAAACGGCAAACGGCATCCGCGAGGTCGGCCCCGTCGACCGGATCGTCGTCGCGACCGGACAGCGCCCGGACCTCAACCTGACCCGTGAACTGCGACTCGACCTCGACCCGTGGCTTGAGAGCTCGAAGGCGCTCGGCCCGCTGATCGATCCCAATGAACACTCGTGCGGATCGGTTCCGCCGCACGGCCACCGCGAGCTCGCCCATCCGGAGCCCGGCTTCTACACGGTCGGTATCAAGAGCTATGGCCGTGCGCCGACCTTCCTGATGCTGACCGGCTACGAGCAGGTCCGCTCGGTCGTGGCGGCGATCGCCGGAGACCTCTCCGCAGCGGACGACATTCACCTGGTGCTGCCGGAGACGGGAGTGTGCTCGACGAACATTCCGGTCGACGGTGCGAAGGCATCCTCCGGATGCTGCGGCCGTCCCGCCTCGGCAGCCGTCGACGACTGCTGCGCCGCGGACGCCGAGGCCAAGGCCGAAGGCCAGTCGGGCTGCGGATGCGGTCCCGCGAGGACGCCGGAGACGGTTGCGGAATCTGTAAGCTGCTGCTGAGATCCGCACGTGTCGAATCCCGTGAGCGAGTCCCTGACGAGCGGTCCCGCCATGCCGAAGCCAAGCCCGAGGGTGGTCATTACCGCCCTCGGGATCACGCAGATCCTCGCCTGGGGATCGTCCTTCTATCTGCCCGCCGTACTCGCGCAGCCGATCGCCGCCGACACCGGATGGTCGCTCGGGTGGGTCGTCGGCGGCCTGTCCGTGGGTCTGCTCGCGGCAGGGCTGATCGCACCCCGGGTCGGGCGCACGATCGATGCCAGGGGTGGCCGTTCGGTCCTCGTCGCCAGCTCGGTCCTGCTCGCCGCCGGACTCGCGACCCTCGCGCTCGCCCACAGCCTTCCCGTCTACCTGATGGCTTGGCTCGTGATGGGCGTCGGCATGGGGTCGGGTCTCTACGACGCGGGGTTCGCCACACTCGGGCGCCTGTACGGGAAGGACGCCCGGCGCGCCATCACCACCCTGACCCTGTGGGGCGGATTCGCCAGCACGGTCTGCTGGCCGCTCAGCGCCTGGCTCGTCGAGCACTTCGGCTGGCGCGGTGCCTGCGCGGCCTACGCCGCGATCCACGTCCTCGTGTCCCTTCCGCTGCACGCCTTCCTCGTTCCCGGCATCGATTTATCTTCGAGCGGCGGCAAATCCTCCGGCACGCAGCCCGTGCTGTCCTCCCCAGCCCCTCTGTCCGACATCCGGCGTGCGCGCGCGTTCGCGCTCCTCGCCGTGGTCCTCACCCTCGGGGCAGTAACCGCCTCCATGATCGCCGTGCACCTGCTCACCTTCCTCCAGGCACGGGGGCTCGGACTCGCGGCAGCCGTCGCCCTCGGCGCGCTCGTCGGTCCTTCGCAGGTCGGCGCCCGCATCGTCGAGATGGCCTTCGGCCGCCACTATCACCCGATCTGGACCATGGCGGCCTCCGTCACCCTGGTTGCGTGCGGGATCCTGCTGCTCCTCCTCGGGTTCCCGATCCTGGCGCTTGCCCTTGCGCTGTACGGCGCCGGGAACGGCATCGGCTCCATCGCGAAGGGTACCCTGCCCCTCAGCCTGTTCGGGCCGGACGGCTACGCCTCGCTCATGGGCAAGCTGGCAATGCCGAGCCTGCTGGCCCAGGCCCTGTCCCGATCGATCGGGGCAGTTCTGATCGGCATCGGTGGACCGGACGCAGCGCTCGGACTTCTCTCCGTGCTGGCTTGCCTAAACCTCGCCTTCGTGGGTCTGCTGGGAGCGGCCTCACGACCGACCCTGGCAGGAAGGTCGTGAGACTGCCCCCTGCTCTGCCCTAGGCGGCTGTGGCCTGAGCGACGGCCTGCCTGCGGCTGATGTGTGGCGGTCGTACTCATCTGCCAGTGCGGACAAGGAGGCTCGGCCATCGCCCGAGAAGGACGGGCCATGCATCAGTGCCAGCGTGCATGGCGACAGCGTTGCGAGAGTACGAATTGTCGTTCCCATGTCCGGGCTCAGGCTGGAGTACTGGAACAGGTCCTCGGCGGCGATCGCCGGACCGACGATATCGCCCTCGGTCAGCGCCGCTAGATATACAAGTACAAAGCACTCCCGGTGGTTTTCACCCAGAGTGTGTCAGCTTTATATAAAACCCGCTGAGAGGTTTCGCAGCGGGCTCTTTTGTACTGTGACGGTAGCCGTCCTACCAACCGCGACCGTAGTACTCACGCCGCTCCCAATGCGAGCGCTCGTATTGGCGGCGCCACCAGGGACGAGCCCACGGCGGTGGGCCATCGCCGCGACGCCAGTAAGGGCGTTCGTAGTCGCGCCGTAGAGGGCCACTAAACCGGCGCTCATAACGCGGTGGTGGGTCGTAGTACTGAATGTGCTGAACCGAAACGCCCAAAGCGTTTGTGATAACTGCAGGACCTGTTTGGGGACTCGCAGAGGCCGACTGGGATGCAAAACCAGCGGCAGCGAGGGCGAAAGCCAGAACCACTTTCTTCAACATGTTACCTCCCAAGGCGATACATTCAGAGTGCGCCTTGGGGAGTGAACTCGGTCTGAATGTCAGGCTGGCTCGCTGTTCATCTACCCTCATTCCTGCTCGCCCTCCAGGGCCCCGAACTACGACCGCTTAGGGTGCTGGAGCTACGGCCGCTGTCACCTCAAGTGCGAAGCCCGCGCCGATCCCAATGCAGACGCCCAGTCATTCCGTGGCGGCCTTTTGTTGCCTCTTCCGATCTTCACGGGCTTTCATCCAGCCGAGAACGATGCGCGGCGTGGAAGTCTGCAGCCTCTGAAGCCAGTAGAGAGCCTCCAGAGCGAGTGCGATCATCAATGGATAGGCGATCACGTCGAATAAGCCGCCATCCATCTGATACTCAGAGACAGCGATATACAGCGCTAGGGCGACGTACGCTGAGCGGTAGAAGATCAAGAACACGGGTATTGCCCCTCACGGGACCGGGTCTTATGCCCTTACGGGTATCCAACCTATGCAAAAACCTAGGGCCAGGACCCATAAAGGAGTTTGAGCGGGCGGCGCTTTCGTGATTCACGACCTCGTCGGGAGGCCACTGATGAATCGAAATCGCTTCTGGCTCACGGACGAGCAATTCAAGAAGATCGCGAACCATCTGCCCACCGATACGCGAGGGAAGCCTCGGGTCGATGATCGCCGCGTGATCAGCGGAATCATCCATGTCCTCAAGTCTGGCGGGCGCTGGGTCGATGCCCCCAGTCTCTATGGACCGCACAAGACCCTCTTCAACCACTTCGTTCGTTGGGCTGCGAAGGGCATCTGGGTCGATCTGTTTCATGCGCTCGCAAGCGCAGGCGGCCCACCGCTCAGGTGTTAATCGACTCGTCTGCCGTGAAGGCCCACCGCTCCGCCTCAGGCGGAAAAGGGGAAAACACCAGCAGGCCATTGGGCGCTCGCGTGGGGGACGCTCGACTAAAATCCATGCCCTGACGGATCGGCTGTGCCGCCCGATTGCCTTCCTGCTGACCGGTGGCAACGTCGCGGACTGTGAAGCCGCCAAGCAGCTCTTGGAGCATTTGCCAGCCAGCCGCGTCCTGCATGGAGACAAGGGATACGACACCGACGCATTCCGGCGGCGGATTGAGGCCAACGGCACGCTGCCCAACATCCCGCCCAAGGTGAACCGGCTCTGGAAATGCTGCTTTTCGCCCGTGCTCTATCGAGCCCGCAACGCAATCGAGCGCATGTTCCGTCGTCTCAAGGACTTCCGCCGGATCGCAACCCGCTACGACCGGCTCGCAACCAATTTCCTGGCGGCCATCTGCCTCGCCGCGACCGTCAGCTACTGGTTATAAATCCAGACCATAAAGAGCCGCCGACGAGCTTCGTCACGGTTCGACCGTGAACAGCGGCCAATCGCCTGAAACTCCTTTGAGAGTGTAGGTTCCGCGTTCGCTGAACTTGAATCGTGAACCGGCGACCAGATCCTTGACGGTGCGCGAGGTCCACACTTCATTCGCTTTGGCTTGCGCCAGAACTCGCGCCGCAGTGTGAACGGTGATGCCGCCGACATCGCTGCCGATGAGCTCGACTTCGCCGGTGTGCACCGCCGAGCGTATCTCGATGCCCAGCCGCCGCATTTCCCGGCTGGCGGCGCAAGCGCAATGGATGGCGCGCGCCGGGCCATCGAAGGTAGCGAGATAGCCATCGCCTGTGCTCTTGACGACGCGACCCTTGAAGTGGTCGATTTCCGCCTGCATCACCGCGTTGTGATGATCGAGCAGGTCCCGCCAGCCGCGGTCGCCCATTTCCGCCGCGCGCTGGGTAGAAGCCACGATGTCCGTGAAAAGTATGGTGACGAGGATGCGGTCAGGCTCCACAGCGTGGCGCTCGCCGGTTAGAAATTCTTCGATCTCATTGCCGATCGAGTCTGAATCCCCCACCCACCACAGGTGATCGTTGCCGGCAAGCTCGACGAACCGCGCGCCGGGAATATGCTCCGCAAGGTATCGTCCCTGTTCGACCTCGACGGCCCGATCGCCCGATCGGTGCAAGACGAGCGTGGGCACGTGGATCGCCGGCAGGATGGGGCGGACATCGATCTGGTGGTTCATGCGCCAAAGACGAATGACAGCACTGGGGCTGCCTGCCAGACGCAGATATTTCGCCCACCATTGACGAAACCGCTCATCATGGGCGATGGACGGCGCCCAAGACTCGATGCCAACCGGACCACCCCATTCCTTCCGGAAGCTTTCGAGCCACTTCTCCCAGTTCGCATTGGGCTTTGCTCCCCAGGGATAGTCCGGGGCCCAGGAGCCCTTGGCGATACTGCCGTAAAGGATCAGGGCGGACGTGCGTTCCGGATAGGTGGCGGCGAACAGGACGCTCATCGGGCCGCCTTCGGAGATGCCGAACAGGGCGGCGCGCTGTGAGCCCACGGCATCCATCACGACGCGGACATCATCCATCCGCTGTTCCAGAGTCGGGATCTCCGCAATGCGGTCCGAGAGACCAGTGCCCCGCTTGTCGAACCGGATCAGCCGCGAGAAGGACGCCAGTCGCTGCAGGAACCGCGTGTATGACGGATCATCCCAGGCCTGCTCGAGATGGGAGATGAAGCCCGGAACGATCAGGAGATCGAGCGGTCCATCGCCTATCACCTGATAGGCAATGCTCACGTCGCCGCTTTGAGCATATTTCGTTTCTGGCAGCATCGACGTAGCCACATCACTGTACCGAGCTCGTTCGACTGGATTGGAGTGGTCGAATGAGATGTTAATACGAGATCTGTAGTTGCGCCAGTGGGCCTTACTCGACCCGATCCGAATAGCGATGCGGCGCATTCGATGATCGAATGACGACACCTCCCAGAGCCGCCGGAATCAAGCCATACGCTTCGCTTCAAACGGTTTAGTGGGTCCTGACCCTAGAACTCGCAAGACCTACACTCGAGACGATGACGGCTGCCTCATGGTCGAGCCCCGTCCTCACGAGTCCGTGGAAGAGGGCCTTGCCGAGAGGCTGGGATTACTCCGATAAGCGTGAGGTTAAATGAGGTCGGGTGAGATCAGGGCGGTACTGGTCTATGTGGTCAAGGATTTCTTTTGAGGAGCGAGCCAACCGCACGGGTATGCGCAATGCTAAAGACCCCCCCGCGAGCTAGGCCTTTATTTGAGAACGACGTACGTGCTATCGAGCGAGATTTGGTCCACCTCGTCCCATCTGGTGTGGCTGCGCCGGAAGATTCTCGGATAGGCTTCAACCCCATCCTGTGAGATTTTCACTGGTTTCGCATAAAGAACCCAGAGCAAGAGATAGATGGCAGCTATCATGATGAAAGCACCAAGCCCACCCATGATAGACTCTCGAGCCAGAGGGTGGAGAGCCAGTAGCCATCGGAACTTATCTCCCCGGATAAGCCCGTCGTAAATGTCAGGAACATCCGACAAGATCAAAACAGACAGTGCCATCATGCCCAATCCAACGGGATCTGTCGCAACAATTTGTTTCAGAGTTTCAGCTACTGTGCCCAGAGTCACAGTTGCGGAGGTCATGGTGTTCAAGGGCAGGCATTTTGATCGCTCTGTAATCCTGCTCTGCGTGCGCTGGTATCTGGCTTACAGCCTCAGCGTGCGGAATTTGGAGGAGATGATGGCCGAACGAGGCATCTCCGTTGACCATGCTACGGTGCATCGCTGGGTTGTCCATTACTCCCCTGAGCTCCTCGAGCGGTTCAATCGCCGCAAGCGTCCGGTCACCGGCAAGTGGCATATCGACGAAACTTACATCAAGGTCCGCGGCCGCTGGATGTACTTGTACCGTGCCATCGACAGCAACGGTGACACGGTCGAGTTTTGGTTCAGCAGCGGCGCAATCTGGCTGCCGCGAAGCGGTTCCTGCGCAAGGCACTGAAGCGACATGGCCGGCCCGAGAGGATCGTCATCGACGGCAGCCAGACCAACCGGGAGGCGATCGGGTCCTGTGACATGACAGACCGGCTGCAAGGCCAAACACGGCAGAAGCTGAAGCCGATCCGGATCCGGCAGAGTCGTTATCTCAACAACCGGATCGAACAGGATCATCGGGCCGTCAAGCGGCGAGTGCGGCCGATGCTCGGGTTCAATGCGATGAACAGCGCTCGTGTGATCCTGGGCGGGATCGAGATGATCCACATGATGCGCAAGCAGCAGGCGATCTAAGCCCGGAATCCGCAGCCCTCACTCGCCGAGCAGTTTGAGAGGCTCGCTGCCTGAAGCCAAGGCGACGCCTCAGCCATTCTCTCGCCTCCGTTCCAGATTTGCGACACAGCCGCAGGCGAACCCAGCGCGCCATATCGTCGATAGTGGAGTTGATGTCGCCCTCGCCACCGAAATCGTACGGGAAAAGTTGTGTGAACGGAACCTCGATCGTACCCTCAGGAGTCCAGCGGTGACCCTTCGCGTGGTTGGCTGCGGCTTCGATGGCTTCGGCCGTGTAGGACGAATCCTTCATCCCCAACGGCTCAAGCAGTTCTTGACGGAGAACCCCGTCCCCGTCGGCAGCGCCTGCGGCCTTCGCCACAACGCGACCGGCCAAGAGGTGGGTGATGTTGGTATAGGCGAAGGTCGACCGGAAGTTTGAAGCCGGCTCGACATAGCGGAGGGATCGGATCAACGCCGGTTCAGCGAGGCCCAACAGGCCGAGTACATCGTTGGCATAGGGCGGCAGTCCGGATCGTTGAGCAAGCAGGTCGAAGACGCGAAACTCGCGGGTCACCCAAGGATCTTTCAGCTGAAAATCCGGATCGAGATCGACGACGCGGTCGTCCCAGCGGAGCTTGTCGCGATCGACCATGATGGCGAGGGTCGTGGCGAGAAAGGCCTTGGTGGTCGAGCCGATCTGGAAGACCGTGCGCGTGTCGACCGGATCGCCGCCGTCCTTGCTTCGCACACCGAAACCTTTGCCGTAAACGAGGCGATCGTTGGCGACGATCCCGAGCGCTAGACCGGGCACGTCGAAGGCCTTCATCCCACCTGCCGTATAGGCGTCGATCTCCGGGATCAGCGTCTCTATCCGCGCCTCCAAGGACTGTCCAGGCTCCGACGGTCCCGCAGCCCTCGCATCACCCGGCAGGTTTACGCTGGTAAGCACCGCGGCGATCAGGAGTGAAAGGAGGTTGTCCACGGCATAGAAGGCTCGTCGTCTTATGGGAGAACCGACCGGTACAGCTCGATAGCTCCGGTATGAGGCGATCATCATGGCAGTGCCCTTCAATGGACGCGGCTTGGCTTTTATAACACAAGGTGATCGTGAGTGCTGAGGCCTCTACGCCAGATGCCAATTCGCTCCCAGCAACGATCCCACCGTAGGCACTAATGTCGTATGCGCTTACATTCCGAAGTGTCCGAGTTGGGTCAAATTGGCAAGTTCAGGTGTGAGCCTGTGAGACCCTTCATATGCCGAATTAAACGTTTGATTTCCCCTCCGGAACCGGCCAGATCCGGGACGCGTCCACGCAATAGCCATTGGCGGTACACCACAAATGCTCCAAGCTCCTTGGGCTTCCGCTTCTTCTGTAGCGCCCACGAGGCGACAGAGGGTGTAGCGGCTTGAGCGACCGACGGAGAGGACATGAGCAGGCCTATCCTTCACCTCCAAGACCAAGGCAGCGGAACCCCAGCCTTGGTCATTCTTCACTATTTTGCCGGCTCCCTGCGCTCGTGGCTCCACGTCACGGGGGATCTGTCGCATACCTTCCGCTGCCTGCGCATCGACATTCCCGGCTTCGGTCGCTCGGCGCCATTGCCAGCCTACAGCGTGGACGCGGTGGCCCAAGTGGTCGCGACGCTTATCGCAGGCCTTCGCCTCGACAGCTACGTTCTCGTCGGTCACTCGATGGGAGGCAAGCTGGCGCTCGCCTGCGCGGCGGCTAACCCGCCTGGTTTGGCAGGCGTTGTTCTCGTGGCTCCCTCGCCGCCCTCGCCAGAACCGATGGACGAGGGAGAGCGGAGCCGGTTGCTGGCGACCCACGGCGATCGTGCCTCGGCGGAGCGGACCGTGCGCACGATCGCGCGGCGCCCCATCCCGATGGCGGACGTTGCAATTTGCGTCGAGGACAATCTCCTGACCTCACCGGAGGCCTGGAACTGGTGGCTTGCGCAAGGCAGCCGTGAGGACATTACAGCGGAAGCCGGGCGGGTTGCCTGTCCGGTTCTGGTGCTGGGCGGGAGCGATGACCCGGTCATTCCGCCTCATGTGATCGCAGCCGAAGTCATGCCCCACTTGGCCGACGCGTACCATATCGAGATTGCCGGAGCCGGACACCTCCTCCCCCTCGAGGCTGCGCAGGAGGTCGGGGACGCGATCCGGACCTTCGTCGCGCTGCCGTGCCGTCGCGCCGGTGCCGGAACGGCCCACCCGTGACGGAACCGACTGATTATCCCGCTCGTAGTCGACCCTCTAAGATAACGGTCGGAGTATGCCCTATGATGCAGGCGGCCGCTCGGCGCACCTTTGCGGCCGCCTGCAACCAACGTATGATTTCCTGAGGGGCCAGTATCCTGTGTCGGTCGGGCTCGTCCGCCCACCCCCTTTACTCGAAGGGCTCTGGGTGGCCCTGCTTGGAGGCCCGCAATGGTAGCTCCCTGGTTCATGTTCGCGACCGGCATCGAGAACAGCTATCCGACGATCAAGAACGGCAGCGCTCGCGTCGACGAGATGGAGAAATGTGGCCACTACGCGCACTGGCGGAGGGATTTCGAACTCCTGAAAGAACTCGACATCCGCTACCTGCGCTACGGGCCGCCGATTCACCGCGTCTGGCTCGGCCACGGCCGGTATGACTGGAGTTTTCCGGACGAGACATTCGGTGTGCTCAAGACCCTCGACATCGTCCCCATCGTCGATCTTTGCCATTTCGGGGTGCCGGACTGGATCGGCAATTTCCAGAACCCCGACTTCCCGACGTTGTTCGCCGAGTACGCCAGCGCCTTTGCGCAGCGGTTTCCATGGGTGCAACTGTATACGCCCGTGAACGAGATGTTCGTCTGTGCGACCTTCTCGGCCGCTTACGGCTGGTGGAATGAACAGCTTTCCGGCGACACGGCGTTCGTGACCGCACTCAAGCATATTGTGAAGGCGAATGTCTTGGCGATGGCGGCAATTCTCGAGATCCGCCCCGACGCGATCTTCATCCAAAGCGAGTCGTCGGAATATTTTCATGCCGACGAGCCCGATGCGATTGAGGGCGCCGAGACCCTGAATGCGCGTCGGTTCCTGTCTCTCGATCTCAATTACGGTCGCCGCGTCGATTCCGAGATGTATCAGTTCCTCCTGGACAACGGCATGACGCGCGACGAGTACCAGTTCTTCCTGACGCACCATCTGCGGCAGCACTGCATCATGGGGAACGACTATTATATCACGAACGAGCATCGGGTCGCGCCCGACGGGCGAACCTGGGCGGCGGGGGAAATCTTCGGATACGCAGAGATCACGCGGCAGTACTACGACCGCTACCGCCTTCCGGTCATGCACACCGAGACGAACCTGGCACAGGGTGCCAACGGTGATGAAGCGGCCACTTGGCTGCGGAAGGAATGGGCCAATGTCCTGCGGGTACGTAACAGCGGCGTTCCCATCGTCGGATTCACCTGGTACTCGCTGACGGATCAAGTCGATTGGGATACGGCCCTGCGTGAAGAGAACGGCCGTGTGAATCCTCTCGGCCTTTATGATCTGGATCGCAATATCCGGCCCGTCGGCAAGGCCTATCAGCAACTGATCCAGAGATGGCGCAGGGTTCTGCCGACGCAGAGCGTATGCCTCACGCTCCCGATCATCCAGCCGAGCCAGTTCGGCAGCGCCCATGCCATGTCCCAGCAGGAAACGGCTCAGGATCTTCGCCACGGAACCACGGTATCGCCGACGATGAGCGATCATGCAGGATAAAGGCGCGTCCGCGCGGCTCGCCCGAGACAGGCCCTTGCACGGCGACCCCTCTCCTCCTTCTCGGTTGCACCCCGCTTTGTATGTGGCCGAATTCATCGGCACGGCCGTGCTGGTCCTGCTTGGGGTATCCATCGTGATCTTCATGTTCGGGCAAGACAGCCCCGGATCGAGATTGATCCCTTCCGAAGGATCGCGCTTGTTTCTGACGGGAGGATTGTTCGGAGCGGTCGGCGCCCTGATCGCCGTCTCGCCCATCGGCCGGATCAGCGGTGCACACATCAACCCTGCCATAACGCTTGCCTTTTGGCTGGAGGGCAAGCTGGCGTGGCGCGATGCGGCTCTCTACGTCTTGGCGCAGTTCGCCGGCAGTGTTGTCGGAGCCGTGCCTCTCCTTGTCTGGGGTGCCATGGGACGAAGCGTAGCCTTTGGTGCAACAAAGCCCGGGCCTGACGTCCCTGCCTGGGCCGCCATGCTGGGTGAGGCAGGCGTGACGTTCCTGCTCATTCTTGCCATCCTCACCACGGCGGCGCACCCTCGCACACGGCGCTTCACTCCGCTCGTGATGCCAGCGGTTCTCTCGCTCCTTGTATGGCTGGAGGCCCCCATCTCCGGTGCGAGCGCAAACCCGGCGCGCTCGTTTGGACCGGCGCTTGTGGCACATGTGCCAGTAGACCCATGGATCTACCTATTGGGTCCCTCTCTCGGAGCAATCCTGTATGCGTGTCTCGTCCGGATCGAAGCGGTCCGCCTCCCTCGCGTCCCGGTCGCACGCCTGTTCCACTTCCATGTTGAAGTTTGATACTCAGGCAGTTCTTAGTGAGATACCGCAACGAGTACCTGCTAATGGGTCAGACTTTCACGTTCCGGTTACCCAGTGAACGTCGGCTCTCAACGGCTGAAGCGGACCAAACGCTTTCGTCTCAGGAGTGCAAACGCGGCCCATCACTGCCCTATGCCTGCGGTGATTGATCAGTCTCCAGATCGAAGCAGCCGCACCTATACCCGTTGGCTCTGATCGCGTTCTAATTCCGATCGCCGCTCGCTCCTGCGTCCGGTTCCCAATAAGGCGGACTGCCGAAGGCCCTCCTCAGATGGTCCGCAATCGCCCGCAACTTGGCGGATGGATTGCGGCCCTCAGGGTGCGCCATGTAAATGAATTCTGCTTCCGGTTTGTAGCCGATATCGACTTCGACTAGGCTTCCGTCCCGGATCGCTGGGCCGGCGATAAACGTGGGCAGCAGTGCAATACCGAGGCCGGCAATCACCGCATCGCGCATCATGTCGCCATTGTTGATGCCGAGGCCCAGCTTTCCCCGGATGGCGACTGCACCATCAGGCGTTTGAAAGCGCCAGTCGGCGATCCCTCGATTGGTGTAGAAGATGCCACGATGGCCTTCGAGGTCGGAAAGTGTGGCAGGCGTTCCGTGGCGAGCCAGATAGTCGGGCGAAGCCGTCAACAGGCGGCGGCTGGGTGCGAGCGTCCAAGCCACAAGCCGGGAGTCGGCCATCGCACCATGGCGCACGATCGCGTCATAACCACCGGCTGATGCATCAACCCGCCGGTCATCCATATCGAGGGTCAGTTCGACCCCGGGATGCTGCATGAGGAAGGGGTAGAGCGCCGGGCCGAGGTGCATCCGCCCGAAGGTGACAGGGGCAGCGATCCTGAGCGGACCGGTGAGCGTACCCCGCCGCTCCGCCATATCGGCAGCCGCCTCGTTGATCTCTCGGACGATGCGACGGGCGCGGTCGAGAAAGACCGCGCCGTCCTCGGTCAGCGTCAGCTTGCGCGTTGTACGGCGCAGCAGTTGACCTCCGAGAGACCTTTCCAGTTCTGCCAGTCGTTCGCTGACGACCGACTTCGACAGGCGCAGGCGCCGGGCCGCTTCGCTGATCGAGCCGCCCTCCACCGCTGCAACAAAGGCCGCAATCCCCTCCACCCTGAGCATCGTTCGGATTTCCGAATTCCAGTTCCGCGATATGCATCCTATTCCGAACGAAAGGGCATGGCCATCTTCCGCTCCATCACGACACACAAGCTTCTCAACCCCTGCGGGAGATGAAACAATGAAACGGTTAATCGACAAAGTTGCCATCGTGACCGGAGCGAGTTCCGGCATCGGAAGGGCCACTGCCAAACTCTTTGCAGCCGAAGGCGCCAAGGTTGTGGTCGGCGCACGCCGAGCGCGCGAACTCGACAGCTTGGTTGATGAGATCAGGTCAGCTGGCGGCCTTGCGGTAGCCGTTGCAGGAGATGTCCGCTCGGAAGACTATCACAGGACGCTCGTCGCCACTGCTGTCAGCAATTTCGGTAGGCTCGACATCGCTTTCAACAACGCTGGCATCCTCGGCGAGGCTGGTCCCAGCACCGGTGTCTCGGAGGCTGGCTTCCAGGACGCCCTTACGGTTAACCTGACGGCCTCGTTTCTTGCCGCCAAGCATCAGGTTGCCGAGATGGTCAAGAACGGGGGTGGTTCGGTGATCTTCACCTCAACATTCGTCGGTTACAGCTTCGCCTTCCCCCAGGTTGCAGCCTATGCCGCCAGCAAGTCCGGATTGATCGGACTGACGCAGGCGCTGGCTGCGGAATTCGGTCCGTCGAACGTGCGCGTCAATGCCATCCTTCCCGGCGCTGTTGATACCGACATGTACCGCACCATGAACGACACCGCTGACAAGCAAACCTTCGTCACCAACCTCCACGCGCTGAAGCGTGTTGCGGCACCGGACGAGATCGCCCGCTCGGTGCTCTATCTCGCGTCGGACGACGCAAGCTTCGTCACCGGCACTGCGGCCCTCTTGGACGGCGGCGCCTCCATCACCAGAACCTGAGGGTCTACCCATCGTGCACGTGCCCCGAAGGCGAGTGTCCAAGATTCCTGAGGGGCACGCGTGTCTGCTGGATGATACAACACCATTCACCCAACCTTCGCGCGCCGTCTCAAAAGGAGGCTTCAAGATGTATAGATTATTGCTAGGAGTTGTCGCTGCGCTGATGCTGGCCTGCCCTGTAGCCGCAGAACTTCTGCCCTTTCCGGCCGCCTTTCGAACGCAGGACATCGACGCCAATGGCGTAACGCTGCATGTGCGGACTGGCGGCGAAGGACCAGTGGTCGTGCTCATCCATGGTTTTGGTGATACCGGCGATATGTGGGCTCCCCTGGCAGCGGACCTCGTCCGTGATCACCGCGTCATCGTTCCCGACCTGCGCGGCATGGGCCTCTCTTCACACCCGCAGGAAGGCTACGATAAGCGGACCCAGGCTGGGGATATCCGGACCATCTTGACCTCGCTTGGCATCGACCAAGCCACCATTGTTGGCCATGATATCGGAACGATGGTCGCTTACGCCTACGCGGTCCGCTATCCTGACAAGACACAGAAGCTGGTCGTCATGGATGCACCCGTTCCCGGGATTCCGCCCTGGGAGACCATCGTTCGCAATCCGCTTCTCTGGCATTTTGATTTCGGTGGCCCCGATGTGGAGCGGCTAGTTGAGGGTCGGGAGCGGATCTATCTCGACCGGTTCTGGAACGAGTTCGCGGGCGATCCAGCGAAGATCGATGAGGAAGCGCGCCAGCATTACGCTCGCCTCTATGCCCGCCCTGGTGCGATGCATTCGGCGTTTGCCCAGTTTCGCTCCATCCGGCAGGATGCTGAGGACAACAAGGTTTCGATAACGACGAAGCTCTCAATGCCTGTCCTGGCGATCGGTGGGGAGAAGTCTTTCGGCGCGGCCGAAGCCGTTGTGATGCGCAACGCGGCTAGCGATGTAACCGAGGTGGTCATTCCAGCGGCAGGCCATTGGCTGATGGAGGAACAGCCGGAGGCCACGATTGCGGCGGTAAGGACGTTCGTCACGTCGCGGCGATGAAGGGTGGCGACTTGCCGAGGGGGTGCATCAAGCAGCGCAAAATCGGAGAGTGTCGCCACCTCCCTGCTTACATCCATTCATGAACACCTGCCGGAATGTCCGGATAGGGTCAAGTTGAGTCATTCAGCGCGGCCATAACAAGGTCCGCTCTCTGGCTGATTCCTGACGTTCGTTGATTCCGGCAGTAGAGTTCGACCTGCGGGTGAACCGATGCGATAGCGGGAAATAGCTCACTCAGTCGAGCTTGCTTCCCATACGCTTCCCAATCCGGTTTTCTGGGAAGCAAGACCAAGCCTAGTCGTCAGCTAAGTGATTGATAAGGCTTGGTGAGCGCGCTGGGACTCGAACCCAGGACCCTCTGATTAAAAGTCAGAGCGTTGCTGGTCTCTGACGATTTTGTAGATGTATCACCTCAGTGCGATGTGCGAGCTAACGGAGGTAGCTGAAGAATGTGTCCTCAGCCGCCAACTCAGTGACCAGCCGCGCCAAGGCTTGCGCGGGCGGAAAGCAGTTCCTGCTGTCCGTCAGCTGTCCCGCCGGAGCATTCCAGCGCTGACCCGACACAGGGTTACCCAGCTCGGTCTCGAGTTCCCGGCGATCAACTACTTCGACGGCCAGGGCTTCATGGTCCGTAAATCCCTTGGGTTGGCCTCGGCCAAGGAACTGAACGGCAAGTCGGTCTGCACCGACCAGGGCACCACGACCGAGCTCAACCTTGCCGACTACTTCCGCGTCAATGGCCTGACGTATCAGCCGGTGAGCTTCGCCAACGCGACGGAGGCGAAGAAGGCCTACGAGGCCGGCCGCTGCGAGGCTATGACGACCGACGTCTCGGGCCTTTATGCCGCGCGGCTGACCCTCCCCAACCCGGACGATCACGTCATCCTGCCGGACGTCATCTCCAAGGAGCCGCTTGGGCCGGCGGTGCGCCAGGGCGATAACCAATGGGCCGACATCGTGCGCTGGACCTTCAACGCCATGCTCGATGCCGAGGAGCTCGGTGTCACCAAGGCCAATGTCGAACAGATGAAGGCCTCCGAGAACCCGGAGATCAAGCGCCTGCTCGGTACCGAGGGCAGGTTCGGTGAGGCCATCGGTCTGAGCAACGACTGGGCCGTGCGCATCATCAGGCACGTGGGCAACTACGGCGAGAGCTTCGAACGCAACGTCGGCGAGGGATCCCCGCTCAAGATCAAGCGCGGCCAGAACGCCCTGTGGACCAAGGGTGGCCTGCAATACGGCATTCCGGTCCGCTAGCGGGCCGACGGCTCCGGAGCGCGGGATGCGGCAGGACGCTGGGTCTCGTGCTACCCTTGGGCCAAGGATTGTCGCAGGAGCCTTCCGAATGGCGAGCACCCGGACCGAACGGCGGCTGGCCGCGATCCTGGCGGCCGACGTGGTCGGCTACTCCCGCCTGGTCGAGCAGGATGAGGAAGGCACGCTCGCGGCCCTGAGGGACATCCGCCACGCTGTGGTCGACCCACTGCTGGCCGAGCATCGCGGCCGGATCGTCAAGCTGATGGGCGACGGGCTACTGGCGGAGTTCGGCTCTGTGGTCGACGCGGTTGCCTGTGCCCTTGCGATCCAGGCCGAAACGCCAGCCCGCCAGGACGACACCCTGCCGGAGCGCCGGATCATGTTTCGGATCGGGATCAATCTCGGCGACGTGGTGCTCGAGGGCGAGGACCTCCTGGGCAACGGTGTGAACATTGCCGCGCGGCTGGAGCAGCTCTGCGAGCCAGGTGGGGTGATGGTCTCGGGAACCGCCTACGATCACCTGAAGGGCAAGCTCAATGTGCCCTTCGATTTTGCCGGACAGAAGCGCGTCAAGAACATCTCGCAACCCGTACGCACCTACACCCTGAGAATGGCGGGCGTCCAACGGAGCTGGTCGTGGCGCACCCGGCTCGTCCGCCGTTGGCATCTGGCAGCCACTCTTGCGGCGGTGTTGCTCGTCATGGGGCTCGGCCTCTGGTGGTGGTCTCAAAGGGTCGAGCCCACCATCGGCAAGCCCTCGATCGCCGTGCTGCCGTTCGACAATCTCGGCGGCGACGATGCGACAGGCCGTCTGGCGGCTGGAGTGACCGAAGACATCATCACGGATCTGTCCCGCTACCGAGACCTGGACGTCATGGCGCGCAACGCCACCGCGGCCTACGCCGGCAAGGCGGTCGACATCCAGGCGGTCGGCAAGGCGTTGAAGGTCCGCTACGTGCTGGAAGGCTCGATCCAGCGGCGCGGCGAACAGGTTCGCGTGACGGCGCAGTTGATCGAAGCCGATCGCGGCACACATCTGTGGTCCGAACGCTGGGACAGACCCGCCACGGACGTCTTCGCGGTGCAGTCCGAGGTCGCCGAGCAGGTGGCCACTCGGCTGGCGGCCTCCAGCGGGGCGATTCCCGAAGCCGAACGAGCGGCAAGCCAGCGCGCGCGACCGGAGGATCTGAAGGCCTACGACCTCTACAGGTTGGGTCAGGAAGCGATGGGACGCTTCACCAAGGAGAGTACCGAGGAGGCTCTCCACTGGTTCAAGCAAGCGGTGGACAAGGATCCGAAACTCGCCCGCGCCTGGGTCGCACTGGCCGCCGCCCACGACGCGACGATGCATTATGGCGCGGATGCCGACACCGCGCGATCGGCCGCGATGCCGGCGATCCGGCGTGGCCTCGAACTCGATCCCCAGGATGCTGCCGCCCATGCAACGTTTGGCCATATCCTCGGGATGGCCGGCGACCTGCCGCGGGCGGAAGCCGAGTTCGAGACGGCGCTGCGGCTGAACCCGAGCGATGCCGGCATCCTGACGAACTATGCCGGGTGGGCGAGCACCTTCGGTGACCCCGAGCGTGGTGCCCAAGCCGCGGACCGGGCCATGCGCCTCAACCCGAACTACTCGGTCTCGGCGGCAGGCTTTTTCCGATTGGCCTACCTGATGGCCGGCCGCTACGAGGATGCCCTGCGCCTCGTGGAACGTGAGGTTCCTCAGACCCGCACGCGTGGCGGTTGGGTGCAGGAGGCGGTGATCTATGCGGCGCTCGGCCGTCAGGAGGAAGCGAGGGCAGCGGTCCTCGAAACGCTCAAGCGCCATCCCGACCTCACGATCGAGAGCTTTGCCCTGAACAGCCCCGGCTACAGCGACGCCGAGCGGCAGCGGCTGGTCGAGGGGATGCAGTCCGCCGGCTTCCCGCCTTGCGCCAAGCCTGAGCAGTTGCAGGCCATGGCGGCGCCAGTCCACCGCCTCCCGGAATGTCAGACGGTCTTTCCACAGTAGGCCGGGCGGCTTCTCTCACGTCCTGGCTCGTCTCCGCACTCTCATGCCGGCAGGCCGGCCGCGCGCAGGCCGTCGCGGAGGCGCTCCTCGTCCTTCACCCGTTTCAGGGACGTGACGTCAATGAACCAGTCGACATACTCCCGTGGCCCGGCCGGATCGCCGCGCCAGTACCTCCCGACCGCCCGCACAAACCAGCCCGCGCAACGGCGGGCCTCGTCCTCCCACCCCAGATGGCCGCACGCGGCGGTCCGCCAGCCCATGTCCCGCGGGTGTTCCTCGGGTGCCCCGGATGTCTTCCGCCGCAGCATGGCCTCCGCCTCTTCGTAGCGGCCGAGGAGGAACAGGATGCGGGCCACGTAGTCGTCGTACCAGCGTGGATAGCGCGGGTTCAGCCGCTTGGCCAGTTCGGCGGCGGGCAGGCCCATCTCGGGGTGCCCGAGGCAGGCCTGAATCCACGGCCAGGTGACCTGGATCGTGGGATCGTTCGGGTTCATCTCGCGGGCTAGGTTGAAGTGGCGCTCAGCGGCATCGAAGTCGCGCCAAGCCAGATGCATGCGGGCGATAGTGGCCTGCACGCGCGGATCGTTGGGGTCCAGGGCCAAGGCTTGCCGGGCCAGGTCAAGCGCGGCGATCAGGTCCGGGTTCCGATCGCGCGGGATGCCGACTCCTTCATCGATCGAGCGGTTGGAATGGTTGTAGGCGAGGCCTGTATAGGCCCGCGCGAAAGTCGGGTCGATTGCCCGCGCCTGCTCGAACAGCGCACGCGCCTGATCCTGCGCCCCAGGCGTGAACACGTCCGAGAGGCGGTGGCCGCGCAGGAACAGGATGTCCTCCGGCGGCCGCCGTCGTGCCGCCGCCTCGCTGTCCTCGAGAACCCGTTGCGCCACTGTCGCCACAATGCCCTTGGCGATCTCCTCCTGGATGTCGAAGATGTCCTCGACGCCTCGATCGTAACGCTCGGCCCACAGGTGTGCTCCCGTGGCGGCCCCAATAAGCTGGGCCGTGATCCGCAGCCGGTTGCCCGCCCGCCGGACGCTGCCCTCGACCACGTAGCCAGCGCCGAGCGTGTGGCCGATCTCGCGCACGTCCGTGTTCTTCCCGCGGAAGGCAAAGGAGGAGTTGCGGGCGATCACCATGAGTTCGCGGAAGCGGGAGAGCTCCGTGATAATGTCCTCGGTGATACCGTCGCTGAAGTAGGCCTGTTCCGGATCGCCGCTCATGTTGTCGAACGGCAGCACCGCCACCGCAGGCCTGTCCATGAGGGGGACGGTGGCTAGCGGGGCCAGGGAGCCACCGGGCATTATGCGGTACGCCCGCACGGGCCGCGCGATGTTCTTGAGGCGCAGTTCGCCCGCCGACTCGAACGGGACATCGA
The DNA here is from genome assembly GCF_002741015.1 of Microvirga ossetica. NCBI lineage: Bacteria > Pseudomonadati > Pseudomonadota > Alphaproteobacteria > Hyphomicrobiales > Methylobacteriaceae > Microvirga > Microvirga ossetica. The sequence goes on along the minus strand of NZ_CP016617.1, from coordinate 337,123 downwards.
TCTTGCCGGTGAGCTGATCATAAGCAGGTCCGGAGACCAGCACGCCGCCGGGCGGGCACGCCTGCTCCAGCCGCGCCGCCACGTTGACGCCGTCGCCCAGGAGATCGTCGCCCTCGACAACCACATCGCCGAGGTTGATGCCGATGCGCAGGACAATCCGGCGCTCGGGCGGGATTGCGTCCTGGCCTTCGGCCAACCGGGTCTGGATGGCCGCCGCGCAGGCCACCGCGCCGACAACGGAGCCGAACTCCGCGATGAGGCCGTCGCCCATCAGCTTGACGAGACGGCCCCGGTGCTCGGCCAGAAGGGGCTCCAGCACGGTCAGCCGGAGCCTCTTCAAGGCCGCGAGCGTGCCGGCCTCGTCAGCTTCGACGAGGCGCGAGTAGCCGACCACGTCGGCAGCCACGACGGTCGTCAGCCTTCGTTGGACTCCCAGATCGGTCATGGCGGATCCCTGCCATCCGGTCGAAGTCTGGTGGACCTTGATCTGACGATGATGCCATGGATACCGCCCAACCGCACGCCGGTTCTCCCGGGGCCGTAAGGGAGCGGCTTGGATCGGTTGGCGGCGCTTGTGACCCCGAGGCCGTCGGCGCGCGACATGGGATCGCGACGGGCGGCCCATCCGGCGAGGCGCTCAGGAACGGCCTGTTGGGTCAGACCTCTATCGCCCGATCGGGTGTCGGTCGCAGCGAAATGTCTCCTCCGGGTCAAGCTGAGCCTTTAAACTCGACCGTGCGAAGGGCGGCTCGCCGTCGCGTTGCAGACGTTCTTCCGTGCCTGGGCCCAAGTGACCCGAAGCCGGCTGTTCCTTGGCACACATGCCGGTCCAAGGATCTTTTCTGTGCTCTGTCCCATTGGGAGACAAGACAGAGCACAAAGCGAACGCCATGAGCGACACAGGCACGACAAAACGATGGCTGGGAGCATTCACCCGGATCTCGGGCCTCATCGCTCGGCCTGTGCATGAGGCGCAGGGCGAGGGTGGAGTCGTCGTCCAGCCATACCGCGGCTATGGTTCCCGCTCCGAGGTGTTCCTGATCGGCCGGGTGTTCCGCCAGTCGAGACCTTCCTCGGAGCCCACAAAAGATAACCTCCTTGCTGACCTGCGCGATATCGGCCGGCGCATTGCCCGCCGCGCCGTTCCCCATGCGGGCGGAACAGCCCGGTTCTATGGGACGGAAGAGCCCTTCACCACTGACAAGGACGGCTATTTCCGGGTCCATCTCTCCCCTCCCCTGCCGCCACCGCTCGATCGCTTGTGGCACACGATGGATTTGGCTCTGGAGCAGCCCCAGCCGGTTCAGGCGCAAGCGCAGATCTTCATCCCGCCGGCCAGCTGCCGGTATGTGGTCATCAGCGACATCGATGACACCATCATGTACACCGGGGTCGCCAACAAGCTCAGGATGCTCTGGCGCCTGTTCGTCGAAGATGCCCAGAGCCGGGTGGCTTTTCCGGGGGCCGGCGCCTTGTACCGGGCGTTGCACGCCGGCATCTCGGGCAACCAGCAGAACCCCATGCTCTATGTCTCGCGAGCGCCTTGGGGCATCTACGAGGTGCTGGAGGAGTTCTTCGATCGGAACGGCATTCCCATCGGCCCGATCCTGTTCTTGCGCGAATGGGGCGTTTCCTGGAAAAGTCCGCTGCCACGTAAGGCCGAGGACCACAAGCGTGAGCTGATCCACAACATGCTGGCGCTCTACAGCGAGCTGCCCTTCGTGCTGATCGGCGACAGCGGTCAGCATGATCCTGAGATCTACCGCCAGATCGTTGAAGAGCATCCCGGGCGGGTGCTGGCGGTCTACATTCGCAATATCTCCCGGGATCCCAAGAGGATCAAGGAGATTGAGGATCTCGCCACGGTTGTTGCGGGTGCGGGCAGCAGTCTGGTCCTGGCAGCAGACAGTATGGCCATGGCCGAGCACGCGGTCAGCCTTGGCCTGGTTGCTCCAACGACGCTCGCCGAGGTCAAGGGTGAGAAGGAAGCTGCCGCCGACACGGCGCCGCCGCCGGCGACCTATGGCGTCCAGCGCGCCACACCGGCTGCAACAGCAGAGGCCGTGTCGCAGGGTGACTTGCAGCATCTGGTCGAGACCGGTTCGGAGGCTGTGCCGCCAAGCATCATCGTCGAGCCAAAGACCCGCCAGCCGCTCAACAAGCCCTGACGTGGCAGGACCTGACAGAGCCAGGCGCTTCTGATGGTTCGACGGCGGAGATGCGTGAATCCCCTCTCAGATCGGGGGCCCGCAGGCTTGCCGTTCACAGGGCGGACAGCAACGGTTCTTTGCGGCATTGCTAGGGGCAACACCGGACAATGCCGAGTGGATCCGCCGCAAGCGCGCGGTTGTGCAACGGTTCCACCACAGCTCCTCTGCATGTCCGTCGAGGCGGAGCAGAGGGGACGCCCGTTTTTGCAGCGTTACGCGCTGTCCGAGCATGACTGCGCGGCAGCCGGTGGCGGATTCCCGATATTTATCAAGGAGACCGGTTGTGTCGGTGCGGTCGTCGTCAATGCCCTGTCCCAACTTGAGGACCATCGCCTGGTGACCGAGGCAATCCGAGAGACGATCAGCCGGCTGTTCGCATCGGTTCCCCAAAAGAACGTAGGTCGTGCAGCCCTGCCTCTCGACCGCCGCTCTTCACAGCTGTGTGAGATGACCGGCAGCGTGCTTGCTAGTTTGTAACGAAGGCTGATCTCATTGCAGACCCATAGGGTGGTGCAGTCCTTAAGCGAAAGCCGCGTTCAATGGTTTTGTTCTGTACTCGACGGTTGCCGATTGCAGCCATTCTTCTTTTTGGCGCCACGTTCACGGCTCATGCGGAGGTCGGCCTTGCCTCGACATTTAGCAGCAGCCCACTCCGTCACGTTAAGGCTCTTCAGAAGATTGCAGACGCGTCTGGAGGAAACAGGGCAGCCGGCACGCCGGGGTATGACCGATCGGCTGACTACGTTGCAAATCAGCTGCGCAACGCAGGCTACAAGGTGCGTCTTGAGGAGTTCACCTTCCTGTTTTTCGACGAACGGTCCCCTCCCCTTCTCGTGGCCGGTCCCACTCATCCCAGCCCATACACTCCTCTATCGGATGCGCTGCGAACCTTAAGGAATTCAGGGTCCGGTGAAGTGACCGCGCGCCTTCAGGGGATCGATCTAAATTTGAACGAAGATCGTTTGCCACCGTCGACGAGCGGCTGCGAGCGAGAGGATTTTGCAGGCTTTGTGCCGGGACGTGTGGCACTCATCAGACGTGGCACTTGCCCATTCCAGCTCAAGGTCGAATACGCGCAGGCGGCGGGAGCTGCCGGTGTGATCATCATGAACCAAGGGATTGAAGAGCAGACGGGAGCATTTGCGGGACAGTTGTCCACCCCTGCGACGATCCCGGTGCTTGGAGTATCGACCGAGGTCGGTCTCAGGCTTGCCGCTGCGGCCCATGAGGCGAATGGTTCTGAGGTTCATTTGAAGATTGAGGTGGAGACTGGGACCCGCTCGACGCACAATGTGATTGCCGAACGAGATAAAATGAGCGGCTCCTTTGTCGTCGTGGGAGCTCACCTCGACAGCGTGTCGGAAGGGCCGGGCATGAACGACAATGCCAGCGGCTCGGCTGCGGTTTTGGAATCCGCCCTCCGGCTAGCCGAAGAGCCTGCAGCAGGGACGCCGATCCGGTTCGCGTTCTGGGGTGCAGAAGAGCGCGGTCTTCTCGGTTCGCGACACCACCTGAGCACCATTCTCGAGGAAGAGCGTCGGCGCATTGGGCTCTACATCAACCTGGACATGGTCGGGTCGCCGAATTTCGGCCGCTTCATCCAGTACACCGCAGAGAGTCAATCCGAGCTTGTGGCGAGCACCGTGGCGCTCCTCAACCGCTCTTTCGGACGGCATGGCCTTCCCGTGGAGGAGCGAACCAGGCGCTCCCGGGGGGGCGGTTCGGACGATGCTTCCTTTGCTGCCAGAGACATCCCAACCGTCAGCCTGTTTACCGGAGCTGGTGGGACCAAGAACGCGGTGCAAGCCCAGCGGTTCGGTGGAACTCCCGGACAGCCGTTCGACCCCTGCTATCACAAAGCTTGCGATACGGCAGCCAACATCGATGGGCAGGTGCTGGAGCAGATTACAGGCGCACTGACCGATGCATTGAATGAGCTCGCTATCCGCTGAGCTGCCTAGCTTCATGATGCTCGGCGGCACGGAACTTTGCGAGCGTCTCGTGTGGACAATCGGATCAGCAGCCGCGCAAGATCCACATAACGCATGGGCAAGCGCTTCGGCCGTAACACCGACGCTCAGGCTCGGAAAGCCGACTTCAACTGTCTTCCGAGTGCCTGATCCCGCTCTGCCCTCGCGCAGACGACAGACGATAGACGGCCAAGCCAAGAGCACCAAGGGCTACCACAGGCATGACCCAGGCATCCGGCGAGCCCATGGTCCAAAGCGTTGCTCCGCTGAGCACGCACCAGATCAGCGGAATGATCATGAGCCCCCACGGGGGCCGCTTGTCCACGGTCAGGTGGACACCGAGTGTGGCAAGCACGGTGGGATCGGGCGTGACACCAAAGATCTCGGCCTGCCGCCAATCGCGACCAACAAGCGGGCCGGTGAATGGCTGCACCACCAGTGCGAACAGGACCAGCCCCATTCCGGTCCGGCTGGTCCAATCCCTGTATGGCTGAAACGAAAGCCGGTTACGAACGACACCTGTCCAGATCAGCAGCAGCGCCTCGATGACAAAGCCGATCGCGAAGTACCGCGCCGCCCAGTTGATCGTGTCGTAGTGCCCCAGAAGATAGCACCAGGCAGTCCAGAGCCAGCCTCCCGACAGGATGGCCGCCACGACCAGCCCCTGTCGAGCTCCGCCGCGATGGAGACGCCACAGGATGACGAGGCCGAGCAGCAGCGCCAGAATCTGCGCCGGCCAGATCGCCCGGTTGTAGAGTTCGAACAGACGATAATAGGTACGGGCCGAAAACAGCAGGAAATCCGATGGTGCATAGGACAGCCAATCCCCCATCAGAGGCTCTCGACATAGGCAATCATGCGGGCCCGCATCGCGGCATCCGGCAATCGTCCGGTGGCCGCTGCCATGTTCTCGCGCACATGATCGACCCGGGTGGTTGCCGGGATGGTGCAGGTCACAGCCGGGTGAGACACGATGAACTTCAAAATGAACTGCGCCCAGCTTTTCGCATCGATCTCGGCTGCCCAAGGTGGGAGCGGGTAGCGCTCTAAGCGATCAAGCAGAGCACCTTGCTGGAACGGGCGGTTGACGATCACCCCGATGCCGCGCTCTGCCGCTAATGGCAGAATGCGGTCTTCGACCTCACGATCGAGGATGTTGTAGGTGACCTGGATGAAGTCGAGCGGATGCTGGTGCATCACGCGTTCGAACTCCCGGTGCCGGCGTCCTTCCGAGGTCGTGATCCCGACATAACGCACCTCGCCCGCCGCCTTCATGGCGAGCAGGGTCCTGAGGTGCACCTCCCAGGACAGGAGGTTGTGGACCTGCAGCAAGTCAAAGCGAGGAACCCGCCAGTGGCGGCGTGATTGCTCGATCTGGCTTGGGCCGGCTGAACCAGACGAGATCCAAACCTTGTCGGCCGAGAACAGGTTGGACGGAGGGCCGAGCTTTTGCAGGCCATAGCCGACCACCTCCTGCGATGAGCCGTACATGGGAGAGGAGTCGATTAGGCGCCCGCCGGCCTCGAAGAACGCCCGCATGACCTCGGCACAACTATCCCGTGCTTCGGTATCGCGCCCGACGTTTAATGTGATCCACGTGCCGAGTCCGACGAGGGGCAGCGCCTCACCAGTCGAGGGGATGGGTCTCGTGGCGACCGGACCTGGCTGCGCGGCTCCGGTCAGAGGCCACACCATCGCGGCGGCGCTGGTCGCCGACAAGAAGCCTAAGAGACTGCGGCGGCTGAGACAGTGCGAGTGCTCCATTGAATGCTCTCCATACCTGGGGCTGGAACAAGAGCTATGCTCAATGACACGATTAGTTAGAGCGGATCGGCAACCTACCTGAAAAGACGTGAGAATTGCCTTCACAATTAGAGGAGAGACGATACTCGCGTCGATCAGATATCCATTTGAAGCTGTAGCTATAATTTGCTTTACCAAGTCTATCTCGGTAGCGCGTCTCTAGCGTGAGCGCCTGGTTAAGGAGCGTGCCTCCTCTCCAGCAGGCATTTTGGCTTGGATGACGCTTTTACATCGTAAACCAGTCTCGGTTCGGCCTTTAGCGAGGTCCACCAGTCTGCTTCTGGGCTCACGTTCCTGCTAAGGACGCCGTTAGCGCTCCAGTGGGCACAACTCTTACTCCGACCCCTATGGCTGATGCGACCATGGAACGGGATTAGCGCCTGCCCCCAATCAGCGTAAGATGGCATGCCTCATTCTGGTCAGCTCAATCGAGGATCTGCCGACATGAAGCCGATGACGGAAGCGCATTTCGCCATCCTGCGCCGGCATATGGTCGAGGTGATCGCTCTTCAGGCTGACCTCATGAGCGAGGAGATCGGCAAGGCTTCCCTTGGAGAGCGGATTCTCGACGCCATGCGGCGGGTGCGGCGCCACCTGTTCGTGCCGCCAGAACTCGCAGCCGTGGCCTACCATGACACCCCTCTGCCGATCGGTTTCGACAAAACGGTGTCTCAACCCTTCATCTGCGCCCTCATGACAGACCTGCTCGATCCACAGCCGCATGAGGCTGTGCTCGAGGTCGGCACCGGCCTGGGCTATCAGGCTGCCATTCTCGCCGAACTTGCCCGCCAGGTCTGGACCATCGAGGTGGTCGAGGAATTCGCCAGCCATGCGGAGGCACGTCTGTCGCAACTCGGGTGTGGGAACGTGGGCGTACGGGTCGGTGACGGCACCCGTGGCTGGACCGCGCACGCCCCTTTCGACAAGATCCTGGTCACAGCCGCCACCGAAGTGCCTCCGACGGCCTTGCTGGATCAACTCGCCCCAAGCGGTCGTATGGTCCTGCCCCTCGGCCCCGAGGAAATCCAACAGCTCACCGTCATCGACAAAGCAGACGATGGGCGGATCAGGACGCGATCCGTGATCCCGGTGCGGTTCGGCACCCTCGAAACAGTGGTCTAAGTGGACGGCGTGGGCAGGCGGCCGAGCCGATGGCAGGATAAGGCTGTCGCAGGCGATCGCGGCAGCACAGGGGGGCATCCATGGGACTAACTGACGACTACATCGCCCTTGATGCCACGGCCCTGGCCGCTCTCGTACGACACCGGCAGGTCAGTCCTGCCGAACTTGTGGAGGCCGCTATCACGCGGCTGGAGCAGGTTGAGCCGAAGCTGGCGGGCATGGCGGAGAGGACGCTGGACGAGGCGCGCCGGGCGGCCTGTGAGCGTCTTGCAGACGTCCCCTTCGCAGGCGTGCCGTTTCTGCTCAAGGACAACATGCATGTAGCAGCCGGCGTCCCGTACCATAACGGCAGCCGCATCTGGCGCGGCTGGGTACCGTCGCAGGACAGCGAGCTGGTCCGCCGCTTCAAGGCTGCGGGTCTGATCATCCTCGGCAGCACCAAGGTGCCCGAGCTCTCCCTGACACCAGTGACCGAGCCCCGGCATTTCGGCCGCGCCAACAATCCATGGGCGCTGGACCGCACCACGGGCGGCTCATCGGGAGGATCCGCGGCCCACGTTGCAGCCCGCTCGGTGCCGATGGCCCATGCCACCGATGGCGGGGGATCGATCCGAATCCCGGCGTCCTGCTGTGCCCTCTTCGGGCTCAAGCCCACCCGCGGCCGGACCCCCAATGGGCCCTCTATCGGGGAGGGCTGGCATGGTGCCGCCATCGGCCATGCCGTGGCCCGCAGCGTCCGCGATTCTGCCCGCCTGCTGGACGCGATTGCCGGACCTGATCTCGGCGCCCCCTACGGCCTTGCTCCGCCTGCACGGTCGTTTGCCGAAGCCGCAGCAAGACCGCCGGGACGGCTGCGGATTGCCTTCAGCGCCATGGCTCCCAACGGCGCTGCGGTGGACCCGCAGTGCCGGACGGCTGTGGAGAACGCAGCGAAGCTGTGTGGCGCATTAGGCCACGAGGTGGAGGAGGCCGCGCCTGCCGTGCCGGAGGATTACTTCAGCTGGTTTTTGATCACCTTTCTGGCGGCGGTTGCGCAGGAGTTTGTGTTTGCGGAGGAGATGACCGGCACCAGGCCCCGGCGCGGTGATGTCGAGGAGAGCACGTGGTTGTGCCGCGCGTTGGGACGAAGCTTCTCGGCGGCGGAGCTCTCGGTCGCGCTCGAGCGGCTGCACCGGGCCACGCGTCAGATTGCCGTGTTCTTCGAGACCTATGATCTGCTGTTGACCCCGGCCCTGGCCTGCCCTCCGGTCCGGCATGGAGACCTGCAGCCGAGAGGCCTTGAGGCCGCCCTGCAAGGGCTGGCCGCCCGCCTCGGTGTCGGCCGGTACCTGCGCTACGGACCGCTCTTGCGGCAGGCGGCGGATCGCGCGTTCCGGTTCATGCCGTTCTCACCGATCTGGAACGTCACCGGGCAACCAGCAGCCAGCCTGCCGTTGCATTGGACGCCTGACGGATTGCCGGTCGGCGTGCAGGTTGTCGCGCGCTTCGGACAGGAGGAAACCCTCTTCTCGTTCGCGGCGCAGATCGAGCAGGTTCGTTCCTGGGCCCATCGGCTGCCGACAGCAATTGCCGACATCGGCTGACCTCAGCATCTGATCAAGCGGTGCCTGAGTTGACGCGACACCGTCGAGTTCAATGGACGGATGAACAAGCCCCGTCAGGAGCGGGCTGAACGGGGCTGGAGTCTTCGGAGGTCCGGTGCAAGGAGAGCACAGGGGCTGTGGACGGCCTCCACCACGGGACAACTCCCAGGGTTCTGGACTGTTGCGCTACAATGCTGAAATACAGTGGCAGCGCGGCCTGATCCAGGAGGCGTGCATGGGCGAGTGGAAAACGGTCTATGAGGACGAGGTTGAGGGGCGCTGGGTCACACTCAAAGCCTACGAGAGTGAGAATGACGAGGAGGATGACGGCCCGGTTGTCCGCGTGACGGTAGCCCCTATTGCCGATGAGGCGGAGGAACCGGAGCCGATGGGCGACGAGCCGAAGCCCGCTGCCGGAGCCGATGCGGATGACAATTCCATTACCCTGGATCCCGATGCCGTTGAGGATCTCGAAGAGGAGTTGATCGAAATCGGCTTCAGCCCCGAGGGGGCGGCGTGGATTGTCGGCAAGGTTCCGGTGTAAGCCGCTCAACGCTTCAGCCGGGGACCTGCGCCATCTATCATTTCCGGTTTGCGCCAACGAGGTTCTGGCCGTCAGATGTCGGGGTCGGAACAAGAACTGTTCTTGTTCCGACCCCGGATTGGACCTCATCCATTTGGCACCGCCCTGCTCAAGATAGTCCTTCAGCTGGACCGCTACGGATAGCTCACGGGCGGAGGTGGCTGCTCGGGCAATGGGATGAACTCGACCTCATCGCTTGGCACCGTATCGAACCGAGCGGCCTTCCAATCGGCCTTAGCCTGCTCAATGCGGTCTTGCCGCGACGAGACGAAGTTCCACCAGATGAAGCGGGGGCCGTCCATCGGCTCACCGCCCAGCATCATGAACCTCGCGTCATTCCGTGCCCGAATCGTGATGCGGTCGCCCGGCCTGAACACCAGGAGCTGGCCGGCCGGAAACACGTCGCCGGCAATCTCAACCTCGCCCGAGATGGTGTAGATCGCCCGCTCGTCGTAGTCCGGATCGAGTGGCAGGCTGGCGCCGGTCGTCAGGATGGCATCGGCATAGAACATCGGGCTTGAGGTTTGCACGGGTGGCGACGCGCCAAGGATTGAACCGGCGATGATCCTCACTGTCTTGCCATCTCCATCGAGCACCGGCATGTCGCCCGCATCGTAGTGGACGAAGCCGGGGTTCGCCTCCTCGTCCTTGGCTGATAGAGCCACCCAGCTCTGGATGCCGAAGAGCTTCGAGCCGATCCCTCGCAATTCCTGAGACGTCCGCTCGGAATGGACGATGCCGCGCCCGGCCGTCATCCAGTTGAGTTCGCCCGGCCGGATCGGCAGTTCCGTCCCGAGCGAGTCGCGATGCATGATCTCGCCGTCGAAAAGGTAGGTGACGGTCGAAAGCCCGATGTGCGGATGCGGTCGCACATCCATCCCCGATCCGAGCAGGAACTCGGATGGCCCCATTTGGTCGAAGAAGATGAAGGGACCCACCATCTGCCGCTGCGCCGACGGGAGCGCCCGGCGCACCTCGAAGCTGCCAAGATCACGGGTGCGAGGCACGATCACGGTCTCGATGGCGTCGCAGGCGAACTTGTCGCCCGGTTTCGGATCTTCAGCGGGATTCCAGCTCATGAAATCGTTTCCTTCCCTGTTTCTAGAGCATCGGCTGTTCAGACGAATCCATAACCTGCGGCAGTGAAGTAGTTGCGGCATTCCTCAGCTTCGACCCCATCACAGATGTCCCCGATGGCCCGCCAGAGCGCGTCAAAGGTGCGGGCTTCGGCTTTGCGCAGATGTGCTTTGATCTTGGCGAAGAGTTGCTCAATTGGGTTCAAATCGGGCGAATAAGCAGGCAGGAACAGGAACCAGGCGCCGCGTTGCTTCAGACACTGCGCCGCCGTCTCGCTCTTGTGCGCCGGCAGGTTGTCGAGGATCACCACGTCGCCCTTGGACAAGGTCGGAGCAAGCTGGGTCTCCACATAAGTCTCAAAGATCTGACGGGTCATCGGCCCATCGATCACCCAAGGCGCCGTCAGACCACAGTAGCGCAGCCCGGCGACAAAGGTCTGGGTCAGCCAGTGGCCGAATGGTGCCCTTGCATACAGACGCTGCCCTTTGAGGCAGCGGCCGCGCAGGCGCGTCATCTTGGTGGATGTGCCGGTCTCATCGAGAAACACGAGCCGGTGCGGCTCCTGGCGCATGCGCGGCTGGCGTTTTGTGTGCCAATGCTCGCGGGCCTGGCGCACGTCGGAGCGTTCTTGTTCGCTGGCCCGCAAAGTTTTTTTTGACGCTATAGCCGTGGCGGATGTACCAGCGCGCGATGGACGCCGGCGTGATCTTGGTGCCCAAGGCCAGCAGTTCGGCCGCGAGCTGGGGCATGGTGATGTCGTTCCTCTCGGCGACGCGACGGATCAGAAACTCGCGATGCGGGTCGAGCTTGGAGTAGCGCCAGCCGCCCTCTGGTTTGGGCGCCAGGCTGCCGGTGGCCCGATACGCCGCCATGAGCCGCACCACAAACGCGACCGACACCTCAAAATGGCGCGCGGCCTCATGGCAGGAATGCCCCGCCTCAACAAAGCGCACCACCCGTTGCCGCAGATCCAGCGAGTAGGACTTGGTCATCGCTCATCTCCTCTAAAGAGGGCCGAGATAAGGGAATCACAAAGCCGTCACGCCGCATAGCCTCCGATTCAATCAGAACAGCCGATGCTCTAGCATTGGGGGCTTGCAATCACCTATTCGGTAGCCAGGGCGAATACGTTGTATTGCTCATCCAGCCCCTTGAGATCGAAGCGGCCTATGGGACGGGTAAATGTGGCCGGCAGGGCGGAGGCGTAGTCCTCGGAGCAAATCGCAGTTTCGCCGCTCTCTGTGGCGACCCTTCCAGCCGGCTGACCATGTTCACCCCAGGGTCAACCACGGTAAAGTCCAGGCGGTCGAGGCTGCCGATATTGCCATACATCACGGATCCTATGTGCAAGGCCGCTACGAAGGGCGGCAGGCGATACCTTAGACGCCGTCCCCTCATGGCCAGAACGGCATCCTGACCTTCCGGTCATTGGGGAACTTCGTGATCTTCCCCCGATTGCGCGGACACCGGGTTAGTTCATTTTCCGCTCGGCCTGTTCGGGTGTGAGATACCCGATAGCCGAGTGGATGCGCTGCCGATTGTAGTAGCTCTCGATATAAACGAACAGGTCCCGTCGCGCCTCCTCGCGGGTCGTCCAACGATGCTGATGGACCAACTCGACCTTCAAGGAATGGAAGAAGGATTCCATCGGGGCATTGTCATAGCAGCAGCCCGTCCGGCTCATCGATGGCTTGGCGCCCATGAGAGCCAGTTGCTGGGCATACGCCTCAGCCGCATATTGGCTTCCACGATCCGAATGGTGAATAAGCCCAGGGCCTGGTCGTTGCCGCTGGGCTGCCATGATCAGAGCGCCAGGGTCAGCTCCGTGCGCATGTGATCGCGCATGGCCCAACCCACCACCTTCCGGGTCGCCAAATCCAGCACCGCGGCGAGATACAGCCATCCCTCGCCCGTGGGAATGTAGGTCATGTCGGCCAGCCACACGCGGTTGGGTCCAGATGCCGTGAACTTCTGCTGGAGCAGGTTGGGCGAAATCGGCAGCTGATGACGACTGTCTGTCGTTGCGGGCCGGAAGCGCCGACGAGCCAGAGCGCGAATGCCATGCCGGCGCATCAGCCGCTCGACCCGGCCGCGGCTGACCCGGTAGCCTTCTGCTCTCAAGGCTGCGTGCATCCTCGGGCTGCCATAACGGCCCTGATGCTGACCATGGAGCCGATGCACCTCTTGCAGCAGGCCGCGGTTGGCGAGGGCTCTTCGGCTCTCCGGCCGGGATCGCCATGCGTAATAGCCGCTGGGCGAGACCTGGAGCACGCGGCACATGAGCCGCACCGGATAGGCGCGGGCATGCTGCTCGATGAAACGAAACCTCATTTGGGCATCTCCGCGAAGATGCCGATGGCTTTTTTTAACACATCGCGCTCCATGCGCGTGCGATCGAGCTCACGCCGGAGCCGCGCGATCTCCGCCGCCTGATCGGCCGGAGAGGCCATGGGAGAGGCGCTGGACGTTGGGGTTCTGCTACCAGCCCCGGATCGAGGTGGGCCATCATTCACAACCGCCCGCCAGTTGCGCAGCATGGAGGGAGAAATCCCCAGCTCTGTTGCGATCTGCATGAGAGGTCGACCGCTGCTCTCCAAAAGTGCAACAGCCTCTCGTTTGAACTCTGGGGTAAAATCGCGTCTCGTCTTCGTCATCGAACACCTTCCAACTCCCGCAGGAGCTTAGCAAAGGTGTCCACCAACGCGAGGGAGGATCATTCGCATTCATCAGCGGCTCCGCAAACGTAAACAGCAGCCGTCTCCGAAAGGCCGGGGGCGTCTCGACGATCTGCACGTCGCGTGCAATGGCCTTGTCGGGCCAGAAATACGGCCTCTTTCCACCCATGAAGGCTGCCTCCTGCGTCCACGCCGGGACCTCGAGCCCCCAGCGCTGGGCCAGGTGCTCGCCGATCGCCCCAAGCCACGCATTGTTGTGCGGATCTCCGGTCGGAATAGGCACCGGAGCGAGCATGGCCTGGTGGGTCGCCTTGTACTTCTCCAGATAGAATGCCTGCTGGAATTCACCCGAGGCAGGCCCGAAGCAATCGCAATCCTCCCTTGCCATGGCGGCGACGTCGGCCAGGGACTTCGGTGTCGACCGCAGCACAACACCGCAGCCGAAGCGACCGAGTGCAAACCCGGACTGGGACAGCCTTGTCTCAACGATGCGCGCCAGGTCGCCGTCGTCCTGCTCTTGTCTTGCGAGGTAGGGCGCAACGAGGCACTGCAGCCGCCCTGCGGTCTTGATGCCGGCCTGAGCCGCTATCCGGATGGCGGGTTCAAGGTCGTCGTAGCTGATATCTTCCATCAGCCTGAGCGAGGCCAGGAATGTCATCGGCACCAGCAGGCTGACCGGTGCAGAGAGAACGCGAAGCCCTGGTCTCTCCCAAGACGGATACATGCCGGTCGGGAACTCGGCCGGAGACGATGGCCTGTGACCGAACGCAGCCGGCAGGACATCCTCCACCCAGTCCTTGGGGAGGCCGATGCTTCGGCCTGCTCCCACCACCGCCTGGCGAACGATTCCGTGCTTGCCCTCGAGGGCGATGTTGGCCTCGATACGGTTGCCGTCATCGGACCAGCTGTAGCGCGCAAGGATCGCGCTGCGGTCATGGAGCATGATCTCGCCGAGGATCCGGCGATCTCGCAACTCCTCCCCGGCGACGTCCAGGGCTTTGCGAATGAGAGCCGGGTGGATGTGAGCGGAAGCGGTCATCGCCGAGCTTTCAGGGGGACGCGCCCGAGGGGAAGGTAGGGCGTCCTGCCGCGCAGGCTATGGAGCGGAACGACGATGCGATTGCTAACTCATATAACTCCTTGATGCTCCCGTTCGACCCCCCTGACGGACCCATCGGAATGAGAGTATTCAGTGGCCTTCCCGGTGTCGGAGGTGCAGTCGTTGAGATGGAGCCGCATGGCGGTAGATGCGATGCTGGGCCTTTCGAAGACCTGCCGCAAGCTCCGGCTGTCCTTCTTCGACTATCTCGGGGACCGCCTCCAATTAAACGGGGTCAACCGAGCATCCCACCGCTCGCGGTTCTTGTGACCCAAGCCTAAGGGGCACCGTTGCATTAACTTGGAACAGGCGAAACGAGCCCTTCGAACGGGCCGCTCAGGCCGCAAGTTCGAAGAGCTGATTGACGAGACGGACTTCGCCTGTCGCCTGACGTTCCCGCTGGATGCAATGACCGCGGCGGATCATGCGCATGATTTCAAAACCCGTCAGGGTTGCGCCGGCGGTTTTCATCGTCTGGAAACCGCGTGTCGGTCGGATTACGCGCTTGAGCGCACCATGATCTGCCTCGATAATGTTATTCAAGTATTTCGATGCCCGGTGCTTCACGTAATGCGCCAAGTGACCTTCGTCCTGCAGGCGCTGGATTGCCTTCGGGCAAGAGGCCAGTTTATCCGTCGTGATAGATGATGGCGGATAGTGGCTCATCGCCTTTATGGCTTTACGCAAGAAATGATAAGCGGCGTTGGTATTACGACGCCCGGATAGCCTGAAGGCGATCAACTGACCGTGCTTGTCGACCGCGCGGAACAGGTATTTCCACCTGCCACCTACGCGAACGTAGGTCTCATCCACTCTCCAGGAGCTTGAGCGAGGTCCCTGATAGGGCCGGATCCGCTTCTCGATCTCCGGGGCATAGCGCTGAACCCAACGAAAGATCGTGCTTGGATCGACCTCGACGCCGCGCTCTTGCATCATCTCAGCCAGGTCGCGGTAGCTGATCCCGTACTTGCAGTACCAGCGCACACACAGAAGGATGATCTCGACGGGAAAGCGACGACGCTTGAACAGAGACAACAGGATGGCTCCTCAATTAGCCATCTCTCGCTACACTGCCAAGGTTAATGCAACGGTGCCAGAAGTCTCACCTGGAATACAATGCTTCGCACGTCAGTCTCGGCTAAGTCCTTGATTTGTCACTGGCTGCCAGTCCAATCATGAGGTGCAAATCGACACCGGCGATAGGAGTTGGGTTACATCCCCTGCCTACCGCGCGTCGGACTGACCCGGCAGGTGTTCCCGCAACAAGATCCTATCGAGACTGACACCTGCGCATATTTGTGCACTGCACAATAAGAGTTGACATTCATTGTGCAATGCACAATAAAGGATCAGCCGAGGACTTGAACGGCGAGACCTACCAGCGGGCGTAGCGCCCAGCTTCGGAGAACCATCATGAACCAGCAGTTTGAGACCATCCAGAAGCTCGGCAAAGACAGCTTCGGCACCACCCTGAAGACTTTTGAGGTTGCCTCCACCGGCACGAAGGCGATCGCTGGTGAGACGGCCGATTATGCCAGAAAGTCGTTCGAGCAGAGCGCGGCCATGTTCGAGAAGCTCGTCGGCGTCAGGTCACTCGAGAAGGCCATCGAGATTCAGACTGAGTACGCCCAGAGCACCCACAAGGGCTTTGTCGCTCAAGCCACGAAGACCCGTGAACTCTATACCAAGCTGGCTCAGGACAGCTTCGCGCCCTTCAATGCTCTTCGCTCGACCGCGATGGCCGCGATGGTCCCGGCCAAGGCTTCAGCTCACACCAAGTAACGCGTTCTTCATCCGCCTGTTCAAAACGCCCGGCCCCTATGCCGGGCGTTTTTGTCTGTTGGGTTGGCATCAGATTGATCCAGCTTCCGGATCGGTCTCGTTCCCGACGCCTCATACCGTATTTTCCGGGTTTGGCCACCTGATCTAGCAGAACTCTAGTAGACCCAGCGCTGCGCCTTCGTGACGAGAAAGTCGCGAAACACCTGAACCCGCGCGACCGAGCGCATTTCTTCCGGATACACCAGGTAGCTGTCGAGCGCTGGCATGTCGACCTCCTCCAGAACCCGTCGCGGTTCTGTCGCAAATCCGGCACAGCGACGAGAAAGCAGCAGGTGCATCGTGCCGCCCTCATGCGGCGAGCAGGTGAAACTGCTCCGCGAGCGACAGCTGCTGCCTGCAGGCATATTTCGCCTGCTGTTTACGCATTATATGGATCAACTCGATGCCACTTAAGATCACGCGGGCACTGTCAGCGGACTTGAAGCCGAGCATCGATCGCACGCGGCGCTTGACGGCGCGGTGATCCTGCTCGATGCGGTTGTTGAGATATTGACTCTGCCTGATCCGGATCGGCTTCAGCTTGCACCCTGATCGGTCCTGCAGACGGCTCTCGGCATCACACGACAGGATGGCTTCCCGGTTCGTCTGGCTGCCGGCGATGACGATCCGCTCGGGCCCGCCATGCCGCTTGAGTGCCTTGCGCAGAAACCGCTTGGCCGCAGCCAGATTGCGCCGCTCGCTGAACCAGAACTCGACAGTATCGCCATTGCTGTCGATGGCGCGGCAAATGTACATCCAGCGGCCTCGGACCTTGATGTAAGTTTCATCCACGTGCCATTTCCGGCTGACGCTTCGTTTGCGAAGGTTGAAGCGCTTGAGCAGTTCGGGCGAGTAGCGAACAACCCACCTGTGGATGGTCGCATGATCGACGGAGATGCCCCGCTCGGCCATCATCTCCTCCAGGTTCCGCAGGCTCAGATTGTAAGCCAAATACCACCGGACGCAGAGCAGGATCACGGATCGATCAAAATGCCTGCCCTTAAACACGCCACCCTCCATGCTTGAGCCCGGGGAGGATTAGCTGAAACTCTGAAGCAAAAGGTTTGCGACAAAGCCGGTTCTATCTGCTCTGCGGATCATCCGCTGGACTGCTCTGGTCCAGGTTTGATCCGCGGGAGAACGCGCTCCACATCCTGATCCGCCGTCGATTGCAGCCTCGCATCGGGTGCTCGTGCAGCGTCGTGCTCACGCAGCACTTCGGCGACAGCTTCAGGGTCAATCTCCTGGGCTTGGATAAGCAAACGATCAGCCTCCTCATTATGGCCGATTGCTTGTTCATGCAGGCCCTGTTCCGCTAGTCTGCGAGCCTGCGCCGCTAAGTCCAGATCTACGCCGGCCTGATCTTGTGTGCGATTCGCCACATTGCCCTCCTCTCATCAGGCACTGTGCCCGATGATCATACGGTCACGCCCAGCGGCCACGGTGCGAACTCTGCGGAGCCGAAATCGTACAACTCACTTTTCGTGCGCTCGCCGGAGGCAACCCGTAGGATCAGGTCAAAGATATGCCGTCCAGCCTCCTGCACGGTCTCCTCGCCATCGACGATGGTGCCGCAGTTCACGTCCATGTCGTCTTCCATGCGCCGGTACAGAGGAGTGTTGGTCGCGATCTTGATCGATGGCGATGGTTTGCACCCGAACACGCTGCCGCGCCCAGTGGTGAAACAGATTACGTTGGCTCCACCGGCAACCTGACCCGTGGCCGAGACGGGATCGAAACCCGGGGTATCCATGAACACAAAGCCGCGTGCTGTCACAGGTTCGGCATACTTGATCACCTCAACGAGGTTAGTGCTGCCGGCCTTGGCCATGGCACCGAGCGACTTTTCCAGGATTGTGGTCAGCCCACCAGCCTTGTTGCCAGGTGACGGGTTGGCATTGATCTCCGCTCCGTGCTTGTGCGTGTACTCCTCCCACCAGCGCATCAGCTCGACCAGTTTCTCGCCGACCTCGCGGCTTACCGCCCGACGGGTGAAGATGTGCTCAGCACCATACGTCTCAGTTGTTTCGGACAGGATCACCGTGCCGCCCTGACGCACGACAAGGTCACTGGCGATCCCGAGGGCCGGGTTCGCGGAAACGCCGGAATAGCCATCCGAGCCGCCGCATTGCAGCGCCACCTTCAGCTCGCTCGCAGGCACCGTCTGGCGCTGCACCCTGTTCGACTCGGCCAAGACCTCTCTCACGAAGGCTATGCCAGCCTCAACGGTCTTGCGGGTACCGCCCATGCTCTGGATATCCATGTTGCGGATCCGGTCGGTGAGCTTATGCTCCTTTAACATCCCGCTGATCTGGTTCACCTCGCAGCCGAGGCCAAGCACCACGATGTGGGAAAAGTTCGGATGGCGTGCATAGCCAGCGAGCGTGCGGCGCAGCAGCTGAAGGGGCTCGCCTTCCGGCATGCCGCAGCCGGTCTTGTGCGTCAATGCAACCACGCCATCGACATTCGGAAATTCGGCTAGAGGATCAAAGCCGGTAAAAGGGTGCCGCTTGAAGGCATCGGCCACCAAGTTGGCTGCATGGGCGCTGCAGTTTACCGAGGTCAGAATGCCGATGTAGTTGCGGGTCGCCACACGCCCATCCGGGCGGCGGATGCCCTCGAAGGTGACCGGGGTATCGACATACTCTGTCGGCCTTGCATCTTGGCCATAGGCATAGTCCTTCGTGAACTCACCCATGCCTAGATTATGAACATGCACGTGCTGGCCCGGGATGATTGGGGCTGTGGCGAAGCCAATGATCTGGTTGTAACGCCGTACCGCCTCGCCTGCAGCGATCGGGCGCACGGCAACTTTGTGTCCAGCCGGGATCCGGTCATAGGCTGCGATCCCGTCTGCAACTTGCGCACCCGGCAACAGTGTCGCGCGCGCTATTACCACGTGATCGTGGGGGTGAAGGCAAATCACCGGATGGGACGCGGCAGTATGCATAGTCATAGAAGACACTTCCTCACCGCTCACGAAGAGCAACTCAGGTGCACAATAACGGCGATCAGCCATTTCTTACATCAGGCAATCCGGCTTAAGAAGCTGTCAGGACGACTTTAACGCTCTGCGATCGATCTAGAGCTGCGCGGAAGCCTTCTGTAGCTTCGGAAAGCGGACACTCGGAGGTGACGATGGAAAGGACATCAATCATCCTGTCGTCAATGAGACGGACAGCTTGCTCAAATTCCTCGCCAAAGCGGAATGAGCCCTTGAGGTCTATTTCCTTAGCCATCACAGCGTTGGCAGGGACTGGGATCTGGCCGCCGGGCAAATTGCCGATTTGGACGACAGTACCACCGCGATGCACATTGGATATCGCTGAAGATAAACCGGAGGCCGTTCCAGAGACCTCAAAGGCCAAGTCAAAAGACTTGGCTTTAGCAAGCTCTTCCAGAGCATCCTCGCCCCCAGAGATATCAACCGTATGATCAGCGCCTAAACGCTGCGCAAAGGCAAGCGGAGCGGCGGCGACATCGATCATCGCGACTTCCGATACTCCGGCCAATCGAGCAGCCAATAATGTCAGGAGACCGATAGGACCTGCGCCAAATACAATTGCTTTTCGGCCTTCCACCTGGCCGGCCCGACTGATGGCGTGAAGGCAAACAGCGAGGGGCTCTGCCAGCGCTGCAGCGGCCATTGGTGTACTGTCCGAGATTTTGACACACTGGGCCGGGATGGCATCGAAATATGTGGCAAAGCCCCCCTGCATGTGCGGCGTCTTTGACGCTGATCCCATGAAGTAAATGTTCTCGCATAGGTTCGGACGGCCTTCCTGGCATCTCGCGCAGTGTCCGCACCACCGTGATGGGTTGACTGCGACGCGGTCGCCGATCTTGAGGTCCCAGCCGTCAGCGGCAATGTCCACGATCTCGCCCGCGATCTCGTGACCAAGGACTAAGGGGGATTTGACAACGAAGTCGCCGGTCCGACCATGTCGGTAGTAATGCATGTCCGACCCGCAGATTCCACCTGCACCGAAGCGCACCCGGACCATGCCGGGGGTTAATGGACCGGTCGGCGCTTCCACCAAGCGAAGATCTTCGGCTCCAAAAAGCGTTGCAGCAAGAGCAATGTCGGTCACTTTGCCACTCCCATCGTTCGCGGCAGCCAGAGAGTCAACTCAGGAATATAGGTGATCGCGACAAGCGCAAGCAGCAGCGGAATCAGCCAAGGCAGAATTGCCACAGTCGTGCGCTCGACCGACAGCTTCGCCACGCGAGCTAGTACGAACAGGACCATCCCTAGAGGCGGATGGAGAAGCCCGATCATGAGGTTGAGGGTGATGATCAAGCCGAAATGGATCGGATCAATGCCGAGCTTGAGTACGATCGGAAGAAGGATCGGCACGAGGATGGTTATGGCTGCGATGGTGTCGATAAAGCAGCCAACGAACAGCATCAACAGGTTCGCCAGGAGCAGGAAGACCCATTTGTTCTGCGTGATACCGAGGATCGCGTCCGATAGGATCTGAGCGGCCTGACTTACCGTGAGAAGCCACGCGAAGATCGATGCGGCTGTCACGATGAACAGCACCGAAGCTGTGGTCTCGATCGTATCGAAGGTTGCTTTGACCAGCGTCTTCAAAGTCATCGAGCGGTAGCGCACGAGACCGAGGAAGAGCGACCAGATTACTGCGGCGACGGCAGCCTCAGTTGGTGTGAACAATCCGAGGGTCATGCCGCCGATCAGGATGACGGGCGCCATAAGGGCCATGACAGCGGAGAAATCGAAGTACCAGTCGAGCGCAAGGAGAATCGCGAGCGCAATGCCGATTGCGACGTTGGTGGACAGGCCGAACTGGACCATGGCCCAGACAGCGACCGGGAACATCATGACAACGATGACCTCGACCGTCGCATTCCCGAGTTGGCGCCAGGAGAATGGACTGTCACTGCCCCAACCGTTCTTATAGGCAAAATATGCCACCGTTGCCATCATCATGAGTGTCATGACGACGCCGGGGATTAATCCTCCAAGGAAAAGCGCCCCAATCGAAACGTTGGCCATCATGCCGTAGATCACGAATGGCAAGGACGGCGGTATGATCGGCCCAAGTGTCGCGGAAGCGGCGGTCACGCCGACGGCAAACTCAGTCGAGTAGCCGTGGTCCTTCATAGCCTTGATTTCGATTGTGCCAAGGCCAGCGGCGTCAGCGATCGCAGTTCCCGACATTCCGGAAAAGATTACTGAGCCAATGATGTTGACTTGCCCCAACCCACCCTTCATCCAGCCGACTAGTGCGACCGCGAAGCTGTAGATCCGCCCCGTGACGCCAGCAGTATTCATCAGGTTGCCGGCGAGAATGAAGAACGGCACGGCAAGCAGCGGAAAGCTCTCCACGCCAGCGATCATGCGCTGAGCCAGAACGACGTCGGGCGCGATTCCCGTGGCAAGGATGTAAATCAGGGATGAGACGGCCATCGCTATAGCCACCGGCAGGCCAAGGAGCATCAAAGCGAGAAATGAACCAACGAGAATAAGCATGGGCGAGTTCCGATCAAATCTCAGGACATCGGATTATTGAAGTTGTTAGATCGGGGCTGCGTCGAAAGCCTCTGGTCTCTCCAGAATGGAGTAGCCGCGGCGCCAGTTATCGATAGATACCTGAACTGATCGGATAAACATCAGGATGAATCCGACGAAGACACAGCCATAAACCCAGTTCTTCGGCAGCATGATTGTGGTCATGGTCTCGCCTTCGACAATCGCCATGAAGTTCCACACAAGATAAGCCGCGTAGGCGAAGAAAACTGTGCGAATGGCGTCGATCATGATTGCCAGTGCTCTCGCGACCCTTGCCGGCAGATAACGGAAGAGCAGATCAACGTGGATATGGCGCCCCAAGCGTACGCACATCGCAGCCCCAAGAAACACCACTGCTACCAAGCAGTAGGTTGCAATCTCCTCGGTCCACGCGAAAGAGTCATTGAGCACGTACCGCGTGAAGAATTGCAGAAAGACCGCGAAGGCCATCAGCCAAAAGATCGCTAATGTCGCCCAATCCTCAACACCATACTGCTTGAGATCGACCTCAGGAACCGGCTCCTCGAAAGCGTGGGCCAGTTCCTCAGCCGTGATCTCAGTATGAACCTCGGGCTTCATCCCGTTCACTCCAGAATTATCGTTGAATAATCGAGATAGTCGACGGTTTTCGGTCAGGCACCTGCCAGGGGAGTGGTGCCCCTGGCAGAGCAACCACGAGCTTTACAACGCAGGCTCGCTCTTGATGGCTTGGATTTTATCGTAGTCCGCCTTGCGATACCCGAAGGACTCGAATGTGACGTTCTTCAAGACGTTCTGCTTGAAGTCCTCCTTGTCGACCTCAGAGACGGTTAGTCCCTTATCCTTAAAGAAGCCAACGAGTTCTTTCTCCTTGGCCTGAATTTCGGCGGTGGCGCGGGCGGCTGCCTCTTGGGCGACCTCCGAGAAGATTTTCTTGTCCTCGTCAGAGAGCTTCTTCCACAGATTGGCGGACACCACCGTGTTGAGATGGTCGACGATATGCCCGGTCAGGGCGATGTGCTTCTGCACCTCGTAGAACTTCTTGGCTTCGATCGTAGTCAGAGGGTTTTCCTGAGCCTCGACGGTCCCGTTCTGAAGCGCGAGATACACTTCTGCGAATGCGATCGGAGCGGTGTTGGCACCGCACGCGCGGGGCATCGCCAAGTAGGCTGGCACGTCCGGGACACGGATCTTCAAACCTTTCATGTCAGCACATGTTTTAATAGGCTTGTTCGACGATGTGTGGCGCGCGCCATAATAGGTCACCGCAAGGATCTGGTGTCCGGTTTTGTCCGTGTAGCCCTTGGCAAGCTCCTTGAATACATCGCTTTTGGTATATGCGAGGAGGTGGTTCGCATCTCGAAAAACGTATGGGTAATACGTGACGCCAATGGGCGGATAGCTTCGAGCGGCAAAGCTGGACCCTGAAATGATCATGTCAACTGAACCAAGGGACAGGCCCTGATTGATGTCGGTTTCCTTGCCAAGCTGCGAGGAAGGATAGACGTCAATCGTGTAGCGCCCGTTGGTGCGCTTGGCGAGTTCGCCGGCGGCCCACACTGACTGCGTGTGGAATGGCTCGTTGGGCTCATACACGTGAGCCCATTTCAGCTTTGTTTGGGCCTGAGCAGCCCCTCCCGTAATCGCGAAGCCAAGTACAGCCGCTACAACCGCTGACCATTTCACTGTCGTCATATTTTCCTCCTGCTGGTTTTCGTTTGCAGCTCGCGCGGGCTTTCCGCTCGACTGCGAAGTGCGGGCGTGACCTTGCCCGATCGGTGGGACAGCACTGAAATTTCACCAAAACTTCTTGAAAAGCGCTCCTGAGAAAGCCTCAAGTGTTGCCTCATCGCCTGCCGCGCTGCTTCAGGATCGCCCGCTGCAATGGCATCGCGGATGACCCTGTGCTCAGCGAGCGCTTGGCCCCAAGTCCTCGCATCCTCGAAATAACTTGCCAGGCGCCGGAAGTAGGGATTCATCCGCTGATCAAAGAGCTGCCCGATGAAGCGGGCTAACATCCCATTCGAAAGAGACGCTGCGATTGCTACGTGGAATTCACGATCAAGCGGAATCCACTTATCATTGCCGCCAAAGTTCTTCATCTGGGCAAGAATTTGATCAAGGGTACCGACGAGTTCGGAATCTGCGATAATAGCCGCTTCTGCTGCCACGGAGGGCTCTAAGATCTCACGTGCATGCAGAAATTCGAATGGGCCTTCGATCGAAGTTTTGCCGGAAGATATTGTCGAGCTCGATGCTGACGGTCCCAGAACGTAGATTCCGGAGCCGATATTGATGCGAATAAGACCTTCGACTTCAAGGGCAATGAGCGCTTCCCGCACACTTGTGCGAGAGACTTGGAGGCGATCGGCAAGCTCGCGCTCAGAAGGCAGCCGTCCGCCAATCGGGTACTCACCGCTATCAATCAGATCGCGTAAGTGCTTGGCAATGTGTCGGTAAAGCCGCCGTGACTCATCGACCTTGAATGACAAGGCCCCCCTCCTGCGATCGTTCCCTACCCCAAGCTAGCTATTCGCGGCCGATCTTTATGGATTGGTCCAGCCAATTTTCTTAAAAAAGATAGTAATATCTGTAGTGTGTCAAGTGAGATTAGTTCAGCGTGGGGCGCTGGTAATGCGCCTGAACGATCGACTTTAGGCGACTAGGTTCATCATAACTTGCCCTTTCTGGATTTATCGGCAAGGGAGAGCGGCTACTGAGACTCGGCGGGGCCAACGAGCTTCAGAACATAAAGGAAGCCGCAACGATCCACCGTAGACTTTCGGCAGATCGAGTAGCCTAGCTAGTTTCCGTCCATAAACGTGCGCATTTCGGAGCATTTACAATAGGTTGTGCCGAGTTTGAGCGGCTTTGACGAGGATAGGCAGGGTGAAGAGCGCTGAGTGTCGACAAAAATGGTGTCGTGGGCGCGGTTAGGCGCACGTCCCGAGGGCCGACTGTGGCCGGCGTGACGCAATCGCGATGCCTGCTCGGTTCAGGTCGCTTTGAGGCGGGTGAAGAGAACGAGGTTATAGGCCACGACCGAGGACCAGACATAAGCCTTGAAATGATCGAGGCCGCGCCAGGTACAACGCGCCAAGCCGTAGGCGCGTTTGAGGCATGAGATGCCGGCTTCGATGCCGGCGCGGAAGTTGCGCAGCTTGCGATAAACCCACTTGCTTCTGACCATGTCCTCGATCCTGAGGCCGGCTTTCTTGTGGAAGGCCATGTCGCAGACGCCCCACGCCTTCGCTGTGGCCAGGTTGTTGCGCGTGGCGAAGCCGCCATCGGCTGCCGCCTGCCGCGGCGCTTGGCCATAGAAGGCGACGTGGCGCGCCAGCATCGGCAGCAAGCGGTCGCTGTCGGCCGGGTTGCCGGCTTCGATCACCAGATCGAGGATCATGCCACTCCTGCCGGTGGTCAGGTTGAGTTTGTGACCATACTCAGTGTCGCGACTGCCTTTGACGATGATATCAGCATGCTCTTCGAACAGGCTCACCACCTTCTCGTCGGCGGGGACCGGCTCGCCGGCCAACACCCGCCGCTCGCTCTGCCTGATGATGCGTTCGACCAACGCCCGATAGTGACGAACCTGGACCTGCCACAGGGCGATGAGCGGCGTGCTTGCCACGGCCAAACGCTCGCTCGCCTGCTCCAGATCGGCCAAGGTCGCGCGCGTGATGGCGATCAGCTCGCGGTAGAGCCGGACCCGATTGGGTCGACCGCGCGTGAACTGGATCTTGTGAGCGCGCTTCTTGGCTGCGCGGCAATGATTGCGCCATGAGCCGGCGCCGCCGACCAAGGAATCGGCCCGCTTCAGAAGGCGCACCATGATCCGCACAGCATCCCACAGCAGGCTGCTGTCGCTCGGCTCGTGCATGAGCGCCGAGGTCACCGTGCTGTCCAGCCGAACCGCCGCACCGTCTTCGAGCTTCGCCTGCCGAGCGACCGACAGCAGGGCCCGATTGATCTGCTCCCAGGTCTCGGGCCGGATCGCGCTGATCGTCTTCTGCAGCACCGACTTCTGCGGGCTCCACGACCACGGCAGTCGGGCAAAGGCGCGAAATGAAGCGGAGTCCTCGAGGTGGAAGGCCAGCTCCTGGTAGCTCAGTTGCCGGTACTGCTTGAGGATCGCGCAGCGCAATACGGCTTCGGCTGGCAGACCTTGCCGTCCGGTCGCCTTGATGCCGCCCCGACACAGGTCTCGCGCCACCACGGCAAACAGATCGCAATGCTCATCCAGCCATTGCGACATCGCCTTCAACTCGCAGCCGATCTCGTGCGTGGCGAAAAGATCGAATATGCTGGCTTGGACGGTGCGTTCTTGGCGCATTGTCGGCTCCGGCGGTGGCAGGGCTTTGGACTTAGTGGCATGATCCAAGATACCTGAAACCGCCGGGCCTTGCTCGCGCAAAGATATGATTCACGTAATGAAATCAAACGTTTGCCGTTTGTGGACGGAAACTAGCTTGATCCTGCACCCCTCACCTACAGTGAAGTATGTAAGTTTCATTCCGGGTACTGGGCCCTTATGCGAGCAGGGCTTAGGCCTGATCGGCATACAACGTATCTGATCCTTAGGACAGCTTATCAGTGACAGACCACATAGACACTCTGCCCTGTTTCCTGGACTTTGAGGAATAGGTTGCGAGCATCCCATCTTAATCCGACTATAGCGCCTGAGGTATGTAACTGTTAACACTCCCGCACCATGCAAGCACCCGACAAGAATAGTAAATATACGTTCCTTTCTCGTCTCGAGCATCGACCCCGCGGAAGTACTTTGGAGCAGGTGGAACAGTCGCTGCGAACCTCTATCATTTCCTTGGATTTCGCTCCAGGCGAATTGATTGACAAAAGAGCCGTCTGCGCCAGACTTGGCGTTTCGATGTTTCCCGTTTCGGAGGCGCTCGCGCGCTTAGCCGTAGAAGGCCTCGTTGAGGTTTTGCCACAACGCGGCACCCGAGTAACTCGAATACATCTGCGTGCGATCAGGGAGTTCATGCTAATCCGACAAGCTTTGGAGGAGCTGGTGGCTGCGACAGCCGCTCTCCATCTACCACCTTCTGGGTTGGACGTACTTCGGAGTAATCTGAAGGCCCAAGAGCAAGCTGTTGCGCGAATGGATCCATCGGGATTTCATAACCTTGACTTAGACTTTCATAACACTCTGGTAGAGGCCCTGGAGCTTCCGCGGATTGCAGCGATCATTGAGGTATCCCGTGCTAACATTGATCGAGCTCGTCGCCTTCTCTCTTCGCCGCGTCGGCATATGGCTACCCTTATTGAACATCGCGAGGTGCTCTATGCCCTTGAGGCTCGTGACGCTGAGGCAGCACGACGCGCTATGAAGACCCATTTGGAAGCTGTCATGGAGGAGTTGGAGCGTGTGTCATCTCAGAACCCTAAGATCTTCACGCCGGAATAAGGGAGCTGCACGTTTGCTGCGGCTGTTTTCGCTTGCCTGACATCCGACGATGCCTCGCATGTGACGGGGCAGAGACTTTGTGCTCGCAGCGGAGTTAGCCTCTTCGCCGATTTTTCGGTCAACCGCGCGTCGTAAACAGGCGGACTCCCGAACACGCGAAATCAAAAGAGATTGATGTGACAGACCTTATTATTGCTCCATGGGACCAGCTTGAAACCCAAACTTTCGCCGGACTTCGGAGCGCCGGTGCCGACGAAGCTTCAGCCGGTGCAGCTACCCGTGCCATGCTGCACGCGTCGCGCCTTGGGGTCGACAGTCATGGGGTCCATCTTGCACTACATTATGCCCGCGTGCTGCGGAGCGGACGTGTCAATCCAACGCCAAAGATGCAGATCCGCCGCACGGCCTTAGGCTCTGCCGTTCTCGATGCCGACAACGGCCTCGGTCATGCCTCCGGTTATGCGGCAATGGAGCTGGCCTGCAGCTTGGCGAAAGAAGCCGGGGTTGATGCAGTCGGGGTGATCAACTCGTCCCATTTTGGCGCGGCCGGTGCCTATGCGCTTGCTGGGGCTTTGTTGCATTAACTTGAGAAGGGTAAATTGAATCCAGTCGCATGGGTCACTCAGGCCGCGAGACCGAAGAGCTGGTTGACGAGACGGTTTTCGCCTGTCACGCCACGCTGTGCCAGGCCGCAATGGCCGCGGCGGATCATCCGCATCACCTCGAAGCCCTTCAGGGTCGCAGCGGCGGTTCTCATCCTCTGGAAGCCGCGGGTCGGCCGGATCACACGCTTGAGCGCACCATGATCCGCTTCGATGATATTATTGAGATACTTCGAGGTGCGATGCTCGACATGTTTCGACAGCAGCCCTTCGCTTTGTAAGCGTCGGATGGCCTTGGGATACGACGCCAGTTTGTCAGTCGTGATCGAGGATGGTGGATAGTCGCTCACCGTCCTCAGGGCTTTGCCCAGGAAGCGATAAGCCGCTCCGGTATCGCGCCGTTCGGACAGCATGAAGTCGATCAACTGCCCATGCTTGTCGACCGCACGAAACAGATACTTCCATTTACCGCCGACCCGCACATAGGTCTCATCGACGCGCCAAGATCCAGACCGATGTCCCCGGTGGCGGCGAACCCGTTTCTCAAGCTCCGGTGCATACCTCTGGACCCATCGGAAAATCGTGGATGGATCGACCGCGACGCCGCGCTCGGACATCATCTCGGCGAGGTCGCGATAGCTGATGCCGTACTTGCAGTACCAGCGCACGCATAGAAGGATTATCTCAACCGGAAAGCGGCGGCGCTTGAACAGGGACAACAGGACGACTCCTCACATAGCCGCCCTATCTATAGCGCCAAGGTTAATGCAACGATGCCTCATATCATGCTGTAGAACCGCAGCATTCGCTCATAGATCTCCACAACCTCTCCGCTGCTGGCTTCGGTTATATGCCCAACGCCGCCGTCAGGATCAGGGCCAAGTGACGAATGGGGTAGTACCCGAGCAAGAGCGCCGCCAAGGCCAGAAATGCTCCAAACAGAAGGTCGTCCACCTTCTGTCGAAAGGCCGGGGCGGCTAATCTATCATGCCGCTCTGACAGGTAGACCCAACCTGCAACCAATGTGCCTAGCATGACAGGGAATAGGAGCCTGGACATTAACCCACCGCGAGACGACGACAGTAGCCCTCGAGCAAGGAGTGCCAGAGGGGCTATCGAAGTATGCCATAGAACCGCAGCATCCGCTCATAGCCCCCCAACAGGACGACGCTCTGTGTACTTTCGTGTGGGTTCGATGCTGTTTCTCGGAAATGGGTGCCTTGGACCAAGCACGGACGCGGAATAACACTTAAGGGCCACCTCGCGGGAAGGACCCAAGCGTCACGACCTGTTAGAGTTAGACAAGGCTCCTCGTATGCGAATGCCATCGACTAGCGCGGGCGGTCTCGAATGACCAATGCTGAGCATCATTAGGGGCCACGCAATCATGAGCCATGAAGTCATCTATATTGAGCAAATCCTCCCACGGGCTCAGAATGCATCTTCGTATGTAACGACCGTTCTGGTCTGCCAGAACGCTCGTCCGCTGCGGCATCAGCCATCTCCTCTCAGGAACGCACTTCGTCACCTCAGAAGAAACCCTTGACCATTCATCCGGCCTGCCTGTCCTCTACCTCATCTATACGGACAAGGTGACTGACGAAGTGACCGCGACTGTCGAGAGGCTAAAGGCGCGATGCCTATCCGCTCGGGTGGTTCTCCTGACCGGCCACATGGAACCCGCAGCCATAGTGCCGGCCTTTCAAGCAGGCTTGGATGGGCTTTGCTCGACGGCGATGGATAGCGAGCCTCTGATCAAGGCGCTGGAACTCGTAATGCTCGGCGAATCCTTTATCCCGGCTGCTGCGGGCATCGCTTTGTTCCAGCAGAGGCAAGCTCGCCTTCAGGCTCACGCTGGAGGGCCAATTGCGCCAGTGTCAGCCCATGATTTCCTTCTGTGTGCCATCTTTCGGGCCGAGAGGCTCAGATCCTACACTGCCTCACCAAAGGAGCGTCAAACAAGCTGATTGCCCGTGAGCTTGGAGTGGCTGAAGCTACGATTAAGGTTCACATCAAGGCGATCCTGAGAAAGGTGAAGGCTGCCAACCGGACGCAAGCAGCCATGTGGGCCCAAAAGCACCTGAACCGCATGGCGAGCGACGCACTCACTGCTGCTGAATAGTGCGGCGCCTGTGCGGTTCAAGCAGAAACCCCGCTCGGGGTAGAGCCGAACGGGGCTTCCTGTTGCCTCAGCCTGATACGCAACGCAGGCTAGGCTCTTTATAGCGGCAGGGAGTAAACGGTCCGTTGTCGCCTATGCATCGCCTCCGTGCAGATCCAGCACGTCGAGGATGAGAGAAAGGCCGATGATGTGGCCGGTCTCAAATCGCTCCTCGAGGGCGTGTTCCAGGTCGTCGACCGTTGAGACCGTTGTGGGATCTAGCGCTGCCATCCGCGCCTTTACGAGCATTCCCTTGGGCGTTTTCGCCCGCATCCGGACGATCCGCCCTTCCAGCTCATGCAGATCCGCTACGGCCTCGCGAGCGGCTTCGTCCGCCTCTTCAAAGCCGCTCTGTTCCCGTGCTGCCCGCGTGTCAGCAAGGTACTTGTCCCAGACGGCAACGATTTCGTCTGCTCGGGCTTGAGCCTCCGGCCACAGCTCCAGCGCCGTCTTGGTCCGGTTCTCTCCTCTTTCGGGGGCGGGCTGTTGAACCCCTCTCATGATGGGCTTGCGTCGAAGGGCACTGTTGCAGCAACTTGAAAAGGGCACAACGAACCTCGTGGGACTGGCCGCTCAGGCAGCAAGACCGAAGAGCTGTTCGACGAGACGGATTTCGCCTGTCGCGCGACGTTCCCGATGGATACAATGTCCGCGGCGGATCATGCGCATGATTTCAAAACCCGTCAGGGTCGCGGCGGCGGTTTTCATGGTCTGGAAGCCGCGTGTCGGACGGATCACGCGCTTGAGCGCACCATGATCCGCTTCAAGGATGTTATTCAGATATTTCGAGGTGCGGTGTACCACATCGTTCGGCAGAAGCCCTTCGTCCTGCAGGCGCAGGATTGCCTTGGGATACGACGCCAGTTTGTCGGTCGTGATCGAGGACGGTGGATAGTGACTCATCGCCTTGAGGGCTTTACACAGGAAACGATAAGCGGCGTTGGCATTCCGGCGATCGGACAGCATGGAGGCGATCAACTGACCGTGCTTGTCGACCGCGCGGAACAGGTATTTCCACTTGCCCCCTACGCGGACGTAGGTCTCGTCCACTCTCCAGGAGCCTGAGCGAGGTCCCCGATAGGGTCGGATCCGCGTCTCGATCTCCGGAGCATAGCGCTGAACCCAACGGAAGATCGTGGATGGGTCAACAGCGACACCGCGTTCGGACATCATCTCGGCCAGATCGCGATAGCTGATCCCATACTTGCAGTACCAGCGCACGCACAGCAGGATGATCTCAACCGGGAAGCGACGGCGCTTGAACAGAGACACGGGAGCGGATCCTTGATGAACGGCTCCTCGCTATACGGCCGAGGTTAATGCAACATGGGGTTATTCCGGGCCTGGTGCCCTTTGACGGCAAACTGAGGTCTGGTGTGATCAGGCTCAAACTGGAAGCCAACGGAGAGTATCCTCATGAAGCAGTATGTCGGATTGGATGGATCGCTGAGCAGACAGCAGTCTGCATCATCGACGAGCATGGGAAGCCGCTCTGGCGCGGCAAGTGCACCTCGACGCCAGAGGCCATTGCCGCTGTCGTTAACGCGAGAGCGCCGCATGTGGAGCGGATTGGCCTGGAAAGCGGCCCGTTATCGACCTGGCACTGGCACGAGCTGACAAAGCTTGGTTTACCTGTGATCTGCCTCGATGCGCGTCATGCCAAAGCCGCACTCTCTCCAGGTGAACAAGACCGATCCCAATGATGCGCTTGGGCTAGCACAGATCGTGCGCACCGGCTGGTATCGCGCAGTCACCGTCAAAAGCTTGGACAGTCAGATCGTCCGGAGCTTCCTCACCTCGCGTGCCCGCCTGGTCGGGATGCGGGTTGATCTGACCAACCAGATCCGGGGCGTGCTCAAGCCATTCGGTCTGGTCGCTGGGAAAGGGGGCGGTCAGCCCTTCATCGATCGTGTGCGGGAACTGGTCGCCGATGGCCCGCTCAAGGATGTCGTGGAGGCGCTCCTGACAGCCTTACAGGCCATCGGCCGGCAAATCGGCCTTCTCACCCGCCGTTTGATGGTTCTGGCACGCCAGGACCAAGCGGCTCGGCGGCTCATGACGGCTCCTGGGGTCGGCTCCCTCGTGGCATTGGCCTATATCAGCCTCATCGATGCGCCGGAGCGGTTCTCAAAGTCCTCGAGCGTGGGAACGGACAGCCGGCATGAGATTGTAGACCAGAAGATCCGCCGACTGGCGGAGTGATGTCCCTTGTCGGGACGAGGCAGCAGCCATCGCGCTGGCACTGTTGCGGCGACGCTTCCAGACACCCAGGATGAGGTCGACCGCGTATGCAACATGGCGAGGCTGAGGCTTCCGACCCCATCATGCGGCGGTGTCTGTCGACCGCGGAGAGAATCATGACCCGACAGGTGATACCAGCAGACCTAACGGAAAGGGCCATTCAAAGGGCTTGACCAGAATCCCCGGCATAAGAGAACAGAGCCCTCCACAGACCCTTTGGCAGGGCCAGCATCGTGTTGAGATCTCCTCTGGTATTGGCATCTCGGCTGATAAGCGCATGAATGCTGATATTTGCGAGGGTTTCCGTTCATGACGCCGGCATCGGCCGGATGATGTTGGGCCACTTGGAGACAAGGCTCGATCATCGCGTACTGGGCAAAGACATGTGTCAGGTCGAAGGGGCCAGGTCCTTGATGATCCTCATGTTCGCTACCGCGCCACGAGCGGCGGAAGGTCAGGGTCCGGTCGACCTTGTTCTTGATCCAGATGAGCGCATCTAGAACCATCGGGTCGCAATCGTCGAGATCCACCTCGAAGGTATCACGGCGGGTTATCGTCGGAGTCAGGGTGTAGCGATAGATTTCGAATGCGTTGACGCGCTCGGCCCCGGCGGGCGTTGGCACGCCTTCCCTCGCCCGATACGGGATTCCGGGACGACGCCGAGGTTTCGCGGGGCGGGGAAACCGCTTGAGCAGGGTCGTGCGAGGCACCTGATCGGAGGATCTGATAATCATCATTCACCCTTTCGCCTCCTCTTTGATTACGGGCCGGGAAAATGGGCCGAAGACCCCGAGCTGCCCCCTGAACCCAAAGGTAGCTTGGCCTGGTACGTCGCCAGCCTGAATTGTGGTGCTCCCCG
Source organism: Microvirga ossetica (assembly GCF_002741015.1). Taxonomy (NCBI): domain Bacteria; kingdom Pseudomonadati; phylum Pseudomonadota; class Alphaproteobacteria; order Hyphomicrobiales; family Methylobacteriaceae; genus Microvirga; species Microvirga ossetica. The sequence continues at coordinate 304,377 of NZ_CP016617.1, read as the reverse complement.
GCCTTTGCAGCGTTGTTGAGATGGGTTCGCGTCCTCGGCTGGAATGGCCGATGTAAAGCAACTTCGCACCATCCTGTTTTGGAAGGCCTCCATATGACCCATGACAAGCCAGAATTCCCAGACCCCTCGGAACAGCGCCGGATGGCGCTTTCAAGGTGGGAGAACGAGGGCGGCGCAGGACCCCGTCGCCTGCAAGAGGAGTTAACCTCCCCTGATGCGCAACCCGAGGTGCCTGACCTGACGAATGCCGAGCTGGTGCAGCTTCGCATTCGGGTGATTGCGCTGGAGAACCTGCTGATTGCGTTGCTCGCCAACGTATCCGATCGGCAGCTCGACCTTGCCCGCGAAATGGCGACCTACATCTCTCCAAGGCCAGGCTACACCCCGCACTCCCTGACCATTCATGCAGCATCTCAGATGGTTGATCTCATTGAGCGAGCTGGTCAGTTCCGAGGTGAAAAATCGTCATGAGCGCGTCAGCAGCAGAATCGTACAAGCGAACCCCAGTATCCGATGAAGCGTTGTCATGTCTGGATGGCGCCCGTTTGGCAATGTGATTGTTTTTGATGTTTACGCCTAGCGGGGCGGGTGCAGTCATGTCTCCGGCCTTTGCACGCGGTGCTGCATGACCCCAGGCCCTGATGTTTTACGCTGAAGCTGGTCCCTCTCAGGTTATCGCGCTTGGCTGACGCAAGACGATGCCACGGGTTTGCCAGATCCGGCGGTTCATGTCCGCTGTAGCTTCACATCATCTCATCATCACCGTGCCAACTGAGATGCCCCGAGGGGCGAATGGTTTTGAGCTGGTCGTCTATGTCGCCGACACGGCAGCTCCCGTGTTCCCGGGCTCGTACGCCGTGCCCCTGGCCATCACGGCCCAGGCGATCCGGGCCATCTTGTTGGCCAGCGCAACGGCGACCACCTTGAACGGCTTCTTGGCCAGGAGGCTTCGGGCCCAGTCAGCCAGGACCGTTCTGGTCTTGCCGGACTTCATGCTGTAGAGCGCCGCGTGCGCGCCGACGACCAGCAGCTTGCGCAGGTGCCGGTTGCCCATCTTGGAGATGGAGCCCAGCCTCGCCTTGGCGCCGGTTGAGTGCTGCCGTGGCACGAGGCCGAGATAGGCGGCAAACTCCCGACTGCCCTGGAACAGGCTGGCGTCCGGGATGCTGGAGGAGAGACAAGAGGCCACAATCGGGCCGATGCCCGGAATGCCGGCGAGCCTCGTGCTGACTGGATCGCTGCGATGGGCGGCCAGAATGGCCTTGTCGAGCTTGGCAATCTGCGCCTCGATCCCAACCAGCATCGCCGCCAGAGGCTGGAGTGCGACCCGAGCTGTGACGGGAAGATCGGGACTGGCGTTGTCATGGATCAGGGCAATCAGTTGGCGCGTGTTGCGAGCCCCTTGTGCTACCACGATGCCCAGCTCCGCAAAGTGACCGCGCAGGGCATTGATCAGGGCCGTCCGCTGCCCAATCAGGAGATCACGGGCTCCATGCAGCATGAGGGTGCTCTGCTGCTGCGGGCTCTTGACCGGGACGAAGCGCATCGATGGTCGTGTGACGGCCTCGCGTCCGCGGCATCATTCTTCTGTCGGCGCAGATAGGGTTTGACGTCGGCGGGCGGGATCAAGCGGATCTCATGGCCGAAGGCCATGAGCGTGCGGGCCCAGTGGTGAGCGGTTGCGCAGGCCTCCATCCCGATCAGGCAAGGCGGAAGGGTGCTGAAGAAGCCTGGGACCTGGCTGCGGCGCAGCGCCCTGCGCAGGACGATCTTTCCATTCCTGTCGACGCCGTGCAGCTGGAAGACGTTCTTTGCGATATCAACGCCGATCGTTTCAATCTCAGGCATGGAAGTGATCCTCTCCGGTTTTTGGACTTGCTCATTTTGGCACGTCCGACGCTGTTGGAGGGCGCCATCCACGACATCACGTTAACTTCGTGAAGCACAATCAGTAGCCTGCAAGTGCACTTTGATAGATACTACTTCCTGTGGATTGATAGGATAATGCAACAGAGTCCCTAGATCGGCCGCGAAGCCGCCCACGCCCATCATGAAGAGCAAACCGAGAGCTGGCCTGCGCGGCCTGATCAGGACGGTACACGATACCGGCGGACAACACTCGTGCGAAGTTTATGCTGCGAGGCAGAGTCTTATTGGATGACGATTTAGGTTCGAGCCGCTGTAATGCCTCAGTCGAAGAAGGCGGCATCATCCTCGGCAAGATAAGCCCTGGCGCGCACGGGGATTAGCTCGAAGCCCATTCCTGGCCGATCCCAGACCGCAATCATGCCGTTCTTCACGACCGGTGATGCCAGGCCATCAACGATGTCATGCCACCATGGGGCGTTGGCCCCAGGGTATTCGAAGGCAATGAAATTGTGAGGCAGCGTTGCGCAGACCTGAACCAGCGCGGCAAGGCCCAGCACACCATTGGCGGTGCCATGAGGGGCGATCAGCACACCGTGGAGATCGGCATATTCAGCAATCCATTTCAGTTCGGCGATGCCGCCGACATCGCAGGGGTCAGGCCCGATGACGCGCACGGCTTTCTTCTCGATCAGGTCCTTGAAGTTCTGCCGCAGATAGATCTGCTCACCGGTATGAATGGGGGTGGAGGTCGCGAGTGTCAGCTCCCGGTACATGTCTGCGTGGACATAGGGGATGTAGTCACCGGTGAGCATGTCCTCGAGCCACATGAGGTTGTAGGGCTCGACCGCGCGCGCGAAGCGGATCGCGTCAGAGAGCATCTAGCCAGGGCCGCAATCGAGGGCAAGTCCGACCCGGTCACCCAGTACTTCCTTCATCACCGCGACGCAGTCGATCGTGTGGATGAGGCCGCGCTCGGTGAGCACGCCCCTGTCGAGCGCACCATGAAAGTGCCCCAACTCGGGCTCGCCGTAGTAGTAGCCCGGCACCTCACGCTTCATGGGACTGTGGAACGAGATCGGCTGCTTCATGATGGTGAAACCCTCGGGCAGCGCCATCATGCGACGCACGTCCTCCGCGTAGTCCTGCGCACGGTGGCCCGTCATCGGGAAGCGCAGCGAGCCATTATAGACACGGACCTCATCTCTCACCTTGCCTCCCAGCAGCTTATAGACCGGCACGCCGGCAGCCTTGCCGGCAATGTCCCAAAGCGCCATCTCGATGGCACTCACGGCACTACCATAGGGCTTGAACGCACCGCGCTGGCGGATGCGCAGCATCACCCGCTCGACATTCGTCGGGTCGGCCCCGATCAGGGCCTCGCGAAAGGAGAGCACGTGCGGCTTGATGAATGCTTTGTGATGCTCGATCTGCGAATAGCCGCTGATCCCCTCATCCGTCGCGATGCGGATGATGGGATGGTCGCCGATGAGCGCGCATTTCAGGTCAACGATCTTCATGGTCGCATGGTCCCCACCAAGTCATCACGAGCCGCCCCGCGTTTTCCAGATGAGATATTCAGCCTCTGCATCGTCGCGCAGAGGGTAATACTTGCGTAGGTCCCCGCCCTGGGACAGGCGCAGCCGCGAGAACCCTTCCCATTCGGCATGTCGACTGCCGACCTCAATCACCTGTTCTGCCATGGCTGCGGGAACGACCACTGCTCCGTCATCGTCCGCTACGACAATGTCACCGGGCACGACAAAGGTGTCGGCGCAGGCGATGGGCACGTTGACCGCGAAGGGAAAAATATTGGTCTGCGCGTGGAAATTGGGCGTGACCCCACGGACCCAGAGGCCGATGCCGAGATCCCGCGCCTTAGCAGAGTCGCGGATGCAGCCGTCGATCACCACGCCCTCGCCGCCGAGGCCGGCAAAGTAGGTAAGCATCATCTCACCGAAGATGCCGCTGTCCATGTCGCCTCGCGCATCGACGACGACCATGTCGCCTTTTTGCGCGTGGTACAGCACATGTCGGTGGAGCTGCTTCTCCGGATCGTCATACTCTGCGGAACCGAACTGGTCCTCGCGCATGGGCATAAATTGCAGCGTCAGCGCGGGGCCAGCCGAGATCCTGCCGGTGGTCAAGGCGCGCGGCCCGGTGATCGCAGCATTGCGGATGCCGAGATTGCGCAATTCGCCTGAGATGGTCGCAGTGCCGATCTCCCGCAGTGCCTCGACGAGACGGTGATCGGGACGCTGGATGTCCGGCGTATGGGTCATAACGGGCTCCTGTCGGATAGACGGCTCAGTCATCCCAGGCGGGCGACTTGTCGGGGTTGATGCTGCGTTCACCGCGGTGCAAAGCGCGAATCGCCTGCATGTCGTTGCTATCCAGCGTCACAGCGCGGGCCTGCCAGTTGGCGCGTAAATTGACCTCGTTGGCAGAGGCCGGAATGACCGCATGACCTTCCGCCATCAGAAAGGCAAGCGCGGCCGCTGAAGCCGCGACGCCATGCTTCCCACCGATGCGTTGCAGCACAGGATCCGACGCTACAGCGCCTTGGCAAAGCGGCTGGTAGGCAGTCAGCGTCAGGTCTTTGCGTCGCGCATGGGCAATCAACTTCGGCGCCTGCATATAGGGATGGATCTCCACCTGGTTGGTGGCAATGGCGCCCTTCCCAAGCAGCCGCTCTGTGCGTTCCAGAAGCGCAATGGGGAAATTCGAGACGCCGATCAGTCGCGTGTGTCCGCGGCGCTGCGCCTCGGCCAACGCCAGCATGTAATCCTCGAACGGGACGGCATCATTCTTGCTAGGCCAGTGGATCAGCAGCAGGTCAACGGGTCCGAGGCCGATTGTCTCGAGGCTGCGCTCGACGCTGTCGATGAACTGCGATTTTTCGAGATTTGTGTCCGCGACCTTGGTGGTGATGAAAATCTCCGAGCGCGAAACGCCGCTGCGGCGCACGGCCTCGCCGACGCCAGCTTCGGTGTCATAGCTCTGTGCCGTGTCGATATGGCGATAGCCGATCTCAAGCGTCTTGAGGATGGCGGCAATACCGGCCTCGCCGGTGCGGCCGTATGTGCCCAGTCCGAGTTTAGGAATCTCTACCATGATATGACGTCACCCCTTAGTGGCTCCGGCGGTGAGCCCACCGACGAAGTGTTTCTGGAAAACGAGAAAGAGGAGCGCGATCGGGATCGTCATCACCATCGAGGCCGCCATCACGGCGCCCCAGTCCGTGTTGAACTCCGTCGAGAACTCCGCAAGCCCGATCGGCAGGGTCTTCACGCTCGAGTCGGTCGCGAAGCACAGGGCGAAAATGAATTCGTTCCAGGTCGTGATGAAGGCATAGATCAGGACCGCCACGATGCCGGGCAGCGACAGGGGCAGCGTGATGCGAAACAGGATGCCGACACGGCTCGCGCCGTCGATGATCGCAGCTTCCTCCAATTCAAGGGGAATGGCCTTGAAGTAGCTCGTCAGCATCCATACACTGAGCGGCAGCGTGATGATCATGTAGACGAGGATGAGGCCCCAATAGGTATTCACCAGTCCCAGCACCCTCAAGGTGATGAAGAGCGGCACGATGATCGCCGCCGTGGGCAAGAGCTGCCCGATGAGGATGCAGGCCTGCCAGAAGGACCTACCCCTGAACCGGAAACGGGCGAAGCCATTGGCGGCAAACACGGCAAGGATCAGGGCAAGGCCGGTGGCGCCGACCGAGATGATGATAGAATTCAGGAAGTAGCGCGGGATGCGGCTCTCAAACAGGACCTTGTAGTAATTCGCCAGCGTCGGATGATCCGGCCACCATTGCGGCGGGATGGTGTAGAGCTCGTTCAGCACCTTGATCGAAGACAAGCCCATCCACAGGAACGGGAACAGGCAGACAAAGATGAGCACCGAGCAGCCGAGGAAGATGGCCGGCCGGTTGAGGCCGGGCCGTCTCAAGGAGAGACCGATGGTCGGCGAGGGTCTCACGGGTTCTCCCCCGGCTGGTTGGCGAAAACTTTGATATAAGCCAGGACGATCAGCATCACGACACCAAAGAACATCACGCTTAGGGCCGCGGCCTGATTGAACTCGACGTTCTCGAAGGCGAGCCGGAAGATCTGGATCGGCGTGATCACGGTTCGGTTGGCAGGGCCGCCCTTGGTGATCGCGTAGATGATGGTAATGGCGTTCAGCGCCCAGATCACCAGCAACAGCGTGACGGCCGTGATCACCGGCCGGATCTGCGGTAGCATGATATGGCGCACCTCGTCCCAGTAGCTCGCGCCATCCATCCGGGCAGCTTCATAGAGCTCATGAGGGATGGACTGCAGACCGGCGAGCACCATGATCGCCACGAACGGGAAGAGCTTCCACACATTGATGGCGATCATTGCGGGCATCACCGTGTTCGAGCGGGTGAGCCAGCCCACTGGCTCGTCGAGTGCGCCCGTGCTCGTGAGCATGTAGTTGATGATCCCGAACTCAGTGTGGAACATCCATGCCCAAGTCGTGGCGGCGACGATCCCCGGGATCAGCCAGGGGATGAGGACGATGGAGCGCACGAGCGCGCGGCCCATGAAGTTCTGGTTGAGCAGGATCGCCGCCGCGACCCCCAACAGCACCTGGAAAAAGATGGAGCCCAAGACCCACCACAGGGTGTTCCACAGCGCCTGTGTGGTCACGCGCGGACGTAGCACGGCAGAGAAGTTCTGCAAGCCCGTGAACTGTCCCTGATCGTTCGTCACGCTCAGCCAGCCGGTGTAGAACACCGGGTAAGCGATGAGCATGAAGAGCACGATCAGCGCGGGCAGCGCGAAGACAAGACCCGTATTCGATCTCACGGCATGGGCTCCGGAGCTTCGGGGAGGTCCGGCCCTCTGAACGAGCCGGTCCCTCGCCTTCAGGACGGCTATTTCAGCAGGGCCTGGATCTCGTCATTGGCTTCGTCCATCGCCTTCTGGACGGTCTGATCGCCGAGCAGGATGCGCTGGATGCCGTCGAAATAGGCCTGCACGATCTTCACCCAGTTCTTGTGCACCGGGACCGGCCGCCCATAGGGCAGCATCTCGGCGAAAGGTTTCAGCATGGGGTCTTCGAAACGCGGCAGCTTGATCGCGGAGGTGCGGGCCGGGAACGTGTCCGTGTAGTAGGCCTGGTACTCGGTCGTGTTCAGAAACTGAACGAACTTCTTGGCCTCGGCCTGGTTCTTGGCGCTTTTCGGAATGACATAACTCCAACCGCCGAGAATGGCCGCGGTCTGCTTGCCAGCCGGTGCGGGGATCATCATCGCCCCGAGCTTGATGGTGGAGTTTTCCTTATGGATCGCCGGAAGATCGAACTGCCCGGACTGATAGGCCGAGACCGCGCCGGCAATGAAGAGGCGGCGCAGCGCCAGGCCGTCGTTCTCCAGCGTCGATTTCGGCGCGAAGCCCTGCTTGTAGAAGTTCGTGTAGAACTCCACCGCCTTGACCGCCTCCGGCGAGTTCACCACGGCCTTGGTCATGTCCGCCGAGATGATGTCGCCCCCATTCATCCAGATGAAGGGCAGCGAGCGGAAGATCGTGTTGCCGACCTCACCACCCCCTGTGATGCCAAAGCCGGAGCGGCCATTCTTTGTGAGCGCCTTGGCGGCGGCGGTCAGCTCGTCCCAGGTCTTCGGGGGCTTTTCGGGATCGAGGCCAGCCTCTCTGAAGTGATCCTTGTTGTAGATCACCCCATGGGTCTCGATACGGTAGGGAATGGCCCAGACCTTGCCATTCCAGCTCACGTAGTCGATCGCCGCCTTCACGTAGTCCTGCTTGTCCTGGATCGTGTCGTCGAGCGGGATGATCAAATCGCCCTGTGCATATCCATTCACCCAACCGTGCTGGACCTCGATAATGTCAGGGGCCGTGCCGGACCGCATGGCGGTAAGCACGCGCTCGGGGAGGCCGTTCGAGACCGTCACCTCGATCTTGATGTTGGTCCCGGGATTGGCGGCCATGAATTTCTGAGCGAGCGTTCGCGCCCGCTCCTCACCCCAGTTCGGGGCCCACCACACCACGTCGCCGGCCCGGGCGATCGTGGTCGTCGCCACCGACGACAGAACCGACAAGGCCAAGAAGCCTGCAAGTTTCAGCGATTTCATCGTTTCCTCCTGTGCCCCTCGATTTTGATGCCCCGGTTATGCCGTGGAGCGCTGTTGGTCCGAGGCGTTTCTTCTTTCTCCATGATGGGATCGCTCGGCGGACCAGGATGGTCCGAGCATGGGTGCGAGCCCGATCAGGGCCTTCATGTATCCAACCGTGTAGGCGTGGCCGGCATGCCAGGGGGCGGCGCAGGCGAGTTCCGGCACGTGATCCGGCACGAGCACACCTTCGAAGTCCTCGTCACGCAGGATGCGAACGATCTCCGTCATGTCGACGTCGCCGTCATCAACGAAGGTCTCGATATAATTAGGCACATGACCGCGGACGTTGCGGAAATGAACATAGGCCAGCGCCTTCCGGCGAGCGTAATGGCGGGTGGCCTTGTAAATGTCGCAGCCGGGCATTTCCTGGAGCGAGCCGATGCAGAATTCCAGCGCATTGGCGGGACTCGGCTCCAGGGCGAGTAGCCGGTCATATTTCTCTGGACGGTTCACGAGCCGCGCCGTGCCGCGCAGGGTCTCGACCGGCGGATCGTCGGGATGGGCGGCAAGGCTTACCCCCGCCTCCTCTGCCACCGGCACGAGCTGCGCCAGGAACCAGGCGAAGCGCTCCCACAGCTCCGCCTCCCCCACCGTGACGGGAGCAGCGGCTGGATCGCCGTCACGGTAGCGCATGTTCCAGACCATGCCGTCCGGGATGGGCGTGTCCCGCTCCTCCTCGGCGAGGTCCATGACGACGGTCGTCGCGCCGCCGCGGGCCGCCCGGCGCCTGCGCCAGCCCCATACGCCAGCGATCGAGAAATTGTAGCCGATGACTGGGATGCCCGCCCGCCCTGCATCGTGCACCAATTGCTTGAGGCCCTCCATCTGTGCGGCACGGTTCGGGCCATCGAGCAGGATGTCGGACCAAAAGGATGGTGAGAAATTTTCCAGCGCGGCGATCCTCAGCCCGTGCCGCGCCAGCATGGCGGCGGCGGCGGCCATCCTTTCATAGTCCCATAGTGAAACCCTGTAGCAATCTTTGAGGATCGGCCCTACCGCCTCCCCCTGCAGATAGGGTTCTGCATCAGGACCGGCCGCGTAGTCGTTGAAATGAACGACCACGTCGGTCACCCCAAGCTGAGCAGCGAACATGGCGCCATCCTCGCTCAGATTGTCTCCGCTGAGAGTGAGGCCGACGCGCATCTGGGCAGTCTCCTTGGGCTAGAGTTGGGTCGTGTTCATGACGACGGCGCCGGTGGCCACACCGCTGAGATTGATGGAGCCATCGAAGAGCGGCACATCATGGGGCGCATAGGGGAAACGGGCGCACGCCTCCTCGTTGAGCTCGACGCCGAGGCCCGGCGCCGTCGGGGCGAGCAGATGCCCGTCCTCGAACACGAGCGTCTCCTTCACCAATTCCTTGCGCCAGGGGACATCGACGCTGACGGTCTCGAACACGGAAAAGTTCGGGATGGCGACGGCCGTGTGCAGCGTCATGGCGTTCATCACCGGCCCCACAGGGTTGTGAGGTGCAACGGGGATGAGATGCAGATGGGCCAGATGCGCGATGCGCTTCGTTTCGGCGAGGCCACCTGCATGCGACACGTCAGGCTGCAGGACGTCGACCGCCTTCTTGGATAGAGCTTCCAGAAAACGGGTGGGTTCGTACCAGCGCTCGCCCGAGGCAATAGGCACGGGTGAGTTCGCCCGCACCTCGGCGAGCGCTTCGATCGACTCAGGGGGCGTCGGCTCCTCGATCCAGGTCAGGTCGAAGCGCGCGAGCGCCTTACACATCGCGATGGCGGTCGGGACGTTGAGGCGACCATGGACGTCGAGCATCAGTTCGATGTCTGGTCCCACAGCATCGCGGACGGCCTCCACGATCGCAACTGTGCGGTTGCGTTGCGTCCTGTCCATTTCGAGATCGGACGCCTCGAACGGATCCCATTTCAGCGCGCGATAGCCCATGGCAACGCCGCGGGTCGCCGCGACGTGATAGTCCTCCGGCGTGCGTGCGCCGAAGAACCAGTGATTGGCATAGCATGCGACCCGATCGCGGTATTTGCCGCCTAGGAGCTCGAACACCGGCACGCCAAGCGCTTTGCCCTTGATGTCGAGCATCGCGGCCTCGACCGCGCCCAACGCGGTGCGGAACACCGCGCCCGTGCGCCAGTAGCTATCGCGATGGAGCTGCTCGACAAGCGCGTCCGATCGGAAGGGATCGCGACCGACGAGCCGGCGTTCCAACTCTTCCAGCGCGGCAGTGACGGCGAGCGTCTTCCACTCCAGCGTCGCCTCGCCGACACCGTCGATGCCTTCGTCAGTATAAAGCTTCACGAAGACGAAGTTCGTCCGCGAGACATTGGCCACGAAGGTCTTGAGGCCGGTGATCTTCATGGCGGGCGCCTAGCCGCTGGCCGCCATGCGAGCGATCGCCTTGGCCTGAAGGCTGTCGGGCATCATCTGCATCAGTTCGATGCGATGACCGTCCGGATCCTCAATCCAGGCCTGCCAGTTACCGTCCGCACCCATCTGCTTGTCCCTGATCAGCGGCACGCCTGCGGCGTCCAGCTCACGCAGCGCGACGTCGATATCCGCAACCTCGAGGCACATGTGGTTGAATCCCACCGCATCGCGCTCCGCCGCACGCTCGCCCACGCCCTCGGGGAACACCTCGAGGAACTGGGTATCGGTGATGCGCAGATAGAGCAGCCAGAGGCGGCCGTCCCGGTCGAGCCGCATCATCTCGCGCATGCCAAGCTTGCCAGAATAAAAATCGAGAGTGCGTTCCACATCCGTCACGCGGATGGCCACATGGGCGATCGACGACACTGTCAGCATCGGCATTTCCTCCGGCCAGGCAGCCGTTCGGGCGGCTTGCTCATATTTTGTTATTCAAATATGAATAGCTGAAATTCATATTTGCATCATCTTATGAATGGGCCAGATCGCAAGTCAATGAAGAAAACGAGGACCGTCGCACCCCGATGGGTGGATGCCGCAGCAATCCAGCATACCATTCCGGCCATCGACCGCATGATGAGCGTGCTATCTGCTCTCGAGGAGCAGCAGGATGGCGCCTCGATAACGGCACTGACGGCCGCTTTGGCGCTGCCCCGCAGCACGGTCTACCGCATCCTCAACACGCTGGAGGCCCATGACGTCGTCCAGCGCCATGGCACCGGGTCCTACCGGCTCGGACCGCGCCTGCGGACGCTCGCCTCCCGTGTGCCGTCCGACCCAGTTCAACTCGACCTCATTGCGCTGGCGCAGCCTTTCCTTGACAAGGTCGCCATCACAGCCGGACACAGCGTCAAGCTCTCGGTGCTTGATGGCGAGGGCGTGCTGGTGCTCGCTGCGGCGCAGGGTCGGCGGCCCTATGCATTGGGGGTGACACCCGGTCAGCGGATGCCTATCAATGCGGGAGCGGCCGGCAAGCTGCTCTTTGCGTTTGAGCCGCCCGAGAGGCAAGCCGAGTGGCTCTCTCGTCCTCTAGCCGCCTTCACCTCTCGTACCCTCACCGATCCGAAGCGCCTCAAGGCAGAGGCAACACGCATCCGCCGGCAGGGTTGGGCACAGGACCGTGGTGAGAGTGCGCCCAGCATCTACGCCTATGCGGCACCGATCCGGGATCGCGACGGACGAGTGCTTGCGGCGCTGAGCATTCCGTTCCTCCACGGCACTGAGTCAGAGCACGCCGAGGATATTCGCGTTACTGTGATCAGCCTGGCGAATGAGATCAGCACGGCATTGCCTGGCTGACATCCCTCTTGGACCGCACCCAGAGCGGATCATGAGCAGCTATACCACTACCTGCTCGGAGAGCGGCTGATCGTTGGCTATAAGGTCGTGGCGATGATCCGCAAGGGTCAAGTGGCGAGCGCGCCGGCAAACGACATAAAAGCTCAGAGTGACTTCATCGCTGCTCTTCTCCGCGCTGCTGCCTAACCTGATGCCCTGTCCGACCTTCGCTTGACCTACATTAGGGCTTGCAACCGAACCGGCAGAATGGCGGTCGTCTATATTCATCCGAAATCAGCCTCAGAGCCTTCCAACCGGACTAGCTGTGCTTGATCATCAGGGCAGGCCTTCAAGCCGTTGCAAGTCGCCAAGCAACCGCCTCATCTCTGACAGGCCAAACTCCGTTGGCGTAACCGCCGGCGCGCGGTCGATTACCTCTGGGAGCTCCAATCGTTCAGCCATAAACCGCTTGCCGTAGCACAGCAATGAGGGGATTGACCTGATCATGTAGACAATGAGCGGGAGAAGTTCCTTGTGAAGACGCTCGGCCTCCGCAAGCGCCTCCGGCGAACCCTCACGGAATAACTCGTAGATCCTCACCTGAATGGGGAGGCAATCAGGCGCGGGAATGAGTCCGGCCGCTCCAGCCCGCAGGTTCGAAAGATACTCAATCCCGCCATGCCCCGCAAAGACGGCAAGCCGCCCGTCCGTTCCCGCAATCAGGCGCTCCGTTTCAACTGCTGTCCCCTCGCCTTTCAGCACCGTGATGTTGGCGTGCTGCCGATGCAGCGACACCATGCCGTCCACGGAAAGCCAGACATCGAGGTTGAAGGGATTGTGTTGGATCGCCACTGGGCAGTCCAGTGCGTCAGCAACGCTCCCGAAGAACCGGATCAGCTCCGGCTCACCGCCACCCCGTGCCGGAGGCGGCTGCAGGATGACCCAGTCCGCACCTGCAGCTCGAGCTTCCCGCGCGAAGGCGATCTGACCCGCGATCGAGGGCTCGCCAACCGTCACCGCGAAGGGGACACGCCCTTGATTGAGTGCGCCCACGAGTTCCACGAGCTCCATGCGCTCGCGCACATCCATCTTGTTGACCTCGGTCACCAGGCCCAACGCCATCAGTCCGTGCGCGCCGGCACCGATGCAATGTTCGACCTGACGCCGCATGGCCTCTGTATCGAGCCGACCGTTGCTGTCGAAGAAGGCGTACAGAACGGGATACACCCCGTGAAACGCATGCTGACCCAAGGCTTCCTCCATTCTACAAAGGTATGATGTTAAACATCAGATGTTTGTTGCGGTGACCATCGTAGCGTGTCAGGATCCTGTCAAGCCCACCTCAGATGGGCTGGTTCAGGAGGAAAGAATGACATCCCTCGCGGATCGACTGCAGGAGTGCTACTCGGGCGCCGTCTATGATGTCATGCGCGATCTCGGCATGACGCCGCGGGTGCTGCCACGTAACCTCCTCGGTCTCACCAAGGACATGAAAGCAGCCGGCCCGGTCTTCACCGTACGCGGACGTCCGGACACGACGGTGAGCGCCCATGAATCCCTTTTGGCCTGGACAGGCCTGCTGTCAAAGGCTCCTGCCGGCCACGTCGTCGTGTGCCAACCGCAGGATGACGTTCGCGCGCTGATGGGGGAACTATCGGCCGAGACCCTGAAGCTTCGGGGTGTTCGCGGCTATATCGTTGATGGCGGTTGCCGGGATACGGGCTTCATCGAGGCGGAAGGCTTTCCAGTCTTCTGCCGCTACGCGACGCCCGTGGACATCGTGGCGGGGTGGATTCCCGAGGCATTCGACGAGCCGGTGACCATCGGCAACGTCGTGATCGGGGCCGGCGATTACATCCTGGCGGACCGGGACGGCATCGTCGTGATCCCGAGAGATGATGCGGAAAGCATCATTGCCAAAACCGAGGAAGTGATCCGTACGGAGTCCGCTCTGCGTCAGGCCATCCGCAACGGACAGGATCCGCAGCAGGCTTATCTCCAATACGGAAAGTTCTGACACGGCGATGCGGCAGGGTTCCAAGCCGGGGAAGATCGGCGCGGTGGTATCGGGCCTAGGGTCCGAGATCGTGCGCGGCACCTTTCTGCCCGGGCAGGCCCTTCCGCCCGAGCATGAGCTGGAGGCGCGATTCGGGGCCAGCCGCGGTGTCGTGCGGGAGGCGATCAAGATGCTGGCCGCGAAGGGGCTGGTCAGCGTCCGGCCGCGGTTCGGGACCCATGTCAAGCCCCGCCATGATTGGAGCCTGCTTGATCAGGAGCTCCTTGGATGGCTTGCTGGGGACGAGGGCCTCGATCGAGCCCTGCTTCTGGCCTTCGAGGAGACGCGGGCCATTATCGAACCCGCCGCCGCGGCACTCGCCGCGCAGCGAGCCGAACCCGACGACTTGAATCGGATCATGGCTGCGCTTGAGGCCATGGAACGCGGGCAGACCGACCCGAACGCTGCCATCGCGGCCGATAAGGATTTCCACCTGTCGATCTTGGAGGCAACCCACAATCCAGTCCTGCGAAGCTTTCGCGGCGCCATCGAGGCCATTCTAAGTGCCGTGTTCGATGTGGCCGTTGAGGCGTTCAGTGGAAACCTGGAGAACCATGCCGCCGTCGCACACGCGATCGTGCGAGGCAATGCCGGCGAAGCCCAACGGGCCATGGAGCGGGTCCTGGGCTACACGTTCCATCACCTTTCCATCGAGCCCAGTGAGACGTCCAAGAGCAAAAAAGCATCTCGGAAAAGTGAAACCCCAAGAAAACCAAGGGAGAAGCGCCATGAAGCTAAAGAAAGTACTCGCCCTCGCAGCGCTGGCCGCCGTGGCAAGCCTGCCCGCTCAAGCGGCATGGCCTGAGCGACCGATTACGCTGATCGTCCCATGGGCCGCCGGCGGCGGAACCGATGCCGTCGCTCGCATGCTCGCGGCAGGGCTGGAGAAGGAGCTGGGGAAGCCGATCAATGTGGTCAACCGCACCGGCGGGGGCGGTGTAGTCGGGCATACGGAGATCGTCAATGCAAAACCGGATGGCTACACCATCGGTCTGGCGACCGCCGAGGTCACCACCTATTACTGGTCCAACACGGCCCCGTTCACCTATGAGCAGTTGACGCCGATTGCGCTCGTCAACTTCGACGCCTCCGCCTTCAACGTTTCTGCCTCCAGCTCCTGGCAGGATCTCAAAGGAGCGCTGGAGGACATTCGCAAGCAGCCCGTCGGGCATTACAAGCTCTCGGGCATGGCCGCCGGCGCGGCCTATCACCTCGCCTTCGCGGGCCTGCTGAAGCTCGAAGGCATCAACCCCAAAAGCGTGACCGTTGTGCCGAGCCAGGGCGCGGCTCCCGGTTTCCAGGAACTGGCCTCTGGGGGCGTCCAGATCGTCCCGTCCTCGCTGCCGGAAGGCAAGCCGATGATCGATGCCGGGCGGGTGAAGTCGCTCGCGGTCCTCGCCAAGGAGAAGATCGCGGCGTTCCCGAATGTGCCTACGGTCAAGGAAGCCACCGGCAAGGATTATTCGGGCGGAACATGGCGCGGCATCGCGGCGCCGGCCGGCCTTCCGCCGGAAGTAACGGCACGTTTGGTAGCCGCGGTTGAAAAGGTCGCGACCGGGCCCGAGTACACGGCTTTCCTAAACGAGCGCGGCTTCGGCTACGCTTTCGAGAAGGGCGACGCCTTCCGAACCTTCCTGGCGGAGCAGCACAAGAACAATGGCGAGGTGATGGCAGATCTTGGCCTGAAGCTGCGTCAGTAAGCAGGGACACCTGACACAAGCACAGCCATAATGACTTCGAGCATGGATGCTGGCAGGGACCGGTCGGTCGGCTGGACCATTGCCCACGTAGACGCCAAGGAGAGCGCCTCATGAAGATCAATGACGTGGCCGGTGGGGCCCTGTTTCTGATCCTGGCCGTCGGGCTGGGGCTCGGAGCCTGGAACCTCCCAAATCCGGGCGAGCAGATCTTCGGTCCCTCGACCTTTCCACTCGTCATCGCAAGCCTGCTCGCCCTGTGCTCGATCATCATGATGACCGGCGGATTGCAGTCCGCCGGCCACGCACCGCTCTTTGCATGGTCCGAATGGACCCGCCGTCCTTGGCTCGTCGCCCGCTTCCTTCTCGTGCCAATGGCGGTGTTTGCATATGTGAGCTTCGTTGAGATGCTCGGCTTTCTGCCAACGGCGGTGGCGATCTTGGTCTGCCTGTTCCTGTCCGGCCACGTGCGGCCCGTCCGGGCTGCCCTCCTATCCATCTGCGTCGCGCTTCTCGTCCACACGATCTTCTACGTGGGCCTCAGCGTGCAGCTTCCCTGGGGGATTATGGACCCCGTGCGGTGGTGATGTTTCATGCTTGACGCTTATCTGACAGCCTTCGGAATGGTGTTCGAGCCCTACGTGCTCGCGGTGATTGTCGCCTCGGCTGTCTACGGGCTCGTCGTGGGCTGCATTCCCGGCCTCTCGGCCACCATGGCGACGGCGCTTCTCGTGCCGCTGACCTTCTTCATGCCGCCGGTCCCCGCGGTGGCCGCCATCGTCACCACCAGCACCATGGCGATTTTCTCCGGCGATATCCCCGGATGCCTCCTGCGCATTCCCGGCACGCCCGCATCGGCGGCCTATGTCGAGGACTCCTATCAGCTGACCCTGAAGGGGAAGCCGGAACTCGCCCTCGGGATCGGCTTGTATTTCTCGGTGTTGGGCGGCTTGTTCGGGACGGCGGTCATGATGGTCGCGTCGCCAGCCATCGCCGAGTTTGCACTGGGCTTCGGATCCGTCGAGTTCTTCTGGATCGTGGCCATGGGCCTGGGCGGCGCTGTGTTCATCGGCTCCGCAAGCCCCCTGAAGGCCTGCATCGCGCTCCTGCTGGGCCTTGCCATCGCGCTGATCGGCATGGACAACCCGGCAGGCCAGCCCCGGTTCACCTTCGGCACGACGGGCCTGCTCGGCGGTATATCGCTCATTCCCATGATGGTCGGGATGTTCGCGGTATCCGAGGTTTTACGGCACATGGTGTCGAAAGAGGCGAAGGCTCAGATCGCTGTGACCCATATCGGGCCGATCTTCGCCAACATGTGGAAGTTGACGAAGCAGTATCCTTGGCAGCTCATCCGCGGCAGCGCCCTTGGAACGGTCATTGGCATCCAGCCCGGCAGCGGCGCGGACATGGCAGCGTGGATGTCCTATGCGATGAGCAAGCGGTTCTCCAAGGAGCCCGAGAAATTCGGCACTGGGCATCCGGAAGGTCTCATCGAGGCTGGGGCATCAAACAACAGCTCGCTGGCCGGCGCCTGGATCCCGGCCCTGGTGTTCGGTATCCCTGGCGACTCGATCACAGCCATCGCCATCGGGGTTCTCTATATGAAGAACATGGCGCCGGGGCCGACGATCTTTGTGAACAACCCGCAGAACGTTTACGCTCTCTTTCTGGTGTTCGTCCTGGCCAACCTCCTGATGCTTCCGCTGGGCTGGGCGATGATCAAGGTAGCAACCAAGATCCTGCGCGTTCCTCGCGACATCCTCATGCCGATCATCCTGCTCTTCGCCATCGTTGGTGCCTTCGCCATCAACAACTCGCTGTTCGATGTCGGACTGATGCTCGGCTTCGGGGTTTTGGCCTTTATCATGGAGGAGAACGGCTTTCCGGTTGCACCAACGATCCTTGGGGTGGTCCTCGGGCCGCTCTTGGAGGAGAACTTCATCAACTCGATGATCAAGGCCGACGGCAATCCGATCGGCCTCGTGGACCGCCCGATCGCGGCTGTGCTGGCTGCGATCACCATCGGCATGGTGGCCTGGACGATCTGGGCGTCCCGAAAGTCGAAGTCCGCCCCTATAACCGTCTGAGCGCAGGAGAAGATCTCATGTATCACGCTATGAAAGGCTCGACCCATGTTCTCGCTCCTCAGGAAATTGCCGTCACGGCAATCCCTGAGGACGAACGTGTCTGGGTGCCACAGGCGCCAAACGTCTGGTTCCGCCCTCTCATGCTCAACACGCTTCAGGGGCAATGGTGCAACCTTCTGCGCGTCCGGCGCGCCGGCGTCCTCTCGCGGCATCTGCATCCCAGCCCGGTCCACGGCTTCGTCCTGAAGGGCTCATGGCGCTACCTCGAGCATGACTGGGTTGCTACCGAGGGCTCCTACGTGTTTGAGCCGCCCGGCGAGATACACACCCTGGTCGTGCCGGACGACGTTCAGGAGATGATCACGTTCTTCAACATCAGCGGCTGCATGTACTACGTCGATCAGGACAACAAGCACGTAGGCTTCGAGGACGTGTTTACGAAGATCGACATGTGCCGGAAGCACTACACTGAGGTCGGCCTCGGAGCTGACTACGTCGACCAGTTCGTGCGCTGATGCCAACGAGGACCAAGGAATGACGGACAGGACAACCGATCGCGGAACGTCGAGCGCTCCCGCACCCTCGGGTCATTGGGCTGCGCAGTGGTATTCCGGAAAGCGCGTGCTCGTCACAGGCGGAACCTCTGGTATCGGAGCCGGTATCGCACAGGGGTTTCTCGAAGCCGGCGCCGAGGTGATCGCCACAGGGGTCTCGCGCGGCGAAGTCGATAAGGTTAGGGAAGCCATGGCCCCAGCCGATTGTCGCGTGCTCGATGTGCGGGATGGCCGGGCCGTGGAAGCGCTGGTGGGTGAACTCGGCGCCCTCGACGTCGTCGTAAACTGCGCTGGCATCATCCGGCGCGTCGAGGAATTCGAGCCTTCGGTCTTCGAAGACGTGATCGACATCAATCTTACGGGAACCATGCGCGTGTGCACGGCCGCGAGGCCGCTTCTTGCCCGATCTCAGGGATCGATCGTGAATCTGGCGTCGATGCTATCCTTCTTTGGCGGCGGGCTCGTGCCCGGCTATGCCGCGAGCAAGGGCGGCATAGTCCAACTAACGAAGTCGCTCGCCATCGCGTTCGCGGCAGATGGCATTCGCGTCAATGCAATTGCGCCTGGGTGGATCCAGACGCCGTTAACGGCTGCTTTGCACCAAAATGAAGATCGCAACCGCGCTATTCTTGAGCGTACGCCTTTGAAGCGCTGGGGTACGCCACATGACTTGGTTGGGGGTGTACTCTTCCTCTGCTCGCCTGCAGCAGCCTTTATTACTGGATCGATTCTGACCATTGATGGCGGGTATTCCGTAGTCTAATCGCGATGGTGCTGCGCTGGGGACGGTAACGAAATTCGCTGTTTCCAAAGTCGTTAGGGCACAAAATAGGTGAGCAATGAGCAGCAATCGGCGATTTGACGGTCGTAGGGCCATCGTGACCGGGGGCGCATCAGGCATCGGCCTCGGAGTAAGTGTCAGACTTGCCGCGGAGGGTGCTCAAGTGGCGATTTGGGATATGGACGCCAATGCGATTGCTTCCGCCCGTGAGACGATCGGTTCCGGGACTGTAGCGGTGCGCGTCGACATCCTCATCGCCAGTGCCGGCATCACAGGCCCGAACACTGCTCTAAGTGAATACCCAATCGATGCCTGGCGTCGCGTAATAGAGGTAAATCTGAACGGCCTCTTCTATTGCAACCGCGCCATTGTGTCAGAGATGCTCAAGGGCGGCTATGGCCGCATCATCAACGTCGCCTCTATCGCCGGCAAGGAAGGCAACCCGAATGCATCGGCCTACAGTGCCTCGAAGGCAGGGGTGATCGGCCTGACCAAGTCCCTCCGCAAGGAACTGGCCAAGAGCAACATCACCGTGAACTGTGTCACCCCTGCTGCCGTGCATACGCCGATCTTTGACCAGATGAGCCAAAGTCACATCGACTTCATGCTGTCCAAGATTCCGATGGCGCGGTTCGGGACAGTGGACGAAGTAACGTCCCTGATCTGCTGGCTCGCAAGAGAGGGATGCTCCTTCAGCACAGGCGGCGTCTTCGATGTCTCTGGCGGACGTGCAACCTATTAATATCGCCGGTTTGTAGTGCGTGCTGACAGGTTGGCGAGAGTTCGGATAGACAGGATCACGGCCCTCGTGACGCGATAGCGTATATAACAGCTAGTCGCACTTGGGCTGGGGCCGTGCGAGAAGTATAAGCCACTTTCACCGGGCAGTGAGGCACGATCTCCGCGCTCCGGATCATGTTTTCTCCAAAAGAACACTGCGCCCCGGAGAGCAGTGCTGGATAGCCAATCGCTCGGTCAGCAGATGAAAACTCACGACCACGGCTTGACAATTATTTCCATCAAGCTTGAACTGTTAAGAGAGTAATTGAATTCTGGATAGGGGCAGTTCGAAATGCTCATCTACAAGCGCAGCTGACGCCCATCTTCGGCGATGCGGCGCGTCCGTCATGCAAGGGAAGCTGATATTTCGCAATCGCCTCTCGCCGCTCTGAGATCCTGAACTGGGAATTGCGAGAGCAAACAGTCACAATGGGCGTCGGTCAGAACTGGCCGAGCATGATCTTTGACAGCGCCCTGATCCATGCGACGGGCCAATAATCCGTGCTCACAAGCAAAGGCTGATTCTTCAGGCTGGCGTATAGTAATAGCCAGCATTGATTATGCAAAGAGCCTCGCAGCGATAGCTCCATAGCCGGAAATGCAATTGTCTCTCCTTTGATCAAGAGCGAGCATTCCGTTTCTCGGCTCACGTTGCGTGCCGAGTAGCCAACGGGAGGCGAGCCGGACTGACTTTCTAGGCAATCATAGAACGGGAGGAAAACTCAATGAAGAATCGAACTCGGGTACGAGCGCCTACGTCCTCGGTCAGTACACGGCAAAAGGCTTGGACGCCCAACCGAACCCCTAAGGATCATCGATCTGCAACCTGCACCTTTGTGTTTGTAGCAGTTGTGGTTCTCGCGTCCGCGTCCCCCGCATGGGCTGCCCTCGATAAGGGACCATGCTCGGTCAAGAAGGAGGCGGATGTCGCCGCCAAAATGCGGGACGGCGCTGTGCTGATGGCGGATGTGTACCGGCCCCAGGAACCCGGGAGCTATCCGGTCCTCTTGATGCGCCTCCCCTACAACAAAGATGCGGCACAGACCTACGTCTATGCCAAACCGGAGGAGTATGCCTCTCACTGCTACATCGTGGTGATCCAGGATGTGCGCGGACAGTACAAGTCACAAGGCGAGTTCTACCCGTTCCGCGATGAAGGCAAGGACGGCTACGACACGGTGGAATGGGCAGCCCAACTGCCTGGGTCGAATGGCAAGGTCGGCATGTACGGCTTCTCCTACGTCGGAGCGACGCAGTGGCTTGCTGCAGCGGAAAAGCCGCCGCATCTGGTGGCGATCGCCCCCGCCCACACCTCGTCGGACTACTACGACGGCTGGTCGTACGAGGGCGGCGCCTTCTCGCTTGCGTTCAAGCAGTCATGGCCGCTGACCTCAATCGCCATGTCAGGAGTCCGCCGGCAGGGTGATCAGCAGCTGCTCGACGAGATCCAAAAGGCAGCCTCTGACCTGCCAGCCCTGTATAAGCACGTGCCGATCAGCGACTATCTGCCGAACTCCCAAAACGACCAGCGGATCGCACCTTATTATGCCGACTGGGTCGCGCACGATACCTGGGACGAGTACTGGAAGCAGTGGAGCATTCGAACC
This sequence comes from Microvirga ossetica, assembly GCF_002741015.1. Lineage (NCBI taxonomy): Bacteria > Pseudomonadati > Pseudomonadota > Alphaproteobacteria > Hyphomicrobiales > Methylobacteriaceae > Microvirga > Microvirga ossetica. Next base: position 283,099 of record NZ_CP016617.1, on the reverse strand, counting down.
AAGTATCAGGACATCCAGGTGCCGGCCCTGAACTTCGCCGGCTGGTACGACGTGTTCATGAAGGGGGGAACCGAAAACTTCATGGGCATGCGCGAGAAGGGCGGCTCGGAGGCCGCTCGCAAGGGCCAGCATCTGGTGATTGGGCCGTGGATCCATCTGCCCTGGGTTCAGAAGGTTGGCGAAATCGACTTTGGCCCAGAGGCAGCGAACCCGATCGACCGGCTGCATCTGCGCTGGTTCGATTACTGGCTGAAAGGTCAGGTCAACGGGGTCGATACCGAAAAGCCGGTTCGGGTGTTCGTGATGGGTGCCAACACCTGGCGCAAAGCAGACAGCTGGCCGCTGCCGGAGACCAGGTTCACGCCATACTACCTGCATAGCATGGGGCAGGCCAACACCCGTTATGGCAACGGGTCCCTCTCGCTTGAGAAGCAGGCGGCCAGCCAGGCGCTCGACAAGTACCGCTATGACCCGGCCAATCCTGTCCCAAGCGCGGGCGGGCATTCATGCTGCACGCCGGATGTGGCACCGGTCGGACCTTACGATCAGGCCAAGATCGAAGACCGGGCCGACGTTCTGGTGTACATGACCCCACCTCTTGAGCAGAGCATGGAGGTGACCGGACCGGTTCAGGTGATCCTGTATGCGCAGTCATCAGCCCCGGACACGGATTTCACCGCCAAACTCGTCGATGTTCATCCGGATGGCAAGGTCTACAATCTTGGCAATGGGATCATCCGTGCCAGCTCACGGGAGTCGCTTGAGAGGCGGACGCCTATCGAGCCGGGGAAGGTCTATGAGTACAAGATCGACCTCTGGCCCACGTCGAACCTGTTCCGGCCGGGCCACCACATCGGACTTGAAATCTCCAGCTCGAACTTCCCGCACTATGACCGCAATCCGAACACGGGTACTGAGTTCGGTCAGGAGACATCCTTCAAGGTTGCGGACCAAACGATCCTGCATGACGCGGATCATCCCTCCCGGATCATCCTGCCGATCATCCCAACGCCCGTGCAATAGGACGCGGTTGCCTCCAGTCTATAACCCAGGCCCCGCTTTCGTGGGGTCTGGCGCAACCCCAACCATGACAATGCAGGCAGGTAAGCCTATCCAGTCCGCAGAGCCGACAATGCGCCCTGTACGTATGTCCGCTGCCCATTGATCGAAGTACCCCTGCAGCCTCTTCTGCTCTGTCGTGGCTCACGCGCCAGCATCGAAGGCAAACGTTGGTGCCAGGGAGATAGCTGGCGAAAACTGGACTGGTCTTCTGGAGCGTATTGCTACCCCCTCTGAAGCCGTAGCCCTGTGAAATTTTCCCGTCGTAGACCTACGTGGCAACAACAACCAGGCTTCTTGTTGGCGGCACGCCTACCTGGATACCCCCGCTTTCACGCTATGGTCCGGAACCTGTATCCGCTCAACGAGCAGCGTGGCAGCTGTTAATCGTGTGCGCCGGATTATTGAAGGCGGCGAAGCCCCAGTGTATGCAGCCAGCAGGAGCTGACGGCTCAAGGGCTGAGTGGCGGCACTAGCATTTCCTCGACTGCCGCACCGAGAACGGCGCAACCTTGGATAAGATCGCTAGACCGGGTGTCTTCCTCAAAGCAGTGTGAACCGCGCCGAGTTTTCCGGAGGCCGGTGGGCTTGGATTCTACGCGGCCATTGGCATGACCTCAAGCTTCGCATAGTAGGCAGCTTCCGCTTCGGCGGGCGGAATGCTGCCGATGGACTCGAGCAGGCGCCGATTGTTGTACCAATCGACCCATTCGAGAGTGGCAAACTCAACCGCCTCAAACGAGCGCCACGGACCACGCCGATGGATCACCTCGGTCTTGAACAGGCCGATGACGGTTTCCGCCAAGGCATTGTCGTACGAGTCGCCGACACTGCCGACCGATGGCTCGATGCCCGCCTCGGCGAGGCGTTCGGTGTATTTAATCGACACATATTGAACCCCTCTATCGCTGTGGTGGATGAGGCTGGTTCGCCAAGGCTGCCGGCCATGGAGAGCCTGCTCCAGGGCATCGAGCACGAGCTCGGCCCGGGCCGAGCGTGACACCCGCCAGCCCACGATCCGGCGAGCGAAGGCATCGATCACGAAGGCCACATAGACGAAGCCCGACCAGGTTGCGACAAACGTGAAGTCGCTGACCCACAAGGCGTTCGGCCGCGGCGCGTTGAACTGCCGGTTGACCCGGTCGCGCGGGCACGGCGCGCCAGCGTCGCTGACGGTCGTCCTGATGCTCTTGCCGCGAACCACACCCTTCAGGCCCATCTGCCGCATCAGCCGGGCGACCGTGCAGCGCGCAACATCGATCCCTTCACGCTGCAGCTGGCGCCAGACCTTGCGCACCCCATAGACCCCGAAGTTTTCCGCAAAGACCCGGCGGATCTCCTGGCTGAGTTCGGCATCCCGGCGCTCGCGGGCTGGTCTGCGGTCCGGATCGGCCTTGCAGGCGGCATGTTCGTAGTAGGTCGACGGGGCGATCGGCAGAACACGGCAGATCGGCTCGACCCCGTAAACCTCACCATGCTCGTCGATAAACGCCTTCATGGCTTGAAGCGGCGGTCGAGCTCCGCCTGGGCAAAATACGCGCTGGCCTTGCGCAGGATCTCGTTGGCCTGGCGCAGTTCCCGCACCTCACGCTCGAGTGCCTTGATCTTCTCCTGCTCCGCGCTCGTCGGCCCAGGGCGAAGGCCTTGATCGCGCTCCGCCTGCCGCACCCACTGGCGCAGCGTCTCGCGCGAGCAGCCGATCTTCGCTGCGATCGACAGGATCGCCTCATACTGCGAGGCGTACTCGTTGCGGTGATCGAAAACCATCCGGACCGCCCGCTCGCGGACCTCTGGAGAATAAGGGGGTGTTCGCTTTGTCATGGCTCCATCCTGTCAGGAGTTGGAGCCTCCGGGAATCCCGGAGCGGTTCAGTGGCTCTTACCGGCAATCGATGGCACAAACAGCATGGCACTTGGCATGATGCGACTCACGGGCACCGCATCATGCAGGGCGCCGGATACCATCCGCCACCACCGTCGTGGGACCAGACGCTCAGCAGCACTGGTGAGCGTGCTAACCAGTGCTGCATTGAGAGGAGCTGGAGGGAGTTTAGCGGTCACTTGCGTCCTGATTTCAATCGATCCATTCGCGCTGATGTTTTTTGCAATCATCTGGGCACGTGCAGTTAGGCGGTTGAGGCGGGCTTGTTCGGGATCGCGGATCTGTAGCGTTGCGTCGGTACGGCCCGGCACGATGGATGTGGCGTTCGGGCTGACCGTCACGCGCCCGAAGGTCCACACAGTGGACGGGCCGGCCTCGGAGCGAAACGCTTCGTCCACCGCATGGGCAAAAGCCACAAAGCCCATGACAGCGTCTTGCCGGCGATCCATCGGAGTGGTTCCGGCATGGTTCTGATCGCCCATGATCGCCACCTCGACGTGCTGCATCCCAACAATCGTCTCGACCACACCGATCGCTTCGCCGGCGTCGTCCAGAACAGGGCCCTGCTCGATGTGGGCTTCGATGTAGGCTTTGAAGAGCTGAGGTGGGACCTGTTCCGCGGCTCTCAATTCAGGCATGCCGGCAAGAACATCGCGGAGCCTACGACCTCTGCGGTCAGTCCTGTCCTGGATTGCCGAGAAGGGCAACTCGCCGCTCCACACCCGGCTTCCCAAGAGCGGCTCGAAGGATCCCTCCTCGTCAGCGAAGGAAACAACGGCGAGACCCTGGAGGCCGGCTTCCTGTGCTGCGCGCGCAATCTCCAGCCCGCATACCACACCGTAACTTCCATCAAGCCATCCGCATTCAGGCTGTGTATCCGAGTGGGAGCCGATGAGGACCGTAGGCCTCCCTGTGGGAGGCAAGCCAAACAAATTGCCGATTGGATCCCATACAGGGCGCAGACCTGCTTCCGCAAAACGCCGTGCAAGCCAACGCCGCCCCTCCAGATCGGTGGCAGTAAAAGCCTCCCGCACCACGCCGGTACCCTGGCCACCAATCCGTCGGAGCGCCGCCAGGTCATCAAGCAGACGGGTGGAATTGATCTCGACCATCCATACGGCTCCAAAGTTAGGTGGCTGAAGGAAGTTAATGGATATTCAGTTCCACGGTTTGCCGAGGGCCAGTTGGTCTGCAAGGGCGCTCGAGGCCGCCTCCAGGAGACGCTCGCCCTTGTCAGCCGAAGAGCGACGGGCATCACCGATCACCCCGGTCGGGGCGAACTCTTGAAATGATCGCCAGCGGTGCAATGGCGGGCTCAGCACAGAACCCGCTCCGCTTGCTTGCGGCCCCAGGGCATTGGGTAATTCTGCGACGTCGACCAGATCTGGTCGCACCGCCATCATCATTGAGGTCTCGGCCTCGCAGGCGTGCAGGACCGACTGCTGATCCTCAAGGATCTCTGCGAAGGCTTCATTGGCGAGAAGCCAGTAGGATGTGGTGGCGATCGGCGCTTTCAGCTCCCGCGTGAGTTCAACCGTCAAGGCATTCAGTGCACTCATGTTGCCGCCATGCCCGTTGACGATCAGGATCCTGCCGAACCCGGCTCGCAGTATAGAGTCGCAGAGATCGCGCAGGAGCGCGTGGTAGGTTGGCAGGGTAAGGGTGAGACTGCCGCCAAAAGCCATGTGGTGCTCGGCAAGCCCGATCCCAATTGTCGGTGCGACGACCACTGGGACGTTCTGGCCTGCAAGCTTCAGCGCAGCCCGGCGGCAAACCTCCGAGCAGAGGACATCGTCGACACCCGTGGCAAGATGCGGTCCGTGTTGCTCGGTGGATGCGACAGGCAGGAGCACGATGGCTCCGCGGCCGGCACGGTCACGCAACTCAGCGGCCGTAAGGTTCTGCCACAGGACTTGCATAATCGATACCCCCTACTTTCCTAGTTTCTGAGCCATTCTCTCGCCGCCTGGCAGCACGCCGTCTCTAGGTGCAACCCGCATGATGATCGCATGCGGCTTCCACCTATGCCATCCCATCTGTTCCTGCGCCACAGATCAAGGCGCAAACGTGATCGTCCGCTGAACGCGGAACCTTCCCGGCCCTTAAGGCCGCAATCGATGCCGCTCCCGATAAATCGGCGGCAATGCCAAACTCGAACCAGAGCCAGCGGGCCGCGGCCTGCATCTCATCGTCCGTGACGAGGACAATGTCGTCGACGTGGCGGATTACCGTTTGGAAGATCGCCTCATCCGTCCGCCGGCAGGCCATGGTCGGGACCCGCGTGCTAACGCCGTCGAGCGTGACGAGGCGTTTTGCATCAAGGCAAGCCCGCAACGTCGGCGAGCCAACCGGCTCAATCCCGATCACTTTGACGTGGGGACGTCGAGCCTTCACGGCGGTCGAAAGGCCTGCGATAAGTCCCCCTCCCCCAATCGCGACCAAATGGTGTCCACGTCCGGCATATCGTCCAGAGTCTCGAGACCCAGTGTGCCTTGGCCGGCAACGACGATCGGATCGCTGAATGGATGGACATAGGTCGCGCCAGCCGCGGCCGCAAAGGCCAAGGCCGCCTCGTTGGCCTCATCCCAGACAGAGCCGACGATTTCAATAGATGCATTCCAGCCCTGCAGTATTGCGACCTTATCGGGTGCGACATTGGAAGGCAGGAAGATTTTGGCCGCGACGCCCGCTGCATGGGCCGTGCGCGCAATAGCCAATCCGTGATTGCCTCCGGAGGCGGTCACCAGTCCATGCCTCAATCCTTCCGGCGGCAGGGTCTTCAGCCGGTTCATGGCGCCTCGCGCCTTGAACGAGCCGGCTACCTGCAAAAGTTCGAGTTTGAGCGTGACCCGTCCCTCAAGTCCGCTGCCATCGCGCATCTGCATGGCTGACAGCACCGGAGTGCGCCTTATGAAAGGGGCGATACGCTCCTGCGCAGACAGGATGTTGTCAGGCGTGATCACGACAGGGTCCTCCTGGACAGTATCGAAATAAGAGTTTCTTCATCAAGCTCACCGAGAACACGGTGATCGGATGGATCATCTGTGGTGTAGGCCGCAGTCTGCCGCGCAATCGCCCCGCGCCGGGCGCCCGGGAAGGCGCGTTGAGGTTCGGTCCGCCACGCCTGGGGAGGTCCCCTTCCCGGTCACGACTGAATGAGCAATGTTGGCGGGCGTGAAAGTAAGACCGCCCTGCAGGTGTCTATGGTCGAGGTTGCGGATCACGGCGCATGATAGTGCCAACAAACATTGATCGACCCGACTTAGACACTGCGCCACAACCTGGAGCTGCCTCCACTTAGCGACACGCCTCTGCGGGTGGTCACTCCCAGCCAAGAAACCCATCCATGCTGCTGATCGGGGGAGCCGCTCGGAGTTGCTCAATGTTTGGAACTGGCCGACGAAGCATCGGGGAACTGTTGAAAGCCTCCTCAAGCGCAGCCGCTACGCCTAGGACGAAGGCGTCTCCTCCTCTTGGACCTACAATCTGCAGGCCGAAGGGCATTCCCTGAGCGTCAAGCCCAACGGGCAGACAAACAGCAGGATGACCTGACAGCGTCACGTAGTACGCCATTGCCAGCCAGTGAAAGTAGTTGCGCGTCCGCTGTCCATCAATCTCAGTTGGATAGAGCTCACGCCATGGCCGCGGGCTGATCGTGATGGCAGGCGTGATCAGAACATCATGGGACTGAAAGAAGCGCTGAAAAGAGTGATAGATCTGTGTCTGCTTCACATGTGCACGAGCGTAGTCTTCGAGTCTGTAGTGTAGTCCCTCCTCGACATTGGCCTGAAGGTTCGGCCCACACTCCTCTGGGCGGGTCCTGTACCGTTCGAGATGAGTAGCAAGAACTCCAGCCGCCCTCAGAACAGCAAAACTCTCATCGGCTCCACTGCAATCAGGGTGAGCGAAGGCCAGTTCGCGAACCATTGTCAGGCAGGCTTCAGCGCGGACCTGGAAGGCCTCACGGACAATCCGCTCAACTGGTGCCTGGCCGAAGTCTTCACTTGCCGCTACACGCAGCTTTGCAAGATCGACCTGTGGTGGTGGCCAGAACAAACCAGGCGCGCTGCGTACACTTGCTCTGTGCATTGTGTACGCCAGAGGGTCGCGCGCATCATCTGAGGCCATAGCCGACAGGAGCAGACAGAGGTCCTCGACGTTTCGAGCCATCGGCCCGAGCACGGAGAGTGGCGACCAGCCGAGAGCTCGCTTCTCAGACGGGACAAGCCCCGGACTTGGGCGAAAACCGACAATGCCGCAAAAGGCTGCCGGGTTGCGCAGGGATCCGCCCATGTCGGATCCGGTGCAAAGCGGAGCCATGTTAGCTGCTAGCGCGACCGCAGAGCCGCCGGATGAGCCTGCGCACGACCTCTCCGGATCGAAGGGATTGCCTGTTGCGCCATAGACTGCGTTCCGGGTATTCGCTCCCAGACCCCACTCAGGCGTATTGGTCTTGCCGAGCACCAAGCCCCCCGCTGACCGAAAGCGGGCAACCATCCCGGCGTCATGGGTCGGGATATGGTCCCGATAGAGGGTGCTTCCCCACGTGGTGCGAAGCCCTGCCGTCTCGTCGAGATCCTTGACGCCAATTGGCAGGCCATGCAGCAGTGGGAGATCGTCCCCGCGCATGACCGCATCCTCAGCCTGTTTGGCTGCGGCTCGAGATCCTGGCACATCAAGAGCGACGAAAGCATTGACGGCAGGGTTCACCTGCTCGATGCGCGTAAGACAGCTCTCCAGCAACTCCACCGGCGAGAGAGACCTGCAGCCGATGAGGCGGCGCGCTTCACGAGCAGAGAGGTCGCACGGTTCAGTCAAGGCAGTTCCCTATCGTTTAGAGTAAGCGGAGCCCATTCGCTAAACTCTGCATTATGTCATGCAATCAGCATCCGCCAAGCTAACCTGAGCTCAGAAGTCGTATTAACCAGTGAAATTTTTGGATGCGTCGCCCGCTCGCCGACCAGCGCTATACCATGGTTAAGGTGGGAGGCCGCCATGACGAAGCGTCTCAAGTCCTATATTTCGTATGAGAATGAAGTGATCCTAGTTGCCGCCCTGGCATTCTGTTCTGCGGGGCGGTGCTGCTGGGGTTCATGTGATGCTCCGCCAGGGGCTGATTGCGCGATCCTGCGGGCAGATGGTCTCGCCGACTACACGCACGTGATCAGGGCTTGTCACATTGCGGGGTCTGACCGAAATGGGATCTGCCACATGTCCCTCGCTATGCCACTACACCCGCAGCTTCGCGCCAGGTGGCGAACGCCTCGGCTCGGAGGAGCCGGTGCGTTCGGGCGGTCGTGAGATGGCGAGGAACGGTGAACGTGTTGTAGATCGCTGCATGCATTGTGAGGAACCGCTGGGCCGAGCCGGGTGACTTGAACCCCTGCAGCTTCCACTCTCGTCGTCGCACCGGCACGTGCGAACTCTCCGCTCGGTTGTTGGCCCGCTTGGCCTGGGTATGAACGGCCCTCTGGATCTTCAGGCCTCGAAGCGCAGCTCCATAGGCGGGACACTTGTCCGTGACCCACTCTGTTGGAGCGGTGCCGTGCTTCTTCAGGAGCTTACGAATGAGCTTCAGGGCGGCTCGCTTGTCGCGCTTCGCTTGAACCAGCACCTCGAGGACCTCGCCTTCAGCATCAACGGCGCGCCAGAGATACATCTGCTTGCCTCCAATGCGAACAAACATCTCGTCCAGGTGCCAGCGACTGTGAGGCTTAGGACGTCGGGTCCGCAGCTGGTGCGCGATCACCGGTCCAAAGGTGAGCACCCAGCGCCGGATGGTCTCATAAGACACCTCGACCCCACGCTCGGCCAGGAGCTCCTCGGCATCCCGGTAGCTGAGGGTGAAACGCAGGTAGAGCCAGATCGCGCGCTGAATGATGTCGCTGGGGAAGCGGTAGCCGGAGTAGAATGGTGAGGTCATATCGAACAGCTAAGCCGATGCAATGCCGTCAGCAAGCTGCAAACGTGGCAAGCCCTATCTCGTGATGCGCCTGTACTGGCCGAAGCCGACGCCGCCGTCGATCCTACCGGCGGGCGACGGGACATGGCGGCCACCCGGCGTGAAACGGGTCTCTTAGAAGGCGCAGATTTTGGAAGGCGCAGATTTCGTGGCCCTCGGTCGCAAGGTCGTTGCGATATCATCGCCAGTCCTCGTGCTGTCCGCTGTGGGTCAGGCCAAGAAGGTCACTGGGTCCTGGGAAGGTCCGTTCTTGAATCCTTGAGCCGACATCGTCTCTTCTTCCGGAAGATGCCTCAAGCCGACCTCTAGGATTGGCTTGGAAGATTCAGGTCGTTGATAGCCCCGTTCGCGTTCGCGGCCCATGTGGGCTCCAACCCATTGTCCTGCAAGAGCTGTCTCGCGAACAGCTCCAGCGCGACGTTGTCCTCGACACCAGCACACGGCATCCACGTCCATGCTCGTGCAGGACGTTTGCTCGTGCTCGGTGGGCAGCTAATCGCGGGCGGCCACCTTGTCCTAGGTCATCCTGTCGAAGTCGCTGGCGTCATGGCGCTCGTGCAACTGCTCGGAAGGCTCGCCAAAGGCACGGTTCACGATCCGTCCCCGTGCAACGGCCGGGCGGCCACTGATCGCATCGGCCCAGCGCCGGACGTGCCGGTAGTCCTGCACCGACAGGAACTCGCTCGCCTCGTACATCCGTCCCTGAACCAGGCCGCCGTACCACGGCCAGATGGCCATGTCGGCGATCGTGTACTTAGACCCCGCGATGTATTCGCTATCCGCGAGCCGCCGATCGAGCACGTCGAGCTGCCGCTTCGTCTCCATTGCGAACCGATCGATCGCATATTCGATCTTCAGTGGCGCGTAGGCATAGAAATGCCCGAAGCCTCCCCCCAGATAGGGGGCGCTTCCCATCTGCCAGAACAGCCAGGACAAGCATTCGGCGCGCAGGCTGGGTTCGGCTGGCAGGAAGGCTCCGAACTTCTCCGCGAGGTAAAGCAGGATCGCACCGGACTCGAAGACCCGGATCGGATCCGGGCCGGAGCGGTCGACCAAGGCAGGGATCTTGGAGTTCGGGTTTACCGCCACGAACCCGCTTCCGAACTGGTCACCCTCGCCGATCCTGATCAGCCAGGCATCGTACTCCACGCCGGGATGGCCCAACGCCAGTAGCTCCTCCAGCAGGATGGTGACCTTCTGGCCATTGGGCGTCCCCAGCGAGTAGAGCTGCAAGGGATGCCGACCGACGGGTAGCTCCTTTTCGTGCGTGGCTCCGGCGGTCGGGCGGTTGAGACTCGTGACGGGGCTCCCGCTCCTGCCATTGTTCCAGGTCCAGACCTTCGGCGGCACATAACGAGATGGATCGGTCATTCCTGTCACTCCTGGGATGTGCGTGGGTGAGCGTGGGATAAAGCCCCGGTGGCCCACCTGCGGAGCTGAAAGATGGGGCTTGGGGTCTCGATCGTCCAGCTTGCATCCCATGACCAGTGCCCGCGGCCGGACTCACCTGAATTTGCTCTGCCCTGAACCGATCTCGATGCTAGGATCGCTGGCGATCGTGATAAGGGGGATCCTGCAATTTCCACGAACGCCCAGGATCGACGCCGTGACCCAGCACCTGAAGATCGACTTCATCTCCGACGTCGCCTGCCCATGGTGCATCATCGGCCTGAAGGGGCTCGAGCAGGCCTTGGCCAAGGCCGCGGATGTGGTGGAGGCCGAGATAACCTTCCAGCCCTTCGAGCTTAACCGGGGCATGCCCCCGGCTGGACAGAACCTCGTGGAGCACATCGGTGAGAAGTACGGATCTACTCCAGAGCAGTCGGCTTCCAGTCGCGAGATGATCCGGTCTCGCGGGGCAGAGGTCGGCTTCCCGTTCAACATGTCGGAGGGGAGCCGGATCTACAACACCTTCGACGCTCACCGTCTGCTTCACTGGGCGGGAATCACCGGCCACCAGCGGGAGCTCAAGCACGCGCTGTTCACGGCCTACTTCACGGACGGCGCGAACGTATCGGATCAGGGGGTGCTGGTGGATGCGGCCGTTGCGGCTGGGCTTGACGGGGACGAGGCCCGTGAGGTGCTGGCATCGGGGCGCTATGCCGAGGAGGTCCGCGATGCCGAGCAGGAATGGATCTCCCGCGGGATCCGCTCGGTCCCGGCCATCGTCATCAATGGCAGGTGGCTGATCTCAGGCGGTCAGCCGCCCGAGGCCTTCGAGCAGGCCTTGCGCGGCATCGCCGCCGAGCTCGGACAGGTCCCGGCGGGGGTCTCTCCGAGTTAACGATGGACGGACGTCGGTTCGCTCCCGCCGCTCCGCATTGGGCACGGAGTTTGCTCGTTCAGGCTTCAGGCGGCGTCCCCGAGGATGTGGACTTGACCGGCTTGTATTCAAAGCTTGCACAAATCACGCCGTGGTCGTTGGTGCCCGTCTCCTTGTGATCGTCGAAATTCAGATGGTCGTTGCTGACGGTCATGCCGTCGAACATCCAGATCCGACGTTTGGAGTTGTCGTAGAACTCCTCACTGACGAGGATATGGTCGAGCGACTCCATGGCGTCCTGGAAGATGTGGGTGTAGTAGACGTCCCGCGAGCTGCGGTATTCCTGCAATGTCTGGGCGGTGTACAGGCTGACGTCGCCGCCGCCCGTGCTGTCTCCCACGAGATAGCGCGGCTGCGCAGTCAGGATGTTCGCCGTGTTGCTGAGATGGCCGTCATTGATGTCGCCGACGACGATCACGGGCGTCCGATTGCCCTTCATCCGCTCTGTTAGGATGAACCGCAAGGCCGCCGCCTCGGCTGTGCGGCGGATCGTTGCGATGGCCGACCCGAGGCTCGTCGCGTGCTTCTTGTACGTCGCCTCGTCGGCCTCAAACCAACTCTCCTGGAACACCTTGGTCGGTCCCTTCGACTTGAAGTGGCAGACATAAACATGGGCGGCCTCGTGATCCTCGCGCGGCCTGATGGTGAAGTGCAGGACCGGACGAGAGAAGCTATGGATGCCCACGCTGATGGCGGGGGTCTGGGGATCGTCGCCGGAGCTTTTGAGGACGAACTTCTTTGGAAAGTCCTCGATCCACTCTGCCTGCCCTTCGATCAGACCCTTTCTCACGATGGCTGCGCAGACGATGCGGGTGCCATCGATGTCGGAGGGGACGAGCAGGTCGTAGTCGTCCGCCTTGCCGGAGTCCTCGAGGGCCCGCGTCATGGATACTCCATGCCAGAGTTCTTGAAACCCGAAGATGTCCGGGTGCAGGAGGCGGATCATCCGGGCGGTCCAGTCGATCTTCAGATCGTATTCTTCCTGTGACCACCCGCTCTCGTCAGTGTAGATCGGCAGTCCCGGCTCGTTGAGGTTGTAGAGATTGAACGTGCCGATGCTCAGGCGCTTGAGTTTCATGGCGGCCTCCTTTGAGATGGACCGTGTGCCGGCACCAGGGACGATAGCACAGCTTCAGAGACGGCCGGATGACTGGTGCACGTCCGGAATCAATCTGAGACTTGTCTCCTTGGAAGCGGCTTCGAGCCAATTCTCAGGCGGGTCCGCTTCCACAGCGATGCGGACGCGCAGTTCACTTCCGAAGCGTACCAATGAACGAACCCGCTCGCGCGGGAGGGCACTGCGGCTGGGGCGGTGCCATGGCTTGGGGGCGGTAACCCGCTGAACGGCACACGATGACAGGGCTGGGTCCTGTCTTGAGGATCGAGGGGTGTGGTGCCTCCACCTCACGACAGGAGCCTTCGATGTCCGAGACAGCCATCAGCCCGCTGCGCCAGCGCATGATCGACGACATGACGGTGCGCCATTTCGTCGAGAAGACCTGCACTGATTACATCCGCCAGGTCAGACGCTTCGCGGCCTTCCTCGGCCGCTCGCCGGAGACCGCCTCGCCTGAGGATGTGCGGCAGTTCCAGTTGCACCTGACCAAAAGCGGCGTGACCCCACCGAGCCGCACCGCGGCGGTCGCGGCCCTGCGCTTCTTCTTCACCGTCACCCTCGATCGGATCGATCTGGCTCGGCGTCTCACCTTGGTCCACGAGCCGCGCAAAGTACCCCTCGTCCTGAGCCCGGCGGAAGTGGCTCGCCTTCTCGAGGCGGCCCCGGGCCCCAAGTACAAGGCAGCTCTGAGCGCGGCCTATGGCGCTGGGCTGCGGGTGTCGGAAGTCGTGTCGCTCAAGGTCTGCGATATCGACTCTCAGCGCATGCTCATCCGCATCGAGCAGGGCAAGGGCCGCAAGGATCGCTATGCGATGCTCTCCCCGCAATTGCTCGAACTCTTGCGCGACTGGTGGCGGATCGCGCGGCCCCTGGTCTGGCTCTTTCCCGGCCAGAACCCGGTCAACCCGCTCACCACGCGCCAGCTCAACCGCGCCTTCCATGCGGCCGCGCAGCAGGCCGGGATCACCAAGCGCGTGAGCCCGCACACGCTCAGGCATAGCTTCGCCACGCATCTGCTGGAACAGAACATCGACATTCGCGTGATCCAGGTCCTGCTCGGGCATGCCAAACTCGAGACCACTGCGCTCTACACCCGTGTCGCCACCTCCACGATCCGCGCCGTCATGAGCCCACTCGATCGGCTTACCCTGCTGAGACCGGAGCATCAGCCGCCCGCGTAAGGCGAGGTCGTCTTGGCCCGTCCAGGGCCGGAGGTCGCGGACATCTTCCGCGACCATGGACCGGCGTGGCGCCGCGCCAATGCCGGGCATATGAGCCTTGGCCAGCTCAAGGTGATGAGTGCGATCGAGACCTGCCGCACGGCGGCTCTCGGCGGGCACGTCGCGCGCTGCGCAGACTGTACGTACACGACCATCGCCTATAACTCCTGCCGCAATCGTCATTGCCCCAAATGCCAGAGCGCGGCGGCCCGGGACTGGCTCGCACAGCGCGAAGCCGAACTGCTGCCCGTGCCGTACTTCCCCGTGGTGTTCACGCTGCCGGCCGCCATCGCCGACCTCGCCTACCCCAACAAGGCCGTGATCTACGATCTCCTGTTCAAGGCCGCGGCCGAGACGACCCTTACCCTTGCGGCCGATCCCAAGCATCTCGGGGCGCGGATCGGCCTCACCGCCGTGCTGCACACCTGGGGCTCGGCGATGACGCATCACCCGCACGTGCACATGATCGTGCCGGGCGGTGGGCTGTCCCCTGACGGCACGCGATGGATCGCATGCCGGCCGAACTTCTTCCTGCCCGTGCGGATCCTTTCAAAGCTGTTCCGGCGGCTGATCCTGGAGAAGCTCGCCACGGCCTATGCGGCCGGGCAACTGCGGTTCTTCGGCGACCACGCGGATCTGACCGGTCCCAAAGCGTTCGCAGCTTTCCTGGCTCGTCTGCGCAAGATCAGGTGGTTCGTCTATGCCAAGCGGCCGTTTGCCGGACCGGAGGCCGTTCTGGCCTACCTCGCCCGCTACACGCACCGGGTTGCGATCTCGAACAGCCGGCTGATCCGCGCCGACGACAGCGGCGTGACGTTCACCTGGAAGGACTATCGGGTTGAGGGTCGCGCCCGCTGCAAGACGATGACGCTGGCTGTCGACGAGTTCATCCGCCGCTTCCTGCTTCACGTGCTCCCGCGCGGCTTTCATCGCATCCGGCATTATGGCCTCTTCGCTCACGGCTCACGCGCCGCCAACCTGACGCGAGCCCGCGCGCTGCTTGGTGCGCGTGAGCCCTGTGCAACGGTGACCGCAGACCCGACTGGCGCCACAGCTCCACCATGCCTGACGCAGCCCTGTCCCTGCTGCGGCGGGCGCATGATCATCATCGAGCGGTTCGCGCGCGGGTCTTCGCCAATACACCGGCCATCGTCCCCGAGTGCTGTGATCCGGGTCGACACCTCATGAAACCGATGGCCCCACGACGCTGCCGCCCTGCTGTTCGTCACCGCCGTTGGTCCTGCGCCAGCCACCCGGGCACTCGGCCGAATGAGGCGTATACCCCGCGAATGGAGCATCAATGGTCACCGTCGCGCCAACTCGGCCACGGCGATGATGCCCCGCTCCGGCTCATCGCCGCCACTCCGCTGGCTTGGACGCGTCGACGCCGATCCAGTCCCCGATCCAAAGCGCCCAAATCCCCATAGATGAGCGCACCACGCGCGGCGCCCAACTGTTCCGCAGGTTCCTTGTATGGGACGTTTGTTGTCAAGAGCGACGTGGTCTGCCTCTCTTTCTTGCTCCTTGGCCAAGCGTCCAGGACCGGAATGCGGAGCATTCCCAGCCGATCTGCCCGCGACGGGATCAGCCGTGTCAAACCGACCGAGGATAGAGCGGAGCCATGCCACGGGCGCCGAGTCATCGCGCCACAGCCTTGTATTCGGTGGGTCCAATGACCCCGAACCATGATGCAGTCATGCGCATCGGCGGCGAAGCTCCAAAGCAGCGGACCCATTCTTCCCTTCGGCATGAAAGCCAAGGAACCACATCGGGATCCCGCCACCTCGAACCGTCAGCGGCGAACCGTCACAAGAGGACGGACCGGGCTGAAATTGCTGGGGATTTTGAGCGTCCTCCGATCATTGTGCAGGGCGCAGAACGACGCCGTCAGGCACAATTCCCTCTCGCACGAACCGCCACAGGGCGACCAGGAGCTTGCGCGCCAGAGCCACAATCATGGTCTTGCGCGTGCCGCGAGCGTTCTCGGTGCGGGCTCGAAACCATTGTGCCAAGGCGCTGTTCTTCTGGAAGATGAGAAAGCGCCAGGCCAATTGGATCATGCCGCGCCGAACGCGAGCGTTACCAGAACGGGCCAGCCCTTTCTCCCGACGTCTTGTGCCGCTCTCATCGGGCGAGCCTGTGAGGCCCCCATAACGCGCGACGGCTCGTCGGTCGCGCAAGTGCCGCGCCAGCACCTCTTGCACCAGCATGTCGGCCGTCTCAATGCCAACCCCCATGATGCGCCCCAACAGGCGCACCATGGCATGGGGCCCGTCGCAGGGTGCTTGCTCGAGACGGTCCAGGCGGGCATCCTCGATCTGGCGGATCTGCTCGCGCACGAGCCGCCGGCGTTCGATGTCGCGACGGAGCTCAGCCAAGGTATTGGGCGGGATCGCCTCGCCCTCGGGGGTGAGCAGTCCTTCAAGGCGTTCGGCGGCCTTCTTCAGCTTGGGATTGAAGCTGCGGATGCCGAGCCGGATCAACGTGGCTTTCATGCGGTTGATGATCCGGCTCTGCTCTCGCACGAGGCGCTCGCGGTTGGGCCGCTTGGCATCTTCCTCCCTGATGGTCGGGATTGCGACCATCTTGCAGTGATCGCGCTCGCCACGCAGCCAGCCGAGAAAGGCGCGTTTGAGCAGCTCGGTGTCCAGTCGGTCGGTCTTAGCGCGGCGGTGTTCACGCGATACGGCGACGCTCGATCCGTGAATGACATGGGCCTCGATGTCGCGCGCCCTGAGCCAGCGCGCCAGCCAGAAGCCGTCCCGGCCAGCCTCGAAGGCGACAGCGATGCGCTTGATCCTGCGGCCCGCCTTCTCTGCTTCGTCTCGCCATCGATGCAGCAGCTTCAGCAAGGCGTCCTCGTCGATCGCGAGCTTCTTCAACGGCTGGCGCTCGACGCCAGGCACGATGCCGGCGACGAGCCAGCTCTTCAGGCTCAGTTCGATCACGCAGATCAGTGTGCTGTCCGGTTCGAGGGGAGCGAGGGACCGGCTCAGGTCGTTCAGCTTCTGCATGGGAGACACTCCATCGGTTCATCTCAGCGCCGATGGATATGATATCCTCGCCGCCGGTCCCATAGCATCTTCCCTGGAGGCTTCCGGACGCCGGCCCCAGTGCATGTGCCTACGTCGCGATGGCCGGCATCCGAAACCCTTCACAGTAGCTGACCTCAGCAGTTGGAACGCCAGACGCCAAGCCGGCAGGAAAACAGCTTGGGGGCTTCAGCTCAGGTCGCTGGCCCTGGGGTGCGCGCCACGTTCATCAGCCAGCACACCATGGCGAAGTAGCCTACCAGCGCGAGCAGTTCCACCACGGTCGGCTCTCCCCACTGCTTGAGTGCCTCCGCGTAGGTCCCGTCGCTCAGGCGGTGCTGGCTGATGACTTCGTGGGCAACGACGCGAGCGAGCTCAAGGTCGGCCCGCAGGTCGTGTGGCAACGGTTGCCCAGCGTCCAAAGCGGCCAGTGCCGCACTCGGCACCCCGGCGGCCGAAGCCAGCGCCAGGTGCATATCCCACTCGAATACATTGGACAGCTCGCGAGCGACAACGCAGATCGTCCATTCACGCAGCGCGGCGTCGAGCGTGCCCTCGTAGCGCAGGGACTCGCCTACCTTGGCCACCGCACGCAGCAGCGGCGGGCGATGCAGCAGGGGCCGGAAGGGACCGTACACGCCGCCACGTGGGCCGTTGATCAACTCGTCGGCCGCCTCTTGTTGCGCGGCGTCGAGGGTTGCTGGCGGACCCAGGCGTTCGGGCAAGCCTGCTTCGGGGAAGCTCAGGACAGAGGTCATGGAAGGAGCAGGGTTCATCGGAACTGCCTCAGAGGTGAGTAGGAGTGTTTGGCGTCGTGCCATAACCACGCCATCGTGAGCACTAACAGCGCGGTGGCGGTCGCATTGGCCCAGGCTAGGGCATCCCAGCCGGCCCAACCGTCTGGGCCAAGGGCGCGAACCAGAAGCGGGCCTGCAATCTGCCCGGCCGCAAACGCGACGGTCATCCGGGCGAGCAGCGGTGTCGGGTTAGCAGGTGCGTGCTCGCGGGCCAGTTGTAGACCGGCCATGGTGGCCACCATGAACGTCCCGCCCACCAGCACCGCCGAGGCGGCCAGGGCCCACAGGGCCTGGGTTGCCAAAGGTAAGGCGGTGCCCAGCGCCATGGTGCCGTGTGCCAGCGCCCAGACGCGCCGGCGCGACCAGCCCGATAACCAGCGTGCGGCGGCTGCAACCGACAGGGCAGCGGCCAGTCCAAACAGCGGCCATGTGAGCCCGAATACCAGCGGGTCGGGGAACTGCTGCTGGGCCATGGCGGGCAGGAACGTGGCCGGCACGATGTAACCGAAACCGGAGACGCCGTAGCATAGCACCAGGGCCAGGTGCCCGTGCTTGGTGCTTGGCGTCGCGGGGGACGAAGCATGTGCCCCTGCCGATGCGGAGGTCATGCTCCGATCCTGCAATCCCAGCCCTACCAACACCGCACCCGCGAGGGCGATCAGGCCTAGCTCCAGCCACAGCCATGTGGCCCGCTGGCGACCGCCAAGCCAGGCGAACGAGCCGGCCAGTGCGATGCCCAGGCCGACGCCGGTGTAGATCCAGGCGCCCAGCCGCGGAGCCTGCCGCCGGGCCAGTTCGGCCAGGCACCAACTGCTCGCACAGACCAGCACCCAGGCACTGAAGACGCCGGCGGCGGCGCGCAGCCCAGCACCGACGAGAGCTGTTGACCCTCCGCTGGTCCACGCCGCAGCCAGCGTCGTCAGCGCAACACCGAGCAGGGCCAGCCGCATGCCCCGGAGCGGATCCTTGGAGAACCAGGACGCCGTCAGGGCACCGACGAGGTAGCCGCCGTAGTTGGCCGCCGCCCATTCAGCACCGGCGGCGGTGCTCAGGGTGCCATCACGCAACATCAATGGCATCAGGGGCGTGAACGCGAACCGTCCGATGCCCATGGCAACGGCAAGGGCAACGATGCCGCCGGCGATCACGCTCCATGTCGTGCGGTCAGGGTGGACGGTGGAAGTGTGTTCCATGCTCATCAGCCGCTCGGATCGAACACCTCCGACACTACCCCTCTGAAGATGCATTGAATACTGAATTATCCGGACGTACAATTCTCCAAATGAGAATGATGGATCTGGACGACCTGCATATCTTCCGCTGTGTGGTAAGAGAGGGTGGCGTGACGCGCGCGGCCAACCGGCTGCACCGTGTGCCCTCCAATGTCACCACGCGGATCAAGCAGTTCGAGGAGCGGCTGGGCGTCACCCTGTTCCGTCGCCAGGGCCGCGGCCTGGCGCTTACCGATGCCGGCCGTACGTTGCTGGGCCATGCCGAGCGACTGCTTCAGATGGCCGACTTGGCCGAGCAGGAGTTGCGCAGCGGCGCTGTGCGAGGCGTCTTGAGGTTAGGTTCGCTGGAAAGCGCGGCAGGCGCCCGGCTGCCGCCGGTGCTGTCTGCGTTTCATGCCGAGTACCCGGACGTGTCGATTGAGTTGCAGACTGGCACGACAGCCGCGCTCCTCCGCCTGCTGGAGCACTTTGAGGTTGAGGCTGCCTTCGTGTCAGAGCCCTTCGAGACGGGAAGGCTTTCGTCGCTGCCCGCCTTCGAGGAAGAGCTGGTGCTGATCAGCGCCAAGGGCGCTCCTGCGCCCCGCAGTGCGGCTTCTCTGGGCGGCCAAACGCTGCTGGCCTTCCCGCATGGCTGCTCCTACCGCCGGCGCCTGGTCGAGTGGATGGCCGAGGGGGGCGCCTCGCCCGGACGGATCCTGGACCTCGGCTCGTACCACGCCATCGTGGCCTGTGTGGCCGCAGGCACCGGCGTGGCCATCGTGCCCGCAGAAGTGCTCGACCAAGCCGTCCTGGGCACTGCGGTGGAGCGCCATCCGCTGCCGGATCGGTTCCGCATCAACCGTACGCACCTTGTGTGGCAGGGCGAAGCCAGCCCGCCTCTGCGGGCGCTGATGGATCTGCTGCCGGGGGCGCACAAGGTGGGCATCATGCCTTGATGTCTTGGGCTTCGGTCTTGCGCGCGCCTGCGTGCAGTTGCCGATTGCCCCAACTTTGGAGCGCCCGCTGCGTGATGCTGGTGCTCTTCCACGCACCATCAGCCTTGGCGAAACGAAACTCGTAGGCCCCGCACGCGTTGTAGAAGTCCTCGCCCTCGCCCTTGAAGTCGCCGTCGAACCGCAGGATGAGGTAGTTGCAGCGCCCCTTCACGCCATCACCATCCCGCGTCAGCAGCAGGTTGGCGAAGCTGTGATGCTTGGCCAGGGTATCGACCGCACTGCGCCGGCGCTTGACGAACTCGGCGCCGCTCATGGTGCTGGGTTGTTCCCGCCCGAACGAGGCATGTCGATGAAGACCTCGGTCGCGAGACAGTTCTCCATGGCTGCCCAGACCCGCTTGTCGAAGGCGAGGAAGAAGCGGCAGAGGATATCGTTGATCGCGATGTGGTCGAGTGCGTTCAGGGTTTACGCCTGCAAAACTGAATTTCACACTTGCCCTGTCCATCGGTGCAGCCATGCAAGCGGATGCAACACTGTGCATTCTATGCCAGCTCCGCAGCAATCGGGTCGTCGTAGGGAGGAGCGGTTACGTGTAACCCACGGCAGCGGAGTGAAACGCAGCCATGTTCCGAATGAGCGGCGCGCAAACCAGACGATGGGTCCTCGCTGCCAGCGCAGATAGGGCGTATAATTGTCTTCATCGTTGGTGGGGATCGATCGCGCGGAGCGACTGGAGAGCACAAGACTCCCGCTCCTCACGGCGCGCTTACGTTCTTTTGCTCGGTTTTTCAATTCAGGAGGGTCGATCCGATGCAGATCATTCAAGATCGCCGCACTTTCCTAGCTGGCCTAACGGCTGCTGGCACTGCAGGCCTTATCGGCACCTCGGCACCAGCTTGGGCTGAGCCGCCCCCGGAAACGACCACCATCCGCCTCCCCGCAATCCCTGCCGCGTGCATGGCGCCACTATACCTCGCCAAAGATCTGCTTCTTGGAGAAGGCTTTGCCGAAGTCCGCTATGTGCCAACACCGATTATTTCAGCGGGCATGGTGGCGGATGGCGAGATCGACGTCAGCCTTGAGGCCTGCGTCGACTTTCTCCCGCTTGTCGATGTCGGCAGACCCTTGACGATACTATCCGGGGTTCACGTGGGATGCATGGAACTGCGTGCCAAGGACAGCATCAAGAGCATCGGGGACTTGCGAGGAACACGGGTGGGAGTCTCCGCCATCGGCGCAGCAGATCATCTGCTGGTAAGCGCGATGGCCTCTTATGTCGGAGTCGACCCCGGAGAGGACATCAAATGGGTGACAAATTCGTCGGTGAGCCAGGCCGACCTCTTCACCGCCGGTGAGATCGATGCCTTCATCGGCGCCCCGCCTGAGCCCTCGCAGCCGTGCATGCGCAACGTCGGGCACGTCGTCGTCAATACTGCCGATGATCGCCCCTGGTCTAACTATTTCTGCTGCATGGTGACCGCCAATGCCGATTTTGTGAGCAGGAACCCGGTCGCGACCAAGCGTATGTTGCGTGCTATCTTGAAAGCGACTGACATCTGCCACACGCAATCAGAGATGGCGGCGCGACGGATGGCCGATGTCGGCTTCTCGCCCGAGTGTGCGCTGACAATCCTGAAAGACGCACGCTACGGCTTGTGGCGAGAGTATGACCCAGAAGACACCGTGCGTTTCTTTACCCTGCGGCTGTCTGAAGTGAGAATGATCAAAAAGACGCCAAAAGACGTTATCTCGAAATTTACAGACTGGCGCTTCCTCGACGAGCTAAGGCGGGAGATGAAAACGTGAATGGATAGCAATTGATTGCTCGCCACGTCAGGAGGCTCAGGGCATAATTGCGGCCCGCAGGGCGGCAAGATGACCCGGAGTGTGGCCCGTCCTCGCCAATCTCCGGTGCTCCGGCGCTCGGTTCATGGGAGTCGGGCTGCTGGTTCGAGCCTCTGCAACGAGCGCTACACAACGGGTCAAGATCAGCTTATCGCCATTGTGTCAGTCCCCGGGCATATCCGACATAGCGCAGATGTGCTAGTTTCGTCGCCAGCGGGGGCCTTAAGTCCGCGCAAACACGGTCGGCCCGACTTCGGCCCCCCGGAAGCCCTACCGTCTAAGCCGATTTCGAGGAGGTCCTGATGCATCCGAATCGTCGCGACTTGCTATTGGCTGGGGCATGTGCTGGCTCGACCGCGCTATTTTGGAGCACTGCGGCTCGGCTCAGGGCAGAAGTGATCGATGATCCGCCCCCAGAGACGACGACAATCCGCCTCGTGAAGAGCCCGGGCATCTGCATAGCCCCACAGTACGTGGTAAGCGACCTGCTAAACGCCGAGGGGTTCACAAACGTCGTTTACGTTGATGCTGGCTACGTTGAACTTGGTAGCGGTGTGTACCAAAATAAAACATTGGGGAAAGATCTCGACTTCAACGTGGATTTCTCTGGTCCACTTCTTCTTGCGATCGAACGGGGCCTTGGCGTTACCGTTCTGGCGGGGGTTCATGTCGGCTGTTTCGAGCTATCCGCCAAGGAGGACGTACGCAGCGTCGCCGGTTTGAAGGGTCGAACCGTCGGCATTCAGGGGCTTGAGTCACCCCAACACGTTTTCCTCAGCGC
The DNA here is from genome assembly GCF_002741015.1 of Microvirga ossetica. Taxonomy (NCBI): domain Bacteria; kingdom Pseudomonadati; phylum Pseudomonadota; class Alphaproteobacteria; order Hyphomicrobiales; family Methylobacteriaceae; genus Microvirga; species Microvirga ossetica. Next base: position 260,915 of record NZ_CP016617.1, on the reverse strand, counting down.
GATGGCGACGCTTGTTGGACTTAATCCCGTCAAGGATATCGAGTGGGTGACGAGCGCGAAGGTCAAACCTATCGAGTTGTTTACCGAGGGCAAGATCGACGCCTTCCTCGGATTTCCTCCAGAACCACAGCGTTTGCGTGCGCAGAACATCGGTCATGTTATCCTCAACAGTGCGCAGGATCGTCCCTGGTCGCAATATTTTTGCTGCATGTTGGCGGGGGATCGAGAATTTGTCCGAAAAAATCCCATCGCTACTAAACGTGTGGTGCGTGCCATGCTGCGGGCGACAGATTTGTGCGTGAGCGAGCCAACCCTTGTTGCGCAGCGTATGGTAGATAGGGGCTTCACGCCGCGCTTGGACTATGCGGTTCAGACGCTTGCGGACGTGCCGTACAACCGCTGGCGTGATTATGATCCCGAGGACACAATCCGTTTTTACGCGCTTCGGCTGCGCGAATCGGGGATGCTGAAATCGAGCCCCGCGAAAATCATCGCAGATGGAGCCGACTGGCGGTTCCTCAATGAGGTTCGACGTGAACTTGGAGGCTGACCCTTTTCTCGGTCAACGCCCACTTGCTGCAGCTGCAATGCATGCGCACGTTTGTGGCGGCACATAGCTGCCTCCACCCGCGAGGATGTCTTCCACGTGGTTGGCTTCGATCACCGGTCGCCTTCCGCCCGATGATCAAGCGGCTCTCTTTAGGCGAGACCTTCAGCACATTCCGTCGGGCTCAGGTCAGACCGTTGCCATCAGCGACATTCGCTCGATCGGAGAGTCCTCGATCGAATTCCGTTCCCGGCACGCGACAGACAGCATCGCTGCACTAGTAAATACCCCGGATGCTGCCTTTCGGCATCAGGGAGACTGCACATCCTCTTCAGCGATTTTTGCGCGCGCTCTACCGTCGAGTGACCCTCGAGATGAGGTGAGTTGGAACGCTGAGACGGGTTTATGGAACCCCTTCAGCGTTAAATGACCGACTGGAGTAGCTTCGATTTTGTCTTGCAGAGACGGTCACAAGTATTTGCCCCGGCCTTGCCTCGTCGCACAGTCGGCAGGCGAGGTTTGGAATTGTGCCGATGACAGAGTACTCCAACCGGCGCTCGAATCCGGATGTTGTCATGTCTGGATGGCGCCCGTTTGGCAATGTGATTGTTGTTGACGTTTAGGCCTAGCGGGGCGGGTGCAGTCATGTCTCCGGCCTTTGAACGCGGTGCTTCATGACCGCCGGCCCTGATGTTTTACGCTGGAAGCTGGTCCCTCTCACATTATCGCGCTCGACTGACGCAAGACAACGTCACGGGTTTGCCAGATCCGGCGGTCCATATCCGCTTTGGCTTCACATCATCTCATCGTCACCGTGCCAACTGGGATGCCCTATGGGCAGATCGTTTGAACTGGTCGCCTATGCCGCCGACGCTGCAACTCCCTTGCTCCCGGGCTCGTAAGTCGTGCTCCTGGCCATCACCGCCCAGGCGATCCGGGCCATCTTGTTGGCCAAGGCGACGGCGACCACCTTGAACGGCTTCTTGGCCAGCAGAGACCGGGCCCAGTCAGCCATAGCCGTCCTGGTCTTGCCAGACTTCATGCTGTAGAGCGCAGCGTGCGCACCGACGACCAGCAGCTTGCGCAAGTGCCGGTTGCCCATCTTGGAGATGGAGCCCAGCCTCGCCTTACCGCCGGTTGAGTGCTGCCGCGGCACGAGGCCGAGATAGGCTGCGAACTCCCGGCTGCCCTGGAACAGGCTGGCGTCCGGGACGCTGGCCGCGAGACAGGAAGCGACAATCGGACCAATGCCGGGGATGGCGGCCAGTCTCATGCTGACCGGATCGCTGCGATGGGCCGCCAGAATGGCCTTATCGAGCTTGGCAATCTGCGTCTCGATCCCGAGCAGCATCGTGGCCAAAGGCTGAAGCGCAGTTCGAGCTGCCGCGGGGAAGTCTGGATTGGCCTCCTCGTGGAGTAAGGCGATCAGCTGGCGCGTGTTGCGAGCGCCTTGCGCCACCACGATGCCCAACTCTGCAAAGTGACCGCGCAAGGCATTGATCAGGGCAGTTCGCTGCCCGATCAGGAGATCGCGGGCTCTGTGTAGCATGAGAGTGCTTTGCTGCTGTGGACTTTTGACCGGGACGAAGCGCATCGACGGCCGCGCGACGGCCTCACAGATCGCCGCCGCGTCCGCGGCATCATTCTTCTGCCGGCGCAGATAGGGTTTGACGTAGGCGGGCGGGATCAGACGGACGTCATGCCCGAAAGCCATGAGCGTCCGAGCCCAGTGATGAGCCGTCGCGCAGGCCTCCATCCCGATCAGGCAAGGCGGCAGCCTGCTGAAGAACCCCTGCACCTGGCTGCGCCGCAGCGCCTTGCGCAGGACGATCTTTCCACTCCTGTCCACCGCGTGCAGCTGGAAGACGTTCTTTGCGATATCAAGGCCGATCGTGGCAATCTCAGACATGGAAGTGATCCTCTCCGGTTCTTCAACATGCCCATTCTGGCACGTCGACGCTGGTGGAGGGCGCCATCCACGACATCACGTTAACCCGGACATGAGTTCGAGCGGTGTAGATGGTCCGGCATGAGCAAGCCTGTCAGTTACAAACGCCATCGCTTTGTGCCTGAGATCATCGCCCATGCGGTCTGGTTGTATTTCCGGTTTCCTCTGAGCCTGCGGCTGGTCGAGGAGATGCTGCTCGAGCGCGGCATTGTCGTCTCCTACGAGACGGTCCGCCGCTGGGCGCTGAAGTTCGGGCCGGCTTACGCCCGCCGCCTCAGGCGCAAGACGCCAAGCCGCCGCGACATCTGGCACCTCGATGAGGTCGTGGTCACGATCTCTGGCCAGAAGCACTGGTTGTGGCGGGCGGTGGATCAGGATGGATACGTCCTGGATGAGATCGTTCAGAGCCGGCGCAACACCACGGCTGCCAAGCGCTTGCTGAGGCGTCTCTCGCGCAAGCAGGGCTGCCCACCCCGGCGCATGATCACCGACAGGCTCGGCTCCTACGCGGCCGCCCAGCGCCTGGTTATGCGAGAAGTCGAGCACCGCTCGCACAAGGGGCTCAACAATCGGGCGGAGAATTCGCATCTGCCCTTCCGTCGACGAGAGCGGGCAATGCAAGGCTTTCGATCGCCCAGCTACCTGCAGCGGTTCGTCAGCGTCTTCTCGGCCGTCCGCAATCTCTTCGTTCCACCCCGCTCCCGCCGTTCTGCTCCTGCCATCCATCTGCACCGCCTCAACGCCATGGCGGAATGGAAGGCTATGGCCAACATTGCTGCTTGAGCCTCTCCGACAACCAAATTGGCCCCAGTGCGCCTGGCGCCAGTTAACGTGACAACGCCATGCCGAAAGCCACCGAGAATCTCAGGTTAAATGTCCAAGCTTTCGTCTCACAACACAGGCTAAGTCGCTGAAATCATGAGATCGCCTGTCTCACGCCAGAGTGCTCAGTGAGACAGTCAGCTTGAAGGGCGGCATTCGATGCTGGTTCACAGTCAACAGCAGATATCCACACTTACGCGCCCAACAAGCGCTATCCCTTCAGCTCCTTCTTCAGTTCGTTGAAGAATCGCCAGTCGGTGCCCTGGGCGAGAAGTTTCTGGGGGCTGCTGTTGAGCATCCCGACCTCGTGGAGGCGCAGGGCGTAGAAGCGCAGAGTGTCCTCAGCGCTATACTCACGCCACTGACCGTAGGGGAGCTTCTTCATGACCTGGAGGGCATGGTCATAGCGCTTAGTATAACCCTGATCCACCATGAACTGCGCGGACTGCTCGGGCTCGCTGGCGCAGAAATCCGCCGCTTTCAAGATGGCGCGGAGGGCGCGTTTGGTGGCCACCGGAGACGTGCGGACGAACTCCCGATTCCCAGCCAGCATGCAGCAGAAGTATCGCGACCAGGGCCGGTCCGCGGTGCTGTCAATCACCACATGGCCGATCTGCCGCTCCCGCATCTCCTGCGGTTCGGGGGGAAAGCCCAGGTAGGCATCGATCTTCCCCTCACTTAGGAGCCGGATGGACTCGGGTCCCGGATGCGTGACGAGGTGTATGTCCTTATGGAGGTCCAGGCCCACATACGCCGGCATACTGGCGAGAAAGACGTATCGGCTGGAATCGAGCGCCGGCACGGCCACGGTCTTCCCCTTGAGGTCGCGGATCGTCTGAACCCGATCCGTCCCGAACAGTTCAAAGCAGCCGACGTGGAGTCCCGCCAGGATGATGATGGGATCCCCCGCCTCCAGGCGGAGAAGGAGCGGGGCGGCGAAATGCCCATTGAGGTCGGCTTCACCGGAGGCGAGGGCCGACTCGATGTCTGCAGTTCCCTCTTTTCGGAGGAAGTGCACCTCGGTGAACCCTTCGCTGCGCAGCAGTTCTTCGGCTACATACGAAGGGGCTTGACAGATGCTGGGAATCCGGACGAGCCGGATCCGCGTCGTTTCAGGCGGCGGCTCCGCAGCGGCTCGCGTGGGGTGCCAGCCCAGGAGCCCCGCTGTCCCCGCCAGCGTAATCCCACGAAGGAACCTCCGTCGGCTGAATGGTCCAGCATATAGGGTATGCATGAGAACCTCCCTTCCAAATGATGGTCAGTATGACAGGCTGCAAAGAAACACCTATCGAACCGCTTGGCAGACAAAGACCTTCTCGCCTCCTCTCATGCCGACCTTTACCATACATTCATCCGGCACGAGCCTCGATGGCGGCCCGGTGCGTTGGAAGGATCATCTGAGACCATTCCGTCACCGGGTGTGCAACGACCACTCGCTCATGTCTTCAACTCACGCTTGATCTCATTGAGAAAGCGCCAATCGGTGCCAGTGGCAATAATCTTTTGCGGACTCGACTTGATCATACCTCCCTCACGAAGCCGCAACGAGAAGAACCTGATCGTGTCCTCCGGATCGAGCTCCCGCCATTTGGCATAAGGAATGTCCCTGAGCGTCTGCAGAGCCAAGTCATAGTGTGTGGCATACCCATCGCTGATCAGAAGCCTGGCCACACGTTCCGGCTCCGAGACGCACAGATCATTGGCCTTGAGGACAGCGCGCAAGACCCTCTTGGTGGCTGCTGGATACTTCGCGGCATAAGCTGCATTGGCGGCCAGCATGCAGCAAAAATACTGTGACCAGGGTCGGTCCTGGAGGCTGTTGAGGATGACATGGCCAATCTTGCGAGCGCGCAGTTCCTGGGGCTCGGGCGGTCCCGCAAGGAATGCATCAACCTTGTGCTGTGCGAACAACTCCATCGGGTTGACGTCACTCGTCACCCAAACAATGTCCTTGAGCGGATCAAGCCCGACATAACTTGCCATAGCACTGACGTAGACGTGCGGATCCGATCCGCGGGCCACCCCCACAGCGACACTCTTACCCTTCAGGTCGAGGACGCTGTTGATGCCCTCATGCGCGAACAGCTCGTAGCAGCCCACATGCACGCCGCTGAGCACCTTGATCGGATCTCCCTGATCGATGCGAATGGCAAGTAAAGTTCCGTACTCGACGACGAAGTCGACGTCACCGCGCGCCGCCAGCGCTATCGAGGTCAGGCTGGCCTGTGTATCCACGTAGCGGAAGTCCGAGAGCCCATCAGCGCGGATCAGCTCTTCGGCCACAAATTGCGGTGCCAGGCAGATTCCCGGAGACCGTGCGAAGCGGACAGAGGTTGTCTCAAGCGCAGCCTCCTCGGCGAAGGCTCCAGGACGTTTCAACAGTGGAACAAGCCCGATGGCGGTGAGGCCGGTTAGGACATGACGGCGGGTCTGAATGGTATTCATGGGGCGCCTCCTCCGGTTGATCTCGGATCAGCCAGCTCAAACCTTCTGCTCGCACAGGAACGTGCTGAAGTAAGCTGGCTTGTTCCTTCGACGGCAATCGTCCGCGTTTCGTGGGCATATTCCTCAATGACAGCGCATCTGTGAGCCAGGAGCGGGAGGCGTCTTGGTTTTCTCAAAGGACGTCTCCTTGTTCGACTCTTTCACCAGCTGCCTCGTGTCTCGACTCGTCACACGACCCACACCATGAGACGAGCTCGAAGGCTGGGACCGGCTTGTGAAACCCTTTTAGCGTCAGATCGCCAACCGGACTGACCTCAATCCTCCCGTAGACCGAAGCCACGACCTTCTGGCTCAGCAGGATCTGGCCAGGCTTCGCGTCGCCGCATAAACGGCATGCGAGGTTTGGCACCGTGCCGATGACCGAGTATTCCTGCCGGTGCTCGAAGCCAACACTGCCCAATGTCGCGTATCCTCGGGCAACGCCAACACCGAAGCCGAGATCATGCCCTCGTTTCCGCCAACCTTCGGCCAGGACATGAATGCGCTCGCGCATGTGGAGCGCCAGCCTCACCGCGCGCTCGGCATGATCCTGCTGCGGGAGCGGATCGTTGAACAGCACCAGCACGCCATCCCCGACAAAGCGCTCCAGAGTCCCCTCGAGCTGCAGCACGAGCTGCCCGATCGCAGTATGATACTCCCGGAGCACGGTAATCACTTCCTCCGGCTCCGCCGTCTCGGCAAAGCCCGTAAAACCACGTAGATCCCCGAACACGACCGTGACATCACGCCGGTGGCTCTCCAGGGGATCCGCTCCTCCCCGCCCTGCGACCACGAGATCCGCCACTTGCGGTGGCAGGAACCGGCGCAGGCGCTCCATTCGGCCAATCTGCTCAACCTGCTCGGTGACGCGCTGCTCGAGTCGCTGGTTCCAGGTGGCCAGTTCTCGGGCCTGGTCTTGGACGGTGTCGTGCAGCGCCTTGATCCGCAGCATGGACCGGACCCGCGCCAGCAACGCGGCATGGTCAATCGGTTTGGTCAGATAGTCGTCGCCACCGGCATCGAGGCCTTCGATCACGTCCCGCGGGTCCGACTTGGCGGTGACGAGAATGACGGGGATGTGCCGGTGCGCGGCGTCGGCCTTTAGTCGCCGGACGGTCTCGATCCCGTCGAGCCTGGGCATCATGATGTCCAGAAGGATCAGATCAGGTTCGAGCTCCACTACCCGGGCAAGCGCCTCCTCGCCGTCGCCGGCCGTCGCAACCTCGTAGCCGTGGCTCCTGAGCCGACGCGTCATCAGGTCAAGGTTCTGCGGCGTGTCGTCGACCACGAGAATAAGAGGTAAATCACGCATGGCCGGGTGTCCTCTTCATGCGAGATACTCCTGGACTTTCGCCAGCAGATTGCGTGGACTGAACGGCTTGGCGACATACCCGTCACAGCCAGCCTCACGCGTCTTCGCCTCGTCGCCAGCAAGGGCATAGGAGGTGACGGCGATGATCGGAATGTGGTGCAGGTCCGGATTGGCCTTGATGCGCCGCGTCGCGTCGTAGCCATCCACCAGCGGCAATTGGATGTCCATCAGGATCAGGTCGGGCCGGTGTCGTTCGGCTTGGGCGATACCTTCCTCGCCATTGACCGCCTCCAGCACCTCGAAGCCTGCCCGCGTGAGCAGATCGCGCAGCATCTTGCGGTTGTGCCAGGTGTCCTCCACCACCAGGATGCGCTTCATCACGCCGCCTCCATGACTTCGCCAGCCTGAAGCGGGATCCTGATCCGGAAAGTGGAACCCTGCCCCGGGACAGATTCCACAGAGATCGTCCCGCCATGCATCTCGACGATGCGCCGTGAGATCGCGAGCCCCAGACCCGTACCGCCCTTTTGCCGGGTTGAGGAATTGTCGACCTGCTGGAAGGCATCGAAGATCCGCTCCTGGTCGGTCGGGGCAATTCCCGGGCCAGTGTCAGTCACAGCTAGCTCCAGCAGGTCACCGACCGCCGTTGCGGCGATTGTGACCGAGCCTGCGTCGGTGAACTTGATGGCGTTGCCGACAAGGTTGAGGAGAGCCTGGGTGAGCCGCCGTTCATCACCCCGTCCCAGCGGGAGATCCCCCGCGATGCCGACCTTCAGGTCGAGGCCTTTGGTCTGGGCGAGCGGTTGGGCGACAGAGGCCACGGCCTCGATGACGCCTTGGACGGCATACTCATCGAGCGCCAGCGCAAGCTGCCCGGCCTCGATCTTCGAGAGGTCGAGCACGTCATTGATGAGCGCCAGAAGGTGCTGGCCGTTCGCCTGAATGTACTCCAAGATCTCGTGAGCTTCGCCAGTCACGTCGCCGTAGACGCCATCGAGCAGCATCTCCGTATAGCCGAGGACCGCATTCAGAGGGGTGCGCAGCTCATGGCTCATGTTGGCCAGGAACTGCGACTTGTGCTGGCTCGCAATCTCGAGCTGACGGCTCTTGTCCTCGATCTCGCGGAAGAGCCGTGCGTTCTGGATGGCGAGCACCGACTGGTTCGCGAAGGTCTGCATCAGGTCGACGGTCCGCCTGGGAAACTCCGCTTGCTCCCGCCGCATCAGCACGAGCGTCCCGAAGACCCGTTCCGCCCGGACGAGTGGAACAACCAGAACGCTCCGGATTCCGGCCCCGACGGCGGCATCGCGCAGCGGCCAGTTCGGCAGTTTCATGATATCGCTGACGGCGACCGGGCCATGCTGCTGGATCGCACGTCCCATAGCTGTCTCGACCTCCAGGATCCGGATGTGGCGGATCCGCTCCGAAAAGTCCTCATCAAGGCCGCTCGCCCGCCATAGTACGAAGGCACGGTTCGTTCGATCGTAGCGGAACAGCCCACAGGCATCCGCCTGGCCCAGTGCCATGGCCCGGCTGGAGACCAGATCGAGGACTTGGGTCAGGTCGAGGGTGCCGCTAACGGCCTGACCGGTCTCACCAAGAGCCTTTAGCTCTTCGACCGAGGCGGCCAGTGCGGCGGACTGCTCCTTCAGCTCTCTGACGAGGCGGGCATTCTCGATGGCAATCACCGCCTGATCGGCAAAGACCGTGATCAGATCAATCTGCTTGTCGGTAAAGGGTTCGACATAGGGGCGAGAGAGCACGATCGCGCCGATCGGTTCCCCATCCCGCAGCAGGGGCACACCGAGTACGGTGCGAAAGCCCCCGAAGGCCTGGGCTTCTTTCCACATATAACGGTCGTCCGTCTCGATATCCTCATAGTGGAGGACGCGTCGCTCCGTGGTGGTGCGCCCGACAATGGTGCCGATCGCATCCGGACTGATGGGGTTGTTCTCAAGGAACTGCTTGAACTCGTCAGAGAAGCCGTACGAGGCCCGGAGCCGGTAAAGTCCGTTATCCAAGCGGAACAGGAGGGCCCGGTTGGCCCTGCACAGCCGAGCGGCGGTCTCCAGTAACGTGTCGAGCACGGGCTGCAGGTGAAGCGTCGAACGACTAATGGCCTTGAGTACCTCACCGGTGGCGGTCTGGTAGGTCAGCGCCTCGGTGAGCTCTCGCGTGCGTGCCTCGATCTGCCGGTAAAGCTGCCCGAGCTGCTCGGATGTCCGATTGACGTTCTGAGCGAGCACGCCGAGCTCGTCCCGATTGGCGATCGTGACCTTCTGGGCAAAGTCGCCGGCCGCGATCTGGCTGAGATGGGTCTCAATCTCCTTGACCGGCTCGATTAGCGACCATGAGATGATGTAACCAAGGCCGAGCGCCAACAGGATACTGCCGATGACAAACGAGATCACGACGGCCCGGGAGGTGGCGTAGGCCCGCTCGGTCGTCTCGATCGCGTCCACCATGTCGGCCTCGGCGATGTTGACCAACTGGTTCGTCAGCCGTTCCAGACGATCCGCCAGCGGCATGATCTGTGCCAGTTGCGTTGTCCGCGCTTCATCCCTCTGGCCGGTGCGGATGAAGTCCACCACCCGTGTCACCTCAGCCGTCAGGCGGTCATAGTCCTGGCGGACTTGAGCAAGAAGCTCGGCCTCGTCCCGGGCGATGAATTCCATGCGATCGAGATCGTAGCCGAACTGCCTGAGCTGACGGAGCGCTGCATCGAGCATTCGGTCCTCCTGCAGCAGGAGTGCGGTCGAGATGCTGTAGAGCTGGCTCGTGGTATCGTGCTGGACCTGATGGTAGGCTGCAATCTTGCGCTGCTGACGGATCAGCACATCAGTTTGCTCGTTGACCCCGCTTAGCACCTGCAACCCCACCGCGCCAAGCACGATGAGGAGCCCGACGATGGAGAGAAACGCGGCGAGCAGCTTGGTCTGAACGCGCGCCGGCAACCGGGCGACCCAGCCGACCAGCCAGTTCCTGATACTATTCGGCCTCATCGAGGAGCTTGAGAAGATCACCGCGGAACTCCTCCAGGTCGAACCGGACGCCGAGATACTGCACACGCAGGTTTCCCTTCGGGTCGATGAGTGACGTCAGGAAGGTGTGGTCGATGTCGCCGGACGCGGTCTTCTTCGCGAAGACGCCGTACTTTCGCTCAACCTCACGGATAACAACGGGGTCACCGGTCAGAAAGGCCCAGCCTTTCAGGTTGGCGCCGAAATTCTGCGCATATTGCTTCAGTGCTTCGGGCGTATCGCGCTCGGGATCGACGGTGATCGACACGAAGGCGACCTTAGAGCCAAACACGGAACCCAGCTTGTCCTGTACGCGCGCCATGTTGTCGGTCAGCAGCGGACAGGTGTCCGTGCAGGACGCAAAGATGAAGGTGACAGCGACCGCCTTGCCACGGAAATCGTGGAGCGACACGCGATTGCCATCCTGCGACGTCAGGGTAAAGTCCGGTGCTGTCCGTATGACCGGTAAGCGCTGATTGTGCGGTGCGTCGTGGCTCTGCGCCGGGCAGGACAGCAGTGCTGCCAGCAGAAGGGATGCAAGCCGCCCGCTCATGTCTTCAACTCACGCCTGATCTCATTGAGGAAGCGCCAATCGGTGCCGCTGGCGATGATCTTCTGTGGGCTCGACTTGATCATGCCGGCCTCATGCAGGCGCAAGGAGTAGAACCGGATCGTATCCTCCGGGTCGTAGTCCCGCCATTTGGCGTAGGAGATCTCCTTGAGGGCTTGAAGGGCGGGATCGTACCGCTTGGTATAGCCACCATTCACCAAGAGCGTGGCCACCTGCTCGGGATTCGAGACGCACAGATCAGTCGCCTTGAGAACAGCGCGCACAACCCTTTTGGTGGCCGCAGGATAGTTCTCCAGATACGACGCATTGGTGGCCAGCATGCAGCAGTAGTATTGGGACCAGGGGCGGTCCAGAATGCTGTTGACAATGACATGGCCGACCCTGCGGGCGCGGAGCTCCTGCGGCTCTGGCGGAAAGGCCACAAAGGCGTCGATCCTGCCCTGCGTGAACAGCTCCATCGGGTTGACGTCACTCGTCACCCAATTGATGTCCTTGAGCGGATCAAGCCCGACATGGGTCGCCATTGCTGTCACAAAGACATGCGGGTCGGACCCCAGATTTTGCCCGGCGCCGACAGTCTTGCCTTTCAGGTCGAGGACACTATTGATGCCCTCATGCGCGAAAAGTTCGTAGCATCCGACATGCACGCCGGTGAGGATCTTGAGGGGCGCCCCTTGATCGATCTGCAGAGCCAGAGCGGTTCCGAACTCAACAACAAAGTCCACTTCGCTGCGGGCCAGCATCGCGGTCGCGGTTAGACCGGCCACTGCATCCACGTAACGGAAGTCGGAAAACCCATCGGCGCGGAGCAGGTCTTCTGCCACAAACTGCGGTGCGTTGCAGATCCCAGGAGATTTCGAGAAGCGAACGGTGGTGGTATCAAGCGGAGCCTCCTCCGAGGAGGCTCTCCGGGCATCGAGCAGGGCGGCTAGCCCGGTCGTAGTGAGGCCAGCGAGGATATGGCGGCGGGTTGAAGTGCTGTGCATGGAGCGTCCCCTCCACTTGATATCGGATAAGGCCTGTCTTCCCACTTGGAGGAGTGATCAGGACCGATTGTCGATCAGCGCACCGTTCTCGCGTGTGTCCTCTCGGCGTTCCTCGCCCGTGCGCCCAATGAGGCGACGACGTTGCCGCTCCAGTTCCTGCAACGGCGCAATCCTGGCAATGGGTGGCTTTCGGACACAGGCCGCGCCATCCCAGAAAGCGATTTTACGCCTCTATTGCCGAGCCTTCCAGCCTGAATTCGCGCTGGGCCTTTTGATCTCTGGCCGCTGCGATGTCGCTTCCGGGACTGAAGGCTTTGAATTGGTCAAGATGGCTCAGAATTCGGGGATGAGATGTTATTGGGGAGCCTTACACGATATCCCAGGCGCGATAGCGGGTGCGGCCAGTGAGCTCGCGTGGCAGCGCCCCGCCGAGCTGCGCCAGCATCAGGTCGACGGCCTTGGGGTGACCTGCAACAGCTTGGCCGCGAGGGGCACCGTCACCAGCAGGCGCGACAGGAACAGCTCGAGCAGGGCTGGCAGCTTGGAATTGCTGCGGGTCTTGGTCGTCACCCGACCAATCAGCTCGCGGGCGAGAATGAGCCGGTCGAGGTGACATTGGTGCATAAATCAGCGTAGCGGCTGACGTTAAGATGACCCGGCGACCAGAATCTTCATGTCGGCCTCCCTGTGCTTGCATCAGACGATCACACGACCTGGTTCAGCGCGAAGCCCGGCGGGCGCTCACAGGCTGGTTTCGGCGAGCCCGTAGAGGGTCAGGCTGAGCGCGGCTCCATAGACGATCCAGCCCGGGTGCCGCCCTCGGGTAGCCCAGAGATTGCCGAGGGTGGCAAACAGGTACGAGCTTCCCACCAGCAAGCCCGTTGCCAGCCTGGCCTCCCGCCCGAACGTGCAGGCGGCTACGATCAGCGCGAGCCCGCCAATGAACCAGTTGAAGGTGCTGAACTGCAGCAGGAGCGTCACAAGCCGCTGGACCTGCGCACTGATCCGGGCAGCCGCGAGCTCCTGAACCGGATCGACGATACGAGACTGGGTGAGCATGCCGTGCACGACGGCACCAAAGCTGCCGATGAGCCCGGCGATGATGAGAGCGGCGTCGTGTCTGGTCATCACCATACACCTCTGTATGGTGATGACCATAGCCCAATGGCTGGACGAGTCAATACACATGTGTATGGTGCAGCCATGGGCGATCGGCGAACAAAGTTGGACTGGTTGAAGCAGGGCCTGCGGACGCTGGCGAACGCTGGGCCGGGCGCCTTGAAGGTCGGCCCGATGGCCGCTGCGCTCAACGTGTCGCGTGGCAGTTTCTACTGGCATTTCCAGGACATCGAGGACTTCCGGAGCCAGCTCCTGCAGCACTGGCAGGAAACGTCGACGGATCAGATCATCGATGCGCTGGATGCCAGGCCGGGCGACCCAGGCCGGTTGCGGGATCTGCTGCACGACGCCTTCGGTCGGCAGCCTAAGCTTGACCGCGCCGTCCGGTCTTGGGCCGCCCACGACAAGGATGTTGCGAGCCTTGTTGCCGCCGTGGACGACCGACGGATCGCCCGCGTTGCCCGATTGCTGGTCGATGCTGGCGTGGACACCACGCGCGCAGCCCATCGGGCCGTGTTCCTCTACTGGGCTTTTCTGGGGCAGGCGGCCGTCGCGGACCAGCGCCACGCGTCGCTGCCGAAGGAGGCCCTGAACGACCTCGCACATCTGTTCGGCGCCCCGGATTAGGCGCGGTTTGGGATCGTGCTGAATGTGCGGGCCGCGTCTCTTTGCGCCCGGAGGAACTCGCCGCAGCGAGCTGGCGAGCGACTTTCGGTCGACACGCTTCGCCCTCCTACCTAGGTTATTGTGACAGCCGCAGTGCGGCCGTGTAGAAGGCCGCTCACGGTGCCAACGCCGACGTTCGCTTTACTTCTCTTCAGTGCCAGGAGAACACACTTCGAACTTGCTCCATCCCTCGCGTCGAGCCCTCAGAGCCATGGTGGCAGGAGATTCCGGAGGCGACTCATAGGGGCTTGTCACATTGCGGGGTCTGACCGAAATGGGATCTGCCACATGTCCCTCGCTATGCCACTATACCCGCAGCTTCGCGCCACGTGGCGAACGCCTCGGCTCGGAGGAGCCGGTGCGTTCGGGCGGTCGTGAGATGGCGAGGAACGGTGAACGTGTTGTAGATCGCTGCATGCATTGTGAGGAACCGCTGGGCCGAGCCGGGTGACTTGAACCCCTGCAGCTTCCACTCTCGTCGTCGCACCGGCACGTGCGAACTCTCCGCTCGGTTGTTGGCCCGCTTGGCCTGGGTATGAACGGCCCTCTGGATCTTCAGGCCTCGAAGCGCAGCTCCATAGGCGGGACACTTGTCCGTGACCCACTCTGTTGGAGCGGTGCCGTGCTTCTTCAGGAGCTTACGAATGAGCTTCAGGGCGGCTCGCTTGTCGCGCTTCGCTTGAACCAGCACCTCGAGGACCTCGCCTTCAGCATCAACGGCGCGCCAGAGATACATCTGCTTGCCTCCAATGCGAACAAACATCTCGTCCAGGTGCCAGCGACTGTGAGGCTTAGGACGTCGGGTCCGCAGCTGGTGCGCGATCACCGGTCCAAAGGTGAGCACCCAGCGCCGAATGGTCTCATAAGACACCTCGACCCCACGCTCGGCCAGGAGCTCCTCGGCATCCCGGTAGCTGAGGGTGAAACGCAGGTAGAGCCAGATCGCGCGCTGAATGATGTCGCTGGGGAAGCGGTAGCCGGAGTAGAATGGTGAGGTCATATCGAACAGCTAAGCCGATGCAATGCCGTCAGCAAGCTGCAAACGTGACAAGCCCCTACATGGAGCGGCGAGAGACGAGCCAGCTTCAGAGCCCGTTTTTTCCGCATCCTGGCCGTAGAGACCGCGTCGGGCAATTAGTTGGATGGCTGTTGACCGGAGTAGGGCGAGCCTATCTGGCCTTCTGCCCCGAACAGGAGCGAAAGCGGATTGTAAGCCGACTTGTAAGCTCCGACCTGCCCGATGATCAACTTGCAAGGGAACCCGAACGACTGGGGCGCATTCTGGCGCGGACGCGTGAAAGGGGGTACGGCACGCGCGATCCGATCTTCACAGGCGGTCCTCACGGAGCCCCGCCTATCAACGACCAACTGGCCGCCATTGCGGTTCCGTTGCAAGGACAGCGGCGGGTCTACGGCTCCATCAACCTGCTCTGGATCAAGACAGCGTTTTCAGTTGAGGACTTTGCCTCCCGACATCTCGGAGACTTGCAGACTGCCGCGTGTGAGATTGTAAGTGCACTCGAAGGACCGCCGCGAACAAGATGAGTGTGCCGGCCTTAACCGTGAGAATGCTTATGGCACATCTGAGACGTAGGGCTGAGGTCAGCTAATCGCGCCACAGCAGACCTTCCTGAAGGGCATGGGACCGTCAGAGGTGACCCCATGTATGGACTGACCGTGCGTCGCCCAGCCTGTGAATCAGCATCGAATGCGGACCCTTGAGCCGACTGCCATGAAGTGCATGACTTTGCTGGCGAATTCAAAGCGCCAGTGGGGTCATGATCGGTGCCGATCGTGACCCGCTGAGTTTCCAGTTTGAGTCGCTAAACCAAGGCGTTGCGCTGCCCTCGCCAGGGGTCAACCTTCGGTGCCGTTCCACACCAGCTTGAGGTCATGCCGATGGCCGCGTAAAATCCAAGCCAATCAGCCTCCGGAAAACTCGGCGCGGTTCACTTATTGCGGGAGCTTGCTGCTGCAATCCGAGCGCTTAAGCACAAGGACGAAAGTTGATCCCATGCTCCAAGTTTTGAAAGCCATGGAGCAATTGGCAGTTTAGACGGCGACCTGAAGGAAGAGGTCGAGGATTTCGAATACACTTCAAAGGCTTAGCAACTAAAATCCTGCCAAAACGTTAGTCTATCAACGGTGGCCATCTCGGCTGACGAGCCGTTAGCCCGAAGCAGCTTGGGCATTGGTCGGGTTGGCAATGTTCTTCCCTGTTATGGGAGGATGGAGCCATGATGCAGATTCTTCCATTGGCCATCGCATTTGCCTTAGCTGTTTCCGCAGGAGCCGAGGGCGCAACACCTCGAAAACGTGGCACTGCTGCTCAGGAGCGGGCGCCACCCCGAGCGGCGCAAGAACAGGATGAGTTCCGCGCCTGTGATGTGGCCGTCCGTGAGTTCGTCCAGGGGCGAAAGGAGGCCGCGGCACTTGCGGTCAGGGAGGTCAGGGTCGACAGCTTGAGGATGACCTTGAATTTCGTCCATCCATACGGCGAAAGTGGTGACACGCCTCCAAATCTCGCCTTCACCCGAGGCGAGTCCATCGAGGAACGACGAAAGGCGTTGAATGAGGCGAAGCAAAGAGCGCAGATGCTAGCAGAAGCGGCTAAAGCTGGATTTGTCTGGTACGTCATCGTCCTGAGGAAGGAAGGGAGTCCAGGTGAGGAGCGTCGTAGCCCAGCGAGTGCCCAAACCACCGAAGGGCGCCCATCGTCGGCTGACGCTATGGTCATGGCCAGCATCGAAGGCCGCTGCATAACGGTGTTTCAGTATGAGGCAATTCCGTTTAACAGCCTTAGTGAGGAATTGCGGCAGGTACTCGGTCAACGTGGGCTGGAGGCGGCACCGGCTGAGGCTCTCCCGCAATCGCCTCCATCATGAGGTGAAGGCGGCTCTACTCGGGGATGCAAACGCGGATGAATGGGATGTGCTGCGCAAGCCCAAGGGCATGCGCTCGGCGACCGATGAGCGGTGGGTGGCCAAGTACGATGCTGCCGAGGAAATGCTGGATGCGCAGCTCGTCATGGCAGCGGCACGGCTGATGAAGCGGATCTAGCCAAGAAGTCCCGATAGGTCACCAAAGGCACCTTACTTCATGCCCGCACACCTGGGGAGTATGTTTAGGCAGATGAATTGGGCATGCGGATTCCAGCAGGGAGTGACAAGGAACCGCTTCGGTTCAGCCTTTGAGCGGATCCAAATGGATAATCCTCCCGAATTGCCAATGATGATGCACGGCGAAGCCACAATTCAGGGCAGTAATAGATTGCTGTTGCGTGCGGGGCATACAAAAAATGTACGCTCCACGGCAGTTGCTAGAGCGCAATCGATTTAGCGGCGGATCTCTTGGGCTGTTCCAACCGGCACCCTCTGTAGAGCTGTCCTCGCAACCAGCGCGTGAAAGTGGCACCTCTGAGAACAGGGCGGCCTAGAACCAAACCACAGAAATCTGCGCAACCGCGTGTGTCCGGCGCAATCATCAGGAGGAGCCATGCTTCGGGTCTCTCTCGTTTCGGTTATCACAATTGTGGTGCTTGCCACTCAGCCTGTCTTCGCCAAGGGCGGAGGTGAAGGAGGTAACGGCGGCGGTGGTCAGGGTAATCACAATGACGGCGGAAGAGACGGAGGGGGCGGTCAAGGGACCGGGAACAGCGGAGGCAACGGAAATAGTAGCGGCAAAGACGGTGGTTCCAGCCCGGGTAATGGGAACAGCGGCAGTGATAAGAGCAGCGAAAATGCCGGAGGAGGTGGAGGACGAGGTGGCGGGAACAGTAGCAGTGGCGGTCAGGGCAACGGAACCACCGGAGGAAATGCCGAAGGCGGTGGTCAGGGCAGTGGAAGTAGGGGCGGCAAAGGCAGTGGAAGCACCGGTGGTGGTGGCAGTGGTAGCCAAGGCAACGGCGGAAATGCCGGCGGTGGCGGCAAAGGCGGTGGGAGCGCTGGAACTGGCAATAATCAGAGTGCCGGGAATAGTGGCAGCCCCAGCCAAGTCAATGGAAGCGGAGGCAGCGCTGGTGCCAAAGGCGCCGGGAGCACTGGAGGCACAAGCAATCAGGCCAGCAACAACAGCAGCGGCAAACCTGGGGGAGCGTCGGCTTCAGCATCCACGTCCGTAGCACCAGATACGGCAGGCACAGCAAGTTCACGAGCAGCGCCAGCCGCTGCAAACTCCCAAGCTGCGTCGACTGCCGTAAGGTCATCAGCAACGCCAACTGCTGCAAGTCTACGATCCGCGCCATCTGTTTCGGTCGCAGCAACTATACCGCCATCGCTCGGGGTCAGAGGAAGCAGTGCCGCATTGGCCCTGCCGCTCTCCCTCGTGCCGCGTCTTGAGACATCGGGCTCTGCAACTGCAGACTTTGTGGAGCCCCTCGTCCGGCGAGCAGGTGTCCCAATTCAGATTGTCCAAGCCTGTCGCACGTCCATTGTGACGGCAGCGCTTCCTTATGGAGCTGTGCAGGTGGATGCAGGCAGTGTCGGGCAAGCGAGCCGCACACCGGACGGAGGACTCACGGCTCCCCTTGAAGTGAGAGTTGTTTACGCTCGGGCGAATGCACGCCAAGTCCGCCAGTCTCGCATTTCATGCCGGCTCAATGCGTCCGGCGCAGTGGTGGCGCTCCGCTGATAGCGGGTCAGCCGCGACAGAGTGAGAGCTGACTTAGCAGCAGCCAACATACAACTCTGCAACATCGTGGACTTTTCAGGACACTTTAGTACTCCGCCGGAATTGCACCTACGAACGACCTTTTTGGAGGGCTCACATGGTGTCACAGAGCATTTGGCCTTCAGGTGCCTCAGCCTACAGCCACCACGTACCGAGGGTGCGACACGGATGGCGGAGCCTTATACCCACTGTCGTTGCTGTAGGTGTGTTTGCGTATTCTTCGCACGGTCTCGCAGGTGACGAGATTGGTGGAGCCACTCCCCATCCGCCTCAGATTGGAGAGGGCCATGCACCAGACGGTACACAACGAACACCTAATTCGGCGGAACAGGACATTGCAATATCCCCTAATGTCGAAGCCCCGCAAAGGAAATGGATCTCGCTTTTCCAGGAGCTTTTAACAGGCCCTGAAAGAACCGAGCTTGCTGCCGATGTTGGAGAATTGCTGCGGCAGAAGGACTTAACCGGAGCACGGCAGAGGCTTGAAGCTGCTGTAAATGCAGGGACACTCGCGATAATCATCAGTGATAGTATGCAAGATCCAGAACTGCAGAAGCTGCTGCAGGCTGTAGCACGTGAGCGGCAAGACACCCGCTTGGCTCAGGGCATCCCAGTCGCTGACCCGGGAGCAAATGGGGGCAAAGTAGGCGCACCGGGCGATGCTGCCGAAAAAGAGAGGGTGCGTGCCGAAGAAGCGTTACAAGAGCTACACGCAGTGCAAGAGCAAGTCGCAGCTTTAAGGGAAAAGGAGGCCAGAGTAGTAGAGCTTGAGCATAAACTGGAGCAGGAAAAAGGGCGGACAGCTTCAGGGATAAATGACTTGAGCCTCGTGCGAAGCCAGCTCGCAGCAATGACGCAGGACGCCATAAGAGCCGCTGACACGAGAGATGAGCATGCCAAAGAGGCGGAACAGGGTAAAGCTGCACTGTTGGAACTGACGGCAAAATTGGCAGAAGCCCAAGAGCAACTTGTGCTTCTCAAGGGGAGTGCCGCAGAAAAAGACGAATTGCGACCGGCTCTTGAGCGGGAAAGAGATGCCGTAAAATCTGCGGGCCGCAAGCTTGAGGCTCTGAGAAGAGAACTCGTCACGCTCCAGACAAGCGCAGTTAGCTCCGCCGCAGCGGTCAGATCAGCCACCCAAGAGAAAGAGCGAGCAGATGCCACATCTCAGCAGTTGACGGCCGTGCAGGAGCAACTCTCTGCTCTCCGAGAGAGCAAGGCCAAGATGCAGGACGAGTTAAAACAAGAGAGAGGGCGCAGCGCTTCGGTCACTCGGCAGTTAGGCGCTTCCGAGCGAGAAATTTTAGCTCTGAAAGCCCAAGCCGAAAGCGCTGCTACAATTCAGGAAGTGCTCCGTCAAGAGAAAGAGAATTCCGCTGCTGCACTCCGTGACGTGCACGCTTTGAAGAAGCAAATCGCGGATGTAGGAGTCCGCACAGAATTCGTACCCGCCGCATTACTTTTCCAAACCACTCCTGTCCTGCTCAAGCCTTCAACCCATACATTCCAGGGAGGCGCGAAGCTGAACAGGGGAGCCGGTACAGACGACGATATCTCGCAACGTAAGGCTCGGCAGGTGTCTCTCCCACCCCAAGTCGAGAGGGAGCGCGAGTTGTCCGATGAAGCAACGGCACAGACCCGTCGCCGCACTCTCCAACTGAAATCCGTAGAGAAATCGGTCAGGCCACCCTCTACAAGCTCGAAGCCAAGCGGAGCGGCAGGCAGAGACACTGTCGTTAAACTGAAGCGCTCTCCTCGGTTTCCAACCCGCGAGAATTCCGCTCCCGAGCCTCTTGCTCCGAACTTGCCCGCGATCCTACTGCCCGTCGACGGGCTTTGGGCGCTCTATTAGATCTGAAAAGTCATTGAGACGTCCTGTCCGCTACCTAATGCTCAGAAGGACGAAAGGGAACTCGCTGACAAAAGCATTCTGGTCATGCGAGGAAAACGCCGAGCAGGAGGCGGATTCAGCCAAGAGATTTCGATTCAGGAATCAAGTGCACCAAGGCGAAGGTGACGGCAGTTCTCCTCGGGCATGAGGACCCGGATGAATGGGTTCTGCCGCCCAAGCCCAAAGGCATGCGCTGGGCGACCTATGAACGGTGGGTGGCCAAGTATGATGCGGCTGAGGAGATGCTAGACACCCATCTCGCCATGGCGGCGGCACGACTGATGAGGCGGCTTTGAGTTTGGTGCAGTGTCAGTCCAACCAAGGCTGAAGCAGCGGCTTGGCGAGTTGCAACTGCCGTACAATCCCTTGGTGGGGAACACCTTTTTGCTGCAGAAAGCCTTGGATCTGCTGCTTGGCCTCCTCCCATGACAGCCCCTGTTGATAGCAGCACTCCAGATACTTTAAAGTTCGCTCACGGTTCAACTCAGGAACCGCGAGTGGCGCCTGCTCATCCAAAAAGCACGGCGCGACCAAATCCTCGCACGTCACGGTGGATCTCGCAGGTTAGAATGCGGTCTCAGCCTCAGGAAAGAAGCGAGACATCCGATGAAGCGGCTGTAGAGAAGGCTGCTTGAGATACGGACATAGTGAAGATGCTCTGCCCGTCCTCGTTCAAGACTACAACGCGATGGTTCTGCGAGGGACTAGACAAGACCGGGTCGAGAGCGACCAACCCATTGCTCATGCGGGCGAACTGCCGGGCATCTTCGTCACTGGGACATTCATAGCCCGAGGCATCTTCGGAGATGCGTTGCGCCCCCTGATAGAGGTCGAAGTAGTACCTTGGCATGAGCAATGTCTCCTCACAGGACGAAGGTTAAGGTCTTTCTTGCTACTTTGACTTAATTTCCTATTGAACGTCAAAGAATGCCCTTCGCTCCAATTGTTCAGCGAGCGCTTGCAGACGGTCCGGGATAGGTTCCTTTATCACATCCTCGTAATGGCTCCGAAGGGAATGGCCGAGGAAGAAGGTGATCCGCTGTTGCTGGACAGTGGGGCCAATCAGCGCTGATCCGGTGCAGTTTCTTTTATCGTCCGGCAGCATGGATCTCCTCCATTGCGCTATCGGTGCACTTCGTCTTGCATATTCCAGCCGAAACTCACGGACCGGTGAACTGGTTTCAGCGAAGCTATAAGAAACCTCGTGGCCAGCCGGGCACTCGCTACGAACTTTTCTTTTCAGCCCCGCTGAAACCAACTCCAGGGCGAGGGCTTTGGGGTTGTGTGATGGGTTGATGTCTCGCTCTGAAATGCCCGTCACCAGCACGCCGACTGGCCTGACTGCTTCTGCGGGTTCCCAACGGCAGCCAATCACGAGGTTCCTTGGACCGAGCCCCTGCCACGGCCCTGAATGGATGGAGGCCACGATACAGACACCACCTGGGAAGCAGACCTCCAGCCGTCAGCCGAATGTCGGAGGTATCCTTCCGCTCGACAATCTGATCCAATCAGCGGGACAACAACCCGGATAAAGCGCGACTAGCGAGTGACTGCGTGTCACCTCGGGCCCTCTCCTCAGGATGGGGCCCGTTTGTTTGAACAGGTATGGGTCGGCGGCAAGTGCACGTTGAGCTCGGAACTCGGGCTCCTAAGCTGCGTTAAGGGTTGGTTGCGTAGCGTATGCGTTCCCCGACCACCTTGCTGGGGCACACACGATGCTCAGACAGACGATTCATGGCTTTCCAAGCGCGTTGACGACACCGTCGCTCGTGCAATTGCCATCCTCCAGCAGCCACCGGACGTCACCGCCAAACCAGAGGCTCCTCCGGTACCAAGCAGTAGCAATTGTCCGAAGACAACCTGAGCGATAGTCAGCGGCCTGAGCAGATTGATGCGCCTCAGGGTGTGGGACGGATCTGCAGTAGTTTGTGATGCTAAAATAGCTCTGAAACTGTGGAGGTGAGCTGATGCTCGTTTGGGCTGCCCTTCCCATCCTGGTGTTCGCGGCTCTCGCCAGTGGCCCCTTTCGCGACAGTGTGCCAGCGGCTGTCGAGGCCTTCGCCCAACTGGCTGCCGTTCTCAGTCTCTTCATCTTGGTCTGCGCCGTGGAAGCCGGAGGACGCAACAAGGACAGTGGTAAATAGTGGCGCAATCGAGCAGGCAACCGCAGGCAGATTGGCGAGCGATGAGCTTGGGTGGCAATTGCACGCTGGCCTTGGCTTGAAGGTGATTTTCTCAACCAAAATTGAGAATGACCCATGCGCATACGCCTATCGCCGGGAGCAGGCCCATCCATTCGAGAGCCCGCTCCGACCGGTCGTTGCTAGTAGAAGCACTCGCAGGCTTCATTGAATCTATTTCGTATTTCACAAGCACCCTCCTATGAGGCGCAACGCAATATGGCGTTCATGAAGTGCTAACTTACCTGTTGCCTCGGGGTCTTTACCATCTGCACCAACACATTCGGTTAAAGGAGCGGCGTACTTTTCAGAGACTGGCCAGCAAAAGGCTTGCTCCGATGAAGGAGCCGAGCGAGGCCACAAAGAGAGCAGACGCACACTGAAAGGACGGGTTAGCATCGGTCACGCCCTACGGGTCAAAAGCCTTGCCGTGAAGAGTTTCGGAGGTATGCGGGTCGGCCACGGGCCACTCCTGCTGTCGGGTAACGTCAGATGCTATATTAACGGAGGCAGGTACGGATTTATTCCATCACGGAATTTATCAGAATGTTGCGATTGCAGCACAGGAATGCAGCCCTAAGTTAGAAAGTGGGAGGGCTGACGATGACAGAGGGTGAGGTTGAAGCCGTAGCAGCAGAGTTGGCCAAAGCGGGAGGTGTGTCCTGGCATTCAGGGCAGGAGCGAGGCCCACTGAAGTTGGTCATGGACCGGTACCGGGACCGCGCCCGCCTTGCTATTGCGGCTCTCGATCGCGTCCGGGCCGCTGAGCAGAGTATCTCTCGCGATACCCTCGGCCTTGAGCAGCTTGGGCCAATCGCACAAGCCTCCCTAGAGCCAGTCTCAGGCGATGTTGTCTCAGCGGGGAGCTTGGTATTGTACCGTCCACCAGGAGACAAGAGAACCTATCCATGTCGCGTTGAGAAGCTCGATGGAAGCCGCGCTTACCTTGTCCCTGAGATCCCAACCTGCACCGGCTGGGTGGATCTTGAAAACCTCGCCTCTCCAGCAGTCCAGTAAGGTGTCCGAGCCATGGTAACTTTCACGAATGGCAAGCAGGCACCTGCTGAAGACGCTGTCGAAATTGATCCGCCAGCCGGAACTTCGGCTGGATCCGCTACAGGTCTTTCGGCGCCAGCGCGTTACTACTTCAATCTCACTGATGGCGACAGCATGATCCGCGACGAGGAGGGCATCACGGCGTCCAGTCTCCAAGCCGCCGTGGTCTCCGCGATGGAAGCCGTCGAAGAGCTTCGGGCCCAGGATCCCTTGAACTCGGATGAGTGGCAGGGATGGCAGCTGGAGATTGTCGATGCCTCAGGTCAGGCAGTGCAGGTCATTCCGCTTGATGCTCTCTCGGCTCATTAGTCAGACTCGGAGCGGCAGCGGCGCGGCTGATGAAGCGGCTGTAGCGCATCAGATTTTGGTCCGTAAAGCCTGGCCGGTGCTTCATGGGCCAACTCCGAGTGTGATCTCGGCTACAGATAGCCGAGAGACCCCAAGATAGAATGGGGCAGTCATTCGGATTTGTTTACGGAGGCCTGTGCGATGAATAACTGCATTTACTGCTGGTCCCGCTACATGAGAGCCATGAGCCTCGCGAAGCGGCATCCGGACCCGTCAGCGCGCAGAGCCCTGATTCAAGACGCCTTTGAATGGCTGGACCGCTACTTCGATGCTGAGGATATCGAACTCTCCCGGCGCGAAAATATGCCGGTCCGGCGATGAAACGAAGCATCTTACGGGAGTGATAGGGCGAGGTATTTCGGGCGTTGTCACGTTAACCTGGACATGAGATCGAGCGGTGTAGATGGTCCGGCATGAGCAAACCCGTCAGCTACAGCTACAAACGCCATCGCTTTCCGCCTCAGATTATTGCCCATGCGGTCTGGTTGTATTTCCGGTTTCCTCTGAGCCTGCGGCTGGTCGAGGAGATGCTGCTCGAGCGCGGCATCGTCGTGTCCTACGAGACCGTCCGGCGATGGGCGCTGAAGTTCGGGCCGGCTTACACCCGCCGCCTCAGGCGCAAGGCACCGAGCCGCCACGACATCTGGCAAGAAACACTGGCTGTGGCGAGCCGTTGATCAGGATGGATACGTGCTCGATGAGGTCGTGCAGACGCGCCGCGATACCAAGGCCGCCAAGCGCTTGCTGAAGCGTCTCTTGCGGAAGCAGGGCTGCCCTCCACGACGGATGATCACCGACAAGCTCGGCTCATACGCTGCTGCACAGCGTCAGATCATGCCAGAAGTCGAACACCGCTCGCAGAAGAGGCTTAATAATCGGGCGGAGAACTCGCATCTGCCCTTCCGGCGACGAGAGCGGGTGATGCAAGGCTTTCGATCACCCAGGTACCTGCAGCGGTTCGTCAGCGTCTTCTCTGCCGTCCGCAATCTTTTCGTTCCACCTCGCTCCAACCGCTTCGCCCCTGCCACACGCCTGCACCGCCTCAATGCCATGGCGGAGTGGAAAGCTATGACAAACATTGCTGGTTGAGCCTGCCGGCGACCAAATCGGCCTTAAGTGCGCTTGCTGGCAGTTATCGTGACAACGCCCGGCGCGGCAGTCGCTCGTGGTGGAACGATCACTTGCGCATCAGGATCGCGCTTGGCGATGGTGTCGTAAATGCCAGCCTGATCATAGGCTCCGTCGCCGATGAAAGAGGCCAGAGGAGCCGTGATCTGGTCAAGCAAGGGCTCGACCTGCGAGCCATCATCGAATTCACAACTCGCTCAATCTGCCGCGAGGATCTTCCCAGTGTCGGTGTCAACACCGATGTGCAGCTTTCGCCAGGAGCGGCGTCTTCGGGTGCTATGCTTCTTGACCAACCATTCGCCGGCACCACAGAGTTGCAGGCGTGTGCTGTCCACCAGCAGGTGAACCGGCCCTCCGGAGCTAAGACATGGCCTTGGTACCTCCAGGGTTTCGGCCCGCTGGCTCAGGGTTGAATGATCTGGCACGGCCAGATCCAGACTCAGGGGCTTCAGGATCGAGCGAATCAGGCCTTCGCTTTGACGAAGCGCCAGCCGGAACACCGCCCGCAGCGTCAGGGCTGTTCGGATCGCCAGAGCTGAGTAATGCGGCTGACGCCCGGTGTTGTGCGAGGCTCGGCCCGCCAGGGGGCAATCGCCTCCTGTGAGAACCAGACGGTGAGGCTTCCGCGCTGGCGCAGGGCCGTGTCATACTCCGCCCAGTTCGTGACCCGGTGCTGCTGCTTGGGAATGCGGTGACGGCGAGCGGCATTGGTCTTGAACGGCACGGTCGAATCCGAGATCTGGAAGGCACCGTCCTTCTATGCGTTCCAGGCTCGGCAGCCAAATCGCCTGTCCATGCAACAAGGCGGCGTCGGGCCAAAGCTCTTACGCTTTCTTGACCAGCTTGGATTGCGCGACGACCTGCCTCTGTCGTAGTGGCGCTGCCGAAATAATCAAAGGTCGACTCGGTCTCGACGAACTTCAGGTGCATCAGCCGGCTGGTGGCATCGTCAATGTAGACCAGAAGCGTGCAGGGTGGGCCGCGATCCTCAAACCAGGAGTGCTCGGAGCCGTCGATCTGGACGAGTTCGCCGACGCAGTCGCGCCGGTAGCGCGGCTGGTGCACGCGCTTGAGCTTCTGCCGGCGCTCCTGCCAGAGACCCGCCGCGATCATCCAGCGTCGGATCGTCTCGACGCCCAGAGCGATGCCGTGCCGCTCGGCGAGCTTCTCGCAGGCGAGCGTCGGGCCGAAATCGGCATAGTTGGCTGTGATCAGTGCCAGCACCTCGGTCCGCAGCGCCGCCGGGTAGGAGCGGTTGCTGGGCTTGCCGCGGCGTGACGAAACCAACGCCGCCGGACCGCCCGCATGATAGGCCTTGAGTAATCGGAACACTTGGCGTCGCGTGATCCGCAGCACCTGGGCGGCTTCGCGCACTGTAATTCGCTCCGCCACGACGTCCCGCAGAATGTGAACCCGATCGATCTCCGGCCGGCTCATCCCGATCACCGTCATCAGACCCAATCTCCCCAGCACGATCACCCAGGGAGAGTGACATTTGTAACGGGGAGAGGAGTGACCTTTCTAACGGGGTTCTACACACATGAATTCGCATAACCCTCAGTATGGAACGCGATTTGAAGGCTTCACCGCGTATTCGTACTGCAAAAGCTCCCTCGTCGGTCCCTATCGGCGGGGGAGTTTTTCGTGGGAAGAGAGAGGCCGGTAATGGGATGGTCCGGCCGTGCTCCTGCCCCGCTTGTTCGTAAAGTGTGGGGCTTCGAGCCACGCAAGGAGCACGTCCCATGTCACGGTCTTCTTCTTTCGCTGCGATCGCCACCCTGGGCATCGATCTGGGCAAGACCAGCTTCCATCTCGTCGGGCAGGAGGAGCGCGGCGCGATCGTGCTGCGGATCAAGCTCTCCCGCACGCAGCTCACCCAGCGGCTGGCCAACATCCCGCCGTGCCTGATCGGCATGGAGGCCTGCGCCGGCGCCCACCATATCGGCCGACAACTGCAAGCGCTGGGTCATGACGTGCGCCTGATCCCGGCTCAGTACGTCAAACCTTTCCTCAAGGGCCACAAGAACGATTATCGCGATGCCGAAGCCATCGCGGAGGCGGTGCAGCGGCCCACCATGTCGTTTGTGGCGATCAAGACGCCAGACCAAATGGATCTGCTCGCCCTGCACCGGGTGCGTTCACGCCTGTGAACCGCGCCGGGATTCCCGGAGGCTCCAACTCCTGACAGGATGGAGCCATGACGAAGAAAACACCCCCGTATTCACCAGAGGTCCGCGAACGGGCGGTCCGGATGGTTTTCGAGCATCGCGACGAGTACACCTCGCAGTATGAGGCGATCCTGTCGATTGCGGCCAAGATCGGCTGCTCGCGCGAGACGCTGCGCCACTGGGTGCGCCAGGCGGAGCGTGACCAGGGCCTTCGGGCTGGGCCGACGAGCGCGGAGCAGGAAAAGATCAAGGCCCTCGAGCGTGAGGTGCGCGAACTGCGCCAGGCCAACGAGATCCTGCGCAAGGCCAGCGCCTATTTTGCCCAGGCGGAGCTCGACCGCCGCTTCAAGCCATGAAGGCGTTTATCGACGAGCATCGTGAGGTTTACGGGGTCGAGCCGATCTGCCGTGTGCTGCCGATCGCCCCGTCGACCTACCATGAGCATGCTGCCCGCAAGGCCAATCCCGACCGCAGACCGGCACGCGAGCGCCGGGATGCCGAACTCAGCCAGGAGATCCACCGGGTGTTCGCGGCCAACTTCGGCGTCTATGGCGTCCGCAAGGTCTGGCGCCAACTGCAGCGCGAAGGGATCGCGGTCGCACGATGCGCGGTCGCCCGGCTGATGCGGCAGATGGGCCTGAAGGGTGTGGTTCGCGGCAGAAGCATCAGGACGACGGTCAGTGACGCCACGGCCCCTTGTCCACGTGACCGGGTGAACCGGCAGTTCAACGCGTCGCGGCCGAACGCCTTGTGGGTCAGCGACTTCACGTTTGTCGCGACCTGGTCGGGCTTCGTCTATGTGGCGTTTGTGATCGACGCCTTCGCCCGCCGGATCGTGGGCTGGCGGGTATCACGCTCAGCCCGGGCCGAGTTCGTGCTCGATGCCCTGGAGCCGGCTCTCCATGACCGGCAGCCCTGGCGAGCCAACCTCATCCACCATTCGGACAGGGGAGTTCAATACGTGTCGATTAAGTACACCGAGCGCCTCGCGACGGCGGGGATAGAGCCATCCCTCGGCAGTGTCGGCGACTCGTACGACAATGCCCTGGCGGAAACCGTCATCGGCCTGTTCAAGACCGAAGTGATCCATCGGCGTGGTCCATGGCGCTCCTTTGAGAGCGTCGAGTTCGCCACTCTTGAATGGGTCGACGGGTACAACAACCGGCGCCTGCTTGAGCCCATCGGCAACATCCCGCCCGCCGAGGCGGAAGCCGCCTACTATGCCCAGCTTGAGGTCACGCCGATGGCCGCGTAGAATCCAAGCCAACCAGCCTCCGGAAAATCCGGCGCGGTTCACCTGGTCAGTCAGCGCACAAGCATCACCAACCAGATCCGCGGCTTTCTCCTCGAGCGCGGCATCACCGTGCGGCAGGGGCTCGCGCCGTTGCGTCAGACGTTGCCAGGGATTCTCAGCTCACCCTCTGACAGCCTGTCACCGCGCCTGGTTCGCCTGATCGCTGATCTGGTGGAGGATTGGCGCCGGCTGGATGAGCGCATTGCGGCTGTCTCCGCCGAGGTCGAGGCGCTGGCGGTGCAAGACGAGCACTGCCAGCGGCTGATGAGTGTGCCGGGCGTGGGGCCAATCATCTCGTCAGCCGTCGTGGCGGCGATTGGGACAGGTGCAGGCTTCAAGCAGGGGCGGGACTTCGGGGCTTGGCTTGGGCTGGTGCCCAAACAGGAGTCGACCGGCGCCCGCACCATCCTGGGCAAGATCTCGAGGCGCGGCAACAAATACCTAAGGACCCTGTTCGTGCAGGCCGCGCACATCGTGCTGGTACGTCGACCGCATGGGGCCAGGCTTGGCCTGTGGCCCTGGATTGAGACCGCGGGCGGGAGACTCCATCGCAATATGCTGGTGATTGCCCTCGCCAACAAGCTCGCCCGCATTG
Organism: Microvirga ossetica; assembly: GCF_002741015.1. Classification (NCBI taxonomy): domain Bacteria; kingdom Pseudomonadati; phylum Pseudomonadota; class Alphaproteobacteria; order Hyphomicrobiales; family Methylobacteriaceae; genus Microvirga; species Microvirga ossetica. Next base: position 232,112 of record NZ_CP016617.1, on the reverse strand, counting down.
CCTGGGCGGTGCTGGCGCGCGGCCACGCCTATCAGCCCAGGAGTGCTTCTCATGCCGTCTGAGGCGAACTTGCTCGTGATCTTTCCGGAATGGGTTCGGGTGAACCATCCACCCTGAGGATTGAACAATGACATCCGTCAGATAACCAGCCGTTTCCCGCCGAGGTCTGCGAGAGGGATGAAGGAGATGGACGAACGGTCTGCCCGGCGCAACCACAAGACTGGGTGCCATTTTGGCCCACAGAGGTCTTTCAGCTAGCGAGTCCTGGATGCGCGCGGATACCCATGCTGGCCCGGAGCACAGGCTCCACCACGAGGCCGAATACATTGATGCAGCTCTCACGTTCGTCAGTCTGCCAACATCATCTTGCGACGCACGGCCGGACCATACAAATGGCACCATCCCCGACCTCCCCGCCCGGTTATCATTGCGGTCAGGGGCAACTGCCGCAACGCCAAGCAAGGAGGAGGATAGCTGGCCTAAAGAACCTTGCTGCAGGGCAATGGCTGTACCTCGGACTGGCCACTTTATTCCTAAAGCGTTCTCGACGATGCGCGGATTCCGATCCGGCAGCGCGAGTAGGATCCGGCTGGGTCCTCGTCGCCTAGGTGTTGGCCGCGAACACGAGCTCGATGCCGGGGAGGCGCTTGATACGGTCGCCCGGGCGAAGCGGCGACGCGGCTATCGGCATCTGTAACGTCAATTTTTCGTGGTTCGTACCCGGGCAAAAGGATCAAAGCCGATACTGGCTATGTATTCGGCTAGGTTCAGTGGATCTTTCCACACTACGGACTAAAGGATCCAGAAAAGCATGCTATTGACCCAACTAATGCTGATGTGGCGAGTAGACGTGTCCCAGCGAACAATGCGCAGAAAAACACCCGTTTCATCGCGAGCATGATTGTGATCACAACGGCTCCTAAAAAATAAACAGCTTACTTTGATATGCATTTGAGTCTTGCACGAGATCTTGAAAATCTAAGAGTCGGTCCGAGCGATTCATGAGCTTTGACAAAGCCTTGCGATCCTGCGGGTCATGAGCCGGATCATGGCGAGTTGCACGAACGCCAGCTGCGTGCGCGTGAGGTTCTCAAAATCCTTGACCAGCCGGCGGCAGCGACCGAGCCACCCGAAGGTTCTCTCGACAACCCACCGCTTCGCGACCACCACGAAGCCTTTGGCGGCATCCGATCGTTTGACAATCTCCAGAACCACCTTGCCGGTCCGTTTCGCGGCCGCGGCTGTTGCTGTGCCGCTGTAGGCGCCATCGGCAAACAGGCGCTGCAGGAACACGAACACGCGCCGCACACTCGTCAGAAGCGGCAGAAAGCCCTCCCGATCCTGCACATCGGCCGGTGTCACATTCAGCCCGAGCATCAGGCCCAGCGTGTCGACGATAAGGTGGCGCTTCTTGCCTTTGACTGTCTTGGCCGCGTCATCGCCGATCGGATCGATAGGCCTCCCCCTTTTTCGGCGCTCTTGACACTCTGGCTGTCGACGATCGCGGCGGTGGGACTGGCGTGGCGTCCCTCAAGCGCGCGGACCTGCTGGTAGAGCGCGAAGTGCAGGCGCTCGAGCACGCCATCGCAATGCCAGCGCACGAACCAGCCGTGCACGGTGCTGCGCGGCGGCAGGTCTCTGGGCAAAGCCCGCCACTGGCAGCCTGTGCTCAAGACGGACAGAACGGCATTGAGGATCTCGCGCAAGCGCTCCGGCACTGGCCCGGACCTCGTGCGACGGCGCAGAAACGGTCGCACCAGATCCCATTCGGCATCCGTCAGGTCGCTCGGGTAGCGCAAACCTGTGCGAGCGTAGCGACCTCGGTTCTCTGGGGTCCACATGGGCGCCTCCGCTAATCGGCGCCAACCAGTGAATCACAACTCATTGCTCGGATTCAACTTTCACTCGGACAGGCTCTTAGGGGGCCGGTTATAAGTCAATAATCCTGCAATGAGAGGAAAGGCAATAGATCCTGCCATATAAGCGAGGATCATTCCTAACCATCCATACGGATAGGCAAGTAAACACGAAATTATCCCGCCAGAAGCGGCGTAAAGTAAAACCTTGAATATCATAATGCATCTCCCCTTGCTCGATGCATTTTTAGTTATGCTCATCCTACTAATTGGATTGCGCTGAAAATAAGGCTCTATACTTACATGCCTTGAGCTCATGGCTTGCCGGCCGCCAACCGTCTCGCGGTTGGCATCATGGCCAAGGTGGCCGACGAGGAGCGTCCCATGACCTCGAAGCGAACTAACGATGTTTTGGCGGTGGCTAAGACTAAGGCCCGTGGGAAGAGGCTCGGCGGCAACCGAGGCAACCTGCCTGTCATTGGCGACAAAGGCCGAGCCATCAGCCTCGCGACACGTCAGTTCAAGGCCAATAACCGCACCTCAGAGCTCCTGCCCGTCATCGAGGAGCTGCGATCTGCCGGTGCTGTCCCCCTCCGGCAGATTACTGCCGAACTGAACGCCAAGGGCATCCAAACGGCACATGGTGGTGAGTGGAGTGCCGTGCAGGCGAAGCGGGCACTGGAGCGAGTTTAGGCCGCTCGCAGGCGACAGTTTCAGGCAAGTAATCTCAACTCGTACAAATATTCTCTAATCCATAGTAGGCATTCACAATCTGGTGCGCAAAATTGTATACCTGTAACCAAAGCAACAATGTCGGTCTCCATCGGTAATTCTGTAAGGAGATCCCCTCTGGCGTGCCAGTAGAGGATCTTCAACTGCGAGAACCCCTCTCGAATACCCGTTGGTTTGCAGGAGGGTGATTTGGATCAAGAGAATTTTTACTGAGGACCGACCCTGAGGAATTCGTCATTACAGCAGGGCGATGATGCGTTGCCCTACTCACACCGCCATCTCCTAAGAACGATTACTGTTCGGGATTTTGGTGCTCTCGCCCCGCATGTGTCAGCTTGGGATTGTCTCGCCAGGGAGGCTCCCCAGCAACTGCCGACTCTGCTGCCGGGCTGGGTTGACGCCTTCTTCCACCATAGACTGAAGCCAGATCAGCGCTGGTTCTGCAGCTTTGCCTATGCTGGTGATAGGCTTGTGGGCGTGCTGCCCGTTATTGTCACGCCACATTGGCTTCTTGGGCTTCGCTGGCCGCAGTTACAGACACCGTTTGATGCGTACACCCCCTCCGGTGACATTGTGCTTGCGCCTGACCACGCAGCGGCAGCATTTGGAGCTTTGCTGGCTGAGGTGATGCGGGAGGTGCCAGGCCATCTCGGCCTTGATCTCACCGCCGTGCGGCAGAACTCCCCTGTCTGGAGGGCCCTGCAGGATGAGCCTACGGGCTATTTCCTGCGCCATGGCCTGTGCTCGCTGTACTCTTTCCTCAATGTGCAAAGTGATTCAGATCGCTACTTCGCTAGTTTGGGTAAGATGCGTCGCAACCTGCGGGTTGGTCGCCAATGCCTTGAGAAACACGGCACCGTCTCTGTTGAGTTGAGAAGAGGAGCAAGGGCCGGCGAAGACTTTCTTGCCGAGTTTCTCACGCTTGAAGCCTCCGGCTGGAAGGGTCGCATGGGGACCGCCATCCTCAAGAACCATGATCTGGTTACCTTCTATACCAGCTTGGTCAGGAGCTTTGCCGCTCAAGAGCGGCTGGAATGGCATGCGATCCGGGTTGATGGTCGTCTCGTCGCAGCGCAACTGGCGGTCCGGTGCGGGGCTTCACTTATGCTCCCCAAGTACGCCTATGATGAGGCTTTCGCGAACTGTATGCCGGGCCATCTCCTGATGGAGGAGGTCATCAAGGATGCGTTCTCCCGCCCTGAGTTAGCCGAACTCAATCCCATGAGCGACTCGACCCAGCATCGGTTGTTTCACATGCCTCGTGACCAGTACGTCAACGTCCATCTGGTTCGTCTGAATACGCTGGCAGTGTTGTTTCAGCTTCCGCAGGTTGCCTTGCGATCTCTGTACCGACATTATGTGCAGCCTCGCATTCCCCCTGTAATGAGGCGGGCCTACCGTAACCTCTGCGACAAGAGGAACGTCATGGGGTGGGTCCATTCGCTAGGACTATCATGGCCGCTAAAGTAGAGGTAATCGGTGAACTGTCGCAACTCGAGGCACTTGAAGAGCAGTGGCATGCGCTGGCCCGAAATATTCCATGGCCCATGGCCCAATTTGAATGGATTATCTCGGCAGCGCAGACTTATCGGCGAGATCAGCTCTGCGTGGTGATCGTGCACGAGGCCGGCGTCCTTCATGCCGCCGCGCCTCTGGTGCTGCGGCCCTATGGCCTCACTCACCGACTGGAATCTCTCGACTACATGCTGGCCGAGCCGCAGCGGCTGATCGCGCGCGACGAACAGAGCCTGCAGCTCCTTTTCAAAGCCCTGAGAGCGCTCCGCTATCCCTTGATTCTGCAGGGTGTCACGGCCCAATGCCCGGATCCCCAGTGCTTCAGGACGAGTTCCGGTTATGGCATCGCCATGGTTGCAGCAAGCGGCAGCAAGGATTCCTTTATTTCGTTTGGCGATGCGGGGAACAGTGTCGAAGAGCGCATGTCGTTGAGCCGCCGCAGTACACTGAGGCGCAAACGAAAGGCTGCGGAAAAGCATGGCCCGGTCGGCTTCAGGATCCTGCGGCCGCGCCCCGAGGAGCTTCCTGACCTTCTCGACGAGTTCTTCCGGGTCGAGTCCTCGGGTTGGAAAGGAAGGGCTGCAACGGGCCTGCAATACGATGTCCAGCGGGCTTCGTTCTTTCGGTTGTATTGTGACCGAATGGCGCGCGAAGAAACGCTTCGCCTTGGCTTCATGAAGATCGGTGAAGCGACAGCCGCTGCTCGCATCGATGTTCTGTGTGGCAACAAGACATGGGAGCTCAAAATCGGCTACGACGAGCGCTTCGCCAATTGCTCGCCTGGACTGCTGTTGAGTCATGAGGCTCTCAAGCATGGGCAAGCGGACGGGCTGCTCGGGCACCATTTTCTTGGAGAAGCCGAGCCTTGGCACGATACGTGGAGTGCAATCGCGGTAGAAAGGGTCACGCTGCGACACTATCCGGTATCAATGCCTGGCATGTTGACATTCCTTAAAGACGTGAACTCTTACTTGAAACAAGCAATTGGCGGCCAAATTCTTCAAATCCTGAGAAGAATACCGTTCACCATTCGAAAGTGTCCGTGGCGCCGGCCATTGCTTATACTAGGTTGCATTTTGATAACCTGACTTAAGAGCCTGTCCGAGTGAAAGTTGAATCCGAGCAATGACTTGTGATTCACTGGTTGGCGCCGATTTGCGGAGGCGCCTGCGGATTCCGGCGCAATCCGGACAGGTATTCCGATTTGAAGCCGGACAGCATTCCGGAATGAAGCCGGACGCCGTTCCAATCAATCACCGGACACTTTCCCCACACTGACGATCCCCTGGGTCAGCAACTCGGGCATCACCCTCCTCATGGCGAACGAGGAGAACGGAATGCCTGCCAAGAGGAAGCTGACCATGAGACAGTTGAGACAGATGCTGCGCCTTTCCCGGGACGGCGTGAGCGTGCGCGACATTGCCGAGAGGCTTGGGATCGCACGCAGCACCGTCCAGGAGAACCTCAAGCGCGCCGAACAGGCGGGCTTGAGCTGGCCCTTGCCCGGCGCGCTGACCGACGAGGCCCTGGAGGGCAGGCTCTTCGCCCGTGCCGGCGTCAAGCAGGGACAGCGTCGCCGGCCCGAGCCCCACTGGGCTGATGCAGTCATCGAGCTGAGAAAGCCCGGCGTCACGCTGCAAATCCTCTGGGAGGAGTATCGGGCCGTCCATCCCAATGGATATGGCTACAGCCGCTTCTGCGAGCTCTTCCGCTCGTTTGAGGGCCGCCTCTCGCCGACCATGCGCCAGGACCATGTCGCCGGCGACAAAGTCTTCGTCGACTATTCCGGCAAGAAGATCGCCATTGTCGATCCCCGCACCGGCGAGATCCGCCACGCCGAGATCTTCGTCGCCGTGCTTGGCGCCTCCAACTTCACCTACGCCGAGGCGACCTGGACCCAAGCCCTGCCGGACTGGATCGGCGCGCACGGACGCATGTTTTGCTTCCTCGGTGGCGTCCCGCGCCTGATCGTACCGGACAATCTCAAGTCCGGGGTCAACCGGGCCTCGTTCTACGATCCGGAGATCAACCGCAGCTACGCATGATGGCCGCGCATTACGGCGTCGGCGTTCTGCCGGCGCGGCCACGAAAGCCCAAGGACAAAGCCAAAGTGGAGAATGGCGTGCGCTTTGCCCAGGCCTGCATTCTCGGAGTACGCATCCGCCGACGACCGCGGAATCTCTAGCTGCGGTGTGGTAGAGTACCGTAATGGAGATCGACCATGACAAGATCGATGAGGCAGTTCTCGCCCTGATGTGGCTGACGCTGCATGATGGATGCCGGGCCTGGAAGAGCTTTGATTGGGGTGTGACGGACCGGCTCTACCAGAAGGGGTTCATCTGCGACCCCGCCAGCAAGGCCAAGTCCGTTGTCCTCACCGAGGAAGGACTGCAGAAAGCCGAAGAGCTGTTCAAGGCGCTGTTCACGCGACAGCCCTGAGCCTCAGGCGGCCGCCTGCTGGTGGCGCGGTGCCTTCCAGTTCCAGGGCAGCAGCTCGGCGAGGCGTTTGGCTGGATGCTCCGGCAGTCGTGCCAGAACGTCGGCCAGCCACGCGCGCGGGTCGACATCATTGAGCTTGCAGGTCTCGACCAGCGTGTACAGCGCGGCCGCCCGATGGCCACCCACATCCGAGCCAGCGAAGGTCCAGTTCCGGCGCCCGACTGCAATGCCACGGATCGCCCGCTCGGCCGCGTTGTTCGACAGGCAGACCCGCCCGTCCTCGAGGAAGAGCGCGAAGGAAGCCCAACGCCGCAGCATGTAATCGATGGCTTTGGCGGTCTCACTCTTGGGCGACAACCGTCCGCGCTGCGCCCGCAACCAGCTCTCCAGATCGTCGACCAGAGACTTGGATTGCGCGGCACGGATGGCGCGTCGCTCGTCAGGCGACCGGCCGTTGATCTCACGCTCAATGGCAAACAGCGCATCGATGCGCTTGACGGCCTCGATCGCGATCGGCCCCTTCCGCAACTCGGCCAGTTCAAAGAATTTGCGCCGCGCATGCGCCCAACACGCTGCCTCGATCGCAGCCCCGATCATGCGGCCTGGCTCATACAGTTGCCCGAAGCCGGAATAGGCATCTGCCCGCAGAATCCCGCTGTAGCTCTTCAGGAAGCCCTGCGGATGCTCGCCCTTGCGATCCGGCGAGTAGAAATACACCGCAGCCGGCGGATCGGCCCCTCCAAAGGGACGATCATCGCGCACCACCGTCCAGAGCCGCCCGGTCTTGGTCTTGCCCTTGGCCAGCACCGGCACCGGCGTGTCGTCGGCATGCAGCCGCTCGGCCTTCATCACGTGGTCGGTGATCAGCGCGCTCAACGGCTGGGTCGCAACCGCGACCGCACCGATCCAGTCGCACAGGGTCGAGACATCCAGATCGACGCCTTCCTGGGCAAACACCGCGCTCTGGCGGGTCAGCGGCAGATGCAGTCCGAACTTGCCGACCGTGATCTCGTCCAGCAGGTGGGGACCGGCGCGGCCACGCGGAATGGCATGGAAGGGTGCCGGCGTCTCGGTGATCGTCTCACAGGCCGCACAGCTGAACTTCTCGCGTACCGTCTGCAGCACGACCCACTTGGCTGGGATGCGCTCCAGGGTCTCGCTCATCACCTCTCCGAGTTTGCGCAAGCTGCCACCGCAGCAGCCGCACGAGGTTGGGCCGGGGATGACGACGCGCCGGCGCGGCAGGTGCCCGGGCAAGGGCCCGCGGGCGGGCTTGGCCCGCTTCAACTCCTCCACCGTCCACTGGGGTGCCTCCGGCGCTGCGGCGGCATCCTTCGCCGCAGCCTCGGCATCCATGTGAGCGGCGCTCTCCTCCAGGTCTTCCAGGGCGAGCAAGAGTTGGTCGAGGCGGGCGCTGCGTTCCGATGAAGTGCCGAAGTGCTGGCGGCGCAACTTGGCGATCTGCAGCTTGAGCCGTTCGATCTCCAGCTCCAGGGCATAGCGGGCGGCGTGCGCTTGCGTGGCTTCAAGCCGGGCGACTTCCAACGCAGCGCGAGCGATCTCCAGATCCCCCGCGCGGGCTTCCGCGGCCAGACGGGCAGCGCGCTCGGCGCGGATCATCGCGTGAGCGTCAGCCAGACTGGCGGGAAGCGGATCAGGGTGATTTGCCACACTTCCAGTGTGCCACGAACCCGTGGCATGGCAAGGCTTTGGTGCTCATCCGGCCGCAGTCGGGCGCCAGGTTTGCTGGGGATTACGCCAGTCGATGCCCTCGAGCGAGGGGGTCGAGAGATACCCCTATTTCGAACGATGATTGTCCGGACGCGGCCGAGGTTGTTGTCGTTGATTCCGCTCATCCGCTCTATCGCCGGCGCTTCCGGCTCATCAGCGTGGAGCCTGCGTCATGGCCTGGAGGCGTGGTCCGGGTAGAGTATCGATTCGGTCTCACGTTGCGGTTAGCGCTTCCGGCCACAAGCCTTTGGCCTTGCGGGGAGCCGTCCATGCCGACGGCCAAGCTCAGCACGGAGGCAATCCAGGATCTGCTCGTCGTGGCCGGAGAGAGCGAGGGCGCATGCCCATCCACCCTCAAGGCGTCTGGACCACCCTGCCGGCGGCGCTCCGCCGGGAGATCGTCAAAGACCTAGCGGTCGTTCTACAGGAGGTGAAGCATGAGCTCGGAACTCGTGACCTCAACCCATCTCACGCGCCATGCCGTGATCTATGTGCGTCAGTCGACGCCGCATCAGGTCATCAGCAACCAGGAAAGCCTGCGGCTGCAATATGCCCTTCAAGAGCGCGCCCGCGAACTCGGGTGGCATGAGGCCAATATTGACATCATCGATTCCGATCTCGGCTTGAGCGGCGCAGCCGGGTCGCACCGTCAGGGCTTTAAGGACCTCGTGGCCCGCGTGGCGCTGGGCGAAGTCGGGCTCATCCTATCAATCGAAGTGACGCGCCTCGCCCGCAACTGCTCGGACTGGTATCCGCTTCTCGATGTCTGCGCTCATCGGGACTGCCTGATCGCTGACCGGGATGGCGTCTATGATCCGAGTTCCGCCAACGGTCGCCTGCTGCTGGGGCTCAAGGGGACGATCTCCGAACTCGAATTGCATACCATCCGAGGCCGCCTTACGGCAGGGCTCCTGGCCAAGGCGGAACGAGGCGAGCTTGCCCAGTTGTTGCCGGCCGGTCTTCTCCGGGATCCGACAGGGGTCGTCACAAAGGATCCTAACCGCGAGGTCCAGGAGCGGATCGGTCTTGTCTTCTCCGCTTTCCTGCAAATGCGCACCGCGGTGAAGACCACCCGATTGATGACGGAGCGCGGTCTGATGCTGCCGCGGCGCAACCGTTTCGGCGACATCTGTTGGAGGCAGCCCACGACTGCGGCAGTGACGAATATTCTCAAAAACCCGGCTTACGCCGGCGCTTTCGTGTATGGGCGCACCCGTCAACAGCCCCCCACGGCCTCAGGCCGCCCCCCGCTCAAAACGCCAGTGCCCTTTGGCGCGTGGCGGACGGTCGTACGGGGCAAATATCCTGCCTATATCGACTGGGATACATTTGCGAAGATCCAGGCCATGCTGAGCGACAACCGGGCCGATTACCAACGTGTGAAGGGACGTGGCATCCCGCGCGATGGCGCCGCACTTCTTCACGGCATCACGTGGTGCGGCGAGTGCGGCCATAAGATGATGGTACGCTACAAAGGCGGCAGCCAATACGTCTGCAACCATCTGCATCGGCAGTTCAACGTGCCGGAGTGCCAATGTCTACGCGCCGGACCCATCGACGCAGCGGTGGCTCAGGCTTTCCTGAGCGCGGTCGCCCCGGCGGAGATCGAGGCCTGGAACCTTGCCCGCAAGAGCGAGCGTCAGGCGACTGCGGCGCTGCGGCATGCTGAGGAGCAGCAGATCGAACGCCTGCGCTATGAGGCAGCGCTGGCCGAGCGGCAGTTCCACCGGGTCGACCCGGACAACCGGCTGGTTGCCGCTGAACTGGAACGCCGATGGGAAGCGGCTTTGCTGACGTTGCGTCAGGCCGAGGACGATCTCGCTCGCAGAACAACCCAGGCTGAGGAGCATCGGCCAATCTCACCGCGCCTGCACACCAAGATTGTTGCCCTGGGGCAGCGGCTACCGGAGATCTGGGCCAATCCAGCCCTGCGCCGGTCTCAGCGCAAGGCACTGCTGCGGTGTCTGATCGACAAGATCATCCTGCACCGCTGCGCCCGGGATCAGGCTGCCGTCCGGATTGTGTGGCGCGGCGGTGCCATCACCGAATTGACCGTACCGATGCCGGTCCCGACGCTGCGTGCACTCTCGCGCGGTGGCGAGATGGAGACCCGAGTCCTCGAGCTGGTTCGCGCGGGCGTGTATGATGACGAGATCGCGCAGATCTTGACGGCGGAGGAATACCGTTCACCCGGGCTTCAGAATGGGGTTCTGGTCAACACGGTCCGCGGCATTCGGCGGCGGCATGGCATTACGGTTGCGCGGCGCCAGACCCGGTGGCCAGTCGTGCCTGGCTGCTTGACCGTTACGCAGGTTGTGGAACGATTGGGAGTTCCGCGCAAATGGCTGTGCGAACGGCTGCGGCGCGGCATTCTTCAGACGATGCGCGAAGCGTCAGGGCGCCATCTCATCCCTGACACGGCGGATGCCTTGGAGGCCATCCGTGCGCTGCGCGCCGGCAACATTCATCAGCTCGATCTGAGGGAGCATCGCCATGATTAGACGGGGTATCACTCCAACCCTTCGAGCAGATAACCCAACTGCGCGGTGGAAATCGACACCGTGCCGTCGGCCGGCGACGGCCACAGAAAACGACCACGATCAATGCGCTTCGAGAACAAACATAGGCCCTGGCCATCATACCAGAGGACCTTGATCAGATCGCCGAAGTTTCTTTCATAATGCAGCCTTTCTTCAGATCCCCGGGAGGCGGATCATCTTAATGTCCTGATAATTCTCGTAGTTCTTCGGCCTGCGGGCGATGACCGCCTGCACTCCTTGGCGAACGGTCTCACACGAGAGCGCTTCGACGGGAACGAGCCAGGGAGCACCCGGAATGATCTGGGTCGCGGGCAGGATGCCGCGCGACACAAGCCGTTTGACGGACTCGATACAGATGCCAAAATGCTCGGCCGTCTTCATCAAGGTGACGGTCCGCGGCCTTGCAGGATCCACCACGTAGTGCGGCAACCCCAGGCGCTCGCGCATCTCCCGCACCCGCACTATGGTCCAGGTGTTGCCATCGCCCGTCTGGCAGCGCATCCGGTTGAGCGCCACCGCCAATTCCCGATCCGGCCAATGCCCCGCCATGGTGCGCAACGCCTCCACGGCGGAGGGCGCTCTGTCAGCTGGGTAACGGCCGGATTTGACACGGGCCACCCGGACTTCGCTATGACGTCCACCGGACCAATGGATCAACAGCACGGCCTCGTTCGTCGCGTCGTCGAGATTGCAGACGATCTCCTGAATCACGATGTGAAGCAGGCGCTGTTTGCTGCGCATGTCCGCTGCTGCATTCCAGGCCGCGGGCAGGTCGTGGGCGAGTTGAAGCAGAAGGACCCGGTCGATCGGCGGGCTTGCCGCCAGGGACGACGAGAGTTCCTCCAGCCGACGCGCGATCTGCGTGGCCCGCTCCAGGGCATCGTTCCAGCGTGCTTCCAGCTCCCGTGCGACGTGACGTTTGGCCGGATCCACCAACTCGTAGCGCCGTCCGGCGAGGGAGGTCTCGTAACGGGCCTGTTCGAGCTCGCGCCGTACAGCAGCGATCGCATCCTGGCGTGTCCGCTCGGTTTGATCCGCGGCCAGGATCGCCGCTTCGACAGCCCGCTCGGAGACGGCGTCGAGGATCTCGAGCGCCACCGCCCGATCGACCCGAACCCCGCCGATGCCGATGCACAGGCCGGAACCGACATGGGCATCGTCGCCACGGCACTGATAGCGGTGCGCATTGCCCTTTCCCATGCCGTAGAAGACCCGCATCATGCGCCCGCAATGGCCGCATCGCATCAGTCCCGTCAGAAGCGCCCGCCCGCCCCGGGCCGACTTGCGGGCGCAGTTCTTCTTCATATGCGCGTTCTCAAGCAGAAGCTTCTGGTTGTCCTCGAACTCCTGCCAGGTGATGTAGCCGGGATGATGATCCCGCAGGAGCACGCTCCACTCGTTCCTGGTCTTGCGTCCGCCAACGGTCCTGGCACGGCCCTCTGTGAGGCGGGTGCGCTGTCCCGTGCGGCCGAAGGCATAGGCGCCGGCATAGAGTGGGTTGTGCAGGATCTGGACGACACTGTGATAAGCCGCCGCCTTCCAGATGAGCTTGCACACATCGACATTGCGCCGCACGACCGGCATCTTGATCGCCGCGTCCCTAAGCCAAAGAAAGACCTGGCGGGCACTGCCCAACTCCCGGAACTTCGTGAAGACCAGCCGGATCGTGTCGGCAACATGCTCGTCAGGATCGATCTCGATCCGGCCCTCCTCGTTCCAGCAGAACCCAGGCGGCAGCATGAACCGGAACTCACCGCGTTGCGCCTTCGCATCGCGGGCGGCGATCCCGCGCTGGCGCATCAGGCTCAACTCGTATTCCGACATGGTTCCCTTCAACCCCAACAGCAGGCGGTCGTTAACCAGCCGCGGATCGTACGCCCCATCGGGATCGATCACGAGCGAGCCGGCGAGTGCGCACAGATCGATCAGATGATGCCAGTCACGCCCATTGCGGGCCAAGCGCGACGCCTCGATACAATAAACGGCTCCGACCTCGCCGGAACAGACCAGAGCGACCAGCCGCTCGAAGCCCGGACGCTCGCTGCGGCCCGATCCGGAGCGTCCCAGATCATCGTCGATCACGGTGACCGAGGCAAAGCCCTTGGCCCGCGCTTCCCCAGCCAGATCGTATTGCCGGCGCTGGCTTTCGAGATTGCCCATGACCTGGGCCATTGTCGACTGGCGAACATAGACGACCGCCGCGCGCCGCAGATGCTCAGTGGTGATCCGGGCGCTCATGGAAGCCTCCCTGGCGTGTCGGGCGTTCGGCCTGAGCAGCGTCGAGGAGAAGCTCGGCGAGGGCTTCGACGATCCCCTTCAGGGTCGGGGCCACGGGCGGCTGTGCTTTGCGGGGCTCCAGCGCCAGAGCGGGCTGGGCCCGGGAGCGGTGGCGGGATCTTGGCATGACCGATCTCCTTCTGCGAAGGACGAGATCGTGCACCATGGCGGCGATTCGTCGTCCACGACGCAAGGACAGCGGCCAGCTCGGCAAGGCCCTCAACGCTGACCTGTGGAGATCCCAAGCTCATGCCGGCGCAATAGGCCTGGTCGAGCATCCAGTCCGGCAATTCCCGTGAGAGGTCCGGTCGCTCCTGGGTATAGACGAAGCTCAACGCCTTCCCGCGCCGATACCGCGAGACCTGAACGGTTTGTCCGAACAGCGGATGCCAGGGATACGCAATGGTGGCAGACCGAAAACCGTATGCTCTATGTCGTTTGTTGGCCGCGCCGGCCGCGGAAGACAAATAGGCTGCCGGAATGCGGATATGTGGCGCGCCACATATCCGTTCTTATGTGTCGTGAGAGATGATGTGGCGGCGGGATCGCTGACGGTGGAGTTCCAGCGCATTGCGGTTCCTGGCCGCTACATAATCTGAGCCATTTCTCCAGTGGACGTTGGGCTATCCGCGCTCGCATGGAGAACGCACATGCTGGAACGCTACTTCAAGTATCCGAGGGTCCTGCATCGCTTGAGAGGCGGCGGCCTGGGTGACGAGCTCGATTGCATCGCAACCCATCTTTTCGAGAGCGGCTATCAGCGCACTTCAGCGAAGATCTACCTCGGCCGATTGGGACGGTTCGGTGGAGTCGTATCACGCGCAAAGCCGATCACCCAAGCCCTGATCGATGGCTTTGTCGCCGGTTGTCCGACCAAAACCTCACGTGTCGCCGCACGCACCGCGATCGCCCTAGCCCGGAGGATTGTTCCTCACCGCTTCGAGATTGGCCGTCACGAGCCCCATCCACATGAGGCCCTGCTGACAGGCTATTCCAGCTACCTGCGTGAGGTGCGCGGTCTGGCAGTGAAGACGCGGGAGGGTCAGATGCTCCTCGCGCGGCGGCTGCTTGCCTGGTGGGAGCGGCATCACGCCAGCGAGCCGCTCTCGGCCATGACCGGCATACATGTGCTGGCGCTCACCGGTCACCTCATGGGCCTGTCGTCCATGGATAACACGCGGGCAGCGACCGGGTCCTATATGCGCCGGTTTCTGAGGTTCCTGCACTGGGCCAACCTCAATGACCTGGACCTTGCGCGGTTCGTGCCGCGCACGCCATGCTACCGTCTCGCGCATTTGCCGCGGCAACTGGGTTGGGAGGATATCAGGAAGGCGATCGACGCCATCGACCCTGCGACCCCTACCGGCAGTCGCGATCGGGCTATCCTCCTGTTGCTGGCCACGACCGGCATCCGCAACAAGGAACTTCGCTCACTCGTCCTCGAGGATATTCGGTGGCGCGATGCGCAGGTTCGGATACGCCGCACCAAGGCGAGGCGCGATCGGAGCGTGCCCCTCACGCAGGAGGCGGGCGAAGCGCTCGCCGATTATGTCTTGCGGGCCCGGCCCGATTGCCGCAGCCGTCGCGTGTTCCTGGTGCACCTCCCGCCCGTGCGCCCGATCGACTGCAGCACCAACATCTCCCGCATCGTCCGCTCCGCACTGCAGCGCGCCGGCATCGTGCTAAACGGTCCCATCGGCGCCCATCTCATCCGGCATAGCTTGGCGACCCATCTTGTCAACCGGCGACGACCGATCAACGAGATCGCCGACCTGCTCGGCCATCGCAGCATCGATACGACCGCCATCTACGTGAAGGTCGCGGTGTCGCAACTCGCCGAAGTCGCCCTTCCTTTTCCCGGAGACGCGTGATGAGCACATTCTCCAGCAGACTCAGCAAGCATGTCGAGGCCTATGTCGCGCTTCGACGCTCGCTCGGCTTCTCGCTCAGCAAGCAGGCCACGATCCTGCGCGCGCTCGTCGCCTATGTCGATGGCGAACAGCTCGATGGTCCACTCTGCCGCCAAACGGTGCTCGGCTTCATAGGCTCCTGGGCGGGCACGGCGAATGGACGGGCCGTTCGCTACGGCGTGGTTCGCAGATTCAGCGAGTATCTCGCCATCTTCGATCCGCGCACCGACGCGCTTGACCCCAAGGCCTTTCCCAGGAACCGAGCCATCCCGCCACCCAGGATCCTCACCGACGAGGAACTCTCACGGCTCATGGCGGCATGCCGCGCGGTGTCGCCCGATTATCCCGAGCGCGCCCGGTTCCTGACGCCGCTCGTCGGCCTGCTCGCCAGCACCGGCATGCGGTCCGGCGAGGCGTTGCGCCTCGATCGCGGTGATGCCGATCTGGCTCAGGGGATTCTCCACATTCGAAGGACCAAGTTCCGCAAGGATCGCCTGGTTCCTGTCCATCCTTCGACGCTGGCGGTCCTGCGCGACTATGCAAGACTCCGGGATGGGGCCTTTCCAATGCCGGACATGCCAGCATTCTTCGTCAGCTCGCGTGGGACGCGATTGTCGAAGTCCGGTCTGAACGCCGCCTTCGGCGCGGCGCGCTCCCTCGCCGGCCTCGATCGCGGCAAGCCGGTGCGTCTCCACGACCTGCGTCACCGTTTCGCGGTCAGGCGGCTGGCGAACTGGCACCAGCAAGGCGCCGATGCGCGAGCGATGCTGCCGCTGCTCGCGACCTATCTCGGCCATGGCCACTACAGCGACACCGCCTATTACGTCACCGCGGACGCCGATCTTTTGGCCATGGCCGCCGAACGGGCCTTGGCCTGGGGAGAGACGCCATGACCGGCCGCTTCTCCTTTCCGTCGCTGCTGGAGTCCTTCTTCCGCCATCGCATGGCCAAGCAGCGCAATGCCACGCCAGCAACGATCGCCAGTTATCGGGATGCCCTTCGCATGCTGATCCTGTTTGCCGCCGATAGGACCGGATGTACGCCATGCGATCTCACCATCGGCGACTTGGATCGCGACACCATCCTTGCCTTCCTCGATCACCTGGAGGTCTCGCGCGGGAACAAGGTCCAGACGCGCAATGCGCGGCTGGCGGCGGTGCGATCCTTCTTCCAGCACGTCGCCGCCAACGACCCCGCCTCGCTTGGCATCGCCCATAGGATCCTCGCCATCCCGCTGAAGAAAGCGCACACCGAGATCACCCATCACCTCACGCGCACGGAGCTGGATGCGCTCATCGCGGCGCCTGATCAACGGACCGTACGGGGCCGCCGCGATCGAACCTTGCTGCTGTTTCTCGGTCGCACCGGCGCCCGGGTAACCGAAGCAACGGGCGTCAATGTCGACGATGTCCAGCTCGACCGGACCAGGCCCCAGGTGCTTCTGCGCGGCAAGGGGCGCAGGGAACGTGTTGTGCCAGTCTCGGCCGATCTCGCTCAAGCCCTCAGAGCCTTGATCGCCGAACATGGCCTCAACCATGATTCGCGGGATCCGATATTCCGCGGCGCCCGTGGTGAGCGAATGACTCGGTTCGGTGTGACGCACGTCGTCCGGCGCGCGGTAGCCGCGGTCACGCAGCCGGGGTTAGCATGCAAGGTCGTGTCGCCCCATGTTCTGCGCCACACCCTCGCCATGACGCTGCTGCAATCGGGTGTCGACCTGCTCACGATCCAGGCCTGGCTCGGTCATGCCCAGGTCGCGACGACACATCGCTATGCGGCCGCCGATGTCGAGATGATGCGCCGCGGTCTCGACCACGCCGCCATCCCGGGCAAGCACCCCGCCCGGTTCAAGGCAAAGGACGCGGTGCTTCAACTGCTTGAGAGCCTATAATTATGTGGCGGCTGGGAGCCGCAAAATGCTGGGATGCCGCCATCGGCTCTGCCGCCGTCACATAATCTCTCACGACACATAAATGCGGATCCCGTTTGAGCGTCTCCTGCACGAGCAGGGAGAGGCCGCCAAAGCCCTTGCGCATGTCGGTGTGGCCGGTGGCCAGCCACACACGTACGCCGGTCGGCACCGGGATCATGATAGGCTCTCCATCACCTGCAGCACTCGCCGCAGCGCCTCGGCATCGACCTCGCGGTCCACGCGAACGCGGCGCCCGTGCCTCAAGACGATCTCGATCAGACCGGTGCGCCGCGGTGGTGATGCTATCGGCGTAGTCTGCCCTGGGATAGGTGTAATCTTGACCGGTATGAAGGCGGGACCGGCGTCGCCGAGCCGTCCTTCGCGGGCCAGCCGGTGCCAGGTGAAAACCACGCTGGGTGCGAGCCCATGGCGGCGGGCCACTTCGGTCACCGTCACGCCCGGCTGCAGCGTCTCTTCCACGATCTGGAGTTTGTCCTGGAGGCTCCAGCGCCGCCGGCGCTCTGTGCCGAGAACTTCGATCTTCATCGATCTGCTGACCTTAAAGCGAGCCTTAAGGTCAGAACGTCACGCGCAAACAGCGCTCTCACAAGAGGGCACACACCAAGTGCTTACTTCTCGGACGGCTGCGGCACCAAACCTTCTTCTCGCTGGCCGAGGCCAACGCGCGTGAGCGGCAAGCCCAAGCCCGACAGAAAGGCGGTGAGCGCCTCCGGCTCGCTGGCGACCTTCGCCTCGCGGACGATCTGTCCCGCGGCATCGAGGATGCAGACGCTGCTCAGTTCCAACGACACGTCGATCCCTGCATAATAGTCCATGGCTGTCCCTCATGATGCTTGGGGCCGATCCGCTCGGACCCCGGTTCAACACCATCACTCTGAGGGACAGCCACCCCGCTCCGCTAGCTCGAGAGCGCCAGGCCCATTACGGCATCTAGAGCTGTGATTCACTGCCTGGACTGGGAGGTGGATTATGGGTCATTGCTATTCCCTGGATCTGCGGGTGCGCGTCGCCGACTTTGTCGATGCAGGTCATTCCTGCCGGGCGGCAGCCCAGCACTTTGACGTCAGCGAGAGTTTCGCCATCAAGCTGGTGCACCGGAAGCGGCGGTTCGGCTCGCCGGCACCGGCCCGGCAAGGCCGTCCGCCCGGACGCGGCAAGCTGGTGCCCTATGAGAGCTTCTTGATCCAGACGGTCGAGGCCGAGCCGGCCATCACCATGCCCGAGCTGGCCGCAAGGCTGCTGACTGAGCATGGGATCGTTGCGGCTCCCGCGATGCTCTCGCGCTTCCTGTGCCGGCACGGCTTCTCATATAAAAAAATGCCTGATGGCGGCGGAGTGCGCACGCGCCGATGTGCGGGATGAGCGCCGGGTCTGGCATGCCCAGCGCCAGCCGCGCATGCGCCAGGAGACGCACCGGCTGGTGTTCCTGGACGAGACGTATGTCAACACCAAGATGACGCGCCTGCGCGGGCGGAGCCGCAGGGGCCAGCGCCTACGCATGAAAGCTCCCTTTGGACACTGGAAAACCCATACCTTTCTGGCTGGGCTACGGTGCAACGAGTTGTGCGCGCCGTGGATCATCGATGGCCCGATCACCCGGTTGGCGTTCGAGGCTTACATTGAGACGCAGCTCGCGCCGACGCTGCGCAAAGGCGATGTGGTGATTCTCGACAACCTGGCTGTCCACAAGAGCGAGAAGGCCGCTCAGTGTCTGAAGCAACGCGGAGCCTGGTTCCTGTTTTTACCTGCTTATTCGCCTGATCTTAATCCAATTGAACAGGCCTTTGCCAAGATCAAAGCGCACTTGCGCAAGGCCGAGGCCCGAACGTTCGACGCGCTCTGGCGAGCGCTCGGTGAGATCTGCAACCTGTTCGAACCACAAGAGTGCTGGAACTACCTTAAGGCTGCCGGATATGCGTCCGTTTAACCGTCCGATGCTCTAGCCCATCGTATTCACCAGAGTTTGTCGGGATGACGTGATCTGCAGCCCCGGCGTGCGGATCCGCTGCGTTTCTTCCACCGCGGCGAGGTCTGGAACGTTGGGAACGCGTTTGCAGGATCGGGTGGGATGATCGGGGCGATGGCGGCCCCGTCTCTCAGGGCGAGGCTGCTCTCGGGCTGGGCAGGAGAGTCGCCGCTATGGCGCGGAAGAGGTCGGCTTCGGGACAGCAGGACGCGTAGGCCAAGCGGATGCGGCTCGCCGTTTCCTGCACCCGCACGGCGATCTTGAGCAGGCGAAGGCGCAGCGTCGCGAACTCCGCCCGGGCGAGATCGCGTGCCGCCGGGATGGCCTCCCGCACCGCCAGCATCAGCCAGTAGGCGGCCGTGTGCAGCACGAGCCGGACCTGGTTGGCCACGGCGCGCCGGCACGAGGTCCGGTCGGAGGCAAGTTGCGCCTTGTGGAACTTGATCCAGTTCTCGGCCTGGCCGCGGGCACAGTACAGGCTCTCGTAGACGACGCGTGGGCTGGTCCCGCTCAGGTTGGTGACCACAAAGCGGATGTCGAGCCCGAGGCGGGTCGCCTCGATGCGGGCAACCGCGCGACGCTCGCACGACCAGCTCTTGGCCCGGTGCGTCGTCTCGGCAAAGCCGCGAACGACCTCGCGATCCTCGATCGCCCTTTGAGTGCGCACCGCATCAGCGGTGTCCTGCACCTTGCTTGTGAGCGGCCGGCTACCGGCTCGCCCGAAGAGATAGCTGAGGCCGTTCTGCTCGCAGAAGTCCATGGCCTCGGGACGGGCCTAGTGGCTGTCGCCCTGGATCGTGATCTGCGTGGTCGGCCAGCGCGTGCGGATGCGGCGCACGAGGCGGCGTAGATGCGCTCGCACCTCGATGCCCGAGGGCGTCTTGCCGGGCCGCAGCACGACGGCGACCGGGCGGCCGGTGGCGCGGTCGTAGACATGGATGGGGAGAAAGCAGCGTTCGTCATAATGAGCGTTGAACAGCGACAACTGCTGATGGCCGTGGACGACATCGCAGGTGTCGTCGATATCCAGCACCACGCCGTCCGGCGCGGTGGCATAGCTTTCCATCCATTGATCCACCAGAGCATAGGTCAACCGGATGGCATCGCGCAGGCTCGGGGCGTTCTCCAGGCGTGAGAGGGTTGGCTGCGAGGCCAGATCCGCCCCGGTTTCCGGCAAGTGCCCGCAGGCGAGCTTGAACGCCGGATCAGCGCGCAGCGGGCCGAAGTCGTTGCAATCCTCATAGCCGCACGCGATGGCGAAGATGCGGGCGCGGATCATATCTGTGATCGCGTGCGTCACGCGGGTCGGGTCGCGCCGATCCGGGATGATGCGCGCCAGCCGCGCGGCAATCCCCAGCCGGCGCTCGGCTTGGGCCAGGAGCATGACACCGCCGTCGGACGACAAGCGCCCGCCATCGAAAGCGGCGGTGATCTTCTTGCGGCCCACGGCTGGAAACGGGAACGTTGCGGTTGTATCGTCCGGCATGGCGGGTGTGGCAGCCTCGAACGGAGAGCAGGATCGGCTTCAGCAACCAAATCCTACGCTGCTTCAAGTGCTTAAGCTACATCCGCCAGCCCTCATCACTCTTCCGATGCATAAGAACGGCTAGGAATTGTACATGTCAGACCCGGATATTCCGACTATTGGGGCATCAAATCTGCCGCAGGCACCATAGCGCCGCCTGGTATCCGTTCGGGCGGCACTTTATAAAGAACTTCGGTATTGCCGACGATGGTAGGCAGATGACCGTAGTAGTCGGGACGAATGGAGTAGAAACCGTACTTGCCCTTTATGATATAGTTGTCTCGGATAATGACATTCATCACCGGATAGTGGCCACCGCGGTCCCCGAGGACATACATCGTGTAGCCCAAGAACTGACCGTCGTCCCCGAGATAGTTGTTGCGGACTGTCACGCCGTTGACTGGGCCGAACATGTTGTCGATAAAGATCGCCGAAGTGCCACGCGCGCGAATCGTGTTGCCCTCGATTAGCGTGTCTGACTGTCCACCCATGCTCTGGATACCGTCGTAATGCGGCGAGCCGGGAGCCTGTAGGCCATGGATATAGTTGCCGCGCACTGTCGAGGAGCCACCGGTCAGGTTGATTCCGTTCTCAAAGCCCCGGATGTCGTTGCCGACGAACGTGCCGTTGCCCATGATGCCATACGAGCCGGCGGTTGAGCCCATGCCATCAATGTCGGAGTTGATCACCGATGCACCCTTGAATCCCCGCTCGACTTTGACGCCAGAATATCCGTCAGAACTGATCTTGCTGTTCTGGATGGTCACGTTGTCGGCGCGGATGACCACCATACCCTTGATGTCGAGACCACTGAGCACGGTCCCTGCCTTGGTGACCATGATGTCGCCAGAGGGCGTCAGAGTGGTACCGGACGGAACGCCCGTGTTAGCTGCTGTGGGAAATCCCGATCCTTCAGGTCTATCACTGGTGTCACTGAGCCTGAGATCTTCCTCGATCTGCATACAACACGCGCTTGCGGGTAAAAGAGTCGCCATGCCGAGGACGAATGTGGCCACTAGTCCTGAGCGGATAGTGACGTGGCAAGTGTGGGCCTTAACTATGGTCGCCTCAGCTACATCATTTGATACTTTGCACAGAGACATCGTAACACCTGTTGTAAAAGGCTATTCGACGATCATAATTTCTCAGGGTCTCGGGCGAAGCGTGCAAGCCAAGGCCTCAGGGCTGAAGGCAACATATCCGTCGAGCAGAGGCTGATAAGCGTCCACAAGGAATACAAGCTGCTGAAAAGCAGTACCACAAGTCCGAGAGCCGTTGCAGGCCAGAATGAGAGAAGGAGGAAGCCGCAGAATGTTATTGCTGCACTGAGAAGAAACAATGCTCCCAACCACACGTTCTCCCTAGACCACCGGAAGCCGCTCAAGCGGCGAACGACCAAGTAGACAACGAAGCTATGCGAGACATATAGGGCGAAGAATGCCGCGCCGGCACCCTCAAAGCCGAACTTTGCGACGAGAATACTCGCAAGTCCGACGTGTACGATCGCTGCCCAAATCTCTATCCAAAGAATCACCCATTGCGCACCCTTGGCTAGCACGATGAAGCCCATTGGCCAGGCGATGACCCTAAGCATCATGCCAAGGCAGATCCAGCGGATTAGATTGACCCCAGGCGTGAATTCAGCCGAGTAGAACGTTGTCATCACCAACGACGCAAAAGTCAGCGTGGCGACAATCCCTGGTCCCGCAAGCAAAATACTGATATGAGTTTGCTCGTTCACAAGACGATTACACTCACCATCGTCCTGAGACACGCTTGTGAGTCTTGGATAAAAATCCGTGCTCATAGTTTGAAGAATAAAGCCGGTATAGAGCCCGCCCAGCGTGTAGGCCGCTTGATATAGGCCAGCCGTTTCGACGCCGTGGCTCTGAATCAGAATAAGTCGAATTGCATAAGCGGCGCCAAGTGTAAGAATCGAATTTGCTGCGAAAGCGATGCCAAGCTTCAATAGCTTTGCTGCCTCTGATAGAGTGTCAGAGATCTTCATACGGACAGACTGCACTTGAAGCTTTCGACTGTACCACCAGGATACAAATGCAGAAACGATGGCTACGGCCACTAACGAGGGCACAATTCCTTCTTCACGGAACGTGTAGATAAAAATAATACTAACAGTTGTGCTTGATAGTGCGGACAACATGTTCATCCGGGCGAGATCCGCTATTCGACGCATCCCTTGGATGAGGGCAGCTTGTCCTGCTGACACGGAGAGGAAGAATACCGCGATGGCGAGAAGTGCCACCCCAGCCGATTGGCTGCGGTCGCCACGAAAGGTAAACTCCGAAACCGGTCCAGCCAATCCGGCCAGGACGATGGCACCGGCAAGGGCGAATAGTATCGACATACGCCTTAGGACTGTTGCGGTCTTGGCGATCCTGTTGGTGTCGCCGGAGCCGGCGGCTTCGGCGATCTGCCTAACCCCACTGTTTGGAATGCCTAGGTTCGTCAGAGCCTTGGTGATTTCCGTGATAGAATTATACAGGCTGAATAGACCTACACCACCCGGCCCGAGTAGCAAAGCAATTGCCTTGCTCCGGATCATCCCAAAGGCAATGTTCACAACGGACGCGCCACCCATCATCGCTACAGATTTCAGGATTTCAGCTTTGCTCCGGCCAAATCTTAAATTTGGGTGCATAGTGACAAACAACGATTCCATAATTTCGATGCATTCTATTGGAAGAGCAAAGGCGAGCGAAGGTAGAAGCCTTATGGGCAGGGGCTCACATAACGCCGAGATGAACTCTAAAGCTACCATTGTTCAAGGTGCATTGAGCAACTTAAACAATGTCTGCCAGAATCTCATCTGCTCAAAAGCGCCCACGACGGGCCGCGTAAAAAGAAAATCCCTTGGAACCCTGGTTTTCCCCGCATGTACTATGGGCGCACTGCCTCACCAGGACAACCCTAGAAGTCGAATCAACGACTTACACCGGACACCGCGACAGATGCACCGGCCGACCTCTTACTCCGCTCGCCTAACGTTACCTTTACTACATCATTTGGAGCAAGCACGGTTCTCTCCGATGCCGCGAACTCCTCAACTCTATCCTTTGTCTTTCTGACGACTGCGAAAGACAACTCCGGGTCCGCACTGCTCAACGCCATCCCACCATTGCTACTGGTAGCAGGCGTCAGCACGAGTGTCTTCTTGAGAACTTCCTCTTTAATCCTTAGCCGCTCGAGGCTCGCCTGAACGTCCTGTAACTCGGTCGATACGTCTGTTTGGAACTTATCGCGAAGCCCCACTTCGCTCCGCATCGCCTCGCTGATGCTCTGGCGTCCTCTCATTATTGCAGTAATTTGATCCAATCGATCGGATCTTAATGCGGCAACTGCCCGCTCTAGCTCCGACCGTCGGGAGACTGTTGCAATTCCGCGGTCGACAAGTGACTTGACGTCAGACAATTCGTTCTCCGAAAGCTTGATACTACCCTCAAGTGCTTGTGTTTTCTGGCCGAGAATGTCAATTTCAGAGCTGAGCAAGCCCTGTAGCTCGGCCAAGTTCTGCAACTGGCGTTCAAGTGCGTTTCGGCGGGCTCTGAAGATAATCTTCTCTTGCGCAACAATTTCGACAAGGACCGCTTCGTCGGAGCCTACCTTCATTTCAGGCGGGAAGCTGATCTCTTTGTCGCCTGCCATCTCGGCCCGCAGTCTGGACAAGCGGGCGGTATGGCGCAGAATCTGGCTGCGCACGTCTTCCAATTCACCAACTGTCGCGAGTTGTCCCGTCAGGCCCGAGTTACTGTCTGGCCGAAATACCCCTCCTCCCAACGACAGAGCCTGAAGCACTGTTAGCCCAGGTCGAAAAGGCTTCGCACCTGGTGCGGCGACGCTGCCGACTAGGAAAATCGATGGGTACTCAACAACGTCGACTGTAGCATCAGGAGCGTCAAGTAATCCAGCTTTAGTCTTAAAGCGCTCTACGATTTCACTAGCAAGCTCTCGAGTGTCGAACTCCGTGACGGCAAATGTTCCAAGGAGTGGAAGCGTAACAGTTCCATCTGTTGATACGACGAACTCGCCACTAACCGAGTCCCAGTGTTGATACTCGCCCTTGGAAGGAACCCATTGTACGATATTTACTCTTAGCTTCATTTGAGGGACAAGCGCAAGCCGCTCCGCGAGGGCTTGACGAGGGAGCATAGCACTGAGTGCAATAATGAAAGCTGCCGCCCAAATGTTGCTCAATGATCTTAGCGCTGCTGCCCGGACATTCATCATTTGCACCGGTTCGATCCTATCGGTAGCCATTACAGTGCCACATGATCTCTTTAGCTAAAGGCTTTGGCAACTGCGGTTCATCGCCTCTCGACCATGCTATCGCGAGTTAATACTTTTTTTCTCTTCTATCGCTCTTTGTAGCTAATCATTTGGCTTCCATATCGGACTTCCCACGATCTCTAGACATATCTCGCCCTACTGTCGTAAGCTCCACATGCTTTTACTAGCTTGACTAACTGGTCTTGAATTATCGACGTTTGCGTCGTTCACGATGTGGCCTTTACCATAACTGACACTCGCAAACCGAGGACAGATGATGCCAAGCTCCTCTATTGGGTGGACACTTAAATCACCGGCAGGAATTGGATGAACATCGCCGACCTACGATTCTACATCTCGATCTTTCGTCGACGTCTTCCCTACTTCGCTATCATCGTCGCGTTTACAACGGCGATTGGCATTGCTGTTGCCTACTTTCTGGCCCCGGTTTACCGAGCGGACGCCACAATACTCGTTGAGTCCCCACAGATTCCGAACGAACTGGCTCGCTCAACGATCCCTGAGGAGATCGTCAAACAGCTTTTGCGCATAAAAATGCAGGTGATGTCGAGAGATAACTTATACACGCTTGCCAACCGGCTAGGCCTTTATCACGACAATCCCGAACTTTCTTCCGACGAAATCGCGCAAGATATGCGGTCAAACATCAGCGTCGATCCGGTTCATCTCGACAATTCAAGCAAAGGGACATTTGGCCTGTCGATATCCTTTAGCTCGCCCGACCCTGCGCTAGCTGCCAATTTGGTCAATCAGCTTGTTGAAATGATTATTCGGAAAAATGTGAGCCTTCGCACGGATCAGGCGGGCGATACTCTGCATTTTTTTCAGCAGGAGGTGCAGCGCCACGCCGATAGGCTTCAAGAAATTGAAAGCAAGATCGTCGATTTCAAGAAAAGCCACGAGAACACCTTGCCTGAAAATGCGGCGTTCCGTCAAAGCCAGCAAACCAGCCTTCAGGAGAGGCTTTCGCAAATCGCGCGTGAGGCGGCCGCTCTGCGCGATGAAGACCTCAGAACTGCGCAGATGGCTCTGCTTGGTCCAAGTAGCCCGACGTTGAAGCAACAGACCCTTGAGCAGTTCCGGCGTGTTCTGATCGACAAGCGAGCCATTTATTCGGAGACGAGCCCTGCTATCGTTGCCATAATGTCTCAGATCGCTTCCCTCGAGAAAGAAATTGATTCGGATAGGGCGAGGGCCGGAGAAGGAGAGGCTAGCAAGAATAGACCACCAGAGGTGGATCTACGTCTGGCCGAAATTTCGCGGAAGCTCGCGCTTATCCTGCAGGAAAAGGAAGCAATCCAAAAGCGCCTCGAGGAGTTGAATGATTCTGTCACTAAGGCGCCTGTTACAGAAACCGAGTTGCGAGCACTTGAACGAGAGTACCAAAATACTCAGTCTCAATACGGTGCGGCGACAGCCAGACTTGCGGAGGCTTTGATTGGTCAGCAGATCGAAGCCCGATCGAAGGGCGAGCGACTTTCCGTTCTTGAACAAGCTATGCCACCTCGCCGACCGATCGAGCAAAACCGCCGCATGATTGCTGCAGGCGGCTTGGCGCTCGGAGTTGGCCTAGGCGCAGCCCTCATAGTTCTTTTGGAGCTATTGAGTAATGTAATCCGGCGCCCCACAGATTTGGTCGCCAAGCTCGAAATTGAGCCTTTGGCGACGATCCCTTTTATTGTAGGAGGCGACCGAGCACCCCTTACTGGGCTGACGAACCAACGGCAATCTACTAAGACAACCCCGCTTAGGAACCAGCCATCACCACAACGTGCACAAGCGCACACCGGTAGCGGGCCACGAAATGTTGCGCTTATGGGTAAAATCCAAAAGGAGCACTGAGTCATCCCGCCGGATTGGCTATGGATATAACCCTTATAGTCGTGCACTTTCGACATAAGCTCGCGTTGGCTAATGTCGGGTCCAAGCAGGAAGGTTGAGCCCGGATTATGGAACAGATTCACGACGTACTTTTGAATTCCGAAAATGAAACATCGGTTACTTTCGCAGAGAGCCGTGCGTCGTCTTTCCCGCCTGACGAAAATCTAACCTGGATGCGTCTGCGTCAGATGAAGGTTGACGAAAGTCGCGCGGCTGACGAACGAATCGTCACAATTACCCGCACAAACCCTGCTCATTTCCCGTTTGATATCTTGCGCACGAAGATGCTTAGGATTATGCGTGAGAACAAATGGACATCTGTGGCCATTACATCGCCGACGGTTGGATGCGGCAAAACCGTCGTAGGTCTAAACTTAGCCTTCAGTTTCGCAAGTCTATTAGACTGCCGTACCGTTTTGGTAGACCTTGACCTCAGGCAACCTAAGGTAGCTGACGTTCTCGGTATGGGCCAGCTCTCCTCGATTGAGGATTTCCTAGTGAGGGATGCACCAATCGAATGCGTTTTCGCGCGTTTCGGCGAAAATCTTGCAATCGGTGCCAACCGCGGTTATATAGCTCATGCTGCCGAATTGCTGCACGGACCGGGTATTCGGCGCAGAATGACGGAGATGAAAGAGCAGCTAAGGCCGGATCTGATATTATTCGATCTTCCCCCAATGCTGGCTACCGACGATGTGCTTGCATTTCTTCCCAACGTTGATTGCGCAATTCTTGTAGCGGCTGCAGAAGTAAGCACAATCAGTGAGATTGATGTTTGTGAGCACACGCTTCGGGAAGAAACTAACCTCCTTGGAGTCGTATTGAACAAATGTCGGTTCGACCCCAGAAAGTACGGTTATTAAAGCAGATCTGAACCTAAGATCGGCGATTCAGCTTGAACCAATGGGTGGTGGGCTCCGATCCTGTAGAGCTGCGAGTGCGATTTTTAGCCAGAAATCGTATGGAGCCTAATCGTCTGGGCCTGAACGGGCGGTACTGTCTGGAATTTCGTGTGAGCCATAACGATGATCTGGAAGGAGACATCGCGTGGCACGCGGCAAGGAACCCCGGATACCCGACAGTTCCGCATGCGGTAGGGCACCTGATATGCTTCGTCGCAGGCCTGTCTCCTATGCATGAGGCCCTGCGCTAGCGGCTGCCTCCAAACTGCTGTGGGTCAGTGAGCGTCAGGTCTACCGCCTGGTGCGCCGCTTTCGCGACAGCGGTCCAGCCGGGATCGCCGATCGCCGGCGCGGCCGCCCCTCCAACAATCGTCTGCCGGAAGTCCTGCGCGAGCATGCCGTCAGCTTGGTACGGCAGCATTATGCGGATTTCGGCCCAACCCTGGCGGCTGAGAAGCTTGAGGAACGCCACGCTCTGCGGATCTCGCGTGAGACGCTGCGGACCTGGATGATCCAAGCCGGGCTCTGGTTGCCACGCGCCGAGCGCAAGCGCTTTCATCAGCCGCGCCACCGTCGCGAGCATTTGGGCGAGCTGGTCCAGATCGATGGCTGCGAGCACCGCTGGTTCGAGGATCGCGGCCCACCCTGCACGCTTCTGGTGTTCGTGGACGATGCCACCAGCCGCCTGATGGCCCTCGGCTTCGTGCCGTCGGAAAGTGCCTTTGCGTACTTTGAGGTGCTCAGACGCTATCTGGACACGCACGGCAAGCCGGTCGCGTTCTACTCCGACAAGCATTCCATCTTCCGGGTCAGCAAGGAGGAGGCGGCCAGCGGCGATGGCATGACCCAGTTCGGCCGGGCGCTTGCGGAGCTGAACATCGACATCATCTGTGCCAACTCCAGTCAGGCCAAGGGCCGGGTCGAGCGCGCGCATGCGACCTTGCCGGACCGGCTGGTGAAGGAGCTGCGGCTGGCCGGCATCAGCGATCTGGAGGCGGCCAATGCGTTCCTGCCCGGCTTCATCGAGAGCTACAACAGCAAGTTCGCCCGACCGCCGGCGCGGGATCGGGATCTGCACCGGCCATTGAACGGGATGAACGATCTTGGCGATATCCTGTGCTGGCGCGAGACGCGGCGGGTCTCCCGGCAGTTGGTCGTGCACTACAACCGGATGAAGTTCACGTTGCATCCAACTGATATCACGGCGCGACTGGTGGGTCAGCTGGTGGAGATCTTTGACTTTCCCGATGGGCGGCTCGAGATCCGCTGGAAGGGTCTGCCGCTGGCCTATGCGGCGTTCGACAAGCTGCAGCGGGTCAATCATGCGGCGATTGTCGAGAACAAGCGGCTGGGCGAGGTGCTGGCGTGGATCAAGGAGCAGCAGGACGCCCGGCCCGTTCCATCTGGCCTTGGTGCAGGCCCCCGCCGCTCGAGCCAGAAGGCCGGCCTGATGAAAGATCGCGCGGATCGCCTGGCGCAGGTTGCCCAGTCCCAGCCCAAACCCAAACGCCTGGGCCGCCGGCGCTCCGATCGGACGGTCTGCGCACCGCCGCCCCAGGCTCCGTCTCACCCGGCCTGACTGACATCTCTACTTTGCGCTTCAAGCGACATTTCAACTTGGTTGCCACATAGCGGACAATCTTCTCACGTACGCGCGAGACTACTAGAAACAACCGATGATAGAAATTTAGTCCAATTCTAAAGCGTAACAGTGTCGTGTCGCCTCCCCCTTCCGAACGAGATGAGCAACGCCGCAAGGTCGAAGTCGCCAAGGCCCGTCTCGCTCGCCATGAACGGCTGAGCCGCATCGTGCTGCTTTTGCTTATTCTTGTGAGCGTCATTCTTCTGGCTCTGCTGGCGAACCATCTCTAGCTGTCACTCTTATTCATTATGCGGCTGATGAGGGCTGGCGAATGTAGCTTAAGCACTTGAAGCAGCGTAGGATTTAGTTGCTGAGACTAACTCCTGCTACCAATTGCACTGTGCCACACCCGCCATGCCGGACGATACACCTGCGACGTTCTCGTTTCCAGCCGTGTCCCGCAAGAAGATCACCGCCGCTTTCGATGGTGGTCGCTTGTCATCCGACGGCGGCGTCATGATCCTGGCCCAGGCCGAGCGCCGGATCGGGATCGCCGAGCGGCTCGCCTGCTTCATCCCCGATCGGCGCGATCCGACCCGCGTCAGGCATGCTGTGGCGGACATGATCCGGCCCGCATCTTCGCCATCGCGTGCGGCTATGAGGACTGCAACGACTTCGGCCCGCTGCGCGCTGATCCGGCGTTCAAGCTCGCCTGCGGGCACTTGCCGGAAACCGGGGCGGATCTGGCCTCGCAGCCAACCCTCTCACGCCTGGAGAACGCCCCGAGCCTGCGCGATGCCATCCGGTTGACCTATGCTCTGGTGGATCAATGGATGGAAAGCTATGCCACCGCGCCGGACGGCGTGGTGCTGGATATCGACGACACCTGCGATGTCGTCCACGGCCATCAGCAGTTGTCGCTGTTCAACGCTCATTATGACGAACGCTGCTTTCTCCCCATCCATGTCTACGACCGCGCCACCGGCCGCCCGGTCGCCGTCGTGCTGCGGCCCGGCAAGACGCCCTCGGGCATCGAGGTGCGAGCGCATCTACGCCGCCTCGTGCGCCGCATCCGCACGCGCTGGCCGACCACGCAGATCACGATCCAGGGCGACAGCCACTAGGCCCGTCCCGAGGCCATGGACTTCTGCGAGCAGAACGGCCTCAGCTATCTCTTCGGGCGAGCCGGTAGCCGGCCGCTCACAAGCAAGGTGCAGGACACCGCTGATGCGGTGCGCACTCAAAGGGCGATCGAGGATCGCGAGGTCGTTCGCGGCTTTGCCGAGACGACGCACCGGGCCAAGAGCTGGTCGTGCGAGCGTCGCGCGGTTGCCCGCATCGAGGCGACCCGCCTCGGGCTCGACATCCGCTTTGTGGTCACCAACCTGAGCGGGACCAGCCCACGCGTCGTCTACGAGAGCCTGTACTGTGCCCGCGGCCAGGCCGAGAACTGGATCAAGTTCCACAAGGCGCAACTTGCCTCCGACCGGACCTCGTGCCGGCGCGCCGTGGCCAACCAGGTCCGGCTCGTGCTGCACACGGCCGCCTACTGGCTGATGCTGGCGGTGCGGGAGGCCATCCCGGCGGCACGCGATCTCGCCCGGGCGGAGTTCGTGACGCTGCGGCTGCGCCTGCTCAAGATCGCCGTGCGGGTGCAGGAAACCACCAGTCGCATCCGGCTGGCCTTTGCCTCCTGTTGCCCGGACGCCGACCTCTTCCGCCGCCTTGCGAGCGCTCTGGCACCCCAGCCCCGGGCGGCCTCGCCCTGAGCGACGGGGCTGCTGTCGCCCCGGTCACCCCATGTCTTCTCCGCCAACGCGTTCCGACGTTCCAAACCTCGCCGCGGTGGAAGAAACGCAGCGGATCCGCACGCCCGCGCTGCAGATCAAATCATCCCGACCAACTCTGGTGAATACGATGGGCTAGATAGGTTAGGTCATGACACTCCGCGCCTGATCAATGTCCGGCAGATCAATGGTGGAGCCGGAAACGATTTGATCGACCTGACCTCCACACGCTTCACGTATGGGCCCGTGACGCTCGATGGAGGAAACGGCAACGACTGGCTTCTGGGGAGCTCTGTCGGCCGAACTGAGAAACTAACCCCTCCTGTTGCCACACCGAAGAATGTTACCGGGCGTCGTGATGGAGCGGACGATCTCTCCTCCCGCGGCAGGAGGAGAAGCGGGCACCTGCTTGATCCAGTCGCCGTCGAGGATGATCCGTCCCATCACGTCAACCCGCCAAGCCTTCACAACCTTTTGCACCATCCTCAGGCTTTTCGTCCGGAAGCGCGACGGATCGGCATCCATGAGACGCTGGAGCACTGTCGCCGCCGGGATCGCCGGCTCGGCCTCAAGCCATGCCTTGATCTGGGCCTCATGCGGCTCAAACATGCTCGGCCGCTTCGGATACGGCTTGGTCCGCCGATACGGCCGTCGATGCGTCGGTCGGGTCTCGCCGGCCTGCCAGGCCGTCTTCAGGCTCGCAGCGAAGCGCTGAAGATCAATGGCCACAGGTTCCTCGGGCTTGATGTTCAGGCCGCGATGATCAACCCGTTTTCCAAGCTCTTCCTGGGCCACGCGGATCCCGGTAAACAGCATGACCGGATCCGATGCTTCTATCAGATCCCGTAGCCGCTCTTTGTCTGTCTCGCTCACGCTGGGATGAGCCAACACACGGGCGGCAGGCGGAACTGGCGCATGATAGCGCTTGATCACGCGGGCCCCGATCCGGGTCTTCTCCCGCAGCTTGAACGAGGGCTGGTACAGATTGCCGTGCAGACGCACCACAGCGTAAAGGCGGGCCAGTGAGGCCGTCGCCTCTGCCCCGACGAACCTGCCATAGCCCACCAGACTGCGCACGATGGCGCCGTTCTTCTGCTCCACCCAGGCTTGGTCGTTCTTGCGATAGGCACGCGACCGCGTCACCTCCAGCCCCTGGCCTCGGCACCAGCAGACCACCAGTTCATTCATGAAGGCGCTGTCATTGTCGAAGTCTACGCCGAGCAGTGGGAAGGGAAACAGCGACCGGGCCTGCTGGATCGCCCCAATCACAAGACTGCCGTCGCGCGTGCGCACCGGCACGCACTCGGTCCAGCCCGTGGCGATATCGGTCAGAACCATCGTCTGGACGAAGCTGCCGGACGACGAGGTGCCGGAATGGGCCACGAAGTCGACCTCGACATACCCGGGCACAGGATCATTCCAATCGCCGAAGGTGCGCACCGGCACCGAACGGCGCACCGCCGAACTCATGCCGGCGCGACGGCGCTGACCGCCACGAGCGACGATGCGCACCTGCGACAGCAGCCGGTCCATCGTGGCCGTGCTGACCGTCAGTAACTTGCCCTGCAGCTCGTCATCTACATCGAGCCGGCCATGTCGCTCCAGGGCCGGCAACAGAATGGGGATCATCGGCTTCAGGCGCTTCGAGCAGAGACGGTCGGACGCCTCCCACAACACAACCAGGGCCTCGCGCACCCTGGCATCATACCGGGTGGCGTATTGCCTGGTGGCGGGTGGCTTCTTCTCAGGTCGACAGAGGACCCGGATTGCATGCTTGCGGTGATAGCCGGTGACCGCAACGAACTCATCCAGGATGTGCTGCTTGTCCGCCCGGCCGCTTGATCGGTAGCGCTCGATGATCGCTTCGACCAATTCCGAGCGTGTTGCCATGCTGAGATGCCTTGCCATCCACCATCCCCGAACCAGGATGACAAAAGATGACGCATCCCGTCCGGGACGGCGAAGCTACCGGTAACATTCAACGTGAGGCAATGCGCCCCCTGACGAAATGAAGAGCTGCCCCCTCCTTGGCAGAGGAGGAATAGATGTCGACTGGGGTTTCAGTGGATCCTGCATTGTCGCGGACGATGCGGGGAGACGATATGCTTCAGGCTGAGGAGGTGGCCGCGATGCTGCGGCTGCATGGGCTTGGCTGGGGAGCCAAGCGGCTGGCTAGGGAATTCGGGTGCGCGCGCAACACGGTGCGGCGGTATCTGCGCCAGGGCGGACCTGTGGCGTTCCGCAAGCCCGTGCGCCGGACGGCGTTCGATGGCTTGGACGAATGGCTGCGGGAGCGCTTCTTGGACTTGCTTCGAAAAACATACCGCTGGCGAATTCGATGTTGCCGCTTCATTCGCAGCTGGAGGGCTGACCTGCAGCGCTCGGATACAGAGCGCCGGCTGTCCACTCCGGAAGCTTGGCAGCTGCCTCGGCAGCCCTGAAGCGAGTTCGCCAGCAGTATCGAAAAAATGGAGAGCTTCTGATGAAGCAGGAGGATCTCCATGCCGAAGACCCGTTTTACGAGAGAGTTTCAGGATGAGGCCGTCCGCCTCGTTTTGACGAGTGGGCGCTCCCAGCGCGCGATCGCCGACGATCTTGGGGTGAACCGTTCGACGCTCGCGCGCTGGATGGCGGAGCACCAGGATATGCGGCCTTCGTCGGCCACGCCGCCCAATGAGGACATCGTGGACGAGCTCAAGCGCCTCCGCCGCGAGAACGAGGTGCTGCGCCAAGAGCGCGACATCCTCAAGAAGGCCACCGCTTTTTTCGTCAAGGAGGGAAGTCGATGAGGTTCACGTTCATCGATGCGGCGAAAGCGGAATTCCCCCTCCAGCGTGCGCATCTCGCGGATCGTGAGCGCTCATTTCGTGGGATCGTGAGCAGGCATTTCACGCGATCATGAGCGGTCGCGTCGACCGATGGGGTGATGGAGTCAGGAGATTTGGTCGCCGTCAAGAGGGCGGGCTCTGGCGTTCTGCTTTCTCATGCTTTCTCCGGCGAGTTGAAGGCGGTGGGCATTGTGAACAAGACGATCCAAGATTGCGTCTCCAAGAGTGGGATCCCCAATCAGGTCATGCCATGCGTCCACGGGAACCTGGCTCGTGACGATGGTCGATGAGCGGCCGTGACGATCGTCGAGGATTTCCAGGAGATCGCGCCGCTCGGACCCGGTGAGCACTGACAAGCCCCAATCATCGAGGATCAGCACCTGTACGCGACCGAGGGCCTTGAGCAGGCGGCCATAGCGCCCGTCGCCGCGCGCGAGCGCCAATGCCTCGAACAGGCGCGGCACGCGGTGGTAGAGCACCGAGCGGTTATCCCGGCAGGCCTTGTGGCCGAGCGCGCAGGCGATCCAGCTCTTGCCGAGGCCGGCCGCCCCTGTAATCAGCACATTCTCATGCCGGTCGATCCAGTCGCCAACAACCAGCCGGGCAAAGACCGCGCGATCGATGCCGCGCGGGGTTCGCCAATCGACGTCCTCGACGCAGGCGTTCTGGCGCAGCGCCGCGAACTTGAGCCGCGCGGTGAGACGCTTGGTGTCGCGCTCGGCCGCTTCGCGGTCGACCAACAGCCCGATGCGCTCCTCAAAGGACAGAGCGTCGAGATCGGGCAATCGTCGCTGCTCCTCGAAGGCTTTGGCCATGCCGGTCAGGCCAAGCGCGATCAGGCGCTCATGGGTGGGATGGGTCAGCATCGGTTGGGTCTCCTGGGTTCAGTGGAAGTAACCCTGGCCGCGGATGTTGCCGTGGCGCAGGGGTTCGTGGTCGGGCGTCTCGTCAACGACGGCGCGGTCGAGGCCATTCTTGAGAATCGACCGGATCGAGGCGACGGAGCGTGCCTTGATGAGGAGGCCGCGCCGGCAGGCGGCCTCGACGCGGGTGTCGCCATAGCTCCTGGCCAGCGACAGGATGCCGAGGCAGGTGCGGAAGCCCTGCTCGGGATGTGGACGGTCGGCGATCACCGCCTCGAAGAAAGCCGCGACGGAGGGCCCAATCCGTTCACCGGCGGCGATCAGGCCTCGTGGGGTCCACTGGCCGTGGCGGCGATGGGCGCTCGGCATATGCTCGGCAACGGTGGTGTGGCCGCGCCGGTTCGGCGCCCGGGCATGGCTGGCGACCCGCTGGCCCTTGTGGAAGATCTCGACCGTCGCACCGGCAAGGCGCACGTCGACGAGTTCCCGGATCAGGCGGTAGGGCACGGAGTACCAGTGGCCGTCGACCTCGACATGGTAGTCCGGCGCGACGCGGCAGCGCTTCCAGCGGGCGAAGACGTAGGGCTCGTCTGGCAGCGCTCCCAGCCGGGGCCGGTCGATCTCGGCAAAGAGTTCGGCCCGGCTGGAGCCGAAGCCGCGCATCTGGCGGGCGTTGAGTTCGACGACCAGGCTGCGAATGGCGCGATTGAGCTCGGCGAGCGCGAAGAAGCGATGGTTGCGCAGCCGGGCCAGGATCCAGCGCTGGGCGATTTGGACCGCGACCTCAACTTTGGCCTTATCCTTCGGGCGTCTCGGCCGCGCCGCGAGAATGGCGGTGCCGTAATGGCCGGCCATCTCGGCATAGGTGCGGTTGAGGCCGGGATCGTAGCGGTCGGGATTGGTCACCGCCGCCTTGAGGTTGTCGCAGATCACGAACTTCGGAACCCCGCCCAGGAAGGCAAACAGGTTGGCGTGCACGGCAATCCAGTCCGGCAGGCTCTCGCTCGCGCAGGCCTCGGCATAGGTGTAGTTGGAGGCGCCCATGGCGGCGACGAACAGCTTCATGGGATGGGCTTGGCCGGTCAGCGGATCGAAGACGTCGATGGTGTCGCCGGCAAAATCGACAAACACCTTCTCGCCGCCCCTGTGGGTCTGGCGCATTGTTGGGCGAACGCGCCCCTTCCAGGCCTCGTAGGTGGTGCAGAACCAGGTGTAGCCGAAGCCATCGGGATGGGCGGCGCGATATTCCTCCCAGAGCAGCACGCGCGTCACGCCACGCCGGCGCAGCTCCTTCTCGACATAAACCCAGTCGGGGACCGGGCGCCGATCGGTCTGAGCCGAGGATGGTGCCGGAAACAGCAGGAGTTCGAGCGCGTCGTCATCGAGCCCGTCCGGCAGCGGCCAGCTCAGCCCTGCCAGACGGGCGCGGCGCAGGTAGCCATGAACGACGCCATTGCTGATCCCCAGCGTGCGCGCGATGACGCGCTCGGTCAGGCCTTGGACATGTCTTAAACGAAGTACTTCTCGGATCCGGCGCATCGACAATCTCTGGGTTGGCATCGGGCCTCCTCGTGGGTTGAACGAGGCACCCGTAGCCGGTTGAGTTGTCGGCCGAAGCTCCCGGCACCTCCGAAAAGGTGCTCACGATCCTCTGAAATCGTTGCTCACGGTGCCGCGAAATCGCTGCTCACGATCACGCGAAACACGCACCAGCGCCTGTGCCAGGTTCTTGAGGTGAGCCAGAGCGGGTACTTTGCCTGGCGAAGTCGTCCGGCGTGCCAGCGTCAGCGCGACGATCGGGTGCTGCTCGCCCATGTCCGGTCCGCCTTTCGAGAGTCGCATGGCACCGATGGCAGCCCACGGATGACGCGCGAACTCCAGGATCAGGGCCTGCCAATCGGTCGCCGTCGGACGG
Organism: Microvirga ossetica; assembly: GCF_002741015.1. Lineage (NCBI taxonomy): Bacteria > Pseudomonadati > Pseudomonadota > Alphaproteobacteria > Hyphomicrobiales > Methylobacteriaceae > Microvirga > Microvirga ossetica. The sequence continues at coordinate 195,625 of NZ_CP016617.1, read as the reverse complement.
CCCGACTGATGCGCGAGAACGGCCTCAAGGCCCGGCAGAAGCGCCGCTTCAAGCGCACCACCGACAGCCACCACGCCTTTCCTATTGCGCCCAACCTGCTCGAGCAGGACTTCTCGGCCGAGCGCCCGAACCAGAAGTGGGCCGCGGATATCTCCTAGATACTGTCGGCGAATTCCCTGTTGGCTATTCAGCAAGAGGAGGAATCCATGAGCCTTCATCCCGAGCCGATTGGTGAGATCCCGGCCGAGACCGTGCGAGTTGCCCGGGCAGCTTTCCCTAAGGGCAACATTGTGGCCCGGCTCCGGGATGAATTTAGCATCCTCTACCAGGATGAGGACTTCCGACGGTTCTACCCGAGCCGGGGGCAACCCGCCCTTGCGCCGTGGCGGCTGGCTTTGATCACGATCTTCCAGTTCCTCGAGCACCTCAGCGATCGACAAGCCGCTGACGCTGTCCGGGCCCGGATCGACTGGAAGTACGCCCTGGGGCTCGAGCTGACTGATCCCGGGTTCCACTTCAGCGTGCTCACCGAATTTCGGGCCCGCCTTGTCGCCGGCCAAGCGGAGCATCTGCTGTTGGACACCATGCTCGAGCGGTTCAAGGCCCGCGGTCTGATCAAAGCGCGCGGCAAGCAACGCACCGACAGCACGCATGTGTTGGGGGCCGTGCATGACCTCCATCTTCTCGAACTTGTCGCTGAGACGCTGCGCGCCACTCTCGATGATCTGGCCGCCGTTGTTCCGGACTGGATTCGCGTGATCGCTCAGCCGGCGTGGTTCGAGCGCTATGCACATCGCATTGAGGACTATCGTCTGCCCAAGAGCCGGGAGAAGCGTGAAGCTCTCTCGCTGGAGATTGGCACGGACGGGTTCTTCCTGCTCGACGCCTTGGACGATGCGAGCGCACCGGCTGCGGCTCGAGCGGTGCCGATGGTGCAGACGCTGCGCGACGTGTGGCGGGTGCATTACGCACGGGACGATGGGCGGCCGCGCTGGCGGGCGGGAGCGGAACTGCCACCGGTCGGCGAACGGCTGCAGTCGCCCTATGATCCCGAGATGCATTACTGCACAAAGCGTCAGATGGAGTGGTCCGGCTACAAGGTCCACGTCACCGAGACCTGCGATGACGATGCCGCGCACCTGATCACGCACGTCAAGACCTGCCCGGCCATGGAGCAGGACATGACGAGCACGGCCGAGATCCATGCGTGCCTGGCCGCCAAAGGCCTCCTCCCTTCTGAGCATTACGTGGACTCGGCCTACATTGATGCGGCCTTGTTGGTCAGCAGCCGGCGGGACCACGGGATCTCGCTCGAGGGGCCGGTGCGGGGCGTATCGTCCTGGCAGGCCCGCACGGGACAGGGATATGATCTGCCCAACTTCGTGATCGACTGGGAGCGCGAACAAGTAACCTGCCCACAGGGTAAGGTCTCCGTGACGTGGCGCGTCGCGCGCAGAGAGGATGGAAGCCCGCGCATCAATGCCGTGTTCAGCCGCTCTGATTGTGGAGCCTGCGTCGTCAGAGCGCTGTGCACGCCCGCGAAGGAAGCCCGCCGCGCCGTCTACTTCCACACGCGCCAGGAGTACGAGGCATTGAATGCAGCCCGATCCCGGATGCACGATCCCACATGGAAGGAGCGGTATCATATCCGGGCTGGCGTCGAGGGCACTCTCTCACAGGGTGTGCGGGTATTCGGAATGCGCCGGAGCCGGTATATCGGGCTCCTGAAGACCGGCCTCCAGGAAGTGTGTTCGGCGGCTGCGATGAACGTCTTGCGGGTCGTACACTGGTTGGACGGATGGCCGCGCACCAAGACGCGCGTGACCCGCTTTGCTGCGTTGGCGCCAGCCCTCTGAATTCGCCGACAGTATCTCTCCTATCTGTGGACGAACGAGGGCTGGCTCTACCTGGCCGTGGTCCTCGATCTCTTCGCCCGGCGGGTGGTCGGCTGGGCGGTGAGCGACCGGCTGCACACGGAGCTGGCTCTCGAGGCGCTGCGCAAAGCCCTGGTCATCCGGCAGCCAGGTGAGGGGCTGACCCATCACGCGGACCGCGGCAGTCAATATTGCTCGACAGCCTATCAGGCCGAGTTGCGGAAGCACGGCATCCGGATCTCCATGTCCGGGACAGGCAATTGTTTCGACAATGCCGTGGTCGAGACCTTCTTCAAGACCTTGAAATCCGAACTGGTCTGGCGCACCGTCTTCCAGACGAGGGCCGAGGCCAAGAAGGCGATTGGTCGTTACATCGATGGGTTTTACAATCCCGTCCGGCGTCATTCGACACTCGATTATGTCAGTCCGGTTCAGTTCGAAAGGCTGGCCGGATAGTTACAAAACCGCTCTCCACTAAACTGAAGCAAATCCACTTTCGGCAGTCCCGCAATGTCGGAGCTCATTTGGGTCTCACGCCGCGGCGATATCAGTCCGGCGAGATCGACCGGAGCGGCCGCATCTCGAAATGCGGTGACGAACTGGTGCGATCCTATCTGTTCGAGGCCGCCGGTGTCTTGCTGACTCGGGTGCAACGCTGGTCGCCGCTCAAGGCCTGGGCGGTGCGGCTGGTGCAGCGCAGTGGGTTCAACAAGGCCCGGGTGGCCCTGGCCCGCAAGCTCGCCGTCATTCTGCATGCGATCTGGCGGACGGGTGAGCCCTTCCGCTGGACCAAACTGGAGGCTGCCGCATGAGAATGGGAAGGATGAGATTGACTTGGCATTCATCGTGAGGTGAGCGCCAGGTGCCGTGCTTGCTCCTCGGGGCGAGGGTACGGGTCATTCCGCAAGCGGGGCCTGTGAGAGCTGGATCTACCAGCTGATCACGTTGTGGACCTTGGAAGGCTCGTGCTGTTGAACCCGATGATGCGGCGGCCCGTGCCGACCGCGGAGAGAACCGTGATCCGGGGAGAAGCAAAGGTGCCAGAGCTTTTTGCGCTTGACTGGAGACCCGTGATTAGAGAACCGGCCCCCGCCTCGCAAGGGTGTTGGACAGTGTTCTGATCGGATCGCTTGCGGTCATATGTCCGGCCTGTTGGTGCAGTCGCACAGGACCGCTGGCCAAGATGGCGTCCGCTCTGTGAGTTCCTAAAGCGCTTTTGGGATCAGTGTAGGGCATAGCCGGCATGCCTGATCCAGCCTCGGGCATCCTTTGCGGTGATGGTGTCGAGGGCGGGTTTGAGTTCCGCTTCCAAAGCTTCAAGAGTGCGAGGCGCTTTCGCCTTGAGCCGCTCTTTCATCTTGGCCCAGGCGGGCTCGATCGGGTTGAACTCCGGGGAATAGCGCGGCAGGTACAAAAGCCCGATCCCGGCCTGCGCGAGCAGGTCTCGCACTTCTGTGGCCCGATGCGGGCGCAGGTTGTCCAACACCAGAATGGCATCCGGCTTGGTGCGTTTGAGGGCCGGTACCAGGATTTGCTCGAGATAGGCCAAAAGCACGGAGGTCGAGGTCGAGGCCTCGATGCTCATCGTAGCGACCAGGCCCTCACAGGCGAGTGCGCCCAAGACCGTCAGCCGCTGCCACGAGCCGAGCGGGATGGAGCCATAGGCGCGTTGCCCACGTGGCGCTCGCGCATGAGTGCGGGCCATCTTGGTCGTCACTCCGCTCTCATCGAGGAACACCAGGCGTTCCACGGGAAGCTCGCTCATCTGCTGGCGATAGGCCTCGCGCTCGGCGGCAATCTCGGGCCGCTCCTGCTCGGCCGCCCGAAGGGTCTTTTTTTCGGACGCAGCTTGAGCCGCTTGAGCGCCTCGCAGATCACCGCCAGACACACCGTCACGCCCGTTCGCTCGGCCAGGCGCTCGCGGTACTCGCGCAGCAGCGCGTCATTGTCTTCGGCCACGAGCTGACGCAGCACCTCCAGAGCTGCTGCATCCAGGCGCGAGGGCACGCCGCCGCTGTGCGGCTTGGGACAGCGTCGGCCCTCCTCGCGCTCTTGGCGGCGCCAGTTCGAGACGGTGGCGGGGCAGACCTGGAAGCGGCGGGCAATCTCAACCTGAGGAAGGTCGCCACGCGCACAGGCGACAAGAACACGCTCACGCAGATCAGGAGAATAGGGCTGGGGCATGGTTTGCCTCCCGGGCCATATCCCAGTCAACGCACAGACCACCCGAAGCGATTCAAGTCCAGATCAAAAGCGCTTTAACAGCACCGCGGCCTCGCCAGACCACAGTCATGTGCGGAGTGTCTCACCGTCTGGATCGACGATCACACCATCTGCTCGCTTCCTTGCAAGGTCCGACACCAGTTCAACATGAGAGCACTCGAGAGGATCTCATGTCGGGCTGATCTCTAAACTACGCATGCCGATGCCGGTCTGGCCGAGGGGCCTTTGTAGCTCTCGCCTGTCACCATCAGCTTCCAGGCAATGCGGGCGATCTTGTTGGCCAGCGCTACGGCGACCAGCTTTGGTGGCTTGCGCTTGAGCAACTCCACCAGCCAGAGCGAAGCAGGCGCACACTGGCCGCGCCGCAACTGCCGGATGACAGCCGTAGCGCCGACCACCAGCACGCTGCGCAGGATCTCGTCACCGGCGCGCGTGATCACCCCATGCCGCACCTTGCCGGCAGTCGAATGATCCTTTGGGGTCAAGCCGAGCCAGGCGGCAAAGTGGCGGGCGGACCGGAAGGCCTCGGGCGCGGGCGTCTTCATCACCAGCATGGCGGCCCCGATCGGCCCCGCCCCAGGGATCCGAGCCAAGCGTCGGCTGCCCTCATGGGCGCGGTGCCAAGCCATAAGGCGATCTTCGACCTCCTCCAATTGGACCTGCAATCGCGCATATTCTGTGGCCTGCATCTCAAACAGCTCTCGGGCCAGAGCCGGCAAGGTCTCTTCGGTCTTGACCCGCTCCAGGAGGGGCTCGATCCGACACAGTCCCTTTGGGGCAATGAGCCCAAACTCGGCCGCATAGCCGCGGATCACGTTGACCAGCTGGGTGCGCTGGCGGATCAACCGATCGCGCACCCCCACCAGCATCAGGGCCGCCTGCTGCTCTGGGGTCTTAACCGGCACGAAGCGCATGGTCGGCCGGCTCATCGCCTCGCACAGGGCCTCGGCATCGGCGGCATCGTTCTTGCCACGCTTGACGTATGGCTTGGCCAGTTGCGGCGCGATCAGCTTCACCTGGTGCCCTAACGACTGCAACAGGCGCGCCCAATGATGCGAGCCCCCACAGGCTTCGAGGGCAACCACGGTGGGCGGAAGCTTGTCAAAGAAGGTGATCAGGTCCTGGCGCCGCAGCTTCTTGCGCAGGACTGGCTCCTCGGCGGCATTCACCCCGTGCAGCTGGAAGACGTGCTTTGACGTATCCATTCCGATGCGAATAATCTGGTCCATGGACGGTCTCCTGTGTTTGAGATCGGCAACGACCTCATTCTGGCACAGCGATGCCGTAAGGGGGCCGTCCACCCCAACAGCACCCGACCAAAGCGTCAAGACACCAAGAGCCCTCTTGCCACGCAGGCGCCGTCCACACACGGCCTTATTCTGCACCGGCTTCATCCAGACAGGTCAGCCAGTTCGCGCAACGGCAGGTTCTCACAGGCTGAAGTCGAGAGCACAGCAAGGACAGGGCGGCTCGGGGCCTTGCGCCCGAGGTAGCGGTTCAGCCGGGTCCAGTAGAAATCAGCCCGCGTTCGCATCATCGGCTGCTCCAGGTAACTCGCTCCATCAAACAGGTACACGAGGTGCTGATCTTGAGCCAACGCTGTCAGCAGTCCCTGCTGCCACCCTTGGGGTGCGACCTTCGTCACTCGAACTTGGCAATCTCCCGCAGTCCCAACCACCCAAGGCAAGTCGTCCTTAGGGGTAAGCAGCTTCATGTGGAAGCCCTGCTGCTCAAGCAGGGTTGTGACCTCATCAGGAAACACGGGTGCTGTGTCTACCGCAGGGCTGGGGGTAGGATGCGCCAGGCCTGAAACCTTGAGAAACAGGCTCGCCACCAGCGCCAGACTAAGTCCGATCCCAAGCCCAGGTTGGATCTTCACGGCAGATCCTGAGTTGGCTCGAGCCGGAAGATCGCGCCGGACCGCCAATATGCAGATCGCTATCACAATCCCCAGGGTCAGCCAGCTTGCGACAGTGGCCCCAACCGGGCCGTGGAGCAGGTCAAAATAGGCGGGGTAAAACCCGATCAGGCTGATGCGGGTGACGTTAATGGCGACCACCGCGGCACAGGCGAGCACAATCCACCCGACATCCCACAGCGAGCTGGAACGTCCCATACCCTTGTTAACCGTCACCCAGCACAGGATCGCCAGCGACACGTTGGCCAGGGACGAACACGCCGGGGCAATCCAGAGATAGCCGGAGCCATCGGCGAGTTGAATTGCATTGCCACTGCGAGGGGTTCCTACCAGCCAGCCCACCAGCAGCGCATCACCCTGCAGGATGGTGTCGCTGAGGATAGCAAACAGCAGGCGGCTCCAGAACATCGGTACCGTCAGGGTGAGGAGGATCCAGGCACCGCGGTGGAACAGGCTCGAGTGCGGCGACGTCCGCAACAAGTAGATGGCCAAAGCAGCAAGGGCCAGCCAGCTCAGCGGTGCGACTGGCCCGAGGAAGGCGAGAAGAGCGCCACTGGCCACAAGCCAATCCGAACGGCGGACCGGCTGCATAGGACTACGAAGCAGGATCACGAGGCTAAGGCCCCAGGCAACCCAGACAATGGCGCTGATATCGAAAGTGCTCACCAGCGCAGCAACAATTCCGATGTCTGCCACCGCGTGGCTGACTCTCTCGCTGATGCCATTGGCAAAGCCGACCACGGCCAGCCCGGCGAATAGCTCGTTGCGGGAGACAAATGTGGCTGCGGCCTGTCCATTCACGATCATGGCTCCCGCGTCTGCAGACAAAGGGCGCGGGAGCCGATCAATGTTCAGCATGTGGCCCGGTCTATTGAGCTTGGCCCCGGGCGCGGTAGCGGCGGACCAAGACATAGCCGCCTGCGATCAGCAGGAACGGCAGCCCGGCTCCGGCAATCGGGCCAGGAACCCCTTTATTGCCACCGCCTCCACCACCGCCGCCTCCGCCGCCGCCTATGGAGCCTCCACCGCCTCCACCGCCGCCGCTATGGCCTGCCTTATGATGGGCCAGAGCGGGCACGGTTGCCGTTGCCGCCACAAGCAATGTGGCTAAGGTGACTTGCTTTAACATTCCACACCTCGCGTTGAGGAAGTATAACAACAACGCGTCACTCGGCTGATTGACAACTACTTTTATGAGATTAATAGCCTCCAGGGAGGTACCTCAGATAGGTGGGTTTCAGCGCATCAGACTGAGAGGCATGATGAAACCTTAAGGTCCGCTGTTGGCCGATTGAGATAAGGTGACCTCATAGGAGAACTTGATGCGCACTTGGCCAAGTGTTCTTGTCGCGGGGACTGTGTTGTTCGGCGCCGTGGGCGTTTCCTATGCGTTTCCGTCCCAAGCAGAGGCTGGGGTCAAATGGATCTCTGAGTTCGTGAACGCTCATGGCAGTAAACCTGGAGGCAAGCCGGAGGGCGGCAGCAAAGGCGTTCCTGGACCGATTGCCGGGGCCGGGCTGCCGTTCCTGCTTCTGGCCGGTGGCTATGTGCTGATGCGCCGCTACCGCAACCGCCACAGAGAAGAATAGCCATCCACGCCTAAGGTAACAGATCACCGAGGCAATCGCAGATCGGAAGAGCGCTCTGCTTTGTCAGCAGAGTGCCCTGATGACTGACCGCGCCGAAATGAAACCCGCATCAACAAGGATCCATGCGCCCTGGCCGATCGCCTCTGGGTCAAGGATCAGCTCGACCCCAAGGAGGAAGAACTACGGTTCCCAAAATAGACGCGGTTTAGCTGCGAAGCCGAACGGCTTCATCCCGCAATTCCTACGTAAAGCGCCGGGGCTGTTGAGGCATGGAGAACCTCCTCGGTCACAAAAGTGCTTTCCATTTTCCCGATACTGCTGGCGAATGGGTTGGAGCGTTTGAGGTAGGCTTGGCATTCGGGTTGCAGGACCTGAATTCTGCAACTCTGGAGGGTTCTATGTCACTCTGCCCGACCTTGTGTGCTGATGTTCCGGCTTCCACCGCAGCCGTTGCCCATGCCGCCTTCCCGCGTGGCAATTCAAATCTGCGCCTATGCGACCAACTCGGGACGATTTCCACTGACGCCCAGTTCGCGCCTCTCTTCGCGAGTTGCAGACAGCCCACCGAATGCCCGTGGCGGCTGGCGCTGGTGAGCTTGCTTCAGTTCGCCGAGAACTTGTCTGACCGTCAGGCGGCCGAGGCCGTCGCAGCCGCATTGACTGGAAATACCTGCTGGGACTGGAATTGACCGACCCTGGCTTCGATGCCTCGGTCCTGAGCGAATTCCGCAGTTGTCTGGTGGCGGGAGGCGCGGAAGAACACCTGCTCGACACCCTCCTGGTCCTGTGCCGGGAACAGAATCGGCAAGTGGCGACCTGTCCGGCAGCGCACACGAGCAGGCGTTGGCTTCCTGATTACTGGCAGGGACGGACCGCCTTCAAGGTGCGCTTCTCGACGATCCACTGTCGCCCCTGTCCGTTGAAGTCACGGTGTACCCGAAGCGGCCGGCGCCTTCTCACACTGCGACCACCCGAGGAACACGAGACGCTGGAGGCGGCTCGCCAGCGCGAGGCGCAGCTTGCCTTCTCAAAGGAGGATCGACAGCGCGCCGGGATCGAGGGAACGATTTCGGCGGGCGTCCGGGTCCTGCACCTGCGGCGCTCCCGCTATATCGGTCTCGCCAAAACGCATCTCCGGCACGTGCTGACGGCAGCAGCCCTGAACCTCATTGGGCTTGATGCCTGGTTCGCGGGCATGCCGCTCGCACTGCCAGGGAAGATCACTCAGCCACTGTATTGTTATCGCGGAGCACGTTGAGATCTACCTACTAAGTGCCAGACCGGACCGGATTATGGGACTTTTGAAACAGTTATTATGATGACAAAGTGTAGTTAACACTGCCCTGAAGTCACGTATCTATGGGAGTTTCTCATGCTCCAATCAAGTGATAGAATTTCAGAGCCCGAAACGGACGGAATGGATTCTTTGGATGGTTCCGAGTTTCTAGAAGAGACATCGCTTATTGGGTTCGCACAAGAAGGCGGCCTGAATGGGATCTCTGCTAGTGGTCTGCATGCGGAGGAATTAGCAGGGGCATCTTCCAATGGTGGCGCGCGTGTCCCTCTTCAGACTGAAAATCAGGACCGCGCCGGAGGAGACGAAACGACAGGACCATCCTCATCCACACCCAGGTGGGATCTCCCGGCAGGACACCTTGATCCTATGGACTCCGCCGCTGGGCAAGCGCCTCTTGAGGCACATGATCCCTCATCGGTGCTGACCGACCCGATCTCCACACAGTTAACTCCATCACAACCAGCGGCTCTCGCGGTAACCCCACTGCCAGAGCCAGCGCAAGACTCGGCAGCATCTCGTGTTCTTGCTGACACTGTAAATAACTTCCCCCCAAGAGAGGTTTACCGGCCTGGAGGCGAACGACTGATACTTCCGCTCACCCCTCCCGGCCTGGAAGCGGAAGGCCGCGATCCGAGGAACATTGAACAGCGCGGGGTGCTGAAAGGTCCCGTTACAGCCAAGACCACTACTAGCGAGCCGGTGAACTTCGACCTCACGGCACCAGAGCCGAATGCTATCGTTCTCGAGAACCAAAAGCCCGGCAATCCTCAGAGCGAGTGGGATATCACGGGCGCGGGCAGCTCCAATATTGAGGGCTTCGCCACCGACATCAGCATTAACCGCGGCAACAGGGTTGATTTCAAGATCAACACTGACTCGAATAACTACCGGATCGACATCTACCGCCTCGGCTATTATGGCGGCATGGGCGCTCGCAAGGTAGCCACCCTGCAGCATACGGGCGTCCAAACCCAGCCCACACCGCTGCGCGATAGCACCACCGGTCTGGTTGATGCCGGCAACTGGGCCGTCACGGCATCCTGGGACATCCCGGCCGATGCCGTATCGGGTATCTACACTGCCAAGCTCGTACGCCAGGACGGTACGGCTGGGCAGAACCACATTCCATTCATTGTTCGCGACGACAGCAGCAGCAGCGATGTCATTTTTCAGACGGCAGACACGACTTGGCAGGCCTATAATCACTGGGGCGGTGCGAACCTTTATCAGGGAAATGGACCAGGGGGCGATACATCACCTGGGCGTGCCTACAAGGTCAGCTACAATCGCCCCATCATAACCCGCGGCGGCGGCCTCGCTGCAGGCCCGCAGGATTACATCTTCAGTGTCGAATTTCCGGCGCTTATGTGGCTTGAGAAGAACGGCTACGATGTCTCCTACATGAGCGGCGTGGACGTTGACCGCTTCGGCAACCTGCTTAAGAACCATAAGATGTATCTGAGTGTCGGCCATGACGAGTACTGGTCAGGCCAACAGCGCGCCAACGTGGAAGCGGCCCGTGATGCTGGCGTGAACCTCGCTTTCTGGAGCGGTAATGAAGCCTACTGGAAGACGCGCTGGGAGCCCAGCATCAGCACAGGCAGTCAGGATTATCGCACCCTCGTTTCTTACAAGGAGACCAGGGCGGGGCCGATTGATCCGAGTAACGAATGGACCGGAACCTGGAGAGATCCGCGGTTTGTCGGACCAAATTCTGTGGGCGCAGGGCAACCAGAGAACTCTCTGACCGGCACCATGTTCCAGGTCGACTCGTACCGGCTTGATGCAATCACCGTCCCGTACGACGACGCTAATCTGCGCTTCTGGCGCAACACTAGTGTTGCGGACCTCCAGCCGGGTCAAACAGCGACACTCACGAAGAACTATCTCGGCTACGAATGGGATGCCGCACCCGATAACGGCTTTGATCCTGCAGGTCTCGTCAAGCTGTCATCCACCACGCTACCAGTGGACAAGTATCTGCGAGATTATGGTACCAGAACTGGGGCGGGCACAGCCGAGCATAATCTAACACTTTACCGCGCTCCCAGTGGTGCTTTGGTTTTCGGTGCCGGCACTGTCTACTGGGCCTGGGGCCTCGACTCAAATCATGACCTAGAGGCAACTCCTGTTGATCCCCGTGTCAAGCAGGCTATGGTCAACTTGCTGGCCGACATGGGCATTGAGCCGGGCACATTGGAGCCCGGGCTTGTGGCGGCGACCCAATCAACCGATACCACGAAACCTGTTTCAACCATCACGAATCCAAGTGCCGGCAGTGCCCTCACGGTAGGTCAAGCTGTGACGATCAGCGGCACGGCCTCCGATAGTGGTGGGGGAGTTGTTGCAGGCGTTGAGATCACGACTGATAGCGGCGCCACCTGGCACCCAGTGACTGGGGATGAGAATTGGACCTACAGCTGGGTGCCCCATACTGCCGGCACGTTTACAATCAGGACCAGAGCTGTCGACGACAGCGTTAATGTGGAGGTCCCGAAAGCCGGCCAAACGGTTACGGTGACAGGCAATAATCTTTTCACGGCCTCGGCAAGCCCGCCGAGTGTGGCCCAGCTGGATCGCAACCCGATTGAAGTCGGGATGAAGTTCCAGTCTTCGGTTGCCGGTACCGTCACCGGGGTGAGATTCTTCAAGAACGATCTGAATGTGGGTACTCATACGGGCACGCTTTGGTCGGGCACTGGCACCAAGCTGGCATCGGCGACCTTCACGAATGAAACTGGCAACGGGTGGCAGGCGGTAAGCTTCTCAAGCCCAGTGGCGATCACGCCCAACACCACCTACGTGGTCTCCTACCACACCGGCGGCTACTACTCATCGACTACAAATGGCTTCGCCTCTTCGGTGACAAACGGGCCCCTTTCGGCACCGGCAAATGCGGGTGTCTATGCCTATGGTTTGACCAGTACCTTCCCGACCAGCGTCTTCAAAGCTGAGAACTACTGGGTCGACGTTCTCTTCAATCCCTCTACGGTTAACCAGCAACCGGTGGCGGTCAACGACAGTGGGTTCACTACCACTGCCAATAGGGCGATCACCATTGCCGCCTCGGCGTTACTAGGCAACGATAACGATCCGGATGGTGATACACTGAGCATCTCCGGTGTCAGTGGAGCCACCAACGGCAGCGTTACCTACAACACCACTAGCAGAGAGGTCACCTTCACACCCAATGCCGATTATACTGGCACAGCAGGCTTCAACTATGCCATCTCTGATGGGCGTGGCGGCGCCGCTTCGGCTAGCGTCAGCCTCTCAGTCAACGCGCCAGCTCCGGTTAACCAGCAACCGGTGGCGGTCAACGACAGTGGGTTCACTACCACTGCCAATAGGGCGATCACCATTGCCGCCTCGGCGTTACTAGGCAACGATAACGATCCGGATGGTGATACACTGAGCATCTCCGGTGTCAGTGGAGCCACCAACGGCAGCGTTACCTACAACACCACTAGCAGAGAGGTCACCTTCACACCCAATGCCGATTATACTGGCACAGCAGGCTTCAACTATGCCATCTCTGATGGGCGTGGCGGCGCCGCTTCGGCTAGCGTCAGCCTCTCAGTCAACGCGCCAGGCTCAGCAGTGAGCCTGTTCAGCTCCTCGGCCACCCCGGCATCACCGTCAGTCGCAGACAAGTCGGCGGAGCTTGGAATGAAGTTTCAGGCCACCAGCGCCGGCACGGTGAGCGGGATTCGGTTCTACAAAGCTACTAACGAGACTGGCACCCATACCGGCACGCTTTGGACGAGCACGGGCACTAACCTGGGCTCGGTGACGTTCGCCAATGAGACAGCCAGCGGCTGGCAAACCGCCACCTTCGCCAACCCGATCGCGATCAACGCCAACACCACCTACGTGGTCTCCTACCACAGCAACAGCCGTTACGCCTCCACAAGCAACTTCTTCACGGCGGACGTGACCAATGGACCCTTGAAGGGTTTGGCCGACACCACGGCAAGCCGCAACGGCGTCTACGCTTATGGCACCTCGAGCCTGTTCCCAACCAACTCCTACCAGAAGAGCAACTACTGGGTCGACGTTCTCTTCAATCCCTCTACGGTTAACCAGCAACCGGTGGCGGTCAACGACAGTGGGTTCACTACCACTGCCAATAGGGCGATCACCATTGCCGCCTCGGCGTTACTAGGCAACGATAACGATCCGGATGGTGATACACTGAGCATCTCCGGTGTCAGTGGAGCCACCAACGGCAGCGTTACCTACAACACCACTAGCAGAGAGGTCACCTTCACACCCAATGCCGATTATACTGGCACAGCAGGCTTCAACTATGCCATCTCTGATGGGCGTGGCGGCGCCGCTTCGGCTAGCGTCAGCCTCTCAGTCAACGCGCCAGGCTCAGCAGTGAGCCTGTTCAGCTCCTCGGCCACCCCGGCATCACCGTCAGTCGCAGACAAGTCGGCGGAGCTTGGAATGAAGTTTCAGGCCACCAGCGCCGGCACGGTGAGCGGGATTCGGTTCTACAAAGCTACTAACGAGACTGGCACCCATACCGGCACGCTTTGGACGAGCACGGGCACTAACCTGGGCTCGGTGACGTTCGCCAATGAGACAGCCAGCGGCTGGCAAACCGCCACCTTCGCCAACCCGATCGCGATCAACGCCAACACCACCTACGTGGTCTCCTACCACAGCAACAGCCGTTACGCCTCCACAAGCAACTTCTTCACGGCGGACGTGACCAATGGACCCTTGAAGGGTTTGGCCGACACCACGGCAAGCCGCAACGGCGTCTACGCTTATGGCACCTCGAGCCTGTTCCCAACCAACTCCTACCAGAAGAGCAACTACTGGGTCGACGTTCTCTTCAATCCTTCGGCAGCAGCATAGGGAAACCATCCAATGCAAGACGAAGTCTATTCTGACGGAATTGCGGAAATTACGATCACAGGGCCGATTGTTCGTATAGATCTGATGAGTCTATCGCCCGCTGAGCGTGATGCCAATAACAACCCAAAACCGGCCTTCCGTCAGCGAATCGTGATGCCAGTGGATGCCTTCGCCAATTCGGTCGAGTTGATGCAGCGGGTTGTCAAGGGGCTCATTGAGGCCGGTGCCATCAAGCCGAATTCGGCAGCCTCGGGGGACACCGGGCAAGCTCCAGCCGATTCCGCGCCCCCCAACCTTGCTACCCGCAGCCGTAACTTCTCACCCAACTTTACCTCCTGAACCGGAGCAGCGAACGGCGTTGACTGTACACATTCCCACAGGTCTACATTGTCTCGTCGCCCTTGCACGCCACCACGGCACCGATCTGTCGGCCGAATACCTCGCCCATACCTATGCCCTCGGTGAGGTGCCGATCTCGACTCAGCTTCTGCTGCGCATGGCCCGTGAGTCAGGGCTCAGAGCCCGCAGAGTCTCCATCGATTGGAAGGCGCTGTTGAACCTGGATGGAGCCTTCCCAGCTCTTGCCCGGCTGCACAACGGTAACTGGATCGTCGTCCTGGGTTTGGAAAGGGCTGGCGACCAGGACACGGTGTTGATTTTGGACCCGATCGCAGCCCTGCCAGAGCCGATCTCTCTCACCGAGGCTAATTTCTGCGAGGCCTGGAAAGGCGAGGTCGTCCTCGTCAAACCCGACCGAAGCCCTCGTCGAGATCTCAACCGCCCCTTTGGCTTCCTCTGGTTCGTACCTGAGCTCTTGCGTCAGCGCCGCATTCTGTTCGATGTTCTGCTAGCAGCTCTGGTCCTATACGGGTTGGGCTTGGCGGTGCCAATCTTTTCGCAGCTTGTCATCGACAAAGTGCTTGTGCATGAAGCCTATGCGACACTCTATGTACTGGCCGGTGGCGTGACGATTGCGCTCGTTTTTGACGCGGTCTTTACATTCTTAAGGCGCTATCTCCTGCTTTATGCGAGTAATCGGATTGACGTTCGTGTGGCTGTCCGCACCTTCGCGCATCTCCTAAATCTGCCGCTGGCTTATTTCGAACAGGTGCCGACCGGCGTTCTGGTGCAGCACATGCAACAGGCCAGCCGTATTCGCGAGTTCCTAACCGGTCGCTTGTTCACCACAATGCTGGACGGGCTTTCTCTTGTGGTCTTCATCCCTGTTCTGCTCCTCTACAGTGTAAAGCTGACTCTAGTTGTCCTCGCCTTCACAGCCTGTGTCGCATTGATGATCGGACTTCTCGTTGGCCCCTTCCGCCGCCGCCTTCAAGCCCTTTATGAGGCCGAGGGAGAACGGCAGGCCATCCTCGTGGAGGCCATGCACGGAATGCGCACCATCAAATCGCTCGCCATGGAACCGATTCACCGACGCACCTGGGATAATTCATCCGCCCAGGTCGTTACGACGAAATACAGCGTCGACAAGATTTCGGCCGCAGCCCAGAGTGTGACCGGCCTACTTGAAAAGCTTATGAGCGTTGCCATCATCGGGATTGGTGCGGTTGATGTCTTCAACCAGGAGCTGACGGTTGGTGCACTCGTGGCCTTCAACATGTTGGCTGGCCGTGTGTCAGGACCTTTGGTCCAGATTTTGACCATGGCACATGAGTACCAAGAGATCTCCCTGTCCGTTCGCATGCTCGGCGAGGTGATGAACCGCGCGCCAGAGGTCGACGGCATACAGCGGGGCCTCTGTCCTCCAATTTCCGGAGCGATCGAGTTCGAGGATGTATCTTTCTCGTATCAATCCGAAAGATCACCTGCGCTCGACGGCGTTTCGTTCACAGTGGCGCCAGGTAGCATCGTTGGGATCGTGGGCCGCAGCGGGTCCGGCAAGACGACAATTACGCGCCTAATCCAGCGGCTTTATTCAGTGCAGGAAGGCCTGGTGCGGATTGATGGCTACGACATTCGTGAAATCGATCTTGTGCACCTACGTAAATCTATCGGCGTGGTGCTACAGGACAACTTCCTCTTTCGTGGCACGATTAGGGAGAACATCGCCGCCGCGAAGCCGACTGCAACCTTCGAAGAGATTGCATGGGCAGCAAGAGCTGCTGGGGCGGATGAATTCATTGAGCGGCTTCCGAGGGGTTTCGATACATTGCTCGAGGAGAACGCGGAAAATCTGTCGGGCGGGCAGAAGCAGCGCCTGGCCATCGCCCGCGCCCTGATCAGCGACCCACGGCTGCTGATACTCGACGAGGCGACCAGTGCTCTCGACCCAGACAGCGAGATGATCATCCGTCAGAACCTACGCAAAATTGCGGAGGGGAGGACCGTGCTGATCGTATCCCATCGGCTCTCAACGCTGGTGGATGCCAACACTATTTTGGTCTTCGATCGGGGACATATAGTCGCGATGGGTCAGCATGACCAGCTTCTGACCTCGTGCACAACCTACCGTCACCTTTGGAACCAGCAAACGAGACATGCTGCATGACTACGTCTCGCCACCAGCCTAGTGATAGTCAGCCGAGAGCCCAGATCGTGCAGCTTTCCCTCCGGAAGCGGCCCGCATTCATCTCGGAGTTCCAACCGGACGCTATCGAGGTCGAGGAACGCGCGCCACCTCGGGTGGCGAGACTGACCCTCTATTTGATTATGCTGCTGATTAGCGCAGGCATCGCATGGGCCTGTCTGACAGAGATCGATGAGGTCGCAGTCTCCCGAGGTAAACTGATAACGACCCAACCCAATATTGTTGTTCAGCCGCTTGAGAGTTCCGTTATACAAAGCATCACTGTCACCGTCGGCCAGTCCGTCACCGCAGGACAGACGCTAGCCGTACTCGACCCAACATTTACAGAAGCCGACGTTCATCAGCTGAAAGTGAAGCTCGAGACCGCTGACGCTATGGTTAACCGGCTTGAGGCGGAACTCTCGGACCGCATCTATGTGCCTACGGACCTATCTAATCCGCGGCAGGTAGTCGAAGCCGAACTGGCGGCGCAACGGAAGGCATTTCGCGACAGCCGAGTGCGGAATCTCACTGAGGAGATATCTCGAGCGGAAGCAAGCATTCAAAAGAGCCGTGAGGAAGAGGAAATCACCCGCGACAGGCTTCTGGGTATCAAGGAAGTTGAAGCCATGCGCGCAACACTTCTCGCTCATCAAACTGGCTCGAAGCTCAACCTGTTACAGACGCGCGATGCACGTCTAGACATTGAGGGGGCGATTACCCGCTTGCAGGGCTCCCAGATCGAAGCAAAGCACGAGCTAGAAAAAGCACACCTGCAGCGCCAAGAATTCCTGGAGGATTTTCGGCGGACGACTCTAGAATCTCTAGTTTCAGCACGTGAGAGACAAAATGAGGCCGCGGAGGAACTTAAGAAAGCCGAATTACGCCGGCGCCACGTCACCTTGATTGCGCCAGCCAATGCTATTGTGCTCGAGGTCGCCCAAAGGTCCGTCGGTTCTGTTGTCCGTCAAGCAG
Source organism: Microvirga ossetica (assembly GCF_002741015.1). Lineage (NCBI taxonomy): Bacteria > Pseudomonadati > Pseudomonadota > Alphaproteobacteria > Hyphomicrobiales > Methylobacteriaceae > Microvirga > Microvirga ossetica. The sequence goes on along the minus strand of NZ_CP016617.1, from coordinate 178,356 downwards.
AACCGCTGTTCACCCTTGTCCCTCTTAACGTGCCAATGGAAGCGGAGGTCTTTATCGAGCCTAAGGATATCGGCCATATCAGCCCGAATTATACAGCTCGAATCAAGCTCGATGCATTTCCGTTCCAGAAGCACGGAACCGTATCTGGCTTGGTCAGAACAATCAGTCAGGATTCATTCCCGTCTGACACGAGACAGAGCGGCGCTCAGTCCAGTGATCGGCTTTTCTACCGGGCTCGACTGAGCCTTGACGACACCAATCTCCGTAACCTGCCAGATAGTTTCCGCTTACTTCCCGGCATGGCAGTTCAGGCGGAAATTCAAGTTGGTCGCAGGACCGTCATCTCATACTTCCTTTATCCTCTCCTGCGTGGCCTTGATGAGAGCATTCGAGAGCGGTGAGCTAGCCGTTCGTTACTCCAACTCTCCCAGTTCGCCACTCCCAATTCCCGTGCTAAAGGGACACACGTTCGGGTGGCGGTTGCGGCGATCAGCCGGATCGAGCCACCTCACCACCGAGCAAGCCTGGGCAAAGATGGGTCGCGTCTATCCCAACACCGCTCCAAAGGGTCCGCCCCCCAAAGCGTCATAATCCCTGTGCAGAGGAAGCGGCTCAGAGCTTTCGTGAGCGCATCTGGGCCATGGGGGCTCGCCCGGGCTGGGTTACGTGGACCGCAATCCAGTTGAGATGGTCTGATCACAAATGACAAATTCTGCCTAATACCAATCGGCGCTAATCCTCATGCATTGACCCAATCGCGCAAACCGATGGACATGATCGTCCAGGGTTGATCCGTGAGCTTGTTCGATCACGCATCTTACTGCCCTCCTCAACAAGCCAACCGAGTGACGGGAGAGAGGCGGTCCAACTTGCCGGCTTTGAGCTTTTGGAACGCGCGCAAGGTCGTGGGGCGGTCCGGGAACAGATAGAGACTCCTCTGCCCTACAGTTTCCTGAGACACCCTGTAAGCGGACGGGATCCGCAGAAGGGTGATGACGATGACAGAGATGATGAAGGATGCGGCCGGTCTGGGCCGTGGCGGGCGCATGTCGCGGCAGCGCAAACGCGAGGCGGTTCTGCGCCTGCTGCGCGGTGAGGATCTGGACACGGTCTCGCGCTCGCTGGGCGTGACGGCCGCAACCCTCAGCGGCTGGCGCGACGCCTTCCTGGCGGCCGGCGAGGCCAGCCTTGCCGCCCGCCCGGCCGCTAGCGAGGCGCTGGAGACCGAGCGGCTCAAGGCCCGGCTCGGTAAAGGCGGCGTGGAGATCGGGGCCGACGCCGAACGGGACGACGCGGCCGGCTTCCGGCGCAGCGTCGGCGAGCGCGGCTTCGGCCTGGCGCAGATCGCGCAACGTCTCCTCCCAGCGCCGCTCGAGTTCGGCGGCGACGAGACGGTTGTCCGGATCGACCTGATCGAACTGCCGTTCGGCCAGCGCCGCCAGGTAGCGCAGCCGCTCGACCTGCTGCGCCTGAGCCTTCAGCGCTGCATCGTCCGCCTCGCGCCGGAGCGCCACCGCTCGCGTGAAGGCATCCAGCTCGGCAGGAGCGAGGGCCTTGAAGAAGGCCGCCACGGCCTCGGCATCGACCGGAGTGGACTTGCTCCGAAAAGATGGAGAGCCTCTCATGAAGCAGGAGGATCTCCATGCCCCAGACACGCTTTACGAAAGAGTTTCAGGATGAGGCTGTACGGCTCGCCTTGACCAGTGGCCGCAGCCGACGGGCGATTGCCGCTGATCTCGGCGTCGGCCTGTCGACCCTGCGCCACTGGCTCGATCGCCGCCGCGAGCGTGAGATCGACGATCCGCCGGAAGAACGCCAGGAGGACATGGCGGTCGAGCTGAAGCGGCTGCGGCGCGAGAACGAGATCCTGCGCCAGGAGCGGGAGATCCTGAAGAAGGCTACGGCTTTTTTCGCCAAGGAGGGAAGTCGATGAAGTTTCAGTTCATCGATGTGGCGAAAGAGAGCTTCCCCGTCACGCGCCTGTGCCAGACTCTCGGTGTCAGCCAAAGCGGCTACTTCGCCTGGCGCTCGCGTCCAGCCAGCCCGCGCCAGCGCGAGGATCTGGTGCTTCTGGCCCACATTCGCTCGGCCTTCACCCTCTCGCATGAGACCTATGGCAGCCCGCGCATGACTCGTGAGTTGCAGGACGAGGGCCTAACGGTGGGACGCCGGACGGCTCGGTTGATGCGCGAGAACGGCCTCAAGGCCCGGCAGAAGCGCCGCTTCAAACGCACCACCGACAGTCATCATGCCTTTCCGATCGCGCCCAACCTGCTCGAGCAGGACTTCTCGGCCGAGCGCCCGAACCAGAAGTGGGCCGCGGATATCTCCTATCTGTGGACGAACGAGGGCTGGCTCTCCCTGGCTGTGATTCTCGATCTCTTCGCCCGGCGGGTGGTCGGCTGGGCGGTCAGTGACAGCCTCCACACGGAGCTGGCGCTGGAGGCGCTGCGCAAGGCTCTGGCGATCCGAAGACCTGGTGAGGGGCTGACCCATCACGCGGACCGCGGCAGTCAATATTGCTCGACAGCCTATCAGGCCGAGTTGCGGAAGCACGGCATCCGGATCTCCATGTCCGGGACAGGCAATTGTTTCGACAATGCCGTGGTCGAGACCTTCTTCAAGACCTTGAAATCCGAACTGGTCTGGCGCACCGTCTTCCAGACGAGGGCCGAGGCCAAGAAGGCGATTGGTCGTTACATCGATGGGTTTTACAATCCCGTCCGGCGTCATTCGACACTCGATTATGTCAGTCCGGTTCAGTTCGAAAGGCTGGCCGGATAGCTAACAAACCGCTCTCCACTTAAGCGAAGCAAATCCACAACGCAACGGGGCCAGAGCCAAGGCGCACTGGCACTTCACCACCGCCCAGGCTCGCTCCAAACTGCGGCGGCTCTACCCGGCATAACCCCTGTGGCAAAGGACTAGGTGTAAAGATGGGGGTAGCCCAAATGCACGTTGATTATGATCTTTTTGCTGTGTCTAGAAATCTAGCTCCAAGCTACTGTGGGGATACGATATTAATACCTAATCTGGCCGCAAGGGATGTATTTTTTTCCTTCGCAACGGTTTCAGGACGCTTGGCATCCCTAAAGTTTTATGGAGAAAACCAACAGGGCTCAACAATATCATAGATTTTCTCATGGTTTTTGGCCTTGCGTCGGTTTCAATCTCGTTGACGCCAATGTAGTGTCATCCCAGCCAGCATTTGATAGATTATGGTGAAGCATCCGGTTTGATGGCCAGGCTTAAAATAGTGTGTTTCAGGTGAGGCACTGAAAGCCAAAGGAAATAAGAGAAACTGCCTTTATCCATAACATCTGTCTTGAAGCTGAAGGACAGGAACTATGCTGCTCCTTGGAGGGACACCATCCATGATAAATTCCCGAGCATCTCAGCATGGAGAGTGGGAGGGGCTCGTCGTGATCTGCGGCGGTACTGCATGGGACAGGGGCTGGTATGCTGCTAAACATATCGCTACTCGCCTATCGCGATGGGCACCCATTCTTTTTGTCGATCCACCATTATCACCGATTGCCGCACACCGTGCTGGTATTAGTTGGTCCACGGGCTTACGTATCGTCCAGCCCCGCATCGCTGTTCTCACGCCAAGCGGACCGCCTGCAGGATCCCGGCCCATAATACGGCACATTCAGGCAAGTTTCACCCGCTGGGCAATAGCTAATGCGGTGCGGGCACTTGGTGTCAGGCGTGCGTTCGCCTTTGTCGTGGCAAATCACACCAACCTTTTCGATGCTGTCGAAGCAGAGCAGCGAATCATGTATGCCGCCGACAACTTCGTCGCTGGAGCCGGCTTGATGGGCCTCGACCGCAAATATCTATTGAAGGAAGAACACAAACAAGCCGCACGAGCAGACCGCGTCGTCGTGGTCACGGAGCATCTCTCTAAACATTGGCAAGCGCTTGGCCATGAACCGATTCTTATTCCCAATGGATGCGACACTGAGCGGTTCGCAAATGTTGATATGGCGCCATGGCCTGATGACGTGAACCTGCCTGGCCCAATAGCTGGGGTCTTTGGACATATATCGCAGCGCATCGACCTTAGCCTTCTCGAAGCAGTGGCTGACCGGGGTCTGTCCTTGCTATTAGTCGGCTCTGTCCAATCGTCATTTGATCTCAGCCAGCTACTCAGACGGAAGAACGTGCGCTACGTGGGCCGAAAGCCGTTTGAGCTTATGCCGAGTTATCTTCGTGTTATCGATGTTGGGCTGACTCCGTATTCAGAAACTGAATTCAACCAAGCCAGCTTTCCGTTGAAAACGCTGGAGTATCTGGCAGCTGGACGAGGGGCCGTGTCCACTGATCTTTCCGCAGCCCGCTGGCTCAGTACTGACCTTATCGCCACAGCTCGGGATCCTCGCAGCTTTGCTGACGCCGTTGAACGAACTCTGGCGCAGTCCCGTACGCCTCAGCTGTTACATCGGCGGCAAACGTTTGCACGAAAGCACAGCTGGATTGCACGGGCGGAGCACTTCGCCAGTGTTTTAGGTCTTGACAGTGCCGTACAAAATGAAGCTACCCCTCAAGCACTAGGTTCTATAACAGCGCCTACATTGCAACAGTCTATATTTGGGTCCAGCCCGAGTGCCTGAGCCAGCACAAGTCTTGTTCCGCTGTCGACACTCGGGAACAGCTGGACGATCAGCGCCGACAAGACAATGACGAACAGCCGCACCGTATCTTGGGTTCGACAGCGAAATCAAGCGGCGCAGACTCATCGAGGATCTTTTCCAATTACATGACAGTGATCCATTTCGCGGTAGCGCTCATGCTGGAGCGGAAAGAGGTATAGGTGGTTAACAGTGCCCCGTGGGCCTGAAAAGTTCAATCACCCGCTGCTATGATCTTGTTCACAGGCTGTAGAAAACGGTTCGGCGATATTCGAGCTAGCATTATAGAAACTTAGTTGAAGAGTAACCACCGCCACGCTCGATTATAGCGCCTGTTGACCATGCTTTCACACCATTTGTACACATCGGGATAAGGAGAACGGGCCTTGCGTATTCTCGTCTATCCGCACGAACTCACAATCGGGGGTAGCCAAATAAATGCCATCGACTTGGCCGCCGGCATTGCTGATGCCGGCCACGAGGTCCTCATATATGGCAGGACAGGCCCTCTCGTCGAATATATCAAGGACCGAAATTTGGAGTTTCTGCCTGCACATCCACTTAAGTACAGGCCGGCACCCTCACGAATCATTCAGTTGGCCGAAATTACACGGAGAAGGCAAATTGATTTGATTCATACATACGAATGGCCGGGGTGCCTTGATGCGTATTTTGGGGCGGGACTTTTTCTAGGCGTTCCATTGTTGTGTACTGTGTTGAGCATGTCAGTGATGCCGTATGTTCCCGCTGCGGTGCCACTAATTATGGGAACAGAGGAATTAGGAAGAGAGGCCCGGGAGGTACAACACAGCAATGTCTGGGTGCTCGAGCCTCCAATCAATGTAGACAGTGATCATCCAGGGATCGACGGTTCTGACTTTCGCCGAACTCATGGTGTCTCGGAGCATGATCTTCTGATCGTTGGGGTTTCACGCTTTGCGCCAGATCTAAAGCTCGATTCGCTTGTACGGGCTATAGATGCGGCAGACCTGCTTGCCGGCCAGTATCCGATCAAGCTCGTGCTTGTTGGCGGGGGCTCCGCCTTTGACTCGCTTTTGGAACGCGCAAGAGCCGTCAATGTAAGATGGGAACGTGAGGTCGTCGCCCTCCCTGGCCCTACACTCGACCCACGGGCAGCCTACGCAGCAGCAGATATTGTAATTGGCATGGGTAGTTCTGCGCTCCGCGCCCTTGCGATCGGCCGGCCCCTGATTGTTCAGGGCGAAGAGGCATTCTCAGCTATTTTCAATCCCGAGACACTCAACCTATTTCTTAAACAAGGCTTCTATGGACTCGCTGATGGTGCAGCGGGGGCTACGCGGCTCGCTGAACAACTCGAGAGTCTTCTTGCTAACCCTGATCGAAGAGAAGAACTCGGGCGGTTCGGCAGAGAAGTGGTTGTACAACGCTTCAGCCTCGATCGAGCGGTGCAAGTGCAACTGGGCATCTACACTGAAATTCTTGCTCATCCAAATCGATATAAGGTCATAGACTCTGTGCGATCTGCTTATCGAGCCTTGGAGCTTGAGGTGCAGAACCATATGCCTCGTGTAAAACTTCATAAAAAACGACGAGAAGAGATGCTTCTGGCGGCCGCCCGTCAAGGACTTTGGCCGCCTGAGGCACACTACAATTATCCGAAAATACACAAATGGCACTTCGGAAGTGGGGTTACATCCCAAGAACATAGTCTACTGAAATCTTCTAAGAGATCCCATGGGGGTGGATAGCGATCTGCTCTCTGGCAGAGTGAGGTTGCGATATCCACTCACGCTGGAGGCGACCCATGTCAGTTGAACCCGGATCCGAGCCGACTGCTATCCGCACTAATCTTGGCGCAATCTTTATCTCAATGGAACTCTTATGTTCAAATGCAAGCGGCATGGCCACGACTGTTCATCCCGCCAATCATGGCTGGTCCTGCATAGTGTAGCTAAACCGCGTCTATTTTGGGAACCGTAGTTCTTCCTCCTTGGGGTCGAGCTGATCCTTGACCCAGAGGCGATCGGCCAGGGCGCATGGATCCGTGTTGATGCGGGTTTCGAAAGCGGCGACGCGTCGGGTGAGATCTTCAGGGCTGCTGTGGCAGTGGTGATAGGTGACGTCCTCGCGCAGCCAGCGCCAGAGCGCCTCCACGGGCATCAGGTCAGGGCTGTAGCTGGGTAAGGGCACAAGCGCGATGTTCAGATCGGAGGCCTCCGCCCGGACCGCCTGGGCGCGATGGTAGGGCGCTCCATCCCACAGCAGAATGATCTTGCGGTCGGACACCTCGGCCCGCAGCCGACGCAGCACCTCGATCGTGTGCTCTCCGTTGGCGCGGGCATAGGGCCACAGCCGGACCTCGCCCTCGTTGTAGAGATAGAGACCATAGAACGACACCTTGGCCGAGAGCCCGGGCGAGCAGGAGGCCACCCACAGCCGCTGGCCGCGGGCGCACCAGCCATAACCAAGATCGGTGTCTTGGTGAAGGTGAGCCTCATCAAGATAGACTAGGAGGTGGCGGTCGCGTTGGGCGCCGGCCAGCAGGTCCGGGAGGCGATCGATGAAAGCCCGTCGTTGCTCCGGATCCGCGCGGCCGAGCAGCTTTTTGGCCTTCTTCCACGACAGCGCGAGGCGGTGCAGGGCCGCCCGGATGGTCTCGCGACAGACGCTGAGACCAAAGCGCTCGCGCACGAACGCCACCAGGCGCTTGAGGGTGAAGCGAGGCGGCGGATCGGCGCCGTCTACGGGCGGCGCGGCCGCCGCACCCTGGGCCGCGCGCACGACCTCGCCGAGACTGGCGGCGGTTCGGGCACAAAGGGGGGACGGCCGCCGGTGCGGCCATAGGCCAGGGCCGCGGGGCCCTGTGTGTGGTAGGCATGCAGCCAACCCATCACGGTCTGCGGGTGGCGCCCGGTGCGTGCCGCCACCTGGGTGGCGCAGCTTCCTTGAGCCATGTCGTAGAGGGCGAGCGCGCGCTCGCGGGTGCGCGCATGAGGTGCGTTTAGCGCCAGCCGCCGCAGGTCATCCGGTGTTTGACCCCAGCGTGCACAATCAACCCGTAGCATGACGCCACCCATATCTGAGGAAAGTGCCTCAGATGGGAACGCCCGCCGCTAATCCAAGCCCAAAACCATGGTTCTCAAACTGGATGCAGTTTAATGCGCAATGTCGGAGACAGGACCTCAAGACGACGGTTTGCAAACTCTTATACGCGGGTTGGATACCGCATTTCCGTGTGTACGCCTGGGGCTGCTTCTATCTTAGTACGGGCATCGACGTAGTCGGCCACTCAGTTCCATCGAAGATTCCCCGACCGGGGCCCTGCCTCCAAGATTGCGCATCAGCAGATGATCTTGTCTCCTCTTTCGAATGCGCGCGATCTGCGGTGCTTGGCTAAGCGTGGTGAGCTGGTTGCACTTCCTGACCGATCGCCCACAGGAAGGCCGCCATTTCTCTCGCGATCGCGGTGATCGCGATGGCCTTGTGCTTCCCCGCGAGGATCATTGTTCGGTAGCGAGAGCAGAGGCGGAGCTGACCTTTCCACGCTATTTCGCGAACAGTTCTCGGTAGGCCTTCCAACTGCGCTTGCTTGGTTCGACTGACCCGCGCAGGGAAGCGGTAAGCCCATGCGCCTTCGACCAGCATGCGACGGGCCCGTGAGTTCCCGGCCTTAGTGATCCCGCCACGTTTGACATGTTCACCTGTCGAGCTTTCTGACGGAAGGAGGCCAAGAAAGGCCATCAGCTGGCGGGGGTTTTCGAAGCGGCGGATGTCGCCAATTTCGGCAACAAAGACGACGGCGGCAATCAACGACACGCCCCGTAACGCCTGATAGGCTTCGACGACAGGAGCCATCGTCCAGGATTTGACGGTCTCCGAGATCAGATCGGTCAGACGCTTTAAGCGCACCTCGGCATCCTCGATCGCCTGGCAGTATTCCTGGAGCACGATGAAGTGCGCCGGATGCTCGAACGTCAGAGTCGATATCCACCGCGTATGTGCCAGCGACCAGGATGAGCGGCCCGAATAGACACGGCCATGTCGAAGGAGGAACGACTGAAGCTGCTGACGCGCCCGCTTTTGAGCCTCCTGGGCTGCTTCGCGGGCCCGCACGAGATCGCGCATAGCCTCATGCCCGCGGTCCGGCACCCAAACCGCTGTCAGCTCACCCGCACGATGTAACCGTGCCAAGCTGACCGCATCGCGCCGGTTGGTCTTCACGCGATCTCCAGGACGCTTGGGAATGAGTGCCGGTGCCGCTACCACACAATCATGGCCCATCTCGGTGAGCTGACGGTAGAGTTCGTACCCTGTCGGCCCTGCCTCGTAACAGAAGTGGAGCTTTGCTCCTCGCTTGGCCAGCTTTTGCACGATGGATGACACCGAGGCCGGATCTGAGGGGATGTCCCCGAAAAATCTTACCTCACCACCCCGCTCGCCATCCGCGACGGCTACAGAAATCTTCAGTTTCGAGACGTCCAGACCGATGAAAAGTCTGCTATGCTGATCCACGGTTCATCCTCGCTAAGCTTGGGGCTCGGCTTCGGCCACTCCGAAGCAACCCCCGATCTCAGCTTACGGCGAGGGTGAGCCGCCTTCACCCCGAGAACATACGGTCTCAGTCGTTCCGTCTGGCTGATCACCTCCCTGTCTCCAGGGGCCGGCGAGAGGATGTCCAAGCACAGCGTGCGCGGCGGCGATGTGGCCAGCCTGCTGATGCGGTTTACGCAGCTACAGGAGAAAGCGCGGGCTCGAACCGGACAGATATTCCCGATCATCTCCATTCAGGAGGCGGGTTTGATAGTCCATACGCAATAGACAAAACCGCTCACGCTCGCCCTTTGAGCTGGTGGGAAAGACGTAGCGGATCTCAACGTCGCTATCGGTGACGATGACGCGATCGATCAGCAGTTCGACCAGGGCGCGGCGGCGCTCAAAGTCAGCCTCGGCAAGGCCACAGCGGACCCGCTGACAGAACGCGTCAGTATGAGCCGCCAAGCTGGCAGTGGTGCTCTGGCGTTCAATCGTAACGGGCCGATCAGGACCTGGGATCAAGTTTTGTAGCCGCGACGTCTGACGCGCGGCGAGCGTCGGCTTTATGGAGTTCGATACGTTCGCGCAAGTTCTCGATGCCGAAGTCGGTGAAGGCGGGGGTATAGTCGTCGCCGACGCCATGCACGCCGATCACGCCGTCCTCAGGCTCCATCTCAATGCTAATCTCATGCAGCAGGTCCTCCTCCTCGCCCAGAAGTTCGGCGACGCGAGCCAGTGTGAGTACGTGCGCAATCGCCGCCATGATCAGGCCGCCTGATCCTGAGGGACAGCCATGGGCTTCCAGTTCCAGGGCAGAAGTTCATCAAGCCGGCTGATCTTGTGATCGTTGATCCGCCCGAGCACATCTGCGAGGTAGTCGTGTGGGTTGAGGCCGCAGAGTTTGGCCGTCTCGATCAGCGTCATGGCATCGGCGATGACCTCACCGCCGGCATCGGAGCCCGCGAACAGAAAATTCTTTCTGCCGATCGCCATCGCCCGTTCATTCTGCCCATGTCGGCGAAGAGCGTGAGGTTCATTATCGTTGGCATCCCTACTTTGGCCGAAAGGTCAGCGTGCGGCGGGTCGAGGAGCGGGCGACTGGCCGGTTTCTCCAGGTGGAAGGCCCATCTGGCATTGTCGTCTCGATTCCGGGCTGGATGTTAGATCCCATCGCTTGCGCCAAGATGAGAATTGGCCCGCCACAGATTGATCTCGCAGCGTTGTCCGATCTGAAGAGACTGGTCATGCCGACCGCTGCTTCCCCAAACTCCCCGAGCGCAATCAGATTCGCATGGGAGGAAGTCGATGAAACAGAACAACGTGTCAGCTCCGATCGCGGGCAGGCAGATGAGCCTGATATTCGAACCCCGCAGATTGGACGGGATGCGCGACGCGGAGCGGGCGAAGACAGTACTGCTTCTTGCCCAAATCCTGATGCAGGCCGCCGGCCTCGTCGTCGAGGAGTTGGGCGATGACGAAGTCTGATCTGATCCCGACGGTGCTGCTGAGGCGCAAGGCCGTCGTCTATGTGCGCCAGTCGACGCAATCCCAGGTCATGACCAATCTGGAGAGCCAGCGGCGCCAATATGATCTCGTCGATCTTGCACGCCAGCACGGCTTCGCCGACATTGAGGTCATCGACGATGATCTGGGCCGATCGGCGAGCGGGACGGTGGCGCGCCCGGGCTTCGATCGCCTGGTTGCATGGTTGTGCGCGGGCAAGGTCGGCGCTGTGTTGTGCCTGGATGCATCGCGGCTCGCGCGCAATGGCCGTGACTGGCATCATCTGCTGGAGTTGTGCGGACTTGTCGAAGCCCGCGTCATCGACCATGACGGCGTGTACAACCCCTGCCAGCCCAACGATCGCCTGGTTTTGGGTATGAAAGGCAGCATCAGCGAGTTTGAGCTCGGCGTGCTCAGGACACGGATGCTCGAGGCCGCCAAGTCGAAAGCGCGTCGGGGCGAGCTGCGCTTGTCAGTACCGTTCGGTTACATCTGGCACCGCGAAGCAGGTCTGGGGCTCGACCCTGATCTGCGCTTGCAGGAGGTGATCCGGCTCATCTTCGCCCGCTTCCGCGAACTCGGCAGCGCGCGACAGGTGTTATTGTCGATGACGGCTGATCAGATCCACTTCCCACGGCCTTCGGATGAGGGCCGCATGACCAGCTTTACCTGGTTGCCGATCCGCTATCGCAACGTGATCGGCGTGCTCAAGAACCCCTTTTACGCGGGCGTGTACGTTTACGGGAAAAGCGAAAAGCGGACCTCTATTGTCGATGGGAGGGCCCGCCGGAGCTACGGCCACGGCAAGCCGGTCGGGACCTGGGAAGTGTTCATCAAGGATCATCACGAAGGGTACGTCAGCTGGGAGGAATACGAGCGAAACCAGAAGCAGTTGGCGCTCAACAACTATGGTCGCGCCGACGGGGTAAAATCCGGCCGTGGCGGCAAGGCACTGCTGTCAGGCGTTATGACGTGTGGACGGTGCGGGCGGCGACTGAGCGTGGCCTATACCGGTAATCCGCAAAGTCGACCTGTCTATCGCTGCGACAAGCCCAACCTGATGATGGGCTTGCCCCGGTGCATGACCTTCGGTGGCCCCAGGGTGGACGCGGCTGTTGCGCGTGAACTGTTGCGCGCGGTAGAACCCTTGGCGATTGAGGCCGCGTTCGAGGCGGAGCGAATGCACCGGGAACGACAAGATGATCAACGCCAGATCCTCGATCTGGAGCTTAAGCAGGCCCGCTACGAGGCCGGTCTTGCTGAGCGCCGCTATGCTGCCTGTGATCCCGACAATCGTTTGATCGCTGCGCAGTTGGAGAGAAACTGGGAAATTGCCTTACGCCGCGTGCAAGATCTGGAGGCGCGCCAGCCCGCCGGAACCCCATCGACCATTGAGGTTGATCAAGGCGCTTTCGCCAACATGGCGGAAAACCTGTCAGCGGCCTGGAACACTCCTGATGTGACGATGCGTGCCCGTCAGCAACTGCTCCGGACGTTGATCGCAGACATCATTGTCGATGTCGACGATACGGTTCGTGATGTCGTGCTCACGATCCATTGGCGGGGCGGCCAGCACTCAGAACTGCGTGTTCGCAAGCCGCGAACCGGCGAACACGGCTGCGCGACAGCGGAAGATGCGCTGGCAGTCATGCGCAGCATGGCCGGCCGCTGGTCTGACGAGCATATTGCCGCGTCGCTCAATCGGATGGGCTTGCCTACCGGCCAAGGTAAAACCTGGACGGCGCACCGCGTCTCTTCCGTTCGGCGCGTTCGCGGAATCCACGCCTATCGATCCGCGGAGAAAGACGGCGAATGGCTGACCATGACCGAGGCGGCAATGGCGTTAGGCGTTACAAACCACGCGATACGTCGCCTCATCAAAACGGGCGTGCTTCCGGCTGTTCAGGTTGTCCCCGGTGCACCGTATCAAATCCGAGCCGACGATCTGGCGTCAGAGCCGATCAAAGCTGCGATGGCCCGGAAGGGCCGCCCGTGTCGCGCTGCTGATGCGGGTACGCTTCCAATGTTTACAGACACTTGAATATGGAGTGCACAATGAAACCTGCTTCACGATCACACGCAAGAACTCGCTCTTCGCCGGCTCTGATGGTGGCGGGCGCACATGGGCGGCCATCGCGAGCCTTCTGGCGACAGCCAAAATGAACAGCGTCGATCCGCACGCCTGGCTGACCCAAACGCTTGAACGCATCGCCAACGGGTGGCCCAACCGCGAGATCGAGGCCCTCATGCCGTGGAACTATCAGCCCTGAACGGCATCAGCTGCCCGCTTACGGAGAACTGGATCTCGAACCGGGTGTTCACGTCCTACACGGACATTCTCGATCACTGCTGCGAGGCCTGGAACGACAGCGTCAGTTGATACCCCCTTCCACAACCCGGCGGATCGGGATTCGATTGAGATCGAGGTCACTGATTCGCGGCACCCGCTCTTCGGCCGCCGGTTCCTGCTGGTCTCGGTGAGCGCGCGCCGGCATGACGGCCACGCTCTCGTCGCCTATCGGGACCGCGTGGTGCTGAAGCTTCCGATCGGAGCGACGAGCCTTGCTCCACGGCCGTCGTGTGAGCCGCCGTGCAAGCTGACACGTGAGGCACTGGAGGAACTGATCGCCCTGGCCGACGAGTGCGGGGTGGCGCCATGCCCATGCGACCCGAACGCGTCTGGAGACGCTTGCCCGACGAACTCCGCGCCGCGATCGCCGAAGACGTCGCCGCCATCCTCACAGAGGTGATCTATGAGATCGGAACTTATCACCGACCGGCATCTGGCCCGCCACGCGGTCATCTACATCCGCCAGTCCAGTCCGCACCAGGTGCTGAGCAATCAGGAGAGTCTGCGCCTGCAGTACGATCTACGTCGGCGCGCGCTCGGCCTCGGGTGGCGTGAGGAGGACGTCGAGATCATCGATGCCGACCTCGGGCTGAGCGGCGCAGCCGCTGTCCACCGCGAGGGCTTCAAGGACCTGATCGCACGCGTTACGCTCGGCCAGGTTGGCATCGTGCTCTCCTCCGAGGTGACGCGCCTGACCCGAAACTGTTCGGACTGGTACCCACTGCTCGATCTGTGCGGCTACAGGGACTGCCTCATTGCCGACCGCGACGGAGTCTATGATCCGGGCACCGCTAATGGGCGCCTGCTGCTCGGGCTCAAGGGGACCCTCTCCGAAGTCGAGTTGCACACGATCCGCGCCCGCCTCACGGCTGGTCTCCTGAACAAGGCCGCACGCGGAGAGCTGGCGCTGATCTTGCCGGTCGGCCTCGTCCGGGAGACTGGCGGTGTGGTGGTCAAGAACCCTGACCGCGAGGTGCAAGCCCGCCTCGATCTGATCTTCACGACCTTCCTGCGGCTCCGCTCGGCCAGCAAGGTGCTGCACGCCTTCAACGAGCGCGGCCTGAGCATCCCGCGCCGGGGACGGTTCGGCGATACGGTCTGGCGCCCACCCACCGTTGCGGCCATCCTGCAGGTGCTGAAGAACCCCGCCTACGCCGGCGCTTTTGTCTACGGGCGCACCCGCTCGGTCCGCACAGCGCCCTTAGGCAAAGGCTCGCAAAAGAGGCTCCCGCGCGAGCAGTGGAGGATCGTCGTGAAGGACCAGTACCCCGCCTATATCAGCTGGGCGACGTTCGAGAAGATCGAGGCCATGCTGCGCGACAATTACGCTGAGTACGACCGGAACAAGACGCGTGGCGTGCCGCGCGAGGGTGCCGCGCTGCTGCACGGGATGGTTTACTGCGGCGCGTGCGGTCACAAGATGGTGGTCCAGTACAAGGGCGGCGCCCGGTACATGTGCAACTATCTTCGTCAGCAGCATGGCGTTCCGGTGTGCCAAGTCATCCCGGCCGCGCCGGTCGATGCCGAGGCCGTGGCGGCTTTCTTCAAGGCCCTCACCCCCGCCGAGTTGGATGCCTACACGCAGGCTGTTTCCCTCCGGCGCGAGGCAGACGCAGCCGGGCTGAAGGCTCAAGCGCAACAGGTTGAGCGGCTGCGCTACCGGGCGGCGCTGGCCGAACGGCAGTTCGATCAGGTCGATCCAGACAACCGTCTCGTCGCGGCTGAACTCGAGCGGCGCTGGGAGGAAACGTTGCGTGATTTGCGCCAGGCCGAAGCCGCGCTCGCCGATGCGGCGCCGGAAGAAGGCCGCGTCATCCCGTTCGGTGTCGGCCCTGATCTCCAAGCCGCGTTTACCGAGGTCGGTCGGCGCCTGCCGGATCTATGGCAGCAACCGGCCCTCACCACGGTGCGCAAGAAGGCGCTGCTGCGATGCCTCATCGACAAGGTGGTGATCCACCGTGCCGTCCGGGACACGATCGCCCTACGCCTCGTCTGGCGCGGCGGCGCGACGAGCGAGATCGCGCTGCCAATTACGGTTGGCTCGCTCGCTGAACTGTCACGGAGCGGCGAGATGGAAGCCGCCATCGTCGAGCGCGCCCGCGCGGGTGAGAGTGATGCGGCCATCGCCGCCGCGCTGACCGCCGCCGGACATCGCTCACCTCTGCGCCAGGCGGTCTTGCCGAGCACAGTTCAGGCCATCCGGCTGCGGCACGGCATCCTGCGCGAACGCCGCCAGTCGCATCCGCGCCGCATCCCCGGCTGCCTGACGGTGTCCCAACTCGCGGCCCAGCTCGGCGTTACGCCGCACTGGATCTATGACCGCATTTACAACGGCACGATTGCTATTGAACTGGATGCCAAGACAGGTCTCTATCTGTTCCCGGATGGCCCCACGACCTTGCGCGCGTTCCAAAAGCTCAAAGCCGGCAAGGTGGACCGCCTCTCTCCCGTCCCTCGGTTGGCTTGTTGAGGAGGGCACTAAGATGCGTGATCGAACAAGCTGACCAACCAACCCTGGACCATCATGTCCATCGGCCTGCGCGACTGGGCGAATGCATGAGGATCAGCGCCGGTTGGTATAACTCCGGCTCTAATCCTGGGCTACAGCGGCGGCGGTTCTGACTGAATCGGAGGCTATGCGGCGTGGCGACTTTATGATTCCCTTGTCTCGGCCCTCTTGGGAGGAGATGAGCGATGACCAAGTCCTACTCGCTGGATTTGCGGCAACGGGTGGTGCGCTTCGTCGAGGCGGGGCATTCCTGGATTTGCTTCGGTTTAGTGGAGAGCGGTTTTGTAGCTATCCGGCCAGCCTTTCGACCTGAACCGGACTGACATAGTCCAGTGTCGAATGACGCCGGACGGGATTGTAGAAGCCGTCGATGTAACGACCAATCGCCTTCTTGGCCTCGGCCCTCGTCTGGAAGACGGTGCGCCAGACCAGTTCGGACTTCAAGGTCTTGAAGAAGGTCTCGACCACGGCATTGTCGAAACAATTGCCTGTCCCGGACATGGAGATCCGGATGCCGTGTTTCCTCAACTCGGCCTGATAGGCTGTCGAGCAATATTGACTGCCGCGGTCCGCGTGATGGGTCAGCCCCTCACCAGGTCTTCGGATCGCCAGAGCCTTGCGCAGCGCCTCCAGCGCCAGCTCCGTGTGGAGGCTGTCACTGACCGCCCAGCCGACCACCCGCCGGGCGAAGAGATCGAGAATCACAGCCAGGGAGAGCCAGCCCTCGTTCGTCCACAGATAGGAGATATCCGCGGCCCACTTCTGGTTCGGGCGCTCGGCCGAGAAGTCCTGCTCGAGCAGGTTGGGCGCGATCGGAAAAGCGTGATGGCTGTCGGTGGTGCGTTTGAAGCGGCGCTTCTGCCGGGCCTTGAGACCATTCTCGCGCATCAGTCGAGCGGTCCGCCGGCGCCCGATTGGCAGTCCCTCATCCTGCAGCTCGCGGGTCATGCGCGGGCTGCCGTAGGTCTCATTGGAGAGGGTGAAGGCCGAGCGAATGTGGGCCAGAAGCACCAGATCCTCCCGCTGGCGCGGGCTGGCTGGACGCGAGCGCCAGGCGAAGTAGCCGCTCTGGCTCACCTCAAGAACCTGGCACAGGCGCTGGATGGGGAATTCCGCTTTCGCCGCATCGATGAGCTTGAACCTCATCGACTTCCCTCCTTGACGAAAAAAGCGGTGGCCTTCTTGAGGATGTCGCGCTCTTGGCGCAGCACCTCGTTCTCGCGGCGGAGGCGCTTGAGCTCGTCCACGATGTCCTCATTGGGCGGCGTGGCCGACGAAGGCCGCATATCCTGGTGCTCCGCCATCCAGCGCGCGAGCGTCGAACGGTTCACCCCAAGATCGTCGGCGATTGCGCGTTGCGAGCGCCCACTCGTCAAAACGAGGCGGACGGCCTCATCCTGAAACTCTCTCGTAAAACGGGTCTTCGGCATGGAGATCCTCCTGCTTCATCAGAAGCTCTCCATTTTTTCGAAGCAAGACCAGCTGGGCTCGCCCGAGCCGTTGGCTGCGGCCGTGGCGCGGGCCCATGGCGGAGCCTGGCTGCCGCAGGAATTGCTCGCCCGTCGCGAGACGCTGCGCCGGGCCCAGGCCCATCTCTCGCAGCAGATCGAGCGGCTGACCGATGCTTATCTGCGGGCGGTCCTGCCGCTCGATGAGTATGAACGGCGCCGCCGCGACCTGGAGCACCGCATGCAAGCGCTGGCTGACCAGGAGGAGCTTCTGCACAACGATGCCACAACGCCAGCAACACCTCGCCGGTGTAGTGACCTCACTGGAGGCCTTTCGTGAGCGGGTGCAGCACGGGCTGGCGAATGCCACCTTCGAGCAGCGCCGACAGCTCGTGCTGTTGCTGGTTGACCGAGTTGTCGTCACGAACGACGAGGTCGAAATCCGCTATGTACTGCCCACCAGCCCGGAGAGTGAGCACGTCCGCTTTTGCCTATTGCGTAAAGACTACTTCGACAACCCAGCGGCGAGGATGCACCGCAAAGCCAATCTGATCAGGCGGCTTTCGGACAATCTCGATGGTAATCGAGGTGGCATGGGCGGGAGCCTCTCCGGCATAGCCGCTGTCGGCAAACGCTGTGACGATGAACGGGAACGCACGCCGCGACAGGCGCAGGACCACACAGGCGCCATCCCGGTCCTGAACGTCCGCCGGCTGGGGCTCCAGGACCAGGCCGCGCCCATCGGTGTCGACCATCACCTGGCGCTTGCGGCCTTTGACCTTTTTGCCAGCATCATAGCCTCTTGGGCCGCCGCTCTCGGTGGTCTTCACACTTTGGCTGTCGAGCACGGCGGCGGTGGGCGAGGCCTCCCGTCCCATCCGCTCGCGATCCACCATGACGAGCAGGTGGTTGATGGTCTCGAACAGACCCGTGTCACGCCACAGGCTGAACCAGCGAAAGACCGTGCTCTTGGGCGGCAGGTCGGAAGGCAACAGCCGCCAGGCAATGCCGCCGCGAAGGACATAAAAGATCGCGCTCAGGATCTCCCGGGTGGACCAGCGCCGCGGGCGGCCTCGGGCGCGGGGCTCAGGCAGGAGCGGCTTGATCAGCGCCCATTCGGCATCGGTCAAATCGGTTTCGTATCGCAAGCCGTCGCGGCTATACTGCCGCCGGGTGGTCGGGGTCCACATTGCGGTTCCAAGTCAGGCTTCAGCACCCTCTTGGAATCATAACGGTCTCGGCCACTCAACCCTTTTCGGGACGGGCTCTCAGTGCGGAAGGAGGGCCTGGGTAATTACATCGTTGAGTGCCCGGATCGTTGCAGGGAGCGTAGTATTGCGTTCAATGCCTTTGCCAACGAACATCAGAGTTAATGTGATGTACGCCCTCGTTTGATCTGAGCAGCGGAGTTTAGCAACATCTTCGCACAAAGTGCGTAGATCGCCGCAAGCAGTTACTGGGGCAGCAGCGTATCTGAAGAGGTAACTCGACTAATCTTGTCGATCAACCTATTAGCATAGCTGCAAAAGGCAATACCTTGCCAAGCTAAGGCCTGCTCAAGATTCACCGCTATCCATGCAATTGAGAAGCGTATGCCAATCTACACGCTCGCCGAAGCTCAGCTGAACCAGATCAACCGATGCGCTTCAGTCTGTATCATTGGAGCGGGCATTGCTGGTCTCCTGATTGCTGTGCGTTTGGCGCGAGCAGGGCAACGAGTGATCGTAGTTGAGAGTGGGATTGAGGGGTTTGAGGCACGAATACAGGAACTCAATAAGATTGATGATCCAGCCGGATATTATAAGCGCGCCTTATCCGGACGAAACCGCGAATTCGGCGGTAACTCGAAGTATTGGGGAGGCCGCCTGATCCATCCAAGCCAAAATGATACGATCGATCGGCCATATATTTCTTCATCAGGCTGGCCAATTTCATTCGATGAACTAACTTCCTATCAACGCGAGATCGAGAAAATCTTTGACCTTGATGATTCAACTTACGAGGAGGAGTTACTAGAGCAATTAGATCCCGCCAGACTCTTTGTACGCCGGGATCCTGATGTGACATGCAGATGGGCTAAAATCCCCACATTCAGTCGTATCAATTTAGGAGCCGCCTTAAAGCACGAGATTTTGTCTCACCACAATGTCGAAGTTTGGCTTGGTGCCACCGTGTGTAACTTCGAAGTTGATCGTACCTCAGCGCGTCTTTCTAGTATTGTGGCTAAGAACTTCAGTGATCACGAGTTGAAGGTGAGTGCCCGCGAATTCATTTTTGCAGCTGGTGCGATTGAAAGCACGCGACTGCTACTGCTTCTTGACGCCTCCGCAGATAATAGGCCCTTTCAGAGCTGTGACGCCTTGGGGCGCTACTTTCAGGAGCATGCAAAGGCAACTGTGGGCCATCTCGTTCCAGTCGATCCAGTCAAAACAAACAGACTGTTCGGCTACCGTTTCAGCGGCCTTGCGCGACGCAGTCTTTACTTCGAACTCACTTCTGAGGCGCAGAAAGCGGATGAAATTGCAAGTGCATACGCTGAGGTCGCTCTGGATTTGCCTCCGAAATCCCCGCTCGAGCTGGCCAGGAGACTACTGCGCGATGTCCAGAAGGGCGACTTCGCAGTCCGTGCATCGGATGTATACAAACTCGCAACGGATACCCGGTACTTGGCGCGAAGTGCTTACTGGCGTCTCATACACCGCCAAATGCTAATTCCTGTTGGAACCGATTTAAGATTCGAGATTACAGTTGAGCAAGCCCCGAATTGGAGCAATCGGATCAGCCTTTCTCCACAGCTAGACCAACTTGGGACTCCTATGGCCAAGCTCGACTGGCGACTTTCGGCGCTGGATGAGCATACATTTTGGTCATCCATCAAGCGATTCAGGGCCTACTGGAACCGCACTGGGTTCAATAGTATCTGTCCGATTACATGGTTGGGGACTATACGTGATAGATCGGTCGGATTTATTGAAATCGCAGACCAGAGAGCCCATCCGTCCGGCTCCACTCGGATGGGCACGGACCCAACTAAGTCTGTGGTCGGCCCTAATCTGTGCTGCCATCATATTCCTAACCTTCGATTGGTAAGCACATCGGTCTTCCCAGCGGCAGGTAGCATCAACCCGACACTCGCCCTGATGCAACTGGCTCTGCGTGCTGCCGATAGCCTTCTTTTGGGTACTTAATGAAGCGAGCACCAACCAAGACGAATGTACTAAGAAACTAATCTTCTCAGATGGTATGACAAAAATTTTTGGTGCAGGGTTTTAAAATGCACGTGCCGCCTGAGTGAAAACGGCCTCCCATTACAAAAGGCACCTTGTAGATACGCGGCATTCGAACACTTTCCTGTGCTAGCAGTTATATGCGCTACAGAGATCGTTTGGGTGGCACAAAGTGAAGGATGCCTAGGTACTGCTTCAGACTCATAGGTGATGGCGTTCTGGGGGGGCCTATTGAGGTCGAGCTTCCTACTGTCAAAGAGGCACGTACTTGGGGGCTGCAAACTCTCGATGAGATCCTGCGAGATGAAGGTATGACCTTTTGGGATGGAACAGAGTGGCAAATGACCGTCTCCGATGCCTCCGGCAAATGCGTGCTCAGACTTCGCTTTTCAGCCGATCCATAAGCCATCTGCATCCTGCAAGAAGGAGTAGTGTGGCGAATTCATCACGCTGGGATGGGAGCCATCATGAGCCTGGTAAATGCGGCTTGCAGCGTTCGTGAGAGCGGCGTGCCGGCAAACCAAGCTGCAAGTCGAATGAGGTTCATGGCAGCCGCCGCCAGCGCGTGTTGCAGATGCGTCTTTGCCAGCCCGATGTAGCGGGCTGTGCACCTTGTACGGCACGAGAGCAATCAGGGCCCGCAGGAAGTCGCCTGCCACCCGCCGTGTGGCTTTCTCATGCAGTTGGGCGAAGGCGAACTTGCTCGTGCGATCAATGGCGACGAACAGGTAGAGCCGCCCTTCGTCCGTGTGCACCTCGCCGATGTCGATGTGGAAGTAGCCGATCGGGTAGCTCTTGAACTGCTTCTTGGCCGGCTTGTCGCCGGTCACTTCCGGCAAGCGGCTGATGCCATGGCGTTGCAGGCAGCGATGCAGCGAGGAGCGGGTCAGGTGCGGGATCGTGGGCTG
Organism: Microvirga ossetica; assembly: GCF_002741015.1. Classification (NCBI taxonomy): domain Bacteria; kingdom Pseudomonadati; phylum Pseudomonadota; class Alphaproteobacteria; order Hyphomicrobiales; family Methylobacteriaceae; genus Microvirga; species Microvirga ossetica. Next base: position 157,262 of record NZ_CP016617.1, on the reverse strand, counting down.
CAAGGCGTAGAGGCAATCGTCCAAGGGCAGCAGGGTGTGCTTGCGGAAGGCAACGATGATCGCCTCTTCCTGAACCGAGAGCACCGTTGAATGCGGTGCTCTCGGCCCCGTCGGGCGATCCGCGGTGGTCTCCCGCTTCTTCCATTTGGCGACCGTCTTCGGGTTGATGCCATGGCGCTGGGCCAAGGCTCTCAGGCTCGCTTGACTATGCTGTATCGCTCGACGGACTGCCTTGTATCTCTCTATTGCCCGCCGAGACGAAGCCGGCGAGGCTGAAGGTGGGGGTCAGCCCGCGTTTGCCTAGGGCTCATGAGCCCGCGACAGAGCTTGGTGCGGCCCCCACTTTCACAGTCCCGAACCCGGACAGCCGCTTGGGCCTAAGCCCGTATTTACAAGGTAGGATCATGGACGAATTTTCATCAGTCTTCGTCGGCATTGACGTTTCCAAGGATCGCCTCGACGTCCACCTGAGACCAACAGGCAAGGCATTCTGTGTCTCGCGAGACGGAAAGGGGCTGGATGACCTCATCAGCCACCTCATCGACCTGCCCGTCGCCCTCGTGGTCTTGGAGGCGACTGGTGGCTTCGAGACAACCGTGGCCGCGGCACTTGCCGGTGTTGGGCTGCCGCTCTGCGTCGTCAATCCCCGCCAGATCCGCGACTTTGCTCGGGCTATGGGCCGCCTGGCCAAGACCGATGCGCTCGACGCCGAGGCGATTGCCCTCTTCGCCGAGCGGATCAGGCCTGAGGCAAGGCCTCTGCTGGACCCGGAGCGGGCTCGCTTAGTGGTGCATCCGGCAGGTAGAGGGGTATAATGGCGTCTCCCGCTGATCCACTAGCGGAGGCGACCCATGGCATCGGTCTGCTTACGGGAAATGACTGCTGTTGAGCATGCGGCAGTCCAAAAGTTGGCTCACTCCCACACGGCTCCGGCCCAGAGCGTGCAACGCGCCCAGATCATCTGGCGGGCCAGTCATGGCGAGAGCGCCGCGGCGATTGCCGCCCGGGTCGGCCTCGATGGTGAGACTGTGCGCAAGCGCATCCGCCGTTTCAATGCGGAAGGACTGGAAGCCCTCAAGGACCGATACCGCTCAGGCCGCCGGCCCACCTACACGCCCGAGCAAACGGCCACCGTGATCGCTATGGCGCTCACGAAGCCAGAGACGCTCGGGCTGCCGTTTGCTGCCTGGACCTTGGATCGGCTGGCTGCTTACCTGCACGAGCACAAAGGGATTGCGATGCAGCGCAGCCGGATCGACGAAATCCTGCTCCACGAGGGCTGGCGCTGGCACAAGCACGAGACCTGGTTCGGCGAGCGGGTCGACCCAGCCTTCGCAGAAAAAAGATCTCATGGGCCAGGGACCGCCAGATTGGTGAAGTAAGGCGGTCACCTCACCTCTGGAGGTCGCTCATGTTCCACTCTCCATCAGCCGACGCTTCATTCTCGGACAGCACCCACACGATCTTTCTGGCTCTCGAACTCAGCCGCCGCTCCTGGCTTGTGGCGCTACATGCGCCCGATGCCGCCAAGATCGAGTTGCATCGGCTCCCCGCCGGTGACGGACAGGCGGTGCTCGACCTGCTCGCCCGCATCCAAACCCGTGTGGAACGACGCACCAGCGCAAGCCCGCACGTGTCATGCTGCTACGAGGCCGGCCGCGACGGGTTCTGGCTGCACCGCCTTCTCGAGGCGCACGGCGTCAGCAGCCATGTCATGGACCCAAGTTCTCTGCAGGTTGACCGCCGTGCGCGGCGGGCGAAGACAGACCGCCTGGATGCCCAGGCTCTGCTGCGGGCGCTGATGGCCTGGTCCCGCGGCGAGCCGAAGGTCTGCTCCATGGTCCGCCCGCCGTCGCCGGATGAGGAGGATGCGCGTCGTCCGAGCCGCGAGCGCGCCACGCTGCTGCAGGAGCGCATCCGCCTCGTCAACCGGATCCAGGGGCTGTGCGCCACGCAGGGGATCGCCGACTACGAGCCGCTGCGGCCGGATCGCCGTCGGCGCCTGCCGCAGCTAATCACGGGGGATGGTCGGCCCCTGCCACCGCGACTGTCGGAGGAGATCGCCCATCAGCTCGACTGGCTCGAACTCGTGCTGCGGCAGCTGGCAGAGGTCGAGACGAGGCGCGATGCCGAAGCGGCGGCGGCGAAAGCAGCGACCTCATCCAAGCTCGGGGCCTTGCTGCACGTGAAGAGCATTGGGCCTGAGCTTGCAACTGTCCTCGCCAAGGAGGTGTTCTACCGATGCTTTGCCAGCCGGCGCCACGTGGCCTCCTATGTAGGGCTGACCCCCAGTCCGTTTGCGAGCGGCCGCAGGTCACGCGAGCAGGGCATCACCAAGGCCGGGAATGCCCGCGCCCGCAAGGCGCTGATCGAACTCGCCTGGCTGTGGGTGCGCAACCAACCTGACAGTGCGCTCGCGGGCTGGTTCCGCAGCCGTGTGGGTTCAGCCACCGGTCGGGTCCGACGCATTGCGATTGTGGCGCTCGCCCGCAAGCTGCTGATCCTGCTGTGGCGCTATGTCGAAACAGGCGCCCTTCCGGCCGATGTTGTCGTGAAGCCCTGAACCTCGTTGCGCGCTGGCGCTGGATTGTCAGCGCGTGATGTCTGAGGGGAGCGCGACCGCTTTCGCCCCCTGGCTGGAAGAATGCCGCAAAAAAGAATGGTCGCGCTCACCTTGGAGCCCGTGCCCGTCGCATGCGGGATCATGGTCAGGGCTATGGCCCAACCGGATATAAGGTGATGCGGACGACCGGTTCGCATGAGCGCCATCGGGCTCAACCTCGGAGATCACGGCAACATCTGCGACCAGCACTTGACTGACGTATCGGCCCATATAAGGGGGCGATCGAAACGCTCTACACCAAGCCGCCTGCGGGCAGTGTTGTGATCTGTCTCGACGAAATGGGACCGGTCAGTGCGAAGAGTTATGCCGGTCGTGCCTTAGTGCAGAGCCGGACGCGACCGGCCGAGCGCGCAAGACAGGAGATCGACTACGGCCGGCGCGCCAAAGGCTATATCTTCGGGGCCTTTTGTCCGGCAACCGGCGAGGCCTTCACCCATCCCTATCCTGGACGCGGCGGCGCACATTGGGTCGACTTTCTGGAACACGTTGAGAGCTGGATTCCAAGCACGACCGAGCGGGTGTACGCGATCATGGACAACCTGGGCTCGCATCGCACGACCGACGTGCTGCTGTTCCTGCTGGCGCATCCGCGCTGGGAGATGGTGTTCCAGCCCAAATACGCGGCCTATCTCAACCTGATCGAGCCCTGGTGGAAGATCCTGCGCTCCCTCGCATTATCGGGTCGGCGCTTCGAGACCTGGGAGGAGATCGTCGATGCGATCCACTGCTCGACCGTCTACTGGAATGCACACCGCCATCCCTTTGTCTGGGGCCAACGCCGTCGGCATCGGCCGCGCCGCTCGCCCGGCATCGCCCTGCTGCCGAGGGCCGCATAACTTGCCGGATGCACCACTTAGCCGAGTTCGTGAGCAGGCGCCGACAGGTTATCGAGATGATCGGCATGGAGACGAACCGCCGCCGGAGAGCCACTGACAAGCGCCTCGCCAAGAGGCTCGACCGCCATGTTGCGTTCCTGGAAAAGGAACTTGACGAGATCGACCGCGGCATCGGCGAAGCCATCAAGTGCTCCCCAGCCTGGTGCAAAACCGAGGCGCTCCTCAAGTCCGTTCCCGGAATCGGCTATGTCACCGCTCGGACGCTTCTTGCTGAGGTGCCAGAACTTGGCACCGTGGACCGCCACCAGATTGCTGCTCTCGTCGGGGTTGCCCCCGTGAACCGAGACCCTGGTCTCATGCGGGGCCACAGAGCGATTGCCGGAGGACGAACCTCGGTGCGCAATGTCCTCTACATGGCCGCACTGACTGCTATCCGGTGCAATCCTGTCCTGAGAACCTTCTACAACCAGCTCATCACCCGCGGACGACCCAAGAAGGTTGCTCTCGTTGCTGTCCTACGAAAGCTGCTCACCGTCCTGAATGCCATCGTACGGGATCTCACGCCATGGCGCCAACAAAGCACTTGATCTCCAAGACAGCCGCTCTGTCGTTGTGGCGCTGCCGTGGAGAACTTGGCCCATAGATGGAGTATTCGGCCTGCCATCCCATGGCTTGGGCTAGAAAGGCGCGCGCCGCGGGACGATGATGAAACCCGGTCTGTTGGATCAAGCACAAGCATCAGGAAAGGAAGCCTAGCATGAAGCACTATGCTGGACTGGACGTCTCGGTGAAAGAGACGTCGGTGTGCGTTGTGGATGAAACGAGGATCTGCCGCGAGACAAAAGTGCCGAGCCACCCAGACGATCTCGCGCAAGTCCTCCATGATCCTGCTTGGCGGCTCGAGCGGATCGGCCTTGAGGCTGGCCCTTTGTCGCAATGGCTGTTCAGTGGGCTTGCAGAAGCCGGTCTGCCCATCGTCTGCATCGAGACCCGCCATACGAAGGCGTTCCTCAAGGCACAGGTGAACAAGAGTGACCGCAACGACGCACGTGGCATTGCGCAGATGATGCGGGTGAATCTGTTCCGACCGGTTCATGTAAAAACCCTGACCAGCCAAAAGCGGCGCGCCCTCCTGACCGCCCGCAAGTTGCTGCAGGAGAAGGCGATTGCATTTGAGAATGATATTCGCGGCCTGCTGCGCAACTTCGGCCTCAAAGTCGGCATCGTTGGCGCAGCCAAATTCGACATCCGCATTCGCGAACTCCTTGATTGTCTGCCTGACCCGGCAGAGATCATGGAGCCGCTGCTGGCGAGCTGGCGAAAGCTTCGAGAGGAGGTCGAGCGTCTTCATCGAAAGCTGCTGTCGATTGTCCGCGACGACGGTGTTTGTCGACGCCTGATGACCATTCCCGGGGTCGGTCCCGTTGTCGCTTTAGCCTATGCCAGTACTATCGACGTTCCGGCTCGCTTCCGGAACTCCAAAGCCGTGGGTGCCTCCCTGGGGTTAACGCCGGTGCTTCATCAGTCGGGTGAGAGCAACCGGATCGGCCGCGTCTCCCTCTGCGGGGATGGCATGATGCGAACGCTGTTGTACGAAGCCGCTCAAGTCATGCTGACGAATGTTCACGTGAAGTGGTCGTGGTTGAAAGCATGGGCGATGAATATCGCCAAACGGCGTGGTGGGCGAAAAGCCATTGTTGCGCTGGCCCGGCGTCTGGGCGTGATCATGCACCGCATCTGGAGCGATGGCACCGTATTCCGCTGGACGAGGGAAAGCATCCCCGCAGCTGTCTAAGATGCCATACCGGAACGGGCAATGAGATAACTCGAATTCCGCCAGAAGGCGGAAGAAAGACGTCCTTCGCAGGACGATGGATCAGGCGAGCTCGTGGATGCGCTTGTATCGGCCGCGCTGCCGCGGCCAGAACGCCCCATAGATTGAGCCACCTCATCCTACGAATCCCATGGTGGGAGGGCAAATGTGCCGATCCCGGAGAGAAGCAAGGCCCTGCGAGAGACGACTGCCTGGAGGTGGGATGGCCGATGCCTTAAAAGCGCTTGACTTGGAGGGGCCGAATAGAGAAGCGCATCCCTCCATTCCGGCGACAAGAATGCACCACCCTGGGATCAAACAGTTTTTAGTCGGCCCTGAATAACCCGCAACTTATTGGGACAGAAGGATTCTTCGTCGTTACGAAGCATCGTAAAATGCCGGCTCCTGGGTGCTGACCCGCTCAAAGCTGGTGTAATTCCATGGGACCCAAGCCGACGCTGCCGAGCTCCGGCGATCTCTACCGCAGCCATCTCGATCAGATCCTGGATCAGCGTCACGAGCTGGTTCGCCTGGCCAGTCTGATCGACTGGGACAGGTTCGATCACGAGTTTGGCTGCTTCTATCGTCCGCTCGGACGGCCCGCCAAGCCCACTCGGCTGATGGTCGGGTGTCCTATCTCCAGCATAATTTCAACCTGTCCGATGAAGCCGTGGTGCAGCGTTGGACAGAAAACCCGTATTGGGAGCGCCGGGAGACCGGCAAAGAGCAGGTGGTGCAAGTCCACCGCGATGAAGGAGTAGCGATCCACATCGACCCCGAGCCGTGCGAAGGCCGCCGTGAGGCTGTCGTCGAAGCGTCGGCAGGGGCACGTGCAGGCCAGCCATTGAGCCACGATAGGGTTCTTATCCCGGATGCCGACACGCTCCAATACGTGGAAGGCAACATCCCGCAGCCCGTCACCGCAAGGGCTGCGGGGATCCGGCGTGGTCGCAGACCCTGGCATGCATGCACGCTCTTTGCGCGGGAACCGGGAGATCTCCGGCTCGACCGTCGGTGTGCGTATCAGCCGACGGTCCGCATCGGGAAGGCGAGGAGCCGAAGCCGATGATGCACGAGCCGGAGAAGTCTGACCTCGCCATAGTAGCAACGAAGCCTGCGAACAAAGCCGGGGCACCGGCCACGGAGCGGGGGGAGCCAAGGGCGGGGACCGAGGGAAACACGGGCCATCCACGCACGCCCCGGACGCAGAGCCGGGCCAGCGTGTCACCGGGGCTGGACCGTGTACGGCACGCTGCAAGGCAGCGGAAGAAGGAGACGTTCACCGCACTGCTGCACCATGTCACCGTCGATCTGCTGCGGGAGTCGTTCCAGGCGCTTGAGCATCAGGCTGCGCCCGGGATGGATGGTCTGACATGGCAGGACTACGAGGCAAACCTGGAGGCCAATCTTCAGGATCTGCATCGCCGGGTCCATCGCAGCAGCTACCGGGCGAAGCCGGTTCGGCGGCGGTTCATACCGAAGCCGGATGGCCGACAGCGACCGCTGGGTGTAACCGCTCTGGAGGATAAAATCCTCCAGCGTGCCGTGGTCAGAGTTCTCAACGCGATCTACGAGGAGGATTTCCTCGGGTTCTCGTATGGGTTCCGGCCAGGGCGCAGTCAGCACCATGCGCTCGATGCGCTTTCGGTTGGCATCAATGCCATGCGCGTGAACTGGATTCTCGACGCCGATATCCGGAGTTTCTTCGATCACGCATCTTAGTGCCCTCCTCAACAAGCCAACCGAGGGACGGGAGAGAGGCGGTCCACCTTGCCGGCTTTGAGCTTTTGGAACGCGCGCAAGGTCGTGGGGCCATCCGGGAACAGATAGAGACCTGTCTTGGCATCCAGTTCAATAGCAATCGTGCCGTTGTAAATGCGGTCATAGATCCAGTGCGGCGTAACGCCGAGCTGGGCCGCGAGTTGGGACACCGTCAGGCAGCCGGGGATGCGGCGCGGATGCGACTGGCGGCGTTCGCGCAGGATGCCGTGCCGCAGCCGGATGGCCTGAACTGTGCTCGGCAAGACCGCCTGGCGCAGAGGTGAGCGATGTCCGGCGGCGGTCAGCGCGGCGGCGATGGCCGCATCACTCTCACCCGCGCGGGCGCGCTCGACGATGGCGGCTTCCATCTCGCCGCTCCGTGACAGTTCAGCGAGCGAGCCAACCGTAATTGGCAGCGCGATCTCGCTCGTCGCGCCGCCGCGCCAGACGAGGCGTAGGGCGATCGTGTCCCGGACGGCACGGTGGATCACCACCTTGTCGATGAGGCATCGCAGCAGCGCCTTCTTGCGCACCGTGGTGAGGGCCGGTTGCTGCCATAGATCCGGCAGGCGCCGACCGACCTCGGTAAACGCGGCTTGGAGATCAGGGCCGACACCGAACGGGATGACGCGGCCTTCTTCCGGCGCCGCATCGGCGAGCGCGGCTTCGGCCTGGCGCAAATCACGCAACGTTTCCTCCCAGCGCCGCTCGAGTTCAGCCGCGACGAGACGGTTGTCTGGATCGACCTGATCGAACTGCCGTTCGGCCAGCGCCGCCCGGTAGCGCAGCCGCTCAACCTGTTGCGCTTGAGCCTTCAGCCCGGCTGCGTCTGCCTCGCGCCGGAGGGAAACAGCCTGCGTGTAGGCATCCAACTCGGCGGGGGTGAGGGCCTTGAAGAAAGCCGCCACGGCCTCGGCATCGACCGGCGCGGCCGGGATGACTTGGCACACCGGAACGCCATGCTGCTGACGAAGATAGTTGCACATGTACCGGGCGCCGCCCTTGTACTGGACCACCATCTTGTGACCGCACGCGCCGCAGTAAACCATCCCGTGCAGCAGCGCGGCACCCTCGCGCGGCACGCCACGCGTCTTGTTCCGGTCGTACTCAGCGTAATTGTCGCGCAGCATGGCCTCGATCTTCTCGAACGTCGCCCAGCTGATATAGGCGGGGTACTGGTCCTTCACGACGATCCTCCACTGCTCGCGCGGGAGCCTCTTTTGCGAGCCTTTGCCTAAGGGCGCTGTGCGGACCGAGCGGGTGCGCCCGTAGACAAAAGCGCCGGCGTAGGCGGGGTTCTTCAGCACCTGCAGGATGGCCGCAACGGTGGGTGGGCGCCAGACCGTATCGCCGAACCGTCCCCGGCGCGGGATGCTCAGGCCGCGCTCGTTGAAGGCGTGCAGCACCTTGCTGGCCGAGCGGAGCCGCAGGAAGGTCGTGAAGATCAGATCGAGGCGGGCTTGCACCTCGCGGTCAGGGTTCTTGACCACCACACCGCCAGTCTCCCGGACGAGGCCGACCGGCAAGATCAGCGCCAGCTCTCCGCGTGCGGCCTTGTTCAGGAGACCAGCCGTGAGGCGGGCGCGGATCGTGTGCAACTCGACTTCGGAGAGGGTCCCCTTGAGCCCGAGCAGCAGGCGCCCATTAGCGGTGCCCGGATCATAGACTCCGTCGCGGTCGGCAATGAGGCAGTCCCTGTAGCCGCACAGATCGAGCAGTGGGTACCAGTCCGAACAGTTTCGGGTCAGGCGCGTCACCTCGGAGGAGAGCACGATGCCAACCTGGCCGAGCGTAACGCGTGCGATCAGGTCCTTGAAGCCCTCGCGGTGGACAGCGGCTGCGCCGCTCAGCCCGAGGTCGGCATCGATGATCTCGACGTCCTCCTCACGCCACCCGAGGCCGAGCGCGCGCCGACGTAGATCGTACTGCAGGCGCAGACTCTCCTGATTGCTCAGCACCTGGTGCGGACTGGACTGGCGGATGTAGATGACCGCGTGGCGGGCCAGATGCCGGTCGGTGATAAGTTCCGATCTCATAGATCACCTCTGTGAGGATGGCGGCGACGTCTTCGGCGATCGCGGCGCGGAGTTCGTCGGGCAAGCGTCTCCAGACGCGTTCGGGTCGCATGGGCATGGCGCCACCCCGCACTCGTCGGCCAGGGCGATCAGTTCCTCCAGTGCCTCACGTGTCAGCTTGCACGGCGGCTCACACGACGGCCGTGGAGCAAGGCTCGTCGCTCCGATCGGAAGCTTCAGCACCACGCGGTCCCGATAGGCGACGAGAGCGTGGCCGTCATGCCGGCGCGCGCTCACCGAGACCAGCAGGAACCGGCGGCCGAAGAGCGGGTGCCGCGAATCAGTGACCTCGATCTCAATCGAATCCCGATCCGCCGGGTTGTGGAAGGGGGTATCAACTGACGCTGTCGTTCGACCAGATCGACCAGGCGTGGTTGCTCCGGTTCCTGAGGCATCGGGTCGGTGACGAGCGCATCATCCGCCTTGTGCTCAAGTGGCTCAAGGCGGGCGTTCTGGATGAGGGAGAATGGAGCGTCAGTGACAGGGGGACACCGCAGGGATCAGGGGCCTCGCCCCTGCTCGCCAACGTCTACCTGCACTACGTCTTCGATCTCTGGGCCGAGCAATGGCGACGGCAACACGCCAACGGTCAGGTCATCATCGTGCGCTATGCCGATGATGTGATCGTCGGCTTTGAGCACGAAGGCGACGCGCGGCGGTTCCGGGACGCGATGCGTGAGAGGCTCGAGCAGTTTGGACTCGAGCTTCATGGGGACAAGACCCGGCTGCTGGAGTTCGGTCGCTACGCGAGCGAGCGCCGGCAGCGGCGAGGCCTTGGCAAACCGGAGACGTTCCAGTTTCTCGGGTTTGTGTTCATCTGCGGCCGGTCACGGCTGGGGCGCTTTCAGCTCCAGCGCCGGACCCGGGCGGACCGGATGCGGGAGAGATTGCGCGCGATCAAGGACCAGCTGCGGAAGCACATGCATGCTTCCATCCCCGAACAGGGGAAGTGGCTGAAGTCCGTGATGACGGGCTACTTTGCCTATCATGCGGTGCCCACCAACATGCGATCGTTACAGACATTCCGGCATCGGGTGATGGTGGCGTGGCGCCGAACGCTGCGCCGACGGAGCCAGAAAGACGGGATGAACTGGCAACGGATGATGCAGATTGCCGACGCATGGCTGCCGATGCCCCGTGTCCTTCATCCCTGGCCTGACCAGCGCTTTGCCGTCACACACCCGAGGTGGGAGCCGAATGCCTGAATAGGGCACGTTCGGATCTGTGCGGGGGTGCCTGGCAACAGGCATCCCTACCGCGAACAGTGGTTCTGCGGCTGCGAGTACTTCCAGCATCAGCTGCCGTGCGATCCCAGCTCGCTGACGCGCTGGCGCAAGCGGCTCGGTCCAGACGGGTTGGAGACGCTGCTGGCGGCCACGATCCAGGCCGGGCTGGAGAGCGGCGCGGTGCGGTCGTCGAGCCTGAAGCGGATCAGTGTCGATACCACCGTGCAGCCGAAGGCCATCACTTAGAGGCTGGTGAGCAATTATCTTTCGTTCTTGCGCGTGAGGCGGCGCAGCAGGATGCGGCTCATGGCGAGATAGAGCAGCATCTCACCAGTTTCGACGAAGCGCTCATAGTCCTTGGCGAGCCGTCGGTTGGTGGTGAGCCAGCCGATCGTTCGCTCCACGACCCATCTGCGTGCGAGCACTTGGAAGCCGCTCGGACGCGTCGGCGGCTCCGCATCAGTCCGCATCCAGACGCCGCCTGTCCACCAATGCTGCGGGATGGATAATCTCCAGCCCAATGCCTTCTGAAGCCAGTCCTTCAGCCCACGATAAGCCGTGTCCGCCCACATTAGCTCGATGGCCGGAAACAGATGCTGCAGACCTTCCAACAAAATCTCGGCTCCGGTGCGGTCATGGATGTCGGCTGGATGTACACTGTTCTTCAGCAGATTTCCTTGCGTATCAACGAGAAGATGGCGCTTGCGGCCCTTGATCTTTTTGGCGCCATCATAGCCGCGCGGTCCGCCCATCTCGGAGGTCTTGACCGACTGGCTATCGATGATGGCCGCACTCGGCTGAGGAGCTCGACCGATCGCGCGGCGGTAGCTCTCGCGCAACACGCGCGTCACCTGCTCCCAAGTGCCGTTCTCACGCCACCGGGCATAGTGATAGAAGACAGCGCACCGCGGTGGATACTCGTGCGGCAGCATCCGCCATTGCGCCCCGGTGCGTAGCAAATAAAAGACCGCGTCTACGATGCGGCGTAAGGGATGAAACTGTCGCCGCCCGGCCGGATGGCTGCGGTGGATCAGTGGCGCGAGCAGCGCCCATTCGTTGTCGTTGAGATCGCTGGCATAGAGACAGGTATCCATAGCGGGGTTCCTCGACTGTCAAACAGCCCGCATCCACCTCACGCTCCTCACGAAATCCATTCTGAATCAACCACTTAAAGTAAGCAATAAAATTGCTCACCAGCCTCTTATCCCACCGATGCCAAGCTCTATCTCAAGACCCTGCTCGCCCTGGTGCGGCAGGCGAAGCGGCATGATCTCAAGCTGCGGCAGGCCCACACCCGCCTGGCCAAACGCGCGGCCGTACAGGTGGGCCGCTCTGCTCATGCACGGCAGATGCGGCGCATGCGCCGCGAGTTGAAGCGGCTGAAGACCTATCTCGGGCGGGTCTACCGCGATGTGGCCCGCAAAGTCGCCGGTGATGTGGAGCTCTCGATCCGGTTTGCTCCTCTGCTGGGGCTGACAGAGCGCCTCCTGGTGCAGGAGCGCACGAGCAAGAACAAACTTTACAGCCTTCACGCTCCGGAGGTGGTGTGCATCGCCAAAGGCAAGGCGCATCGGCCGTACGAATTTGGCGCCAAGGTCGCGCTGGCAGTGACGAACCGCGAAGGGTTCGCGCTCGCCTCCAAGGCGCTGGAGGGCAATCCGTATGCAGGCCACACGCTTCGCACGACAATCGATCAGGTCGTGGCCCTGACGGACATGGAGCCCGCACGCGTTTACGTCGACCAGGGCTATCGTGGGCACGACTATGCGCACAAGGAGCGCATGTTCATCACCCGCCAGCGGCGGGGTCTGACGCCGACGATCAAGCGCGAGCTGAGACGCCGGTCCGCGATCGAGCCGGATGATCGGGCACACGAAGGCGGACGGGCGGCTGGGACGCAATTACCTGCTCGGAGTTGCGGGCGACGCCATGAATGCGCTGCTGGTGGCAACCGGGCACAATCTCAGACTGATCCTGAACTGGCTCAAACTTCTTTTCGCCTGGCTCATGGCAGCCCTGCTGGGTTCATCCACGCAATCGGATACTGCCCACGAACCCTGGAATGCAATCGCCACCTGATCAAACGGCATTGTTCAGGGCCGACTTTTTAGAAGCCATGAGTGGCGCGGCCATGAGCAGCCCTATGCTCCCCGTATCACACACCCGCAACGATTCCTAAACCTGTAATAATATACTTCTTCTTAAACGATAGTAGTGTGGCGAACGTAAGCGAATGTAGGAGAAGGGCCTGAATTTTATCTTTGTAGATCGTCAAATTGTCGCCTTTTTCTTCGTAATATTCAGCGCGGCGGGTTAGTAAAGGCGCGCGTTCTCCTGGTGCCAATCACGATTTCATTCCACTTGATCCCGCTTAATCTTCATTAGAACTGGGTACATTATTCCAGGACAAAGGGGTTATTATGCCTTTTCCCACAGCAGCTAACACGGGCGTTCCGTCCGGTACCACTCTGACGCCCTCCGGCGACATCATGGTCACCAAGGCAGGGACCGTGCTCAATGGTCTCGACATCAAGGGTATGGTGATCATCCGCGCCGACAACGTGACCATCCAGAACAGCAAGATCAGTTCTGACGAATATTCTGGCGTCAAAGTCGAGCGGGGATTCAAGGGTGCATCGGTGATCAACTCCGACATTGATGGCATGGGCTCAACCGCCGGCTCGTATGGCATCATGGGCAACGGCACGTTCGTCGGCAACGACATCCGGGGCTTTGAGAACGGAATCAACCTGACCGGTGGCTCCTCGACAGTGCGCGGCAACTATATCCATGGCCTACAGGCTCCCGGCTCGCCGCATTACGACGGCATCCAGATCCAGGGCGGTCAGAACGGCGTGTTGATCGAGAACAACACGATCATCGTCGACCACGACCAGACGGGTGCGATTTTCATGCAGAACTTCTTCGGCAGCGTGAACGACGTCACTGTCCGCAACAACTATGTTGATGGCGGCGGCTATACGATGTACTACGACGGCAGCAAGCCAACCGGCTATACGATGACGAACGTTGTCTGGGAAGATAATTACAACGGTCGCGGCTATTGGGGCTATGAGTACATCAAGGCTGACCCGCGCGGCAATCTGCCGACGCGCATTGACAACGTCAACACGGCCAATCCGCTCTCGCCCGACCAAGCTTCCGGCGGCAGCGAAACCACGCCCGCTCCGACACCGGAGCCGACCGAGCCCACGCCAATTAATCCTGCCCCGTCTCCTGACGGTACCGATCAAGTCGAAAGCTCTGTGGGCTACACGCTTGCCGAAAATGACAAGAACCTGAAGTTGACTGGGACTGCCGACATCAACGGCACCGGCAACGCCCTGGACAACTTCCTCGATGGCAACGACGGTGCCAACGTACTGGTTGGTGAGGGCGGGAACGACATTCTCAATGGTCGTTATGGCGGTGATACCCTGTGGGGAAACGCGGGCCGTGACACGTTCCAGTTCACGTCGAAGTGGAGTTCGGACGGCGACAAGGTGATGGACTTCGTGCGCGGCACCGACCGGCTCGACTTCTCCGGCATCGATGCCAATTCGGCGGCGTCCGGTAATCAGGCGTTCTCCTGGGCCGGGTACAAGAGCGCCAGCGGCACCGGATTGGACGGCCAAATCTGGGCTGTTAAGGATGCGACGGCAGGCGAGACGCACCTGTACATCAAGACTGGGGGCTCAGTCGCGACTGTGGATGTGGCTGGCACTGGCTACACGCTGTCCTCGGCCGACTTCTTGCTTTGAGCCATAGCCGGACGGGCCAGGCGTAGATTTTTCTGCCACGCCTGGCCTGCACATCTGGGAGATTCGATGAAGGTGGTATCAAACCGTCAGCGCCATACTGCACCGGCTAATACCAATCGGCGCGAAGACTGACTCATTCAGGGTTTTCAAACTAGCGCGGGTCTGACTCCATGGTGGTGACCAGGAGGTTCGCCATGCGCCCAGGGATCGAGCTTCGCACGGACTATGATGCAGCCCGGCTTCGGGCTTTGGCCAGAGGAGCCCGCAATGCAGGACAAAGCCGGCGGCTGCTGGCGCTGGCCGAGATCTATGAGGGCGGCTCGCGGACCAAGGCGGCACGGGTCGGTGGTGTCGGGCTGCAGACGGTGCGGGACTGGGTGGTGCGGTTCAACGCCCATGGACCCGAAGCCCTGATCGATGGCACGGCACCAGGCAATGCCTGCAAGCTCCAGGCCTGCCACCGCGAGGCCTTGCTGGCCCTGGTGGAGCAGGGTCCTATTCCAGCCGCCCATGGCGTGGTGCGTTGGCGGCTGAAGGATCTGGTGCAGTGGGTCTGGGACGAGTTCCGGATCGGAGTGAGCGAGACGACGCTGGGCCGTGAACTGCGGATGCTCGGCTATCGCAAGCTCTCGGCCCGCCCGCGCCATCATGCCAAGAGCGACGCCGCGGAGGCGGTTTTTAAAAAGAGTTTCCCGCGCGAGTGGCGGAAATCGCCTCCAACGAGGCCGATGGCAAGCCGCTCGAGATCTGGTTTGCCGACGAGGCGCGGATCGGCCAGAAGAACAAGATCACCCGGCGTTGGGCCCGGCGCGGCACGCGCCCGTCGGCGCCGCGGGATCTGCGAACCGCCTCGACGTACATCTTCGGCGCGATCTGTCCGGCTCAAGGAAAAGCAGCCGGCCTCGTGCTGCCGCGTTGCACCACCGAAGCCATGGCGCTGCATCTGGCCGAGATCGCGCAGGCGGTGGCTCCAGGTGCTCATGCGGTGCTGCTGCTCGATCAGGCTGGCTGGCACGTCTCGCGCAAGCTGAAGGTGCCATCGAACATCACGCTTCTCCCGCTGCCGGCGAAAGCGCCTAAGCTGAACCCGGTCGAGAACATCTCGCA
This sequence comes from Microvirga ossetica, assembly GCF_002741015.1. Lineage (NCBI taxonomy): Bacteria > Pseudomonadati > Pseudomonadota > Alphaproteobacteria > Hyphomicrobiales > Methylobacteriaceae > Microvirga > Microvirga ossetica. The sequence continues at coordinate 142,060 of NZ_CP016617.1, read as the reverse complement.
ATTTATGAGGGAGAACTGGATCTCGAACCGGGTGTTCACGTCCTACACGGACATTCTCGATCACTGCTGCGAGGCCTGGAACGACAGCGTCAGTTGATACCCCCTTCCACAACCCGGCGGATCGGGATTCGATTGAGATCGAGGTCACTGATTCGCGGCACCCGCTCTTCGGCCGCCGGTTCCTGCTGGTCTCGGTGAGCGCGCGCCGGCATGACGGCCACGCTCTCGTCGCCTATCGGGACCGCGTGGTGCTGAAGCTTCCGATCGGAGCGACGAGCCTTGCTCCACGGCCGTCGTGTGAGCCGCCGTGCAAGCTGACACGTGAGGCACTGGAGGAACTGATCGCCCTGGCCGACGAGTGCGGGGTGGCGCCATGCCCATGCGACCCGAACGCGTCTGGAGACGCTTGCCCGACGAACTCCGCGCCGCGATCGCCGAAGACGTCGCCGCCATCCTCACAGAGGTGATCTATGAGATCGGAACTTATCACCGACCGGCATCTGGCCCGCCACGCGGTCATCTACATCCGCCAGTCCAGTCCGCACCAGGTGCTGAGCAATCAGGAGAGTCTGCGCCTGCAGTACGATCTACGTCGGCGCGCGCTCGGCCTCGGGTGGCGTGAGGAGGACGTCGAGATCATCGATGCCGACCTCGGGCTGAGCGGCGCAGCCGCTGTCCACCGCGAGGGCTTCAAGGACCTGATCGCACGCGTTACGCTCGGCCAGGTTGGCATCGTGCTCTCCTCCGAGGTGACGCGCCTGACCCGAAACTGTTCGGACTGGTACCCACTGCTCGATCTGTGCGGCTACAGGGACTGCCTCATTGCCGACCGCGACGGAGTCTATGATCCGGGCACCGCTAATGGGCGCCTGCTGCTCGGGCTCAAGGGGACCCTCTCCGAAGTCGAGTTGCACACGATCCGCGCCCGCCTCACGGCTGGTCTCCTGAACAAGGCCGCACGCGGAGAGCTGGCGCTGATCTTGCCGGTCGGCCTCGTCCGGGAGACTGGCGGTGTGGTGGTCAAGAACCCTGACCGCGAGGTGCAAGCCCGCCTCGATCTGATCTTCACGACCTTCCTGCGGCTCCGCTCGGCCAGCAAGGTGCTGCACGCCTTCAACGAGCGCGGCCTGAGCATCCCGCGCCGGGGACGGTTCGGCGATACGGTCTGGCGCCCACCCACCGTTGCGGCCATCCTGCAGGTGCTGAAGAACCCCGCCTACGCCGGCGCTTTTGTCTACGGGCGCACCCGCTCGGTCCGCACAGCGCCCTTAGGCAAAGGCTCGCAAAAGAGGCTCCCGCGCGAGCAGTGGAGGATCGTCGTGAAGGACCAGTACCCCGCCTATATCAGCTGGGCGACGTTCGAGAAGATCGAGGCCATGCTGCGCGACAATTACGCTGAGTACGACCGGAACAAGACGCGTGGCGTGCCGCGCGAGGGTGCCGCGCTGCTGCACGGGATGGTTTACTGCGGCGCGTGCGGTCACAAGATGGTGGTCCAGTACAAGGGCGGCGCCCGGTACATGTGCAACTATCTTCGTCAGCAGCATGGCGTTCCGGTGTGCCAAGTCATCCCGGCCGCGCCGGTCGATGCCGAGGCCGTGGCGGCTTTCTTCAAGGCCCTCACCCCCGCCGAGTTGGATGCCTACACGCAGGCTGTTTCCCTCCGGCGCGAGGCAGACGCAGCCGGGCTGAAGGCTCAAGCGCAACAGGTTGAGCGGCTGCGCTACCGGGCGGCGCTGGCCGAACGGCAGTTCGATCAGGTCGATCCAGACAACCGTCTCGTCGCGGCTGAACTCGAGCGGCGCTGGGAGGAAACGTTGCGTGATTTGCGCCAGGCCGAAGCCGCGCTCGCCGATGCGGCGCCGGAAGAAGGCCGCGTCATCCCGTTCGGTGTCGGCCCTGATCTCCAAGCCGCGTTTACCGAGGTCGGTCGGCGCCTGCCGGATCTATGGCAGCAACCGGCCCTCACCACGGTGCGCAAGAAGGCGCTGCTGCGATGCCTCATCGACAAGGTGGTGATCCACCGTGCCGTCCGGGACACGATCGCCCTACGCCTCGTCTGGCGCGGCGGCGCGACGAGCGAGATCGCGCTGCCAATTACGGTTGGCTCGCTCGCTGAACTGTCACGGAGCGGCGAGATGGAAGCCGCCATCGTCGAGCGCGCCCGCGCGGGTGAGAGTGATGCGGCCATCGCCGCCGCGCTGACCGCCGCCGGACATCGCTCACCTCTGCGCCAGGCGGTCTTGCCGAGCACAGTTCAGGCCATCCGGCTGCGGCACGGCATCCTGCGCGAACGCCGCCAGTCGCATCCGCGCCGCATCCCCGGCTGCCTGACGGTGTCCCAACTCGCGGCCCAGCTCGGCGTTACGCCGCACTGGATCTATGACCGCATTTACAACGGCACGATTGCTATTGAACTGGATGCCAAGACAGGTCTCTATCTGTTCCCGGATGGCCCCACGACCTTGCGCGCGTTCCAAAAGCTCAAAGCCGGCAAGGTGGACCGCCTCTCTCCCGTCCCTCGGTTGGCTTGTTGAGGAGGGCACTAAGATGCGTGATCGAACAAGCTGACCAACCAACCCTGGACCATCATGTCCATCGGCCTGCGCGACTGGGCGAATGCATGAGGATCAGCGCCGGTTGGTATAAGGGCGGTTCATCGCGCAAACTTGGTCCTTTTAGAGCATCGGACTGTAAATCCGACTCCCCGGGTTTTTGGCTGGCGCGATCTGTGATTCATGTGTGGACATCGGGTAATCGCGGGTAGCGCGAGGGCTCTGGCGGAAACGCCGATCAGGCGACAGTCTGATCGGCCCAACAGAGCAGGAGCAGACGATGACCCACTACGCCGGCCTGGATGTCTCGCAGAAGGAGACCTCGATCTGCATCGTGGATGAGCAGGGCCGCCGCCTCTGGCGCGGCACGGCCCCGACCGATCCCGAAGCTCTCGCCCAGATCCTATGCCGACACGGCTCTGATCTCCAGGTCGGTATTGAGACTGGTCCGCTGATGCCTTGGCTCGTGCACGAACTGCGTCGTCGTGGCTTGGAGGTGATCTGTCTCGACGCTCGCCACGCCAAGGCTGCTCTGGCCATGCAGCTTAACAAGACTGACCGCAATGACGCCGAAGGGCTGGCGCAGATCGTCCGCACCGGCTGGTACCGCAGCGTCCACGTCAAATCCTTCGAAGCGCATCGGCTCCGCGCCCTGCTCGGTGCCCGCCGGCAGCTGGTGGGTATGACCACGCAGCTGTCCAACCACATCCGCGGCATCCTGAAGGTCTTTGGCCTGGTGGTCGGGATGGCGCATGGCCGCTCGTTCTCTGAGCGAGTCGAGACCCTCTTGGCGGATCAGCCCGCGGTGGCCGGGATTGTGCGGCCGATGCTGCAGGTCTGGCGTGAGCTGAAGGACCAGATCGCCCGCTTCGACAAGGCAGTGCGGCAGGAGGTACGCCAGCGGGCCGAGTGCCGCCTCCTGATGAGTGTGCCGGGCGTCGGTGCTCTCTCGGTGTTGGCTTATGTCAGTGCGATCGAGCACCCGGAGCGCTTTCGGCAGTCCCGCAATGTCGGAGCTCATTTGGGTCTCACGCCGCGGCGATATCAGTCCGGCGAGATCGACCGGAGCGGCCGCATCTCGAAATGCGGTGACGAACTGGTGCGATCCTATCTGTTCGAGGCCGCCGGTGTCTTGCTGACTCGGGTGCAACGCTGGTCGCCGCTCAAGGCCTGGGCGGTGCGGCTGGTGCAGCGCAGTGGGTTCAACAAGGCCCGGGTGGCCCTGGCCCGCAAGCTCGCCGTCATTCTGCATGCGATCTGGCGGACGGGTGAGCCCTTCCGCTGGACCAAACTGGAGGCTGCCGCATGAGAATGGGGAGGATGAGATTGATCTGGCCTTCATCGTGAGGTGAGCGCCAGGTGCCGTGCTTGCTCCTCGGGGCGAGGGTACGGGTCATTCCGCAAGCGGGGCCTGTGAGAGCTGGATTCTCCAGCTGATCACGTTGTGGACCTTGGAAGGCTCGTGCTGTTGAACCCAATGATGCGGCGGCCCGTGCCGACCGCGGAGAGAACCGTGACCCGGGGAGAAGCAAAGGTGCCAGAGCTTTTTGCGCTTGACTGGAGACCCGCGATTAGAGAACGCTCCCCTTTGGCAAGGGATTTGTTGACGTGTCTGCAGGGTGGTCGGGTGCAGTCATATGTACGGCCTGTTGATGCGGCACATCTGACCGCTGGCCATGATGATGTCGGTGGATCGGGTCCTCATCACTCGACCGCGCTGCAAGGCGCGCTGAATCACCCAGGTTGTCCCAATCCCCGGCTTGACCGGATCAGCATCACGCGTTCGTTCTCCCCTGCCCAAACTGGTTAGCCAGGCTGCCTTAAGCAGCCACTGTGGCGCGGTAGGTCTCACCCCGTGCCATCACGGCCCAGGCAATCCGCGCAATCTTGTTGGCGAGCGCAACGGTGACTAGTCTCGCTGGCTTGCGCTCCCGCAGCCGGCTCGCCCAAAGATTGACCGATGTCGCCTTGCGCTTTGTATAGCGGAGAACTGCGGTTGCCCCCACGACGAGGAGGTGGCGCAGGTAGCGGTCGCCCATCTTCGAGATCGCGCCCAGCCGCTCCTTGCCACCGGAGGAATGCGGCTTGGGCACCAGCCCGAGCCAGGCCGAGAATTGGCGCCCGGACCGAAACGCGCGCATCGTTGACGGTCGCGGCCAGGGCGGTGGCGGTGATGAAGCCGATACCGGGGATCGTCTCCAAACGCTGGCACACGGCATCGGCCCGATGCCACTTCATGAGCTCAATCTCAATCTTCCGGATTTGCTGGCTCAGACCTGAGATCATGTCGGCGATCAGCAGCAGCGTCTGCCGGGCGAGCTCCGGCAGCCCGTCCGCGCCCCTGTCGAGCAGGTCAACCAGTTGCTGAACATGAGGACGGCCCTTGGGTGCGATGATGCCATACTCCGCCAGATGAGCCCGCAAGGCGCTCACCTGCGCGGTCCGCTGGCGGACCAACAGTTGACGGGCACGGTGCAACATCAGCACGCTTTGCGCGTCCGGCGATTTGATCGGCACGAACCGCATGCTTGGCCGTGTGACCGCTTCGCAGATCGCCTCGGCATCGGCGGCGTCATTTTTGTTCCGTTTGACATAGGCCTTCAGTTAAGTGCGTGTTTCGCGTGATCGTGAGCAGCGATTTCGCGGCACCGTGAGCAACGATTTCAGAGGATCGTGAGCACCTTTTCGGAGGTGCCGGGAGCTTCGGCCGACAACTCAACCGGCTACGGATGCCTCGTTCAACCCACGAGGAGGCCCGATGCCAACCCAGAGATTGTCGATGCGCCGGATCCGAGAAGTACTTCGTTTAAGACATGTCCAAGGCCTGACCGAGCGCGTCATCGCGCGCACGCTGGGGATCAGCAATGGCGTCGTTCATGGCTACCTGCGCCGCGCCCGTCTGGCAGGGCTGAGCTGGCCGCTGCCGGACGGGCTCGATGACGACGCGCTCGAACTCCTGCTGTTTCCGGCACCATCCTCGGCTCAGACCGATCGGCGCCCGGTCCCCGACTGGGTTTATGTCGAGAAGGAGCTGCGCCGGCGTGGCGTGACGCGCGTGCTGCTCTGGGAGGAATATCGCGCCGCCCATCCCGATGGCTTCGGCTACACCTGGTTCTGCACCACCTACGAGGCCTGGAAGGGGCGCGTTCGCCCAACAATGCGCCAGACCCACAGGGGCGGCGAGAAGGTGTTTGTCGATTTTGCCGGCGACACCATCGACGTCTTCGATCCGCTGACCGGCCAAGCCCATCCCATGAAGCTGTTCGTCGCCGCCATGGGCGCCTCCAACTACACCTATGCCGAGGCCTGCGCGAGCGAGAGCCTGCCGGACTGGATTGCCGTGCACGCCAACCTGTTTGCCTTCCTGGGCGGGGTTCCGAAGTTCGTGATCTGCGACAACCTCAAGGCGGCGGTGACCAATCCCGACCGCTACGATCCCGGCCTCAACCGCACCTATGCCGAGATGGCCGGCCATTACGGCACCGCCATTCTCGCGGCGCGGCCGAGACGCCCGAAGGATAAGGCCAAAGTTGAGGTCGCGGTCCAAATCGCCCAGCGCTGGATCCTGGCCCGGCTGCGCAACCATCGCTTCTTCGCGCTCGCCGAGCTCAATCGCGCCATTCGCAGCCTGGTCGTCGAACTCAACGCCCGCCAGATGCGCGGCTTCGGCTCCAGCCGGGCCGAACTCTTTGCCGAGATCGACCGGCCCCGGCTGGGAGCGCTGCCAGACGAGCCCTACGTCTTCGCCCGCTGGAAGCGCTGCCGCGTCGCGCCGGACTACCATGTCGAGGTCGACGGCCACTGGTACTCCGTGCCCTACCGCCTGATCCGGGAACTCGTCGACGTGCGCCTTGCCGGTGCGACGGTCGAGATCTTCCACAAGGGCCAGCGGGTCGCCAGCCATGCCCGGGCGCCGAACCGGCGCGGCCACACCACCGTTGCCGAGCATATGCCGAGCGCCCATCGCCGCCACGGCCAGTGGACCCCACGAGGCCTGATCGCCGCCGGTGAACGGATTGGGCCCTCCGTCGCGGCTTTCTTCGAGGCGGTGATCGCCGACCGTCCACATCCCGAGCAGGGCTTCCGCACCTGCCTCGGCATCCTGTCGCTGGCCAGGAGCTATGGCGACACCCGCGTCGAGGCCGCCTGCCGGCGCGGCCTCCTCATCAAGGCACGCTCCGTCGCCTCGATCCGGTCGATTCTCAAGAATGGCCTCGACCGCGCCGTCGTTGACGAGACGCCCGACCACGAACCCCTGCGCCACGGCAACATCCGCGGCCAGGGTTACTTCCACTGAACCCAGGAGACCCAACCGATGCTGACCCATCCCACCCATGAGCGCCTGATCGCGCTTGGCCTGACCGGCATGGCCAAAGCCTTCGAGGAGCAGCGACGATTGCCCGATCTCGACGCTCTGTCCTTTGAGGAGCGCATCGGGCTGTTGGTCGACCGCGAAGCGGCCGAGCGCGACACCAAGCGTCTCACCGCGCGGCTCAAGTTCGCGGCGCTGCGCCAGAACGCCTGCGTCGAGGACGTCGATTGGCGAACCCCGCGCGGCATCGATCGCGCGGTCTTTGCCCGGCTGGTTGTTGGCGACTGGATCGACCGGCATGAGAATGTGCTGATTACAGGGGCGGCCGGCCTCGGCAAGAGCTGGATCGCCTGCGCGCTCGGCCACAAGGCCTGCCGGGATAACCGCTCGGTGCTCTACCACCGCGTGCCGCGCCTGTTCGAGGCATTGGCGCTCGCGCGCGGCGACGGGCGCTATGGCCGCCTGCTCAAGGCCCTCGGTCGCGTACAGGTGCTGATCCTCGATGATTGGGGCTTGTCAGTGCTCACCGGGTCCGAGCGGCGCGATCTCCTGGAAATCCTCGACGATCGTCACGGCCGCTCATCGACCATCGTCACGAGCCAGGTTCCCGTGGACGCATGGCATGACCTGATTGGGGATCCCACTCTTGGAGACGCAATCTTGGATCGTCTTGTTCACAATGCCCACCGCCTTCAACTCGCCGGAGAAAGCATGAGAAAGCAGAACGCCAGAGCCCGCCCTCTTGACGGCGACCAAATCTCCTGACTCCATCACCCCATCGGTCGACGCGACCGCTCATGATCGCGTGAAATGCCTGCTCACGATCCCACGAAATGAGCGCTCACGATCCGCGAGATGCGCAGTTAAGCGGGTGGCATCAGCCGCACCTGGTGACCGAGAGCCTGTAGCTGTCGGGCCCAGTGATGCGCCGTCGCGCAGGCTTCGATGCCGATCAGGCATGGCTCAGCCTCTTGAACAGCGCCAGAAGCTGATCGCGCCGCACCTTCCGGCGCAGGACCGTTTGCCCCTGCTGATTGACCCCATGAACCTGGAAAACGTTCTTGGCGATGTCGAGGCCGATCGTGGTAATCTGCATCTGGACGGTCCCTTTCCGTTGATGGTCACTGACAGCACCATCCTGGTACATCGCGATGCCGCTGGGTCAGGGGCCGTCCACCCCATCGCTCAACTCAGCCCTCTTCCTGGGAGGAGATGAGCGATGACCAAGTCCTACTCGCTGGATCTACGCCATCGGGTGGCATGATTCGTCGAGTCGGGCCATTCCTGCCACGCGGCCGCCCGGCTTTTGAGGTGTCGGTCGCCTTCGTGGTGCGGCTGATAGCGGCGTATCGGGCCACCGGCAGCTTGGCGCCGAAGCCGGAAGGCTTCAGCACCCTCCTGGAATCATAGGCATCTCGGCCACTCAATCTGGAGGGTTCTGTGAGGTCCGGTCGCGACGGAACGTGTGAAGGCCCTCATCCGGAAGGACCTCATTGAAGCCGGATTGAGCGAAGCCGCGAGACGGGGATGGCGCTATGGGGATTGTAGGCTGGTTGGTGAGGTGAGTTGCTCGACGAGGGCCGGACGGACGGCATTTGGAACGCGATCCGTGTGCCTGATGGTGCCGACGGCGACGGCTCGGTGCCGATGATCGCGTTGAAGACGGCCGGCACGGTCACCGTAGAGCACCCGGATCTTTCCCGCTCCGGGACGCGGTGCAAACAGATGCAGGCCGGCGCGCATGGCAGTCGGCTCGGTCATTGCCATGCTGCAAGCGGTTGATCCTCTCATGAACTGTCGCTCCAGAAGGGACGGCGAGGCACCTCCCCACATCGCCAGATGCCGAACGTGACCATCTGTCGGCCGCACCAGGAGCACCGGCTGGCCGGAGTTGCGGCGGGCCGATCATGCGTGGTGTCGGCGGCGCTCTCTTGCGCCGTGATGGTCAGCAGTCTGCGACACAGTTCCAGCTTTTGGGCGCGATGGCCATTCGCGAGAAAGCCGTAATGTCGGATGCGGTGGAAGCCGTCCGGCAGGGTGTGCAGCAGGAAGCGCCGGATGAACTCGTGGGCATCGAGCGTCATGACCTTGACCTTGCCGCGATGACGATAGTCCTTCCAGCGGAACGAGACCCTGCCGTCGGCCATACTGACAAGCCGAGAATTGGCGATGGCGACACGATGGGTGTAGCGGCCGAGATAGGTCAGCATCTGCCCGGGGCCACCGAAGGGCGGTTTGGCGTAGACGATCCATTCGACACGACGGACCTCTGCCAGCCGGCGGCGGAACGCGGCGGGCGCCATCAGCCCGGCGAGGTCGCCAAAGAAGCTCAGATTGCCCGCGTCATAGGCGGCTTGCAGGTCCTGCAGAAACAGCCGACGAAACAGGCGCGATAGGACCCGCACGGGCAGGAAGAAGCCGGGCCGGCACGCAATCCACTGCGCGGCCCCGGATCGACGCCCGAAGCGGGTAGGCGACAGGCCGCCGCCCGGCACGATGCAATGGACGTGCGGATGATAATGCAGGTTCTGGCCCCAACTGTGCAGGACCGCGACGAGACCAATCTCCGCCCCCAGATGTTTGGGGTCAGCGGCGATGGTGAGCAACGTCTCAGCCGCGGCCTTGAACAGGATGGAATAGACGGCGGCCTTGTTCTGAAACGCGATGCCGGCCATCGGCTCCGGCAGCGTGAAGACCACGTGGAAGTAGGGAACCGGCAGGAGGTCACCCTGCCGCGCGGCGAGCCAATCCCGACAGGCCTGTCCTTGGCACTTCGGGCAATGCCGGTTGCGGCAGGAATTGTAGGAGACGCGGATTGTCCTGCATGATGGGCATCCCTCCAGATGGCCACCGAGAGCGGCTGTCCGGCACAGCTCGATCGCGCTCATCGTGCGGCGCTCGACCCGCCCGAGATGACCCTCATGGGCCTGCCGATAGGCCTCGCCGTGGCGACGCATGATGTCCGCCACCTCCAGTCTTGCCGACATGACGACGCCGGCTCAGTTTGGGGGAACAACCTCCAGCCTCAGACGGTCGAGCGGGCTCTCCGTGCGGCGAATAAGGCCGTTCGAGACCTTCGTGTAGCGTGCCGTGCTCGACAGATTGTTGTGACCGAGCAAAACCTGGATGATGCGAATGTCGGTTCCGTTCTCGAGCAAATGTGTGGCGAAGCTGTGCCGCAGCGTGTGGACCGTCACGCGTTTGTCGATGCCGGCGGCGATACATGCCGAGCGGCATGCCGAATAGAGAACCTGCACATCGATTGGCGCGGTTGCGTCACGACCGGGAAACAGCCAGTCGTTGGGCTTTGCCAGCCGCCAATAGACCCGGAGGATGCGCAGAAGCTGCGCCGACAGCATGACGTATCGGTCCTTGCCGCCCTTGCCGTGCGCGATCAGGATGACACCGCGTTCGCTGTCGATGTCGCCGACCTTCAGGCCGACGGTCTCGGAGGCACGGAGGCCCGCGGCATAGGCCGTGGTCAGCGCGGTGCGCGTCTTCAGGCTGGGCACCGCCTCGAGGAACCGGACAACCTCATCCGCGCTCAGCACCACGGGCAGCTTGCGGGGCAAGCGCGCATAGGCAATCCGTTCTGGAATCTCGGCATGGCCCAGTGTCACGCCGTAAAAGAACCGCAGCGCGCAGACCGTCTGGTTCAGCGCCGACCATGAGATCCCCTTCGCCACCAGATGCACCTGGAAGGCGCGGACATCTTCCAGGCCAAGCCGAGCCGGGGACCGGCCGAAATAGCGCGAAAACTTCGCTACCGCGTGGATGTAGGATCGTTGCGTGGCGGGCGACAGATTGCGGACCGTCATGTCCTCGATCATGCGACGGCGCAGAGGGCTCATCTCGACCATCTTGATCTCCTGTTCTGGAATTGCGCTTCAACAGCCGCAACCCTTCAAAACAGAAGCATCATCCGCATCCCCGGGCACCAAATGCCGCGTCAGCGGCTTCGTTCAATCCTTTTCGGGACGGGCTCACATGGGCTTGGATGATTCAAGTTTGTTGGGTCAGCCACTCATGGGGCAATCTCCAGTCGGTTGTTCCAGATCCAGGATCCGAGCCGTTGCGTGACACGAGCCATATCCGGCTCGGTTCAAACTCATCTGTGGACGCCCCGTCCGACGCAAGCGATTTTTAGAGGCTATAGAGACGTAGTCGGACGCTGCCATCTGTCCGGCCTCTAAGTGGTGCATCCGGTAAGTCATGCTGCCTTGGGCAGAAGAGCAATACCGGGCGAGCGGCGGGGCCGATGCCGGCGGCGCCTGCCCCAGACAAACGGATGGCGGTGTGCATTCCAGTAGACTGTCGAGCAGTGGATCGCATCGACGATCTCCTCCCAGGTCTCGAAGCGCCGGCCGGCAAGAGCCAGTGAACGCAGGATCTTCCACCAGGGCTCGATCAGGTTGAGATAAGCCGCGTACTTGGGTTGGAACACCATCTCCCAGCGCGGATGCGCCAGCACGAACAGCAGCACGTCGGTCGTGCGATGGGAACTCAGGTTATCCATGATCGCGTACACCCGTTTGGTCGTCCTCGGGACCCAGCTCTCAACCTGGCCGAGGAAGTCGACCCAGTGCGCTCCACCCCGTCCGGGATACGGATGCGTGAAGGCTTCGCCGGTGGCGGGACAAAACGCCCCGAAGATGTAGCCCTTGGCCCGGCGGCCATAATCGATCTCCTGCTTGGCGCGTTCGGCCGGTCGCGTCCGGCTCTGCACCAGGGCCCGACCCGCGTAGCTCTTGGCGCTCACCGGTCCCATCTCATCGAGACAGATCACGCAACTGCCCGCAGGCGGCTTGGTGTAGAGCGTTTCGATCGCCCCCTTTTTGCCGCGAAGGCCGGATCGACCCGCTCGCCGAACCAGGTCTCGTGTTTGCGCCAGCGCAGGCCCTCGTGGAGCAGGATCTCGTCGATGCGGCTGCGCTGCATCGCAATCCCTTTCTGCTCATGCAGGTAGGCGGCCAGTCGATCCAGTGTCCAGGCGGCAAACGGCAGCCCCAGCGTCTGAGGCTTGGTCAGCGCGGTGGCGATCACGGTGGCTGTCTGCTCGGGCGTGTAGGTTGGTTGGCGACCCGAGCGATGTCGGTCCTTGAGCGCTTCCAAACCCTCGGCATTGAAGCGGCAGATGCGCTTGCGCACGGTCTCCCCATCAAGACCGACCCGGGCTGCAATCGCTGATGCACTCTCGCCGCAACCGGCCCGCCAGATGATTTGGGCGCGTTGCACGCGTTGGGCCGGAGCCGTGTGGGAGTGAGCTAGCTTTTGGACCGCCGCATACTCAGCAGCAGTCATTTCGCGTAAGCAGACCCGTGCCATGGGCCACCTCCGCCAGCAGGTCAGAAGGGACTGCCATTATACCTCGGAACATGCCGGATGCACCACTAAGTGCAGCATGAACGCTGCGGGCCTGTATGGGAGTTCGCGGACCGGATCCAAATCACATTCGCGCGCTTGAAGCGCTCTGAGTTTGCCTGGTTCTTCCAGCCCCGTCTCGCCGACTGTTGTGCCATACCCTCCTTCGCCCGCCTACGCCGTCGACAGCCTCGCGCTCGCAGCCAGCTTCACGCCGCTGCGACCGGAGCTCGATAAACTTCGCCCTTCGCCAGCAGGGCCCAAACCACGCGAGCGATTTTGTTCGCCAGCGCGACCGTGACCAGCATGCGCGGCTTGCGCGCCAATATCTGGGCCAGCCACGAGCCGGCGGGCGCTCCGCGCTTGCATGGCTGATGCACTACGCTGCTGCTGCCGATGATCAGCAGCCGCCTCAGGGTTCGTTCGCCCATCTTCGAGATCGCGCCGAGCCTCTGCTTGCCGCCGGTCGACTTCTGCAAGGGCGTGAGCCCCAGCCAGGCGGCAAAGTCCCGGCCTTTGCGGAATGTTTCCGGAGGCGGGGCCAGCGCCGTGATCGCGGTGGCCGTGATGGGGCCGATCCCGGGAATGGTCATCAGCCGGCGGGCGATCGGATCCTCGCGCGAGCGCCGGGCAATCTCGGCATCCAGACCGGCGATCTGCGTGTCCACCACCTTCAGGCTGTCGATCAGCACCGTGAACACCGCCCGTGCGCTCTCCGGCAACTGCGAGGCAGGGTCCTCGATCCACGCGATCAGCCGCGCCACGTGCGCCGGTCCCTTTGGCACGATGCATCCATATTCTGTCAGGTGACCGCGCAGAGCGTTGATCAGCTGGGTCCGCTGCTGCACGAGAAGATCGCGCGCCCGGAAGACAACGGTCCTGGCCTGCTGCTCCTCATCCTTCACGGCCACGTACCGCATGTTGGGCCGCTGAGCCGCCTCGCAGATCGCCTCCGCATTAGCGGCATCATTCTTATGCCGCTTGACGAACGGTTTGACATACGCCGGCGGGATCAGGCGGACCGTGTGACCCAGTTGGGTGATCTCGCGGGCCCAGTAATGGGCCCCGCCACACGCCTCCAGGGCCACCAGGCACGGCGGCTGCGAGGCCATGAACTCGATCAGTTTCGCGCGTGTGATCTTCTTGCGAAAGACGACATGACCCGACGCATCGGCTCCATGCGCCTGGAAAACGTGCTTAGCGATGTCCAATCCGATTGTGCTCACCTGACCTACAGACGCCTCCTTCAACGGGTGTTCGACACCCACTCTGCCACAGCGAGGCCGTCGGGGGCGTCCACCCCATCACATACGGTCGCCGCTCGCGGCGGCTGCACCACCATCCCGCATTCTGCGGGCAGGGCTCGGGAGGACGCGACCATTCTTAACTACGGCGGTTCAGGCCAGACCCTTACCGCGGTTCGTCCACCCGGATCCGCCAAAGCTGATCAGGCCTTGGTGGAAGTGATGAGAATTCTGTGTGCGGGCAGGATCAGGCAGCTTTCAACTCCGCTCCCTCGATGACCACGCCGTGGACTACATACTTCCAGAGAGCCACCAGCAACTTTCTGGCCAGCGCGACGATCGTGACCTTCTTCATCCGCCCGCCCAGGCAGCGCACCCGATCATGGTACCACAGCGCAAGGGCTGATCCCGGTTGATGCCGCAGCCAGAGCCACGCCATCTCGACCAAGACGGCGCGCAGCCGGGGATTGCCGGCTTTCGATACTCCCTGCTCGTGATCGATCTTGCCACTCTTCCAGGGCGTCGGGGCTAGCCCGGCATAGGCCGCCACCTGCCGCCGGTTGTCAAAGCGCCGGAACAGGCCTTCCGACCACAGCGCGCCCGCGAACCCCGATCCAATTCCCTTGAGGCCGAGCAGCATCTGAACTGCCTTTGACGGGACCTCCGCCGTTTGCGCCGCGGCCAGAAGGGCATCGCGTTCGGCCTTCACGGCCGCGATCTGCCGATCCAGCAACTCGATGACCTCGAGTTCGCGCCGCGCCACGGCTTTGAGATGCTGCGGCAAGGGACGCCCGTCGCCGGTCCGCAACTCGTCGAGTCTTGCACGCCTGTCCGGACGCCGCAGGTCGTAGTCGGCAATGCCTTGTGAGAAGAACAGCCCCCTGAGCCGGTTGACATGCCGGACCCGTTCGCCGACGAGCGTCTTCAGCTCCCGGCAGAGGCGCCGCTGATCCTCTTCGTCTGGTGTCGGCACATGGACCATGGCGCAGACGCGCGGCTCGCCCCGCTTGTAAGCCAGCAAGGTGCGCACCAGAGCCTCGCCGTCAATCCGGTCGGTCTTGGCGCGGCGATGCCGGCGCGAGACGGCGATCGAGGCGGGATCGACGACGTGACTTTCGATCCCCTCATCTTGAAGCACGCGATGGATCCAGAACCCGTCTAAGATGGTAGATTCACAAATGACAAATTTTGCTGGGTTCGCCATGGCCGTCTGAGCCTGCATGGCAGCTCGGTCCCGCACCGGCTTCGGCATGCGGCGGCTGCAGTTTGTCTCTGCGAGGGATCAACCCCTTGCGGAGGCCATCAGGCACCAGGGTCAGTGGACAATCAGGCGATGCTGGACCGGCGGCCCGAGGGCGCAGACGCGCTGGGACAAAGCCTATCGGCTGCTCGTGGAGGGCGCGCCAGCACGGCCAAGCTGCGATCTGGGCGATGATCCAAGGCCTGGGCCACAGGAGAACCATCATGCCGATCGCAGCGGCCTATGCACGCGTGTCGACCCAGCGTCAGACCGACAGTCAGTCGATTGAGAGCCAACTCGAGCGCTTGCGCGCCCATGCGGACGCACAGCACTGGGAGTTGCCCGCCGACTATGTCTTTCGCGACGACGGCTACAGTGGAGCCAGCTTGCAACGGCCGGCACTGGACCACTTGAGGGATGCGGCGGCCAGTGCTCAGCTCGACCACATCCTGATCACTGCGCCTGATCGGCTTGCCCGCAACTATGTTCATCAGGTGCTGCTCGTCGAGGAGCTGGAACGGCACGGCGCGGCCGTGGAGTTCCTCGACCGGCCCATGAGCCAGGATCCGCATGACCAGTTGCTGCTCCAGATCCGCGGGGCGGTGGCCGAATATGAGCGCGTCCTGATTGTCGAGCGCACGCGCCGCGGACGGCTGCGCAAGCTGCAGGCTGGCACGCTTCTGCCGTGGACCAAACCACCCTATGGCTATCGTGTCGATCCCGACCATCCGCGCGATCCCACCGGCGTGCGGATCGACGAGGCCGAGGCAATGGTCGTGCGCGCCATCTTTCGCTGGTATGCCGAGGACGGACTGTCGCTCTACGGGCTCGGTCAGCAGCTTGAGCGGTTGGGCATCGCCTCACCCGCCGGATGCCCGGCCTGGTGTCCGGCCACCCTCTGCCATGTGCTGACCAATCCCACCTATATCGGTCAGGTGTTCGCCAACCGCACGCGGTCCCGCGCCTTGACCACCCGACGCTCGGCGCTGGCCCCGGTCGGTCGGCACAGCTGCGGGAAGAGCCGGCGCGAGCCCGGCGAATGGATTGCGGTGGCGCCGGTGCCGGCGCTGGTCAGCTCCACCCAATTTGAGAAAGCTGCTGAGCGTCTGGTGTATAATCGGCAGATGGCGCGACGAAACAATCGAGCCCATGACTACCTGCTGCGTGGCCTCGTCAGCTGCGGCCACTGTCGCTACGCCTGCGTCGGGCGATGCCAGCAGGGCCACTACGATTACTATGTCTGTCGCACCACGACCCGCCTGCGCGCAACGGGGGTGCGCTGTCCGGCGCGCTTCATCCCCGCCACGGCTCTCGATGATCTGGTCTGGCGGGATCTGTGCCAACTGCTCGAGACGCCTGAGATGATCGCACAAGCGATGGAGCGGGCGCGGGGCGGGCATTGGCTGCCGCAGGAGCGACAAGCCCGACAGACGAATCTGATGCACGGACTGGCGGCGCTGGAGCAGCGGATCGAACGGCTTACCGAAGCCTATCTCGCCGGCATCGTGTCGCTTGAGGAATACACGCGGCGGCGGCGTGATGCGGAGGCGCGGTTGGCGGCCCTCGCGCGCCAGGAACAGGACCTGACGGCGGAGATTGAACGTAACCGGCCGATTTAGGCCGCCTTCTGAGGCGTTCCATGACGATGTAAATTCCCGTCGTTAACGACGTCGTTATTGACGTCATCAAGGACGTGGATGATGCGGCAAGAGATCCTGACTGGCATAGAGCGGCGTCGGCGCTGGTCGACCGAAGAGAAGTCGCAGATTTTAAGCGAAGTCGGCGTGGAGGGCGCGACGGTGTCGGATGTGGCGCGGCGGCACGCCATCACGCGCCAGCATTTCTATCAGTGGCGCCGAGAGACGCGGGACAAGCGCATGGTCCCGGTCGAGGAGACCCGGTTTCTGCCTGTGGAGCTTGCCGCAGCGCCGCCGCAAGGCGGGACCTCCAATGCTTTTCCAGCAAACGAGCGCCATGTGGAGATCGGGCTGCGCAACGGGCGGATCGTGCGCGCCGCAGCGGATTTGCCGGAGAACCTGCTCATGCGCGCCATCCGGATTGCGGAGAGCGCATGATCGGACCGGGAGTGGGTGTTCGGGTCTACCTTGCCTGTGGGGTGACCGACATGCGCCGCGGCATCACCGGCCTTGCCGCCCTGGCTCAGGAGGTTCTGCATCAGAACCCGGCCTTATGTGTCGTGAGAGATTATGTGACGGCGGCAGAGCCGATGGCGGCATCCCAGCATTTTGCGGCTCCCAGCCGCCACATAATTATAGGCTCTCAAGCAGTTGAAGCACCGCGTCCTTTGCCTTGAACCGGGCGGGGTGCTTGCCCGGGATGGCGGCGTGGTCGAGACCGCGGCGCATCATCTCGACATCGGCGGCCGCATAGCGATGTGTCGTCGCGACCTGGGCATGACCGAGCCAGGCCTGGATCGTGAGCAGGTCGACACCCGATTGCAGCAGCGTCATGGCGAGGGTGTGGCGCAGAACATGGGGCGACACGACCTTGCATGCTAACCCCGGCTGCGTGACCGCGGCTACCGCGCGCCGGACGACGTGCGTCACACCGAACCGAGTCATTCGCTCACCACGGGCGCCGCGGAATATCGGATCCCGCGAATCATGGTTGAGGCCATGTTCGGCGATCAAGGCTCTGAGGGCTTGAGCGAGATCGGCCGAGACTGGCACAACACGTTCCCTGCGCCCCTTGCCGCGCAGAAGCACCTGGGGCCTGGTCCGGTCGAGCTGGACATCGTCGACATTGACGCCCGTTGCTTCGGTTACCCGGGCGCCGGTGCGACCGAGAAACAGCAGCAAGGTTCGATCGCGGCGGCCCCGTACGGTCCGTTGATCAGGCGCCGCGATGAGCGCATCCAGCTCCGTGCGCGTGAGGTGATGGGTGATCTCGGTGTGCGCTTTCTTCAGCGGGATGGCGAGGATCCTATGGGCGATGCCAAGCGAGGCGGGGTCGTTGGCGGCGACGTGCTGGAAGAAGGATCGCACCGCCGCCAGCCGCGCATTGCGCGTCTGGACCTTGTTCCCGCGCGAGACCTCCAGGTGATCGAGGAAGGCAAGGATGGTGTCGCGATCCAAGTCGCCGATGGTGAGATCGCATGGCGTACATCCGGTCCTATCGGCGGCAAACAGGATCAGCATGCGAAGGGCATCCCGATAACTGGCGATCGTTGCTGGCGTGGCATTGCGCTGCTTGGCCATGCGATGGCGGAAGAAGGACTCCAGCAGCGACGGAAAGGAGAAGCGGCCGGTCATGGCGTCTCTCCCCAGGCCAAGGCCCGTTCGGCGGCCATGGCCAAAAGATCGGCGTCCGCGGTGACGTAATAGGCGGTGTCGCTGTAGTGGCCATGGCCGAGATAGGTCGCGAGCAGCGGCAGCATCGCTCGCGCATCGGCGCCTTGCTGGTGCCAGTTCGCCAGCCGCCTGACCGCGAAACGGTGACGCAGGTCGTGGAGACGCACCGGCTTGCCGCGATCGAGGCCGGCGAGGGAGCGCGCCGCGCCGAAGGCGGCGTTCAGACCGGACTTCGACAATCGCGTCCCACGCGAGCTGACGAAGAATGCTGGCATGTCCGGCATTGGAAAGGCCCCATCCCGGAGTCTTGCATAGTCGCGCAGGACCGCCAGCGTCGAAGGATGGACAGGAACCAGGCGATCCTTGCGGAACTTGGTCCTTCGAATGTGGAGAATCCCCTGAGCCAGATCGGCATCACCGCGATCGAGGCGCAACGCCTCGCCGGACCGCATGCCGGTGCTGGCGAGCAGGCCGACGAGCGGCGTCAGGAACCGGGCGCGCTCGGGATAATCGGGCGACACCGCGCGGCATGCCGCCATGAGCCGTGAGAGTTCCTCGTCGGTGAGGATCCTGGGTGGCGGGATGGCTCGGTTCCTGGGAAAGGCCTTGGGGTCAAGCGCGTCGGTGCGCGGATCGAAGATGGCGAGATACTCGCTGAATCTGCGAACCACGCCGTAGCGAACGGCCCGTCCATTCGCCGTGCCCGCCCAGGAGCCTATGAAGCCGAGCACCGTTTGGCGGCAGAGTGGACCATCGAGCTGTTCGCCATCGACATAGGCGACGAGCGCGCGCAGGATCGTGGCCTGCTTGCTGAGCGAGAAGCCGAGCGAGCGTCGAAGCGCGACATAGGCCTCGACATGCTTGCTGAGTCTGCTGGAGAATGTGCTCATCACGCGTCTCCGGGAAAAGGAAGGGCGACTTCGGCGAGTTGCGACACCGCGACCTTCACGTAGATGGCGGTCGTATCGATGCTGCGATGGCCGAGCAGGTCGGCGATCTCGTTGATCGGTCGTCGCCGGTTGACAAGATGGGTCGCCAAGCTATGCCGGATGAGATGGGCGCCGATGGGACCGTTTAGCACGATGCCGGCGCGCTGCAGTGCGGAGCGGACGATGCGGGAGATGTTGGTGCTGCAGTCGATCGGGCGCACGGGCGGGAGGTGCACCAGGAACACGCGACGGCTGCGGCAATCGGGCCGGGCCCGCAAGACATAATCGGCGAGCGCTTCGCCCGCCTCCTGCGTGAGGGGCACGCTCCGATCGCGCCTCGCCTTGGTGCGGCGTATCCGAACCTGCGCATCGCGCCACCGAATATCCTCGAGGACGAGTGAGCGAAGTTCCTTGTTGCGGATGCCGGTCGTGGCCAGCAACAGGAGGATAGCCCGATCGCGACTGCCGGTAGGGGTCGCAGGGTCGATGGCGTCGATCGCCTTCCTGATATCCTCCCAACCCAGTTGCCGCGGCAAATGCGCGAGACGGTAGCATGGCGTGCGCGGCACGAACCGCGCAAGGTCCAGGTCATTGAGGTTGGCCCAGTGCAGGAACCTCAGAAACCGGCGCATATAGGACCCGGTCGCTGCCCGCGTGTTATCCATGGACGACAGGCCCATGAGGTGACCGGTGAGCGCCAGCACATGTATGCCGGTCATGGCCGAGAGCGGCTCGCTGGCGTGATGCCGCTCCCACCAGGCAAGCAGCCGCCGCGCGAGGAGCATCTGACCCTCCCGCGTCTTCACTGCCAGACCGCGCACCTCACGCAGGTAGCTGGAATAGCCTGTCAGCAGGGCCTCATGTGGATGGGGCTCGTGACGGCCAATCTCGAAGCGGTGAGGAACAATCCTCCGGGCTAGGGCGATCGCGGTGCGTGCGGCGACACGTGAGGTTTTGGTCGGACAACCGGCGACAAAGCCATCGATCAGGGCTTGGGTGATCGGCTTTGCGCGTGATACGACTCCACCGAACCGTCCCAATCGGCCGAGGTAGATCTTCGCTGAAGTGCGCTGATAGCCGCTCTCGAAAAGATGGGTTGCGATGCAATCGAGCTCGTCACCCAGGCCGCCGCCTCTCAAGCGATGCAGGACCCTCGGATACTTGAAGTAGCGTTCCAGCATGTGCGTTCTCCATGCGAGCGCGGATAGCCCAACGCCCACTGGAGAAATGGCTCAGATTATGTAGCGGCCAGGAACCGCAATGCGCTGGAACTCCACCGTCAGCGATCCCGCCGCCACATCATCTCTCACGACACATAAGAACGGATATGTGGCGCGCCACATATCCGCATTCCGGCGCGGTGTTCGCCTTTCGGGGGCGCAGAAGGGAGCGGATCAAACTGCTGATGTGGGACGGCCAGGGATTTTGCCTTTACTACAAGGTTCTCGAGAAAGGCCGTTTCCCATGGCCATCGCCGGCGGACGGGACCGCGCGGCTGACCTCGGCGCAGTTGGCGATGTTGTGGGAAGGCATCGATTGGCGCCGGCCGGCATGGACCGCGCCACCGGCGCGCGTCGTGTAGATTATCCTTTTGATATCGCTTCAGAATACTGTCTTCGACAGGCGGCTTGCGGTAGATTTTGAGCATGGTAGCCGCGCTCGATTCGCTCCCTGATGATCCCTTGGCGCTGAAGGCGATCATCCTCTCGCAACGGGAGGAGATCACGCGCCTTTCCGCGACCGAGAAAGCCCTGGAAGCGCTCGTACAGACGTTGAAGATCCGCATCGCACGGCTGCAAAAGCAGAAGTTTGGACGCAGCTCCGAGAAGATCGAGCGCGAGATCGAACAGCTTCAACTCGCGCTTGAAGATCTCGAACTGGCGATCGCCGTGGCCCATCCGGTACTTGAGACGGAACCGACGAGCGAAGGCACACCTGCGTCGACAACACGACGGCGGGGTCAGCCGCGGGTTTCCGACGCGACGCCGCGCGAGCGGATCGTGCTCGACCCCGGCGAATGCTGCCCCGCCTGCGGAGGCTCTCTGCGCCTGCTTGGAGAAGACGTCTCCACTCTCCTCGATTTTGTCGCAGCAAAGCTCAAGCTCGTGGAGACGGCGCGCCTGAAGAAGTCGTGCCGGTGTTGCGAGACGATCGTGCAGCCGCCCGCGCCGACGCGTCCGACCCGCCGCGGCATGGCCGGGCCGAACCTGCTTGCCCATATCCTGGTCTCGAAGTTCGATGATCACTTGCCGTTGTACCGGCAGGGCGAGATCCTCGCCCGCCACGGCGCCGACATTCCACGCTCGACCCTGATTGACTGGTGCGGCCAGGCCGTCGCCACGCTGAGGCCGTTGAGCGCTCGGATCAAACGCCATGTCATGAACTCCGACCACCTGCATGGCGACGATACCCCGATCCGGGTGCTTGACCCGTCGCAGCGCAAGGGCGGCAAGGAGCGCGGAGTCAAGGAAGGCCGGATCTGGGCCTATGTCCGGGACGATCGGCCCTGGGCCGGCCGCGGTCCGCCCGGCGCCGCGTACTGGTTCTCGCCCGACCGCTAGGGCGAGCGTCCGCAGCGCCACCTTGCCACCTTCACCGGCATCCTGCAGGCGGATGGCTATTCCGGCTTCAAGGAACTCTACAAGCGTGATGCCACGGGAACGGCCCGCGTGCGCGAGGCGGCCTGCTGGGCGCATCTGCGCCGGGATTTCCACGATGTCTGGAAGGGGACGAACTCTCCGATCGCCCGGGAGGCACTCGATTGGATCGGCGCGCTCTACGACATCGAGCGGACGATCACGGGAGCCTCGGCCAAGCAGCGTGTCGCGGTGCGTCAGAGGGACAGTCGACCGCGCGTCGAGGCCTTCAAGGCCTGGTGCGAGGCTCAGCTCCGGCGCATTCCCGGCAAGGGCGAGCTCGCCAAGGCGATGCGCTATGCGCTCAATCGCTGGCCTGCCTTCACGCTGTTTCTGGAGGACGGCAGGATGCCGATCGACAACAATCTACTGGAGCGCGACATCCGGATCTTTGTGAAGCAGGTTTCATTGTGCACTCCATATTCAAGTGTCTGTAAACATTGGAAGCGTACCCGCATCAGCAGCGCGACACGGGCGGCCCTTCCGGGCCATCGCAGCTTTGATCGGCTCTGACGCCAGATCGTCGGCTCGGATTTGATACGGTGCACCGGGGACAACCTGAACAGCCGGAAGCACGCCCGTTTTGATGAGGCGACGTATCGCGTGGTTTGTAACGCCTAACGCCATTGCCGCCTCGGTCATGGTCAGCCATTCGCCGTCTTTCTCCGCGGATCGATAGGCGTGGATTCCGCGAACGCGCCGAACGGAAGAGACGCGGTGCGCCGTCCAGGTTTTACCTTGGCCGGTAGGCAAGCCCATCCGATTGAGCGACGCGGCAATATGCTCGTCAGACCAGCGGCCGGCCATGCTGCGCATGACTGCCAGCGCATCTTCCGCTGTCGCGCAGCCGTGTTCGCCGGTTCGCGGCTTGCGAACACGCAGTTCTGAGTGCTGGCCGCCCCGCCAATGGATCGTGAGCACGACATCACGAACCGTATCGTCGACATCGACAATGATGTCTGCGATCAACGTCCGGAGCAGTTGCTGACGGGCACGCATCGTCACATCAGGAGTGTTCCAGGCCGCTGACAGGTTTTCCGCCATGTTGGCGAAAGCGCCTTGATCAACCTCAATGGTCGATGGGGTTCCGGCGGGCTGGCGCGCCTCCAGATCTTGCACGCGGCGTAAGGCAATTTCCCAGTTTCTCTCCAACTGCGCAGCGATCAAACGATTGTCGGGATCACAGGCAGCATAGCGGCGCTCAGCAAGACCGGCCTCGTAGCGGGCCTGCTTAAGCTCCAGATCGAGGATCTGGCGTTGATCATCTTGTCGTTCCCGGTGCATTCGCTCCGCCTCGAACGCGGCCTCAATCGCCAAGGGTTCTACCGCGCGCAACAGTTCACGCGCAACAGCCGCGTCCACCCTGGGGCCACCGAAGGTCATGCACCGGGGCAAGCCCATCATCAGGTTGGGCTTGTCGCAGCGATAGACAGGTCGACTTTGCGGATTACCGGTATAGGCCACGCTCAGTCGCCGCCCGCACCGTCCACACGTCATAACGCCTGACAGCAGTGCCTTGCCGCCACGGCCGGATTTTACCCCGTCGGCGCGACCATAGTTGTTGAGCGCCAACTGCTTCTGGTTTCGCTCGTATTCCTCCCAGCTGACGTACCCTTCGTGATGATCCTTGATGAACACTTCCCAGGTCCCGACCGGCTTGCCGTGGCCGTAGCTCCGGCGGGCCCTCCCATCGACAATAGAGGTCCGCTTTTCGCTTTTCCCGTAAACGTACACGCCCGCGTAAAAGGGGTTCTTGAGCACGCCGATCACGTTGCGATAGCGGATCGGCAACCAGGTAAAGCTGGTCATGCGGCCCTCATCCGAAGGCCGTGGGAAGTGGATCTGATCAGCCGTCATCGACAATAACACCTGTCGCGCGCTGCCGAGTTCGCGGAAGCGGGCGAAGATGAGCCGGATCACCTCCTGCAAGCGCAGATCAGGGTCGAGCCCCAGACCTGCTTCGCGGTGCCAGATGTAACCGAACGGTACTGACAAGCGCAGCTCGCCCCGACGCGCTTTCGACTTGGCGGCCTCGAGCATCCGTGTCCTGAGCACGCCGAGCTCAAACTCGCTGATGCTGCCTTTCATACCCAAAACCAGGCGATCGTTGGGCTGGCAGGGGTTGTACACGCCGTCATGGTCGATGACGCGGGCTTCGACAAGTCCGCACAACTCCAGCAGATGATGCCAGTCACGGCCATTGCGCGCGAGCCGCGATGCATCCAGGCACAACACAGCGCCGACCTTGCCCGCGCACAACCATGCAACCAGGCGATCGAAGCCCGGGCGCGCCACCGTCCCGCTCGCCGATCGGCCCAGATCATCGTCGATGACCTCAATGTCGGCGAAGCCGTGCTGGCGTGCAAGATCGACGAGATCATATTGGCGCCGCTGGCTCTCCAGATTGGTCATGACCTGGGATTGCGTCGACTGGCGCACATAGACGACGGCCTTGCGCCTCAGCAGCACCGTCGGGATCAGATCAGACTTCGTCATCGCCCAACTCCTCGACGACGAGGCCGGCGGCCTGCATCAGGATTTGGGCAAGAAGCAGTACTGTCTTCGCCCGCTCCGCGTCGCGCATCCCGTCCAATCTGCGGGGTTCGAATATCAGGCTCATCTGCCTGCCCGCGATCGGAGCTGACACGTTGTTCTGTTTCATCGACTTCCTCCCATGCGAATCTGATTGCGCTCGGGGAGTTTGGGGAAGCAGCGGTCGGCATGACCAGTCTCTTCAGATCGGACAACGCTGCGAGATCAATCTGTGGCGGGCCAATTCTCATCTTGGCGCAAGCGATGGGATCTAACATCCAGCCCGGAATCGAGACGACAATGCCAGATGGGCCTTCCACCTGGAGAAACCGGCCAGTCGCCCGCTCCTCGACCCGCCGCACGCTGACCTTTCGGCCAAAGTAGGGATGCCAACGATAATGAACCTCACGCTCTTCGCCGACATGGGCAGAATGAACGGGCGATGGTCTGAGGCCGGATCGCGCGTTCGACCGTGTTGGAGTCCAACTCGACGCGTCCGTCCGACAGGAACCGCTCCAGAGAGGCACGGCGCGTCAGAGCATAGCGGATCGCCTCGGCCAGCTTCGACTTGCGCGACAGCTTTGGCAGGTCTTTCTCCCACAGCTTGAACAGCGTGCTCACGACAGCAGCCGATTCCGCCTGGCGAGCCTTCATGCGCGTCATCGCAGCCTTGCCACGGACGCTGTCCTCCAGAGCCCAGAGCGCCGCCATCTGCTCCAGCGTCTGCCCGGCCACGATGGAGGCATCCGAGACGTGCAGCTCGTAAAATTTCCTTCGCACGTGAGACCAGCAGGCGGCCAACTGCACGCCTTCATTGACTCCCTCAGGCCGGGCGAGACGATGATAGGCCGTATAGCCATCCACCTGCAGAACGCCGCGATAGCCTTCGAGATGACGGGCCACGCAGTCGCCGGCCCGGCTGTCCTCGAAGCGATAGACCACGATCGGCGGATCGCTGCCGCCAAACGGCCGATCATCGCGCACATAGGCCCACAAGTATGCGGTCTTGGCCTTGCCTGCCCCGGGCGCCAGGGTCGGCAGGGTTGTCTCATCGGCAAAAATCCGCTCGCCCTGCTTGATCCGCGCCAGGGCATACTCGGCCAGAGGCGCGAGCTCAAACCCGACCTTGCCCATCCACTGCGCCATCTGCGAGCGCTCAATGAGAACCTTGTCGCGGGCGTAGATCGCCTCCTGACGGTACAGCGGCAGGCCATCGGCGTATTTCGCTACGGCGATCTGGGCCAGCAGCGCCTCGGTGGGGATACCGCTGGCGATGATCCGCGCCGGAGCTGCCGCTTGGATGACGCCGTCGCGGCCCTTGTAGACATACTTGGGCCGGCGCGTGACGATGACCCGGAACTGCGCCGGCGTTACATCCAGCCGCTCGCAGACATCCTCGCCGATCCGGACCCGCTCCAGCCCTTCGCAGCCCGGAGGATCGTCCGGCTCGATCACCACCTCGACCCGTTCAAGATGCGGCGCGAAGCCTTTGCGCGGGCGCGGCGGCCGCTTGGTCGTTGCGGGCCCCGCCGCTTTTTCCCTTTCGGCCTCCAGGGCGGCCACGCCGGTCTCGATCTCGTCGAGCGCGAGGGCATACTGGTCGTCCGTCAGCCGATCCTTGCCGAGCCTCTCGGACCGGGTGCCATAGCGCGCCCGCTCGAGCATCTTGACGATCGCCATCAGCCGCGCGATCCGCTCCTCGGCGCCTTGGTTCACCTGCTCGAGATGGGCATTGCGCTGTTCCAGAAGCGCCGTCTTCTCGGTGATAGTGCGCACCATCGCCTTGAGCGCGTCGACATCATCGGGAAGGGTGGAATCATGGGCCGTCATTGCGTCCATCAGAGCATGGCGGGCCAGCCAGTCGAAGCGCTTCCCCAGCTCTGAATCATCATGCCGCAGGGACAACTATCCGATCGACTGAGGGGCCCTGACAGTCACGGCGTGCACCCGCTTCCAATCCATGCCGTCGACCAGGGCGAGGAGCTGAGCATGATTGAGTTGAACCCGATGAGGGCCGATCCGCGGCCAGCAGAAATGCGCCTTCTCCAACCTCTTGCTGTAAAGCACTACGCCCGTGCCGTCCCACCAGACGATTTTGACGCGATCCGCCCGCTTGGCCCGGAAGACGTAAAGAGCCCCACTGAAGGGATCAGATCCGGCCTCGCGCACCAGCGCCAGAAGCCCGTCCGGTCCTTTGCGGAAGTCCACCGGGTGGCTGGCCAGGAACACCTTCACGCCGGCCGGGATCATGCCTGACGCACCGCTCGAAGGATTTTGACCAGGTGGTTCTGATCAATATCCGCACCAACGCGAACCACCACGTCCGCGACAACAATCTCAATCATCGAGGAGGATGTCGGCGTGACTTCAACGAATCCGAGCCGCTGCTCATGGGACTCGCCTTGGACAACACCAGCCTGCATCGCCTTGCGGCGCCAGCCGAACAGTTGTGCTGGCGAGATCCCAGCCTGGCGCGCGATGGCCGACACATTGGCCCCAGGCTTCAGGGTCTCCTCGATCAGAGCCATCTTGGCCTGAGTTGACCAACGCCGGCGCGCCTGCGCAGGTCCAACGTCCAGGCGACTGGGAACAGCCTCCAGGACATGGAAGCTTCTATCCTCAGGCATAGGCGCAGACATAGTAACTGACACTGAAAGCTCCTTGCTTCTGTGTCAGTAAAGATCAGCCATCGCATCATGCCGCGCCAGATGCGATCAGCTTACCGCTTACAGTTCTCCCGCAGATACTGCCAGATGTTCTCGACCGGGTTCAGCTCAGGCGCTTTCGCCGGCAGCGGCAGAAGCGTGATGTTGGACGGCACCTTCAGCTTGCGCGAGACGTGCCAGCCAGCCTGATCGAGCAGCAGCACCGCATGAGCTCCTGGAGCCACTGCATGCGAGATCTCGGTCAGATGCAGCGCCATGGCTTCGGTGGTGCAACGCGGCAGCACGAGGCCGGCTGCTTTTCCTTGAGCCGGACAGATCGCGCCGAAGATGTACGTCGAGGCGGTTCGCAGATCCCGCGGCGCCGACGGGCGCGTGCCGCGCCGGGCCCAACGCCGGGTGATCTTGTTCTTCTGGCCGATCCGCGCCTCATCGGCAAACCAGATCTCGAGCGGCTTGCCATCGGCCTCGTTGGAGGCGATTTCCGCCACTCGCGCGGGAAACTCTTTTTAAAAACCGCCTCCGCGGCATCGCTCTTGGCATGATGGCGCGGGCGGGCCGCGAGCTTGCGATAGCCGAGCATCCGCAGCTCACGGCCCAGCGTCGTCTCGCTCACTCCGATCCGGAACTCGTCCCGGACCCACTGCACCAGATCCTTCAGCCGCCAACGCACCACGCCATGGGCGGCTGGAATAGGGCCCTGCTCCACCAGGGCCAGCAAGGCCTCGCGGTGGCAGGCCTGGAGCTTGCAGGCATTGCCTGGCGCGTTGCCATCGACCAGGGCTTCGGGCCCATGGGCGTTGAACCGCATCACCCAGTCCCGCACCGTCTGCAGCCCGACACCACCAACCCGTGCCGCCTTGGTCCGTGAGCCGCCCTCATAGATCTCGGCCAGCGCCAGAAGCCGCCGGCTTTGTCCTGCGTTGCGGGTGACCCTGGCCAAAGCCCGAAGCTGGGCTGCATCATAGTCCGTGCGAAGCTCGATCCCTGGGCGCATGGCGGATCTCCTGGTCACCACCATGGAGTCAGACCCGCGCTAGTTTGGAAACCCCGAATGAGTCAGCCTTCGCGTCGACTGGTATTATGACATCGATCACAATCAAGCTTGTCACACAAAATCTCCTGCTCAGAGCGCAGAACCAAGTGTCAATCTCGTGCAGTCGCCTTCGACCGGAACGGTGCATCGCTCGAATGAGACCTAATTAGTTAGAGCAGCACTTGAGTGCATCGGGTTCGGAACTGCTCTAGCATCCATGGGCATTAACGTGGCGGTTTAACTGGAACGAGGGCCGCGCGGAAAACGGCTCGATAGGAGGGGCCTAGCACGTATCGCATTGCAGCTCCTACCAGAATGGCTAATCGGAACACTGCGGTTGCTAATGTCCCATGGTGGCGCCGAAAATAGCGAATTCGATTGCTTACCAGCAGTGCGTAAAGCCTTGGGTTTTTTTGGTAGTCTCCGCCGATGTGCGTAACCTTAGCTTTGTGAGAATACGCGACAGTCAGACCACATTCCCGCACTCTTTGGAGGTAATCGACTTCTTCACTGTAGAGAAAGAATGACTCGTCCCACCTACCGACGATGCGGCGGGCCTGTGGCGTAACGAGCAAGGCTGCCCCCGTTGCCCAGTCGATTAATCCATCCTGCCTATAGACCCGCAGATCACCAATCGTTTCGCTGGTCCCCAGGCGGGCTGAGTATCTTCCCCCTAGCAGAGCGTCTGTCCAAGCCGTCGCGATCGAAGGCTCACGGCGCAGAGACAGGGCAACAGTCCCATCTTCGTTTAGTATCTGCGGAACAGCGACGCCGACCTTAGGATCAGCCGCGCGTTCGAGCAGGATCCATGCCGCTCCGGGCCGTAAGCGAATATCGGGATTCAGAATCAACACGGCGCGATCCTGAGGGATGACTGTCTCCGCAGCGTTGATGCCGGCTGCGTAGCCGGCATTGCGCCCCATATCGATGACTTTCGGGCTTATTGGATGGGCAAGCGCAATATCGGTGCTTTGATCGCTGGATGCATTATCCACAACCACTACCTCGAATTTAGAGACACCGTCGAGACCTGTCGGCAAGGAGTCGAGTAGGCCCCGTAGAACCTCAGCGCTGTTATACGTGACGACTACAACCGATATGGAGGGACAAGGGTTCAAATTGGGTGTCATGGCGTAAGCCCGATAGCCTGTCTGGAGCGAACCTTCAGTTTACGTGAATCGATTGGAAGTTCCAGCCCCATTCTGCACTACCGCCTTGCAGGTAGAGGTGGATTCGGCTCACGGGCCAAAATGTTCGTCTCGGTGCTGGGTCAACGTCGTTGCCTCACCGCCGTGCGGAGCAGGCGGTCCAGTCGCGCGAGCACCCCCGCAACTGGATTTGCTTCGGTTTAGTGGAGAGCGGTTTTGCACCTATCCGGCCAGCCTTTCGAACTGAACCGGACTGACATAGTCCAGTGTCGAATGACGCCGGACGGGATTGTAGAAGCCGTCGATGTAACGACCAATCGCCTTCTTGGCCTCGGCCCTCGTCTGGAAGACGGTGCGCCAGACCAGTTCGGACTTCAAGGTCTTGAAGAAGGTCTCGACCACGGCATTGTCGAAGCAATTGCCTTTCCCGGACATGGAGATCTGGATGCCGTGTTTCCTCAACTCGGCCTGATAAGCTGTCGAGCAATATTGACTGCCGCGATCGGCATGATGGATCAGGCCCGCTGATGGCCGCCGGATCGCCACAGCCTTGCGCAGCGCCTCCAGCGCCAGCTCCTTGTGGAGGCTGTCACTGACCGCCCAGCCGACCACCCGCCGGGCGAAGAGATCGAGGACCACGGCCAGGGAGAGCCAGCCCTCACCCGTCCACACGGACGAAATATCCGCGTTCCATTTCTGGTTCGGGCGCTCGGCCGAGAAGTCCTGCTCGAGCAGGTTGGGCGCGATCGGAAAGGTGTGGTGGCTGTCAGTGGTGCGCTTGAAGCGACGCTTCTGCCGGGCCTTGAGCCCATTCTCGCGCATCAGTCGGGCCGTCCGACGGCGCCCAATCGACCCGCTCGCCGAACCAGGTCTCGTGCTTGCGCCAGCGCAGGCCCTCGTGGAGCAGGATCTCGTCAATGCGACTGCGCTGGATCGCGATGCCTTTCTGCTCGTGCAGATAGGCGGCCAGCCGATCAAGCGTCCAGGCGGCAAACGGCAGCCCGAGCGTCTGAGGCTTGCTCAACGCGGTGGCGATCACGGCGGCGGTTTGCTCGGCCGAATACGTCGGCGGGCGACCCGAGCGCTGTCTGTCCTTGAGAGCGTCCAGTCCTTCTGGATTGAAGCGGTGGATGCGCTTGCGCACAGTCTCGCCATCCAGCCCAGCCCGGGCTGCAATCGCAGAGGCGCTCTCGACGAAACTGGCCCGCCAGATGATTTGCGCACGTTGCACACATTGGGCTGGAGCCGTGTGGGAGTGAGCCAAGGCGCTCGACGGTCGCGCGTTCTTCAGCGGTTAAATCCCGCAAGCACATCGGTACCGTGGGCCACCTCCGCCAGTAGGGCAGACAAGGCCGTCATTACACCCCGCAACCTACCGGATGCACCACTTAGTCCCGATTCCAGCCTTCGGCTATTCGTGTGGGATCGCCCCTTCTTATCAAGTCAAGCATTCGCTGTGCGCGATAAAGACGGATGCGGGTGAGGCAGGTCCATGCAAGCCAGCATTCCCGGAAACCGGTAACCCGGTCCGAGCGAATGATCGAGGGGACTTCTGCGAGCGGTGAGATTGCTATGGCGAAGCTACGTGCCAACCATTTGGCACGACTACTGGGATGAGCTCCAATCTCTTGGAACTCATGGGCAACTAGACGATCCCAGCGGCGCGCGAGTTCTGCGAAGGACTTGCACGGAGGAGTGAAAACGCGGACCTGCGATACGTAGGCGATGCGAAAACCCAGTGCTGTTGCCCGCAGTCCCCAATCGTTGTCCTCTCGAATCGCTATTCCACCGAAGGGACCCACGGCTTCGAAGGCTCTTCTTCGAACGGCCATGTTGCCGGTTGCAGCAAAATGGTCCCGCTTGACATAACGCTGTACCTGATAGCTGAAGATATTCTCGTAGGCCTCTGTCTCAGTCGGAGGACCAGACGAAGTAGGTGCAACCCGGATGTCGCCACCGAGACAATGTACATCACGGTGAGCATCGAAGAATTCAACGATGCCACGAATCCATCCGTCATCGGCAATGCAATCAGCATCGATAAAGGCTAGAATCTCCGCGCGCGCTACTTCAGCGCCGCGGTTCCGGGCTGGACCAGGACCGGGGATGAGTTCCCGTTCAAGTTTGACGCCCGCGCAGATCTCCTCAGGCAGTTCTCGAGAGCCGTTGTCGACCACAATGATCTCGAAGTTGAAGCCGTCTGCTTTCTGCGCGTCCAGCGCTCTGAGGCACCGGCGCAGGTCGTCCGGCTCGTTCAGATGAGGGATAATTACGCTGACCAGCGGGTCACGACTAATAAACGCCTGCATAGTCAACCTCTCCCGATGTTGTAGCAACGAGAAACTATAACTGCGAGTGCAGCACTCGAAGTCTGCTGTATTTTGATGTAATTGCATCCCGCATCAAGGGTTACGCATTAGGAGCAGCGGCGCAATGGGGTACAAATCCAAATTTGATCGCCACTTCTCGGAAGCGAGTAAGCCTGCCGGTGGTCGTCTGTCCCCGGTCGGGTCAGGTCGTTGCCAGTGCCCTCGTGGCCCTGAAAGGCACTCCAACTTGTCGAAGTAAATCAAGCTTCTTAATTGGAACGGTAACGCGACTAAAGTGCTTCATGCTGCGAGCACTTTCTTGGTGCTTCGAGCAGTTCGAATAATCCCGACGCTATCATCGTCTCGAACGCAGCACCTTTCTTCACTACGTTGAAAATGGGACTTAAGCCGAATGTCCTAGATAGACATCTAGCTTCGCAATAGAAATCCCCGCCACCCCGATCTTTGAGGAGCGCTGGCTATAAACTGCCGAATGCGCTCCGTCATTTCCAGGGGTGCCGCGTTCGAGATACTCCACTTTTCACTTGCAGCAGCGGTAGTGGCCTTCGCAATCATCGAATCGAGATCATTCTCTGCCCTGCAGACGAAAATACCTGGCCTGTCCTTCAGCCAATTCGCCGTATGCAGCTGGTGATCGGTCGTATGCTCCGCGAGGGCGGCTCGGCGTGGGAGTAAAACAATGGGGCGACCGTTTTCGACTGCTGTGATTATTGTTCCCATCCCGGCATGCGCCACAATAACTGAGGCGTCCTTGACTCTCGCTCGGAACTCGCCAGGGGAGATCTTTGAAACCCACTCCATGTGCTTTGGCTCATACTCGCTGCCTCCCACTTGAGCAATAACTTTCTCATTTGGATGCAGGTAAGCCCAATTGTCCATGGTTCGGGTTAGGCGGTCAAAAGGAAATAATGAGCCGACGGTGACAAAGATCAAAGCACTGCCCCCCAGTATTCCGGCCCGTCGGTTCGCGCAAGCTGCGGCCATTGTGTCAGCCAAGCGTCTGAGAACTTGCGCGCCAAAGCACCCGATGTGGACAAGTGCTCGCAGTTGGCAATGCTATCGATCCATATCGTCCTTGAGCGGAAGACTAACTTTGCGAGGGCGAGCGCAATCAGGGCTGGCGCGGCTCCTGTAGTAACGACCACTTCCGGGCGCTCCCTAAGAAGGATGAGGAAGAGCTGAGCAACGAGAACAGGCAGCGCAAATTTGTCACGCCGTGTCGCGTTACAAACAATGTACAACCGTTGGCCTGGAACATCCTCAGCATAGATCGGGTCAACGCTTGCATAAACGACGTCGCAGTCGCAAAAGGCTGCCCTGAGACGGCACAGCTGAACCCAATGCCCTCCCCCGGAGGAAATTGCCAGAATCTTTCGCCGCACTTTTTCCGGTCCCATGACTTTTTCCGGTCCCATGTTCGCTCTCAATCAAGCTTCATATTCTTTTCAGTCTTGCCTCCCCGGCGACGTTCGTCGATTATGATGGAGAGGTACTGCAAGCGGATTAATCTAGCCCATTCCTGAAATTGATTCTCGCGGCCGCCACACGGCGCTCCTTTATGTGATCCGGCCGTCCGACGTTTCCATCCATTGCGCACCTCCTCACGATGATCGACACTGCCCGATGTTACACCACCTTCGTGACGATTGTTAGGTTGTAACAAAGCCTGACTCAAACTTGTTGCTTTGAACCTGGCACATTTCTCAATTGGGACCTGCCACAGGCTGACTTCGTTGCTCCCGACGGCGCTCGAGCTAAATAGATCCGCTCTGCTCCAGGCAATTCGACAAGGCGTCTTTCAGTGCTGAAACGACGTGCCGCTGTTCATCATCCGTCATGGAATGGAAGAGAGGCAGGAGAATGCAGCGGTCCCTAGCTCTTTCGGACTCGGGCAGTGGAAAGCGTAGCTCTAGATCTGCATAAGCTCGTTCGAGGTGAACACACATAATGCCTCGCCGTGTTGCGATACCCTGGTCGAGCATTTGCTGCATCAGTGCGACTTGATTGGCACCGTCCGGAAGACGGACACAGTAGCTCTGCCAGTTCGTACGGGCCCAGGTCGGCTCGGCTGGCGGGGTAACACCTGGAACCTCGGCGAGCATACGCTTGTAAACAGTTGCAAGTTCGCGTCTCCGGGCAACGATGGCATCAAGTCTTTTGAGTTGCACCCGTCCAATAGCCCCTTGCACATCCGTCAGGCGGTAGTTGAAGCCAGCAATAGGATACTCCTCGATAACAACGATTGAACTGTTGTGGCGGACCGTATCCGGAACGCTCATCCCATGCTGTCGCCCGAGTCGGAAGATCCGGTCGAACTCCGGGTCTGACGTCGTCAGCACTCCTCCATCGCCGACGGTTAAGAGTTTGCGAGGGTGGAGTGAGAAACAGGCCACATCACCATGCGGATATCCAATCCGCTGCCACACTCCACCGATTTGGATCTCCGAGCCAATGGCACAGGCAGCATCCTCTATCACCTTAAGACCATACGCCCGCGCAATCGGCAGGATACGCTCCATGTCACACGGCATCCCCATCTGGTGGATGCACATAATAGCTTTTGTTCTCGAAGTTATAGCTGGCGCAATCTTGTCTGGATCCATTGTGAAGGTCACTGGATCGATATCGATGAAGACCGGAATACCTCCACATTGGCGAACCGCATTTGCCGAGGCAATAAACGTGTGGCTGGCCATGATGACTTCAGCGCCGGGACCGACACCTATTGCCATGAGTGCCAAGTGAAGAGCTACCGTGCAATTGGCCACAGCGCAAGCGTGGTCGGCTTCGACAGAAGCCGCAAACTCCGACTCGAAGGCCAAGATTTGAGGGCCTTGCGTCAGCCATCCCGAGAGCACGACAGACGCGGCCGCATCAGCCTCCTCCTTCCCTATGAGTGGAGAAGCGATCGGGATCATCAGGCGACACCTTTCTCGAGGCCGTTCATGGCTTCTGAACGCCACCACTCCACCAGCTCAAACATGCCATCCTCGAGGGCGAACTTAGGCGCAAAGCCAATGATCTGCCGCGCAGCACTCGGGTCACATAAGCGGCGTGGAACTGGGTTGACGGCGCGTTCAGGTTCATGAATAGGTTCAAGCCCTTCGTGCTTCATTGCCTTTGCCAAGAGGCGAGAGAGGTCCAGAAGGGACGTTTCGCTTCCTGTGCCGACGTTGAGAGCAATATCCGTTGCGTCGGAGGTCGCAGCCAAGACGTTCGCGCGAGCCACATCTTTCACATGGATCAGATCCATGGTCTGCAGGCCGTCTCCGAAAATAATGGGCGGGAGCCCACCGTTCAGCCGCTCCATCCACCGAATCATAACCTCAGTATAGCGCCCATGGATATCCATTCGAGGTCCGAAGACGTTGAAGTATCGGAGCGCTACATAGTCCAGGCCATACATATCGTTGAAAGAACGAAGTAAGCCCTCACCGAATGCCTTGGCTGCGCCATACAGAGTTCTGTTAGCGAAAGGATGTTGACGTTCAGTGGTTGGAAACTCATCAGCCATCCCATAAACGGATGCAGACGATGCCATGACAATCTTACGCACCTTTTCGCTGACGCACAGCTCCAGAAGGTCGAATGTGGCGTCTACCATCACTTCCATCGCGGCCCGTGGCTCAGCTGCGCAATGAGTGATGCGCAGCGCGGCTTGGTGGAACACAGTATCGGTCCCTTCCACGAGCGACTTCATCAGGGCTCTGTCTCGAATGTCCCCTTCTACGATGTGCACCGACCCTCTGGCTATGGCCTCTAACAGATTCTCGGCTCTGCCCCGGACCATGTTGTCGACCACAACAACCTCGCTGCAGCCTGACTGAACTAGTAAATCGACAATGTGCGACCCAACAAAACCTGCACCGCCCGTCACTAGGACTCTTTTGCCGGTCAGGATGTTTACCGAGGATTCCATTAGTGTCTCCAAAAGGCACCGGGCGAAAACGGACACAGGCGTAACGCCATCAGTCTAAGCATCCTAAAGATCAGGCTGCCTCGACGATGCGGCCTTCGGTAGCACGAGAGAGTGCATCAGCAACATCAATCACTTGCTGCTGCGTCATCTCAGGATAGATCGGGAGCGAGAGGAATCGCTCGGCTAAGCGCTCGGATACGGGAAACCCGCCAGGGGTCGTTGATATCGATGCGTAGGCAGGCTGCATATGAACCGGCCTCGGGTAATGGATGCCCGTCGCGACGCCGGAAGCATTGAGGATCTCGCGGATTTTGTCGCGCCCTTCGACGCAGACCGAGTAGACATGATAAACGTGATCCCGCCCGCACAGACCGGGTCTTTCCACGCCGGTTTCCACCAACAAGCTCTCGTACGACGCTGCAATCCTTTGCCTAGCCTCCGTCCACGCCGGCAAGAATTGAAGCTTAACTCCCAGAACCGCAGCCTGCAGCGTGTCCATACGGTAGTTGAAGCCGCGCAGGATGTGGTTGTATTTGCCCTGCTGCCCCCAGTCACGGAGGCAGCGAAGTAACGCGGCAATCTCCGAGTCGCTCGTGACAACGGCGCCGCCCTCCCCGCACGCCCCTAGGTTCTTGCCTGGATAGAAGCTGAAACATCCCATAGTCCCGAAGGTGCCCGCCCTCCGGCCATCCCGCTCCGCACCATGCGCCTGAGCCGCGTCCTCGATAATCATGATGCCATGGCGATTGGCAATAGCGCAGATCGCTTCCATGTCTGCCAAGCGTCCGTGCAGATGGACCGGCAGCACTGCACGGGTCTGTGGTGTGATCGCGGCCTCAAAGGCCTCTGGATCCATTGTGAATGTCTTCGGATCGACATCTACAAAGACCGGAGTTGCTCCAGTAAAAACAATGGCAGCGGCAGTGGCGACGAATGTCAGCGGTACTGTAATTACCTCGTCGCCCGGGCCAACCCCAGCCGCTAAGAGCGCCAGATGAAGTGCTGAAGTTCCGGTATTGAGCGCAACGGCCTCGCCAGCGCCGCAATACGCAGCGAAGTCCCGTTCAAACGTCCTGACTGGATCGCCAAGCACATAATCGCCGCTTCTCAAAACGTCGAGGACAGCGCGTTCGAGTGGACCCTGCACTGTTTGGTATTGAGCCTTAATATCAAGAAAAGGGATCATGATGCTTCCTTCAGAGCTAGATTTTCCACGGGATGACCACGACGCCGTAGGGACTGCGTTGCACCCTCAAGCATCGAAACAACTCGCAACCCGGACATGCCATCCGTTATGGGCTTGATCTCTTTGTTCTCGATGCATTGCAGGAAATACTCTATCTCGGTGAGTAGCGCCTCCTTGACAGGCAACTGGGGCGTCCAAATGTCGCCCATGCGGTAGTTAAGTAGCATACTATGGATCTCTTCTGGCTTTCCGGTGACCTCTACCTCTGAGCCGTGATACACACCACGGTCGTACACCTTCACCTTCTCGCTGGGCTCTACATCGTCGTAAACGATCATTCGACGGCTACCACCTATAAGCGTCCTGCGAATCTTTACAGGGGCGAGCCAGTTGACGTTGAGATGTGCCGTCGCTCCGCCCTCGAGGTAGAGCGTAATATGCGCCATGTTCTCGGGGCTGCCGTGAATGTGTCCAGCTCCTGTGGCCGAGACCGCAACAGGTCGCGCATCGAGCGTGTAATCGAGGATCGCGAGATCATGGACAGCTAGGTCCCAGATCACGTTCACATCGGATTGGAAGAGGCCGAGATTGATGCGTGTCGAGTCGTAGTAGTAGACATCGCCGACTTGGCCGCTCGTGATCAGTTCCCTTATCTTCCGCACGGCACCCGTATAGACGAATGTGTGATCGACCATTAGAACGAGGCCACGCCTGTCTGCTTCTTCGATCAGGATACGTGCTTCATGCGATGAGGAGGTCATCGGTTTCTCGATGAGCACATGCTTGCCGGCCTGCAACGCCGCAAGGGCAATGTCGAAATGAGAGTGGGTCGGTGTCGCGACGATGACCGCATCAACTCTTCGATCTACGATCAGCGCGGCCCAACTCTCTTCGATGGCCACAGAAGGGTAGCGTGACAGCGCGCGCTTTCTAGCCGCCGGTGAAAAATCTGCAATTGATGCGAGGTAGCATCCTTCCGCTTCTGTCGCACAGCGCGCGAGGTTCGGGCCCCAATATCCATATCCGATAACGCCGATCCCAATCATCTCTAAATCCTTGTCAACTTTTCGGGCTTCGGGTCGGTTGAACCGCGTACATCGGCGATGACGCGAGCGGGTACACCGGCTACGACGGCGTAATCGGGCACGTCACGCGTAACTACGGCGCCGCATCCGACGATTGAGTGTCGCCCAATTGTCACGCCGCAGCGGATTGTCACATTCGATCCTATGGAGGCTCCCTGTCTCACGAGAGTTGGTATGAGTTCCCAATCATGATCGGACTGCATTTCTCCGGCACTATTTACGGCCCGCGGGTAAATGTCGTTCGTGAACATGACTCCATGCGCAATCATAACTTCATCTTCGATGGTGACACCTTCACAAATGAAGGAATGAGAGGAGATTTTGCAGCGCGCCCCGATTTTGCTGTTCTTCTGGATTTCAACAAAGGGGCCTATTCTTGTACCGGAGCCTATGCTGCATCCATAGAGATTTACAAGATCCGGATGAGAGATGACAACACCATCGCTCGTTGTAACATTATTGACGGGCATTCTTCCCACCCAATATTCATTCGATCTCAAGCTAACTCGCTCGTGCGTCGGTTAAAGTGTTCATTCGGCTTACCCCTTCGTCGGACTATTGGTTTGTCTCACCACGAGGCCACCGGCATTTCTAATGAAAGCTCATTTTTTGCGTGAAATACCGGTGCTGCGGTACCGTGGCTGACATCGTTGTTGCTACCCATTAAATGCAGGCGGCTTACAGCCTTACACCTCCTCCAATTCGTGCCGGGCAACCCCAAGCTTTCTTTCCAGCAAGTACATCGCTGTTGACGAAAGACATTGCGCCGATTACGGATAAATCGCCGATGCTTCAATTGCTCAAGCATCGTTGAACCTTCTATCATAATATGCCAGTCGGAAAATGATCGGGAGCTTTATGGAAAGCTATTCGCATAGCAGACTTGAGGGCGGGTTGGATTAGTAGTTGATCTTAGCTATCACAACACCGCTGAGAGTAAGTAATGCCGTTATTGAACGGTGCAATTAGCAGCCACTGCCCGATAGGAACTCACATTGGACTGTTTTGATGAGAATCTTAAGATCTAGCAGCAGCGACCAGTGATCTATATATTCGAGGTCTGCAGCGATACGTGCTTCAGCAGCAGCCGGGTTATCTGTGCCGCCACGTAACCCATTGACCTGGGCGAGCCCTGTGATTCCAGGTAGCACCCGAAGGCGCTCGAAGTAGCCCGGCACGAGCTCCTCGTACAGCACGCCCCCTGCGAGCATCCCAGGAACATGGGGGCGTGGCCCAACGAGTGACATATCTCCTCGCAATACATTCAACAGCTGGGGCAACTCATCGAGACTAGACTTGCGCAAGATGCGCCCAACAGGTGTTATCCTGCCATCCCCTTGGGAAGGCTGCCGTACACCAGACTGATCGCATGAGCTCAGATACATCGTGCGGAACTTCACGATTTCGAACCTGTGCTTGTTCAGGCCATAGCGATGCTGCCGGAACAAAACTGGTCCTGTTGAAGTGATTTTGATGGCAGCCGCAATCAGAAGCAGGATCGGAGAAAGCAAAACAAGCAAGACGAACGCCGCTGAAACGTCAAGACAACGTTTTAACGCCAAGTTTAACTTCGGATTTACATGGTGTTGCCCTGGAATCAGGTCTTCGGTCGTGACATCGACCCTATGTGGATGCAACCTCCTGCTACGGCTCGAACTAAGATACCCGATATAGGTGCCCTTCGGCCAATCATTAGGGTACGATATAGAGCGTGAGCCTTGTTCGTTGTGCACTTGCGCTCTCCAAATGGATTTCAGGAACGCGAAAAGAGTTAACCGCTTTATTTACGGTAAAGCCAAAACTTTACGCAGCAAGAGACGCCCGAATCAAATTTGTTATCCACGTTCAGAACTTGGAGCAGAAACGGCCAAAGGCAAAGAACCGTTAAATAAATTTCTTTATCTATTCCGCGGTAGCATGTCGTGCTACTCGCTGGTATAGTACCTCGAAAAGGGTATACACGGCACTTACTATCTACTGTGAAGCAGCCTGAGCCATGCAGCCGGGCCATTTGCGCCGGTGCCTGCTGGTAGGTGCCCGATGTTCAGTACAAGAGAGCGTCCTCCGACCAGCACCGATGTTGCTCTCCTACTCACGAAACTGGAGTAAGAGGCTGTTGGCTTGGCAACCCGCACGAGGAGAGCGCCGCGATGGTGCGGCGGCGGGTGAACGGGGTGCTGGGTGCGATGCAGCGCTATCGAAGCGCGGCCGGGACGCTGGCCGGTGCGATCGATCATGTCCAGAAGGTCGCGCGCAGCTATCGCCCTGGGTTGTTCCACACCTATGCGGTGCCGGACCTACCGCGCACCAACAACGATCTTGAACAGCTGTTCGGCTCCCAGCGCTATCACGAGCGGCGTGCGACCGGCCGCAAGACGGCAGCCCCCGGTGCGGTTCTGCGCGGCTCGGTCCGGCTGCTCGCCGCCACCGCGACCCGCGTGCACGCGCCCACGGCACGGGATCTCGGCGCCGCGAACCGGGAGCACTGGAGGAGCTTGCGCCAGAGTCTGGAAAGAGGCCGCCGCGCGCGGACGCTGCGCACCCGCTTTCGCCACGATCCTGCCGCCTACCTGGCGGCTCTCGAACAGCAGGCCTGTCAGTTAACTTCGCTGTCCTAGAGCATCGGCTGTTCAGACGAATCCATAACCTGCGGCAGTGAAATAGTTGCGGCATTCCTCAGCCTCGACCAGATCGCAGATAGTCCCAATGGCTCGCCAGAGCGCGTCAAAGGTGCGGGCTTCGGCTTTGCGCAGGTGCGCCTTGATCTTAGCGAAGAGTTGCTCAATTGGGTTAAAATCCGGACTGTACGGGGCAGGAACAGGAACCAGGCGCCGCATTGCTTCAGACACTGCGCGGCTTTCTCACTCTTGTGCGCCGGCAGGTTGTCGAGGATCACCACGTCGCCCTTGGACAGCGTCGGAGCAAGCTGGGTCTCCACATAAGTCTCAAAGATCTGACGGGTCATCGGCCCATCGATCACCCAAGGCGCCGTCAGACCATAGCAACGGAGCCCAGCCACAAAGGTCTGGGTCAGCCAGTGGCCGAATGGCGCCCTTGCATACAGGCGCTGCCCTTTCAGACAGCGGCCACGCAAGCGCGTCATCTTGGTGGAGGTGCCGGTCTCATCGAGAAACACGAGCCGGTGCGGCTCCTGGCGCATGCGCGGCTGGCGTTTCGTGTGCCAATGCTCGCGGGCTTGGCGCACGTCGGAGCGTCCTTCCTCATCCTGAGCTTGTCGAAGGATCGCTGGCCCGCAAAGTTTTTTTTGACGCTATAGCCGTGGCGGATGAACCAGCGCGCGATGGAAGCCGGCGTGATCTTGGTGCCCAAGGCCAGCAGTTCGGCCGCGAGCTGGGGCATGGTAATGTCGTTCCTCTCGGCCACGCGACGGATCAGGAAGTCGCGATGCGGGTCGAGCTTGGAGTAGCGCCAGCCGCCCTCTGGTTTGGGCGCCAGGCTGCCGGTGGCCCGATACGCCGCCATGAGCCGCACCACAAACGCGACCGACACCTCAAAATGGCGGGCGGCCTCATGGCAGGAATGCCCCGCCTCAACAAAGCGCACCACCCGTTGCCGCAGATCCAGCGAGTAGGACTTGGTCATCGCTCATCTCCTCTAAAGAGGGCCGAGATAAGGGAATCACAAAGCCGTCACGCCGCATAGCCTCCGATTCATTCAGAACCGCCGATGCTCTAGAAAAAACGCTGCGGGCCAGCGGACAAGAACACTCCGACGTGCGGCAGGCGCGCGAGCACTGGCATACCAAGCGCTTGATGGACGGACCGCGCGGCTATAAGGGCAGCACGACGATCAAGTGTTGCAAGCGCCATCTGCTCGGAGATACGCAAGGCACGCTGCTGAAGACCAAAGTCTATCCGGCTGACATCCACGACCGTGCAGGGGGTCGAGCTTGTATTGTCAGGCCTGTAGCATCTCTTTCCGGCGATCGAGCGAATGTGGGCCGATACCGCTTATCGTGGCCCGAGGATTGGCTGCGCCGAGCCCTCGGCCGGAAGCTGTCCATCCCGCGACACTGGTGGATCGGCGGCGTCTGGATGCGGGTCGACGCGGAGCCGCCGACGAGATCAAGTGGCTTTCAGGTGCTCGCGCGAAGATGGATTGTTGAACGACTGATCGTCTGGCTCACCACCAGTCGGCGGCTCGCCAAGGACTACGAACGTCTGCTTGAGACCGGCTAACACAGCGGTTCAACTCCGGAGCATTGTGCGTGAGCCTCGCCGGGGGCAGCTTCGCGGATCTCCGTCCATCGCAGAGGAAGGCTCTTCTACGTCTAACAGCCAAAGGCCGCTGCCCAGCAGGAAAAGGAACCAGACGTAGCTAGCATTCCAGTAGTGAACGGCCCATCCGGCAATAAAGAAGCCCGCCATGCAGAGCAGATAGGCGGCGCGGCAACTGGCGAGCCGGTCATTTAGGTTTTTCTTAGAGGACACGGAGTAGAATGCCAATGTGAAGGCGAGCAGCATGAGAAGGGCTGCGGGAATGCCATAGCGCACTGCGTGAATTAGCCAGAACATATCGATACTCTCGGGCATCCAGTAAGGTCGCGCCCACTCGCCCAGACCAACTCCGAAGAAGGGATGATTCAGAGCTGATTGCGATGCGTATTGCCAGATGAGAA
Organism: Microvirga ossetica; assembly: GCF_002741015.1. NCBI lineage: Bacteria > Pseudomonadati > Pseudomonadota > Alphaproteobacteria > Hyphomicrobiales > Methylobacteriaceae > Microvirga > Microvirga ossetica. Next base: position 99,934 of record NZ_CP016617.1, on the reverse strand, counting down.
CCCGGAAGTAAGCTGTAAACTCGTCAAATGTTAAGTGCTTGATATAGAACATAATCAGGGATTGATTGGGGATCGCTGCAATAGCCAGGTTAACGACGAGCACGATGCTCAGAATAATCCTCCAGCGCCACCTGTAGCGACTAAACATCCGATCCCACGTAATCAGTAGGCCCTGCACCGCTACCGCGCCGATTGGCCCTGCGGATAACGATAAGAATGCCGTTGCCGCAACAGTGCCCGACATCATAAGGCGTTGGATCACAGATCTGTCGTAGCCTAGAACGAGATGGACGAGAGAAAAGATGCTGCCTACGCAGACGCCAAACAGAATGGGATGCTCAGCGAAGGCTTGTACACGACGCAATCCCCAGCGTGGTTCGGCAGGCATATAAGGGGTTGAGGGCAGCACTAAGCTGAAAAGCTTCAGAAGGACATTTTGCCCGCTGAATGCCTCGACGATTGCAAATGGCAAGATGAAAACAACGATCCAAAACAGAAATCGTGTCATGTTGTAAAAATCGTCGAAACTGCGGATATAGCTGCGGGCGAGAAAATACGCGGATGTCGTTTCAATGAACAGAATTGCGCTGGGCTGAAGTCCCGCCCGCCAACCATGGACGGTGAAGAGGCTCATCACAGACCAGACCGAATACATCAGGAGCGCGAGATCGGTAGCCCTGATCGGGCCGGCCTTGCCTGACACCCACTTGACTAGAGAAGGAACAAGAGTGGCGATCAGCACGATGCGATAGGCGGACAGACGTATATCGCCGAGCGTGATAATCCATGGCACGACCACTGCTGTGAGGAACATGAGAACGGGCCATGGTAGCGTCGTCCATGACGACGCTTCGAAGGCGCCTGTATGCCCCTCCTCCTCACCCGCTGCACGCCTCTTACGTCCGCGCTGAAGCCGATTTGATCTAAGCGCCTGTCGCCCTCTTTTTCGCGACAAGGATGACTGCGTACCATCAAGTATCATATCTGACGTCATGCTCTGGCTCACGGTTTTCTCAGGTCCTACCGCAATGAGCCAGAAGAACCTCAAGAGCCTTGGAAGACCTGCTCCTCGCCCCCTCTACGGCTTTATCCTGCCAGTCTGGGTAGCTTGCAGCAGAAGGACACCTGCCGCTCTGTTAAAAGGAGATTCGAAATCTCCTGGATCAATGTTTCCCGTGCCAAGAGCCATCATTTTTCCTAGTTAGCTCAACGACGAGACAAATGCTCTCCCCCAACGGCTATAAATCAAGATAAGAAGGATTAACCCTCACGGGGTGTGGGAGGTGCTAGATGAGCTCTGACGGACACATGCTAATTGTTTGGTGGCGGAACGTTGTTGGGACCGGGTGCGTTGGGCGATTGAGGAGTATACTTGGCGCTTTGACGGCCTGCGGCGCCGAACTCCTCATCGAAGGAGGACGTGATGCACTCCATTCATCCGCAAGCCCGCACCACCCCGGCCATTCGGAGCGAGATTGCCCGCTCACACGAGCCCACCGGCGTGCTGGCCCAGCGCTTTAGTGTGAGCACCGAGACCGTCCGCAAGTGGCGCAAGCGCGGGGCCAAGGACTGCCAGGACCACAGCAGCCGGCCGCACAAGCTGCCCTGGAAAGCCACTGAGGAAGAGCGGGCCATTGTCTGCGCCCTGCGCCAGGCCACCGGCTTTCCGCTCGATGATCTGACCTTCGTGGTCACGCACTTCCTGCCCCATCTGAACCGCGATGCGGTCTACCGCATCCTCAAGGCTGAGGGGCTAGGACGATTGCCCCCGGCGCAGCAGCGCAAGCGGGAGAGCGGCACGTTCAAGGATTATGATCTCGGCTTCGTCCACATCGACATCAAGCACTTGCCCAAGCTGGAAACCGCCAATGGCGAGAGCCGCAAGCGCTTCCTCTATGTCGCCATCGACCGCTGCTCGCGCTGGGTGCACCTGGCGGTCAAAGACGATGAGCTGGCCACAAGCGCGGTCGCCTTCCTGAAAGAGGCGATCCGCGCGTTCCCCTTCAAGGTCACCCACGTGCTGACGGACAGAGGATCCTGCTTCACGGCTGATGGCTTTGAACACGCCTGCCGCAAGCTGAAGGTGGAGCATCGCAAGACCAAACCCTACACGCCGCAGACCAACGGTCTTGTGGAGCGCTTCAACGGCCGGGTGCAGCGCGAGGTGCTGGGGATCACGATCTATAGCCATCGTGATCTCGAGACGCTGCTCAAAGGCTTCAACCAGGCCTACAACAGGCGACGCCAGCGCGTGCTCAAGGGGGCTTCACCCGAGCAAGTCGTGCACCGGCGCCTCGCCGCCGAGCCCAACCTCGCCAACGCGCGCTTCAAGCCGCCAGATCGATACGCGTTGGCCCAAGCCCTCCACGTCGTCGCTCACGCCAAGGAGGTCTCGCATCCAGACAGCTAGCCGTTGCGCAGTCCTGTATGGGAGCTTCCGATAGTTTTGGTGCAGCAGTGCACCAAATATTTCGGAATAATCCTCCTGGAGGGTACGAGCGTGCAGACGCGGGAGGGCCGCGATGTGCTTGCCACGGCGCCGCTCGATAGTGTCGTCCGGGCCGAGGATCACCGGACCGGTCGGGGCGAAGGCGTGGATCAGCGGGCCCAGCAGCAGGCGGGCCGCCTCGCGTCCACTCCAGCGAGCGCAGCTGAGGCCGGTGATGCGCAGGAGGCTGGTCACGGTGCGCTTGCCGGGCGCCAGGATGGCCCCGACGAGTAGGATCTCGGCATGGCGCCACGTCCGATGGCGAAAGAGCGGGGCAAACGCTACAATGATCGCAGCGAAGCGGGCGGGTAGGTGCAACATGGCAGCGTCTCTTGGCGGAAACTCCGCCAGCTTACCGCATCGTTCGCTTCTCCGCCCTGCGCTCCTGAATACCCATCAGAAATGGCCAAACTCGAGCTAAGAGACAGTCAAGAAGGATTAATAACATGCTCGATGAATTGCGAAAGCTCCAGAAAGAACTACAAGCAGAAAAAATGGAAAGGTTCAAAAGGCGAGTTTCCTTTGGGGATCTAATCACTGATCGCTCAGACAACGCTCGGGAATACGGGTTTGGCAGAGGATCCACCTGTTACGATAATGTCCTAATATTAGGCGATGTGCAGGTCGGGGAAGATACATGGATCGGCCCTAACGTTATCCTCGACGGGTCCGGAGGCCTAGTCATAGGGAGTTTTTGTTCGATATCTTCAGGCGTGCAGATATACTCTCATGATACCGTCAGGAGGAGTACAACTTTAGGAAAGGAACCAATCGACTTCGCGGCTACCCGCATTGGGAACGGTGTTTATATTGGGCCAAGCTGTATAATAGCTAAGGGGGTTGTAATCGGAGATGGCGCGACCATTGGAGCAATGTCTTTTGTGAATCGCGATGTGGCTGCTGGATCGAAGGTTTGGGGTTGCCCTGCTAAGGTCACGGGGAGCGCTGAGACTGGGTGACGGTCCCTATCGCAGTTGAGGACTGGTCGAGGCGTGTCTTGAATCAAGATGCATCGTACCAGTGGTCTTGCTTCGGAAAGCTGGAGAGCACTTCTATGACCCAGGAGGATCTCCATGCCCCAGACACGCTTTACGAAAGAGTTCCAGGATGAGGCGGTGCGGCTTGCCCTGACCAGCGGCCGCAGCCGACGGGCGATTGCCGCGGATCTCGGGGTCGGCCTGTCGACCCTGCGCCACTGGATCGACCGCCGTCGCGAGCGCGAGATCGACGCTCCGCCGGAAGAACGCCAGGAGGACATGGCAGCCGAGCTGAAGCGGCTGCGGCGTGAGAACGAGATCCTGCGCCAGGAGCGGGAGATCCTGAAGAAGGCTACGGCTTTTTTCGCCAAGGAGGGAAGTCGATGAAGTTTCAGTTCATCGATGTGGCGAAAGAGAGCTTCCCCGTCACGCGCCTGTGCCAGACTCTCGGTGTCAGCCAAAGCGGCTACTTCGCCTGGCGCTCGCGTCCAGCCAGCCCGCGCCAGCGCGAGGATCTGGTGCTTCTGGCCCACATTCGCTCGGCCTTCACCCTCTCGCATGAGACCTATGGCAGCCCGCGCATGACTCGTGAGTTGCAGGACGAGGGCCTAACGGTGGGACGCCGCCGGACGGCTCGGTTGATGCGCGAGAACGGCCTCAAGGCCCGGCAGAAGCGCCGCTTCAAACGCACCACCGACAGTCATCATGCCTTTCCGATCGCGCCCAACCTGCTCGAGCAGGACTTCTCGGCCGAGCGCCCGAACCAGAAGTGGGCCGCGGATATCTCCTATCTGTGGACGAACGAGGGCTGGCTCTCCCTGGCTGTGATTCTCGATCTCTTCGCCCGGCGGGTGGTCGGCTGGGCGGTCAGTGACAGCCTCCACACGGAGCTGGCGCTGGAGGCGCTGCGCAAGGCTCTGGCGATCCGAAGACCTGGTGAGGGGCTGACCCATCACGCGGACCGCGGCAGTCAATATTGCTCGACAGCCTATCAGGCCGAGTTGCGGAAGCACGGCATCCGGATCTCCATGTCCGGGACAGGCAATTGTTTCGACAATGCCGTGGTCGAGACCTTCTTCAAGACCTTGAAATCCGAACTGGTCTGGCGCACCGTCTTCCAGACGAGGGCCGAGGCCAAGAAGGCGATTGGTCGTTACATCGATGGGTTTTACAATCCCGTCCGGCGTCATTCGACACTGGACTATGTCAGTCCGGTTCAGTTCGAAAGGCTGGCCGAATAGCTAACAAACCGCTCTCCACTTATTGATCCGGCTTGGGTGATCTTGAAATCTAGGGCCAGTCGATCCAGTTTGGCGGAATGAAACATGTCGACATGCGCAAGCTGCCAGCAGCAGCGCAAGAGGAGCGTCGGCGACAGGTGGTTGGTCTGCGCGAGAGCGGCCTGACCTATGATGCCATTGCCGCGCAGGTGGGCCTGACCCGGACAGGCATATTCGATATCTGCCGTCGCTTCGCCGAGCAGGGCCTGGCGGGATTGGCCAGCGGACCGCGGGGCCCGGCCCCCGGCACGGGACGGTTTCTCGAGCCCCAGCAGGAAGCGCAGGTCCGCGCTCTGATCCGCCGGCACACGCCCGACGAACTCGGTCTGCCCTTCGCCCTGTGGAGCCGGGCGTCGGTGCGGATGCTGATCGAGCGGCATTGTGGGGTCCGGCTGGCGGTGCGCACCATCGGCACCTATCTGGCGCGCTGGGGCTTCACGGCCCAGAAGCCACTCCGACGGGCCTATGAGCAGTCACCGAAGGCCGTGCGGCGCTGGCTGCGGCAGGACTATCCGGCCATCGTGGAGCAAGCCAGAGGGGAGAAGGGCACGGTCTTCTGGGGGGGACGAGACCGGCTTGCGCTCCGACGATGGGCGCGGTCGCAGCTTCGCCCCACGCGGCCGAACGCCTGTCGTGCGCCCCTGTCAGAAGCGTGCGGGGCTGGGCCTGATCTCGGCTGTGACCAACAAGGGCGAGCTGCGCTGGATGGTGCTCAATGGTGCGGTCAAGGCCCCGAGCCTGATCCGCTTTCTCGGCCGGCTGATCCAGGATGCTACGGGCAAGGTGTTTCTGATCTGGGACAACCTGCCGGTCCATCGGGCCCAAGCGGTACGGGGCTGGCTGGCCGAGCGCACGGAGCAGATCGAGGTCTTCTACCTGCCATCCTATAGCCCTGAGTTGAACCCGGACGAGGGCCTGAATGCTGACCTGAAGCACGCCGTGACGCGCAAGCCGCCGGCCCGCAGCAAGCCCGAACTCAAGCGCACCGTCATAAGCCACATGCGCCGGCTCGCCAAGTTGCCCGAACGGATCCGCAGCTACTTTGGGCATCCATCTTTCCGTTATGCCGCGTAGTTCAAGATCACCCAAGCCGGATCAATAAGCGAAGCAAATCCAGGATGAGGAGGCCTTTGCCAAGATCAAGCGCACTTGCGCAAGGCCGAGGCTCGAACATTCGACGCGCTTTGGCGCGCCCTCGGCGATATCTGCAATCTCTTCGAGCCGTACGAGTGTTGGAACTTCCTCAGGGCCGCCGGATATGCGTCTGTTTAACCGTCCTATGCTCTAAAGAAGGGGCCGAAGAGATTCTGCCCAAAGGATATAGCCGCGCCCGGCAAGATGCAGACCGTCTCGCGTGAGTTCAGGATGCAGAGTACCGTTGGGCGCGAGCACTGTATTAAGATCGAGAAATTGGGTGGATTCCTCGGCTGCTATGTGGCGGAGAAAAGTATTAAGCCGTTTGACTTTGCGGTTTGCTCTCTGACCCGTAGTCGCATCCATCAACAGAACGCTCTGCAGAATAACACGGATCTTGTTCTCGCGAAGCGAGCGGACCGTCTGCTTGATATTCAGAGCGACGAGTTCCGGCGAGGAGTCTTGGAGGATGTCGTTGATGCCTATCATAAGAACAACAGTCTTTGGGTTGCGCTGGCTGATCTCTTTCAATCGGGTCAAAACGCCCCCTGATGTATCACCTCCAATACCTCTATTAATGATATCCAAACCGGGCAGAAGCTCATCCCAGTTTCCCCAATCAGTCAGGCTGTCGCCCAGCATCACGATCTCTGCCGTTCCTGGTAGGCTATCGTAGACCGTAACACGCCCTGCCATCGGCTGGTCATAAACCGACCGCTTTTTCGATGCCCAAACAAACTGTCTGATTGGTCTCAAGACGCGCTTGATCGGCTCCAAGTGTGGTGAGCCGTAGTAGCCTACAAGAACACCGCAACAGAATGTTGTTAGGAGAAGCGTCGCCAAGAGTAAGGTGGTGTGCATGCAAGTGTCGAGTCCAGCCGCTGAATATCATAGCCTGAAGCTTATTGCACTTCGACTGAAGTAGAGCTGTCAATCGTGTTACGGGCCCGGATCGCAGTAGAGGGGCAGATCAGACTTCGTACGTTTCGAATAACGTCCCACTTGTGGGCCGTAAAGATACCACGTTACACATCTCTTTTTAACTCCGCTTCACTGCGCATACTATCTTTCGTGTGGAACGCGATTTGAAGGTTTCGGACAGTGTTCGCGGAACTTTATGGAACGTCGCGCCGATTATTTAGTCGGCCCTGAACAACCCACAACTTGTTGAGGCTGAAGGATTCTTCGCCGTCACAAAGCATCGTAAAATGCCAGCATCTGGGGACTGACCCGCTCAAACTTGGTGTTTTGCCATGGGACCCAAGCCATCGCTGCCGAGCTCCGGCGATCTCTACCGCAGCCGCCTCGATCAGATCCTCGACCACCGCCATGAGCTGGTTCGGCTCGCCACTCTCATCGACTGGCACCGCTTCGATCAAGAGTTTGGCCGCTTCTATCGTCCGCTCGGACGGCCTGCGAAGCCAACGCGCCTGATGGTCGGGCTGTCGTATCTCCAGCACACCTTCAACCTCTCCGATGAGGCAGTGGTGCAGCGCTGGATCGAGAATCCCTATTGGCAGTGGTTCTGCGGCTGTGAGTACTTCCAGCATCAGCCGCCGTGCGATCCCAGCTCGCTCACGCGCTGGCGCAAGCGGCTCGGACCCAAGGGGGTGGAGACGCTGCTTTCCGCCACCATCCAGGCCGGGCTGGAGAGCGGCGCGGTGCGATCGTCGAGCCTGGAGCGGATCAGTGTCGACACCACGGTGCAGCCCAAGGCCATCACCCATCCGACCGATGCCAAGCTGTACCTGAAGGCGTTGCAGGCTCTGGTGCGGCAGGCGAAGCGGCACGGCCTTCAACTGCGTCAGGCTCATACTCGGGTGGCCAAACGCGCGGCCGTGCAGGTGGGGCGCTATGCCCATGCGCGGCAGATGCGGCGCATGGGCCGCGAACTGAAGCGGCTCAAGACCTATTTGGGCCGGGTCTATCGCGATATCGCCAGGAAAGTCGCTGGTGACGCAGCCCTCTCACGCCGGTTTGCTCCTCTGCTGAGGCTCACCGAGCGTCTTCTGACACAGGAGCGCACGAGCAAGAACAAGCTGTACAGCCTTCACGCTCCGGAGGTGGTGTGCATCGCCAAAGGGAAAGCGCATCGGCCGTACGAGTTCGGCAGCAAGGTCGCGGTGGCGGTGACCAACCGGGAAGGGCTTGTCGTCGCCTCCAAGGCCCTGGAAGGCAATCCGTATGACGGCCACACGCTCAGCACGACGATGGATCAGGTCGTGGCCATGACGGACGTGGAGCCCGCGTGCATCTACGTCGACCAGGGCTATCGTGGGCATGACTACGCCAAGACGGATCGGGTGTTCATCACGCGACAGCGGCGGGGTCTGACGCCCACGATCAAGCGGGAACTGAGACGCCGGTCCGCGATCGAGCCGATGATCGGGCACATGAAAGCGGACGGGCGGCTGGGACGCAATCACCTGCTCGGAGTCGCGGGTGATGCGATGAACGCGCTGCTCGTGGCCGCCGGACATAACCTACGGCTGATCCTGAACTGGCTCAGGCTTTTTGTGGCCTGGATCATTGCAGCTCTGATCAGTTCATTTGCGCAACCGAATACTTCTCAAGCCGCCTGAAATCCAGCGCCAGCCCGGTGCCGATGCATTATTCAGGGCCAACTATTTAATAAAAACCGCTTCTGTGCAGGTCTCCGCCGGCGCATGATTACTCATGAATGCTTGGCGTGGGAGAGGCCGAGCGGAACACTTTTCCCGGTCTCTCCCGCCTGGATGAGGAGCAGTAGGGGGGACGTCCGCCAAAGTGTCCCAAAAACAGTAATCTCTCGGAGAGGTCTGTGATTATGGGACAAGTAAAAGAAAGCGGCATTCCTCCATTGGCCGTCGAGCCGAACCAAAAACTCGAATCTGCGTTGGAGCGATTGTTACAGGGCATTCGGCGAACCGAGGGGGCTAGCCCATCGTATTCACCAGAGTTTGTCGGGATGACGTGATCTGCAGCCCCGGCGTGCGGATCCGCTGCGTTTCTTCCACCGCGGCGAGGTCTGGAACGTTGGGAACGCGTTTGCAGGATCGGGTGGGATGATCGGGGCGATGGCGGCCCCGTCTCTCAGGGCGAGGCTGCTCTCGGGCTGGGCAGGAGAGTCGCCGCTATGGCGCGGAAGAGGTCGGCTTCGGGACAGCAGGACGCGTGGGCTGGTCCCGCTCAGGTTGGTGACCACAAAGCGGATGTCGAGCCCGAGGCGGGTCGCCTCGATGCGGGCGACCACCCTGCGCTCGCACGACCAACTCCTGGCCCGGTGCGTCGTCTCGGCAAAGCCGCGCACCACCTCGCGATCCTCGATCGCCCGTTGAGTGCGCACCGCATCAGCGGTGCCCTGCACCTTGCTTGTGAGCGGCCGGCTACCGGCCAGTCCGAACAGATAGCTGAGGCCGTGCTGCTCGCAGAAGTCCATGGCTTCGGGACGGGCATAGTGGCTGTCACCCCGGATCGTGATGCGCGTGAGAGGCCAACGCGTGCGGATGCGGCGCACGAGGCGTCGCAGATGCGCCCGCACTTCAACACCCGAGGGCGTCTTGCCCGGCCGCAGCACGACGGCAACCGGTCGGCCGGTGGCGCTGTCGTAGACATGGATCGGCAGAAAGCAGCGTTCGTCATAATGGGCGTTGAACAAGGACAGTTGCTGGTGCCCATGCACCACATCGCAGGTGTCGTCGATGTCCAGCACCACGCCGTCGGGCGGAGTGGCATAGCTGTCCATCCACTGCTCGATCAGGGCATAGGTCAACCGGATCGCATCGCGGATCGTAGGCGCATTCTCCAGACGCGAGAGGGTCGGCTGCGAGGCGAGGTCAGCCCCGGTTTCCGGCAAGTGCCCGCAGGCGAGCTTGAACGCCGGATCAGCGCGCAGCGGGCCGAAGTCGTTGCAATCCTCATAGCCGCACGCGATGGCGAAGATGCGGGCGCGGATCATATCTGTGATCGCGTGCGTCACGCGGGTCGGGTCGCGCCGATCCGGGATGATGCGCGCCAGCCGCGCGGCAATCCCCAGCCGGCGCTCGGCTTGGGCCAGGAGCATGACACCGCCGTCGGACGACAAGCGCCCGCCATCGAAAGCGGCGGTGATCTTCTTGCGGCCCACGGCTGGAAACGGGAACGTTGCGGTTGTATCGTCCGGCATGGCGGGTGTGGCAGCCTCGAACGGAGAGCAGGATCGGCTTCAGCAACCAAATCCTACGCTGCTTCAAGTGCTTAAGCTACATCCGCCAGCCCTCATCACTCTTCCGATGCATAAGAACGGCTAGGAACGATAGCGCAAATTGAGATTCTGAAACTGCAGGAGAAAACGGTGTCGAAACAGCAAAATGCCGCTGATGCGATTCTCACCGCGATCAACAGATATGCGATGCAGATTCTTAAGCTCCCAGCCGACCAGCGCGAGGCGCGCTATGCGATGTACCGAGGGATTTACGTCCAATCCATGCAGGAGACTGGGTCGACACCCGAGCAAGCGGTCGAGTTTGCCAACAAGGTCGTCGAGTTTACCCGAGCACGGGTGAAGATGATCGAGGAAGGCAGCGGCGCGGAAAGCGAGAAAGCCTGACCCGCGAGAACCGAATGCCGATCTACTGGATGAAGACCAAGGTGGTCTTGCTTCGGAAAGCTGGAGAGCACTTCTATGACCCAGGAGGATCTCCATGCCCCAGACACGCTTTACGAAAGAGTTCCAGGATGAGGCGGTGCGGCTTGCCCTGACCAGCGGCCGCAGCCGACGGGCGATTGCCGCGGATCTCGGGGTCGGCCTGTCGACCCTGCGCCACTGGATCGACCGCCGTCGCGAGCGCGAGATCGACGCTCCGCCGGAAGAACGCCAGGAGGACATGGCAGCCGAGCTGAAGCGGCTGCGGCGTGAGAACGAGATCCTGCGCCAGGAGCGGGAGATCCTGAAGAAGGCCACGGCTTTTTTCGCCAAGGAGGGAAGTCGATGAAGTTCCAGTTCATCGATGCGGCGAAAGAGAACTTCCCCGTCACACGCCTGTGCCAGGTCCTCGAAGTGAGCCCGAGCGGCTACTTCGCCTGGAGATCGCGTCCAGCCAGCCCGCGCCAGCGGGAGGATCTGGTGCTTCTGGCCCACATTCGCTCGGCCTTCACCCTCTCCAATGAGACCTACGGCAGCCCGCGCATGACCCGCGAGCTGCAGGATGAGGGACTGCCAATCGGGCGCCGGCGGACCGCTCGACTGATGCGCGAGAATGGTCTCAAGGCCCGGCAGAAGCGCCGCTTCAAACGCACCACCGACAGTCATCATGCCTTTCCGATTGCGCCCAACCTGCTCGAGCAGGACTTCTCGGCCGAGCGCCCGAACCAGAAGTGGGCCGCGGATATTTCGTCCGTGTGGACGGGTGAGGGCTGGCTCTCCCTGGCCGTGGTCCTCGATCTCTTCGCCCGGCGGGTGGTCGGCTGGGCGGTCAGTGACAGCCTCCACACGGAGCTGGCGCTGGAGGCGCTGCGCAAGGCTGTGGCGATCCGGCGGCCATCAGCGGGCCTGATCCATCATGCCGATCGCGGCAGTCAATATTGCTCGACAGCCTATCAGGCCGAGTTGAGGAAGCACGGCATCCGGATCTCCATGTCCGGGAAAGGCAATTGCTTCGACAATGCCGTGGTCGAGACCTTCTTCAAGACCTTGAAGTCCGAACTGGTCTGGCGCACCGTCTTCCAGACGAGGGCCGAGGCCAAGAAGGCGATTGGTCGTTACATCGACGGCTTCTACAATCCCGTCCGGCGTCATTCGACACTGGACTATGTCAGTCCGGTTCAGCTCGAAAGGCTGGCCGGATAGCTAGCAAACCGCTCTCCACTTAAGCGAAGCAAATCCATTGCGCCGTTTCAACGTTCTTCAGGCCTAACATATTTTGGACAAATTCTGCTGCTTTTTGGCACATAACAAGTCTTCATAAGAACTTAATCTTCACCAAGGCATTCGTTCACAGGAACGAAGTCATATATGGAGGGAGTTCTAAATGGCTACTTGTTACTAACCACCAATAAGAGACGCGAAGGCACTATGTCTTTCGGACCAGTCTCTAAAACAAATAGTAACGATAAAAGGGCAAATGATGACAATCTCTATCTCACAAAACAAACCAATAATTTCTGCCGATACTGCGTGTGTTGGCGCATTGTAAGATGGCTTTTCGGTAGCTATCGGCAATGCCGTTTGATCTCAGGATGCGATAGGATCTGAATCCATCCCATGTCCGTCAACAATGGCGGAAACCGTCCCCCCCTTAAGCAACTCCAGGCATTCCTTCCGAGGTAAGTTCCTGCGTGCCATCATAGCAGATGGCGTAGCAGACCGTTGTCTCAACTCTGCGAAGGATAATGGTCGCGGCACCCGGCTTTCCGGATCCTGCGAGAGATCTCCACGTCGTATTCCTCCATTGATCGGGTCAACATCACAGGCTCGCTGACAGCTGTCGCTTGCAGCAACCCTCGTCTTCGGCCCGTCAATGCGCATTCATCATTTCACAAGCGAAAAAGAAAATTTATTATGCCTTTTCCTACAGCAGTTAACACGGGCGTTCCGTCCGGTATCACCCTGACGCCCTCCGGCAATATCATCGTCACCAAGGCAGGGACTGTGCTTGACGGTCTCGACATCAAGGGCTCGGTGGTCATCCGCGCCGACAACGTGACCATCAAGAATAGCAAGATCACCTCCAGTTCATATACGGGCGTCAAAGTCGAATCAGGCTACAAGGGAGCATCGGTGGTCAACTGTGACATTGATGGCCTGGGCGCGTACGCCGGCTCGCACGGTATCCAAGGCTCCGGCACGTTTTCCGGCAATGACATTCGGGGCTTCGAGAACGGCATCACGTTGAATGCCGGAGCATCGGTTGTGCGGGGCAACTACCTCCACGATTTCGCGGCGGCCGGATCGCCCCATTACGACGGCATCCAGGTGCAGGGCGGTCAGAACGGCGTGTTGATCGAGAACAACACGATCATCCTCAATCATGGTCAGACTGGAGCGATCTTCCTCCAGAGCTACTTCGGGAACATGAATGACATTACGATCCGCCACAACTACGTCGATGGTGGTGGCTATACTATGTACTTCGATGGTAGCAAGAACACCACCTACCGGATGACTAACATCACCTGGGAGGAGAACTACAACGGCAAGGGCTATTGGGGCCATGAGTACGTGAAGCCCGATGCCGCTGGCAACCTGCCTACCCGCATCGGCAACATCAATGTAGAGACACCGCTCTCGCCCGACCAGGCACCGAATCTGGGCGACAGTACTGCGCCCGATCCGACCCCCACACCGGAGCCCACACCGACGCCTACACCGGGCGATATTACCGGCACGAGCGGCAACGACGTGCTCGCGGGTACGACCGGCCCTGACACCATGAAGGGTCTTGCTGGCAATGACACCTACATGGTCAACCATAGCGGTGACACGATTGTCGAGCTGACTGGCCAAGGCACCGATCGCATCGAAAGCACGATTGGCTACACGTTGACCAAAAATGTCGAGAACCTGAAGCTCATTGGTACCAGCGCCATCAACGGCACTGGCAATGAGCTGAACAACTTCCTCGACGGAAGCGACGGGGTCAATGTACTCAAGGGCGGAACGGGAGACGATCTGCTCAACGGACGCGGCGGTGCGGATACCCTGTGGGGAAACGCGGGCCGTGACACGTTCCAGTTCACGTCGAAGTGGAGTTCGGACGGCGACAAGGTGATGGACTTCGTGCGCGGCACCGACCGGCTCGACTTCTCCGGCATCGATGCCAATTCGGCGGCGTCCGGTAATCAGGCGTTCTCCTGGGCCGGGTACAAGAGCGCCAGCGGCACCGGATTGGACGGCCAAATCTGGGCTGTTAAGGATGCGACGGCAGGCGAGACGCACCTGTACATCAAGACTGGGGGCTCAGTCGCGACTGTGGATGTGGCTGGCACTGGCTACACGCTGTCCTCGGCCGACTTCTTGCTTTGAGCGCACGGGCGCGGCTGATCACCGCGCCCTTTCTCCCACAGGGCCACTTCGCTGAAATGCTAGGTTCGCTCATTTAACGGCGTGCTCATGGTGGAAATCGCGCTCGATTAAACCATCGGAACTTGAGACGGAGGTATATCGGGCAGCCCTGAGGTAGTTCCAACAGTCGCGCCGATCGAAGAGATTGAGGATGTCGCCGATTGCTCGCCAAAGCGCGTCCAAAGTTCGTGCTTCTCCGGCGCGTAGGTGTGCTTTTAGCTTTGCAAAGGCCTGTTCAATCGGATTGTGATCGGAACTACAAGATAGCCGCAACAGGAACCACGCCTCTTCCTGATTCAAGCATTGCGCGACTTTTTCACTCTTGTCCGCCGGCAGGTTGTCGAGAATTACCACGTCACCTTTAGTCAGGATTGGGGCAAGGTGGATCTCAACGTAAGTCTCGAAGATCCGGCGGGCTATCGGACCGCCGATCGCACAAGGCGGGCTCGCCCATAATCGCTCGCTCTTGCGGCTACGCCCGCACAGGAGGAATCTCCTGGTATTGACCAAGGTCTCGTCCAAAAACACCAGCCGGAGCGGCTGCTGGCGCATGCGCGGCTGCCGCTGACTTGTCCGAACGCCGCGCTCATCACGTAGATACTGTCGGCGAATTCAGGCGATCGGCGCCAAGGCGGCAAAGCGGGTCACGCGCGTTGTGGCCCGTGGCGATCCATCCAGCCAGTGCACAATCCGCGAGACGTTCATCGCAGCGGCTGTACAGACCTCCTGAAGCCCTGTTTTCAGCAACCCGATATACCGGCTCCGTCGCATCCCGAACGCCCGCACGCCCTGTGAGAGCGTGCCCTCGACCCCGGCGCGGACATGATATCGCTCTTTCCACTCGGGGTCGCGCATGCGGGCTCGTGCGGCGCTCAGCGCTTCGTATTCCTCACGCAGGTGGAAGTAGACGGAGCGACGCGCGTCCTTGGCTGGCGTGCACAACGCTCTGGCGGCACAGGCCCCGCAATCCGAGCGGCTGAAGCGAGCATGGATGCGCGGGCTCCCATCCTCGCTGCGCGCGGCGCGCCAAGTCACTGAGATCTTGCCCTGTGGACAGGTCACCTGTTCGTTCTCCCAGTCGATGACAAATTGGGGCATGTCGTATCCTTGGCTCATGCGGGATTGCCAGCTCGATACGCCCCGCACCGGCCCCTCGAGCGAGATCCCGTGGTCCCGCCGGCTGCTGACCAACAAGGCCGCATCGACGTAGGCTGAGTCCACGAAGTGCTCAGAAGGCAGGAGGCCCTTGGCCGCCAGGCAGGCGTGGATCTCGGCTGTGCTCGTCATATCCTGCTCCATGGCCGGGCAGGTCTTCACGTGCGTCACCAGGTGGGCTGCATCGGCATCGCAGGTCTCGGTGTCATGGACCTTGTAGCCGGACCACTCCATCTGACGCTTGGTGCTGTAGTGCATCTCCGGGTCATAGGGTGACTGCAGTCGCTCGCCCACCGGAGGCAGTTCCGCTCCAGCCCGCCAGCGCGGCCGCCCGTCATCCCGTGCGTAATGCACCCGCCATACGTCACGCAGCGTCTGCACCATCGGCACCGCACGAGCCGCAGCCGGCGCGCTCGCATCGTCCAAGGCGTCGAGCAGGAAGAACCCATCCGCGCCGATCTCCAGCGAGAGGGCTTCGCGCTTCTCCCGGCTCTTGGGCAGGCGATAGTCTTCAATGCGATGCGCATAGCGCTCGAACCACGCCGGCTGAGCGATCCCGCGAACCCAGCCCGGAACAACCGCGGCGAGATCATCCAGGGTTGCTCGCAGCGTCTCGGCGACGAGCTCCAGAAGATGCAGGTCATGCACGGCCCCCAACACATGCGTACTGTCGGTGCGCTGCTTGCCGCGCACCTTGATCAGGCCGCGGGCCTTGAAGCGCTCGAGCATCATGTCCAGCAGCAGATGTTCCGCCTGGCCGGCCACAAGGCGCGCCCGGAACTCGGTCAGCACGCTGAAGTGGAACCCAGGGTCGGTCAGCTCCAGCCCCAGCGCATACTTCCAGTCGATCCGGGCGCGCACAGCGTCGGCAGCCTGCCGATCGCTGAGGTGTTCGAGAAACTGGAAGAGCGTGATCAGGGCCAGTCGCCATGGCGCAAGGGCGGGTTGCCCCCGGGTCGGGTAGAACCTTTGGAAGTCCTCATCCTGGTAGAGAGCACCGAACTCGTCTCTGAGCCGCATCACAATGTTGCCTTTGAGGAAGACCGTCCGGGCAACCCGCACGGTCTCGGCCGGGATCTCACCAATCGCCTCTGGATGAAGGCTCATGCAATCCTCCTCTTGCTGAACAGCCAACAGGGAATTCGCCGACAGTATCTCACGTACATCCCCATGGCGCGGGGCTTTGTCTATTTGGCGGCGGTGATCGACTGGTTCAGCCGACGGGTTCTGGCTTGGCGGCTGTCCATCACTCTGGAGGCGGCCTTCTGCATCGAGGCGGTGGAAGAAGCCATCGCCCGCTATGGCTGCCCTGAGATCTTCAACACCGATAGTCAGAAGATCACAGCCAGTTCACCAGCCACGACTTCACCAGCGTGCTCCTCAAGAACGAGATCGCGATCAGCATGGACGGCAAGGGGGCCTGGCGCGACAACGTCTTTGTCGAACGTCTCTGGCGCAGCATCAAATACGAGGAGGTCTATCTGAAGGCTTACGACAGCGTGTCGGAGGCCCGAGCTTCGATTGGTCGGTATCTGACCTTTTACAACGGCCAGAGGCCTCATTCGAGCCTTGACCGGAGGACACCCGATCAGGCCTACTTCAACCCGCTGCCGCAGCTTGCGGCAGCCTAACCCCGGCAGAGGCTCCACTTAGCGAACCGAAAACGCTGCTCAGACAAACCGAGCCACCTCACTGATCGCGCTCGTGAACCGACCCGCAATCGCCGCAACCCCCTGCCTGATTGCAAGCCCGTCCTGACCTTGTGGGCCGCTGAGCGCATCGCACCCAGAACAGGTCTGCGTTGAGTAGGTCACTCCTGTGTGATCGCAGTCGAGGAAGTGGCGCAACATGGACCAACTCACATCAAGGGTTGCCTTGCCGGCGCCGGATGCAATCTGCCAGGAGGATGAGATGGTGCCGACAACGGCGGCTCCCGAACGGTTCACCACCGCGCGAGAGAACTTATGGTGCGCATTCCAGGGATGGTGATCAGTGCTTCCACACGATCATGATCACTCGTTCTGGTGATCGTGATCACCGTCAGCGTTGACCTGGTGGTCCGCTGAGCGGGAATGAAGCGGTCAGTACCGCTGGCAGTTGTAAGGTGGTCTGGAAACAGGCGTCAGGTCAAGCCCGGCGCCAGCGATCAAAGGTCGATCGGATCATGCCACACTCCTGTCGCCGGCCCGGCGGCGCAGGCTGTCGCCCTTGAGTTCAATCCGATGCGCATTGGACTTGCTCCGAAAAGGATACTGCTGGCGAATGGGCCGGAGCCGTTGAGGCAGGGATTGGCGTTCTGGGATTGAGGGGCAGCCCCACCATCCCGGAGGTCCTCATGTCGCTCCGCCCGACCCCGTGCCGTGATGTCCCGGCCGCAACGGCAGCCGTCGCGCGTGCCGCGTTCCCGAATGGCAGCCCCTATCTGCGCCTGCGTGACCACCTTGGGACGATCTTTACCGACGCCCAGTTCGCGTCCCTCTTCGCCCCTTGCGGGCAGCCGGCCGAATGCCCGTGGCGACTGGCGCTGGTGAGCTTGCTGCAGTTCGCTGAGAACCTCTCCGATCGGCGGGCGGCCGATGCGGTCCGCAGCCGCATCGATTGGAAGTACCTGCTGGGCCTGGAACTAACCGACCCTGGCTTCGATGCCTCGGTTCTGAGCGAGTTCCGCGGTCGTCTGGTGGCAGGAGGCTTAGAGGAGCATCTCCTCGATACGCTTCTAGCCCTGTGTCGTGAGCACAAGCTACTGAGCGCCCGAGGCCGCCAGCGCACCGACTCCACGCATGTGCTCGGAGCCGTCCGCTCTCTGAACCGTCTCGCCTGCGTGACCGAGACCATGCGGGCGGCCCTCAATGTCTTGGCGTCCGCTGCTCCCGCATGGTTGCGCGCTCATGCCAATCCCGCCTGGATCGAGCGGTATGGCAGGCGGGCTGACGACTATAATGTCCCGCAAGGCGAGGCGATGCGGCGCGCCCATGCCGAGCAGATCGGGCGCGATGGTCATCAGCTGCTGGCTGCCATCATAGCTCCTGGTGCACCAATCTGGTTGCGTGAGATCCCGGCTGTTGAGCTGCTGCGGCAGGTCTGGGTGCAGAATTTCTGTCTCACCGACCAGGCTCAGACCGGAGAACCTGGGGCCGGCGCATTCTCTGAGACCACTCCCTGGGTGCGGTGGCGGACCGAGCATGAGGGATTTCCACCCTCCCTGCTGATGGCCGGATCACCCTACGATCCAGAGGTCCATTATGCCAATAAGGGGACGACGACCTGGATTGGCTACAAGGTTCATCTCACTGAGGCTTGTGACGAGGGTGGCCCGCACCTGATCACGCATGTGGAGACTACGCCGGCGCCGGTCGTGGATCGCGACGCCCTCAACACCATTCATGATGGGCTCAAGGCCAAGGGACTGCTGCCCGGCACTCACCTCGTCGACGCCGGCTATGTCGCGGCCGATCAACTCGTCGCCAGCCGCCGGAACTATGGCGTCACGCTCCTGGGGCCGGCTCCCCAGAATTATCAGTGGCAGACCCAATCAGGTGAGGGCTTCACCTTGCAGGACTTCATCTTCGATTGGGATCGGCAAGTCGCGATCTGCCCGGCCGGGCACGAGAGCCGGAGCTGGCGTCCCGATTACTGGCAGGGGCGGACGGCCTTCAAGGTGCGCTTCTCGACGACCCACTGTCGTCCCTGTCCGTTGAAGGCACGGTGTACCCGGAGCGATCGGCGACTTCTGACGCTGCGCCCTCAGGAGGAGCACGAGACCCTTGCAGCGGCTCGTGAGCGTGAGGCACAGCCGAACTTCAAGCAGGACTATCAACAGCGCGCCGGGATCGAGGGCACAATCTCAGCTGGGGTCCGGGTCCTGCATCTGCGGCGCTCGCGCTATATCGGTCTTGCCAAAACGCATCTGCAACACGTGCTGACGGCGGCTGCGATGAACCTCATCCGACTAGGGGCTTGGTTCGCTGGCACGCCGCTCGCACGAACCCGGCAATCCGCATTCACCAGGCTCATGATGGTTCCCATCCCAGCATGATGAATTCGCCAGCAGTATCGAAAAGATGGAGAACCTCTCATGAAGCAGGAGGATCTCCATGCCCCAGACACGCTTTACGAAAGAGTTTCAGGATGAGGCTGTACGGCTCGCCTTGACCAGTGGCCGCAGCCGACGGGCGATTGCCGCTGATCTCGGCGTCGGCCTGTCGACCCTGCGCCACTGGCTCGATCGCCGCCGCGAGCGTGAGATCGACGATCCGCCGGAAGAACGCCAGGAGGACATGGCGGTCGAGCTGAAGCGGCTGCGGCGCGAGAACGAGATCCTGCGCCAGGAGCGGGAGATCCTGAAGAAGGCCACGGCTTTTTTCGCCAAGGAGGGAAGTCGATGAAGTTCCAGTTCATCGATGCGGCGAAAGAGAACTTCCCCGTCACACGCCTGTGCCAGGTCCTCGAAGTGAGCCCGAGCGGCTACTTCGCCTGGAGATCGCGTCCAGCCAGCCCGCGCCAGCGGGAGGATCTGGTGCTTCTGGCCCACATTCGCTCGGCCTTCACCCTCTCCAATGAGACCTACGGCAGCCCGCGCATGACCCGCGAGCTGCAGGATGAGGGACTGCCAATCGGGCGCCGGCGGACCGCTCGACTGATGCGCGAGAATGGTCTCAAGGCCCGGCAGAAGCGCCGCTTCAAACGCACCACCGACAGCCATCACGCTTTTCCGATCGCGCCCAACCTGCTCGAGCAGGACTTCTCGGCCGAGCGCCCGAACCAGAAGTGGGCCGCGGATATCTCCTATCTGTGGACGAACGAGGGCTGGCTCTCCCTGGCTGTGATTCTCGATCTCTTCGCCCGGCGGGTGGTCGGCTGGGCGGTCAGTGACAGCCTCCACACGGAGCTGGCGCTGGAGGCGCTGCGCAAGGCTCTGGCGATCCGAAGACCTGGTGAGGGGCTGACCCATCACGCGGACCGCGGCAGTCAATATTGCTCGACAGCCTATCAGGCCGAGTTGAGGAAACACGGCATCCGGATCTCCATGTCCGGGACAGGCAATTGTTTCGACAATGCCGTGGTCGAGACCTTCTTCAAGACCTTGAAATCCGAACTGGTCTGGCGCACCGTCTTCCAGACGAGGGCCGAGGCCAAGAAGGCGATTGGTCGTTACATCGATGGGTTTTACAATCCCGTCCGGCGTCATTCGACACTCGATTATGTCAGTCCGGTTCAGTTCGAAAGGCTGGCCGGATAGCTAGCAAACCGCTCTCCACTTAAGCGAAGCAAATCCACCATGATCACGATGCTCTGGAATGGATGATCACGATCCTCTGGAATCCGTAATCACGATCGCCTGGAACGCGCACTTATGGAGCGCGTCCTCTCGCCGGTTGGCGATCTTGGCGTGGAAGGGCTTGCCCTGGCGCTTGCGCCCGGCGCGCTGCGCCTCAGACAGTTTCGGCTCCAGATCACGGTAGAACCGCACTTGTTCCAACTTGGGGCCAGCGCAAGATCTGTTCCCATTGACACGCCGGCATTATCAACCAAACACCGCTACTTTCGAGACGAGGTCAATCGCACCCACTTTGGTTCGGCGCATCTCGCGTCCAATGGTGAAGCGAAACACCGCTAGGAGCTGCAAGGCAGGCGGTACTCGCGCCCACAAGGTCTTGGTTGCGGATACCGACGCAATCCGTCCATGTGTACCGACTTGAAGTCGTCCATGGTTCCGATTTGATGCCGTCCACCCTTCCGAACTGAAGCCGTCCATCCTTCCGATTTGATCCCGTCCAGGGCTCAGGCGGAAGAACCGTGCTGCACCGGGTCATCCAATTGGGGCATTTCGACCTCTCCACCAGAGAGGGACGCGATGCCGGCAAACAGAGAGATGACCATGCGACAGATGCGGCAAGTGCTACGGCTCCACGCGAGTGGAACCAGCGACCGCGCAATCGGCCGGATTGTCGGCGCGGCGCGCTCGACCGTGCGGGACGCCATCCAGCGGGCCAAGGCGGCCGGGCTGATCTGGCCCCTGCCGGAGGACCTGAGCGATACCGCCCTCGAGGAGAAGCTGTTCGCCCGGGCGGGCGCCCGGATCGGAACGCGCCGCCGGCCGGAGCCGGATTGGGCCCACCTGGTCCAGGAGCTCAAGCGGCCTGGCGTCAGCATCGCCATCCTGCACGAGGAATATCTCGCGGATCATCCGGACGGATACGGCTATTCGCGCTTCTGCGATCTGTTTCGCTCCTTCGAGCGCCGCCTGACGCCGACCATGCGCCAGCATCACGTCGCCGGCGACAAGGTCTTCGTCGATTATTCCGGCAAGAAGCTGCCGATCGTCGATCCGCTCACCGGCGAGATCCGCCACGCCGAGATCTTCGTGGCCGTACTCGGCGCCTCCAACCTGACCTATGCCGAAGCGACCTGGACCCAGACCCTGCCGGATTGGATCGAAGCCCATGTGCGCATGTTCCGCTTCCATGGCGGCGTGACCAAGCTCGTTGTCCCGGACAACCTGAAGAGCGGCGTCCACAAGGCCTCGTTCTACGATCCCGAGATCAACCGCAGCTACGGCAAGATGGCGGCCCACTACGAGGTCGGCATTCTTCCGGCCCGACCGCGTCGCCCGAAGGATAAGGCAAAAGTCGAGTCCGGCGTGCGCTTCGCCCAATTCTACATTCTCGGCCGCCTGCGCCACCGCACCTTCTTCTCGCTCCAGGAGGCCAATGCGGCCATCGCCGAGGCCGTCACGCGCATGAACAGTGTGCCCATGCGCCGGCTCGGCGTCAGCCGGCGCCAGGTGTTCGAGACCATCGAGAAGCCGGCCCTCGCACCATTGCCGGCGCAGGACTACGTCTTCGCGCACTGGCAGTTCGCCCGGGTTGGGCTCGACTATCACATCGAGGTCGAGGGCTTCTTCTACTCGGTGCCGTTTGGCCTCATCGGCCAGCAGGTCGAGGTGCGCGTCACCCAACGCACGATCGAGGCCTTCCACAAGGGCGGGCGCGTGGCTGCCCACGCGCGGCGTTTCGCGGGACGGGCGCACGGCACGCAGGCCGAGCACATGCCGAGCTCTCATCGCCGCTATGCCGCCTGGTCGCCCGAGCGCTTCCGCTCCTGGGCGGCGGTGATCGGCCCCCACACCGAGGGACTGATTGCCGCCATCCTGTCGGCGCGCCGCCATCCCGAGCAGGGCTTTCGCACCTGCATCGGGGTTTTGCAGCACATGCGCGGCATCCCGAAGGAGCGTGTCGAGGCGGTCGCGGCCAAAGCCCTGGCGATCCGGGCGCTGACCTACAAGAGCATCGTGTCGCTACTCGACACCTACCACGAGCGTGCTCCCGCCCCGGCGGCCGACACGCCCGTGATCACCCACCCCAACGTCCGCGGACCGGGGTATTTCCACTGAACGGAGACCGACCATGTTGACCCATCCCACCCTCGACCAGCTCCACGCGCTGGGCCTGCACGGCATGGCCAAGGGCTTCAAGGCGCTCGGCGCCAATCCCGAGGCTGACGCGCTCGGCCATGCCGAATGGCTCGGCCTGATCCTCGATCATGAAGTGACGACGCGCCAGCAGAAGCGCTTCGAGACCCGGGCCAAGACAGCCAAACTGCGCCATCCTGCCAGCGTCGAGGATGTCGACTTCCGGGCCGCGCGCGGCCTCGACCGGGCACTGTTTCTCAAGCTGGCGTCCTGCGACTGGATCCGCGAGCGGCGCAATCTGTTGATCACCGGCCCGTGCGGCGTCGGAAAGAGCTGGCTCGCCTGCGCCCTTGGACACCGCGCCTGCCGGGAGGATCTGTCGGTGCTCTACCATCGTGTGCCGCGGCTGTTTGCAGCGCTCGATCTCGCCCGCAGCGATGGCCGCTACTCTCGCCTGTTACGCACACTCGCCCGGGCCAAGCTGCTGGTGCTCGACGACTGGGGTCCTGAGGCGCTCACCGGCGAGCAGCAGCGCGATCTGCTGGAGATCGTCGAGGACCGCTATGATGCCGGTTCGTTGCTGATCACCAGCCAAGTGCCGGTCGAGAACTGGTACGCGATGATCGGCAGCCTTCCAACTCTGGCTGACGCCATTCTCGATCGGGTCGTGCACAACGCCTACCGGATCACTCTCACCGGCGAGAGCCTGCGCAAGACCCGCCACGCGCAAGCCGACGCTTGACCAGCGCCACCGCCTCAACCACCATCCATCAACGACCCGAAGAGCGGCGCTCAGGTGGACGACTTCACCTCGGAACCACGGACGGCTTGAAATCGGAATGCCTGGACGGCTTCAGATTGGACGAAGTGGACGGCTTCGTCGGTATCCTCACTTGGTCACCTGACGGCCTTTGCGCGTCCTTCGCGGCGCCTGGCCTGTGACCACCCGCTGGGACCAGTGAAAGCCAATCTCATTGAAGTAAAGATCCGCCAAATGTGGGCTGATGTGATGAAACGCACCCGAGACCGTGCGGCGGACCCGGTCATTGAAGCCTTCCGCTGAATTGATATGAACTGGACCGCGGGCATACTTGCGAGCCTTATGGTGCACGGTGTCATGGGCCGAAAAGGCGCCGCCCAGAGACACAAACTCCTTCCATTCATCGCTCATCAGATGAGCCTTTGGATCGACGGCTTCCGTGAGAACCCGATCAGCCTCGGACTCCGACAGATCCTCAATCACCGCGGCCCGAGTCTCACCAGCGGATGCACCAACACTCAGATCCGGCGGCCGCTGCACGGCCACAAGGGCCGGTGTTTTCAAGGTCTTCGGCTCACCTTTGCGTCCACGGCCGGGTGGAGAATAGTTCATCTCCCGCCATGGCTTGCTGCCGACATAGAGGCCATCAATCTTAGCCACTCCATCCAGAGCCTGCTCGCGCCCGACCATGAGGCGCAGGGCATGGCCCATGCGCCAGGCCGTCGGCTGGCTGACGCCGAGGGCCTCGGCTAGACGGATAGAGGAGATGCCCTTGTCCGACTGCAGCATCAGCCAGAGGCCGGACAGCCACACCCGAAGCGGGAGCTTGGTCGCATGCAGAGGCGTGCGGGTCGTGACTGTGAACTGCGAGCGACAGACGCCATTCGAGCACTGGTATAGGCCGGATCGTGCTCGCCTCCTGTTCTGCCGACCCATCAGGGCGATGGAGCCGCGATAGCCGCAGGCCGCGCAGATCCGTCCCTTGGGCCACGCCATGGCCTCAAGCAGATACCGGCAATGATCCTCATCCTGGAAGACTCGGATCATATCCGACACGGTCGTGATCCTACCCAGTATCTCACCTACAGATAGCTGCATGCTGACCTCCCGATCCGGCCATCGATCACGGGATCAGAAGCTCACGCAAAAGCTTAGCTGCAAAGGAAAAGCTGCGTTTGGTTGATAATGCCGGCGTGTTTTTGGGAGCAGATCTTGTTCCGGACCCCAGTATGGAACCGCGAACAAAGGCTTCTGCCTGTCGTTGATAAGGCTCGGTGAGGTTCATCCACCAGGTCGAGAACGATCATGAGCGGCGGCTGGGGCCCAGTTAGCACTGCACCTCGCGACGGCACGCCCGTGGTCCTCTGGATCGATGACACCGCCGCGCCGCCGGTCTTTCCCGTCACCGTCGGGGTTTGGCAAACCGACGACATCATGGGCGCGAGCTACTGGTGCGTCTTTACCGGATCAACCCGGTGCAGCACGTGCGGCGGTGACAATACAACAACCGTAGCAATCGGAGAATATGGCAGCCTTAGTCGAAAGAAAATGCTGCCGATTTGTTAGTTATCGGACTTACTGATTACCTCGCATACCCAATTGAGCTTGGCAAATAGCCGGGTGTAGTGAGCTAATCATTCGGGTTAGAAATATGGCATGGAGCGCTATAACCTGCCAATTCTCATGACTTTGTCGCATTAAGCGTGACTGATTACATAACCGTAGAGTCGAGGAGCACAGTGAACTTGCAGACGCGCCATCCCGATCATTGAGACGGCGTTCCACTTTCCGGTTCCTTGGGGGCTTGCAGCACCAGGAGCACGATGATGGCGACCTTCACTGACACAACCAGCAAGGACGACAACCAAATCGGGGGTGATGCAACATCCCGCAATTGGCTGTCCCTGATTACCCCAATTCATGACGTGATCGTCGGCACACGTGGCAATGATACTCTCAGAACAGCCGCTGATGGCGATGTGGTGTTAGGCCTGGGGGGCGATGATGACCTGAGCAGTACCTTGAACCGCACGGCCCTGATCGGCGGACGCGGCAACGATACGCTGACTACCAACGACACCGTTACGGTGCAGGATAGCCAATCCGCTCACGGCGTAGCCGTGCAGCTCGGTGGAGCAGGCAATGATACGCTCGATGCGACTGTTGCCCTTCAGGGAGGCTTGGATCTCCCGACCCAGCAAGTGTTGACCGCCGACGTTCTGAGCAATGGCGATTCAGGCGACGACACCATCAACGCGACTGCCAAGTTGAATGGCGCTACAACCGGAACTGTAAACGTCGAGACCCATATTCTCGGGGGGGAAGGCGATGATACGATCAACGCCGATGCGGATGCGCAAGGCGCTGTCCGTGACCCACATACAGCCATGAATATCGTCGACGGTGGAGCTGGGAGTGACGACATTACCGCTCGCGCTCGAACGGAATTCGACGGCATAGGAGGTACAGCTATCAATATCCTCGATGGCGGCGGCGGCAATGATGTCATGGATGCCACGGCCATCGGCAATTCCAACACCATCCAACTGGTGAAGAACTCTCTGCATGGCGGCTCTGGTGATGATCTGATGACGGCCTCCGCCACAACGGGCACCAACTCGTCAAGTGCTCCTGCGATCAACGAACTTTGGGGCGACCAGGGCAGCGATACCTTGGAGGCGCGCCATAATACCAGCGGCAACGGCTTCATCGACGCAACCAACTACCTTAACGGCGGGATAGGTGATGACACTCTCGCGGCCGAATCCATTCACTCCGGTGACGGCCAAATTCTCTCCGTAAACCAATTAGAGGGCGATACGGGCCGGGATACGCTGAATGCCAGCATCGATGCCATCCCCCTCGGGGGACTCGCGGGCGGGGATCTGTACCACCTGTCGAACATCTTGAACGGAGGTGCCGACGACGATTCCCTCGAGGCTACCCTGTCGATCACGTCAGAATTTCCCGACAGGGTAGATAATTCCACGGCCAAGAACCATCTCGACGGCGGCACGGGCAACGACACCCTGACCGCCCACCTTGAGGCCAGCGGTACACAGCCAGAGGATCTTCTCACCTCCTATCACCTGTCGAACATCCTGAACGGAGGCTTCGGCGACGACACGCTCGAGGCTTTCCTGTCGGTGAAGGCTTCTCCGGATGCCGTGGAAGGCTCCTTTGCCGAGAACCGGCTCGATGGCGGGGCCGGAGACGACCAGCTGACGGTGATCGGTGGCACGGACAACGTGCTCGACGGCGGGCCCGGCAAGGACACCTTGGTTAGCGGCACGGGTGACGACAGCATGACCGGCGGTGGTGGAAACGATGTCTTCGTGTTCGCTCCGCCCAACGGACACGATACGATTGGAGACTTTCAGACCAGCAAGGACAAGATCGACCTGACCGCGTTTGCGGCTGAGGGGATCCACACCTTTACCGATCTGAGCATCGACACGTCCGGGGACAGCAGTGTCATCCACTTCGCTGCTGCCGACGATATTACCGTCAAGGGCGTGACAGACCTGAGTAGTGGCTATTTCCTGTTCGCATGAGCGCTGGCTCTCGCCGGCAGAAGTAGGCCAAAAGGCAGATGGGGCCGTGTGTACATCCGGCATCGGCCCCTCATCATGCAAAGGCTAGCCGCTAGTGCTAGCGTGAATACTTGTGTGAATGCTTCAGCGCTTCGGGCGCTCGACCCGACAGTGCATGCTGTGAGGCTAACTAACGATTGTCGGTGAGCTGGTTTCTGCCGTGCTACGGGTACGGTAGCGGCGGACCAAGACATAGCCGCCTGCGATCAGCAGGAACGGCAGCCCGGCTCCGGCAATCGGGCCAGGAACCCCTTTATTGCCACCGCCTCCACCGCCGCCGCCGCCTATGGAGCCTCCACCGCCTCCACCGCCGCCGCTATGGCCTGCCTTATGATGGGCCAGAGCGGGCACGGTTGCCGTTGCCGCCACAAGCAATGTGGCCAAGGTAATTTGCTTTAACATAACACACCTCATGGAAAGGGACCCCTGAAAGGACAACGCCTCTCAAGGCCGATTAGCAACTGCCCTTATGAATGCAATGAGTCTCCAGGGAGGTACCTCCGGCAGGTTGGCCTCAACACCTTTGGCTGAGAGGCAGGATGAAACCTCAAGGTCCGACGTTGGCCGATAGAGATGAAGTCACCTCACAGGATGTCTTGATACGCTCCTGGCTAAATATCCTTGCAGCGGCGACCCTGTTCGGCGCCGTGAGCGTTTCCTATGTGGTTCCGACCCAAGTGGGGGCAGGGGTCAAATGGATCTCCGAGTTCGTGAACTCTCATGGCGGCGGCAAGCCTGGGAGAAACCTGGGGGCAAGCCGGGCGGCGGCACAGGCGTACTTGGCCCGATTGCAGGGGCTGGCCTGCCCTTCCTGCTCTTGGCTGGCGGCTATGTGTTGGTGCGCCGTTACCGCAATTGCAGCAAGGCCGAATAGAGAACAGCTTCGTCGACGGATTCCGAGAAGATGCTTTATGAAACGCGCTCACGGCGGGTAACGAACGTGGCGAACGCGGCTCCGAGGAGAGCGCCTGATGCCTTCACCAAGCCGTCCGGAAGGTGACCATGGCGGCCCGGGACAAGGTTCTGGGCGACCTCAAGGAACCCGACGATCCCGACCAGCAGAACAAGGATGGAGAGGCGGTGTTTTGGATAGCCGAGGCAAAAGGCGGCTCCAATGGCAGCAAAGGCGGCAAACCGCTCCAAGCTGACCGAAGCCCCAGTGACGGGCCGAAGTTCAATTGGCGTGAGGGTGAAGACCGCAATGGCAAGCAGGAGCAGCCATGCGACCCAGCGGAAGAAAGCCTTGGGTGTCATCTTGGTTGGTTTAGCCGATTGCGCCGAGACTGTGCATCTCTCGTTTGCACTTCTGATGTCATTTGTGAGGGCACGTGATGTCAGAACTCGTTAGACAAGTCTCTGATTGTCCTCATTAGAGATGTCACCTCCGGGGAGTGACTGCTGAGAGCTCAACCCACCTTGAACAGGCTCTTGCCTTGGCCGCGCCGCCGCGGGGCGCTGTTGCTCCGGCTCATGTCGAGCTCCTTCTGCCGCTCGGCAATGTAGGCCAGAACCGGACCCAGCCGCTTGTTCTCGACGACCGCCGCCTGATCCACCTGCTGGCGTCGGTCAAAGGGCCTGTAGGGCAGCTCCAGGCCCTTGTGCTTGATGGCAAAGCGCCCATCCGGATAGTCGTAGACGGTCACCCGCTGGCGGGCGAGGGACAGCGTGATCGCGTTCGGCTCGAGGATGAACAGCACCTGGTCGTACTGCAGGGTCAGATTGCGCGAGACCGTCCGCTCCTCCCGCCAGGCGAACACGTCATCCAGCTCATCGTCCTCGCTGAGCGGGCGATGCAGGTCCTTGTCGCTGTAGGGCGCCTTGGCAAAGCGGCGGTTGAAGTCCGCCATGAATGCCGGCAGGAAGGCATTGCCCGCCTCAAGGGTCGAGATCCCAGCCAGTCGCATCTCCTTGACCAGGCGGTCCTGCAAGGTGCCGTTGGCGCGCTCGACGCGGCCTTTGGCTTGGGGCGAGTTGGCGCAGATGATGTCGATGTTGAGCTGATGCAGGGCTCGCCCGAACTGGGTCATGCCGTCACCGCCCACCGCTCCTTTGCCGTTGACGCGGAAGACGGCATGCTTGTCGGAGTAGAACGCCACCGGCTTGCCGTAGGCCTCCAGGTACTCCCGGGTCGATCGGAAATAATCAAAGGTCGACTCGGTCTCGACGAACTTCAGGTGCATCAGCCGGCTGGTGGCATCGTCAATGTAGACCAGAAGCGTGCAGGGTGGGCCGCGATCCTCGAACCAGTAGTGCTCGGAGCCGTCGATCTGGACGAGTTCGCCGACGCAGTCGCGCCGATAGCGCGGCTGGTGCACCCCTTTGAGCTTCTGCCGGCGCTCCTGCCAGAGACCCGCCGCGATCATCCAGCGCCGGATCGTCTCGACACCCAGATCGATGCCGTGCCGCTCGGCGAGCTTCTCGCAGGCGAGCGTCGGGCCGAAATCGGCATAGTTGGCTGTGATCAGCGCCAGCACCTCGGTCCGCAGCGCCGCCGGGTAGGAGCGGTTGCTGGGCTTGCCGCGCCGGCGCGACACCAAGGCCGTGGGACCACCGGTCTGATAGGCCTTGAGTAATCGGAACACTTGGCGCCGTGTGATCCGCAGCAGTTGGGCAGCTTCGCGCACCGTAATTCGCTCCGCCACGACGTCCCGCAGAATGTGAACCCGATCGATCTCCGGCCGGCTCATCCCGATCACCGTCATCAGACCCAATCTCCCCAGCACCATCACCCAGGGAGAGTGACATTTGTAACGGGGAGAGGAGTGACCTTTCTAACGGGGTTCTACACGTGAATTTCCGATAAGCGCCTTTATGGAACCGGGGATCTTCTGTTTTGAGACAGGCCCAACGGACGCAGCTTAAACCCTCTTGCTGATCGAACATCTGAAGCAGAACCTCATGGGAAGCTGGATCCTACTGGCTCAGGGAGGGAGCGATGGTTGTTATCAGTGCTCTGTATCCGAACGAACCCGGTTCATCGTTCAATTATGACTACTACCTGCACAAGCACGTCCCCTTTGTGAGGGAGCGCTGGCGATCTATGGGCCTGGAAGACCAGCGTCAAATGCGGGGGGTTAGCTCGCTAGATGGCAGTCCTGCACCCTATCAGGTGATTGCCTTGCTCACCTTCCGCACCCTGGAAGACTTCCAGAATGCGGTTCAAGCCCATGGTCAGGAAATTCTTGATGATATTCCTAACTTCACCAGTGTGCAGCCTATCGTGCAGATTACCGAAGACCTGACCTAAGCAGGTTTCAGCGGGGTGGCCAACGGATGCTGTCTGTGATTCCATCTCATAGTTTGGTTCGGGATGCGGATCATGGCGGGCAAATCCCCTGTTGTCGCAAGCGCCGCGCAGCGGCGTGAGCTCATGGCTCTCAGCCACTCGCGCGATCGGGGCGAGGCGGATCGGGCGCGGGCGCTCCTGCTGACCCTGGCGGGCTGGACGAGCCCGCGGATCGCCGAGGCCTTCGGCGTGCGCGAGGATACCGTGCGGCTCTGGCGCAGCGCTTTCATGACGGGTGGGGTCGACGCGCTGCGGCGATCCGTTGCCCCGGGACCGGCACCGGTCAAGGCCGAGCGGGCGCTCGCGGTGGCCGAGGCGGTTCTGGCGGGATCGGTCGCAAATCGCCCCAACTGGACCTTGCCGCGGCTGGCCGACGAGATCGAGAAGCGCTCCGGCGTGCGCATCTCGCGCTCACGGCTTTCGGTCGTGTTGCGCCAAAGGGGGATTTCCGCTGGCGCCGGCCGCGCCATACCCTGAAGGGCCGCCAGGATGCAGACGCCGTGGATCGCGCCGGCCTGCGCCGCAAGCTCCTGAAGGCGCAGGCCGAGGCGGGCGATATCGTGCTCTTGTTCGGGGATGAATCCGAAGCGCTCACCCACCCCTATCTCGCCCATGCTTGGGCCAAGAAGGGCGCGGATCTGCGCATTCCCGCGCCCGGCCAAGCGCTCACCCACCCCTATCTCGCCCATGCTTGGGCCAAGAAGGGCGCGGATCTGCGCATTCCCGCGCCCGGCCAAGCCGCCAAGGTGGCGATGCTCGGTCTGCTCGACTGGGCCCCGCGGGACCTGATCGTGCGCACCAGCCGGAGCAAGCGCAGTGCCGATTTCATCGCGCTGCTGGACCAGATCGACACGCAGTATGGCCCAACGTCCGCTCGTGCGACGAAGCCGATCGTGCTCGTCCTCGATAATGGCCCGATCCACACCAGCAAGGCGACGCGCGCCGCCCTCGCCGAGCGGGCGCCCTGGCTCACGGTCGAATGGCTGCCAAAGTACGCTCCCGAACTCAACGCCATCGAAGAGCTCTGGCGCGATCTGAAGCAGCATCATCTTGCTCACCAGACTTTCGCGGGTCCAGAGAACCTCGATGATGCCATCCACGAGGCGGTCGCGATGCTCAATTGCGAGCGAAGTCGCCATCCGTTGGCCAACCACCGAATCGCTGCTTAGACCAAATGTTCGCCTGAGATTGGGGCGACCCGTCTCGCAGTATGCAGGTGTTCGAGGATTGCGCCGGATGGTTCGGTGCCGAGCCTCATGCATCGGAGACGGGTCATGGATCAGCCTATCATCTTTGTCGGACTGGATGTGCACAAAGACACCATCACGGTGGCGCTGGCGGAAGAGGGCCAGCGCGGCGACGTGCGCGAGTATGGTCGGATCACCAACACGCCTGCAGATCTCAAAAAGCTGGCGGACAAGCTGGGATGCACAGGCCGCACCCTGCGGTTCTGCTACGAAGCGGGTCCGTGCGGCTATGGTATCCAGCGTCAACTAACGGCGGCCGGGCACGAGTGTGTGGTGGTGGCTCCCTCGCTGATCCCGCGCAAGCCGGGCGAGCGCATCAAGACCGACCGACGCGATGCCAGCAATCTGGCCAGGCTGCATCGGGCCGGCGAACTCACCTCCGTCTGGGTTCCGGATCCGGCCCATGAGGCCCTGCGAGACCTGGCCCGGGCCCGTCTGGCGGCGGTGCGGGCCTTGCGCCAAGCCCGTCAGCAGCTCTCTGGATTTGCTTCAGTTTAGTGGAGAGCGGTTTGTTAGCTATTCGGCCAGCCTTTCGAACTGAACCGGACTGACATAATCGAGTGTCGAATGACGCCGGACGGGATTGTAAAACCCATCGATGTAACGACCAATCGCCTTCTTGGCCTCGGCCCTCGTCTGGAAGACGGTGCGCCAGACCAGTTCGGATTTCAAGGTCTTGAAGAAGGTCTCGACCACGGCATTGTCGAAACAATTGCCTGTCCCGGACATGGAGATCCGGATGCCGTGTTTCCTCAACTCGGCCTGATAGGCTGTCGAGCAATATTGACTGCCGCGGTCCGCGTGATGGGTCAGCCCCTCACCAGGTCTTCGGATCGCCAGAGCCTTGCGCAGCGCCTCCAGCGCCAGCTCCGTGTGGAGGCTGTCACTGACCGCCCAGCCGACCACCCGCCGAGCAAAGAGATCGAGGACCACGGCCAGGTAGAGCCAGCCCTCGTTCGTCCACAGATAGGAGAGATACTGTCGGCGAATTCAGAGGGCTGGCGCCAACGCAGCAAAGCGGGTCACGCGCGTCTTGGTGCGCGGCCATCCGTCCAACCAGTGTACGACCCGCAAGACGTTCATCGCAGCCGCCGAACACACTTCCTGGAGGCCGGTCTTCAGGAGCCCGATATACCGGCTCCGGCGCATTCCGAATACCCGCACACCCTGTGAGAGAGTGCCCTCGACGCCAGCCCGGATATGATACCGCTCCTTCCATGTGGGATCGTGCATCCGGGATCGGGCTGCATTCAATGCCTCGTACTCCTGGCGCGTGTGGAAGTAGACGGCGCGGCGGGCTTCCTTCGCGGGCGTGCACAGCGCTCTGACGACGCAGGCTCCACAATCAGAGCGGCTGAACACGGCATTGATGCGCGGGCTTCCATCCTCTCTGCGCGCGACGCGCCACGTCACGGAGACCTTACCCTGTGGGCAGGTTACTTGTTCGCGCTCCCAGTCGATCACGAAGTTGGGCAGATCATATCCCTGTCCCGTGCGGGCCTGCCAGGACGATACGCCCCGCACCGGCCCCTCGAGCGAGATCCCGTGGTCCCGCCGGCTGCTGACCAACAAGGCCGCATCAATGTAGGCCGAGTCCACGTAATGCTCAGAAGGGAGGAGGCCTTTGGCGGCCAGGCACGCATGGATCTCGGCCGTGCTCGTCATGTCCTGCTCCATGGCCGGGCAGGTCTTGACGTGCGTGATCAGGTGCGCGGCATCGTCATCGCAGGTCTCGGTGACGTGGACCTTGTAGCCGGACCACTCCATCTGACGCTTTGTGCAGTAATGCATCTCGGGATCATAGGGCGACTGCAGCCGTTCGCCGACCGGTGGCAGTTCCGCTCCCGCCCGCCAGCGCGGCCGCCCATCGTCCCGTGCGTAATGCACCCGCCACACGTCGCGCAGCGTCTGCACCATCGGCACCGCTCGAGCCGCAGCCGGTGCGCTCGCATCGTCCAAGGCGTCGAGCAGGAAGAACCCGTCCGTGCCAATCTCCAGCGAGAGAGCTTCACGCTTCTCCCGGCTCTTGGGCAGACGATAGTCCTCAATGCGATGTGCATAGCGCTCGAACCACGCCGGCTGAGCGATCACGCGAATCCAGTCCGGAACAACGGCGGCCAGATCATCGAGAGTGGCGCGCAGCGTCTCAGCGACAAGTTCGAGAAGATGGAGGTCATGCACGGCCCCCAACACATGCGTGCTGTCGGTGCGTTGCTTGCCGCGCGCTTTGATCAGACCGCGGGCCTTGAACCGCTCGAGCATGGTGTCCAACAGCAGATGCTCCGCTTGGCCGGCGACAAGGCGGGCCCGAAATTCGGTGAGCACGCTGAAGTGGAACCCGGGATCAGTCAGCTCGAGCCCCAGGGCGTACTTCCAGTCGATCCGGGCCCGGACAGCGTCAGCGGCTTGTCGATCGCTGAGGTGCTCGAGGAACTGGAAGATCGTGATCAAAGCCAGCCGCCACGGCGCAAGGGCGGGTTGCCCCCGGCTCGGGTAGAACCGTCGGAAGTCCTCATCCTGGTAGAGGATGCTAAATTCATCCCGGAGCCGGGCCACAATGTTGCCCTTAGGGAAAGCTGCCCGGGCAACTCGCACGGTCTCGGCCGGGATCTCACCAATCGGCTCGGGATGAAGGCTCATGGATTCCTCCTCTTGCTGAATAGCCAACAGGGAATTCGCCGACAGTATCTAGGAGATATCCGCGGCCCACTTCTGGTTCGGGCGCTCGGCCGAGAAGTCCTGCTCGAGCAGGTTGGGCGCAATAGGAAAGGCGTGGTGGCTGTCGGTGGTGCGCTTGAAGCGGCGCTTC
Source organism: Microvirga ossetica (assembly GCF_002741015.1). Classification (NCBI taxonomy): domain Bacteria; kingdom Pseudomonadati; phylum Pseudomonadota; class Alphaproteobacteria; order Hyphomicrobiales; family Methylobacteriaceae; genus Microvirga; species Microvirga ossetica. The sequence goes on along the minus strand of NZ_CP016617.1, from coordinate 65,774 downwards.
TGCCGGGCCTTGAGGCCGTTCTCGCGCATCAGTCGGGCCGTCCGACGGCGACCGATTGGCAGGCCCTGATCCTGGAGTTCGCGCGTCATCCGTGGGCTGCCATCGGTGCCATGCGACTCTCGAAAGGCGGACCGGACATGGGCGAGCAGCACCCGATCGTCGCGCTGACGCTGGCACGCCGGACGACTTCGCCAGGCAAAGTACCCGCTCTGGCTCACCTCAAGAACCTGGCACAGGCGCTGGATGGGGAATTCCGCTTTCGCCGCATCGATGAGCTTGAACCTCATCGACTTCCCTCCTTGACGAAAAAAGCGGTGGCCTTCTTGAGGATGTCGCGCTCTTGGCGCAGCACCTCGTTCTCGCGGCGGAGGCGCTTGAGCTCGTCCACGATGTCCTCATTGGGCGGCGTGGCCGACGAAGGCCGCATATCCTGGTGCTCCGCCATCCAGCGCGCGAGCGTCGAACGGTTCACCCTGGACTTGCTCCGAAAAGATGGAGAGCCTCTCATGAAGCAGGAGGATCTCCATGCCCCAGACACGCTTTACGAAAGAGTTTCAGGATGAGGCTGTACGGCTCGCCTTGACCAGTGGCCGCAGCCGACGGGCGATTGCCGCTGATCTCGGCGTCGGCCTGTCGACCCTGCGCCACTGGCTCGATCGCCGCCGCGAGCGTGAGATCGACGATCCGCCGGAAGAACGCCAGGAGGACATGGCGGTCGAGCTGAAGCGGCTGCGGCGCGAGAACGAGATCCTGCGCCAGGAGCGGGAGATCCTGAAGAAGGCTACGGCTTTTTTCGCCAAGGAGGGAAGTCGATGAAGTTTCAGTTCATCGATGTGGCGAAAGAGAGCTTCCCCGTCACGCGCCTGTGCCAGACTCTCGGTGTCAGCCAAAGCGGCTACTTCGCCTGGCGCTCGCGTCCAGCCAGCCCGCGCCAGCGCGAGGATCTGGTGCTTCTGGCCCACATTCGCTCGGCCTTCACCCTCTCGCATGAGACCTATGGCAGCCCGCGCATGACTCGTGAGTTGCAGGACGAGGGCCTAACGGTGGGACGCCGCCGGACGGCTCGGTTGATGCGCGAGAACGGCCTCAAGGCCCGGCAGAAGCGCCGCTTCAAGCGCACCACCGACAGCCATCACGCTTTTCCGATCGCGCCCAACCTGCTCGAGCAGGACTTCTCGGCCGAGCGCCCGAACCAGAAGTGGGCCGCGGATATCTCCTATCTGTGGACGAACGAGGGCTGGCTCTCCCTGGCTGTGATTCTCGATCTCTTTGCTCGGCGGGTGGTCGGCTGGGCGGTCAGTGACAGCCTCCACACGGAGCTGGCGCTGGAGGCGCTGCGCAAGGCTCTGGCGATCCGAAGACTTGGTGAGGGGCTGACCCATCACGCGGACCGCGGCAGTCAATATTGCTCGACAGCCTATCAGGCCGAGTTGAGGAAACACGGCATCCGGATCTCCATGTCCGGGACAGGCAATTGTTTCGAAAATGCCGTGGTCGAGACCTTCTTCAAGACCTTGAAATCCGAACTGGTCTGGCGCACCGTCTTCCAGACGAGGGCCGAGGCCAAGAAGGCGATTGGTCGTTACATCGATGGGTTTTACAATCCCGTCCGGCGTCATTCGACACTCGATTATGTCAGTCCGGTTCAGTTCGAAAGGCTGGCCGGATAGCTACCAAACCGCTCTCCACTTAAGCGAAGCAAATCCAGGGTGCAGCTGTCCTCAACCGCTGGCCAGATAAGCCAGAACTTTTCTGTTGCCTGCTGCTTGAAATGGCGAACATGAGAGTGGTTGCAATCTAACGCTTGGTACCGGCCTCATTGGCTCGCTCAGAGTGGAAGAACGGCGTGGCCGCGACCTGGAGCACCGCATGCAAGCGATGGCTGACCAGGAGGAGCTTCTGTACAACGATGCACAACGCCAGCAACAACTCGCCGGTTTGGCGACCTCACTGGAGGCTTTTCGTGAGCAGGTGCAGCACGGTCTGGCGAATGCCACCTTCGAGCTGCGTCGACAGCTCGTGCTATTGCTGGTCGACCGTGTTGTAGTCACGAATGACGAGGTCGAAATCCGCTATGTGCTGCCCACCAGCCCGGAGAGTGAGCACGTCCGCTTTTGTCTATTGCGTAAAGACTACCTCAACGACCCACCTTCGCGCGAGCACCTAAAAGCCCTGCTGGTCGGGCAGCTTGCGCACGATCTCGATCACGAGATCCCGGTAGGCGGCTTCACTCATCAGCTGGCCCCGATCATAAGCGCCATCGGCGAACAGGTGTGTTGATACCGGAGTGAAGCACCCATGGTGTCCACACCAAGTTGCACCAGTCCGGGTCCATGATCGTGGATTGGCGAGCCTCCCTTCCTACAGCCCTGTCTTGCTGCTCAGCGACCATGAAGAAATACGCTTTCACGGTGGAAGGCGAGGTATGTGGCCTGTCTCGCGCTAAAGGCGACCACGTTCAGCTGCGGTGCCGTCGAAATCCCGAGCCGCGCAATCTGGGTGGCATCAACCAAAGGTGAGACGAGGATGCGCCCGTCATCGTGGAAGGAGATATAGCCCCGGTCGAACAGGTGGTCGACATTCGGGCAGAGCAGCAGCCCGTTGTTCCCGCCGAGCCGCTCGGCACTGGTCGCGCAGGACCGCCAGGGCTTGATGTGGCTGGCCCGGAGTAGGCGTGGGTCAGTCACGCCAGTGACGCGGCAGGGCTGCTCGACGGTTTCGACATTGAGGCGGAAACGGTCTTGGCCGCGCCTTGCCTCGATTACGGCCCGCTGGGTGGTCTCGTCCAAGCCAGGGTCACTCTGGATTTCCGACTCAAGAGCGTCGTCGTCTCCAGCGCCTCGGGCATCGGTTCGTCCACCTGGATCAATCATACCTCGGAAGATGGGAGCAATGGGAGATCCGGGAGCTATGCTGCCTTGATGACAGCGCTCTCGATCGCAACCCTGGCAGAGATATACTTCCGCAGCGCGATCAAGAGCTTTCGAGTCAGTGGCACAATCCTCGTTCCAACCACGGCTGCGCTAGAGCTCCACACGAGTGTAGAGCCATTGGGTCAGACGGGAGTGCGGCTGATGGCGGAGCCAGAGCCAGGCCAGCTGGATCATGCTCGTCCGCAACCGGGCATTGCCAGCTTTCGAGATGCCTTGCTCATGGCTGACAGACCGACTTCGCCACCGCGTGGGAACCAACCCTGCATAAGCTGCGACCTCCTTGCGATTGGAAAACGTCCGGAACAACCCCTCTGACAAGAGCACGCTGGCAAACTCTGCCCCAAGTCCCTTCAAGCCCATCAACATCGCAGTCGCGGCGGCAGCCTCACGGCTTTCCCTGCGTCCGAGCTGGCACGATGTTCCGCTCAGCCTCTACGGCATTCATACCGGACGAAAACAGGGAAATCGGGCCTGATCCGGTGCGATTGGTCAAGAATGACCTCATTCCTGACTATGAGCACAAAGGAGCGCCCTGCCAGAATGGTCACATCTACCCGCCTGACTATGCCCTCGGAAAAGCTCTTCATCGGTTTCGGAGGGATTGAAGTTGATGCTAACCTGAACTCCGACCGCAATCTCAGTCATCCCCACCTCAGACATTCATAGATGCCCCATTTCGCTGTGACATGCACTTGGAGGCCCATATGGCGGCTTGAGTGCGATTGGCCAAACCAGTCTTGCGCAGGATGGCTTGGATGTGGACTTTCACCGCGGCCTCAGTCACATCCAGTCTGCGAGCGATGGCTTTGTTAGGCGCTCCTTGCCGCAAGCAATTCAGGATTTGCACTTCTCGCGCAGAGAGTTTGCATCCCATCAGGTCAGAGGAGTTCGGCACTTCTGATCCATGTTCATGAGGTGGCTGTTGAGGGCAAGCGAATGCCCCGTCCGTGACAGAACGAAGGACCGCAGAGGGAATCACAGGCTCTCCCAACATCACCAGTTCAAGGGATTTGATCAGAACCTCACGGGCGCTGGCTGCTGAACAGAAGCCGTCCACGCCAGCCTGATGGCCCAACCGCAGGAAGTCGAGGTCGACCCGATCCGCCAAGGCTACGATCCGAGCTTTCGGATACTGCGCTCTTACCCATCTGACCACATCAAGCAGGTAACTGATGTTCTGACCGGCTTCGATAAGAACAAGGGCAGACTCCGACACCACATCCTGCATGCGAGTTGCATTGGCAGTTGATGCTGTCACGGCCGGAGCAAACGGCCCTCCCCGCAGAATGCCCTGAAGTCCGGAACGCAAAAGAGAGGTGTCGCAGAGCAGAATCGTCGTCACCGCTCGCGCAGGACGACCTGACGGGTGGGATGCCCTAAAAGCCTGATCAGGCAGCAATGGGATCACTTGCTCGGCCATCTTGCTTCCCCTCTCTCTTGGAAAATTTAACAAAACTTAAAAGGGGATAACCACTCTGTCTGTCGGCTACCAGACAAAACTCGGGAATAAAGCCGCCCAAGCTCTAAATCACAGCATTATCAGGTAAATAACCATAGAAGTATGGAAGTTTGACTTTCCGAATGGAGCTTTCATGCCTACGAATGCTGTGCCTGCTCCATGGTTCGCCTTTGGCTCGGGCGAAGGCAGGTGCCACCTATGCTAGTATGATCATACGCTCATCCGAGTACATCCTTGATGAACCTGCTAATCCACAAGCTCAGCAACTACATCGAACTGCCATAAGGTGACAGAACAGTGCTGGAGGCCCTCTCGCAGAAGCCTGAGCCTATTGTCTCCCACACTGACTTGATCCGCGAGGGCGCTGCCCCGGACAGCGTCTACCTGATCGTCACAGGCTGGGCTTGCCGCTATAAGGCCCTGCCGAATGGGAACCGGCAGATCATGAACTACCTCATCCCTGGCGATCTGAGTGACCAGCGCATCTTCGTCCTGAAGCGCATGGATCATTCCATCGCAACGCTGACCGCTGCATCTGTCGTCACAATCCCAGCTCAGACCATGATTGATCTTATGGCACCGATTACAGACAGTCCTCCTCGTAATCCTGATTTCTGAATCGGGTGATGTCACGTAAACTTGCGGAGACCGCAGTAAACCCTGCTTCGTTGGCTTCAGGCGAGCACGCCTTCCGCGGCTTTCCATGCTGCCATGGCCTGAAGGCGGTGAAGGTGGGTGGCAAGGGCAAACGGGTTCGAGTGGGGCAGAACAAACAGGTTTCTGACGGCTGGAAACACGCTCGTGAACCGTTGCAGGCCTTCTGCCGACCGAAGGCCTTGCATCATCCGCTCCTGCTTTCTCAGCGGCACATGGGAATTCTCAGACGAGGCTGTCTAATCGCAGCCTCTTAAGCAAGCCCTTTATCGAAATTGCTCGACGATACCATCGCTGATCGTTCGATGGATCGCGAACAGAAGCGCGTAGACGACAGTCCAAGCGATGATGCCTAGCGCATCGTGCTGAAAAGTGGACCCGGTTTTCCGCTCCGAACGATGCGCACTTCATGGAGTGGAGCATCGGACCCAAAAGTGGATCCACTTTTGGGTCCGATGCTCTAATGCTATCAACAAGCCGAGCCGATTGAGCACACGAGACAACTTATCGGTAGCTGGCGACACCTTATCGACCATCAAGAGCTTGTCATCATCATCCATTGCACAGAACTCTCACAAAAGGCGTCAGGCATTGTGATGATCAGTCTTTCGAGTGGTTGAAGTCGTCTTCACCCCCTCCCGCCGCAACTACGACAACCGCCTCAAACCCCTCCTGCCGACGATTTGAGGCCAAGGCAAAAGCGACTGAGAGTGCTTGTTCCTCAGTGGCGTGAACTGAGACGGTCCGCCCCTTGTGCGATACCGACCAAACATCATCCCCTGTCCGCGTGACCACAACCCGTTCCACGCTTGTGGCTCCTTTGGAGACCACCTTCGAGCCTAGATACTCGCCGCTGTTGCGCAATAAACTCAAAGGGATAGGAGCGATTTTAGAATGGCTCTCAAAAGGATAGCTCAGCAACTCCTGGGTCGTCGCCATGGAAGAGCTTTCGATTCCGATCCGGATGATTACTTCCTAGGCGATGCAAAATCGCGCAGTCACCGCAAGCATCATTAGCGACGTGATGTACCCCGCCGACACTATCGCAGACCAAACCGATCTGCCCGCGCTCAACGCCGCCATTGAGGCGCACGCGGTCGGTGATCAGGTTGGTTCCGGCGACGGAACCGAGGGCAGGCACGATGTGCTTGCGGTAGCGCTGCGTGTCGGTATGGATTGTGGAGGGGCGTTTGCGCCCTGTGCCGTGCAACCGGCATCCTGAGAGGCTTGCCAGATGCCATCGAGGGTAAGCCCTCGCGCGGGGGATTTAGGAGTGGGCCGCAGGACGGCGACCGAGTCCGTCCCCCCTTTTCGCATTCGTCAAAATTCCCAGCGCGTCGGCTGGCAGGTCGAATTTACCCTACGGCGTCATTCCGGTGGTCTTTCGGACCGTTTGTAATATCATCAAAGGTACAAACTGTGCCGTTTGCGCGCCCATGATGGAGCTATGACGGAATTTAGGTGACGGGGCCGATCAGGCGGCGCTGTTTGTCGGCATCTGAATGATCTCGATGCCGTCCGGGAATTTGACACCGGCGATCACCTTCGGCAACTGGTTTTCGCCCATTAACCTCCGCCAGCTTCTTGCGGCCGCCATCACCAGCTTGAACACCATCAGGCGGGCGGTGGTTGGCGACAGTGAGCCCTTGGTGCGCACGGTCCGGTGCCGCACCGTCGCAAACACGCTCTCAATCGGGTTCGTGGTCCGCAGATGGATCCAGTGCTCGGCCGGCCAGTCATAGAAGGCCAGCAGCGCCCATTGGTCCTTGCGCACGCACTCCACGGCTTTCGGGTAGCGTGCCCCATAGGCTTCCTCGAACAGATCGACGGCCACCTCGGCCTGGGCTCGTGTGGGCGCGAGGTAGATCTCGCGCAGGGCCACCTTCATGCCCGGCTGCACCGACTTCGGCGCTTTGTTGAGCACGTTAGCCGTCTTGTGCAGCCAGCAGCGCTGATGATGCGTGCCGGGAAAGAGCTCGTCGAGCGCCTTCCAGAAGCCGAGAGCTCCATCCCCAACAGCCATCCGGGGCGGGATGGCCAAGCCCCTACGTTTGATTTCAACGAGCAGTTCGCGCCAGCTCTGAGCGCTCTCGCGCACCCCAGCCTGGAAGCCGACCAGCTCCTTCTTGCCTTCCGGCGTGGCGCCGATCAGCACCAGGATGCATTCGGCCTGGTCCTCCATCCGGGCCTGCAGGTAGACCCCGTCGGCCCAGACATAGACGTAGTGCCGAGCCGAGAGATCGCGGACCTGCCAACGCTCGTACTCGGCCTGCCATTCGCCGGTGAGCCGGGTGATGGCGGACGGCGAGAGGTTCGGGGCGTCCTTGCCGAGCAAGGCTGAAAGCGCCTCCTGGAAGTCTCCGGTGGAGAGCCCGCGCAGATAGAGGATTGGCAGCAGCGCATCCAAACTCTTTGTCCGTCGGGCCCATTTCGGCAGGATCGCCGAGGTGAAGCGGATGCGGTCCTCTCCCTCATCGCCGCGATCGCGGATCTTGACCCGGCTGACGGCCACCGGACCGATGCCGGTCTGGATCGTGCGCTCGGGGCCATGCCCGTGCCGGACCAGGCGCTCGCGCCCGTCCGGCAGCTTCAGCTCGCGCATGCTGGCGAGAAAGGCCTCAGCCTCGATCTCGATGGCCTGGGCCAGCAACTTGCGGGCGCCGGTTCGGAGAATATCCGTCAGGGGATCGTCAATCGTATCGGGCTGACGAAAGCGGACAATGTTGGTAGTCTCGTTCATGGCGTATCGCTCTCTCGAAGAGGTTCTGGCAGGCTCGACACCCGCCTCGATACGCCGCCCTTCTCACACCGTCATCACCCAGTTTCCGCCATAGCTCCCATGATGGGCGGCAGAGCGCAGTGTGACGCGACTGCAGGGGCTTATGATGAGCGGCTACAGGGGCCATGATCGGCCGTTTCCGCCTTGTTACTCGTATGCATTTTCGGCTATCATTCTCTCTTGTGCGACGCTAAGTGCGCTTCTCATACTCGGCACAGGATCAATGCCGCCGACTCCACATGAGGTAAGCATCGCCCGCAGCAAGCCAAATGTCATCCTTTATGGCGAACCTGACGTGCCCCCATCTCAGCAACAAACCTAGGCAAAGATGCTCCATTTGTTCGTGCTATCGGGCCAGCTATCGTGGCTTACCGAGACGCTCATGCTGAGGCCAGATGAACTCGACTCCATGCAACTCGGCCCGGTTCCATGTCACTCGAGCCCCAAGCCGCAGGCTAAGACTCGGGGCCTCAAGCTCAAACTCGGGCGGCAGGTCGACCGCGATTGCGAACGCTAGCAGTGCTCCGCCGGATGAGAGGTTTTGCAGAGTGCATGCAAGCGCCCGAGACTGACCTTTTACTATAACTTGCCCGGCGCGATAGCCGATAGTCTCCGGCTGTGCCAACAGCGCTCAATCTCCACTGCCATGCTATCCTCAGCAACGATACTCAACATCGAACTTCGAGACTTCTATGGCTCCGGTTCCTGCTCAGCTCCAGGACGGGAATGGGTAATCCTCCATGATATCTTGCCGCAACATAATACCTGCCAGCCAAAGCCAGCGTTCCAATGAATTGCTATGGCCATATTATGTTACTCGCACTAGAGCATCGGACGATTTGTCGGACCCGCTCGGTTCCCCACCTCTGCCCTGCGGAGAGGCGTGGGGCGTCGTGGATCCACCTTTCCGTCCGATGCTCTAGTTGTCTGGATGCGAGACCTCCTTGGCGTGAGCGACGACGTGGAGGGCTTGGGCCAACGCGTATCGATCTGGCGGCTTGAAGCGCGCGTTGGCGAGGTTGGGCTCGGCGGCGAGGCGCCGGTGCACGACTTGCTCGGGTGAAGCCCCCTTGAGCACGCGCTGGCGTCGCCTGTTGTAGGCCTGGTTGAAGCCTTTGAGCAGCGTCTCGAGATCACGATGGCTATAGATCGTGATCCCCAGCACCTCGCGCTGCACCCGGCCGTTGAAGCGCTCCACAAGACCGTTGGTCTGCGGCGTGTAGGGTTTGGTCTTGCGATGCTCCACCTTCAGCTTGCGGCAGGCGTGTTCAAAGCCATCAGCCGTGAAGCAGGATCCTCTGTCCGTCAGCACGTGGGTGACCTTGAAGGGGAACGCGCGGATCGCCTCTTTCAGGAAGGCGACCGCGCTTGTGGCCAGCTCATCGTCTTTGACCGCCAGGTGCACCCAGCGCGAGCAGCGGTCGATGGCGACATAGAGGAAGCGCTTGCGGCTCTCGCCATTGGCGGTTTCCAGCTTGGGCAAGTGCTTGATGTCGATGTGGACGAAGCCGAGATCATAATCCTTGAACGTGCCGCTCTCCCGCTTGCGCTGCTGCGCCGGGGGCAATCGTCCTAGCCCCTCAGCCTTGAGGATGCGGTAGACCGCATCGCGGTTCAGATGGGGCAGGAAGTGCGTGACCACGAAGGTCAGATCATCGAGCGGAAAGCCGGTGGCCTGGCGCAGGGCGCAGACAATGGCCCGCTCTTCCTCAGTGGCTTTCCAGGGCAGCTTGTGCGGCCGGCTGCTGTGGTCCTGGCAGTCCTTGGCCCCGCGCTTGCGCCACTTGCGGACGGTCTCGGTGCTCACACTAAAGCGCTGGGCCAGCACGCCGGTGGGCTCGTGTGAGCGGGCAATCTCGCTCCGAATGGCCGGGGTGGTGCGGGCTTGCGGATGAATGGAGTGCATCACGTCCTCCTTCGATGAGGAGTTCGGCGCCGCAGGCCGTCAAAGCGCCAAGTATACTCCTCAATCGCCCAACGCACCCGGTCCCAACAACGTTCCGCCACCAAACATCTAGTACTACAGCCGGGCCTTGTGCGTTGTCTTAGACACGGAGGTGTCGCGCCATGACGCACGCAAGCGAGGCCCACCGCTGGGCCGATCAACTGGATGATCTCGTCGCCCGAATTGCTCCCCGGTTCAGCCGCGTCGAGCCGCGCCGACGCGCCCGGGCTTACCTGCAGGGTCTACTCTCGCCGCTGGAGCGCAAGAACGGCTGGCACCTGGCGGAAGCGGCCGGCGATGCCAGCCCTGATGGCGTGCAGGATTTCCTTGCCCGCATGCATTGGGATGCCGACGCCGTGCGCGATGACCTGCGCGCCTATGTCGTCGAGCACCTGGGCGATCCTGACGCCGTGCTGGTGCTCGACGAGACCGGCTTTCTCAAGAAGGGTGACAAGTCGGCCGGCGTCAAACGCCAGTACTCCGGCACCGCAGGCCGCATCGAGAACTGTCAGATCGGGGTGTTTCTCGCCTATGCCAGCCGGCATGGTCATGCCCTGATCGACCGGGCGCTGTACCTGCCCGAGACCTGGGCCTCTGACGCCGCACGCCGTGATGAAGCGGGCGTGCCGGAGGAGGTCGGCTTCACCACCAAGCCGAAGCTCGGGCAGGCGATGCTGAAGCGGGCGTTTGCGGCCGGGGTGCCGTGCACGTGGGTGGTGGGCGACTGCGTGTATGGCGCCGACCATCAGACCCGGCGCCTGATCGAGGCGCACGGGCGCGGCTATGTGCTGGCGGTCACGGCCCAGCGGCTCGGGTTCAAGCCCGTCGCGGATTGGCTTGAGGACGTGCCGGCCAGAGGCTGGCGGCGGCTCAGCGCCGGCGATGGCGCCAAGGGTCCACGGCTGTACGATTGGGCCTATCTGCCGTATCGCACGCCGCCAGCGCCGGGCTGGAAGACCGGCCTGCTGATCCGGCGCAAGAAGGGCCGCCCGCATCAGTTCACGTTCTATCTCACCCGTTCGCCGGAGGAGACGGCGCTGGCCGAGTTGGTGCGGATAGCCGGCCAGCGCTGGCGGATCGAGAGCTGCTTTGAGGAAGCCAAGGGTGAGACCGGGTTGGACGAGTACGAGGTGCGCGCGTGGACGGGCTGGCACCGGCACATCACGTTGTCCATGCTGGCGCATGCCTATCTCACCATCGTGCGCCAGCACGCCATCGGGGGGAGAAGCCCCCGTCGTGCGGGCCGCGGGGTTGCTGCCGCTCACCGTGCCGGAAGTGCGGCGGCTGCTCTGGCATCTGGTGTGGGAGCGGCCGCCTTCGGTTGAGGCGGTCGAGCACTGGTCAACCTGGCGCCGGCGCCATCAGCAACGCGCCCGTGAATGCCACTGGCGCAAGCGCACACGGCGCCGACGCAAGGCCCGGCTGTAGTACTAGAATGGCGCTACGTGGGGCCATAGACTTTGACCAGACGCCCGCCGCATGCCTCCTCCTAGGCGAAGCCAGGATGGGGTTAGGCGGGCCGATCACGTGACCTGTCGAATATCCTGTCCATACTAGCGGACATGAAGCGCCTGATCGCATACATTCGAGCCCTTCCGTCTCATCGTCCAATGCTCCAGGCTCGAGCCGGTCTCATTGCTGTTGAGTACGAGGGTGTCTGCCTGATTATGTATGAAGGGAGAGCAGTCCATGCCCGAGCCCTGCAGCAGGCGATTACTGCCGAGCAAGTGGCAGCGAGTACGGTCTCCCGTTCTGGTCGGCCGTGGCGACCGAGGTTAACCGTCGGGCAGGTGCTAGCGCGAAAACTGCCAATCGGCAGTTAAGATGAGGCCTGGCAGGCATCGTAAGCAGAAAATGCGCCGAAAGCCGCCTCCACTTCAGAGAGAGGATGGATAGGTGCGCCTGCCAAGCGCTAGCTTGGCTTTGCTCGCTGTAGGTTCTATATCTTCTCTACGCTTCGTGTCAAAGTCCGTCTTTATCCAAATTGCGAGCAGGTTGAGTTTCTCAACCGGCAATTTGGGGCGGTGCGCTTCGTCTACAACAAAGCGCTGGCGATCAAGAAGCACCGCTATCGGGTCCGTGGCGAGAAACTGTCGGCGGTATGCATGGCTGGCGGACTATGACATCCTCGCCCTGTAGCAAGCGTGCCGCAACCTCGATCGAGCGTTCCGCGACTTCTTTGTGGGACGCACCCGCTTTCCGCGGTTTAAGCGGAAATACGATGAGCAAGCGAGCTATCCTTGCTCGGGTAACCTGGCCGTCAGGGATCAAAGCGTCAGCCTGTCGAAGGTGGCTGCGCCGACCCAGGCCGTGGTCCACCGTCCGATCGGCGGTGACATCAAATCCATTACAGTGATCAGAACAGCCTCAGGCAAGTATTTTGCCTCGATCCTCAATGAAGATGAGGTGGCGACACCGGTGCCTGTGGCCATCCTCTCCGAGGATGAGGTTCTCAGGGCCGATGCTGGCCTTGCCAACCTGCTCACCGAGAGCAGAGGCCGCAAGACTAACAATCCCCGTTTTCTGAAGCGCGCACAGCGAAATTTACGGCGGAATCAGAAGGCCCTTTCCCGCAAGAAGAAAGGATCGAAGAACCGGGAAGGCTCGGTTGAAGATTGCCAAGGCGCATGAGCATCTGGCGGATTCAAGAGGTGACTTCCAGCACAAAGTGTCGAAACAACTGGTCGACGAAAACCAAGCGGTCGTTGTGGAGACGCTGGCGGTTAAGAACATGCTCAAGAATCGCAGGCTTGCCAAACACGTCAGCGACGCGGGCTGGTCCGGGTTGATCACGAAAATCGGCTCAAGGCCGAGCGATCCGGCAAGCACCTGGTTAAGATCGACCACTGGGCGGCGACGTCGAAGACGTGCTAACGCTGTGGCGTGAAGGCGGCCAATATGCCGCATTCAGTCCGGCGCTGGATCTGTGAGGCCTGTGGAGTGGAACACGACCGCGACGTCAATGCCGCGGACAACATCAAGCGCCTCGGGATCGTGGCACTGAGGGCGGGCGGTCACTACGCCCCTGTCTATGGAGGCCTGCGTCAGACGATCTATAGGATCGCAGCGGCCATTGAACAGAAAGCATGGCAGCGTGAGCCGTCAGAATCTTCGTTGTTTACGACGAGGAGCCGTCACAGAGAAGAAAAAGAAACTGCCCCCAAGGGCCCTATTCTTCGTCCGCCCCGTGCAACCAAGCGGGATCTGAGGAGGTCCTTTCTGCAGCCCCTCATGCCCTAACCTCGCCACACCGTCGGCATAGCCGTGTTCAGGGCACTCAAGTTCAATAAGGGGGCGGGTGACACAATTCATAACGCGGGGACGATGTTATGATCATTTACATTGCAGTAGCTCTGCTCGGCGAAATTCTGACGCTTATCCTGCTTTGGCCTCTTGAATACAAAGTTATGCTCCTCGCCGCGCCAGTTAGCGGGAGTTTTTGCGCGCTTCTAACCGCAATTCCCCTTTATTTGCGTGCGTCAGAGTGATGCCACCTCGTCCTAGAGGGCGAGGGTTCCCGGTCCCTTCAGACCCAGCGTCTCGCACCCGAGACGGGCAATGGTCAGCACGGCGTTCTGATCGCGCTCGTGAACCGACCCGCAATCGCCGCACACCCCATGCCTGATCGCAAGCCCGTCCCGCCCGACCGTGTGGGCCGCTGAGCGCACCGCACCCAGGACAGGTCTGCGTTGAGTAGGACTCGTCCACCGGGGCAAAGGCCACTCCTGCGTGATCGCAATCAAGGAAGTGACGCAACATGGACCAACTCACATCAAGGGTTGCCTTGCCGGCGCCGGATGCAATCTGCCAGGGGGATGAGATGGTGCCGACAATGGCGGCTCCCGAGCGGTTCACCACCGCGCGAGAGAACTTATGGCGCGTCCTCTCGCCGGTTGGCGATCTTGGCGTGGAAGGTCTTGCCCTAGCGCTTGCGCCCGGCGCGCTGCGCCTCAGACAGTTGCGGCTTCAGATCGCGGTAGAACCGCGCCTGTTCCAACTCCAGGCCCGTCGGAGCACTTTGCCGCCGTCTTATGCCCGAGGTCGATGCCGACGATGTCTGTCCGGCTGGTCGTCGCCCGATCGATCTCACAGACGATGCAGGACCAGCGGCCATGGGCGTCCTGCGAGAAGTTGCCGGACTTGAACCGTGGCCATGGCTCCGGGCATACCGCCGCAATGGCCATGGTTCAAGCACGAGCAAAGAGATCATGCGGCTCATGCCGCATGCGCCTATCCATCCTCTCCCTCAAGTGGAGAGGGCTTTCGGTGAAGTTGTGCTAACCAGCTCCGCCTCTGGCAAGTGCAAAGCCAAGGTGTCCGAAATTACCGGCCAGCCCGTCAGCGACTGATGTGAGGAATTTCGGATCGAGACTGGAGCCCGCGCCGTCTTGGCCTTGTTCAAGGAGAAATGGAACGTCTTCTTTACTGGCCGGAAATACGCCACGGTCTGCTCCTTCCTGTTCGCGCTTTCGAGTGCCACGATCACAGTCTGCGCGAGGCAGGCCGCGGGTAAAATCGGATCTCCGAGCTTTCCAGTGAGGTTATGGGCTGAAGGAGATTCAAAAGCTTGATGAACGGTATTAGACTGAGCACCAGCCATAACGATAGCTTCGAAATGTCGTTGAGGTTAGGCCCTCTCTCGGTTTCAACAGGACCGGAGAGGGCTGCTTTGTTTGACCGAACATCTGATGAGGGTGTTGTTACGTTAACCAGCCTCGGGCGCATTGAGACAAATTCGGCCGCATGACAGCTTCAAGCGGCGACATTCGCCGCGACTTTCCACGCCGCCATGGCGTTGAGGCGGTGAAGGTGGGTCGCACGGGCGGAGCGGCGGGAGCGGGGTGGAACGAAAAGGTTGCGGACGGCCGAAAAGACACTGACGAACCGCTGCAGGTATCTGAGCGATCGAAAGCCTTGCATCACCCTCTCTCGTCGACGGAACGGCAGATGCGAATTCTCCGCCCGGTTATTAAGCCCCTTGTGCGAGCGGTGCTCGACTTCTGGCATGATCTGACGTCGGGCGGCAGCATAAGAGCCGAGCTTATCGGTGATCATTCGCCGGGGTGGGCAGTCCTGCTTGCGTAAGAGACGCCTCAGCAAGCGCTTGGCCGCCGTGGTGTCGCGGCGCGTCTGCACGACCTCGTCAAGGACGTACCCGTCCTGGTCAACCGCCCGCCACAGCCAGTGCTTCTTGCCGGCAATGGTGACCACAACCTCGTCGAGGTGCCAGATGTCGCGGCGGCTTGGCGGCTTGCGCCTGAGGCGGCGAGCGTACGCCGGCCCGAACTTCAGCGCCCAGCGGCGAACAGTCTCATAGGAGACAACGATGCCGCGCTCGAGCAGCATCTCCTCGACGAGCCGCAGGCTCAGAGGGAACCGAAAGTACAACCAGACCGCATGGGCGATGATCTCGGGTGGAAAGCGATGGCGTTTGTAGCTAATGGGCTTGCTCATGCCGGATTATCTACACCGCTCGATCTCATGTCCGGGTTAACGTGATGTCGTGGATGGCGCCCTCCACCAGCGTCGACGTGCCAGAATGGGCATGTTGAAGAACCGGAGAGGATCACTTCCATGTCTGAGATTGCCACGATCGGCCTTGATATCGCAAAGAACGTCTTCCAGCTGCACGCGGTGGACAGGAGTGGAAAGATCGTCCTGCGCAAGGCGCTGCGGCGCAGCCAGGTGCAGGGGTTCTTCAGCAGGCTGCCGCCTTGCCTGATCGGGATGGAGGCCTGCGCGACGGCTCATCACTGGGCTCGGACGCTCATGGCTTTCGGGCATGACGTCCGTCTGATCCCGCCCGCCTACGTCAAACCCTATCTGCGCCGGCAGAAGAATGATGCCGCGGACGCGGCGGCGATCTGTGAGGCCGTCGCGCGGCCGTCGATGCGCTTCGTCCCGGTCAAAAGTCCACAGCAGCAAAGCACTCTCATGCTACACAGAGCCCGCGATCTCCTGATCGGGCAGCGAACTGCCCTGATCAATGCCTTGCGCGGTCACTTTGCAGAGTTGGGCATCGTGGTGGCGCAAGGCGCTCGCAACACGCGCCAGCTGATCGCCTTACTCCACGAGGAGGCCAATCCAGACTTCCCCGCGGCAGCTCGAACTGCGCTTCAGCCTTTGGCCACGATGCTGCTCGGGATCGAGACGCAGATTGCCAAGCTCGATAAGGCCATTCTGGCGGCCCATCGCAGCGATCCAGTCAGCATGAGACTGGCCGCCATCCCCGGCATTGGTCCGATTGTCGCTTCCTGTCTCGCGGCCAGCGTCCCGGACGCCAGCCTGTTCCAGGGCAGCCGGGAGTTCGCAGCCTATCTCGGCCTCGTGCCGCGGCAGCACTCAACCGGCGGTAAGGCGAGGCTGGGCTCCATCTCCAAGATGGGCAACCGGCACTTGCGCAAGCTGCTGGTCGTCGGTGCGCACGCTGCGCTCTACAGCATGAAGTCTGGCAAGACCAGGACGGCTATGGCTGACTGGGCCCGGTCTCTGCTGGCCAAGAAGCCGTTCAAGGTGGTCGCCGTCGCCTTGGCCAACAAGATGGCCCGGATCGCCTGGGCGGTGATGGCCAGGAGCACGACTTACGAGCCCGGGAGCAAGGGAGTTGCAGCGTCGGCGGCATAGGCGACCAGTTCAAACGATCTGCCCATAGGGCATCCCAGTTGGCACGGTGACGATGAGATGATGTGAAGCCAAAGCGGATATGGACCGCCGGATCTGGCAAACCCGTGACGTTGTCTTGCGTCAGTCGAGCGCGATAATGTGAGAGGGACCAGCTTCCAGCGTAAAACATCAGGGCCGGCGGTCATGAAGCACCGCGTTCAAAGGCCGGAGACATGACTGCACCCGCCCCGCTAGGCCTAAACGTCAACAACAATCACATTGCCAAACGGGCGCCATCCAGACATGACAGCGCCGGCTTTCTCCATGCCGGAGGGTTTGAACGGTGGCCGCGGCGGCAGGTGCTTGAGCCTTGCGATCTCATCCTTCAAGGCTTGGTTGTCGAGGCGCAGGTTGCTGTTGTCGAGGCGGAGTTGCTCGACCTCTTGCTCCAGTCGATCGATCTTGCCGGCCAGATCCGAGACCAGCTCGCGCAGGGCCGTCGAGGACAGCGGCTTGTTGGAACCACCAGGCGAGGTCATGCCGGGATTGAATCATGAATGCCCGAAGGGAGGAATCCCTCGCCCCCCTAAAATGCCCCGGTTACCCCTTTCCTGTCGCATTTCGCACAGGATAAACATCTGTAATAAGACTGATTTTTCATCATTAAGGTACCTAAGAAAGACATTGCTACTTCATGGCATGAGACCGGTCCTTCGGGGCGATTGGTATCGATAACTGGCGCTTATCGCTACCAACACAATTTCGCGGCTTTTGGGCTGTTGTGACCGCGCTTTGGGTCCTGGCGCCCTTGGGCCGGCGTCGTGCGACGGGCCTTTTCTACCCGCTTAAGGTTTCCCGAGCCCGTTCCGCCATCGGTGGTCTTCTGGGAGCGCCTCAACGGCGCCAGGTGGCAGCCTCGCTGCCACGCCTCGCCTCGGGCGACGGTGCAATCGTGACCACGGGGGCGCCTCAAACGCCGCGGGCCGATGGGCCTCCAGATTCGCAACGGCCGCTGCCCCCTCCCCTGCCCGTCCCCTGGCCCCGGCCAGCCATCGCGACCGGCCGGGCCGTCGGCTTACCCGGACCACCCTGCGGCGTGGCTCCCCGCTCCTGTCCGAACGGCGCCACCATGATGAGTTCCTCCGGGACGAGGGCCTGCGACGCCTGCCTGGAGGCATCCGAGGCGATTGGATCGGTGTTGCAGCCGTCCCGCCCCGCCGCGATGATGGCATGTTGGCCGCCATCGGACGTCCCATCTCGACCCCCTCCCCTCTCGCACAAGGTCTTTGGGATGTCCGTGTGAGGCCGTCCTCGCCTCCAGAAAGCCTTGAAACGCCGCCGCGACATCGTTATCTTACCGGTGTCTTACCTTCCCTGGCGGGGCCCAGATGACAAAAGCAGAGAGCCTCATGACGGTTGTTTCCACGAAAGGCCAGGTGATTTTGCCCAAATCGATTAGGCAACACCGGCACTGGGCTGCGGGAACCCGGCTTGTCGTCGAGGAGACGCCCGAAGGCGTCCTGCTGAAAGCTGCCCCATTGTTTGCGACGACCCGGCCAGAGGACGTGTACGGATCCCTGCCCTATCAGGGCCCGCCCAAGACCCTCGAGGACATGGACGCCAGCATCGTGGCCGAGGCCAAGCGGCGCCATGCTCGCGATTGATACCAATCTGATCGTTCGGTATCTAACAGGCGATCATCCTGAGCAATCATCGCAAGCAAGAGCCCTGATCGATCGGGAGGATGTCTTCGTCTGCACGACCGTTCTGCTAGAGACGGAATGGGTCCTGCGCAGCGCCTATGGCTATACCCCGGCTCAGATCGCAACCGCGTTGAACGCCTTTGCCGGGCTGCCGCATGTCACTTTGGAAGATGCTCCCCTGGCCGCACGGGCGCTCGAGTGGATGGCCGAAGGGCTCGATTTTGCGGACGCTCTTCACCTGGTCAAGGCGGCAGGATGTACGGCCTTTGTCAGCTTTGACCAGCGCTTTGCCAAAGCCGCCAACCGGGTCAGCGAGGTGAAGGTCCGGGCTCCGTAAGGGCCATGACCGCTTTCCCGGACGAGCCAACGCGGGCGACCTCCCGCCACGATCCCAAGACCCCGGACGGTGCGGTCGCCCCTGCCCTTGCGGCGTGTTATGTCCCGCCCATGCTCGAGCCTTACCTGCGCCAATGGGGCCTGGTCTCCACCGGAGACCTCATCGTCACGCGCACCAGCCAGCTTCTGCCGGTCCTGTTCCACGGGCAGCCGGCAATGCTGAAGGTCACCGGCGACGCCGACGAACGGTACGGCCACCTGCTCATGCGCTGGTGGGCCGCGGATGGCGCCGCCCGGGTGCTGGCCTGTGATGACGGCGCGGTCCTGCTCGAGCGCGCGACCGGCTCTCGATCCCTGGTCCGTCTCGCCGAGCACGGTCGGGACGACGAGGCCACCCGGATCATCTGCGCCGTCGCCCGCCGGCTGCACACCCCGCGTGGAGCCCCTCCCCCCGGTCTGGTGCCGCTGACCACCTGGTTCGAACCCCTCGCCCCGATGGCACAAGCCCAGGGTGGGATCCTGGTTCACGCCGCCAACGCGGCCACCGACGTGCTGGCGTCGCAGCGCGAGATCGTGCCCCTTCATGCCGACCTGCATCACGAGAATGTCTTGGATTTCGGGGAGCGGGGCTGGCTCGCCATCGACCCGAAGCGGGTGATCGGCGAGCGGACTTTCGAGTACACCATTCTCTTCTGCGACCCGGACCTGGGCCTGCCCCATCTGACCATTGCCCGACGGCCCGAGATTTTCGCCCGGCGCCTCGCGGCCGTGAGCGAGGCTGCGGGCCTGGAGACACGCCGCCTGCTCCTCTGGATTCTGGCCTGGGCCGGACTGTCGGCGGCCTGGCAACTCACAGATGATTTGGATCCAGGGATTGAACTGCAGGTGGCCGAGATGGCGCTGGCTGCTCTGCATGCCTGACGCCGCAGTGGCTCACCAAGGCTCCCCCGAATCCTCAAACTCCAGCAGCTCGCTGCCAATCCGACGCAGGGCGTCGTCAAGGAGTGACCTCCCTTGGCCGGCTCCTTTGGATCGAAGCCCCTTCCCCTTCTCGCGGCTGAGCCGTCGCTTCACCATTCGAGTTGCCTCAACGATCAGATAGGCCAATTCCTGATCAGGCAGACTATCCAGGAAATCGTCGAGATCAGGCCGGGTAGCCTTTGCCCCCAACTTCCCCAGCGACACAGGAGCAGGTACCCGAGGCTCCTCATTTGCACGCTTAGTCGGACACGATCGGCGGAGCGGCTTGACGGGTGACGGAGGTGCTCCGAACAGGTCTCCTTGTCGCTCATCGCGAACCGGATTTCGCGCCATGCCGCCTCCAGCTCTGTCTGGTTCCATTAACCATACTGGGCCGCGCTGCTCGGCCGATCAATCGCGCCGGCGCGGCTCTCAGGGCTGTCCAGCACCAACATCCGCCCTCCCCGCGATGCTCTCATGGGCAGCGGCTCACAGTCCTGTTCCCAAATCATTCCGTGTTCCGCATAGTCCCGTCAGACGACAGTTCGAGGCGTAAGGGCAGTGATCATTGGACAGTTCGAAATCTCAGATCAAGCGCGCCAAACAACTTGACGCTCTGGCGGCTGTCCTGCCGATGGCGGCGGCCGATCGCTATGCCGAAGTCCTGACGGATGCCGACGTCGCCACACTGAAGCATCTCGCCGAAACGGGCATTGGCGCCAACACGCTTCGCGCCCTCGCCTCCGACCTAGCCTACCTTGAGGCCTGGTGCCGCGCTGCGACCGGGCGTGCGCTGCCCTGGCCGGCGGACCCTGAACTCGTCCTGAAGTTCATTGCTCACCATCTGTGGGATCCGGAGCAGAAGGCTATCGATCCTGGCCACGGCATGCCCGACGCGGTGATCGCAGAGCTTTGGGACCGCAGGATCCTCAAGGTCAGAGGACCGCATGCTCCCAAGACCGTATCCCGGCGCCTGGCCAACTGGTCGACCCTGCACCAGTGGAAAGGCGTTGAAGGCCGGTTCGATGATGCAGGCGTCAAGAAGGCCCTCCGTCTGGCAATGAAGGCCTCGGGGCGCGCTCCGCAGCGCAAGAGCCGCAAGCCCGTGACCCGCGACATTCTCGAATGCCTCCTGGCCAGCTGCAGCGGATCCAAAGCCATTGACCTGCGAGATCGGGCTATCCTCCTGATCGCGTTCGCCGCCGGCGGCAGACGGCGCAGCGAGGTGGCAACCCTGAAGCACTCCCAGATCAGTGTGGCCGATCCAATCAAACTGCGGCCGACAGATCCTACATCGCCCATGGTGCCCTGTGTTCGCATCGCCCTCGGCCGAACGAAAACCACCACGGCAGGGCAGGGTGCCTTCGTGTTCGCAGCCGGACGGGCGGCTGTTGCCCTCTACGAGTGGATGCAGGCCGCAAATGTCACGTCGGGGCCGATCTTCCGAGAGGTTCGCAAGGATGGCTCCATCGGCGCCAATCCCCTAACTCCCCAATCCGTCAACCTCATCCTGAAAAAGCGCTGCCGGATGGCCGGACTGGACCCGGCTGAGTTCAGCGCCCACGGCCTGCGATCGGGTTTTATGACCCAGGCTGGACGAGATGGGATCCCGCTTGTGGATGCTATGCGTCAGTCGGCCCACAAGTCTGTGCAACAGGCAGCTGGCTATTACGATGAGCAGGAGCACGCTCAGAGCAGGTCAGTCCAGATATTCATTTAGATGGCGGATAGGTTCACCCAAGTGCTCGACCTGTTGCCCGCGGGAAATGCCCCGGGCAACATTGGACGAGAGAGGAGTTCAGCCAGGTTTCTCGCAAAAACCGACACATTGCCCGCGGGCAATCTGTCATTGTGACCGCAACTGGTCAGATAAAAACAACACACTTCTGACCGTCGACCCCTTGCCCACGGGCAATGCAGCAACAGTCCCGGATAGGGAAGGGGAACCCATTGGGAACGCTCGCCGAGACGTATTGCCCGCGGGCAATGTCTTCTTACGGGAGAGGCCAGATCGCAGCGGCCGAGAGCAGGATCCAACTGTCATTGACGCATTGCCCGCGGGCAATGCCGGCTTTTTGAGGAGAGGGTAAGCTCGGGGCAACGGCTTGTTAACCATACTCTCTGGCCCTTTTCGGTGGTTAATCGGCGCCGGTTGCACAGATAGGTTCGCCGCTCTCGGACTCGCGGCTCAAATTCGAGGGATTGCCCGCGGGCAATATCAAGGACGGCAGCACGGTAGGGGAGGGGACCTGTAGATACCATGCAGCGCAAAATTGACGAAAGTCGCAAAATTAGCGCGCGCTCCTACAGTTTCTGCGATCTCTTTAACCAACCGTTAACGCCCGGCAGGCGAACTAACGATCAGCGCAAAAATTGCTGGCCTCGGCCAATTCCGAGCGGCATTGCTAGGAGCCTTCAATGTCAGCACTCGAGCAGTCTACACTCGATCCTGTGGTAGCGCGTGTCGACGAAAACAACCGGGCACAGATCTCCCTTGATGCCGAACTGCTAGCCAAAGAGCTTCAGAAGCACACGCAGCGCATTTTCCCTCCTGTTGCCCAAAAAGCCATTCGTCGGTTTTCCTCGGCAGAGGCGGCTAACTTCTTAGGTATCCACGAAGGCTATCTCCGCCAGTTGGCTGTAGATGGGAAAGCTCCGCTCCCTGAAATTCAGCCGAATGGCAAGCGCACATTTTCAGTCGATGAAATCACTGCAGTTCGGGAATTCCTTGACGGCAATCAGTCTAATAGGCGCTACATTCCGCATCGTATGGCTGGCGAGAAACTCCAAATTCTCTCGGTTATCAACTTCAAAGGTGGCAGCGCAAAAACTACGACTGCTGCCCACCTCTCCCAATACCTTGCCTTGAGGGGCTATCGCGTTCTGGCGATCGACCTTGACCCACAGGCGAGCCTCTCGACCTTGTTTGGTCAACAACCCGAACTGGATGTGTTGCCCAATGAGACTCTCTACGGAGCGCTACGCTACGACAACGAGCGGACCTCCATTGAAGAGATCATTCGCGCAACGTATCTTCCAGGCCTGCATTTCATTCCGGGCAACCTGGAACTCATGGAGTTCGAGACAACGACCCCGGTTGCGAAGGAAGTGAGGTCGTTCTTCCTCCGGATCTTCCAGGCATTGCAGCCCGTTGAATCCGAGTACGATGTGGTTGTCATGGATTGCCCGCCGAACCTCGGGTACCTTACGATGGCAGCGCTATCCGCAGCCACATCACTTCTTGTGACTGTGCATCCCCAGATGCTTGATGTCCTGTCAATGGCACAGTTCCTGAAGATGGTTGGCGACACTGTAAATTTGTTTGGGGACAGACGGCCAGATTACGATTGGCTGCGCTATCTTATTACCCGCTACGAGCCCAACGATGGGCCGCAGAACCAGATGGTCACTTGGATGCGTTCGCTCTTCGAGCATCGTGTGCTTCAAAACCCAGTCCTTAAGAGCACAGCCATCGCGGACTCAGGTCTCACCAAGCAGACGCTCTATGAAGTGGATCGAACCAAATTCACCAAGAGCACCTACGACCGTGCATTGGAGTCCCTTGATCTCGTAAATGGTGAAATCGAAGCCAACATCCGTCGCGCTTGGGGGAGGCAATAATGGCTCGTCAGAACTTACTACAGTCATCCGGTTCTGAACTTGGAACCTCATCCGCTCCGGCTCCTAACCCAGTGGCAGATCAGCAAGCGGCTCTTGCAGACGTGATTAGCAGAAAGAGTGACGCTCCGGTTCTCCCGCGACCCAATCGCCCGTTCGCAAACCGTCCACATGCCAAAAACAGTAGCGTGGATCAGGAGCAGGTGGCCTCCGCGGGCGATAAGGAGATTGCCTCGCTTCCACGGCACACCCGTCCTACAATGACCTCACAACAGAGGATCATGGCAGAGACACTGAACGCTGCTGATCGCGCTGGCGAACTTGAGGAGCAACTCAGATCAGGTCACGCCGTCGTCGACCTGGATCCGTCTACAGTTGACGCATCGTTCGTCCCAGATCGAATGGCTTACTCGGAAGAGGCCCACAGGGAACTTGTCCAGGCTATCAAAGCCGAGGGACAGATCGTGCCCATTTTGGTTCGTCCCCATACTCAGGAGCAGGGGCGATTCCAGGTTGCCTATGGTCATCGGCGCCTTAGGGCTGTAACCGAGCTCGGCATCAAGGTCCGCGCCGTCGTACGCGAACTAACCGATGAACAGTTGGTAGTTGCGCAAGGGCAGGAAAACAATGCGCGGACCAATCTCAGCTTCATCGAGAAGGCTCGCTTTGCGCTGCAACTGGAAGAGCGCGGCTTCCGCCGCGATGTCATCATGCAGGCTCTTTGCGTTGATCGCCCTAGAGTCTCACAGATGGTCAAGTTTGCATCGAGCATCCCAATGGAAATCATCAATGCCATCGGGCCAGCACCGGGCATTGGAAGACGTAAGTGGGAAGACTTCGCTGCATTGATCACGAAGGGCAATATCGACAAAGCCCGGTACGCAATCGAGCGGGCCGAGAATTCAGGGCGCGATAGTGACGCAAAGTTTGAGGCAGCCTACAAGGCCCTCACAACCAGAGCCGAAGTCTCCCGGCCCGAACTTTGGACTGCTCCCGACGGTACCCGCTTGGCGAAATACACCGAGACTGATGACAAGTTTTCTATTGTGATTGATCGGAAGCTATCGCCCCGCTTTGGCAAGTTTCTCGTCAGCCGCCTTGAGCAACTATATAATGAGTTTCAGGCTAGAGAAAAAGAGTAACGCTTGAAATCTAGACGACGTCGCATTGCCTCAATCATCATTCATGAAGTGATTGAGGCGATGCAGGATGAACTACCAATGGTCTTACTCGACCTCCGTTCTGCAGGCTCGCTGGCCCATGGCCGCTAAATGCTGGCAAAGGAAGGGGTAGGGGAGGGGATAAGCTTTTAAAAAACGGCTATACGGCTATGTGGCAGACGATATTCTGTACATAGTCGGATGTTGCGTTCAATCGATCGTTTGAAAACGTCTTTCAAGGCGTTTTGTTAACCAGCCGAAGAGGGGAGGGCTTTCCTAGAACAGGCCGAAATGGCTTAAAACAAAGGCTTCTGAAGCTCAATCGCCGCCGAAACGCCTGCGGACGCACTCAATCCTAGATCTCCAATACAACCTGCTAAATCGACGCGGGTTTACGGCCCTTCAACATCGCCTTCTGCTGTACATCAGATCGTAGTCATATCGGATTTCGGTTCGTCAAGGTAAACTTTGCTGGGCCTGATCAATAGCTTAGCCGTTCGCAAAGCGTGCCTTCGGCCTAGTGGGGGCGGACTTCGACGATAGAGAGCCGCTGGCGCCGGAAACGTATGACTTGGCTGGTCCAGGCGAGGCATCTCAACGTTCGCAATGCCGCTCGACCGAGGTGTGACGGATTGATCTGCGAACGTCGTCGACCAGTGCTATAATGCCTTATCAGGTCCTGACTAGGACGCGCCTTCCGCGCTGACCGAGAGTGTCCGAACGCCGTCCAGAGTGGAGGGAAGGACACCATGCTATCGAAAACCGATCAGAGCACTGTCCAGGTTCTGCGCCCCACTATCGCGGCACCCGTCTTTCCCAGCACCTCGACCGAGTTCATCACCGTCCTGGCGCATTATCATCGCGCCGAGATCGCCCGCATGGCGGGCTGGCGCGATCGGATCGACCGGACCACCAACTGGGCCATTACCGTAGTGGCGGCAATGCTCTCAGTCTCGCTCTCCACGCCGACCGCTCACCATGGCGTGCTGCTGTTCGCCATGGTCCTGGTTCTGCTGCTCCTGGTGATTGAGGCGCGCCGGTACCGCTTCTTCGACGTCTACCGCAACCGGGTGCGCCGGATGGAACGCAACTACTTCGCCCAGATCTTTGCCGCTGAGGAGGGGACGACGGACGACTGGATCCTCAAACTGGGGGATGATCTCAGACGGCCCATGTTCCTGACCAGCACCAGTCAGGCCCTCTCCCGCCGCCTGCGGCGCAACTACTGCTGGCTGTTCCTGATCCTGCTGTTCGCCTGGCTGGTGAAGACCACCTTCATCCGAATGCAGGAGAATGCTGCCGAAGCCCATTTGGTCGGCTCGGTCGGAGAGTGGGTGCGCAACGCCGCCATCGGCCCGGTGCCAGGCTGGGCCGTGATCCTTGCGGTCACGCTCTTCTATGCCTGGATCCTGTATGCCTCGCTGCACCGGCCGAAAGGGGAGGGCGAACTGGCCTTCGGCAATGTCCATGTATGAAAGAGATGACCAATAGGATCGCCGTTGTCTCGCTTCTGAAGGCTCTCACCCCAGTCTGCAGAGACCTTGAGTGCGCAGCATGGGTATGCCGAAGCAGGCGGCTGCTCTGGCAGTCTACGAGCTCACCAATGCCGTGCCTCAGATCGGGCTGGAGCAACTCCGGCGGCTGAACACCTCGCACTATCTCGATGACCAGGACTGCAAGTACGTCGGCGGCCACCGCATGCTGTGCTCCGGCGTGACCGAAATGCGGGTGACCTCTGACACTCCCCTGTTTCGGCTTGGCGGTCTCTATCTGGTCAGCCTCACCGATGGCCGGCCGCCACCGCCATGATCCGGTCTGGAAGGAAGCAAGCGATGCAGGCGTTCGGGGCTACTTCATGCCCGAGGACGACAAGTCGGTGCTCTACATCTACGAGACCGAGCTGAAGTAGCGCGTTGACGATGCCGAAGCCCAGCGTGGGCGAGTCATGGTTCGCGGCTCTCAGTGGCCTCTGGTCGCGGCCACGTGTTAGCCTTGCAGACGTTGTCCCATGGTGGATCGATGGCTCTCGATCAGGCCCTTGCCTTCGCCATCCTCGCCGCGGCTATGATCCTCTTTATCTGGGGCCGGCTGCGCTACGATCTCGTGGCCATTCTCGCGCTCCTGGCGGCGGTGTTCACCGGCGTCGTGCCGCACGGGGAAGCGTTCAAAGGTTTCGGCGACGACATCGTCATCATCGTGGCAAGCGCCCTGGTCGTCAGCGCGGCGGTGGCCCGCTCCGGGGTGATGGAGGCGGTCCTGCATAGGGTCTCGTCACATGTGACCTCGGTGCAAGGCCAGATCGTGCTGCTGGTCACGGCGGTGACCATCCTGTCGGCCTTCGTCAAGAACATCGGCGCGCTCGCCATGATGATCCCGGTGGCATTCCTGGTGGCCCGGCGCCTGAAGGCCTCCCCTTCCTGCTTTCTGATGCCGATGGCCTTCGGATCTCTGCTCGGCGGCCTGGTCACCCTGGTTGGCACCTCGCCCAACATCATCGTCTCGCGCGTGCGCGGCGAGTTGACGGGGCAGCCCTTCGGCATGTTCGACTTCGCCCCGGTCGGGCTCGGCCTCGCCGTGGCGGGTGTCGTGTTTCTGGTGTTCGGCTTTCGGCTGCTGCCGGGCAGGCGCAAGGCCAAGGGCACCATGGACGAAGCCCTCGACATCCCCGACTACATGACGGAGGCCCGCGTCACTGCGGCCTCGGTGGTCACCGGCCGGCCGGTCGGCGACCTGGCGCGGTTCTGCAACGATAAGGTCATGGTAACAGGCATCGTTCGGCACAAGACCGTCCGCATGCCGCTTCTGCCGGATGCCATCCTGCTTGAAGGCGACATCCTTCTTCTGGAAGGGGATCCTGAAGCGCTCGAACGGGCCGTGGCGCGGGCGCGCCTGGAACTTGAAGGCGGGGACCGCCCCACCCACACCGCGCGAGCGGCCGACGAGATCGCCGGGATCGAGGCCGTGGTCGGGCCGCGATCGATCCTGATCGGCCAAACCGCCAAGCGCATAACGCTGCATGAGCACTTCAACATCAACCTGCTCGCCGTCAGCCGCAGCGGCCAGCACTTCACCGAACGGCTGCGGGACATCGTCCTGCAGGCCGGTGACGTCCTGGTGCTGAAGGGCGACCTTACCCGCCTGCCCGGGACGCTGAGGGAACTCGGCTGTCTGCCGCTGGCCGAACGGGCGATCCGCCTGGGCAATGTGCGTCAGGGTCTCGTTCCGGTTGCGGTCCTGGGCAGCGCCATGGCGCTCACGGCCGTCGGTGCGCTGCCGGTTGCCCCCGCCTTCCTGACCGCCGCGGTGTTGATGGTCTTGCTGGGAGCGCTCTCCCTGCGCGAGGCTTACGCCGCCATCGACCCGCCAATCCTGGTGATGCTCGGGGCTCTGATTCCGGTGAGCGAGGCGATCCGCACCACGGGCGGTGCCGATCTGATCGCCAGGGGGCTGTCGGACCTGGCCGGGACCTTGCCGCCTTACGGCGCGCTGGCGCTCGTGATGCTGGCGGCGATGGCGGTCACGCCGTTCCTCAACAACGCCGCCGCCGTTCTGGTGATGGCCCCGGTGGCGGTGAGCTTCGCCCAGCAGCTGGGCTACCGGCCCGATGCTTTCCTAATGGCGGTAGCGGTTGGCGCGGCCTGCGACTTCCTCACGCCGATCGGGCATCAGTGCAATACCTTGGTGATGGGGCCGGGTGGTTATCGGTTCGGCGATTATTGGCGGTTGGGACTGCCGTTGTCGATCCTCGTCCTGGTGCTGGGCGTGCCGCTCATCCTGCTCGTGTGGCCGCTGGTCTGACGGGCCGCCTGCGCTGGTGCTTCGTGTTCGGGGAGGCGGTCTTCACCGAGCAGTAGGTAAGACCTTGATCAGCGCCGGACCTGATCGGGAGGTCACCTTTGAAGGCACATTGTCTGATTGACAGAGGTGAGGCTGGGAGGCCACCATTCGATGGTGGGGGGACCGTGTTGCATGGATCGGTTGGTGAGCAGACGGAGACCACTTCGTGCCTTTGTTCAAGCGATGCGGACGGACTTCAGGCGTCCAAGCTCAAGCATGCGGTTCAAGGCATGAACTGCGATGGCGATTTCGGTCGCGCGACGCCGATCGGTCCGCGAGCGCAAGCCGTTCCCAATCACTCGTTTAAGCCGGCTTATAGACGCCTCCACCAGAACCCGACGCGTGTACCCGGACTGCTTCTGCCAACCCATGCGTCCATGCTCCGCGATGCTTTGGAGGTGTCGGTCGCGCGGGGTCGGAGCGCTCTCCCCATCCTCGCTCAGCACTGCCGTTGATCGTGGTGGAACGATCACATCAGCATCAGGATGGTGCTTGCCAATGGTGCCGTAGATACCAGCCTGATCGTAGGCTCCATCACCGATGAAGGAGGCGAGTGGAGCTGCAATCTGGTCGAGCAAGGGCTCGACCAGGGAGCCATCATCGACATCGCTGGCCGTCAGCTCTGATGCAAGGATCTGCCCGGTCCCCGCGTCAACGCCGATGTGCAGCTTGCGCCAGGATCGGCGTCTTTGGGTGCCGTGTTTCTCGATCAGCCATTCGCCGGGCCCACACAACCGCAGGTCTGTGCTGTCGACCAGCAGGTGAACGGGTCCTCTGGAGCGTGAACATAGCCTTGGGACCTCCAGGGTCTCGGCCCGCCGGCTCAGGGTTGAGTGATCCGGCACCACCAGATCCAGACCCAGGAGCCTCAGGATCGAGCCGATCAGCCCTCCGTCTGACGCAAGGCCAAGCGGAACACCGCTCGTAGCGTTAGCGCCGTTCTGATCGCCAGGGCTGAGTAATGCGGCTGGCCGCCTCGTGTTCGGCGCGGCTCAGCCCGCCAGGCGGCAATCGCTTCCTCAGTGAACCAGATCGTGAGGCTCCCTCGCTGGCGCAAGGCCGCATCGTACTCCGCCCAGTTCGTCACCCGGTACCGTTGCTTCGGGATGTGGTGACGGCGAGCAGCGTTGGCTTGGAATGGCACGGCAGACATCCGAGTTCAGGGGGGCAGCTCTCCTATGCCATCCCGCTCCGGCCGCCAAATCGCCTATTCGTGCAACATGGCGGCGTCGCATGTCTTAATAGGCGACGCGTCTCTCTGTGACCATGGATGCGAGATCGACAACCGCCTCAAAGGCCTGCGCGACCCGCGCGACTGCCAGATAGATGCGGACTTTTGGGGTTCCTTGCGAAACTTCCTCGATGGCAGCCGAAATAGCAGACGAGATCTTCGCTTCGGATACACGCTGATCCCAAGCATAGTGTAAGTTATCCCTTACGATACGGATATCGGATTTCGCTAGTAACGGTACCTCTGCCGAATTCAGGATTCTGCGGACGTACGCCAGAGCGACAATGAACATGGTCGAACGGAACAGATCGTCCCCATAGCCAAGTAGCGCGAATGCTCGGCCCGACAGGAACTCCGCCAGGATCGCATCTGCGCCCTTGAAGTCGTCACTCAGGCGAAGATCGTCATGAACCGCGACGATAAAGTCAGACGGCCTTGTCATCTCCCATTCACCGTCTAGCGGATCTTCCCAATCCCGATCCGGATCGGCGCAGGTAGCAAGATGATCGAGGAGGGACTCATCCTCCTCAGATAGACGGTCCCCAAAGACCGCGTCGTATGCGTCTGCATTGAGGAATACTGTCTCTATGGGAGCAACCTTTATGTTTGCATGGCTGAAGAGCCGTTCGGCAGCTTCCCTCAGCTTCGCCACTCCCCTAGGTGATAGAGCAACTGTCTTCACTGTTTGGGGTAGCGAAGCCAGTGTGTGGCTGAAGTTGGCCACCAGCTCCTGCGGGTACCATTCTCCGCCGTCGATGTTGCGACCTGAAACGGTCGAATAGACCACGGGCTGAGCCATTCCGCCGACCCATGTCCGCAGAAGCCAGAACGGCTCGTCGGTCTCATCCTCCTCCAGTTCCTCTAGATGCACCCACTCCGCTTTACCGTCCCGGCATCTGAGAACTTCGAGGTCATCGACATCGTCTTCCACCTCGTCGGAAGCAGCCTCGAGAATGGAATTCGGATCGATACTGACGCCTGTCGGCAGCTGTTGGAATAGCACTTCGGGAACATGTGGCTCTTCGTGATCCGGCCAGACATCCTCCTCGATAGTGACCGGTTCTCGCACCCTATGATGGGAGCCCTCGTACCCGATGGCATCGAGCGACTCCTTCCAATCTTGAGAGATCACTTGCCTGAAATGAGCCGCGAGGGCAGACGGAACCCGGAAGCGGACGAGGATATCACCACTGAAGGCCGAGAGGCTGCTCTGTAAAGAAAAGACGTCGGAGATCGCCTGGTCCAAGAAAACTTCCGCGATGCGGTCGGCGATCATAGGCTCCTGGACCTCCCCCAGCATGTGACCGAGCTTGAGATCCAGCGTCAGAGGCATCATCACGCCAGCCTCAAGGGTCAGGCTCAACGTCCTCTCAATGCCGACATAGGCCGACAAGGCCCGGTTGGTAACTTCGAAGATGTAGAGCAGTCCGGTTTTGACGTCCTCCCCAAAGAATCCGAAGACGGAGCGCGGATCCTTGACATCTAACCCCAGTGCGAAGCCCCCGGCGGCCAAGGCTTCAAGCGAAGCATACTCGGAAACGATCGTCTCTACCCTTCGGCCGGGCACAAAGTCTGGCGTCTCAGCCGGGGTCACGCGCCGCAGATTTGAGTGCGCGATGAGGCTCGCGCTCCGCAGGATCTCTCGCGCTCGCAAGCTCTCCCTGGTATCGCGTCCACTGGATGATTGCTTTGCAGTGAACCAGCTTCCTGGATAGTATGGACCCACGAAATACGCAGGACCAGGCGTATGGTTCGGATCCCGGATCCCGGCCCAATGTCCGGAATAGGTCTCGATTAGGGTTCCGATCGCGTGAACCGCATAGTCGTTATCCCCCACACTGCCCTTCACATGGCTCTCAACCCTCAGCGCTGGCTCCAACATGAAGGGCAGTTGCTGCTCCAGCCCGTGATAGGGGACCTCCTGCGCATCCAGATGAGTGGCGATCTCGGCAATATCGAGATGAAGCTTAACCAGGTCTGCCAGAACGGCTGCTCCGCACGCCTGCATCAGGTCATCAGTATGGAGGGATCCTTTGTAATGTGCTGCCACAACATCATGGATCATGCGGACGACAAGGGGAGTGCCGTCCTGGCCCGCGACATATTCGATGCTCCGCCGCAAAACAACAAAGCGCAACAGACCCTGTGAGGAGAATTCAACGACGACGGCGTGATTGATAGGATCCCGGGATACGTGTTCCAGAACGTCGATATTCCGTTCTTTCACGTCGTCTGGATCAGCCGATTGCCGGTAAGCCTCGATGAGCCGCAGGACCGTGTCGCTCTCTTGGGCAACATGGACGTGGGATCCTGCTTCCAAATCTGAGAGGTCGAAGGCCGCCGGCACCTGAATTCGGGCGACAATCGCCTCCTGCATCTCCTTCACATCTTCGGATTGAGGTCCAAAGGGAAGGATAACCGACACTGGAAGAAACCCACCGAGCGGCACGTGCTCATTGTTCATCATCCGGTCCTCCTACCAAGGCTAGCCTCTATCCGCCGAAGACGGATCCTAAAGAGATTCTCTTCTAACTCCCTAACACCAGCTTGCTCCTGACAATCTACCAAACCCAAGCGTCCCCGTCTTCTTTGGGCTTGACGGGGACGCCAAAATGCCTTGTTGCCCGAATGGGCGATTTGGCGGCCGGAGCGGGATGGCATAGGAGAGCTGCCCCCCTGAACTCGGATGTCTGCCGTGCCATTCCAAGCCAACGCTGCTCGCCGTCACCACATCCCGAAGCAACGGTACCGGGTGACGAACTGGGCGGAGTACGATGCGGCCTTGCGCCAGCGAGGGAGCCTCACGATCTGGTTCACTGAGGAAGCGATTGCCGCCTGGCGGGCTGAGCCGCGCCGAACACGAGGCGGCCAGCCGCATTACTCAGCCCTGGCGATCAGAACGGCGCTAACGCTACGAGCGGTGTTCCGCTTGGCCTTGCGTCAGACGGAGGGCTGATCGGCTCGATCCTGAGGCTCCTGGGTCTGGATCTGGTGGTGCCGGATCACTCAACCCTGAGCCGGCGGGCCGAGACCCTGGAGGTCCCAAGGCTATGTTCACGCTCCAGAGGACCCGTTCACCTGCTGGTCGACAGCACAGACCTGCGGTTGTGTGGGCCCGGCGAATGGCTGATCGAGAAACACGGCACCCAAAGACGCCGATCCTGGCGCAAGCTGCACATCGGCGTTGACGCGGGGACCGGGCAGATCCTTGCATCAGAGGATGCCAGCCCGTGCGCACGATCTGAGCAAGCCTTCGGCATCGTCGCGGTCGTTCTTGTTGAACTGCATCGCCAGAGCCGCCTTGGCATGGCGGGCATCGAGACAGATCACCTCCAGGCCATTGCGGCGCAGCCCATGCACGAGCCAGGGCATCAGCGGACCAGTCTCAACGCCGACGTGGAGATCGCAACCGTGCTGGCGCAGGATCTCGGTCAGAGCTTCGGGATCAGTCGGAGCCGTGCCACGCCAGAGGCGGCGGCCCTGCTCGTCCACGACACAGATCGTGGTCTCCTTCTGCGACACATCCAAACCGGCATAGTGGGTCATCATCAGCTCCTGCTCTGTTGGGCCAATCAGACTGTCGCCTGATTGGCGTCTCCGCCAGAGCTCGCGCGCCACCCGCGATTATCCGATGTCCACATAAGTCATATGTGCGGCCTGTTAATGCGGCTCATGTAAGCACTTGTCCTGATGAAATCCGCAGATCAGGTTCCCGGCAGGTTAACGCGCTCGAAGCTCTGACGGTGCCAGACTGTTATCTGCGTGCTCTACTAAAAGGGTGAGCGCGTTGATGTGGAGGGGACTTCCTGCTCCAGTCATCCGGATCCAGCCGGGAGGGTCGCTTGCCGGGAAACTCTGGTCAGAGTCGCGGTCGACCGGGTCATAGCTCTCACCGGGGGCATGTGCGGTCAAGGTCGTGACGATGTCGAGCCCCGAGGTGAGCATTCCAACCAACGGGCACATGTCTGCAACTTTGAGGAGGAGGTCTCGTTGGGTATCCGAGAGTGGCCCAACAAGGTCAATGCTCCGCTCGATGCGGTCAGAAATTTTCCCCGATGGGTGCCTGTCCGCGCTTGTCGGGTGAGTTTGAGAATGGGTGAGGCGCACAACGACTTGTTCAAGAGGCCACGCCTTACGCCGAGCGAAGGCTCCCACGATCATTGACGTACACGCCCCGAGAGCCGCCAGAAGATACTGATAGGGATCAGGACCGGCGGCTTGTCCCCCAGCGCCCAAGGGCTGATCGGCGTGCAGGGTATGGTCACCGACGAAGATCACTTGTCCGAACTCAGTGTGCTCCAAGTTCGTTACGATGGCCGTATTGCTGCTGCCTTCTGCCTCGCGCTCGAGAGGGCCCAGTGGAGTGATCTGCATCTGCGACCTCCTTCAATGCGAAAGCATCGCTTCGATACTTTCTAACTGTGAACAATCTCGACAACATGCCTAGTTAAAGCACTATACCACTTCTCGCAGTTTCGCGCCTGAGTTTGGGCAGCCGCTGCAAGAGATTGCTGGCAGGCGATGTCACATCAGATAAAAGTCTTTGGTTTGGTTCTTCAGAAAATCTAGCGCATGCTAAGTGGCTTACATAGCCACGAGCGCGTCGCGCCAGTTTGCCTCGCTCGACGAGTAAAACGTACTCTCATGGCAGCGTGGCCGGATTTGACCGAGGGTGTGTCAAAACTCAAACAGGCTCGGCCTTGCCGAACGATTTGTACAAGTTCACGCTTCTGTACCGGGGATTTCCCGGTCTAGCGAGGCTTACAGGAAATTAAATTGCTCCACGGAGCGGCCCGATCACGTTTTGACGCAGGCTCGACCCGCAGCAGACCTCGGCCAAAGAGGCGCACCAGTATCAGGACGTGATCGAGATGTTGGGGCGGAACCGGCCGGCGCATAGTGAGCGCGGCCCTCTGTGCATGGGCCTGCACCAATTCACCTGCCTCGCTATGCCCGCACGTACGCGAGTTTCAGTCGTCAGCTCCGGCCGGAGCGCCAGATCGACAGGATGGTCCAGAGACTTCAGTAAGCCTGTGCCCGTATATGAGGGTCTGCCTTGTTTAGGCCTGAGACGTCAGCCCCGTCCTACCTGTCGGTAGGCCGAGAGATATTCAGGCACGATGGTCTCGAGCGCTTGAGGCTCGACACCAAGATCACCAAGCAGCGGCTCGGAGCCGCTGACCACCTTGTGCGTTCTCAGCAGCCGAACCTGGTCGCGGGTGAGCGGTGCACCGGGAAACACTTGCAGCAGCCCGCTGAGCAGCTCAGCCGCCCAGAACGGCACGGGCACCAGCAACGGTCGGGCCCTGATCATGGCACAGACAAACTCAAGCAGCTCCCTAAAGGTATAGACTTGGGGACCTCCGAATTCGTAGATCTTCCCTCGGCTCGCCGGGTGCGCCAGAATCGCCGCGAAGCCCGCCACGACATCCTCGACATAAACGGGCTGAAACCTGGTTTGGCCGCCGCCAATCAGCGGCAGGGCCGGGAGCCGTCGCGCCCGTGCGGCAAAGCCGTTGAAGAAGTGGTCGTCTGACCCGAAGACCAGGCTGGGCCGAACGATTGCCGCCTCGGGGAACGCGGCGCGCACCGCCTCTTCGCCGGCTGCCTTGGAGCGGTCCGCTAGCGCTGGTGCGGTGCGGCTGGCCCCAAGCGCCGACACATGAACGAGGTGCCTGACACCCAAGTGCTTGGCGCTGGCGGCCACCCGGCGAGCCCCGTCTTCATGGATGGCCGTGAAGGTGTGCCGTTGCGCCGGCGAGAGAATGCCGACCAGATTGATGACCGTGTCAGCCCCGTGGACCGCAGCCTGAACAGCTACATCATCGAGAATGTCGGCCTCGACCTGTTGGATCCGTGCCAACCTTGGAGGCTCTCCTGTTGGGGAAGGATGACGCGTCGCGACCCGTACGGATGCTCCCGCCCTGGCGAGATGCTCGACCAGATGCCGACCGATAAAGCCCGATCCGCCGAAAACCGTGACTTGCGTCATCACTTGGCTAAGTCCCGGAACATGGCCAGTCGACTGCAGTCACTCTGCCTCCTCCATACCATGCTTATCGCTTCGAAGCTTCAGAAGTGGCACATCCGCGAAGTAGACCGAACGTCCGCTTAAGATGGGAACCCCGGACGTTGTTTATGGGGCGGCAATCTCCTAGCGTGACCCGCAGCGGCTCTCCACCAGTCCTCCACTGCTTTCACCGACAACCGAGCAGCGGTGCCCGCAGCGTTTGATGTCGGCATAACCATCTTTCAGTCCGGCCGGTCGGCTTACCCCTCAACGCATCAGGATTCAGCAGAGATGCACTCCTCGTGGGATCTCTGTCATGAGACCGATGTCAGGTCGAGCGTCGAAGGTGGACCTTCGTCTCCAATTGAACGGCCGCTCTCTCGCATCGCCCGGGCACATCTGGCGAGAAGCAAAGCAGGTCCGGGCAGCAGAAGGTAACAGATCGCCCCAATCCGAAGCGTCGTATCGATGCCGAACTCGATGCTTGTCAGCACGGCGACGCTGGCCGCGAGCACACCGGCTGCTCCGTTGATGCCCCAGAACCAAGGGGTTGGTTTCTTGTCGATCGCCGACACCAGCCGCATTCCGGTCGGAAACCCGAAGCCCATGAGGAAGCCGGCTGGCGAGAGAACCAGCACCGCCAGTCCGGCTCGGAGCAAGAGGCCTGCGCTCTCAAGCCGGAGCAGGATGTCGGGCAGCCAGAAAGGCAGGAGAAGGAGGTACAGACTGGTCAGAGCCGACCAGCTGACGAGCCTCGCGCTGCTGTCGAGTGGGGCACGCTCGGACACCAGGCTGCCGATGCCGGTCGACAGGATCAGGCTGAAGAGGACGACGCTGAGAGCATAAACCGGGTGGCCCAGAAACACGCTGATGCGCTGAAGCAGGCCAATCTCAACCATCATGAAGCCGATGCCAATTAGGCCGAAATAGAAGGTTCCGGCGCCGATCAGCCCGGATGGCCTCGAACTCACCATAGACCGCAGCGGAACGATGATCGTCGCTGCGACGAGAATGGCCGAGATGAGGATCAGCATGGCGAGTGTCAGGGTCGCGCTCAGATTGCCTCCATAGACGCCCACCCTCGAAGCCAGAGTGAAGACGTCCTGATCAAGCAGGCGACCGAGCCGCAACTGGTTGAAGAAGAACGGGCGTGCATCAGTCGGCGGGCTCAGGTCGAGGTAGGAGGCCTCGGTGGCCCGCGCGAGAGCGCTGCGATCGGGCGCCGCCACGATGCGCTCGAGCAGCGGCGAGGCGGCCGGTGCCTGCGGGCTCAGCAGGACGGAGAACGCGTAGGTGTGCGCAGCTTGCCGGAGCGCCGCCAAGGCTTGGGCCGACAGCGGCGAGCGCGACATGACCAAGGTCGCCACATTGTCTGACGCTGCCATGAAGAGGTGTCTCTTCGGGTCCGTCGCCCCAAGGGATTGGAGCGTTGCCACAGCCAGGCTCACCATGCGGCCGGTCTCGTTGACCTCGCCGGGGGCGTACCAACGGCTCACGGTGAAGACACCCGACGGCGTCAGGCGCTCGAGGAAGATCCGCCAGGCCTCGACCGTGTAGAGGCCGTTCTCCGACAGGGTGAAGGCGCCGGCGCCAGTGGCCGCCCAGGTGTCGATCAGGCTCATCTGGATGACGTCGAAGGAGCGTTCGGCGCGGGCGAACCAGCTTCTCGCCTCATCGACTTCGAAGGAGAGGCCGGGCTGCCGACCGATGGCGGTGTCGTTCGCGAAGCGCCGGGTCAACAGGTCGATGAAGATCGGGTTGATCTCGACGCCGACCACTTCTGAGACACCAAACACGCGCGCTGACAAGAGGTCCCGGCCGCCGCCGACGCCGATCACCGCCCCGGTCTGCAGGCCGGGAACTGCGTAGGCGAGGTTGGTGACGTCGTAGCGGAGGAAGGCCAACTCGTTCAGATCGCCGGAGAAGCGATAGACCGCGGTCCCGGCACCGCCGTCGATGTTCATCCAGCGCTGCTCGATCGGATCTGCGACAAAGCGTGGGGACGGTCCCCAGAGCGCCGGTCGCGTCCTCTCAGGCTGGCCGACCGTGATGCGCGAGAACGAGTTCCATTTCTCATAGGCGATCGTCGCCGGATGCTCGATCTGGTCCTTCACCACCGTCGGCCGGACGCCCTCGATCAAGCTGTTAGCGAAGGCGAGGATCGCAAGGCCTGCAAGCACAGGGCCGCGATACCGGAAAAGCCAGCCGGCCACAGACCGGCCCAGTGGCACATCCCCGAGATCCGCCCGCGCGAAGAACTGGCCGCCGGCGGCAATAAGGACCGC
This sequence comes from Microvirga ossetica, assembly GCF_002741015.1. NCBI lineage: Bacteria > Pseudomonadati > Pseudomonadota > Alphaproteobacteria > Hyphomicrobiales > Methylobacteriaceae > Microvirga > Microvirga ossetica. The sequence goes on along the minus strand of NZ_CP016617.1, from coordinate 28,261 downwards.
AATCCAGAGCACTGCCGAGGGACCACTGACCAGATTGAGCAGACCGAGGGCTCCGAGGCAGCCGAGAGCCGCGCCGAGCAGGTCGATCCCATAGACCACGCCGACGGGGAAGGGGCTGCGGGTCAGGGCTAGGCTGACGACGATGCCGGAGAAGAAGAACGGGAGAGACAAGGCAACGGCGAACTCAGTCCAGACGACGAGTGACATGACCGATGCGGGCAGGCTCGTGACAATGGTCAACTGCACCAGGAGTGCCAGGATCGTCGCGAGGGCGAAGCTGAGTGAGGCGGTGCTCAGGTGATAGGACAGCTGCCCCGGGCGGTACCGCTCGGGCCGGAGATAGACCCAGACCGCTCCGGCCGTGAGGCCGAACATCGCGACGCTGATGACGAAAAATGCCAGGTGATACCAGGATGTGACGGAGATGATCCGGGTTTCGACGATCTGCAGCATCAGGGTTGCTGCGGTGATCAGGCCGAGGCCTGTATAGAACGACAGTCGTTGCGCAATCTTCTGCAATCGTCGTCCCCGTATCTTGGCGGATCGATCGCGGCTCTTGCCATTCAGTCAGCCGAACGATCCCGGCAGGCTCATCGGCAGGAGATCCGACGCAGAAGGACTTTCCCACAAATCGCGAGCGCTGTCAGCTTGGCAGCAAAGCCGTCTGGCTTCGGTTGCTCATGCCGCTCGGAGATCGAAGCCGAGGTGCTGGATCGCGCCGACATATTGCCAGGTGGAATGTCGCCTTCTGGCAGATTTCGTTGAAAAACTCCCGGGCGCTGCTTCGCCGATCTATTACTTGTATAGCGTGCTCAATCGGGCTCAATATCCTGTAAACTGACTTCGCAAAAATCAGCGGTTGCGGACTTTTTCAACAGTATCGGCACAACGCGGACGAAACATCACGGTCAGGTCATACGCGTAAAGCCGACGTTAGAGCATTCTTCGAAAGGTCTCCGACAACTGCGTGACCTGATCCGGTCACACTCGGCTGACATCATTCCCCTGCTCAGGTTAGAGGAACCCGCTATGGTCGCACCACAATTCACGGACGAGGAGATCACAGCCCGGGCGCGGCAGCTTGCCAACGAGCAGGGGCCTGGCTGGGAGGCTATCACGGCAGAGGAACGGGTCGGAAAGGACACGGCCGAGTTCCGCTACTGGCGAGAGCGGGCCCTGAAGGAGCTAGAGGCTGAGCACTCGACAGTCCTCGAAGTGGACGCCAGCACGCCCAAAACGGTGGGACTGGATTAGAAATTCACCAGAGCTATGCCCGCCTGTCTGGCGGTTGAGGATTTGCCCCAATCCTGGATTGCCGAAACCCAGATGCAAGCCGTCAATGCACTGACTGCCGCACAGGTCGCTTGCGCTGGCTAATCGCCTGTGCCTGGTGCTTCGCGTCGTCGTTTCTCTCTAGAGCCTCTCTGACAGCCCACCTGTTGGGCTGGGCTCCCATGCCCCCCTTTGGCTTTTCCTTCTTTGGCTTTTTGGCTTCCCGGTTACTGTGCTGCTCGCGATGTGCCATGGCATAACCTTCCAAGGCTTCAGATGCCTCTCACGCCAAAAGTCTCCGGCTACCAGAGTATATCACACCCGACCCATGCTGACGCGGACGGGGTGCGGATACGCTTCCCCTCGCAATGCGGCCCGCTCCCGAATGCCCCTTTAGGAGGATGCAAAATTACATTTACGTGTTGTAAGCCTTGCCCCATAGCCGCGCTCCCACAATCAAAACACGCAGTCGTGGGAGGGACATCTTGACGTCCATTCAGCACTTGGCTCTCGCCAGACCATCCGTACGCGATTGCAGCTACAACCTGTTCCGGAACAAGCCGCGCCCTGAACTCCTCTGTGCTGTGCCAGAGGACCATCCGGTACCAAGCCTCCTTGGCCCCGAGGAATGGGTTTTTGTGCGAGCTCTCCGCCCTTCAGATCCATTGCCGCCGGGATTCAACGATCGAGCCGCTTACACTGGAGTGCGGTTCAATGGCCTCTACTTGTTCCAAGTAACGGTCTCGCACGAGAGGATGGCCGCCTAATCCAACAGGCACCGTTCACCACACCCCGCCATGCGCTGACGCAGGTGGGGATGCGGTTGCGCTATCCGACCTTCGGCACATCATCTCCCGGCAGCTCAGACGGCTCCGGCGGCAGGTCGGGCCCCTCGCCGGGGTCAGGCTCCACTTCAGGAATTGGCGTTGGGAAATCAGGCAAAGGAGGTGCAGGAATATCCGGCTGCGGTGTGTCAGGGTAGGGGATATCAGACATGGCAACACGCTCCCTTCATTGAGTACCTGGAGGCGGCACGAAAGGCACATCGTCTGGCGCAGGCTCGCCATGGTCTGATGGGGTGCCATCCTCTGGAACAGGATCAAGCTCCGGCAGCTCGGGCAGCGGCGCCGGCAATTCTGGATCGTCCGGTTTCGGATCTTCTGGCTTCGACGTTCCGGCCATCTCGCGCTCCATTCAAGGCTATCGCATAGGAAGCCATCACGCGGGCACCGGTTCCCTGAAACACTGCAATCATTCTACTGACCGAAGCGGTGATGCGCTTCTGCCCTATCATCCAGTCTCCGACGCAAGGGAGCCTATTCATGCACGTCTTTGGAGCCTTTGAGTTAGAGCATCGGCTGTTCAGACGAATCCATAACCTGCGGCAGTGAAGTAGTTGCGGCATTCCTCAGCTTCGACCCCATCACAGATGTCCCCGATGGCCCGCCAGAGCGCGTCAAAGGTGCGGGCTTCGGCTTTGCGCAGATGTGCTTTGATCTTGGCGAAGAGTTGCTCAATTGGGTTCAAATCGGGCGAATAAGCAGGCAGGAACAGGAACCAGGCGCCGCGTTGCTTCAGACACTGCGCCGCCGTCTCACTCTTGTGCGCCGGCAGGTTGTCGAGGATCACCACGTCGCCCTTGGACAGCGTCGGAGCAAGCTGGGTCTCCACATAAGTCTCAAAGATCTGACGGGTCATCGGCCCATCGATCACCCAAGGCGCCGTCAGACCACAGTAGCGCAGCCCGGCGACAAAGGTCTGGGTCAGCCAGTGGCCGAATGGTGCCCTTGCATACAGACGCTGCCCTTTGAGGCAGCGGCCGCGCAGGCGCGTCATCTTGGTGGATGTGCCGGTCTCATCGAGAAACACGAGCCGGTGCGGCTCCTGGCGCATGCGCGGCTGGCGTTTTGTGTGCCAATGCTCGCGGGCCTGGCGCACGTCGGAGCGTTCTTGTTCGCTGGCCCGCAAAGTTTTTTTTGACGCTATAGCCGTGGCGGATGTACCAGCGCGCGATGGACGCCGGCGTGATCTTGGTGCCCAAGGCCACCAGTTCGGCCGCGAGCTGGGGCATGGTGATGTCGTTCCTCTCGGCGACGCGACGGATCAGAAACTCGCGATGCGGGTCGAGCTTGGAGTAGCGCCAGCCGCCCTCTGGTTTGGGCGCCAGGCTGCCGGTGGCCCGATACGCCGCCATGAGCCGCACCACAAACGCGACCGACACCTCAAAATGGCGCGCGGCCTCATGGCAGGAATGCCCCGCCTCAACAAAGCGCACCACCCGTTGCCGCAGATCCAGCGAGTAGGACTTGGTCATCGCTCATCTCCTCTAAAGAGGGCCGAGATAAGGGAATCACAAAGCCGTCACGCCGCATAGCCTCCGATTCAATCAGAACAGCCGATGCTCTAGATATCGAGCCCGGCACTCCCGACAACCCAGCTTCCCTCAGGGTTGCTCTCCTGCGCTACGTCCGGAGCGAGGACGGGCACCTATTCATCACACCGGAGTGCACATCCTTCGAGGAAGTGGAAGGACAGCTTAATTCTCTCCAGGACGAGTTGGACGAGATCCGTGAGAGAGCCCGTCGAGCGTTCCAAGTCGCCTAGTGGCCGTCTAACACTACCGGCTCGCGTGTCAGGGCAAGGATGCGACCAAATCAATCGCATAAACGCCCATCGCTCCACCTAAAAAACCGCCCGTCCGACTGGGTCGCCGCTGTCGCCGTGAGGTTGACGACAGCCGCGCCCTTCAAGATCCAGGCAAACCCGTCAGCGGAGAACAGATCAGCGGCCAGCCAGCCGAGAGCGGCAGCCTCGTGTCCATATCGGTCGAGAAAGCGACCCGCATCGTCCACGGCCCGCTGCCACACTTCGACTGAATGGCCTGCCGGACAAGCGATCTGAAAGGCCGCGAATGCGAGCGACAAGATCGGCGGGACGCGGCCCTCGATGTCCGCGATTGCCGCCCGCTCCTCAATATCGAGGTCCCACTCTGCTCGGAATAATGCAGTTTCGGGCTTGTGCTCTGCGACGTCCCATCTATCCCGGCGATATCGTTGCCCTGGCCGTGTTCGCCTAGGGCGATGTTCCTGCGGTAGGACGGTGCGGAGACAGCTATAATCTCTTGGCTTGGGTCTGGAGCATCTGCCCCTGCTGCTCCTCATCCAGGCGGGGAGAGACTGGGGAAATGTGTTCGTCTCGGCCTCTCCCTCGCCAAGCATTCGCGAGTATTCACGCACTGGCTGAGGCCTGCAGCGTGGCCAGTTTTACTGCATACTTGGCGCGGCGTTCCATAAGGCGGCTTGAACACTTTCCGCATCCGGCTTTCTTTCCCAAGTGCGACATGATCGCCATTCGGGAGTAGAATGGAATGATGGCTTCTACTCTTATCTCGTTCTTGCAGGCTCTGGCCTTGCTGGTGCTTTCACTGGTGGTCGGGGCAATGTTCGGCGTCTGGCGCGGCTTCAACCCCGCGAGCTTCTCGCCCGCCACTTTCGTCGAGGTGCAGCAGGGCGCGATCCGCGGGCTCAACGTCTTGCTGCCTGCAATGGGAGCAATCTCCATAGTCACTGTGTTGCTTCTGGCATTCTTTGGGCGAGGACGACCAATCGTGCTGTCGCTCTATCTGGCTGCCGCCGCGGCCATGATCGTCGCCGGCCTTGTGACTCGCTTCGGCAACCAACCTATAAACACGATGGTCATGAGCTGGAGTAAGCTGCCGCCGGCCGGTTGGGAAACGCTGCGCGATAGCTGGTGGAGCTGGCACCTGGTGCGGCTGGCGGCCGGGATTGTTGCGGAACTCCTGCTGATCACTGCAGTCTTCGCCAACCGCAGCTCCTAAGAGAGTTCGCCTCTACCAAAATGCATCAGAACGAAGCCGGCCCTTTCGCCGATTCTGATGCGGCAGGAGGAACTGTTCCATAAAGGCGCTTCCGCGAAATTCGCGTGTAGGCGCAAAGTTAAATTGTCAGCACTGAGCAAAGTCAAAATGTCAGTCTCCTGCCCTTTGGGATCGAGGCACGGAGGCGGCAGATCTGATGGGCATGGTGCTGATGAGCAAGCGAGAACTCAACCGGATCGATGTTCTGGCGCGCCTGGAGAGCGGCCACCTCACCCCCGCCGCGGCCGCCGAACTGCTGCGGGTCAGCGAGCGTCAGGTCTATCGCCTGGTGCGCCGCTTTCGCGACAGCGGTCCAGCCGGGATCGCCGATCGCCGGCGCGGCCATCCCTCCAACAACCGGCTGCCAGCGGTTCTGAGGGACCATGCCGTCAGCTTGGTACGGGAGCATTACCGGGATTTCGGCCCAACCCTGGCGGCCGAGAAGCTCGAGGAACGCCATGATCTGCGGATCTCTCGTGAGACGCTGCGGACCTGGATGATCCAAGCCGGGCTCTGGTTGCCGCGCGCCGAGCGCAAGCGCTTTCACCAGCCGCGCCACCGTCGCGAGCATTTGGGCGAGCTGGTCCAGATCGATGGCTGCGAGCACCGCTGGTTCGAGGATCGCGGCCCACCCTGCACGCTTCTGGTGTTCGTGGACGATGCCACCAGCCGCCTGATGGCCCTCGGCTTCGTGCCGTCGGAAAGTGCCTTTGCGTACTTTGAGGTGCTCAGACGCTATCTGGACACGCACGGCAAGCCGGTCGCGTTCTACTCCGACAAGCATTCCATCTTCCGGGTCAGCAAGGAGGAGGCGGCCAGCGGCGATGGCATGACCCAGTTCGGCCGGGCGCTTGCGGAGCTGAACATCGACATCATCTGTGCCAACTCCAGTCAGGCCAAGGGCCGGGTCGAGCGCGCGCATGCGACCTTGCCGGACCGGCTGGTGAAGGAGCTGCGGCTGGCCGGCATCAGCGATCTGGAGGCGGCCAATGCGTTCCTGCCCGGCTTCATCGAGAGCTACAACAGCAAGTTCGCCCGACCGCCGGCGCGGGATCGGGATCTGCACCGGCCATTGAACGGGATGAACGATCTTGGCGATATCCTGTGCTGGCGCGAGACGCGGCGGGTCTCCCGGCAGTTGGTCGTGCACTACAACCGGATGAAGTTCACCTTGCATCCAACTGAGATCACGGCGCGACTGGTGGGTCAGCTGGTGGAGATCTTTGACTTTCCCGATGGGCGGCTCGAGATCCGCTGGAAGGGTCTGCCGCTGGCCTATGCGGCGTTCGACAAGCTGCAGCGGGTCAATCATGCGGCGATTGTCGAGAACAAGCGGCTGGGCGAGGTGCTGGCGTGGATCAAGGAGCAGCAGGACGCCCGGCCCGTTCCATCCGGCCTTGGGGCAGGCCCCCGCCGCTCGAGCCAGAAGGCCGGCCTGATGAAAGATCGCGCGGATCGCCTGGCGCAGGTTGCCCAGTCCCAGCCCAAACCCAAACGCCTGGGCCGCCGGCGCTCCGATCGGACGGTCTGCGCACCGCCGCCCCAGGCTCCGTCTCACCCGGCCTGACTGACATCTCTACTTTGCGCTTCAAGCGACATTTCAACTTGGTTGCCACATCGGAAATTCGCGAGTAGACCCTCGATAGAGATGTCACCGCTCTCCCCGTTACAAATGTCACCTCCTCCCGGTGTCGTTTGCAGCAGAGAGCTTCGTTTCTATGGTGGTCCTAGATGTTTAGTCCCGGCATTTGGTGGAGCGGGTCGAGCCTGAAGCGTTGAGGCTCGCTTGTCCAGATCTTGCAGATGTACTCGTAGGGCGTGAGGCCGCGCAGGGTCTTGAGCCTTCGGGCGAAGTTGTAGGCGGCGAGGAAGTCGCCCAGGTGCCCCTGCAGCTGGTCGTGGGTGTCGTAGTAGTAGCGCCTGACGGTCGCGTCCTTGAGGGTCCGGTTCATGCGCTCAACCTGTCCGTTCGTCCAGGGATGGCGTGGTTTGGTCAGGCGGTGCTCGATGTCGTTCTGCGCACAGGCGAGCTCGAACGAATGGGCCCGGAAGATCTCGCCGTGGGCCATCGCCTCTTTGATCAGAGGGGCAGCCGAACTGGTGTTGCCGGGTGTGGTGAAGTGAGTGCCGTTGTCGGTGAGAACCGTGTGGATCTTGTAAGGCACGGCCGCGATCAGCGCCCGCAGGAAGTCACCCGCCACGCGCCTTGTGGCTTTCTCATGCAGTTGGGCAAAGGCGAATTTAGACGTGCGATCAATGGCCACGAACAGATAAAGCCGGCCTTCTTCCGTGTGCACCTCGGCGATGTCGATGTGGAAGTAGCCGATCGGGTAGCTCTTGAACTTCTTCTTGGCGGGCTTGTCACCGGTCACCTCTGGCAAGCGGCTGATACCATGCCGCTGCAGACAGCGATGCAGGGATGAGCGCGTCAGGTGCGGGATGGTGGGCTGAAGGGCGTAAAGGCAATCGTCCAACGGCAGCAGGGTGTGCTTGCGGAAGGCGACGACGATCGCCTCTTCCGAAACCGAGAGCACCGTGGAATGCGGTGCTCTCGGCCCCGTCGGGCGATCTGCGGTGGTATCCCGCTTCTTCCATTTGGCGACCGTCTTCGGGTTGATGCCATGGCGCTCGGCCAGGGCCCTCAGGCTCGCTTGACTATTTTGTATTGCTCGACGGACTGGATCGAGCGTTGTGGCGCTCCCATGGAGAACCTGGCCCATAGATGGAGTATTCGGCCTGCCATCCCATGGCTTGGGCTAGAAAGGCGCGCGCCGCGGGACGATGATGAAACCTGGTCTGTTGGATCAAGCACAAGCATCAGGAAAGGAAGCCTAGCATGAAGCACTATGCTGGACTGGACGTCTCGGTGAAAGAGACGTCGGTGTGCGTTGTGGATGAAACGGGTAGGATCTGTCGCGAGACAAAGGTGCCGAGCCACCCAGACGATCTCGCGCAAGTCCTCCACGATCCTGCTTGGCGGCTCGAGCGGATCGGCCTTGAGGCTGGCCCTTTGTCGCAATGGCTGTTCAGTGGGCTTGCAGAAGCCGGTCTGCCTATCGTCTGCATCGAGACCCGCCATACGAAGGCATTCCTCAAGGCACAGGTGAACAAGAGTGACCGCAACGACGCACGTGGCATTGCGCAGATGATGCGGGTGAATCTGTTCCGACCGGTTCATGTAAAAACCCTGACCAGCCAAAAGCGGCGCGCCCTCCTGACCGCCCGCAAGTTGCTGCAGGAGAAGGCGATTGCATTTGAGAATGATATTCGCGGCCTGCTGCGCAACTTCGGCCTCAAAGTCGGCATCGTTGGCGCAGCCAAATTCGACATCCGCATTCGCGAACTCCTTGACTGTCTGCCTGACCTGGCAGAGATCATAGAGCCGCTGCTGGCCAGCCGGCGAAAGCTTCGAGAGGAGTTCGAGCGTCTTCATCGAAAGCTGCTATCGATTGTCCGCGACGACGGTGTTTGTCGACGCCTGATGACCATTCCAGGGGTCGGTCCCGTTGTCGCTTTAGCCTATGCCAGTACTATCGACGTTCCGGCTCGCTTCCGGAACTCCAAAGCCGTGGGTGCCTCCCTGGGGTTAACGCCGGTGCTTCATCAGTCGGGTGAGAGCAACCGGATCGGCCGCGTCTCCCTCTGCGGGGATGGCATGATGCGAACGCTGTTGTACGAAGCCGCTCAAGTCATGCTGACGAATGTTCACGTGAAGTGGTCGTGGTTGAAAGCATGGGCGATGAATATCGCCAAACGGCGTGGTGGGCGAAAAGCCATTGTTGCGCTGGCCCGGCGTCTGGGCGTGATCATGCACCGCATCTGGAGCGATGGCACCGTATTCCGCTGGACGAGGGAAAGCATACCCGCAGCTGTCTAAGATGCCATACCGGAACGGGCAATGAGATAACTCGAATTCCGCCAGAAGGCGGAAGAAAGACGTCCTTCGCAGGACGATGGATCAGGCGAGCTCGTGGATGCGCTTGTATCGGCCGCGCTGCCGCGGCCAGAACGCCCCATAGATTGAGCCACCTCATCCTACGAATCCCATGGTGGGAGGGCAAATGTGCCGATCCCGGAGAGAAGCAAGGCCCTGCGAGAGACGACTGCCTGGAGGTGGGATGGCCGATGCCTTAAAAGCGCTTGACTTGGAGGGGCCGAATAGAGAAGCGCATCCCTCCATTCCGGCGATAAGAATGCACCATCAAACCCTGGGATCAAACATCTAGGCTGTACACTTGGAACCAGGGCCACACAATATCACCAGTGGCGGTATAGAACAGTAATCTGCCTGCCTGAGCCAATCTGCACGCGATGCTGTCATCCCGCCAGAGGCTGCCTCACCTCGTAGAGGCGAGAAGTTCATCAATCTTCTCCTTAGAGACGGCACGAGAGAACAGGAATCCTTGGAGCTCGTTGCAGCCTGCCTGAGACAGGAACTCCTTCTGGGCCGCCGTCTCCACACCCTCTGCTGTAACCGCCAGCTTAATCGCATGTGCCAGATCAATAATCGCTTGAACAATGGCAGCGCCATCCCCGTCTCGTTCCAAATCCTGGATAAATGATCGGTCGATCTTGATCTTATCGACCTCGAACCGCTGAAGGTAACCAAGGCCAGAGTGACCTGTGCCGAAGTCATCAAGGACGATCTTGAACCCAGCCTTTCGCAGAGTCTTAACCCCTTCCTGCGTGACATCGTTGTCGTCGAGCAGAACGCCTTCAGTAACTTCTAGGTGGATCCTGCCGGGATCAGCCCCGACTTCGCTTACAATACCAATGACCCGGCCTGCAAATCCACTATGGCGGAACTGCTTGGGGGATAGATTGACCGCCACAATAAGTTCCGGCCATCGCAGCGATACCAGACAGGCCTCTCGGAGAACCCGATCGCCCAGGTCCGATATAATTCCTGTCTCCTCTGCGATTGGGATAAACTGATCCGGCGGGATCAGACCTTTGGTCGGGTGTTGCCATCGTACAAGAGCCTCGACTCCTATGATCTTCTCCCCGGCTGAAGCAATAAGGGGCTGGTAGAACACCTTCAGCTCGTCATCGGCCTTGAGAGCCGTTCTCAACTCGCTTTCGATTGTGCTGCGGATCCTGACAGTCTCATCCATGGAGGCGTCGAATAGGCGAAAGCAATCACGTCCATCGGCCTTCGCGCGGTAGAGCGCAATATCGGCTTTCCGCAGGAGTTCATGCCCGTCCTGGCTGGAATCCGCTGCCAATGCAACGCCGATGCTGGCTCCCACGAATGCCTCCCCTCCGAGTACAAGGAATGGAGCCCGAACGGCATTGAGGATTTGGTAGCACAGGGCTTCGACATCATCTTCACCGCCGACGCCAGATCGGATGACAGCGAACTCGTCTCCGCCAAAGCGAGCGGCCGTGTCGCCAGCGCGGAGGATGGCCCGAAGACGATTGCCGAATTCTCGAACGACGCTATCGCCTGCGTGGTGACCCAACGTGTCATTCACGTGTTTGAAGCGATCGAGGTCGAGTAGAAGAACTGCGACCTTATCCGTTGCTTTGATGCGTGACAGCGCCTGATTGAGACGTTCTTCGAAGTAAGTGCGGTTGGGTAGTCCTGTGAGAGCATCGTGAAGCGCAAGGTGATGGGCCTGCGCCTCGCTGGCACGGATCTCGACCATGGCAGTGCTGAGAGCCTTCGTCATTCTCCATAGCCAGACAACGAGGAAGGCCATGGCGGCGACCAGAAGCGTCGAAGTCAATATCGTGCTGGGGCCGACCACCTGGAGGATTTTTGTGCCTGGCATTTCCGGACGCCAGAGAAAATAGCCAATGCGCTCCTTCTCATCAGAGTCAAAGGGAACGGAGACCTCACCTTCGCCGTCATCGGGAGATTGAGAGAATCTCAAGCCCTCAATCAGGTTGCGGTCTGAAATCTGATCCAGGAAGCCGCCGTCCAGAAAGCGGACGCTGACCAGGACAGCCTCACTGCCACGTGGCAGCGCCACGGAATCGGAGGCCGGTACAATCAGCATCGCGCTCACTGCGGCAGGTCTGTTAGCGAGCCGGAGGAGATGCGCGTCATGGATCGCCTTGCCGGAGGTCAGGTAGGGGTTGTCTTTGGCGTTTTCTGCATGATGCAGATGTCCCGTAGCAGGATCACCCCGTAGGCCTAAAATGATTCCGTGTAGTGCTGGGGCAACGGCAGCGTACCCTTGGGGATCGACGCGCTGGCCGTCAACCGTTGCGTCGATCGGTTCGTTATTGGCATTCAGGATGTAGACTTGATCTTGGCCAAAGGTCTTGTGCAGCCATCCGCCAATGTTAGCATCAAGCCACACTTCATCGAGATCGGGTTTGCTGACCTCTTGAACCGTATCGTCCCAAACGGCAACCATCTCCTGCTGCTGCGCCAGTTCTCCGACGATCGCCCTGATGTATCGCTCGGTCGATTGGAGCTGCCTCTCGACGGATATGTTATTGCTGCGATCCACTGCCCAATAGAGAGCAAAGACGCCGAGAGCCAGAGCCAGTATTGTTACAAGTGTCGCAGGTAGAAGGACACGTCTTACGAACAGAGGCGCTATCCGCTCGGAGGAAAATATACTTTGCAACGTTGGATCTCGACGCTTGATGGTGAAACTAAACCAAGCACGATCGGTGACGGCACCAGGCTTAATCCTACATTGATATAGATCCTCTTCCAGAATGTCAGCTTCACTCTAAAAGCTTCCTCTCATTCGAGGTCCTGGACGCGATCTTTTCGAATGAGATCGAGTGTGGTGGATTCAAGGCCGAACGGTTGTAGCGATGGTGGCATGGGACGCTCGTATCAGCCTACATCTGGAGCCGCAGTTATGAGTCCGCCGCCTACGAGCCCTTATAGCGTGGGCTCGTGGGTTTGATCGTCAATGTTGGAATGGCCCGAACGTTGGTGACAGCTGCCTCTTGGCAACTAACCGAGCGCGTACACGACAGCCCAAGCGATGATGCCTAATGCGATCAACAAGCCGAGCCAATTGAGCACACGAGACAACTTATCGGTAGCGGGCGACTCCTTAGCGACCACCAAGAGCTTGTCATTATCGTCATCCATGTTACAGAACTCTCACAAAAGGCGTCAGGCGTTTTAGGGGTCTGTCCTTCGAGTGGTTGAAGTCGTCTTCACCCCTCCCGCCGTGACGACGACAACCGCCTCAAACCCCTCCTGCCGACGATTTGAGGCCAAGGCAAAAGCGGCTGAGAGTGCTTGTTCCTCAGTGGCGTGAGCCGAGATGGCCCGCCCCTCGTGCGAGACCGACCAAACATCATCCCCTGTCCGCGTGACCACAACCCGTTCCACGCTTGTGGCTCCTTTGGAGACCACCGCCGAGCCTACCTATCTGCCGCTGTTTCGCAATAAACTCAAAGGGATAAGGGGCATTTTAGAATCGCTCTCAAAAGGATAGCACAGCAAACCCTCCAGGTTAAGCTGAGGGCCCTTCAAGGGCTTCGTCCGTCATTAATACGGATTTGAGTAACGAGGGCACGTGACTTTGAATTGTTTGCCTAGAGCGCGAGGAATGCCTCTCAGAGAACCCTGGACATTTGATTCAAACGTCCACGCCCTCGCGTCGAAGCCGAGGGCAAACGATTCATGCTTTCACCAAGCCCGCTCCGGAGAGCTCTGGCAGGCATCTGATGTCTCGAGCGTGGAAAGTTGCCCGGGAGCCTAGAAGGGCCGTGGGCGGCCTTCTAATGAGGTTTTGGCCTGCTGGCCCCAAACCGCTGGGAAGGGAACCAGCCTATCGTTGTCGTTCTCAGCGACTGGTTTAGGCGCACTCATGGTGGCCATTGGGAGCAAGCTCATCGAGAACATTCTCGCTGTATAGTAAGACAGGACTGTCATTCGGCCTCGAACTCAGGCCCTCCCGCTTGTCCGAACTAAACTTCTGAGGAGCTTTCGGTTTTTGCTCAGGTCGGGAGGGTCACGACCGGCGCCGACGGTGACCGCTCTGTTGTTGACTTTTGTTTCGCACCATCAGCGGGTTGCGCGCACTCGCACAGGGGGGGGGCAATGTTTCCGAGCCGATTTACAGGCTGCGGCCGGCGTCGCTTGAGAGCCTTGGCGTACCTCCGTCCGAAGCGCAGGCTCCACGCGCGGATGGTCCCATAGCTGACACGGATGCCTCGCGCCGCCAGGATCAGTTCGACTTCCCGTAGGCTCAGGCTGAAGCAGTGATACAACCAGACGGCTTGGTTGATGATTTCGGCCGGGAAGCGAAAGCCGCGGTACAGGTTGGGCGTCGTGGTCATGCCCGAGACTCTGCCATAGACGCCGAACTCTCGCCAACCTGATGGTGTGGACGCTCCCTGCTCACCGGCATCAAAGTGCCAAAGGGTGGTCGTCATTGAGAGGGCCACAAAGAGAGGGAGCGTCCACATGCAGATTACCACAATCGGTCTGGATCTGGCCAAACACATTTTCCAGGTTCACGCCGTTGACGAGATGGGCAAGGTTGCCATTCGCAAACGCCTGCGCCGATCCGAGGTCTTGCCCTTCTTCGCGGGACTGAGGCCTTGCTTGATCGGCATGGAGGCGTGCGCGACCTCCCACCACTGGGCCCGGGAGTTGATCAAGCTCGGCTACACGGTCAAGCTGATGCCGCCGGCTTACGTCAAGGCTTATGTCAAACGCGGCAAGACCGATGCGGCTGACGCTGAGGCGATTTGCGAGGCGGTCACGCGTCCGAGCATGCGCTTCGTGCCGGTCAAGTCGGCCGAGCAGCAGAGCGTATTGATGCTCCACCGCATGCGTGCCCTGCTGATCCGCCAACGTACCATGCTGGTCAATGCGCTGCGTGGGCACTTGGCCGAATTCGGCATCATCGTCGCTCAAGGGATCAACCGTGTCCGCGAGCTGATCAAGCTCATGACCGACGACAGCGCCGATGCCGTGTTGCCGCCCCTGGCCCGCCGCGCTCTGGCGCCGCTTGTGGACCAACTGCTCGATCTGCAGCCGCGGATCCGAGCTCTCGAGGCAGAATTGCTGGCTTGGCACCGGCAGAGCCAGGAGAGTCGGAGGCTTGAAACAATCCCGGGCGTGGGCTTCATCACCGCCACGGCCCTTGCGGCGACTGTGCCCGATCCGTCCCACTTCCGCTCCGGCCGGGAGTTTGCCGCCTGGCTGGGACTGACCCCGCGGCCGAACTCATCCGGTGGCAAGGAGCGGCTGGGGCGGATCTCCAAGATGGGTGATGGCTACTTGCGTACGCTGCTGGTGGTCGGCGCTACCGCAGTGATCCGTTATGCGCGCACGAAGACCGCGGCGGACACCGCTTGGATCAACAGCCTGCTGGCCAGGAAGCCAGCCCGGCTTGCGTCAGTGGCCTTGGCCAACAAGACAGCCCGCATCGCATGGGCGGTGCTGGCGAAAGGGGAAGTCTACCGGGCCCCCGCGCCTGCTGCTTGAGCACTGGCGTGGGCTGAGATCTTGAGTTTGGGAAGGGTGATGATGGCGTGATGCAAACCGGTCGAGCCGGGATCAGGCAAACCCGAGGTACTGTCAGAGCTTCGAGCTCGTCAACTTGTCAGGGACCTGATCTGCGGATTCCATCAGGGCCAGCGGTCAGATGTGCCGCATCAACAGGCCGTACATATGACTGCACCCGACCACCCTGCAGACACGTCAACAAATCCCTTGCCAAAGGGGAGCGTTCTCTAATCGCGGGTCTCCAGTCAAGCGCAAAAAGCTCTGGCACCTTTGCTTCTCCCCGGGTCACGGTTCTCTCCGCGGTCGGCCCTAGCCGCCGCATCATTGGGTTCAACAGCACGAGCCTTCCAAGGTCCACAACGTGATCAGCTGGAGAATCCAGCTCTCACAGGCCCCGCTTGCGGAATGACCCGTACCCTCGCCCCGAGGAGCAAGCACGGCACCTGGCGCTCACCTCACTATGAAGGCCAGATCAATCTCATCCTCCCCATTCTCATGCGGCAGCCTCCACGTTGGTCCAGCGGAAGGGCTCGCCCGTCCGCCAGATCGCATGCAGAATGACGGCGAGCTTGCGGGCCAGGGCCACTCGGGCCTTGTTGAACCCACTGCGCTGCACCAGCCGCACCGCCCAGGCCTTGAGCGGCGACCAGCGTTGCACCCGAGTCAGCAAGACACCGGCGGCCTCGAACAGATAGGATCGCACCAGTTCGTCACCGCATTTCGAGATGCGACCGCTCCGGTCGATCTCGCCGGACTGATATCGCCGCGGCGTGAGACCCAAATGAGCTCCGACATTGCGGGACTGCCGAAAGCGCTCCGGGTGCTCGATCGCACTGACATAAGCCAACACCGAGAGAGCACCGACGCCCGGCACACTCATCAGGAGGCGGCACTCGGCCCGCTGGCGTACCTCCTGCCGCACTGCCTTGTCGAAGCGGGCGATCTGGTCCTTCAGCTCACGCCAGACCTGCAGCATCGGCCGCACAATCCCGGCCACCGCGGGCTGATCCGCCAAGAGGGTCTCGACTCGCTCAGAGAACGAGCGGCCATGCGCCATCCCGACCACCAGGCCAAAGACCTTCAGGATGCCGCGGATGTGGTTGGACAGCTGCGTGGTCATACCCACCAGCTGCCGGCGGGCACCGAGCAGGGCGCGGAGCCGATGCGCTTCGAAGGATTTGACGTGGACGCTGCGGTACCAGCCGGTGCGGACGATCTGCGCCAGCCCTTCGGCGTCATTGCGGTCAGTCTTGTTAAGCTGCATGGCCAGAGCAGCCTTGGCGTGGCGAGCGTCGAGACAGATCACCTCCAAGCCACGACGACGCAGTTCGTGCACGAGCCAAGGCATCAGCGGACCCGTCTCAACGCCGACGTGGAGATCGTGACCATGCCGACGCAGGACCTCGGTCAGAGCTTCGGGATCGGTCGGGGCCGTGCCGCGCCAGAGGCGGCGGCCCTGCTCATCCACGATACAGATCGTGGTCTCCTTCTGCGATACGTCCAGACCGGCATAGTGGGTCATCGTCTGCTCCTGCTCTGTTGGGCCAATCAGACTGTCGCCTGATCAGCGTCTCCGCCAGAGCTCTCGCGCCGCCCGCGATTACCCGATGTCCACATATGACAATGCCGTCCGGATCTCAATCCGATCGAGCAGCTTTTCGCCAAGCTCAAAGCGCTCCTGCGCAAAGCGGGCGCCCGCACCGGGGAGGCGCTCTGGACCACCATCGGTGATCTGCTCGATGCTTTCTCGTTCGAGGAGTGAGGAGTGCCGGAACTACCTCAGGAACTGCGGATATGAGCTCGTCTAAATCAAATCTGCCCGCGCCCCAACTCCACACGATGTAATATCGTGGCTTGCCCTATAAGCAGAGCTTACTTTCACACCCCTACAATCAGCGTTAATGATCGACACGACTAACGTAAGAGAGCTGACTTCTGTAATTAGGTAGCAGTAATGCCTCATCCTAGCGTTCTGCCACATGGCACACGCCTTGCTGAGGGGGCCTGATGGCAATGCCATAACAAAAGCGAATCTGATTCTTGAACACTGGAGTAGGATTACTATATATTATTTATCTAGGCCGACATATTTGCGTCACACTGCGCGGTCCACACTTCAAAGTGTCGAGTCACATCTTTCTCTATCCTATGTTTATCATCCTATGAGGCAAAATGACCACCAGAACCTTCAGCCAAACGCCGCCGGATAAGGCAAACGAACTGTTCGAGAAGCTCCTCGCCACCTCCGATAACGCAGCCAAAACCCGTGAGCGGCTGCTTTCTGACCTGACAGAGGAGCTCGACCTCCTGGCTAATCTCCAGGAACAGCACCTCTTTCCCGTCTTGAACAAGCACGGGATGCAGGACCTGGTTCAAGAGGCCATCCAGGACAACCAGGAAACGACTGCGCTCCTGGCGGAATTGGACCGCACGCCGAAAAATAATGGTGAGTTCCTCAAGAAGGTGACCGAGTTGAGGAAAGTGTTCCAGCAGCATATTCGCGACGACAAGAAGGAGCTGCTTCCGGCGGTGCTCAAGGTCTTGAGCGACGAGGAGGCTGAAGCGGTGGCCGAGCAAGTGCAGGATGAGATGGCGAGTGTCGAAGAGGCCAAACGGGCCGAGGCCAAGCGGGCCCGCGAGCAGATCGAAATCGTCCAGCAGGTCGGGGACGATGTGACCAGCACGGTGCAGGCTGGAGCGGAAGGAGCCCAAACGATGGCGCGGACCATGCAGGAAGCAGTGCAGACCAGTCTCAGCACGGCATCGGAGCTCGCCCGCCTCTCCACAGACCAGGCGATGCAGCTCTTCAATACCCGTAAAGGGGACTCCCGGAGCCTTGGCGACGAGACCTCGCGGAACCTGCAAGCCCTTGCGCAATCCGGTACGGTTCTGGCCCGTGGTGTCCAAGACGTTTCCCGCGAATGGTTTGAGTTGAGCCAGAAGCGTCTTCTGAAGAACCTTGACGGCTTGAGCAGTCTGGCACAGTGCCGGTCGGTTCCGGACTTTATGGCGGTCCAGACCTCGCTCATCCGCGACAACCTGGAACAGACCCTCGACAACAGTCGGCGGATGGCGGACCTCACGCGTCAGCTCGCCGATGAGGCAAGTCGGATCGTAACGGCTCAGTCGGAGAAAGCGCTCCAGCGCGTCAGCCGGGCCGCTTGATGGACCCACTCTGACGTTTTGTCCCCATGAGACCATGCCCCGGGCTCTCAAGCCTGGGGCATTTGCATCGAGCCGGGCTGACCACGATCAGCAATGCGTGCGGCCGCAATCCGTCCTCTGCCAAAGCGTGTTTAGACGTCCAAGACTCGTGCAGAAGAGCCTCTCGCTGTCACTCACTCTCGTTTTGTCCCGGTCATTTGAGACATAAAGATTTCCTGCATTTACTCGAACCCTTTCATGGTAGCCGGCAGCCAAGTTCTCAACATGGCGTCAGGCTCCATAGCCCTGATGTTCGCAGTCATGCGATCCTGCAACTCTCGCATGAGCTGCTCTTGCATTGGCTTCACGTCCGGCAACCCGAGAAAGGTCCGTACCTCCTCAGGCGTGCACTCAATGTCCATGGTAATCTTCATCTGACATCTTGCTCCAGCATCAACAGACTAGCTGTTTGATCCCAGCCTAATAGGCAATTATCCGGGATCCCTGGACCACGGGCGGATCGTTGAGGTCAATCACGCAGGGTCACGCTGCGCGATCGACATTCCGGTTGATCTCAGCCAACCTATTTTTCCATAACATAAGTGCCCGGCGCATCCTGCAGCGGCGGATGTTTCGAACCGCCCATCTGGGGCGGCGCCCCTTTCCGACCGGAGCGGGAGGAAAGCCATTCCACCCAATCCGGCCACCAGCTCCCCTCATGGCGGCTAGCACTTTGCAGCCACTGCTCAGGGCTGCTCACCATCGAATCTCGAGTCTCCCGGGTCCAGTAGGCGCCTTTGCCACCGGGAGGATTGATGATTCCGGCAATATGACCGCTGGAGGCACGCACGTACCGCACGTCACCGCCAAACAGTTGTGTGACGCGCCAGGCGGCGTCCCAGGGCACGATGTGATCCTTCTCCGCCCCGACGGCATAGGTGTCCTGGCGGATGCGGCCAAGATCAATCGCTTCGCCCTTGAGCGTGATTGTGCCCGGCTTGATCAGATTGTTTTCAACATATGTGTTGCGCAGATACCAGCCATGGGCCGCCCGGGTCATGCGGGTGCCGTCGCTGTTCCAGTACAGGAGATCAAACGCGGGCGGCTTGTTGCCCATCAGGTAGTTGTTGACCACGTTGGCCCAGATCAGGTCGTTCGAGCGCAGCAGGTTGAACATGTTGGACATCTCGCGGCTATCGAGATAGCCGCGCTCCATCATCTGCTGTTCGATCAGGTCGATCGCCGGCTCATCCATGAAGACGGCCGTGTCGCCCACCCGCGAGAAATCCTGCAGCGAGACCATGAAGCTGGCGGCATTGAACCGCTCATCGCCCTTGGCTGCGAGAGCCGCCAACGTCATGGTCAGCAGCGTCCCGCCGATGCAATACCCCATCACGTTGACAGTGGGGCTTCCGGTGATCTCGCGAATGACATCGCTGGCCGCGAGGGGTCCGAGGTCCATGTAATCCTCAATACCAATCTTATCCATCGACGCATCCGGGTTCTTCCAGGACACTACGAACACGGTGAACCCTTGCTCGACCAGGTAGCTCTTCGGCTGCATGTCGAGAATGTAGTACTTGTTGATCCAGGGCGGCACGACCAGCAGTGGCGTTTTGTGAACCTTCTTGGTTGTCGGCGCGTACTGGATCAGCTCCATCAGGCGATTGCGGTGGACCACCTTTCCGGGTGTGAGAGCGAGATTGCGCCCTGGAGCGAAGGCTTCCGTATCGACTATGCTGAGGCGCCCGGCGTTGAGATCCGCAATCAGGTTGGCGGCGCCGGCCGCAACACTAGTTCCGCCTGTCTCGACGGCCTTTTGCAGAGGGGCGGGGTTCGACAACAGTATCAGCGTGGGGCTCATTGCGTCCACAAACTGCCGCAGGTGGAAGGTGATGCGCCGCTGCTCGGCCTCATCCATGCCCTCCACATCACCCTGCTGCAGGAGCCAGTCCGACGCGAGCAGATAGATCTGCTGGAGGGTGCGATAGACCGGGTTCGTGTGCCACTCAGGGGCGGCGAACCGCTTGTCTGTTGCGGTAGAAGACGGTCCTTTCGCAGAGGACGGGTCCGCAAGGCCTAACCATCGCTGCCCAGCCTCCTGCCACACGTCGAGCGCGGAGCGCCATAGGTCCTGGTTGAGATCTGTAACAGCCAAGGCTGTGCTGGGTTTGTTCAGCGAGCGCAGCCAGACGATGCGCAACGCCCGGGCGATCTCGGCCCAGTCGACGGGCACGACCTCGCGCAGAGGATTGGCGTTCCACATCTGGTCGATGGAGCTGAGTGTAGGATCCTGTGACAGGCTCCTCTGCAGCTGATCGACTCCTTCCGGCGACCACGCTTGACGCAGGATTGTTGGCCGTCATCTTCCACCACGCCGCGCTTTGACCGCCCGGAGCCCGGACCGAGGCGGACATCTGGTCCATCCAGGAGGCCCAAACACCCAGCATCACATCGGGTCCGGGCATGTTCCCACCCAACTGCGCTTGAGACTTGTGAGTATCCTCGCCAGTCATTAGAGCATCGGACGATTACACGGACGCATATCCGGCGGCCTTGAGATAGTTCCAGCATTCCTGCGGCTCGAACAGATTGCAGATGTTGCCGACAGCTCGCCAGAGCGCGTCAACGGTTCGGGCTTCGGCTTTGTGCAGGTGTGCTTTGATCTTTGCGAAAGCCTGCTCAATTGGGTTCAAATCGGGCGAATATGCAGGCAGGAACAGGAACCAGGCACCTCGTTGCTTCAGACATTCCGCCGCCCTCGCACTCTTGTGGACCGCGAGGTTGTCGAGGATCACCACATCACCCTTCACCAGCGTGGGCGCCAGTTGCGTCTCAATATAGATGTCAAACGCCGAGCGCGTGATCGGGCCATCGATGATCCACGGCGCACTCAGCTCATGACAGCGCAGCGCGGCCAGAAAGGTGTGGGTCTTCCAGTGGCCAAAGGGGGCTGCAGCGCGCAAGCGCTGACCTCTGCAGCTCCGGCCGCGCAGGCGCGTCATCTTGGTATTGACGTAGGTCTCATCCAAGAACACCAACCGATATGGCTGCTGGCGCATCCGCGGCTGACGCTGCGTGTGCCAGACCCGGCGCTCCTCACGCACGTCGGCGCGTGCGCATTCCGCGGCCATCTGGGCTTTTTTATAGGTGAAGCCGTGCCGGCACAGCAGCCGCGAGAGAGTGGCCGGGGCGGCGACGATGCCGGCACCACCGTCGAATCCCTGGCCAAGCTCAGGCCCGCCTTCTCGAAGGACGGCACGGTCACGGCCGGCAATGCGTCCGGCATCAATGACGGCGCGGCAGCCCTCGTGCTGATGACCGAGGCCGAGGCCCAGAAGCGCGGCCTGACCCCGCTCGCCCGCATCGCCTCCTGGGCGACGGCCGGCGTCGATCCGGCGATCATGGGCACGGGCCCGATCCCGTCCTCCCGCAAGGCGCTGGAGAAGGCCGGCTGGAAGGTGTCCGACCTCGATCTCGTCGAAGCCAACGAGGCCTTCGCGGCCCAGGCGCTCGCGGTCAACAAGGACATGGGCTGGGATCCGTCGATCGTGAACGTGAACGGCGGCGCCATCGCCATCGGCCACCCGATCGGCGCCTCGGGCGCCCGCGTGCTCGTGACCCTGCTGCACGAGATGGGCCGGCGCAATGCCAAGAAAGGCCTCGCTACCCTGTGCATCGGCGGCGGCATGGGCGTCGCCATGTGCCTTGAAAGATAAAAGTTGCCTGGAGCGCTGAAAATGGCTTGTGGGGCGCGGTGCTCTACCTTCCTCTCGGGAAAGTCACCACTGGATCTCGGCGATGACGGCTTCCGCGCACATTCACCCCGCTCTCGTACGCAAGGCACTGGACCTCGCTGGGGAGGAGCTTCGAGGTCACCGGGTTATCGGCGAGATCATGATCCATGGCCGGAGTGCGTTGGTTCTGCACTATAGCTGGGTTGACGACGGCAATCGCATAGAGGCTGACATTTCCCTCGAGGGAAGGCATGGGATCGTCCGCCAAACGACAGTGGGAGCGGGACGAAGCGTCGGGCTCCCCAATGACTGGGTGGAGGACGTCCTGCCGGCCGCGTTCGGTCACGGGCCATCCTGGCCGGCCGGGTTCCCAACGGGACTATACCCATCCTGGGAGCGCCCCGGGCTTCGTATCCTCTCCGCGCCAGCCAGCCTGCTTGTCCCGATGGCGTTCCTTGCCTCGCTGCGTCCGATGGACGACATCAGCTACAACGACCTTGAACCCGCCATCCGAATTGCGGCTCAGGCCGGCATCAAGAGCGCCAGGTGCCTGAGGCGCCTCGTCGCTCCTTACCTTGAGAGAAAAGAGAAGGACGATGGTGACCTCGCTCGCATGATTGAGAAACGGCTTTCCCAGTTCGAGTATGCACTTGACCGCTTCGGCTGCGGAGTGGTGCTGAGGTCGAAGCCAAAGTCCCTGGCCGACGTCGCTGCGATGACCCGGGAGGATTGCGATTGCTTCGGACCTGCCTCGGGCGAGTTCCAGCAGGCCTTCTACCTGGAGAAGGACCGGGCGGCCCGGCAGACTATGCTC
Organism: Microvirga ossetica; assembly: GCF_002741015.1. Lineage (NCBI taxonomy): Bacteria > Pseudomonadati > Pseudomonadota > Alphaproteobacteria > Hyphomicrobiales > Methylobacteriaceae > Microvirga > Microvirga ossetica. Next base: position 5,978 of record NZ_CP016617.1, on the reverse strand, counting down.
GATCCGGTGCCCATTCCGACTGGAGATCCGAGGGACGATGCATGGCTCGGAGCAATCGGCGAGCACTTGGCCCAGCGTTGGGGTCTCGAAGTGCCACCGTGGACCCAGGAGGCAGCCTTCATGGGCGGACACAAGCCGTACTTCTGGCCAGACGAGACATTGGCGCGCGACATCCAGATTGTCGAGACGCCTCCGGCTTTTCGGAGACGGCTGCTGTTCACGTTTGCGGAGCCCCTGATGATCGCAAAGTTCCCCAATGATCGGAAGGTCAGGATGCCATTCTGGCAATGAGGGGAGGATAAGGATCTGTGAGGACCCGATAATGAGCCAGTTTCAGGAGCCCGCTGCAGAAGTATTCTGAAATTGCGGTTGAAACGGGCTTGATGCTGCGGCTGGCATTTGGCCGGCCCTGGCGCCAGACCGAAGGCATGCTGGCCTCGATCCTGTGTCTGCTTGACGTTAATCTCCCGGTCCCCGATCACACCACCTTTACGCGCCGCAGCGTCGACCTGACCGTCGCCAAGGCGGTGAGGACAGCAACTGGTCCAGTGAACGTGGTGATCGACGCCACTGGCCTGAAGTTGTTCGGGGTCAGCGAATGGCAGCGTGAGACGCATGGAGGCAAAGGGCGCCGGACCTGGCGCAAGTTACACCTTGCGGCTGACCCAGATACCGGTGAAATCCTTGCCTCAGAGCTGACGACCTCGGAAGACGGCGATGCCTCGCTGGTCGGACCGCTGCTGGATCAGATCTCAGGCCCTATCGCTTCAGTCACAGCCGACGGTGCGTACGATAGCGATCCCGTGTACCGCGTCATCGCTCAGTGGGACCGTGCCGCCGCGGTGATCATCCCACCGCGGTCAACGGCAGTGCTGAGCGACACTGCCGAGACGGCGCCCACCCAGCGAGACCGGCACCTCCGGATGATCCAGAAACGGGGTCGGCTCGGCTGGCAGACGGCCTCAACTACGGCCGGCGGGCCTTGGGCGAGGTGGCGATGATGGGCTACAAGACCGTGATTGGTCGCCGCCTCCACGCCTGAATTCTGCCTATGTAAAAGGCTGAAGCCACGGCCGGCTGCAAGGTCCTCAACGTCATGATCCGCCTTGGCATGCCGGTGTCCCAGCGCATCACCTGAGCCCCGACGTCAGAGCGTCAACGCGGCCCACATCCGAATTACGCACCAAAGTCGGAGTTCATAGCATAACCGACGCTCCGTGGTAGCTTAAGTCAATGCAGTAGCCCGAAAGGTTAAACCGCCAACTACGGTGCGATCTCGCCGCGCTGAAACCGACCATCTCAGCGCGAGTTGCCTTCCAACAGGTGTAAGCCAGGGGCAGTGCAGGGCACAGCAATGAGAATCATGCCATGCAGCAAAGTAACAATCGGGCTTGGTCGCGTGAGATCCCCAACCGGTTGAACTTCTCCCAGGAACAGGTCGTCTACTTTCTCGGGCACTCCTTGAGGAGCTTGTACGACGACATTGTCGCGGTCGATATGCCCGAGCATCTCAAAAGGCTTGCACTCAAGCTTGAGGAGAAATATCCCCCTTAACCCGGGCCCCTCGAGCGGGCATCCTCAAGGCGGCAGGAGGGGTTGATGACCAGCAAAAACGTAACGCGGGCTGATCTCGCCCAAGCGGTGGCTTATGCCGTTAGCCTGCCTAAGTACGAGGCGATCGCGCTTGCTGAGCAGGTACTGACAGAGATCTGCGATACGCTGGCGCGAGGGGAGAATGTGAAACTGTCCGGGTTCGGGAACTTCGTGGTGCGAGAAAAAGCTGAACGGATCGGCCCGAACCCGAAGACGGGGGCCGAGGTGCCGATAGAGCCGCGGAGGAGCGTGACCTTCGCCTCGTTGAATAACCTGAAGGACCATGTGAACGGTAAGCCTGCGGGCGTCTGATCTCAGAGGGGTTTCACGCGCCTCTGACACAGGTGACCCGTTCGCAGAAGAATTTGCCCGCAGCAGGAGTTTTGACGTGTTTGTTGTGCCTCCACCGCCAGCCAACGAAGCAGCGCGGCTCGATTTTCTACTGTCCTGCGGGATCCTCGATACGCCCCAGGATGAGCGCTTCGACCGGCTCACACGCATCGCCTCGAGAGTGTATGGCGCCGATGTCGCGTTTCTCAGCTTCGTGGATGACCGCTATCAGTGGATGAAGGCGATCACGGGAAATGGCATTGGCTCGTCGATCGAGCGCGAGCGGTCCGTGTGCCAGATAATGATTGCTTCCGGCGAGCCTCTGGTCTTCGGTGACATGCAGAAAGAGCCCAAGCTCAATGGGCATCCGGTAGCGCCGTTCCTGCCCTTCCGCTTTTATGCGGGCGTTCCGTTGCTGACGCCTGAAGGCGCAGCGGTCGGCTCGTTCTGTATTCTTAAGCACGAGCCGCAGGATGCAGCGGGGTTTGACGTCTCGACGTTGATCGACTTGGCGGCTGTGTCGATGGATGAGATCGAGCTTTGGCAGCACAATCAAGTTTTGGAGCGCGCCGCTCAAACAGATGGGCTGACGGGCATCGCCAATCGGCGCGCGTTCGACCAAGCCCTCGAGCGCGCGAGCCGGCGAGTGCGTCGGACGCAGGAACCGCTGTCATTGTTGCTTCTTGATCTCGACTACTTCAAAGCGCTCAATGACACGGCTGGGCATCAGGCGGGCGATGACGTCCTGCGCCAGTTCGCCTGCGTCGTTGCACAGGCAGCCCGGAGGCCCGACGATGTAGCGGCCCGTTATGGCGGTGAAGAGTTCGCTCTGATCCTGCCGTCGACTGACCAAACCGGTGCGTTGGAGGTGGCTCAGAGGCTTGGAGCTAATCTGGCTTCGGCTGAGATCCCTCATCCCAGAGGAATTGATGGACTGGTGACGGTGAGCATTGGAGCGGTTACGGCTGATCCAGCGACCGAGTTCACTGCAGGGGCGCTGGTCTCGGCTGCAGATGCAAAACTGTATGAAGCCAAGAGGACGGGCAGGAATCGCGTTGTTGCCGGACCGCTTCCCTGAAAGAGTCACAAACTTGGGTAAGGTTGGAGCTTCGCCCTTGCCCTGCCTCAGCTCGCACTGATGCAGTCTCCCGGGGCCGCGACGCCGACCGGTGTGGTAGTCCCGTAGGCACGATGCGAGCGACTGCGCAAGGTGACCCGATCGGTCGGGGTCACCTTAGTATTATCCATAATGTAGTCGTATGCTCCGCGGCACCGACAATAAGACCAGAGCGCGGCAATCCTTCAGACACGATCACGCTTCAGCCAGCCAATAAGGAAGCGATCGATGAAGGTTCTGATCGTCGGCGCGAGCCGAGGAGTGGGCCGCTGTCTTCTTGAGCGCGCTCTCGCACAACATCATCAGGTCACGGCAGCTATCCGGAATCCCGCTGCAGTCGGCATTCGCCATGCGCAGCTTCACGTTGAACATTGCGATGTCCTGGACGCAGAGGCAGGGGCCCGCGTACTCGCGGGACAGGATGTGGTGTTTTGCACTATTGGCGATAATGCGATGGGACCTACCACCCTCTATTCAACAGGTGCCCGCAACATCGGGCAGGGAATGCAGGCGCACCAGGTGCGGCGGCTCGTTATCCTATCGATTTTTGGGGTCTTAGGCGAGACGGCACGGGATCTTCGGGGAGCAGCGCTCCTGTTCCTTGCCAAACGCCTTATCCGTCACACTATGGCTGATCACCGGCGGGCACTGGAGGAAATTCAGGACCATGCGCCGGAGTGGATTGCCGTGCGCCCGCTGCCACTGACCAATGGTCTGGGCAATACCGGACTGCCGTCGATGGCATTCGCGCGAAGAGCAGTCACATCGCGCGGGCCGATGTTGCTGATTTCATGCTGCGACAAGCGACCGACGACAGCTATCTGAATCAGGCGCCGGCTATCGCTTATTGACGGTCTCCGTCGCGCTGCTCCGAACAAAGGAGATCGTGATGAAACGCTACGCCATCCTTGCTCTGCTGGCATCGATCACTGCCAGCGCGGCTTCGGCTGCTGATCCGGTGGAACTGTCAGCCTTTATTGCCCTCGCACGGCCGGAACCTAAGCTGCAGGTCCGCTACGGTGCCAGGCCCTCTCAAGGGATCGACATCTTCCTGCCTGTAGGATTCGGCCCCCATCCTGTGGCGATCCTGATCCATGGCGGCTGCTGGAGCACCGTTACAGCAGGCCGGGAACAACTGCGTCGTCTCGGAGCAGATCTGGCAGAGCGCGGGATTGCGGTCTGGAGTATCGGGTACCGCCGGGCCAATGAAGAGGGGGCGGCTATCCCGGCACCTTCCAAGATGTCAGCGCCGCGATCGAACGTCTGCGTGATGATGCGCCGAAGTATCATTTGGACCTATCGCGCACGGTGCTGGTTGGCCATTCGGCCGGCGGGCATTTAGCGCTCTTGGCTGCAGCCCGGGGAGGACTGCCGGCGGCAAGCCCGTTGCACGTGCCCTCGCCGTTCATGCCCCGTGCGGTGATCAGTCTGGCCGGAGTGGGCGATCTCAAGACCTTCGCCAGGTTCATTTCGCTACACTGCGGCGACGGGATTCTCGAGCGTTTAGCGCCTCCGGATCGGCTTGCGGAGGTTTCTCCGGCGACCCTCCCACCACCAAAGACCCCGGTTGTGATGGTGAGCGGCGTGCTCGATCGGCTCGTGCCGCCTTATGTGGCGCGGGATTATGCCCGCGCTCGACACGGCAAGGCTGGCAGCGTCCGTCTCGTGGACATCCCTGGCGCAGGGCATTTCGATTTAGTTGCCCCAAGTGCACCGGCATGGGCCGACGTCCGTCACCTGATCGAAGCAGCGCTGGAGGCCCCGTGAAGCCGATCTGGCACCTATATCTGGCGCAAAAAAGTGAGCGGGAAAAGCCTCAACGTCAGGCGCGGTGGGATACCTGCATCCTCCCCATTGAGATCTATATCCCTAGTTGAGGGCTATAGGCTGGGGTCTCAGAAAAATCGGGGTTTATACCACCTAGCGGTTGCTGTACGGGTGAGTGCGTAAGCTTGGGACTTCCAGTGTCCTCTCACCCGTAAGCGGTGCTCCAGAGGCCGGCCGGTTGCTGGATCCCGTGGAATTGTTTCTAGCGGTGGTACATTGCGACCGACAAGGTTGTAGGAGAGGCGAAATGCTCGACTGAAGGAACAAATCAACAACAAATTGGAATAGCCGAGCTTGAAAAACACGAATTATGGACTCTATTCTGGTTCAGGTCGGCTTAATTCGGCTGGCCTGTCCGAATAGCCGTGCGGGGCTGGCGGAACCTGTCATCACCTCTTCGTCGTTCAAAAGTCAGTCTGAACCAGTGTGAGTACATCGGGGCAGGAGTGCAGGAGTCTCGCTTTTGGCTACGCTGAAGCAATTCGAAGAAGCCCTGCGTGCCCAAGGCATGAACATGGCCTTGGCCATCCTGGAGAAGATGCGTAAGGAGGAGAAGAAGACGCGGTCGATCGCTCCGGCTCGGAGAGTGTCCGGACGCAAGATGACGCCGGAGCTCGCCCGCAAGATCCTCGAGCTTCATAGCACCACCGACATGACCCAGCAGGAGATCGCCTTTCAGCTTGGGATCAACCAGGGTCGCGTGAACGAGGTGATCAAGCGTGGAAAATGGTTGACCGAGGATCCGCAGTCCGGGGAAGCCCAGGCCCGCGACAAGGCGAAAGCTCGGATGAAGCGCATGCAGTCGGAAGACACGCCGATCCCGCGGAAGCAGCCTGTAGCTGTGGGTTCTGACGAAGTCCCAAAGAAGCCCAAGGCGAAGCCCGCCAATCCGGCGCAACTGTCGATCGACGATTTCCTCAAGGTATCAGGCGACTAAACGGAATCTTGTATCAGCGGGACCCAGCCCCGCTGGTGACGATCAGTTCAAGCTGCGGCAGATCCGTGTGGTGCATCAGGAGCACGCCATTCTTGTGCGCGAGCTGATGGGCCGACTTGGTGAAGACCGAATTGGTGACCACCACCGCGTAGGGCGCATCCTGAAAAGCAGCGG